>QFQP01000006.1 GCA_003243425.1 Archangium gephyra | reverse complement strand
AACCGCGCTGCCGCCATCGCGAACCTCTACGTGCTCGCGAGCTTCCGCGCTTCCGCTTAGCGGTTCAGCTCTCTAGCGAGCTTCTGGGGTCAGGCGCTCGGAATGCAGCCTGAAGAAGACGACGATGGCGCGCAGTACGTCGGCCTCTCGGCCCGTGGGCGCGACCTTCGCGTCTCGGTGCAGAACGTCTCGCACGAGAGCCGCGTGCACCTCGACCTCGAGACCGACGACGAGGCAGCGGAGGTCGCGCGGCTCGAAGCACTCGGCGCCAGGAAGGTGGCGAAGGTGAAGCATTGGACGGTGATGGAAGCCCCGACCGGTCAGCGCTTCTGCGTCGTGCATCGGGAAGGCTCGCTGGCCGGTCTTCCGGGAATCAACAGGTGGCCGTGAGGCATCACGGTCGACGCAGCACGCGCTGCGGTCGTCTCGACGGCGCCCGGGGTTGAAGAGCGCAGGGCCGGGCTGCCGGGCGTCGACACCTGGCCGTAGACTGCGCGAATGCTCGCCTTGATGGTGTTGGTCGTGGGTGCCGCGCCTGCCGTTCCATGCATGGCGATGAAGCCCGAGCCGTGCCTCGCAGCCTGTGAGAAAGGCGACTCCGCGCGGTGCGTGCAGCTCGAAATGCTGGCCGAGCAGAAGCTGCTGCCGCCGCCGTTTCACGCTCGCCTGTACGAAGCCGCCCACGCGCTGTGCGAGGCGAACAAACGCACGCAGTGCTTCGGCGAGGCGTTGATGTTGATGAACGGCTTCGGCACCGAGCGCGACATGAAGCGCGCAGCGAAGTTGTTCTCTGACGGTTGCGATGCGGGAGACCCGTCGTCGTGCAGCAACCTCGGCGTTCGCTACATGCGCGGCGAAGGCGTCGAGAAAGACGAGGCCATCGCGCGGCGCTTGATGCTCGAGGCCTGCAGCAACGAAGGCGGGCAGACCTGCCTCAACGCGAGCTGGGTGCTCGGCACGGGCGTCGGCGCTGCGCCAGACCCCAAAGCGGCCGTCGCGTTGCTCGAGAAGACGTGCGTGACGTGGTCCGGCGCGTGCGGCCGGCTCGCGCGGGACCTGTTGAATGACGTGTGGCTCAAGCCCGCCCCGGAGCGTTCGCTGAAGTTCGCGAAGGAAGGCTGCGCGAGAGACAGCGCCGAGGCGTGTGAAGTGCTGTCGAAGATCTACCTGGGCGGCGTGAAGGCCATGACCGACGCGCGCGCGGCGGTGCCGACTCTCGAGAAGGCCTGCAAGCTCGGCCACGCGCAGAGCTGTCACAACCTCAGCATCGCGTTGTCCGACGGCGTCGGCACGAGGAAGGACGTGAAGCGTGGCGCGGCCATCGCGGTGATGGCCTGCGACCTCGGTCATCAGAGCGCGTGCAACAACCTCGCGTGGAAGCAGATCAACGACGAAGGCGTGAAGAAGGACGCGAAGGCGGGCCTCGCGTTGCTCCGCCGCTCGTGTGACGCCAACGCTGCTGGCAGCTGCTTCTCACTGGGCGTCGCGCTCGCGAACGGCAAAGGCGTTCCACAGGACAAGAAGTCGGCGCTCGAAGCGCTCAAACGCGCGTGCGTGCTGGGGCGCGACGACGGCTGCGCCGCGCAGCGTCAGCTCGAAGACTCGGAGTGAGCGCGCTTCGGCGCGAAGAGATGCGCGAGCAGGATGAACGGCAGCGACACCGCTGCTTCCACGAACATCACGTACGCGCCACGCGCAGACAGCATTCCCTTGCCGATCGGCGCCACGGGGATGGGCGTCCACGGAGAGAAGACGCGCTCGTCGGAGAACGGCCACCACAACGCGACGCCCAGCCCACCATCGGTGAGCGAATCGAGCAGCGGGTGTGAGAGCACCACGAGGAAGAGCGTGAGCATCGCCTTCCGGTCTCTGGTGAGCGCGAAGGCGACGACGCCGGCGAAGATGGCGAACAGAATCGAATGCGTCGCGCCGCGGTGACCGAACGGCGCCGCGTACGGAATGCCGAACTTGAAGGCGATGACGTCGAGGTCGGGCACGAGCGAGAACGCAGCGAGCGCGACCATCGTCTTCCACCGGAACTCACCGTCGCACACACGCGCTGCAGCGATGCCGACTGCGACGTGACCGAAACTCGCCATGGGTCCTGGTCTCTACACCAGCTCTTGTTCGCGTCGTCGTCGGTGGGCCGGGTCGCGAAGTCGGCAGCGTGGCTCAGGTCGCAGCCGTGATGCGTTCGGCGTGTGCGTAGACGTTCATGCCGTCGTCACGCAGGAAGCCCACCAGCGTGACGCCCAGCGCGTCGGCCATGCGCACCGCGAGTGACGTGGGCGCCGAGATGCCCGCGAGCACCGGGATCTTCGCGGCCACGCACTTCTGCACCAGCTCGAAGCTCAGGCGGCCGGACACCATCATCACCGCGCCGCTCATCGACGTGCCGCTGTGCAACGCCCAGCCGATGACCTTGTCGACCGCGTTGTGACGGCCCACGTCTTCCCGCGCCACCAGCAACTCGCCGCGTACGGTGAACAGCCCCGCGGCATGCAAACCACCGGTGGTATCGAACGCCGGTTGGTTGGCGCGCAGCTTCGCCGACAACGACACCAGGACGGCGGGCGACACCGTCAACTCCGAGCGAATCGGCGGCGACGTACGCAGCGCGTTCTCGAGCGTCGCCTTGCCGCACACGCCGCACGAGCTGCTCGCGAACTGGTGCCGCTTGAACTTCGCGAGGTCGACGGGCACGCGCAGGTGAATCTGCAACACGTTGTCTTCTGCCTCCGGCGTCGGCGCCGTCGTGCAGTGGCGAATGGACTCCACTTCGGTCCACGCCGAGATGACGCCCTCGGTGAGCAGAAAGCCTGCGCCCAGCTCTTCGTCGTGACCGGGCGTGCGCATCACCACCGCGAGTGACGTGCCGTGCACCTGCAGTTCGAGCGGTTCCTCGTGGGCGACGACGTCGAGCGTCGGTTCACGCCGTTCACCGCGCACCTTCACCTTCGGGAGCCTCGCCGTCAGTTCACTCACGGAGCACCTTCACCACCACCGACTTCGAAGTTGGCGTGCGGCTCTCGTCGGCGATCGACTCGAGCGGCACCAACGCGTTGGTCTCGGGGAAATACGTCGCGCAGTTCCCGCGGGGAATGTCGTACGGCACCACGCGGAACTTCGGCAGGTGAACCTCGCCGCGCGCGAGCGTCACCGTCGGCGTGAAGTTCTTCGCGTCGTCGTGATTCATGAACACCACGTTCCGTTCGCCGCTGATGCCGCGGTAGCGGTCGTTCAACTCGTACACGGTGGTGTTGAACTGGTCGTGCGAGCGGATGCTCATCATCAACAACTCGTCAACACCGACATCGTGGTGCGGGAGCGGCTGCACGGTGAACTCGCACTTCTGCGACGCCGTATGCCATTGACGCTCGCGCGCAGCGTTGACGAGCACGAAGCCGCCCGGCTCACGCACGCGTTCGTTGTAGCGCTCGAAGCCGTCGATCGACTTCTCGATGAGGTCGCGAATGGCGTCGTAGTCGTCGGCGAGTCTTTCCCAGTCGACGTGGCCCGCATTCCCCAGGGTGGCGTGGGCCAACTGCGCGATGATCCACGGCTCGCCGTGCACGAGCGGGCTGCATGGCTTCAGACGGCCCTGACTCTTGTGCACCACGCTCATCGAGTCTTCGACGGTGACGAACTGCCCGCGGTCGTCTTCGGTGCGGCCGAGGCAGGGAAGAATGAGCGCGGTGCGCCCCGTCTCGAGGTGCGAGTGATTCAACTTGGTGCTCACCTGCACCGTCAGCGAGCACCGGTGCAGCGCCTTCGCGGTGCGCTGCGTGTCGGGCGAGGCCGAGACGAAGTTCCCACCCAGCGACATGAAGACGGTGACTTCACCCTTCTCCATCGCGGCGATGGTGCCGACCACGTCGTGCCCGTGCTTGCGCGGGCTCTCGATGCCGGTGCCTTGGTCGAGCTTCGCCAGGAACGCCTCGCTCGGTGCTTCGTAGATGCCGACGGTACGGTCACCCTGCACGTTGCTGTGACCACGCACCGGGCACGCACCGGCGCCGGGCCGGCCGATGTTGCTGCGCAGCGCCAGCAGGTTCACCACCTCACGAACGTTGCCCACGCCGTTCTTGTGCTGCGTGAGCCCCATCGCCCAGCACGCGATGACGGCCTTCGATTCGGCGTAGGTGCGGCCAGCTTCTTCCATGTCCGCGCGGGTGACGCCTGAGGCCGCTTCGAGTTCCTCCCAGCTGGCCGATTCCACCGAAGCGCGGAGTGCCTCGAAACCGACGGTGTGCTCGTCGATGAACGCGCGGTCGAGCGCGTCGAGCGCGAACACCGCCTTCATCACGCCCTTCAAGAACGCCACGTCACCGTTGATGCGGACCTGCACGTACTGCGTCGCCAGCTTCGTCCCGAAGCCGAGGAGTCCGCCGGGCGACTGCGGGTCGGCGAAGGCCTCGAGCGAGACCTCGCGCAGCGGGTTCACGGCGATGATCTTCGCGCCGCGCAACGCCGCCGCGCGCAACGTCGACAACATGCGCGGGTGGTTGGTGCCCGGGTTCTGCCCGAGAATGATGATGCAGTCGGCGAGCGCAAAGTCGCTCAGCTGCACGGTGCCTTTGCCCACGCCGATGGTCGTCGCCAGCCCCTTGCCGCTCGACTCGTGACAGAGGTTGCTGCAGTCCGGCAGGTTGTTGGTGCCCAGCGCGCGCGCGAACAACTGGTACAGAAACGCGGCCTCGTTCGACGCGCGGCCCGACGTGTAGAACGCCGCGGCGTCAGCCGACGGCAGGGCCTTCAAGGCGTTGGCGACGAGCGAGAACGCTTCTCCCCACGAGATGGGCGCGTAGTGCGCGGCGCCGGGGTGCAGCACCATCGGCTCCACGAGCCGGCCCTGCTGCTCGAGCCAGTGGCCTGTCTTCGCGCGCAGGCTGGCGACGTCATGGTTGGCGAAGAAGTGCGCGTCGACGCGCTTCGAGTCGGCCTCGTGCGCGACGGCGCGCGCACCGTTCTCACAGAACTCGGCGACCGAACGGTGCTCGGGGTCGGGCCACGCGCAGCCGGGGCAGTCGAAGCCCTGCTTCTGATTCACGCGCGCGAGCGCCGCCATGCCGCGCCCGACGCCAGCGTGCTGGACGGTGTAGCGAAGCGAAGAAATGACGGCGCCTGGGCCAGCGGCTGGCTTCCTTGTGGGCACGCGCCCACCTTACCGCTCATGGCGCGCGAACCCTCACGACTCGACGCGTCGGTAACCGCCGATTCACGCGTGCGCGCGGGGCGGCAGCCGGAAATAGAAGCGGGCGCCCGCCCCCCGCGACGACTCGGCCCACATCGAGCCGCCGTGCCGGGTGATGGCGCGATGCACCGTCGCCAGCCCCAGCCCGTTGCCCGGGAACTCGTTGGCCGCATGAAAACGGCGGAAGGCCTCGAAGTTGAGGCTCTTCGCGTCGAAGCCGGCGCCATCGTCCTGCACGACGAAGGCGTCACCACTGTTCATCGGCTCGATGCCGAAGCGAATGTGCGCCGACGGTTGCCGCGACGTGTACTTCCACGCGTTGTTGAGCAGGTTGCCCATCACCACGCGCATCAGGCCCTCGTCGGCGTCGACGGCGAGGCCGGGCTCGATGACGACGCTCACGTTGCGGTTCGGCTCGATGCTGCGGAGCAGCCGCAGCGAGTCTTCGGCCACGCGCGAGAGATTCACGGGCGCCACCGCCAACGGACGGCTGGTGACGTGCGAGAGGTCGAGCAACCCCTGCAGCATGCCGTTCATGTGCAGCGCGGTCTGCATCAGCTCACGCGCGAGCTCTCCGCGCTCTTCGACCGGCAGATCTTCGTACTGCAACGCCTCGGCGTCGCCGATGAGCAGCGTGAGCGGGCTGCGGAGGTCGTGCGCAACCGAGCCCGCGAACAGCCGCAGGTCCTGATTCATCTGGGTCAGTTGCTGCGTACGTTCACGAACGCGCTCTTCGAGGTTCTCGAGCGTGTTCACGTTCTGCAGCGCGACCGCCGCCGAGTCTGCGAGGGCCTGCGCGCGCTCGAGCTCGTCGGGCGTCATGTGATGGCCCTGCGCCCAGTACACGCCGAGCGCTCCAATGGGCGCCATCGACCGAATCGGCACCATGCCCATGCTCTTCACGAACGTCGGCCGGTACACCTCGATGGGCACGCGCGCGTCGGTGTAGACGTCGTCGATGACGGCGGGCTTCGCGTTCTCCATCACCCAACCACTCACGCAGGCCTTGATGGAGAACCGGCCCGGCGCGAACAACGGCGCCATCGCGTCTTCGTGCACGTAGAAGCTCTTGTCGCCGTCGCGGAACACCACGGTCGCGCCATCGGCGCCGATGAGGCTGCGCGCGGTCGTCGCCAGCGTTTCGATGACCTGCTGGCGCGTCGTCGCCAACGCCAACTGCTGAACTGCCGAAATGAATGGTTTGACTGCGGTGTGCATGCACTTCCCCCCCGCGCGGGTCGAACACCGACCATCGCGCCTCGAGGGGCAACATTAACGAGACATGTCATCGCCGCATCGATGTCTCGTTTGACTCTGTGCGCGCGCGTGCGCAGACGCGCGTCAGTGACGCGGGTAGCCGGCGACATCACGATTCGACCCACGCCGTGAAGTGCGCGTCAGCTCAAGGCGCGAGCGAGCGCGTGCAGCTTTTCCTCGTCGGGAAAGCCGAGCGCAGCGGCATGTTGCACATCGACCGAACGGGCGAGTTCGGCAGCGGCGGTCGACACGGCGTAGGCGCGCGCTTCACGAACGCGACGGCGGGCGGCGAGTTCGAGCCGCGGCTCGAGCGTGCCAGCGACGGCGTGACTCCAGGCCGCGTGCCCGAGCTCATCGCTGCTGACGCGCGCCATGACTTCACGGACCTGCGCGTCGCGCGCGTGCAGCGACTGGTAGAGGCCGACCATCGCGCCCAGCGTTTCGCGCACGCAGCCTTCCCGGGCGTTCTCGAGGGCGATGGCTTCGAGCGAGCGGGGACCTTCGAAGGCGTGCCTGCGCACGTCGAAGTGGCCGCCGCGAGACCGCGCCAGCGAACCGACGAGCCGTGTGTGTTGCCGTTCTTCGTGCGCGGCGCGTCGAGCCGCGTCGACCAACTGCGACGGGAGGCCGTGCGCACCGACTTCATGAGCGAGCTGGGCGAAGGCGATGGCTGCCGCGCCTTCGTGCGCGGCCATGTTGGCGAGCACCCCACCCAGCCCTTCACCTTCGAACTGCGGCGTGGCGCCGTCGATGAGTCGGCCGACGCAGCCCTGCCAGCACACGACTTCAGAGGGTTCAGGCGTCTCGAGCAGCCTGCACGCGTAGGCCCACGCGCCGCAGTACGACTGGCAGAGCGTCGAGTCGTAACAGGAGCCGGCTTCGTCGACGACACCGTGATGCTCCGTCGGCCAGTCGCTGCCGCACGAGAACGCGAGGTGCTGAATCCACCCGGCGTCGGGCCCTTTGACCACGAAGCAGGGGTCGCCGGCATCGGGAGCGCCAGCGTCGACGAAACCTGCATCGGGAACACCGGAATCAGGCCGGCCACCGTCGAGCTCGCGACCACCATCTTTCGAGGGAATCACCCCGACTTCGGAGAGGTCGAGCTCTGCGCCCAGGGTACGGCCACAACCGGTGATGACGAGCGGCGCCGCCGAGACACCGAGTACGGCGAGGCGCAGCTCACGAATCGAGAACTTCCACATGGGGAACTCCTTCGTTTCCGGCCGGAGCTCGAAGGCTACGTCACTTCGGGACGAAGCGCGTGTCGGCGTTCTCGAACTCCGCTGACTGCTCGGGGACATTGGCGGTGAAGCCGGTGGCCTCGAGTGACATGCCGGGCTGCGTGACGATGACGCCCGCGTCAGACGAGGCGATGCCCAGGCTCCGCGAGTAGGCGACGCGTGGTGATTCACCTTTCACCTCGTTGGGCGCGGTGAGCTTCACGCCGCCCTGCCCCTCGACGTCGCCAGCCAGGAAATTGCCAGTGACGATGGGCGCGGTGACGTGCGTGCCGTCACGAATGACGGTGATGCCTGCATCTCGCGCCGTGAGCATTCCCGCCGCGCCACCTTCGCGGGACAGCGAGAGCGAGTCGGCGGTGGTGATGACGCGCAGCTCAGTGCCGTTCCACGAGCGCACGGTGACGTTCTCGAGCGTGAGGTCGGGGTGCGAGGGGTCGCGCACCGGCTGCGACGGCCTCGCGCACGACAGCAACGCCAGCACCGGAAGAAGCCACCGCACGAGCGCGTTCAAGCGCGGCGCTGGCGGGGTGTCCAGTGCGCGAAACTCCGGGCGGGCTGGCATCATTCGGCACAGCGTGAAGCGCGTCGTGCTCGTGATGCTGGGGTTGGTGCTCGCTCTGCCGGTCGGCTTCTGGCTCGTGCTCACGGTGCAGGCCCGGTCGCTGGCGCAAGGCGTCGTCACCGACGCGCGTGAGCTCGACGCGCGCAGCTTCGTGCTCTCAGGCAACGAACCGGGGAACGTCATCGACTGTCTGGGTCGCGCCGCCGACGTGTCGCCGGACCTGAGTCGTCAGCTTCCGTGGACCGACGCTGCGGTGATGGCCGTGACCTCGGGGGTCTCACCGTTCGCGGCCCTCCGTGACGAGGCACGCGCCGAAGTCGACGCGCACCGCGCGTGGGTGGCCGAGGTCGCGGCGTGTGGCCGCCTGGCGACGGTCGCTCCGGCGGGTGGCCTGGGCGCGTTCGCCGACGTGAGACACGGCCGTCGTCAGTCGATGCCACGCCTGATGGAGTCGCTGACGTCCCTCGCGCCGTTGCTCATGCGTGATGCGCTGGAACAGGGTCGCGCTGACGACGCGCTCGAGCTGTGCGGCGCGACGTTGACGGTGACGACCGCGTGGATGCGGCTCGAAGGGCTCGAGGCCATGTTGCCGACGCTGGGCCCGGTGCGCGCGGTGGACGCGGGGTGTGGCGACGCGCTCGATGCGGCGAGCGTCGAGGCACGGCAGCGCTTCGCGAGGCGCGTGGGGGAAGTGGCGAGGCTCGGGCCCGACGGCGCCGAGATGATGCGGCTCGAGCGCACGTCGCTGGCGCTGCAACTCTTCGGCGCGTGGGTGCCGGCCCGGTACGACGCCATGCTCCCGGCGAACGCGCGGTTGATCACCGCTGATCAACGCGCAGCCCCGTGGACGCGCGGCCTTTCGGGGACCATCGCGTTGCGGCTCTATTGGCGGAAGTTCGACCGCGGCATGCGCGAAGTCGAAGCGGCGGCGAGGTTGCCGTCGGGTGAACGTGATGCCGCCATCATCGCTGCCCAGGAGCGCCTCGCGGCGCCGTTCCTCCGCCGCTTCCTGGCCTCCGACCCGATGGACCTGCGCTACCAGATGTACGCCGGCTATCTCGACACGCTGCACGCGCGGCTCGAAGCGCTCAGAGCCCGCGCCGAGTGACGAGATAGACCGCGAAGCTGCCGAGCCAGTGCCCACCTTCGTAGTGCTCGCCGGTGACCGCGACCAGCCCTGCCTCGCGATGCACCCTGGCTGCGGTCAGGAACACGCTCGCCTCGTTCGCGGGGAGCGCCGACGCGATGCCCTCCAACATCCACGCGCGGCTCAGGTTGAGCCCGTCGAGGTGCGCCAGCTTCGGGTCCGACCTGTCCGTCACCTCTGCGGGCGTAAGCGAGAACGTCGGCAGGAACTCGCGGAGCCACTTCGCGTACCGGTCTGCCGGCAACACGCGCCGCATCAAGTCGGCTTCCGCCAGGCATGGAGACAGGAAGTCCTGACCGTTGGGTTCCCATGAGAGCGGACACGCCCTGTCGGCCTCGTAGTACTGGGTGACGCGGTCCTTCAGCAGCGTCTGCATCGCTTCGTCGTTCGCGATCTTCGCCCAGTCCCAGATGAGGCCGAACGCGAACGCCGTCTGGTCGTGCTCACCGATGCGAATGGGTTTGTTCAACTTCGGCAGCCACGCACGGATGCGCGCCGCCGCCGCTTTCTCGAGGGGCTCGAGGTTCTTCGACCACTGCCTGGCTTCCGGCGCGTCCCACTCACGAAGCTCCGCCGCGAGCTGCAGCAACCACGCGAGCCCGTACGGCCGCTCGAAGCTCGTGCGGCCCGCGCCATTCAAATAGGCGAACTCTGCGTCGAGGTTCTTCCGGGTCAGGCTCTTCGCCAGGGCCCTGCGAGCGTCGGCGGCGAACTTCGTTTGAGGGAAGGCGCGCGCCAACCGCGCCAACAACCAGTGCCCGTGCACCGAAGAGTGCCAGTCGTAGCAACCATAGAAGGCGGGGGTGAGCTGGCTGGGCGCACGTACGTCCTTCGGGCCCTGGAGCACGTGCGCGAGCTTGTTCGGGTATTCCCGGTGTACGCACGCGAGCGCCAACTTCGCGAAGCGCTCGGCGGCGGGCGCTTCGAAGTCGGCGGGCGCCGCCGCGAGGACCAGCGCGAGCAGCATCACAGGTGCGCGGTGAACGCCGGCGTGTTCATCCAGTCGTTGTCGCGACCGTTGGCGAAGCGCACCTGGCCTTCGAGCAGGTTCTTCGCGTCGACGTCATCGAGCGTCGCGACCTGCACCGACACGTAGGCGCCGCCGATCTCTTCGACGACTCCATCTCCGTGCGTGCGCACACCACACGTCTTGCAGAAGTACTGATGGCCGGTCGGGTTGCGGCCCGCGTAGCTCGCGAGCTGGTCCTTGCCGGACAGCAACGTGAAGTCGGCGGGCTTCACGAACGCCCCCCAGTTGCGCGACTTCGAACAGAACGTGCAGTTGCACTTGCCCGTGCCCTTCGCGAGGTCGAGCTTCACTTCGTAGGTGATGGCCTTGCAGTGGCAGCTTCCGCGGTAGGTCTTTTCGGTCATGCGCGAAGACTCGCCGATGCCACTGACAAAGTGGTGTCAGGAGTACGGCGGCTCGTTACCTCGGCGCATCATGTCAAAGACCATTCTCGTAACCGGTTACGGCCCGGGCATCTCGCACGCAGTGGCAGAGAAGTTCGGCAGCCAGGGGTTCTCGGTGGCCATCGCGGCGCGCAACGCGGCCCGGTTGGACGAAGGCGTGAAGAAGCTCGCGGCGAAGGGCATCAAGGCGATCGCGGTGCCGACCGATGTGTCTGACCTCGCGGCGGTGCGGGCAGCCGTGAAGAAGACGCGCGCCGGGCTGGGTGAGCTCACGGCGATTCACTGGAACGCTGCGGGGTACGGCGCCGGCGACCTCCTGACGGCGCCACCCGAGGAGCTGCGCGCGAGCTTCGATACCGGCATCACGGGCCTCGTCGCGGCGATTCAGGAAGCGCTCCCCGATTTGAAGAAGGCGGGCGACGGCGCGGTGCTGGTGACCGACGGCGGCTTCGGGGTGTTCGACGACGGCGTCGATCGCGCCAGCGTGGAGTTCAAGGCCATGGGCCTGTCGATCGCGAACTCTGCGAAGCACAAGGCGGTGCGTCTGTTGAACAAGCGGCTCGCGACGGAGGGTGTGTTCGTCGGTGAGGTCATGGTGCACGGCACGGTGAAGGGCACGTCGTGGGACACCGGCAGCGCCACACTCGACGCCAGAGACATCGCCGAGCGGTTCTGGAGGTTGTTCACCGAGCGCAAGGAGCACCTCGTTTCGGCGAAGTGACTCATTTCCGGGTTCGCGCAGCGGGTGGCGGTACCGTCGAAGCTCATGACCCCGCTCGCTGCCCTCGAGAGTGCGATTCACGGTTGGAAGAAGACCCGGCACCCGCGCTTCGCAGCGATCGCAGAGCTGGCGACGAAACGCGCGTTGACCGGCGAGCGGCCGGTGGTCGGTGACAGCGGGAAGGCCGTCGACGTGCAGGCGTGGGTCGAGCTGTTCGAAAAGCGCGACCCGCTCGATGTGCCTCGATTGTTCGCTGCCGTCGGTGGCGGGAAGTCGTCGACGGCCGCAGAGCGAGTGACGTTGCTCTCGAAGTTGAAAGACCCGCGCGTGGTCAGCGGCGTGTTGGCGTTGCTCGAAGCGCCGCCCTACCGCGCGCAGACCGCGCTTCCCTTCTTTCGTGCGTGCACGGCGGCCCTGGTGGAGTCGAACGACCCGCGGGTTCGCCCTGCGCTCGAAGAGCTCTCGCAGCGCTACAAGACGATTCTCGAGACCAGCGTCGGAGATCTCGTCGCCAACATTCTTCACCGCGCCGCGATGTCGATGGACCAGGTGAAGCCCGGACCACTTTCGACCGAGTTCGAAGACCTGGCCACGAACCTCGAGGCGATGTTCGAAGTGGAACGCGCTCGCTCGAACGGCAGGTCGGCGGCGCAGAAGCGCGCCAGCAGCAACGACGATGCCCTGCTGGAGGCCGTCTACGAATCACCCGACGACGACGCGCCGCGGTTGGCGTTCGCCGATGCGCTGGCCGAGCGTGGAGACATTCGTGGCGAGTTCATTTCGTTACAGATTCGGCGCGCGCGTGGACCGGTGTCGAAGGCGCAGTTCGCCCGAGAACGCGAACTGACGAGAGACCCGAAGCAACGCACGGCGTTGGCGATGCCCCTGGCGCGCGGCGGCAAGGTGAAGTTCGAGCGCGGCTTTCCGGTCGCGCTCGAGGTCGACGCCAAGACGGTGAAGTTCGTGGTCGGCGCTCCTGCACTGCGAACGCTGAAGAAGATTTCGTATCTCCAGTCGCTGTCGAACAGGTTGGCGCGCGAAGTCGTTCAGCACGAGCACGCGCGCGACGTGTTCGAGGTCGGGTCGTTGAAGCGCGAGCAGTTCGATGGGCTCGAAGGCGCGTTGCCGTGGCGCGGCGTTTCGCTCGGCTTCGTTCCCTCGGCCCATGACCTCGCGCGCCTGCCGAAGCTGGACCGGTTGTCGTTCGTGGCATCGCCCGGCGATGCGGCGTTGCGTGGCGACCTCTCGAAGCTCACCCACCTGACGGCGAAGAACCGGTGGCCGAAAGACTCACTGCCGCTCGCGATGAACGTTCGTTGTCTGAAGATGTTCGTCGACACCGATTGGCCGGCGGCTCTTTCGGGCGAGCTGCGCGCGCTGAGGTCACTGCGGGAGTTGGAGGTGACGTACCTGCCAGCGGCGAAAGCAGTCGAAGGGCTTGCGCTCGAACGGCTCCGAGGCCGCTTCGTTCACGACGTCAACCTCGGGGCGCTGATCGACGCGTTGCCGAAGCTCAAGCACCTCGCGGTGACCACCGACTTCAGCTCGTTCGACATGGTGAAGAAGCTGACGGCGGTCGGCGCGAAGTTGAGCCAACTCGAGACGCTCGAGTTCGCCGACCTGCACTTCGAGAAACCGTTCACGCCGCAGGCGACGCTGACCCTGCAGATGCCGTTGACCATGCACGAGTACTTCGCGCGATTGGCGAAGGTGCTGGCCGCGCTGCCCGACGGCATCGCTCCGGGGGCGGTGCTGAACACCGCGAGCAGCACGATCCGTCGGTGGCCTTCGTCGCGCCGCCGCCGGCAGAACTCGTTCGCATGCTGCAGACGGCGAACCCGAGGTTGCCGGTCGAGCTCGACTGGTACTGAGGTCGCACCAACGGCGCTGCTCGAAGCCATCTCGCGCGCGGAACAAAACCAAGGAGTTACCGACCCGTGAGGAGCGGCGCATTGGCGCGTGGGTCCCGAAACATTATTGTTCCGGACGTTCGGAAGAATTAGGGAGCGCGCCGCATGTCTGCCGCATTCATCGGTTCAGCAGAAGCAGCCTTCATCGCTGACATCGATCAGCGCGAGCTCAATCGCCTCGTCGACGAAGAGATCTTTAATGATTCATGGCTCACGCAGCGTACCGAAGGTCGCTTGTTCACGCGGCTCGCCGCCGCGCTTGCACGCTTCAATTTCTCGACCGCCGACCAACTGTCGAAGACTGCTCGGCTCGAAGTGATTCGCGCCGTCGTGAAGCGCATTCGTGAGAGTGGAGATCCCACGAGAGTCGTCGACCTCAAGGCGACGAGCAGCGTCGACTGGACGTGGCACTCGAAGCTCGTAACGGTGGACTTGAGAGATGCCGTGAACGCAACGAGGGAGCGCGCCGACGAGATCGAAGCCGCGATGCGCCTCATCGTGGAAGACCCAGATGTTCTCGGTGGTGTTCCGACGTTCCGCGGAACGCGGATGCCGATTGACCTTGCCGCCAGCGTGACCGAGCAGAACCGTAAAGACTTCCACGAGTCGTTCCCGCACATCACCGACGAGCAGATTGAGGCTGCGAAGGTCTATTCGAAGGCGAAGCCGCCACGCGGTCGCCCGGCTGCGGGGCGAGATCGCGAGCCCTTCATGACGAAGCGGATCAAGTTCAGACGACGGAGCAAGTCAGCGCGGTAGCGCCCGGAACTTCACGTCGAAGTCTCCGTCCGCGAGTTCGAGAACTTCCAGTTCCACGTTGGTCAGCTGAGTTTCTCCGTCAAGCGCAAGGAGCGCGGCTTCGAACAAATCGAGCTGCGTGTCGACATCGAACGCGTCATCGAGCGCCTGCAACGACACCAAGCCGCAATGTGCCTCAACCGCTTCCAACAACTCGCGAAAGTCGCGCACGTTGCGAGTCACTATGACGAAATCGTTTTCAACCGCGGCGCGAACCAGCACGTCGTCGCGTGTGCTCGTCCAACCGCGATCTCGAACGCAAGTCGCCTCGTGGCCTCGCTCATGAGCAAGACCAACGAGGCGGGGGCTTAGCTGCTCATCAATGAGAAACCGGAAGCCCACACGAACAACTCCTCAGAACGACGCGTCGAACGTCACGTCGCCCGTCACACCGACCTGGTACGCCGACACGCGGCGCTCGAAGAAGTTCGCCAGCTCCTGAACATCCTGCAGGTCCATGAAGGGGAACGGGTTCTTCGCGCCGTAGTGCCGCGGCATGCCCAGCATCGCCAGCCGCTGGTCGGCCACGAACTGGAGGTATTGCTTGAGGTCCGTCACCGACAGGCCGGCGACACCACCCGAGAGGATGTCCTCCGCGAACTGCAGCTCGCAGGCGATGGCTTCTTCCATCATCGCCAGCACCTTGCTCTGCAGCTCGGCGTCGAAGAGGTCCGGCTCTTCGCTGCGCACGGTGTCGACGACCTTGAGCGCGAACGCCATGTGCGCGCTCTCGTCACGGAACACCCAGTTGGTGCCGCCCGCCAGCCCGTGCAGCAACCCGCGCGAACGCAGGAAGTACACGTACGCGAAAGCCGCGAAGAAGAAGAGCCCTTCGATGCACGCCGCGAAGCAGATGAGGTTGAGCAGGAACTGCTTGCGGTGTTCCTTCGTCTCGAGGCGCTTGAGGTCCTGAATCGAGTCGATCCACTTGAAGCAGAACTCGGCCTTGCGACGAATCGACGGAATCGTCTCGACGGCCTGGAACGCGCGCTCACGTTCTTCCGGGTCGGGCACGTAGGTGTCGAGCAGCGTCAGGTAGAACTGAACGTGCAGCGCCTCTTCGTACAGCTGGCGCGACAGGTACATGCGCGCCTCGGGCGCGTTGATGTGCTGATACAGGTTCAGCACCAGGTTGTTCGACACGATGGAATCGCCCGTCGCGAAGAACGCCACCAGCCGCTGAACGAGGTGCTTCTCGGCGACGGTCATCTTCGCGCGCAGGTCGACGAGGTCGGTCGAGAAGTCGACTTCTTCGACCGTCCACGTGTTCTTGATGGCAGCCCGGTACATCTCGAAGAAGACCGGGTACCGCATGGGACGCAGCGTGAGCGACATCCCTGGATCCAACAGGAGCGTCACTGGCAGGCCTCGCACGCTTCAGGGTTCTCGAGCGAGCACGCGACCGCTTCGGTGTCGGTGACCTTCGCCTTTTCCTTCTCGATCACCGTGGCCTTGGCGATGCGCGTCGCCGGGCGCGAGCGCAGGTAGTACGTGGTCTTGAGGCCCTTCTTCCACGCGTACATGTACATCGACGACAGCTGGCCGATGTTCGGGCTCTCGATGAACAGGTTGAGCGACTGGCTCTGGTCGATGAAAGCGCCACGGTCGGCGGCCATGTCGATGAGCGCGCGCATCGGCAGCTCCCACGACGTGCGGAAGCGCAGACGAACGCTCTCGGGCAGCTCGGTCATGCCCTGCACCGAGCCCTCGGCGAGCTTCAACTTCGCGCGGGTGTCGTCATTCCAGATGCCGAGGTTGCGCAGCGCCTGCACCAGGTGACGGTTCACCTGCAGGAAGTCGCCCGACAAGGTCTCGCGCTTGAAGAGGTTCGAGACGAGCGGCTCGATGCATTCAGAGCAGCCGGCGATGGAGGCGATGGTGGCCGTGGGCGCGATGGCGATCGACAGGGAGTTGCGCAGGCCGACCTTCTTGATGCGGTCGATGAGGCCGTTCCACCGCTCCATGTCGGCGGGCGTGACGCCCCACGCGTGGAACTGCAGCTCACCACGCGCCGCGCGGGTCTCGGCGAAGGTCTCGTGCGGGCCCTTCTCTTCGGCCAGCTCCATCGAGCTGACGAGCGCGTGGAAGTAGATCTCTTCGGCGATCTGCTTCGAGAGCGCCCGCGCCGCGTCGGAATCGAACGCGAGCTCGAGCTGGAAGAAGAGGTCTTGCAGGCCCATGACGCCGAGGCCGATGGGGCGCCAGCGCAGGTTCGACTTCTTCGCGTTCTCGATGGGGTAGAGGTTCAGGTCGATGACGCGGTCGAGCTGACGAACCGCGACACGCACCGAGCGGCTCAGCTTCTCGTAGTCGAACACCAGGGCGCCGGCGTCGTTGCGGGTGACGTGCCGCGCGAGGTTGATGGAGCCCAGGTTGCACACCGCGACTTCCTCGCTCGAGGTGACCTCGAGGATTTCGGTGCACAGGTTCGAGAGGTGAACCGTGCGGCCCGGCATCGCCGTCTGGTTGCAGGCGAGGTTCGACTTGTCCTTGAAGGTCATCCAGCCGTTACCGGTCTGGGCGAGCGTCTTCATCATGCGGGCATACACGTCGCGCGCCTTGAGCGTGCGCTTGGCCAGGCCCCTGGCTTCGGCCGCTTCGTACGCCTTGTCGAACTCAGGCCCGAAGAGGTCGGTGAGCTGCGGCATCTCCTTGGGGTCGAAGAGGCTCCAGTTGCCGTCGGCCTCGACGCGCTTCATGAACAGGTCGGGCACCCAGTTGGCGAGGTTGAGGTTGTGCGTGCGGCTGGCCTCGTCGCCGGTGTTGTCGCGCAGCTCGAGGAACTGCTCGAGGTCGGCGTGCCAGGTCTCGAGGTACACGCAGGCGGCGCCCTTGCGCTTGCCACCCTGGTTCACCGCGGCCACCGACGCGTCGAGCGTCTTGAGCCAGGGCACGATGCCGTTGCTCTGACCGTTGGTCGACTTGATGAGCGAGCCACGCGCGCGAACGCGGTGCCAGGCGATGCCGATGCCACCGGAGAACTTCGAGAGCTGCGCGACGTCGCTGTAGCGCTTGTAGATGTCGACCAGCTCGTCCTGCGGCGAGTCGAGCAGGAAGCACGAGCTGAGCTGCTCGTGGCGCGTGCCCGAGTTGAACAGCGTGGGCGAGCTGGGGATGTATTCGAGCGACGAGAACAGGCGGTACAGCTCGAGCGCCTCGGCGACGGTGGTCGACAACGCACACGCGACGCGGAGGAAGAAGTGCTGCGGCGACTCGATGACCTCGCGCCTGGTGGGGTGCTTGAGGAGGTAGCGGTCGTAGACCGTACGCAGGCCGAAGTACTCGAAGTGGTTGGTGCGGGTGTCGTCGATGGCGTCGTTGAGCTTGCGCGCGTTCTGCTGCACGAAGTTGAGCAGGCGATCGTTGACGAGGCCGACCGCGTGACCGGCGGCGATGCTCTGGGTGAACGAGTGAATCTCGAGGCCCGCGACCTCCTTGTCGATGAACGTCGCCAACAGCCGGGCGGCGAGCTTCGAGTACTCGGGCTCTTCGATGATGAGCGACGCGGCGGTCTGAATCGACAGCTGGTCGAGCTCACGGGTGGTTGCGCCGTCGTACAGCCCCGAGATGGTCTTGAGCGCGACACGCATCGCGTCGACGTGCGGCACACCTTCACAACAACGGCTGACAGCGCGAACGATCTTGTTGAGGTCGACCTTCTCGAGCGACCCGTTGCGCTTCTTCACGCGCATGCCGGTCGGCACAACGGAATCGGTCGGCTTCGACGTGGCAATCACACCTGCGTCAAGACCCTCAGACAAACCGGACGACATCTGCTTCTCCATTGTCGGTGTTCCCCTCTCAAGTAACCGCTTGAACGCGTAAAAAAGTCGGGCTTGACAGCTTGACTGCAAGTACGTGTTGAAAAACGCAACAACCCGGTCTCGGTGCAACCTGCAGCACGAGTGCGACAAAGCGCGAAATGTGGGTTTCCCCTGCCCCCGATGCCTTTTTTCGGCACGCCCGCGGCGCCCAAAAAGCCGGCGCGGGGGGTCGGCTTATCCTCCCCTGCTTGGTGTTGTGTCAAGCGTGTCGGCACTAGATGTGGTGTCAAATTTTTGTCCAATCCCCCACACTTAGGGGGTTCCAGTCGCACTGCTACAGGTCTGCATCAGCGCCGGAAGCGGCAAATCGGCCTTGCATTCGATTCCCGATTCGGATCCCCCTCGGAGTGCGATGAATCGGCCTCATCAGGAAGCGCCTGAGGTGTGTTTTTTTCATCGAAGGGCCGTCCTGACGGGTCCCAAGCGACTGACTGAGAGTCACATTGCAAAATATCGGTTTTGCACTTTCAGTCGCAGGACCACTGAGAACCGGTGGTCAAAATCGCCGTTGACCGCTGGGAAAGGCGGTTTTGCGCACGCCGCTTCCGAGCGGAACGGGGGGAGAGGACCGCGAGGCCCTGACGGAGGGCGACACGCTTCAGGTCGGGCGGTCGCGTCGGTGGGCGTCGAGCGAGCTGGCCCGCGCAGCCGCTTTCGCCAACAGCACAACTGTTGTATCTACATTGCATCTACACCCCGGCTGCCGATAGCCGAACGCTCCGTCGCCTTGCCGCGATGGGGTTGATCTGCCTTCTGGGCCTCGCGGGGCTCGCTGGACAGGTTCACGAAGTGGAGTCGAAGCACGTGCGCTGCGAGGTGCACGGTGGCTTTCGCCACCAAGAAGCGCCGGCGGATTCTCCTGCCGACGTTCACACCGACGACCACGGTGACCTGAAGTTCCTGCAGCACGCCACGGCGCCGTGGTCGTTCGTGGCATCCGTACCGGTGCGCACCTGGTGGCGGGCGCTCGTCGCCCCCGTCGTTCACGTCGCGCTCCAGAAGAAGGTCTGGGCCATCGCGCCCAAGGGCTCACCACCGCGCGCGTGACGAAGCTCGTCAGCGTCGTTGGTCCACCCTCTTTCACCTCTTCTCTCATGTCCTCTCACGTTCACTCGGCGCACTGCGCGTGCGCTCACCCGTCTGCGAAGACGGGCCTGATTTCGTCCCTCCTCCCGGCGCTCGGCTGCGCGCTCTGCCCGGCGTGTCTGTCTCTCTAGAAACCGCTGCTCTCCCTGGGCGGCGTGGCGTTGATGATCGACGAGCAACAGCACGCGTGGCTGCTGGGCGTCGCGTTGTCGGTCGCGCTCGGCTTCGGCCTTCGTGAAGCGTTGCGCTCGCGTGAATGGCGGCCGTTCTGGCCGACGCTCGCCGGCGCCGCCGTTCTCGTCGTCGCGCACCTGGTCGAAGCGCCGGCGCTCGAGTGGTTCGGCACCCTGGTGATGTTCATGTCGATGCCGGTCCGCATGTGGCTGCGTCGCGCGGTGCACGCATGACCCGCCGCAATCGTCACCGCGTCGTGTGGAGCGAAGACGGCCTCCGCCACATTCGCCGTCGCGACGTCGACCTCTGCATCTGGCGGCGAGGCTTCTCGGCTTCGTTCTCGGGTTGGTGTCAGCACGTCACCAGCGACGTTCACCTCGACGTCGATGAAGTGGTGGCGCTCGCTGACCGCTGGCCGGTCGAACGCTGGCTCTCGGCGATGCCCGCCTGTGAACACCGCGCGCAGCTCGCCGACGACATTCGTGCGCGGCTCACGCACTACGGAGCGCTGCTCCGGTTCCCGCGTGCGCGGGTTCAGGTCGCGACCATCGAGCAGCAGATGTGCCCGAAGTTCCACGTCGACAACGTGACGGTGCGGCTCATCTGCACGTGGGCCGGCCCGGCGACGGAGTGGATCGCCGAGCGCGACCTCGATCGCGCAAAGCGCGAAGGCACCACCACGCAACACCTCGAGCGCTTCGACGTCGCGCTCATGAAGGGCTGCGCCGGTGCGCCGAACCACGGCGTCGTGCACCGCAGCCCGCACGTGCACGACGTGCCGCGGCTGGTGCTCACCATCGACGGGAGGCCGTGATGCTCGACGCTCGAACGCTCACGAAGTTGGAGCGCCTCTTCGACCTGCAGATGTGGGCCTTCGGCTGCGACGCGCGGCACACGGACGGAAATCTGTTCGCGCGACGGGGAATGCAGCGAACGCCGGCGCCCGAAGGCAGCGGGCTGTCGTCGACGTGGAGCGAGCTGAACGTGTCCCTCAGCTCACTGGGCCTTCGCGTCACGCGTGGTGAACGGTCGTTGTTCCTCCAACGCGGCCCGCTCGCGCCCCAGCTGCGTGACCAATCGGTCGAGCTGCTGGCTGACCTCGCCGCCTGGGTGCTGGCGTGGGAGGCCTGGGTCGACCAGACGGTGAGCGACGCGTGGCGCGACGAGGCGTTGGCGTCGCGGCGGCGGCCGGCTCCGTGGAACGCACGTGAGCTGCGGGCGCTGTGGGCGGAGCTGCTCCAGGCCTGAAAAGCCACGCACCCTGGCGAAAAGAAGTGCCGGGGAGCGGGCCCTCACACCCGTGCTCCCCGGCACCAGCGCCTCGCCTCGGGCGCGCCTCTTTCTCTTTCAGTTCGTGCGCACGAGCATGAACGGCCGCGCGCTCCCGTTGAGCGTGCCGCGACCCACGATGTCGCCCTGCGAGTTGACGTCGACGGCGCTGGTGAGCACCCAGCCTGAGTTCGCCGGCAGGTAGTCGTTCAAGTCGACGATCACACCGTCGCGCCACAACACCGCGCGCGCTGCGATGCCGGCGACCTGCTCGACCTGGCCCACCACCCAGCCATCGTCGTTGATGGCGTTCGCGATGCTGTGAAGCGCCATCGGCGCGCTCGGCAGTGTTCCCAGGCCACGCATCGAGCCGTTCTCGAAGAGAAACGCCTGCCACTGCAGCGTGCCTGACGTGCTGCCGGGCACCACGCCGACGACGCTCTTGCCGACGATGCGCGCTGCTTCGTTCACGTCGAGCGCTTCGGCCGCGTACGACGGGTTCAGGGTGCCGAGATCCACGACCGAGCCATCGGGCTTCCACCAGGCCGCGTGCTGAACGCTCATCGCGTCACGCGCGTGACCGACGATGTCACCCGCTTCGTTCACCTTCCACGCGCGCGAGGTGAGCACGGTCGCTCCCGCGAGGTTGGCGAGGTACGTGGGCGTGGCCGTCGATGACGTCCACACGAGGGCGCGCGAGTTGCCGATGCCGACGATCTTCCCGGCGTCGTTGATGCCGTGCGCGACCGCGCTGGTCGAACCCGTAGGCAGTGCGAGCTGACGCAGCGCTCCGTCGTAGATGAACGGCAGCACCGGGTTGTTGTTGCCGCTCTCGCCGACGACGACGCCCGACGCGTTGATGTCCCACGGCCGCGAGAAGTTGTTCGACGAGTTGGGGAGGATGCCGACGTCGGTGATGGCGCTCGCCGTCATCGCGGTGACGCTCTGTGTGTACGCCGACAGGTACGCCTGCCCGGTGGGCCGCTTGTTGCCGACCACCTGGCGCGAATCGTTCACGGCCTTCATGCCGCTGCTGCTCATGTCTTCACCGAGCGCGACGATGGTGAAGCCGATGACCGGCTGGCTCGACGGAGGCACCACCGCTTCGCAGGTGTCGCTCACCGCGCTGTAGACGAAGCCCGCGTAGCAGACGCAGGTGCCGCCGTGACGATGCCCATTGCCGCACGACGCGATCATCACGGGCACACAGGACAAGCCCATCTCGACGTAGCCGCTGTCGCAGTGGCAGTGGTTGCCGTGCAGTTCACCGTTCGGTGCGCACGGGTCGACGCCCGCGTCGGTGACGGCGACGCACGTGCCGTTCAGCTCTTCGAAGCCGCTGTCACAGTGGCAGTGATTGCCGTGTGAATGACCGTTGGGACCGCACGCGTCGACGCCCGCGTCGACGGCGACCACGACGCACACGCCGTTCACCTCTTCGTAGCCGCCATCACAGTCACAGTGCGCGCCGTGCGAATGACCGTGAGGACCGCACATGTCGACGGCGACGCACGTGCCATTCGTCTCCTCGAAGCCGGTGTCGCAGTGGCAGTGGTCCCCGTGCAGATGCCCGTTCGGCGCGCAGCGATCGCCGCCCGCGTCGACCGTCTGTGCGACGCAGACCCCGTTCACCTCGACGTAGCCATCGTGGCAATCGCAGTGGTCGACGTGCAGCTCACCGTGTTCACCGCACTGATCGACCTGCACACCTGAATCACCTGCGGGCGCCGCGACGCACACGCCGTCGCGCTCGGTGAACCCGGCGTCGCAATGACAGTGGTCCCCGTGCAGCTCGCCGTGAGCACCGCACGGGTCGCCCTCCGGCGTGGGCACTTCACACGCGGCAAACCAGACCATTGCCAGACACACCACGACACGCTTCATGACCGTTTCTCCGCGGCGCGCACACGTCCACACCAGCGCGCACGCGCGCGACGCCGTCACTTTGAAAGGGGCGTCCAGGTCGGCGGCGCTCGAGAGACGACGTGCCTGGAACACGCCGGCGAGCGCCGCCGCCCGGACAGAAACTGAACTCAGCCGAGGCGCAGGTACGGTAGCAGCCCGAGCTGCCTTGCCTGCTTCACGGCCTTCGCGACCATGCGCTGTTGCTTCGCGTCGAGGCCGGTCATGCGCGCAGGAAGAATGCGGCCGCGTTCACTGACGAAGTACTTGAGCAAGGTGACGTCCTTCCACGTCACCTCCTTCACGCCGGCTGCGTGCAGCGGGTTCTTCTTCCGGCGCGGCGCGACGCGAGGCGGGCGCTCGGCGAGGTCTTCTTCGCGCTTCATGACGACACGATCTCCCATCGGGGAAACGGGTCTTCGAACGACGCCGACTTCCACTCGTCGTCGGTGACCAGACACTTCGCCAGGCGCGCGCGGACCTTCTCGTGCTCGACACCTCGGGTGATGAACACCAGCTCCTGCCGGCGGTCTCCCACTTCGGAGTCCCACAGGGCTTTGACTTCACGGCGCAGCGCGCGGCTCTCGGGCCAGTCCTTCTTCGGCACCGCCGCCCACCACAGGCCCGCGGGTTCGAAGCTGCTCGCACCGCCAGCTTGCGCCCACAGCCCGGTGATGTCGTTGCGCGACGCGAGCCAATAGAAGCCCTTGCTGCGCAGCACGCCCTTCCACGAGCCGTGCACGAAGTCCCACAGGCGCCTGGGGTGGAACGGCCGGCGCGCGCGGAACACGAAGCTCGAGATGCCGTACTCGTCGGTCTCGGGCTGCTCTTCCCCACGCAGCGTCTTGAGCCAACCCGGCGCCTCGCGCGCTTCTTCGAAGTCGAACAGGCCGGTCTCGATGAGTTCGCTGACCGGCACCACACCCTTCGTGCTGCGCAGCACCTTCGCGCGCGGGTTCAGCTTGCGGAGCACGCCTTCGAGGCGGTCGAGCTGCGCGGGCTTCACGAGGTCACACTTGTTGAGCACCAGCACGTCGGCGAACTCGACCTGTTCGACGAGCAGGTCGACCACGGTGCGGTTGTCTTCTTCGGGCGCCAGGCCGCGCTCGTTGAGCGACTCGGCCTCGTCCCAGTCGGTGAGGAAGTTGAAGGCGTCGACCACCGTCACCATGGTGTCGAGCCTCGCCACGTCCGACAGGCTGGCGCCATGCTCGTCGGTGAAGGTGAACGTCTCGGCGATGGGCAGCGGCTCACCGATGCCGGTCGACTCGACGACGATGACGTCGAACTTCCCGCCGGTCGCCAGCTCACGCACGTGCGTGAGCAGATCTTCACGCAGCGTGCAGCAGATGCAGCCGTTCGAGAGCTCGACCAGCTTCTCTTCGGCGCGCTGCAGCTTCACCAGCTGTGCGTCGATGTTCACCTCACTCATGTCGTTGACGATGAGCGCCACTTTCCTGCCGCCGCTGTTGGCGAGCAGGTGATTGAGCGTGGTGGTCTTACCCGCGCCCAGGAAACCCGAGAGCACGGTCACCGGAACACGGCGGCTCACAGCTTCGACCTCTCTTCGTAGACGACGTGCTTCTTCGCCTTCGGGTCGTACTTGCGGAGCTTCAGCTTGTCCTGGGTGCTGCGGCGGTTGCGCGTGGTCACGTAGTAGTGGCCGGTGCCAGCCGTACTGGCCAGGTACACGATCGTGCGGTTTCCCTTGGGCATGCGCGCATCACTATCGCAATCACTTTCTTCTTGCAACTCCATACTCAATTACAGAACTCGCGGAGTCCGACGAACTGCACCGCGCACTGCCACGAGGCGACCGCCGCAGGCAGCCGGCGCGACGCAAAGGTGACGGTCATGGGAGGCAGCGGCGTCTGCGCGCGGCAGCGTTCGCACGAGAAGTGGGCGCGCGGCTGCGGCGTGCCGGCGAGCGAGTAGCGCCACAGATGATCGCCATTGTCCGCCCGGGTGACGAGGTCCGCGCCCACCAGTGACATCAGGTTCCTGAAGACCGTGGTGCGGTCGACGAGCCCGCGTTCGAAGCCCTCGAACAACTCGGCGTGCGTCATCGGCCACCGCGCGGCCTCGAGCAGCGCGAGCACCGTCAACCGATGCCGGGTGACTCGCAAGCCAGCGTCACGCAGCCGCGGCCGCCAGGCGTTCGCGACCCTCTGCCCCATCTGCACCATGAGGGCCAAATACACATAAACTTGCTTTTGCAACACGGATACCGTTGTTCCGCCGGCCGACAGACCCGCTCGTGGGTCGTCACTCTCAAGGAGCCCCATGAAGAAGCTGCTGCTGATGGCGGCGCTGGCGTTTTGCGCCTGCCCTGCCCCGATGAACACGCCCGACGGTGGAGCCGACGCGGGAACCGGCCCTCAAGACGAAGCAGAAGTGACACGTGGCCGATTGCTCGTCGCCGACGGCACTGCCGCGAAGCTGACGGTCATCGACCTCGACGATGGTTCGAAGCCCGGCACGTTCACGCTTCAGGGCCCCGCCGCCGTCTATTCCGACGCGGAGGACACGCTGGGCTTCGGGTACCTCGTGCAGCGCGCGAACAACGTCACGCAGCTGGTGACCTCGGGGGTCGGCTTCGAAGATCACGACGGTCATTTCCACATCGGCAAGCAGGCGCCGACGTTGTTGTCGTCGAGCATCGCGGGGGCCACGCCGACGCACTTCGTGCTGCACGACGGCTGGGCCACCATCTTCAACGACGGCGACGGCACGGCCGACTTCTTCCAGACCTCGCAGTTGGCGATCGGCATGGTGGCGCCCACGCGGCACTCGACGGGCTTCGCGCATCACGGCGTGGCGCTGGTGTCGAACGGCCGGTTGCTGGCGTCGACACCCGACCCCGTCGACCCGGCGCCCGGAGCGTCGCGCCTGCCGATCGGCGTCTCGTCACGACTGGCGAACGACCCCACGATGCTGGAGGGCGAGTTCAACGAGTGCCCGCGCCTGCACGGTGAAGGCAGCAACGACACCCGCGTGGCCTTCGGCTGCAGCGACGGCGTGCTGGTGCTGACGTGGAACGGCTCGAAGTTCGAGAGCAGGAAGATCGCCAACCCCGCCGGCATTCCCGCCACCACGCGCGTGGGCACGGTGCTGGGCGCGCACGACCTGAACGTGTTCGTCGGCAACTTCGGTAGCGACGCGCTGAGCATCATCGACCCGGCGGCGGGCACCATCACGCCGGTGCCCCTGCCGACGACGTACTTCGGCTTCAAGCTGTTCCACGGCGAGCACGTCATCGTGCTCACGCTCGACGGCAAGTTGCACAAGCTCGACCCGAAGACGGGCGCGTCACAGGGCACTCCGGTCGAAGTGATTCCCGCGTACGCGATGGCGCCGACGGGTCACGACGCGGTTCGCCCTGCGCTCGCGCTGGGCGTCGACCGTGCGTACGTGAGCGATCCGCGCAGCGGGAAGGTCGTCGAGGTCGACATCGAGCACTGGGAGGTCGAGCGCACCTTCGAGGTCGGCGGCGCGCCCGCGTCGATGGGTGTGGTCTCGGCCAGCCCCGATTTCGGCGAACACCACGAGCACGAGCACGAAGAAGGATGAAGCGCGCGCTGATTGCCGTCGCGCTGGCGGCGTGCAGTCCGGTGATGCCGGAGGGCGACTCGTGTGCCCCCGGCGGTCACGTTCACCGCGACCCTGCAGGCGACTGGTGTCACTGCGATCGTGGCTTTCGCGCGACGGCCGATGGGCTGGCGTGTGAAGTCGACCCCACGTTCCGCGACACGCTGGAGCTCGGTGACAGCGACGAACGCGCCTGCTGGCACGCGGCCAACGGGCCGTTCGAGACCGTGTCGACGGGTGGCGCGGTGAACGCGTTCCTCGTGTTCTTCACGGTGGAGCTCACGCGACGTGACGACGGCCGCTTCGAAGGCGAGGTCACCTACCGGCCCGGGGCCTCGGGCGCGCATGCGTTCTCGCTCGACTCGGGTGGGCCGTTGAAGATCGTCGAGTCACTCGAAGGCACTGCGTCGGACGTGAAGATTCTGACGACGCGCGCGAGTGACGCCTGTGACGGTGTCAAGCAGCAGTGGGGTGCGGTGCTCGAAGCGCGTGCGACGTACGTGCTTCACGTGGGACCGACGAACGCGCCGACGGCGAAGTTGCTCATCGACTGGCTCGACTGATCAGCTGCAGTCGTCGCACTGACCGCGCATCTGAATTTCGACGCGGTGCTTCGCCAACGCGCGCGGAGCACCGCGCACCGACTTCACCGCCAACACCGATTCCGGCAGGCACTTCACGGTGCCGCAGTCGGTACAGGTGAAGTGCGGGTGCTGAAAAGAATCGTGGCCGCTCTTCTTGAGCTCGAAACGCCACACGTGGTCACCGAGGTCGGTGCGCTGCACGAGGCCCGCTTCGGTGAGGTCCGTCAGGTTCCGGTAGACCGTGGTGCGGTCGAGGCCCTGCGCCGACAGCGCCTCGGCCAGCTCGCCGTGCGACACGGGACGCTCCGAGTCCTGCAGGTGGCGCAACACCGCAAGCCGTGGGCCGGTGCTCCGCAAGCCTGCATCACGAATCGACGTCTTGAACTCCGTCACGGACGTGGTCGTCGTCGCCATTGCCACGGCGCCGTAACACAGGCTCCGGTCTCAGCGCACGGCTCGGACCCGCCAGGCGGTGTGCCGCCGCAGATTGAGCTGCAGCGCGCGCGCGACCTGACTGTGCGGGCTGAGTTCGCCCACGTCGGCATCGGTGAAGACCGCGCCCGAGAACCACGCGGCGACCGACGGCTCGACCACCAGGGTGACGTCGTCGTCGAGCGCACCTTCCGCGTACGTGAAGTCGACCCGCTGCGTCTCTGGTGCGCCGTCGAGCGACACCGACACGAAGAACGGTGAAGACCTTCCACTTCGCGTGACGACGCCTTCGACGAACAACGAACGACCACCGCGCGGCCACAGCAGCACCGACGCCGAGCGCGCTTCACCTGCGATACCGGGCACGCGGCCCAGGGTGATCGCCGACTGAAGAAGGTCGACGGTCACCGGATGAATCCACTCGGTCAGCACCTGGCCTCCCGCGAAGAAGTCGTGCCCTGCGTGTGCGTGCGCGGCGGGAATTCCGAGGTCGAGGAGTCGGCGCAGCAGGCTCACCGAGGGCGGCGGCTGGTCGATGACGTACACGGCCGTGAGCTCGAGCTCAGCGCGGGTGAGCGTCACCTCGTCATCAGCCAGCGTCATCACGCCCGGCTGCACGGGGCGCACTTCGACGTTCAGCTCGACCGCGCGCCCACCGGTACCGGCTTCATCACACGCACAGAAAAGGAGGAGGAAGGAGACGAAGCGCATGATCAGTCCAGCGTGATGGCGAGCGAGAGGCGCCACGTGCGCGGCGGCCCTGCAGCGAAGTGTCGCGTCGCGAGTTGTGAGGGTGCAGCGCCGGGGTCACTGAAGTTCGACGCGTAGTTGAATTCAGACTGGCGCCAGCGCGTGTCGAAGACGTTGTCGAGCATCACCCCGAGCTCGAGGAACCGCCACCGCACGCGCGCGTTGAGGTCGAGCAACGCCACCGGTTCAGCGAAGCGCTCGAGCGGAAGCGGCCGGGCGCCGATGGCCCAGAACGCGGCGCCGCCGGTGAGGGTGAAGCGCTCGCGCAACAGCGTGACGTCGTACTGACCGACCGCTTCGATTCTCCCGAGCCAGCGCGGCACGTACGGCAACGCGGGACCGGAGAAGAGCTCGTACCAGGGCGTTCCCGCGGCCGGCAGATGCCCACGGGTGTACGAGATGGTGGCGTTCACATCGAGCCACTTGAGCCAGGTGACGCGCGCGAGCCCGAAGAGCCCCGCCCGATTCGAGGTACCCAGCGCCTGGTTGCGGCCGGTGGTCGGCTCGAACACCAGGTCGCGCTCGACGCGCGTGGCGAACGCCGAAGCACGCGCTTCGATGCCGACCGGCCCGCGCTTCACGTAGCGGAAGCCGCTCTCGGCGCTGACCACCATCGCGAAGGGCGCGAGCTCTCCTTGCGACAACGCCGCCCCGTCACTCGACCGCGCGCCGAGGCCGAACGCGGTCATCCACGACAGACCATCGACGAGCCGCACCTCGACGCTGATGCGCGGTGACGGCATCACCCCGACGGCGTCGCTGCGTTCACTGCCGAGCCGCTCGCCCTGCCGATCTGCGAGCGGGCGGTTGAGATCGTTCACCGCGAAGAGGAACGCGTCGAGCCGCAGGCCGCCCTGCACCACCACGCGCGAGGCGATGACGGCGCGCAGCGACGCCCACGCGGCGAGGTTGGTCACGCGCAGCTGGTTGTCGAACATCGTCAGGTACGGCGCGCCTCCTTCGGCGCGGAGGCGGCGGCTCGAAGAAGTGACGTCGTCATAGCGACCGAAGAAGCCGATGGAGAGCGTCGGCGGTCCGTCTTCGGTTCCCGCGCGCGGTGCCTCGTCGGTCGAGATGAGGGCGCGGTGGTACTCGGCGCGCGCGCCGACGGTGACGCCGCCGTAGGCGAGCTCGACACCGTCACCCCGCTGCGGAGCACCGATGGGCGGAACGTCGAGCGAGAAGCCGGTGTAGTTCTCGCGAATGCGTTGATCCCGAACGACCGTGAACAACTGCTGCTTCGCCCACGAACCGTCGTCGAACTTCTGGGTCGACTCGAGGCTCGCGAGGTGCCGCTGCTGCGAACCGCCCTGGTTCGCGTCGTAGGTGCTGAAGAAGTCGCGCCCGTTCTGCACGTCGTCGAGCCGCAGCACGCCAGCTTGATCGAACTGACCGAAGGACATCGCAGCGAACGCCTTGACGCGCACGTCGTTGGGCAGTCGGAACTCGTGCTGCGCCATGGCGGCGCCGTTCACGAAGGCGCGGTTGGGCCCGAAACCACTGCCCTGCCTGAAGGTCGCTCCGACGAAGGTGGTGTCGCGCACGCCGGGGCCCCACAGCAGCGTCACCCGCAGGTTGTTGAACTGGCCGTATTCGATGGCGGCGGTGACCCCGCGACGCGCGAGGCCGAGCTCGAAGTCGAGCGTGCCGGCGACCGCGAAGTCACCTTGCGACGCGTGGAAGGGACCTTCGGTGACGCGCACCGCGCGCACCACCTCGGGAATGATGAAGTAGGTGTCGGCGTAGCCGTGCGAGTGCGCGTGGCTGACTTCGTTGAGCGCGACGCCGCCGACGCGGAACTCGAGGTCTTTGCCTTCACCCGCGTCGATGCCGCGCACGTAGATCTGCGGCGCGTGCCCTTCGCCGCCGTGTTGTTGCAACAACACACCCGGCGCGAGGGGAAGAACGTCGTTGCCGGAGCGACGCGCGCGTTCGCCCAGCAGGCCGAGCTCGATGTCGATGTCGCCGACGGAGATCGCGGGTGGTGGCGCGCGGCGCGACTGCACGACGGTCTGATGGCGCGACGACGTGACCGGTTCATCGACGACGCCGGCGTCGAGCCCCTGTGCTGCATCGACTTGCGCGAGCAGCAGCAACGGGAGCAGCGCGTACATCACTGCACCCGGCAGAGGCCGCCGCCGTTGAGGTGAACCTGGTCCTTGAGGCTCTGAATGACGAACGCGTCGAGCGTGTCGACCGCGTACGAGCCGGGTTGGTAGACGACCGGCATCCCCGCTTCGTCGACGAGCGCGCCGCCGTCACGCCCCTGCAGTGACAACAACTGCTGACGCTGCAGGGTCGCGCGCGTGATGTCGTCATCGATGGTCCACGCGTCGAAACGAAGCTGCACGTCGCGGTGCGTACCGAGCCGGTCGTAGAGCATGTGCTCGGCGTGAATCGTCAACTCCGCGTCGGTGGCCCGCCCGTCACCGACGATGATGCCCAGGGTGCCGTCGACACCGTTCGTGCACTCGGTCGCGCGCGCGTTCACCGGGAAACCGATGGAGAACGGAAACGTACCGACGCCGGTCTTCGTCGCGCGGCCCACGAGCCAGTAGCTCCAGCCTTCGCTGCGCATGCGGGCGACGTCGTCGGGCGTCACCGAACCAACGGCTTCCGTATTTTCAGAAGGCGGCTCGACCACGAAGCCCACGTTCCATCGCCCCGCGGGCACTGCGTCGAACGAATGCGACGGCTGACGGCCCTTCTGCACGTCGACCACCACGCGACGCGGCGACGTCAGCACCTCGCCGTCGCGCGAGAGCGTCACTTCACCCACCGACACCAGATACCGTTCGAAGGTGATGGCCCAGCGGTCGGCCAGCAACGACGCCGGGTACCCACGCTCCACGCGCTCTTCAGCCCACACCGAGAAGCGAACCGAGCCGTCGGCGGCGGGGCCACACGAAAGCAACAACGACGAAGACACCAGCAAGCGCCACATGACGCCACGACTCATGCAACCGTGTCGCAATCACAACACGCAACACAACCACATCACTACTGCATCAGCGCGCGCGCGCGGGGTTCTCGATGCGCACGAACAACTCGTTCACCGGGCCGCCATACATGGAGATCGAGAACTGACCCTTCATGGGAAAGCGCGTGCCATCGACCTCCAGCTCACTCTCGTCGAGCAGGCGGGCCAGGGCGTCGCGGTCGGCGTCGGTCCAGCGGTCCTCAGTCGGGTAGCGCACCAGCCATGTGCGCCTTTCCCCCGTCGCCTCGAGCGGAATGGGCGAAGGCTGCCCTTCGAGGAGGCTCGACGATTCCTTCGGGGCGCGATGAATCACCAGCGCCTTGCCGCTGACGTTGCGCAGATACACGGTGCGCGGCGCATGACACCCCGCGAGGAACAGCGAGAACACGACAGGAAGCGCGAGTGAACGGAGCATGAGAAGACGAAACGGCGATTCGCGCTCGCGCGGAAGCCGGCGCCCCGCAGACACACTGTCTGCTCGTCACAGACAATCGCCTCAGACCCGCTTCACGACCCGCAGCGCGAAGCGCACGAACGCACCGTCCAACGGCTGGTTGAGCATCAACCGCTGCCACACCAGGCCTGAAAGGACGTTCACGATGAGTTCACGGTCGGCCGGCCTGCGGTCGGTCAAGCAGCTTCTGAGCTCGTCACCTCTGGGCCGCACGAGCTGAGCCACGAGCCGTTCGTGCAGGGCGGGGTCGAACTGGGCTTCGGCCATCAAGGCGCGCAGCACCGGCGCCGCGTGGGTGGCGGCGCGGCAGAATTCCACCAGCGTGGACGACAGCGAGGGCTTGCGTCGGGTCTCACGCGGGGCCTGCTGCACCCACTGCGAGAACGCGTCGAGCACGAGCGCGCCCTTGCCCGGCCACCACCGATAAATCGTCTGTTTTCCGGCACCTGCGCGGGCCGCGACCTCCGCCGTGGTGACCGCCGCGTACCCCTTCTCGAGCACCAGTTGTTGGGTCGCTTCGAGGATCGCCCTCCGAGAATTCTCATCGCGCGGACGCCCGGACGAATTCATGACCGACCAATACGAGACATTTCGTCTCGAAATCAACGCGAGTTCCGAGACTCGGCGTTCCGTAATTGCGAACCGGCGTGCGCACCCGCGTAACTGCCGCGCGTTGCTCCGCTCTCGTCACGGGTGCTAGCGCGCCGCGTCACCTATGGCTGATCAGGGCTTTCTCCGTCGTCTTGGAACCGTCGTGGCTCGCGAAGTCAGCGAGCGTCTGGGCAGTGCGCCGGCGCGCGTCGATTCAGGTGACACGCGCTTCACGCCACCGGTCGCTCCCGCACCCACCAACGAAGTCGAATCGCTCGAAGGCTGGGGCTTCGAAGACACGCGCTTCGAAGTGAAAGAGAACGGCAGCACGGTGCTGACGGGCACCCGCTACAACATCAGCAACGTCGAGCTGCCCGAGCTGATGCCGTGGTTCGCGGCCAAGCTCGCGGCGCCGCTGGGCTACGAGAACCGCAACGAGCCGCACTACCCGCCCGAGATCCCCGAGCCGAAGAAGAACGCGAAGCTGCTCAAGGCGCTGCGCGAGTTCCTGAAAGACGAGCAGCTCACCGACGACCCCAGGCAGCGGCTGCGGCGCGGCCACGGTCACACCGGCGGCGAAATCTGGGCGATCCGCTACGAGAAGCTCGAGCGCGTGCCGGACCTCGTGGTCTTCCCGCGCAGCCACGACGACGTGGTGAAGCTCGTCGACGCCGCGGCGAAGCACAACGCGTGCGTCATTCCCTTCGGTGGCGGCACCAACGTGACGGAAGCGCTGCGCATCCCCGTCGCGGAGAAGCGCTTCGTCATCGCGGTCGACATGCGGCAGATGAACCGCATTCTGTGGATCGACCCGACGAACCGCATGGCGTGCATCGAAGCCGGCGCCACGGGCCGTCACCTGATGACCGAGCTGGCGAAGTACGGGCTCACGATGGGCCACGAGCCCGACAGCCTCGAGTTCTCGACGCTCGGCGGGTGGATCGCCACCAACGCCAGCGGCATGAAGAAGAACCGCTACGGCAACATCGAAGACCTGGTGCTCGACCTGCAGGTGGTCACCACGCAGGGCATCGTGGAGCGCCCGCGTCAGGCCCCGCGTGAGAGCGTGGGCGTCAACCCGCGCCAGTACATGTTCGGCAGTGAAGGCAACTTCGGCGTCATCACCACCGCGGTCGTCAAGCTGTTCCCGTTGCCTGAAGTGCAGCGCTACGGCTCGGTGTTGTTCCCCGACCTCTCGACGGGCCTCACGTTCCTCTACGAATTGCAGAAGTCCGGCGCGGTGCCCGCCAGCGTGCGGGTGATGGACAACACGCAGTTCCACTTCGGTCAGGCGCTCAAGCCGGCGAAGCACGGCCTCGCCGCGAAGGTGAAGAGCGAGCTCGAGAAGACGGTGGTGACGAAGCTCAAGGGCTACGACCCGTTCAAGCTCGCGGTGGCCACCATCGTGTTCGAGGGCTCGAAGGACGAGGTCGAGTTCCAGGAAAAGACGCTGTACCGCATCGCCGAATCGCTCGGCGGCATGAAGGCCGGCGCCACCAATGGTGAGCGCGGCTACCAGCTCACGTTCGGCATCGCGTACATCCGCGACCTCACGTTCACGCACTGGGCGATCGCCGAGAGCTTCGAGACCAGCGTGCCGTGGAGCCGCGCCATGGAGCTCTACGAGCGCGTGCAGCGTCGCGTCGAAAAGGAACACGCGGCGATGGGCCTGCCGGGCAAGCCGTTCTTCACCGGCCGGCTCACGCAGGTCTACCAGACGGGCGTGGTCATCTATTTCTACCTGGGCTTCTACGCGAAGGGCGTGGCCGACCCGGTCGGTGCGTACGCGAAGCTGGAGCACGCGGCGCGCGAAGAGATTCTCGCGGCGGGCGGCTCGCTCTCGCATCACCACGGCGTGGGGAAGATCCGCCGCGACTTCCTGCCCGAGGTCTATTCCGAAGGCGCGCTGAAGCTGAACCGTCAGGTCAAAGCCGCCATCGATCCCGACAACGTTTTCGGAGCGTCGAACAGCGGCATCAACGGCCCTGTCGCGCTGCACACCAACGAGGAGGCGCACTGATGAACCGCCATGTCTTTCTCACCGGCGTCACTGGTTTCGTCGGCAAGGTCGTTCTCGAAACACTGCTCCGTCAGGGCGTGGAGCGCGTCACCGTGCTGGTGCGCGAATCGAAAGATCGCCAGGGCAAGGTGAGCACCGCGCGGGAGCGCTTCGACAAGGTCGCGCAGGCGCAGGTGTTCTCGCTGCTGCCCGGCAACTGGAAGTCGAAGGTGACGGTGGTCACCGGAGATCTCGAGCAGCCGGACTGCGGCATGTCTTCGGCCGACGCCGACAGGGTTCGCAAGCACGTCACCCACGTCGTGCACTGCGCGGCGAGCGTGGAGTTCGACCTGCCCGTCGCCGAAGCCGCTTCTGCCAACATCAAGAGCGCGCTGTCGGTGCTCGAGCTGGCCAAGAGCTGCAAGAAGGTCGTGGGCATGGTCGACGTGTCGACCGCGTACGTGAACGTGTGGCGCCCGGGGCCCATCGAAGAGACGTTGGCGCACCTCCCGAAGCCCGCGAGCGAGCTCTACGAAGGCTTCCAGGCGACGCAAGGTGACGGCCGCGAGTGGATGGCGCTCACCGGTCACCCCAACACGTACACGCTGACCAAGAGCGTGGCCGAGCACCTCATCTCCGAGCGGCGTGAGCACCTGCCGGTGGTCATCGTGCGCCCGAGCATCGTGTCGGCGTCGCTGCGTTCACCCTTCCCCGCGTGGCTCGACAGCCCGGCGGCGCTCGCGGGTTGCCTGCTCTACAGCGGCCTGGGCGTGGTGCGTGCGTTCAACGCCGACCCCACGGTGCGCCTCGACGTGGTGCCGGTCGACGTGGTCGCCGAAGACGTGGTGCGCGCAGTGTTCGGCCCGATGCCGAAGCCCGGCCAGCCGGTCCCCATCATCCACTCCGCGATGGGCATTCAGCGGGCGCTGCGCATCGACATGGCCGCGCAGACCACCATCGAGTGGTTCTCGCACCGCCCCGGTGTGGTGAAGCCGCCAGACATGTTCGTGGGCCGCAAGGACCACGGCTTCGACGGCGTAGACTTCATGCGTCGCGCGTTGCCGGTCGAGCTGCAGAAGCTGGCGCTCAAGCTGCTCGGTCAGAGCAAGTCGCACCGCCGCCTCACGCGCGCCGACGAGAAGGTGCAGTACCTCAACGAAGGCTTCGCCTACTTCACGCACCACACGTTCGACTTCCGCCGCAGCTCCCCGCTCGAGCTGCACGACTTCGACCCGGTCGCCTACGTGAAGACGGTGAACGAGGGCATGTACAAGCACCTCATGTCGCGCGACGAGACGCAGCTGACGTTCGCGGGGCCGACGCACGACGACGCGCGCAGCGACGCGAGCTGGATGATGCAGCGTGAGGTCGGCAACAAGACGCTGAACGTCTTCGGTTACGCGCTCCGCAAGACGTTCCGCCGGTGCACGAGCCAGATGACGTTCGACCGGCCCTCGTTCGAGCGCGCGATGGCACACGTGCCGCCGGGAGCGCTGCTGGTGCTCGCGCCGACGCACCGCAGCTACTTCGACTTCTTGATGACGAGCTACCTGTGCTTCCAGCAGCACGAGCTCGGCATTCCGATGCCGCACATCGCGGCGGCAGAAGAGTTCGGCCGCATTCCCGTCGTCGGGCCGATTCTCAAGGACTCGCAGGCCTTCTTCATCAAGCGCGGTGTCGGCAAGGAGGTGCCGGAGCTCGGTGAAGAGCTGCGCCGCCTCGCCGCGAAGAACGCGTCGTTGATGTTCTTCATGGAAGGTCAGCGCAGCCGCGCGCGCCTGATGCTGCCGCCGAAGCGCGGAATGTTGCGTGCGCTGCAGAACACCGGCCGCCAGTTCGTGGTGCTGCCGATTGCCATCTCGTACGACCGCCTGCCGGAAGAGGCGTCGCTCACCGCGGAGCTCTCGGGCGAGAAGCGCCAGAAGATGTCGTTGACCGGCGTGCTCTCGTGGCTCGGCAGGCTGGCAGCGGGCAACGTCAAGCTGGGCCGTGTTCACGTGGCGTGCGGCGCTCCGCAGGTGCTGAACGCGAGCACCGACGTGAAGGAGCTGAGCCAGAACGTGATGTCGGAGCTGCAACGCCACACCACGGTCAGCAGCTTCCACCTCCGTGCGTTCCTCGCCGAGCACCGCATTCCCGGCGTCGACGAGCAGTGGCTGCGTGACGCCATCACCCGCCGTGGTGGCCGCGTCATCGACAGCGACCTGCCGGTGCCGCAGCCGTTGTCGCCGTACCTGGCGCACTCGCTGCGCAACCAGTGGCAGCACTGGTTCGCGGGCGACGTGATGCAGCTGCAGCCGAACAACCCGGCCATCGAAGATCACCTCTCGCGGTACCGCTGGTGCGCGACGCCGCTCGCCGAGTTGAACGACGAGCGCGTGGAGGCGGTGGTCAAGGCGCTGTTCGAGCCGGTGGTGAAGGACTACCGCGTGGCCGCGCAGGTTCGCGCGCCGCACGAGTTGAAGCAGCTCGCGGTCGCCCACCAGCCGCACGCGACGGGCGCGGTGCAGGCGTTGGTGTCGCGCGAAATCGTGAAGCCTACGGAGACGGGCTTCGAGTGGGGGCCCAACGCCGAGCAGCTCGGCCAGTTCCATGAAGCGTGTGAGTGGAGGGTCTCATGAAGACGCTCGTCACGGGAGCCAGCGGGTTCCTCGGTCGCAATCTCCTCGAGTACCTCGGTGGTGATGCGGTGGCGCTCGTGCGTGCGCCGCTCGACTCGAAGGTGCAGCAGGTCATCGGCACGCCGGTCGACGTCGACGCGTGGTTGCCGCGCGCGAAGGGCGTGAAGACGCTCGTGCACGCCGCGGGCATGATTCACCACAGCCGTCACGGCGCCGACGAGATGATGCGCTTCAACGTCGATTCGGCGTTGGCCATGGTGCGCGCCGCGAAGGCGTTGAACGCGCGGCTGGTGCTGGTGTCGACGTCGGGCACGGTGGGTTGCTACCCGCACGCGACCATCGAAGCCGACGAGCACTCGCGCTTCGCGGAAGAGACGGTCGGTCGTTGGCCGTACTACCTGTCGAAGATCCGCGCCGAGCAGCAGTCGCGGAAGCTCGCAAAGCAGCTGGGCGTGGAGATGACGGTGGTGCGGCCTCCGATTCTGCTCGGGCCCGGCGACACACTCGGCCGTTCGACGACCAACGTGGCGCGGGTGATTGATGGCCGGCTGCCGTTCATTCCGTCGGGTGGCATCGGCTTCACCGACGTGCGCGACGTGGCGGCGGCGCTGGCGCGGCTGTCGAAGAAGTCGCAGTGGCGCGAGACGTACCACCTGCCTGGCTACGCGATGCCGTTGCGCACGTTCTTCGAGCGCGTGGGTGAAGTGGCGGGCGTGAAGGTCGACAAGGCCGCCGTGCCTGACTTCGTCGTCGGTTCGCTCGCGAAGCTGGGCCTCAAGAAGTTGCCGGACCCCGTGGTGCTCGAGATGTCGACGCATCACTGGGGCCTCAAGACGTTGTGGAGCCACGAAGAGCTCGACTACCGCCCGCGCAGCGACCGCCAGACGTTGAGCGACACGGTGGCGTGGTTGCGCGCGAATCGTCAGCGACACGCGTCGTGACCTGGATCGGCGCGACGCTCGCGTTGAGCGGGCTCGCGGTGATGCTTGCAGCGCAGCGGCGCGCGTCTTCGGTTCTGGAGCGCGCGTCTGCCGGTGAGAATCAGCGCTTCGAGACCGCGACGCAGCAGTCGATGGGCGTCGTGGTGTTCATCATCTTCGTGGCGTTCATCGACGCGCGCGTGATGCGCTTCCTCGGTCCGGGTTTGACGCCGGTGTGGGTACTCATCGCCGCATTGTGCGTGAACGCGACGGTGCTCTTCGTGCGGCGGCGCACAGCGTGTCGTGCGGCGGAACGGTGGGCACGGTTCTATTGGCTGGGTTCGGTCGCGTTGTTCTGCGGTGGCGGTGTCATGTTGCTCAGTCGTTAGAACGACGTCATGGCGACTGAACCGTGGAAGAAGAAGCGCCCGGCCGGAAAGAAGAAGACGAAGTTGAGTGAGGCCGCGAAGGAAGCGGCCCGCGCTCGCGCGAAGGCGGCGGGTCGCAAGTATCCGAACCTCGTCGACAACATGTGGGCGGCGAAGTGGCAGGCCGAACGCGGCGACACGTGAGCCTCTTCGCGGAGCTTCGAGCGGCGCGGCCAGACGGGGGTCGACTCGCTGCCACGCGCGACACGTGCCGCCACGTGCACGCTCCGCGACCGCTCGTCATGCAGTCGGAGAAGTTCCCGCTCTCTGAAGTGCACGGCCACGCCACCAGAGCAGCAGCGTGACTGGCGACAGCAGCACGCTGAGCATCACCGTGGAGACCGCGAGCCCCGCCACGAACGCGAAGGGGAACAACACGAAGTCACTCAGGCGAACTGCGTGCAACGCCTCGCTCACCCCGAGCTCGCGCTTCACGTCGTCGACTTCGCGCTCGAGCGCGGCTTCGTACGGAAGCCAGTAGCTCGCACGCTGACGACGGCCGCGCACGAACGCGCGAAAGGTACGAATCGGAGCCGCAAACGTTCCGGCGGCTGTGCCCGCGAGGTTGATGACCCACGCGGCGGCGAAGTTGCGGCAACCGGCGCCGATCTCCCACGCGGAGATCTCGAACTCGCTCACGATGTCGGTGCGGTACCCGGTGAGGATGTGGTTCAGGTCGTGAAACTTCACCGCCTTCTTCCGCGCTTCGGTGTTGGGAAACGGGAACGGCACCCGGCCGACTTTGAAGTCGGCCCACTTCTCCGAATACCCGCCGTCTGCACCGAAGCCGTTGTCTTCGAAGTACTGCCGGAGCGCTGCTCGCATGGTCGTCATGGCAAAACTGATTATGCTCATTTATCTGCCAGCTCGCCACGCGAGGCATCAGCCCCGCTCATGGTCGCCAGTCGTTGCCTTCGGCGGTCACGAGGAACGCACGGTCGCGCTTGACGAACACCAGCGCGAAGAACGACGTGGGAATTGGTTCGCGTGGGCTCGAACGCAGGCGAGTAAGAACCTCGGGCATGGGTCGTCGAGAGAGCAACAAACTCGAGAAGCGCGCGCGACTTCGTGACGCGGCCGAGAAGCTCTTCCGCAAGCGCGGCTACGAGAACACCACCACCCGCGAGATCGCCGACGAGGCTGAAATCGCCACCGGCACGCTGTTCCTCTACGCGCCCGACAAGCAGGACCTGTTGTTTCTCGTCATGCACGAGCACCTGCGGGTGGCCGTGGAAGAAGCCTTCGAGACGCTGCCGAAGAACGCGAAGTTGCCGCGGTCGCTGCGTCACATCTTCTCGAAGCTGTACGCGATGTACGAAGTGCGCGAGCCGCTCGCGCGGCACTTCGTCGCCAGTCTTCCCGGCGCCACGGGGCCCAACGCGCTCGAGATCAACGCGCTCACGTTCCACTTCCTCCAGCGCGTCGCGACGGTGGTCGAGAAAGCGCAGACCCGCGGGGAAGTTCGCGCCGACGTCGCGCCTCTGGCCATCGCCACCGTGTGCTTCGAGCTCTACTTCACCACGCTCCTCCGGTGGATCTCCGGCGTGGCCACCATCGAGCAACTGCCCGAGGTGCTCATGGGCTCGTTGCAGCTGTTGTTCGACGGAATCTCCGCCGACTGAGTTATCTCGGTGCGCATGCGCGCGCTCCTGATGGCCGTCGTCGTGGTGTTCGTCGGTTGCAAGAAGTCAGACACCGTCGACGCCGGTCCTCCGGTGCCGCCGAAGCCGATCGAACGCGCGCTGCTCGACTCGCCGAACACGCTGTCGGTCTTCGAGGCGGCTGACGGCAAGTGCGTGTGGCGCCAGGAGGACCCGCTCACCGAGAAGCGCGTGGTGCTCGCCACCTTCGAAGGCGCGTGCGTCGGCCTTCGCGTCGCATGGAGCGTCGACACCACGAAGGCGGTGGTGGGCTTCGATCCCCAGCTCGTGCAGAGCGCGGGCTACTCGAGCCAGGCGTCCACGCCTCCGGCCTACGCCGACGAAGTCGTCGACCCGAACGCCAAGCCGCGCTGGTTCTTCGTCGACATGAAGACCGGCAAGGCCGAGCCCCTCACGCCGCCGAGCATCGAGAAGAACGAGCTGCGAGAGGTGGCCATCTCGACGAAGGGTGACGTCATCGCGCTGCTCGAAGAAGCGGTGCCGGAAGACGCGAAGGGCACCATCAAGTCGGGCGATCAGACCTTCGACCTCTCGGAGATCACCGAAGGCATTCCGGTGCTCGTGCACGCGTACAGGCGTGACGGCGCGGCCTGGAAGCGCTTCGAGACGAAGCTCTCGACGACGGGTTGGGACTATGGCCTTGGCGTCAGCGCGCTCGACGCGGCGACCGACGTCGGCGTGAAGAGCGACAAGCTGCTCGATTCTCACTCCGAGACCGACACCTTCGACGACGCGACGCAGAAGCAGCTCGACAAGTTCAAACCGGCGAAGGCGAAGACCGAAGACGACGGCGCGTGGACGGGCGTCGAGTTCAACGGGCACACCGTCTACGTGTGGCAGGTCAGCGGTGAGTTCGCGCACAACACCGGCCTCGCCGTCACCAAAGCAGGCCCGCTCCCGGAGCTCGGCTTCACCGACGGAGATCTCGCGGCGTACTCGAGCAACGGTTCATTGCTGCTGATCAGCAAGAGCGACGTCGGCACGCACGCGCGGCTGTATTCCTTCCCCGACGTGAAGCTGGTGTTCCGTTCCGACACTGCGCGCACCGTCACCTTCTGGCCGAAACCGCGCGCGCGATGATTCGCCTGCTCGTCGCGCTTACCCTGGCGTCGGGGTGCGCCGTGAAGCCGGCCGCCGTGGACGCAGGGCTACGAATCGCGTCGCTCAACACGGCGAACGGCGCGGGAGATCTCTACCGCGTGCCTGCCGTGCGCGCGCGCCAGAGCGAGCTGCTGGCAGACATCGACGTCGCGGCGCTGCAGGAGGTCGACGTCGGCGTGATGCGAAGCGGCGACCTCAACACCGCGGCACACGCAGCCGGGCTCGCTGACTGTTCGCCAGCGCCGGTTACGGAAGATGGCGTGCTGCGCTGCACGCTGGGCACGGACACCGTCGTCTTCGGCATCGCGCTCGCCGGCGGCATTCCCGACACCGACGAAACGCTCGACCCGACTGGCATCGACACCAGGCCCACCGCCTTCTACGGAAACGCCGTGGTGGTGCGTGGGCGCGCGGTGGAGTCAGCGGTCGTCGTGGCGTTGCCGGGCGACGTGCAGCCGCTCTCGCTCGAGCGCTACGCGATGCTCGCTGACGCCCCGCTCGAGGAGCTCGCGGCACACAACCGCGACGCGCGAGCCACCGCCCGCATCGAGGCCAGGGCCGTGGTCGTCGTGCGGCTCGTACAACCGAAGCTCTCGCTGCTGGCGCTGCACCTCGAGGCCGACGACGAAGGGCCGCTGCGTCACGCGCAGTTGGCCGCGGCGGTGGCCATCGCGAAGGCCGAGCGCGCGAAAGGTCGGTTCGTGGTGGTGCTTGGAGACTTCAACATGCAGCCGTCCGAGACCGGCGCCACCTTCACCGACGGCGGGTTCTCACGCGCGGTGGGTGAAGGGCTGAACCAGATCTGGGTCGACGCGACGCTGCGCACGAGTGAAGCAGTGGAGCTGCCGACGGACGGCGGCTCGGACCACCCGCTGATGCCGGTGGTGTTCGTACGGCCCTGAAAAGCCCGCAATAGATATGAAAGGACGGGCGTTCAGTAGGCGCGTGTGTGCAGACATCCGCACGACGGTTTCGTCACGTACGCTGCTCTGCCATGTCGATCGCCGACGCTTTTGATTCGCACGACGCGCTGGGTCTCGCAGAGCTGGTGAAGACGAAGCAGGTCTCTGCGACCGAGCTCCTCGACGAAGCGATTCGCCGCACCGCCGAAGTGAACCCGCAGTTGAACGCGGTGGTGCTCGAGCTTCACGACCGCGCGCGAGCGCTCATCGCCAACGGTCTTCCCGACGGCCCGTTTCACGGCGTGCCTTTTCTGCTCAAAGACCTCGCGTTGCCGTGGGCCGGTTCGCCGCTCAAGAACGCGACGCGGCTCTACGAGACGTACGTGCCCGACAAGACCGGCACGCTGCTCGAGCGTCACCTCGCCGCGGGCCTCGTGCCTTTCGCGCGCACCAACAGCTCCGAGCTGGGAATTCTGCCGACGTGCGAGCCCGAGCTTCACGGGCCGACGCACAACCCGTGGAAGCACGGCTACACGACCGGCGGGAGCTCCGGTGGTTCTGCTGCTGCCGTTGCCGCGCGCGTGGTGCCAATGGCGCACGGCGGTGATGCCGGCGGTTCGATTCGAATTCCTGCGTCAGCCTATGGCGTGTTCGGGCTCAAGCCGACGCGCGCACGAAACCCCGTGGGCCCCGACGCGAGTGAGCGTGCACATGGTCTGGGTCAGGACCACGCGTTGACGTTGAGCGTTCGTGACAGCGCGGCGTTGCTCGACGCGACGCACGGCCCCGAACTCACCTCGCAATACTTCGCACCACCGTTCACCGGCCGCTGGCTGGAAGAGACGAAGCGCGAACCGGGGAAGCTACGCATTGCGTTCACGCACAAGCCGCTGCTGCCCGGTGAGGAGAACGCGGACTGCAAACGCTCTGTCGACGACGCGGTGAAGTTGCTCACTTCGCTGGGCCACGAGTGCGTTGAAGAAGCGCCGCCGGTGAACAGTGAGAAGGCCGCGCTCGCGTTCTTCACCACCTACTGCGCAGGCGTCGCAGGCGAGTTGATGGTGGCCGAGCAGCACTTGAAGCGGCCGGTGCGGCCGTCAGACGTCGAGACCACGACGTGGTTGATGTCGATGCTCGGGCGAACGCGCTTCTCGGGCGGCAACTTCTCGGTCGCGCTGCGTGACATGCATGAGCTGACGCGCGACGTGCACCGGTTCATGAGCCGCTACGACGTGTTCCTCACGCCGGTGCTCGGCAAGCCACCGGTCGCCATCGGCGGGCTCGAACCGAAGGGCTTCGAGAAGACGTCACAGAAGCTCGCCGCGCGCTTCGACCTCACCAGCGCGCTGAAGCTCCCGGGGCTCGTCGAGAAGGCCGTGTCGCGCGCGTTCGGCTTCGCGCCCTTCACTGCGATTGCGAACGTGACCGGGCAGCCGTCGATGAGCGTGCCGTTGTTCTGGAACGACGACGGCCTGCCGATGGGTGCCTGTTTTACCGCGAGGTTCGGTGACGAAGCGACGCTGTTCAGGCTCGCCGCGCAGCTCGAGCAGGCGCGCCCGTGGCGGAACCGGAAGCCCGGTGTTCACGCGATCTGAAATTCGACTGCGCAGCTGCGGGTGGCCAGGGGTCGTAGCGCTCGTGCGCGTTCTCTCCCTGCTCGCCCTTTTCTCCGTCGCGTGCGCCGTGCCTCCGGTGAACGGAACGCCGCAGGAAGCGCTTCGCGTCGAAGGCGACCTCGCGTTCGGAGGCGTCTACGTCCGTGCGAGCCGCGATCGTTCCATCACGGTGAGCAACCCCGGCCGCGCGTCTCGCAGTGTCGAAGTGCAGCTCGGCGCGCCGTTCGCTGCGATCGAACGCTTCACCGTGGCCAGCGGCGACGCCGTTCAGCTGCAGGTCACCTTCACGCCCACCGCCCCCGGGCCCAGCCGAGGTCAGCCTCACCATCGACCAGACCGTGGTCGCGGTGACCGGCGAGGGCCTCGCGCCGCTCGCGTGCGCGCCACCAGACCCGTGCTCGGGCGCACGGTTCGACCCGTTGGCCGGCGCGTGCGTGGTGACGCCGCTACCTGAAGACAGCGCCTGCGCCGCGCCCTGCGTGCGCGATGGCCACTGCAGAGCTGGCTTGTGCGTGGGCGCACAGGACCTGTGCGACGACGCAGACCCCTGCACCAGCGACGCGTGTTCGGCGATCTCCGGTTGTCTGCACTCCACCGTGAGCTGCGCGGCGCCGACCGACCTCTGTCAGGCCGCGGTGTGCGACGCGACGACCGGCTGCGGCGTGGTGCCGGTGGTCGACGGTGTGCCCTGCGGTGCCGACGACTGCGTGCGGGGAACATCGAACGTGTGCATCACCGGTCGTTGCGTCGAGCGGCCACGACCCGCGGGTCTGCTGTGCTTCGAAGCGCTCGCCGGCGTCGCCGGAGGCCCTGGCAACGTCGACGGGCTCGGCAGCAACGCACGCTTCTTTTCGAATCGCGTCATCACCGTCGACCGCTTCGGAACCACGGTGGTGTTCGACAAGAAGGGCATGCGCCGGGTGACTCCGGGAGGTCTGGTGTCGACGTTGGTGACCGCCGACGAGACGGCGGCGGTGCGCGACGGTGTCGGCAGCGCGGGCTTCGCGCTCGTCCGCTCAGCGTCGGCAGACGCGTGGGGCAACGTGCTGTTCGTCGACGGTCACGGGGCCTGCGTTCGTGAACTGACGCCGCTCGGCGCGGTGCGCACGCTGGCGCCGGGCTGCACGCTGGAGCGCGTGGCCGAAGTGGTGCGCACGCTGGACCGCCGCGTGTGGCTCGTCGCCGACGGTCAACTGGCCGAGCTGCGCGCCGACGGAACGTTGGTGAGGCTGCGACCGCTCACCGCTTCGGGAGACAAGCGGCTCGGTGGCGCGACCGGTTCGGCGCTGCTCTTCAACGACGGCAGCGACGTGTACGCCCAGCCGCTCGATGGCGGAACGCCGGCGCTCATCGGCACCGTTCCCGACCAGCTCTCGAGGTTGTGGAGCGTGCGTGAAGACAACGCCTTCTATTCACGCGTGACCGACGCGGGCTGCGAGCACGGCTTCGCGTACTTCGACGGAGGCATCGCGCCACGACACTTCACGCCGGCGCAGGGCGCGAACACGTGCCTCGAGGTCTGGGAGCACGTGTCGACCTTCACGGGCGCGATGCTGCTCAACCTCATCGCGCAGGAAGACGCGGGGCTCGTCGCGATGGAGCGTGGAACCGCGCTGGTGCGCCTCAACGGAAGTCGCGAGTTCATCGCGGGCGCGGTCGATCGCGCGGGAACGGCCGATGGGTTCGGGCCCGATGCCGGGCTCAACGTCACCGCGGGCTTCGGGCTCAGCTCCGGGGCGTACGACGCGCTCACCGTCGACACGCAGAGCGAAGTGCTCTTCGCCGATTCACTCGGCCGTTCCTTCCGCTCGTGGAACGCCGACGCCGGAGTGCAGACCATCACGCGCTTCGTCAGCCCGCTCCGTGGGCTCTCGCCGGCCCTCGACGGCGGAGCATGGACGGTGGCCGGTCGCTTCGTGCAGCTCGACGGTGGCCTGTTCGTCGACGAGTACGGGCTCTACCGCTTCGACCCTCAGTCGCGTGACGTGTCCTTCTCGGGGGCGTTGGTCGTCACGCGTGACGCGGGGCCCGCGCCGAGCGGGTGGTTCACGCAGGGCCAGGCTGCGATGTCTTCGACCGCGAACGACGTGGTTCTGCTTTCTGCGCAACGCGTCTTCGTTCGCTTCGACGCGCAGTGGAGCAGCGACCTGGTGTTCGAATCACCGGGCACCTCGGCGGTCGACGGCACCATTCCCGACGCAGGTCTCGAAGCGCCGCGCGCGCCGGTGCTGCTGCCCAACGGCGACGTGGCCTTCATCGACGGCAACATGATTCGCCGCAGCAGCGGTTGGAGCCTCAGCACCATCGCCGGCACCTCGGCGGCTGCTTACGTGGACATGCCGGGCCGCGCCGCGCGCTTCAATCATCCACTCGGGCTCGCGTTGCACCCCAACGGAGCGCTGCTCGTCGCCGACACCGAGAACAACGTGCTTCGCGCGGTGTCACCGCTCGGTCTGGTTCGTACCGTGGGCCGGCTCACCGATCGACCTTCTGCCGTGGCCGCGGCGCCCAACGGTGACGTGTACGTGCTCGTTCGCCACGCGCTGCTCAGGGGCCGTTGAGCGACCGGCGCGAACCTGTGGGAATCGGTAACGGCAGCCACCCACCGTGCCGACGCTCTGACGACGGTCACTCGAAGTTGAGCGCGCGCTCGAAGTCGGCCGGGTTCGACGCCGCGGCCCGCGCCACTTCGAGCTTCACTTCCTGCGCGCGGTACAAATCAGACAAGTGCTGATCGAAGGACTGCATGCCGTAGGTGGTGCGGCCCTTCTCGATGACGTCCTTGAGCGAGCCGGTGCGGTCCGCGTCGAGGATGTATTCACGCACCGTCTGCGTCGTCACCATGATCTCCATCGCCAGCGCCATGCCGCGCCCGTCGATCCTCGGCAGCAGGCGCTGCGAAACGGTGGCCCTCAACGTCTCGGCCAGGCGCGCGCGCACTGAGGCCTGCTCGTCGCCCGGGAAGAACGACAGAAGGCGGCCCACGGTCTTCACCGCGTCGGTGGTGTGCACGGTGGCGAGCACGAGGTGACCCGTCTCGGCGGCCTTGAGTGCGATGTCGACCGTCTCGTAGTCGCGCAGCTCGCCCACGAAGATGACGTCGGGGTCCTGGCGCAACGCCGAGCGCAACGCGGCGCTGAAGTCCTGGGTGTCGAGGCCCACTTCACGCTGAGAGATCGACGCCCGCGCGCTGCGATGCACGTACTCGATGGGGTCTTCGATGGTGAGGATGTGCACCGGCTGCGTCTGGTTGATGTGGTTGAGCATCGCCGCCAGCGTGGTGGTCTTGCCCGAGCCGGTGGCGCCGGTGACCAGAATCAACCCGCGCTCGTGGCTGGCGATCTGCTTGACCACCGGCGGCAGCTTGAGCGTCTCGAGCGTCGGCACGTCGTTGGGGATCACCCGGAGCACGATGGCCAGCGCGCTGCGCTGTTTGTAGACGTTCACGCGAAAGCGGCTCAGGCCATTGATGGAATACGAGGTGTCGTATTCCTGAATCTCGTCGAGGCCCGCCTGCGTGGTGGCGTCGGAGATGAGGTTGAGCGCGATCTGCCGCGTGGCCTGCGCGGTCAACTTGTCGGCCTTCATCGCGCGCAGCTCACCGGTCACCCGAAACGTCGGCGCTTCGCCGGGCCGGAAGTGAATGTCTGATGCGCCGTTCTTCACCCCGTACTCCAGCACCCGATTCATCGTGGCCGCGTCCATGGTCGGGTCATTACGGACTGCAACATGACCCGGTTTCAAGATCGTTCGCGCCACCGTCACGCCGCTGTGAGTCTGCGGCGGTGATTTCGTCGTCGCAGGCAGAAGCGCAGGCGCCGTCGAAGGACAAGCTGGTGGTGGTGCTGGGAGCGCTCACCGCGCTCGGTCCGCTCTCCATTGATGCCTATCTCCCCGGTCTTCCCGAAATCGAACGGCAGTTGGGCGCGGCGCCCGGCGCGGGTGCGGTCACCCTGTCGACATATTTCCTCGGGCTCGCGGGCGCGCAGCTGGTGTGGGTCACGCTCGCAGATCGCCTCGGCCGCCGCCCGCCGCTCATCACCGGGCTGCTCTTCTATGCCGTGGGCAGCGTGCTGTGCGGCGCGGCCACGTCGTTGCCGATGCTGGCCGGCGCGCGGCTGCTGCAAGGCATCGGCGGCGCGGCGAGCATGGTCATCACGCGAACGCTGGTGCGCGACCTGTGGAGCGGCGCTGAGATCGCGCGTGTGATGTCGCTCATCATGCTGGTGATGGGCGTGGCGCCGGTGCTGGCGCCGCCGCTCGGAGGTCTGCTGCTGGAGCTGGCCAGCTGGCGCGCGGTCTTCGTGCTGCTGACCTTCGCGGGCGTGGCGTTGGCGGTGATTGCCCACCGCTCGATTCCCGAAACGCGGCCGTCACACGCGCCCGAAGGCTTCGGCGTGGTCTTGAAGGCGCTCTTCAGCGACTGGCGCTTCGTGGCCTTCACCTTCGCCACGGGCGCGTCGCAGGCCGGCATGTTCTCGTACATTTCGGGCTCGCCCGACGTGTTGATGCAGCAGCTCGGCGCCACGCCGCTCGTCTATTCCGCGTGCTTCGCGCTCAACGCCGCCGGCCTCATCGCGATGAGCCAGTGGAACCGGGTGTTGCTCAAGCGCGCCACGCCGCTGCGCATCGGCAGCGTCGCCATCACGGCCTTGTTGGTGACGAGCGTCGCGTTGGTGCTGGTCGCGAAATTTGCGCCGTCGTTGTTCGCCATCGAGGCGCTGCTGTTCGTCTTCATCTCGCTGCAGGGCCTGGTGTTTGCCAACCTGGTGGCGCTCGCGTTGGACAAGCACGCCCGGCGTGCCGGGCTGGCGTCGGCCACCATGGGCTCGTTGCAGTTCGGCGTGTCGGCGGCCGCGAGCGCCCTCGTCGCCCGGCTGGCCAACGGCACCCCGATGCCGATGACGGGCATGATGCTGCTGGGCGCAGCGCTTGCGTTCGTGATGCTGCTTTTCGGGCGCCGCGCCCCGGCGTGAAAAATGGCGGTGCCGGCGGGCGCCGGTCTTAGAGTGACGGCATGCTGACGCTCGCGCTCGTGCTGGCTCTCGGTCAGGTCGAGCCCCCGCCGCCCATGCCGTTGCCTGAACCGGAGCCTCCGCCTGAGTCGACGTACGTACCGCCTGCGCCGACGAAGCCACCGCCTTCACCCGAGCTGCGAATCGGCCTCGGCATCGGTGGTGGCACGCTCGCGGGCGGCGCGGGCCTGGGCATCGCGTTGCTGCTCACCGGGCAGAACTCGGCCTTCGAGCCCACGTTCGCGACGGCGGCGTTGAGCGCGCTGCTGGTCGCCGGGGTGGCCTTCAGCATTCATCAGGCCCTGGGAGGCAACGGGGAGATCATCCTCGCGTTCCTCGGGAGCGCCGCGATGATGGGCGTGGCAGCGGGCATCGCCGTGGCGGTCGACCCGGGGCAACCCGTCGGCGCCATTCTCGTCGCCGCTGCCGGCTCGTTGCCCGCAGCCGGGGCGGCCGTCACGCTGCTCGAGCTCACCACGCCCAACGCGAAGCCGAAGACCGGCACCGTGTCGTTCAACCTCGCGCCCAACGGGGTCTACGGCACGTTCTGATGGCGCGCCGTCGTGCGAGGTGAGGGTGCGCGTTCGACGCGCGTGGGGCTCACTGGCACAGCCCGGCGATGCACTGCTGCGTACCGGCGCACGTCCGACACGCGTCGCCGTTGACGCCACAGGCCCGCTCGCTGGGTGAAAGCTCGCAGCGCTTGTCCGGCATGCAGCAGCCGAAGCGGCAGTTGGTGGCGTTGCACGCGGTGAATTCACACGCGCCGTTGACGCAGCGCTGGCCGACCTCGCACGTCTGACAGATGCCTCCGTCGCGGCCGCAGGTGCGGTCTTCACGGCCGTCGAAGCACGCGCCCAGCGGCGACAGACACCCGGCGCACGCCCCCATCACGCACACACCGGCTTCGCAGCGTTGGTCGGCGGCGCACGTGCCACAGAAGGTCCGCGCGGGCCCACAGGCGTCGATGGAGTTGTTCCCCGCACACCGGCCGTCGGGCGTGCAACAGGCCGACATGCACGCGCAGGTGGTGACCGTGCCGCTGTCGGGGACCCCTGCATCGGGCCCAGGCGGCAGGGGCTCACACTTCGCGGCCACGCACTGCTCGACCGAACGGCACACGGAACACTCGGCGCCGCGCACACCGCAGGCCGTGCGCGCGTCACCCGGCACGCACTCACCTGCTGAACAACACCCGCTGCACGTCGCCGCGCTGCAGGGCCGCTCGCCACAGGCCACGAAGAACATCATGGGGAAACACAGCACGAGCCACCGCATCGACCGGGGAGTGTGGCACTGCGCTGGCGTGGCGTCGCGCGCCGCGATGTATTCCCCCGACATGAGACGCGCGGGGCTCCTCCTCTTTCTATTGGGCGTCGCAGGCTGTCGTTGCGACGGTGGCGGCGTCACCGCGCGTTACGGCGAGCTGGTCTTCGTGGTGCCCGATGGCGCTGGTGAAAAGCTGCTCACCGACGCCACGGTCACCGCGCCGCCGGTGTTCATGTTGACCGAAGGTCGGTCGGCCGTGCAGGTGCGCAACATCGGCCTCGAGAGCGCCACCATCGTCTCGGTCACGCGCGACGAAGGCGACGACAGCCTCCAGCTCGAAGACGCCGTGGGCCTCGCCGTGGAAGGCAACGCCGACGCCACGCTCTCGCTGCTCTTCCGCGCGCCCCAGGCGCTCGACCCGTCGACGGCCGAGGTGACGCACACCGCGCGCTTCACGCTCACGCTGGAAGGCACGTCGGCCGCCACCAACACCATTCACCTCACGGTGGTCGCCACCGCGGTCGCGCGCGATTGCTACGTGCCGACGCTGGTCGACTTCGGCGCGGTGCCGCTCAACCACGCGGTCATCAAGCGCGTCACCCTCACCAACGGCGCGCCGCTGCCGTCGAGCGCCACCGTCGGCGCCATCACCGGTGGTGACGCGGTCTTCTCGCTCGAAGGCAGCGCCTCGTTCGAGATTCCCGCCGAAGGCTCGGCCGACCTGCCGCTGCGCTTCTCACCGCTCGACACGCGCGCCTACGAGGCGACGTTCACGCTCAAGCGCGGTGAGCTGTGCCCCGAAGGCACGGTGACCCTTCGTGGCAGCGGTGACGACACCGCGCTGGCGTGGTCTCCGCAACGCATCAACTTCGGCCGCGTGCCGCTCAACGATTCGTCGACGCGCACGGTGACGCTCACCAACCGCTCCAACGTCGACCTGCCGCTGAGCACCACCCTCGCGCCGCAGAACTTCCTGGTCGAAATGAACGCGCCCGCGGTGTTGCCGGCCAACGGCAGCGCCACGGTGTCGGTGTCGTGCCGGCCGTCGACGCTGGGCCCGATGACCGACGTGCTCACCATCGACATCGGGACCACGCCGGTCACGCCCGCGCGCATCGGCCTCGACTGCATCGGCGGTGGCCCGCGCATCGTCGCCGCGCCCACGCCGTTCCAGTTCGGAGGCGTGCCGTACAACTCGACGGGCACCGCGCTCACCCGCCGCCGGCTCATCGTTCAGAACGTGGGCACCGCGCCACCTGCGCCCGGAGACACGTCGCACAATCTGTTCCTGGGCCGCGACGGTTCGCTGCCGTGGTTCGCGGTGGTGCCCACCAACAACGCCACGCGGGCCAGCGAGTTCTCGGTCGGCCTCATCAGCACCTACGACGCAGCGAAGGGTGTGCCCGCCATCGCCGGGCAGAACCTCCTGGAGTTCGAGGTGACGCTGGCGCCCACCAACGCCAACGAGCGCCGCGCCGACCTCCTCATCTATTCCAACGACAGCAAGGAGCCGGTGCTCCGCATCGCCATGACGGCCTCGCCACGACAGCCCGAGAACTGCACGGTGACGGTGGCTCCTGAAGGCGCCAACTTCGGCGCGGCGCCGCGCGGCGCCAGCCTCACGCGCACGCTGCTGGTGAAGAACGAAAGCACCGTGTCGGGCAACCAGTGCCTCATCAGCGGCATCGAGATGGCGCCCGGGTCGAACCTCGCGTTCCGCGTGACCGAGCCCTCGAGCGCAGCGCTGCTGATTCCCGCCGGGCGGCAGCAGCCCATCATCGTCACCGCGCTGGTGCCGGCCGACGCAGCCGTGGGGAGCTACCTGCGCGGCACGCTGCGCTTCAACATCGGCAACAGCGGCGCGGCGCGCCAACTGCCCGTCGACCTCCAGGTCAGCCGGTGTCTGCTGGTCGACCCTCCCCTGCTCGACTTCGGCGTGGTGCAGCAGAACTGCACGTCGGCCAGCAAACCGGTCACCGTCTACAACACGTGTGGTGTGCCCATCAGCGTGGCGCCCGCCACGCCGCCGGCGCCCTACCGCTTCACCGCGTCGCCGTTCACCAACGGGCCCATCAGCCTGCAGCCCGCGCAGTCGGCCACGATGCTGGTGGCCGCCGCGCCGACCACCACCGGCAGCTTCTCAACGACGATGCTCTTCGACACCGTGCAGTCGGGAGAAGCGGTGCAGGAGGGCGTCGCGCTGCGCGTGGTGAGCGACCCCGTCGGCTTCCAGTCGGACACCTTCGAGCAGTCGACGGCGAAGGTCGACATTCTCTTCGTCATCGACGACTCGTGCTCGATGGCCGACGAGCAGCAGGCGCTGGCCAGCAACTTCATGTCGTTCATCAGCGGCGCCACGCAGGGCGCGGGCGACTGGCAGATCGGCGTGACCACCACCGACCTCTTCGCGCAGCGAGGCGTGTTGCGCGCGGGCGCGCCGGGCCAGCCCGCGGTGCTCACGCCCTCCACGCCCAACGTGGCCACGGTGTTCGCCAGCAACGTTCAGGTCGGGGTGACGGGCAGCGGCTACGAGCAACCCTTCGCGTGCATGCAGGCCGCGGTCACCGAGCCCAACCGCTCGGGGCTCAACGCCGGCTTCCTGCGTGACGACGCAGCGCTGGCGGTGGTGCTGGTCACCGACGCCATCGAGCAGTCGCAGGGCACGGTGAACCAGTACGTGTCGACGTTGCGTGGCCTCAAGAACAACCTCCCCGAGCTGGTGAACGTGTCGGTGGTGGGCCCTTTTTCTGCGGCGAGCGCGTCGTGCTCCATCGAAGGCATCGACGACGGCCGTTACGCGAGCATCGTCACCGCGACCAACGGCGCGCGCGCCGACATCTGCACCAACGACTGGGCGCGCGAGCTGACCAACGTGAGCGAGTCGGTGTTCAGCGCACGCAAGTCGTTCTCGCTGACGGGTTCGCCTCGTTCGATGGGCGACGTCACGGTGACGGTCAACGGCAACACCATGAGCAGCGGTTGGCGGCTCGACGCTGCCAACAATGCGGTGGTGTTCACCACGCCGCCCCCGGCCGGCGCCGACATCGTCGTCGGGTACCGCACGGCCTGCTTCTGACGTTCTGTGGCTGCGTCACGAGCGCGCCCGGGTACATTCGCGCGCCGTGAGTCTCCACGAGTTCCTCGATCTCACCGTCCGCTGGGTCCACCTGATTGCCGGCATCATGTGGATCGGCAACTCGATGCTCTTCAACTGGCTCGACCGCAACCTCGAGAAGGCCCCCGAGCGCGCGAACGAGCCTGGCTACGAAGGCAAGATGTGGATGGTCCACTCCGGGGGCTTCTACGAGGTGGAGAAGAAGCAGCTGGCGCCGGGGCAGATGCCGGCCCGGCTGCACTGGTTCAAGTGGCAGAACTTCACCACCTGGGCCTCGGGCATCGGCCTGCTGGTGGTCGTCTATTACATGAACGGCGGCGCCTTCCTCATCGACCCCTCGGTGCGCGAAATGGGCCTGCCGCAGGCCGTGAGCATCTCGGCGGGTTCGCTGATTGCGGCGTGGCTGGTCTACGACCTGTCGTGGCGAGTGCTCGGGCCTTCGCAGCCAACGGTCGCAGGCCTGTTGAGCCTCGCCATGCTGCTGGCCCTGACGGTCTTCTACACGCAGGTGTTCTCGGGCCGCGCGGCGTACCTGCACGTGGGCGTGCTGCTGGGCAGCGTGATGACGGGCAACGTGTGGATGGTCATCGTGCCTTCACAGCGCAAGCTCGTGGCCGCGACCGAGTCGGGTCAGGAGCAGGACTTCGCGCTCAACAAGAAGGCCAAGCAGCGCAGCATTCACAACAACTACATGACCTTCCCGTTGCTCTTCATCATGTTGAGCAACCACTTCCCGAGCACGTACGGCCACAAGCTCAACTGGCTCATCTTGTTCGTGTTGATGTTCGCGGGCGCGGGCATCCGCCACTTCATGAACATCCGCTTCACGATGAAGCGCACGGCTTCGTGGCTGGGGCCCATCGTGGTGATTGCGGCGGTCGCGGTGACGTTGTTGTTCGTGCTGACCGCGCGCCGTGAAGTGGCACCGCCGCAGGCCGTGGTGGCCGAGAACCTCCAGCCCCCGAGCCGGGAGCCCGTTCGCTTCTCGCAGGTGCAGGGCATCATCAAGGAGCGCTGCAGCTCGTGCCACGCGGCGAAGACCACCGAGCCCATGTTTCCGGTCGCGCCGAACAACGTGATGTTCGACACGCCCGCGCAGATTCAGACGCTCGCGCCGCGCATCAAGGAGCGCGTGTTCGTCAACCGCACCATGCCGTTCATCAACAAGACGGGCATGGCCGATGAAGAGCGTGAAGTGCTGGGCCGCTGGGTCGACGAAGGCGCGAACCTCGACTGAGTCGATTCTCAGGTGCGTCGTCCAGACCTGTCTGTCAACCGCGGGTCAAGCTGCCTTTGAGCCGCCAACTTCGGACGTGAGTTATCCGGCCGACAACTTCGGGATTTCCGTAACGGAACTTCAGAGAGAAGAAGAGAGGCTGCGTGACTCTTCGTCTAAACAGAACAGTCATATTGGCGACAACATTCATTCTGAGCTGCGGCCGCGACACCGAGTTGTGTAACTCAAAACCGGAGTCGGAACTGAGCTTCCGTGTGGACAGTCTCGGCATGGTCGAAATCGGCTCTGAGATTCTCATTGAGACAGGTCACGCATTTTTGCGCATAACCCCGGATTGCACGTTTTTTCTTAAGAGTTCGAGCTACGCCGAGACCTTCGAAGGTCAACTCACTTCCTCGGAGAGCGAGCAGCTTGCGCACAACCTTCGACTCAACGATTGGCCCTCCGGGGCCGCGATGTACAGCACAAGCATGTGTGACGGTCCGGTTGAAAAATATCGCCTGAACGACAGTCGATTAACAGTCACATCTGTATGTCACGGGCCGAACACGTCCGAGGGCGTGTCATGGCTCAGGACTGCCGTACGAGACGCTCTTCCTGAACTGACGAGCTTCGGAACAGTTCGCGTCTCCGCTCTCCGTTACGCAGTCGTCGCGGAAGATCCCGAGCTGCACGCGGGATTGCCGCAGTACCGGAACGCCCCAGCATGGCCCCTTGCAACGCCCATCGCCGAGGTCGCACAGGCTTTCGATTCGTCGACGCGAGGCATCGGACGGCAAGTCGAAGGCGACGACGCGGAAGCGCTCGCGGCGTTGGACCGTGCGCATCGAGTCGGTGAAATCGGGCGACCGTGGTTCGTGTTCGTGCCCATTAACGAAAACGGCAAGCTCTACAGGCTGTACGTACGTGCGGCGTTGCCGTTCGAGGACGAAGTTGGAAACTGGCAGCCTTTCTGAGTTCGCTCGCCACTATCGTCCGCGCCGATGACGGACGACATCGACGGCCTGCTCAAGACCATGCGTGGCGACGCCCAGACGCTGGTGCGCAGCCCGTCGTCGACCGTCGCGCCGCCGTCTGACGGTGAACTCGGTCGCAAGGCCTTCGAGGCGCTGCAGAAGCTCAGCCACGACCCGCGCGCGCTCGAAGACGAAGGCCCCATCGGCGAAGGCGGCATGGGCGTGGTGCACCTCGCGCGGCAGGTGTCGCTCGACCGGCGCGTCGCCATCAAGTTCCTGCGGCCCGACCGCGGCTCGACGCACGACGTGGAGCAGCTGCTGTCGGAGGCGTGGACTGCGGGAAAGCTCGAGCACCCCAACATTCTTCCCATTCACGCGCTGGCGCTGACCGCCGACGGCAAGCCCGTCATCGTCATGAAGCGCATCGAAGGCGTGACCTGGTCGGCCCTGCTGCGTGACCCGGGCGCGATGGAGGCGCACGCGCCGGGCAAAGTGCCGCTCGACGAACACCTGCGAATTCTGACGCAGGTGTGTCACGCCGTTCACTTCGCGCACACGCGCGGCGTGGTGCACCGCGATCTCAAGCCCGAGAACGTGATGGTCGGTGCCTTCGGCGAGGTCTACGTCGTCGACTGGGGCCTGGCGTCTGCTCCCGGGCCTGCGCTGCAGCTCGCGGGCACGCCCGCGTACATGGCGCCCGAAATGCTCGCGCGCGGCGGTGACGTGGTCAGCGAGCGCACCGACGTGTACCTGCTGGGCGCGATGCTCTTCGAGGTGCTGACCGGCGTGGCACCGCACCGGGGCAACAGCCTTCACGAGCTGTTCTCGGCCGTGGTGCGCAGCGAGCCCCAGCTGCCGTCGACCGCTCCCGAAGCGCTGGCGTCGCTGGTGCGTCGCTGCATGCAGGCCGACGCCTCGAAGCGGCCCGCGAGCGCGCTCGAGGTGCGCCGCGAGCTCGAGGCCTTCGCCGAACGACAGGGCTCGCTGTCGCTCACGCTGCAGTCCGAGCATCGGCTCACCGAGCTGCAGACGTTGCTGAGCTCGGAGGCGCCCGACGTCACGAAGGTCTACGCGTCGTTCTCGGCCTCACGCTTCGGCTTCGAACAGGCGCTGGCCACGTGGGCCGGGAACACGCGCGCTCGCGACGGCTGGAAGTCGGCGCTGCGCAGCATGGTGACGTTCGAGGCCACCCACGGCAGCGCCAGAACCGCGCGTGCGTTCTTCGCGGAGCTCGCCGAAGCGAACCCCGAGTTGCAGCGCGCGCTCGAGATCGCCACGGCGCGTGAAGAAGAACAGTCACGCAAGCTCCAGCGCCTCGAGCAGCTCGAGACCGAACTCAACCCGCTCACCGGCAGCTCCATTCGCATGGCGACGGCGCTGATCATCAGCCTCATCTGGATCGTCGCGCCGTGGATCGGCGCGAAGTACGCCAAGGGTACCGACTACGAAGGCGTGAACGCGGTGCCCATCGCCCTGCTCTCGGTCGTGGTGCTCGGCTTCGCGATGTTGAGTCGCCGCGACGAAGGCCTGCGCAGCACCCCGCTCAACCGGCAGCTGATCCGCATCGTGGCCTTCGGCATGGCGGCGCAGGCGCTCGGGCTCGTGGCGGGGTTCTTGGCGCTGGGCCCGTACCCGCCGGGCATCGTGCCCATGCTCTCGGGCTACTGGGCGGTCATCGCGGGGGTCGGCGCGGTGTCCATCTTCCCTGCCATCTGGCCCACCGCGGTGGCGTACGCGTTCAGCGCCGCGGCGTCGTACGTCGACATCGACCATCGGTACGAATGGGGCACCGTCGGCAACATCGTGTTCTGCATCAACGCGCTGGTGCTGTGGAAGCAGCAGCGCAGGCTGCGTCGTCAGCGCCCTGCGACTTGGCGGCCCAGGTGAGGAACGCGTCGAGGGTCGCGAAGCGCCATCGCACGTCGACGTTCCCCTGTTGGCCAATCACCAGCGCGAGCTCGTCAGGAAGCTCGAGACCGAGCTCGTCTCGAAGCTTCGCGGCGCCCTTCTGAACCTCGGCCGCTTCACGGGCAGACCAGCGACACCGAGCGCACGTGCAACGTGCTGTCGACGTTCGGGTCGTTGGTCTGATCTCCGATGGCGATGGTGCCGTTGGTGGTGAACCCCGTGCGGGTCAGCCGCGGCACACCGTCGACGCTGAACGTCGCGGCGCCGCCGTCGACCGACAACTCGTACACGTGAAAGTTCCCGTCGAGGTTGTTGAATGGTGAGGTCTGCGCATCGTCTGCCCAGCCCACCGCGTTCGGGTCGAGGTAGATCATCTGCGCGCGCTGGTCGGGCAGCCCGAACGTCGGCGTGAACGCGCCCATGATGGCCGCCGCCGAGTCAGCCTGGTTGTGACCCCCCACCGACTCGACGCGCAGCTCGGTGCGCAGCGTGTACGAAATGCCAGCGCCGCCGATGGTCGTGTACAGCAGCTGCTGACCACCGCTGTTCGCCCCCGAGTTGGTGCGGGTCGACAGCGTGATGACGCCTCCGTCGTCGAGGTACGTCGCAGGCTGAACGCTGGTCCCCGACCAGCCTTGCGCGGCGAGCGATGCCCCCGGCAACAGCAACGGCGCCAGCGCCCGCGGCGTGAAGGCAGCCGTCGAGGTCGTCGGCACGCAGGTCTCGCACCGATTCGAGGGGTTCGCGACCCCCGCGTCGAAGACGCCGCCGTCGATGAAGCAGCCGGTGACGCAGCCGGCGTTCACGCACACCTGCCCCGCGCCGCACGTCTCGCCGTCGGCACGAGGCGACCAGGTCGTCGTCGAGGTCGACGAAGCACACGCCTGACAGCCATCGGAAGGGTTGCTCGCGCCCTCGGCGAACACACCGCCATCGATGAAGCAGCCGTTCGTGCACACGCCCGCCGCGCAGACCCGCCCCGTGCCACACGCAAGGCCATCGGCGCGCGCGGTCCACGCCGTAGTTGAAGTCGTCGGCATGCACAGCTCGCACGCGTTGGCGGGGTTCGCACCGGTGTCCGCCACCAACGCGCCGGAAATGAAGCACTGCGCGCTGCACGCGCCCCCACCACACACCTGCCCCGCGCCACACGCTTCACCGTCGACTCGCGGTGACCACGCCGTCGTCGAGGTTCCCGGCGCGCAGTGCAGACAGGCGTTCGCCGGGTTCACCTCGCCGGTCGCGCGCTGCGCGCCGTCGATGAAGCAGCCCGCGCCGCACGCGCCCGCGTTGCACACCTGACCGTTGCCACAGCCGGCCCCGTTCCCAAGCTCGGTCCACGCCGAGGTCGACGTGAGCGCCTCGCAGCGCTGGCACGGGTTGGCCGGGTTGAGTGACGCGTCGGCGACGAAGACGCCATTGATGAAGCAGCCGGTGGCGCACGCGCCCGCGTTGCACACGCCGGTCGCGCACGTGGTGCCGTTGGTGTGTGGAGACAACGCCGTCGACGACCGCGCCGGGTCGCAGATCAGACACCCTTCGACGGTGCCCGCCGCCACGAAGCGAGCCCCGACCACGCAGCCACTCACGCACGCGCCGCTGCGACAGTGCTCGGCGCTTCCGCAGGCCGTGCCACAGGCGCCGCAGTTCGCCGAATCGTCGGCGGTCTCGACACACGCACCGGCGCACAACGTCTGCCCCTCCGTGCAGGTCGGCTCGGGGTCACGGCACGCGCTCAACACCAGCGCCACAGCCCACGCGGTTCGGCGAAGATTCATGGGCACCGATTAGCGCGGAGAAATCGTGCGCCGCGCATTGATTTTCGGTGGGTGATTTCTCACCGTGTGGTTACGGAAACTCCCCGTGGCCGTCTCCACCCGCCAGCGCCAGATGAAAGGGCACGCCGCGTGGTTGGCGATGGCGGCGCTCGCGCTGATGGCGCCTCCACGGCTTGAGCTGCCCGAGTCGCACGACGGCGCGACGATGCAGCGCGTGGGCAACGAGCGGCGCGTGCTGGCGATGCCGGAAGCGCGCTTCGAGCACGTGGTGTCACCGGTGAAGCTGGCGCCGCGGCCGATGCACCCCGTCAACCCGTCGACGTCGACGCTCGAGCGCGCGGTCTCCGAAGTGACACAGGCCGCGCGACCGGTGGAACGGGGCGCATGGCGTGGTGTGAAGTGGGCGCGCTTGAGAGCGTGTCCTCCGCAGGGCCCGCCCACGCGGAGCTGAAGCACGTCACCGTCGTTCGCACCCACGCCGTACTCACCTTCGCTGCTTCATGATCACTGCTCACGACTTCCTCGTGACGCTGGCACTCGTCCTCGGAGTCGCCGGCGTCACCACCATCATCTTCAACAAGCTCAAGCAGCCGGTGGTGCTGGGCTATCTCGTTGCGGGCCTGCTCGTCGGGCCCAACGTCAGCTTCTTCTTCAGCGCCAACACCACGTTGATCCAGGCGCTCTCGGAGCTGGGCGTCATTCTCCTCATGTTCGCGCTGGGCCTCGAGTTCCGGCTCGGCTCGTTGATGAAGGTCGGCCCCACGGCGCTGGTGACCGGGCTCTTCCAGTGCAGCGTGATGATGTGGTTCGGCTACATCACCGGCCGCGCCTTCGGGTGGACACAGCTCGAGAGCGTGTTCCTCGGCGCCATCATCGCCATCTCGTCGACCACCATCATCGCGCGCGCCTTCGAAGACCTGAAGGTGAAGGAGCCGGTGCGCGGCATCGTGGTCGGCGTGCTGCTGGTCGAAGACCTGGTCGCGGTGTTGTTGATGACCATTCTCACCGCCGTGGCCACCGGTGCCGGCGTGTCGGCCGGAGAGCTCGCGCTCACGCTGGGCCGGCTCGGGGCCTTCCTCGTCGCGCTGCTGGTCGGCGGTCTGCTCGTGGTGCCGCGCCTGATGAAGCTGGTGATGAAGCAGGAGCGCGACGAGATGGTGGTGGTCTCGGCCATCGCCCTGGCGTTCGGCTTCTCGCTGCTGGCGTACGCGGCCGGTTACTCGGTGGCGCTCGGTGCGTTCATCGCCGGTTCGCTCGTCGCCGAGTCGGGTGAAGGGCACACCGTCGAGCACGCCATTCGCCCGGTGCGCGACCTCTTCGCCGCGGTGTTCTTCGTGTCGGTCGGCATGCTGCTCGACCCCAATGCGCTGCTCGAGTGGTGGCCGCAGGTGCTCATCGTCACCGCGGTGGTGGTGGTGGGGAAGATCTTCGGCGTGACGCTCGGCGTGTTCTTCACCGGCAACGGCGTGAAGACCTCGGTGCAGTCGGGCCTGAGTCTCGCGCAGATCGGCGAGTTCTCGTTCATCATCGCCACGCTCGGGCTCTCGCTGAAGGCCACGCGCGACTTCATGTACCCGGTGGCGGTCGCGGTCTCGGCCATCACCACGCTCATCACGCCCTGGCTCATCAAGGCGTCACCGCGCGTCGCCGAGCGGGTCGAAGGGGGCCTGCCCGCGCGCGTGTCGACGTGGGTGTCGCTGTACTCGAGCTGGTTTGAACGGCTGCGCGCCGCGAAGCCGACGGGTGAACGCTCTCAGCTCGCGCGCCGGGTGCGGCTGCTGCTCATCGACGTGGGCTGCATCATCGCCACGCTGGTGTGCCTCGCGTTGCTCTCGCCCAAGACCGAAGGCGTCACCTTCTTCGCGCTGATGGGCTTCGGGTTGCTGGTGCTCATCACGCTCGGCGTGGGGCTGGCCCGGGTGCTGCGCGCGCTGGGAGACACGCTGGCCGAACGTGCGCTGCCGCTCGCGGGCCGGGTCGACCTCGCCCGTGCGCCGCGCTCTGCGTTGTCGGCCCTGTTCCGCGTCATCGCCGGCGTGCTGGTGATGGCGCCCGCGCTCGCGCTGCTCTCGCCGTTCCTGCCGCCCATCTGGGTCGCGGGCACGGCCACGTTGTTGTTGCTGGTGCTGCTGGGCACGTTCGCGCGCCGCGCCGTCGACTTCGAAGGCCACCTGCGAGCGGGGGCGCAGGTGGTCGCCGAAGCCCTCTCACGCGGGCAGGCGCCGCTGTCGTCGCAGACGCACGAGGCTTCGAAGCCGCAGGAGGATCAGCTCAACCTCGTGCGCCAACAGCTGCCCGGCCTCGGTGAGCCGGTGTCGTGCGGCGTGCCGGCGAACAGCCCGGTGCTCGGCAAGTCGCTGGCCGAGATCAACCTGCGTGGCCGCACCGGCGCCACGGTGCTCGCCATTCACCGCCACGAAGGTGACGTGGTGTTGCCGACGGCGAACGAGAAGTTGTCGGCTGGCGACATCGTCGCGCTCGCCGGCTCGACGGAGGCAGTCGCGGCCGCGCGCGCGCTGCTGTGGGGTGAAAGCCAGATGGAGATCGTCGAACTTCCTGCGACGTGACTCAGCCCGGCGGCAGCAGCTTGTTCACCGTGTAGTGCACCGGGCAGGACCCGGTGAACGAGCTCTGAATCATGACGAGCCTTGAGGCCGCGGTGAGCCACCCGAAGCGCGCGTCGACCAGCAGCGCGAGCGCGGTGGAGCCGACCAACAGGCCTCCGATGATATCGTCATGAATGCGAATGAATCGGCCCGGGACTCCGGAGGCTCTCAAGAGAGGGAAGCTGGAGCCAATGGGACCAGGGAAGAGGTATCCAAAGGAGCTGAAGGAACGCGCAGTGCGGCCGGTGCTTGAGGAGCAGGGCCAGCACCCGTCGCAGTGGGCGGCGATCCAGACGGTCGCAGCGAAGCTCGGCTGTGGCGTCGAGGGGCTGCGGAAGTGGGTTCGACGCGCTGAGGCTGACGCCGGGAAGAGGCAAACGCCAGTCACATCAGTTCAACACACCGTCTTCTCTTCAGACTTCGTGAAACACGAATGAACACATCAAGGGGAGCACGCCGGCGTATATGTAATGTCAACTGGAGCCCCGGGAGGAGGAGGCTGTGTGAGTTCGATGTAGCGGCCCTGCGAGACCCAGGTCCAGGAGACCGTCCCCCCATCGACACGCACCTCGATCGGCGCTGACATCGAAGGCTCTGCGCGCAGCGTGAAGCGACGTTGCAATGAAAGTGAATTGGCAAGAAACGCGTCGTAGAGACCACTCTGGTTTGAGGTGCAGAAATCAAGCAACGCACCTCCTGTCCAATCCACCATCTCGCGGTGTCGGGGATTCTCGGGACAAGCACTCATCGTGTCAGACGTTCCGCCAGCGCTGATTCGGAGCAACGAGAGATTGTTGTCCATCCCGGCCAACAACTCAGACTTGTAATAGCTGATAGGTGCCATCGTCCCGAACCATGGCGGCGGACGCACGGTTGAGCTTTGGTCATCTCCATACGAATTGATGAGCACGTTGAGTGGAGTATTTGGTCTCCGAAACCCGGCGTTCAGACCTTGGTCGTGAACGCGGAGAGCCCTGCGAACGGATTCAAGACACTGACGAGGGTCCCCGATCCCAACTGGCGAGATCATCGTTTGTCGCAACAATGGCCAGCCGCCATCGGTGTCGCGAGTAAAGATCATGGGAGGACCACCATCGACAGCCGGAATCGCCGACCCCAACGGGGGCGGATAGACAAAGCCAAGCATGCCTTCCTGAAACGAATAGTACTCCCAATACTCAAGCACCCGGATGAGGTGGAAATCAACGCCGGCATCGACGATTCCGAAGTAAAATTCTCGCAACGAACGTGAACTTTCGTCGTCGTCGAGCTCTGAGATACTGCCGCAGTAGATGTAGTCGCCTTTCTTCTCAACCGGAGCAAAGAGACGTTCGGTGATCGGTGTTCCCGCGACCCCTGCGCCAACCAACGCAACAATCTGGCTGCGCGAGCCCGGAGAGCCATCGAAGTAGTTAACTCTCAGATCACCTGCGTATGGGCTGATGGTGGTTGGTGAGAAGAGCAGTGGAACAGCCAGCGTCGCCCCTGCGCCGATCTGAATGCCGGCATCGACAGACGCAACTTGCCATCCACCATCTGTCAAGACTGACGCGCCTGTGTAGGAGACAGGGAACTCACACAGATTATAGAGAACGACTGATTGCGAGGAACTGCAAGCAATCGGAGTGTCCGGCCAGCGTGCCGGATTCGGTTGAACAGTAAGGCAACTGTCGAACACGGCGCCACGAAGATTCACACTTCGAGGCGAATTCGACGCCGATACATGAAACGAGAGCTCGGCACTGACTGTTGGCGTTACGGTGTTCGGTGCTTCGAACTGAATCGTCAGATTGAGCGACTGACCGGACGCGAGAATTTCCTGCTCACGTCGGCCGCCAACGAGGTGGAAGTGTGGATCGCTCGTATCGATTGAGGAGAGAAAGCACTCTGTCCCATCCGTAGAAGTGTTCGTCAGCACCAGTGGGAGTGAAGCCCGGCCACCCGGGCGCACGACACCGAAGTCGAGTTGAGCAGGTTCGACTGACAACTCGCACTGGCCGGCTTCGACGGCGAAGGCTGTAATCGGAATCTCGACAACGGGTTCATCGCCATCGTTCGTCATGAGCCGAATGGTCGCGGAGTCGACACCAGGCGCCGCGGGACGGAAGCGCACATCGAACCAGGCGTATTCGGCTGCAACAGCAGCGATACCCGCGTCCGAATCGTAGTTCTCGAGAGGACCGACGACCCAGGCACTGGAGCTCGACGCGAGCGTCGGCTGTTCGACGTGCAACGAGCCGATGCCCACATTTCCAACGTTGCTGATCCGTACCCGCCTGCTCGAGATGCCGCCGTCGCCTGACTGGAACGCGACTCGTCCAAAATTCACAGGGACCGGGCGAACGTCGATGTCTGGGCCTCCACCAATGGCTCGTAGCTCGACCGAACCCGTGGGCTGCGTTGAAAGAGACGACGAGAACTGGAGCCGCGCCTCTCTCAATCCGAGAGACTGCGGTTGGCAATCTACTTCGAGCGACGCACTCGAGGCCGCACCTACGGTCAGTTCACTTTGGCTAATCACGAACTCCGTCGATGTCGGCACGAGATTGGAGAGGGTGATTGACTGCGCGCTCGCATTGAAGAACGTAAGCGTTCTGCGAGCGCTCGCGCCGACCTCTACATGGCCGCAGTCCAGTGGCGATGGCGTCCACGTCAGATAGTCCAAGACGCCTCGCCCACTCAGGCGGACGGCCTGCAGCGGACAATCTTCCGAAAGCCGAACGTCGATCGCCGCCAGGTACTCCTGCACGTCAGCCGGCGCGAAATCGAGTTCGATTGCCGCACTCGCCTCTGGAGCAATTTCAACCGTGCGTTCCCGGTGCCTCAGGATGAAGACCGACGACAACGACGCCGGCCGAGGCGAGGCCCAGTTCGCTTCCACCGCCGATGCTGTCGTGTTGTGCAGTGACAAGGACTCACGTCGTGACTCTCCGATGCGGACGGCACCGAAACTCAATTCTGCGGGCAAATCGCATGCTTGCGACACGCCGACGGCATTCACAGTCAGATCAAGCGAGTTCACTGTGAATGTTGCCTCGTAGTCGCGCAGCTGCGCTCCTCCCGCTTCCGGAGCGAAGGTGACTTTCACAGAACTCTGTTCGCCCGGCCCCACCCGCTGGTGTTCGAGTTCGGCGGTCAAACCCTCGACACCACCTTGGAGCAAGAGTTGTGCGGAACCGCTGCCTGCGTTGCGAAACGCCACTCGGCGTTCGACTCGATTGTTAAACACGGTTCTGCCGAGAGTTGTCTTCGCATGAACGTCGTCAATGGCAACTGCTGGGTCCAGAAGCCATTCAAGCGCCGGTTCAGCGGGCGTGGTGTCGTCTTGGCAACGGCACGCGGCGAAGAGAAGAGTGGTGAGCGCCAAGCTCGAGGCGAATCTCATTTCAGCTCCTGAAACCCTGCTCTGCGCAGCTGGCCCAGAGCAGGTCATTCAACACGGAGTTGGTTCGCTACAGGACGAAACCGGCGTAGCACCAAAGGTCGATGTTGAACGAGGCCCAAGGAGCCGTCGTGTCCTCGGTGAACTCGAAGTACCGCTGGAAAGTGAGGTACGTCGGCGTTGCAACGAGCCAGTCCTGGGCGAAGCACCCTCCTCCGAACGTGTGGACGTTCGAGTTGCTCGCGAAGTCCAAGTCCAGAGTCTTCAGAGCAATGAAGCCGCCGATGGCGCCCGCTGGTGCGGGCTCGCTACCGGGTGAGCTCGCGTGCCGCGACGCCGGGTCGCCATTCATCGTCATGAAGGTGACGTGGTGTTGCCGACCGCCGCCGAGAAGTTGTCGGCTGGCGACATCGTCGCGCTCGCGGGTTCGACCGAAGCGGTGGCCGCGGCGCGCGCGCTGTTGTGGGGCGAAAGCCAGATGGAGGTCGTCGAGCTCCCCGCGACGTGACCCTGGGAGCGGCTCACCGAAGCGCGGCACAGGCCACGCTCGAGCGACCGCTCACCGACGCCGGCGGCGAAGGAGCAGCAAGCCGAGCGGCAGCAACATCACCGGCGCCGCCGAGCAGCCGGAGGCCTTCGAGGTGTCGACACACTCAGCCTTCGACCTCGCCCCGACGTTCGCGGCCGCGTCGACGGCAGCGAGCGTGAAGCAGATGGGGCCGCGATCGAACCGGCTCTCACCGACGAGCGGCACCGAGATCTCGGTCGGCGACGAAGCGTCGAAGATGAGCTCCGGTTCGGCAGCGGCCGCGAGCTCGGCGGTCTCGCCGAAAGAAGCGACGAAACGCAGCGAAGCAGCCGGCGTCGTCGTGTCGTGAGCGGTGACCCGAATCGCCATCACATCGATGCCGCACACGCCGGCCCCGATCTTCACCGCGACGTCATCGATAAGCACCTGATGCGGCGCCTCGACGTCGGCCCCACTCGAGTCACGAACCTGAATGGAACTCGTCGAAGTCAGCGGCTGTTCACCCGGCAAGAGCGGGGAGGGACTGCACGCGAACACCGCACCTGACACCAACACCACAGCCAACGTCACCACTCGCCGCACCTTGTTCATGTTCGAACTGCTCCTGCCAACCGGCCCCGCCCCAGCCTCACACTGACCCCGGGAAGAACGCCAGTCCCAACGAGCGCCAGCGCGAGCCCTCAGTTGCTCTTCTCGAGCGTCGCCACGCCCGTCGCGCCGGCGATCTCATCGGCCCTGCCCTGCGTCATCAGCTCGAGCGACGCCGCCGACCCCTTGAAGTGCCCGTTGAAGAACGCGACCGCGAAGTGATTGATGAGCGGCTGCGCGATTTCGGCGGTCGGCGCGGTGGGGCCGCACCCGTCTTCGAGCACCTTCTTCACGTTCGCGCCGGGAATGTCGAGCTGCACGCGGTCGGCGATGCTCGCGAGGTCGAAGCCACAGAGATCCGAGAACGTGAAGTGCCCACCCTTCGTGAGGTCGAGCAGCCACCACGGCTTTCCGGTCTTCCGCACCTCGACCATGGTCGGCACCACGTTGGTGTCCCACTCGAGCGTCTTGTCTTCGTGCGCCGCCTGAATGTGGATGGGGATCGACGGGATCGGCAGACCCAGCCACGCCACGCTCCCGTCGAACGGCGCCTGCGGCACGACGATCTTCACGCGCGCGTCCATCGCGGCGACGCGCATCGAGGTGATGGCGCCGAACGAATGACCGGTGACGCCGATGCGCTCGTAGTCGATGAGGTCGTAGAGCGGGTCGTCGCTCTTCAGGCGCTCGAAGCGGTTGAGCAGGTAGCGCACGTCGTCAGGCCGCGTCTCGAGACCGACGGCCACGTTCTGCAGCTGGCCGCGCACCACGTCGTAGAGCGTGCCGCCTTCGTGGTCGGTCGACGCCACGATGTAGCCGTGCGAGGCGAGCTGCACCGTGTAGTACGTCGACTGCCAGCGGATCGCCGCCTGGCCGTGGCTGAAGATGATGAGCGGGAACTTGCCGTGCGCGCGCGTGGGCGTGGCGTCGCGAACCGCGGCGGTCTGCAGCAGCGGAATGGTGCCCGCGCCGATCGCGGTCTGTTGCTCGGGCGTGAACTGCCCCTGAATGTCGTAGGTGACGGTGGGCTGGCCGCGCGAGCTCTGCAGCGCCGGGTACCAGATCTCGGTGGTGAGCAGCCGTGGCGAACCGTCGGGCTTTCGGCGGCCGGTGTCTTCGTAGACGACGGTGCGAACGCCCACCGCGAACGGGCCCATCTTCGCGGGGTCTGGCGCGGCGGTGAGCGACGCCTGCTCGAAGGGCAACGTGTCGGGGTCCATCATCATCTCGGGCGGCGTGCACGAAACGATGAACAACGAAGCGGTCACCAGCGAGGCGCGGAGCATTCGGCGTCGTTTAGGCGAGACGCGCATGGAACCCAACGTTCACGCTCGCTGCGACGCGTCGCGAACATGCGGCGTGGGAGGTTCACGCTCACTGCGAAGCTGGTTTCAGCCAACGCGACGTTCAGCCTCGGGCGCGCCGTCGCAGCAGCAGCATCATGGAAAGCGCCATGACGACGGCAGCGCCTGATTCGCCGCAGCCGCAGCCCTGCGGGGGCTCAGTCGTCATGCCGCCGTCAGGCGTTTCAGTGAGACCGGCATCGGCGAGCGTGCCTGCGTCGACCTGCACGCCAGCGTCGACGTCCACGCCAGCGTCGACGTCCACGCCAGCGTCGACGTTCGTGCCGGCATCGAAGTCTACGCCGGCGTCGACGTTGAGGCCCGCATCGGGCTCGACGCCTGCGTCCACCACCGCGCCGGCGTCGACGGCGGTGCCCGCGTCGACGGTCACGCCCGCGTCGGGCACGCCCGCGTCGACGGCACCACACCCACCGAAACGGAGGTCGACGTCGGTGACGAGACCGGCGTTCTGATCAGCGGTGATCACGTCGTCGAGGCACGGGCTCGTGCGGTCCAGCAACAACCGCAGCACGAAGTTCACGGCGTACTTCTGAAAGAGGGCGCTGCGCGCCGTGCTCGTCGCCGCGGCGCCGCCACAACCGAAGGTGCACAACGTGCTGATCGGCCCCTGCGGATCGCAGTGGTTCGCGTTCACCACCTCCAGGGTTCCACGCGGCCCGGTGAGTGACGAGAACCACGCCACGGCGTTGCCTTGCGAGTTGCACGCCGCCGGCGGAGCGAACACCAACAACGTCTGCCCCCGCACGTTCGCCAGCGCCGCGGCGCCGAGGCCGTTGCTGTCGACGGGGTCGAACAGCATCTGCCCGCGCACCTGACGAGAAGCGCCCGCCAGCAACGCCGCCAGACCACCTGCGCTGTGACCACCCACCGCGACCCGCGTCGCGTCGATGTCGCCCAGGGCCAGCTGTTGATCGATCGCCGCCAACAACACCCGGCCGTTGCGCGCGTGATCAGAACCGCACGCGCTCAAGAGGCCCGGAAACTGCGGAACCACCACGACCACGCCCTCGGCGGCCAGCGCACGCGCAAGCGTCTCTGCGTTCGCCTTGTCGTTCTGAAACCCGTGACCGAACGCGAAGATCGGCATCGAGGTGCCGCCACTCGACGGCCGGTACACGTCGACGGCCGAGGTCGCGTTGGAACCTCCACAACCGCCGACTGTGACCGACGCAGAAGACTTCACCACTTGAGCCGACGCCGCCGACGCCACGAACAGCACCACGAGCGCGCTTCGCATGAACAGCCTTTTAGCCGTGCCTCGAGTCCAACTTCCGACTGTTTCTTCACGCCCATCGACCGACACGTTCGCCACACCGCCGCCATCAGTGTGGCGAACGTGCAGGGCGTTTCGCGGCGGTCCCTTCGACGGCGTGAGGGCATACGCGTTGCTACCGGGGGAGCCAAAGGAGATTCACCCATGCGCACCACGCTGCTTCTCGCCGCGCTCGCCTTCGCGAGCTGCGCGCACGAAAACAAGGTCACCAACGTCGACAGCCACGCCGTCGCCCCCGTCAAAGCCAGAGCCACTCTCGAGCCGAAGAGCGGCGCGTCGACCACTGGCGAGGTGAAGTTCGCTGAGACCGCCGGCGAAGTGACGATGCAACTGAGCGTCAGCGGCGCCACACCGGGCAATCACGCCGTGCACCTGCACGTGAACGGCGACTGCTCGTCGGCCGACGGCGAATCCGCGGGCCCGCACTGGAACCCGTCGGAGGAAGCGCACGGTCACCTGGGCCACGGTCCCGCGCACAAGGGCGACATCGGCAACCTCGTCGTCGGCGCCGACGGCAAGGGCACGCTCTCGTTCACCACGAAGGAATGGACGATGGGCTCGGGTCAGAAGAATGACCTCGTCGGCCGCGCGGTCGTCGTTCACGCGTCGGAAGACGACTTCAAGTCGCAGCCCTCGGGCAATGCGGGTGGCCGCATCGCGTGCGGCGTCGTGGTGCTCAACGGCCAGGTCGACGAAGGCGTGAGCGGAGCCAACCGATGAAGATCGCCATCGTTGCCACGGAAGGTTTCGAGTACTCCGAGCTCACGGAGCCGAAGAAGGCGCTGACCGACGCGGGCTTCGAAGCGAAGGTCATTTCGCCCAGGTCGGGCCAGCTGCGAGGTTGGCAGAAGGGCGACTGGGCTGATTCGGTCGAGGTCGACGCGACGTTGTCGGACAGCGACCCGGGTCAGTTCGACGCGCTCGTGCTGCCGGGTGGAACGCTGAACGCAGATCACCTGCGCACCGACCGTGAGGCGCTCGCGTTCGTGAAGCACTTCACGAGCTCCGGCAAGCCGATCGCCGCCATCTGCCACGGCGCGTGGGCGCTCATCGAAGTCGACTACGTGCGCAGCAAGAAGATGACGTCGGTCGCTGCCATCAAGACCGACCTCATCAACGCCGGCGCCCGGTGGATGGACGACGAAGCGGTGGTCGACGGCAACTTCGTCACCAGCCGCACGCCTGACGATCTGCCCGCCTTCAACGCGGCCTTCATCGAGGTGCTCAAGGCGCCCGGGGTCGCGACGACCACGAACAGCGGGCTGGCCGAGACCACGCGACACATCATCGACGCACGCAGCATCGACGAGCTGCTCACCGGAGAAGTGCCGACCGGCAAGCAGTCGCGCCACGCCGCCGCGGCCGTGCAGGAAGAGAAGCGCGGTCATCAGGAGCGCTCGTCGAAGGCGCGTACACGACCTGCGAACAAGCCGTCGAAGTCGCAGCGCAACGGCAAGCAGCGACGGTGAGTCGTGCCTCCTGAGATTCAGCGGCTCATGCGGCAGGTCGCGGGTGACGAGAACATCATCTCGTTCTCAGGCGGCCTGCCGTCAGCCAGGACCTTCCCCCGTGAGCAGCTGGCGCAGGTCGCCGGCGAGGTGCTGCGCGACGGGCCGGACGAGTTGCTGCAATACGGCTGGCCCGAAGGTCAGCCCGAGTTGCGAGAGCGCATTGCTCGCCGGCTCGCGCGGCGCGGCCTCGAGGTCAGCGCAGACGACGTGTTGATCACCAACGGCGCGCAAGACGCCATCGGGTTCGTCATCGACGCCTTGAAAGCGCGTGAAGTGCAGACCGATGCGCTCACGTATTCCACCGCGCTCGACCTGTTCCGCCATCGTCGCTGCGAGTCGCGCACGAGCTACGCGCCCCTGCGGTACGCGATGCCAGCGATGCACAACCCGCTCGGTCGCTCGCTGAACGACGCCGAACGCGCCGAGTGCCTGAAGAACGAGTGGATCATCGAAGACGACGCGTATGCGGACCTGGTGTTCGACGGCGTCGCGCCTCCGTCGCTGGCGGTCGAGGCCAACGATCGCGTGTTCCACATCGGCACGCTCTCGAAGACCGTCGCGCCCGGCCTGCGCGTGGGCTGGCTCGTCGCGCCGCCGGCGTTCCGCGAGAAGTTGCGCGTGCTGAAGAATGATCAAGACCTGCACTCGAACGGCCTCAGTCAGGCCATCGCCTCGAAGTTGCTCGTAGACGACGACGGGTTCGAAGTGCGCCTCGGTCAGCTGCGCAGCTTCTACGCCACGTGCGCAGACCGGCTGGTGAGTGAACTGGCCCGGATTCCCGAAGTGAAATTCGAAGCGCCGCGCGGTGCATTTTCGATCTGGGTCGAGACGCCCTTCGCGGTCGAAGATGAGACCGCGCTGCGTTCAGCCGTGCGCGACTTCAAGGTCTCGTGGGACGCGGGCCGACTCTTCCGCACCGAGCCGAAGCACGACGATCGCCTCGCCTTCAGGCTCAACTACTCGGCCCTGCCGGCGGCTCGCTTCGAAGAAGGCGTCTCACGTTTGAAGCGGGTGCTCGACGCGTTGGGCGCGAAGTGACGTTGAAGACTGGAGGCAGTGCCATGAAGACGCTCCCTGGAATCACGCTGATCACAGTCGTCGCGTTCTCTGCCTTGACGCTCGCCCAGAGCCGCCAGGCGCCGATGCCGCGAATGCCGCTCGAGCATGAACTGAAGAGCACGACGCCCGAGCCCTTCGACGCCGGCGTCCGCGATGCCGGCACGCGTTGAAGAGGCTGCTGCCACCACGGTGGCAGGAGGGTGGCAGTAGTTGATGCGTCTCACTTCACAGGAGACGCACATGTTCACTTTCTCGATCAATTGGTTGGCTGTTGGGCTCTCGGCGCTGGCGCAGCAGATGTTGGGGGCGGCATGGTTCATGGGCGTGATTCCGAAGCCGTATGGAATTGCGCTCGGCCGCACGGATCTCGCGGGTCGCAAGCCCGCGCCCATCTTCATCGTCGGGCCCGCGGTGTGCGGGCTGTTGGTGACGGTGACCAACGCGGTGTTGCTGAAGACGCTCCACGTCACGGCGATTGGCGATGCGCTGGCGTTCGGAGCCATCGTCGGCGTTGGGTACCTGATGGCGACCGTGGTGAACGTGGCCATCAACCCCAACATCCCGCGGCCGCTGTTCTACGGGGTCATCAACGCGCCGTTCTTTCTCGTCAGCAGCCTGGTGAGCTGCGCGATTCTCACCGCGATGGCGTAGGCAGTGGTGATGCGACGCGCTGACCGGTTGTTCGAGATTCTGCAGGTGCTGCGGCGGGCCAGGCGTCCGCTCACGGCGGCTGCGATTGCCGAGCAGTTGGAGACCAGTCAGCGCACCGTCTATCGGGACCTCGCTGCGCTGATGGCGCGGAAGGTGCCGATTCGCGGCGAAGCCGGTGTCGGGTACGTGCTCGATCGCGGGTTTGATCTGCCGCCGTTGATGCTGACGGCGAATGAGATTGAAGCGGTGGTGCTGGGCGCGCAGTGGGTGGCGGCAAACGCAGATCGAACGCTCTCGAAAGCCGCGGCAGATGTGTTGGCGAAGGTCGCGGCGATCGTCCCGAAGCAGCTGCGTGAGTTGATCGATGACCCGGTGGTGGGAACTCCGCCGGCGCGCGGCGTGACGTCGGAAACGGTCGACGTGAGCCGACTGCGCGAGTGGTCGCGAAAAGAGCGGAAGCTGCACATTCGCTACGCGGACGAGAAGGGCGCGACGAGCGAACGAACGGTGTGGCCGGTGTTGGTTGGCTACGTCGCGGGTGTCCGCGTGCTCATCGCGTGGTGCGAGCTGCGACAAGACTTCCGATATTTCAGAACCGAACGTCTCTTGAGCGTGGACTTCCTCGACTCGCCGTACCCAGAACGCCGCTCGAGCCTGCGCCGCCGTTGGGAGGCCACGCTGAAGCGAGCGTGAAGTTCGCGCGAATCGAACCACAGCGCCTGCGGAGACGTGAGCGACGTCATGGAACACGAACCGCTCGTTCGAAGCCGAACGTGGCGTCGGTCGTGAAGCCCAGCGTCGCCTGCAGACCTGTGACGCCGAGGTTCACCGTCGAACCGTCTGCGACCTCTGACCGTCGCGAGGTGATGGGCACCTCGAACGTCAGCAGGAAGTGATTCGTCAGCCGCACCGAGAACGTCGGCTGAATCATCGTGACCATCTCCGTGGTCGCGAAGCCGTCGTCGTACGAACCGCGCAACAGCCACGAACGCACCGTCACCCCGAGCGCTCCGGTCGGCTGACGAACGAGTCGCAGTTGCGCGAACAACTGCCCGCCTGAACCAAACGCGTAGTCACGCGCACTGTCTGCCGGAGCCGGTCTCTCACCCGCGGCTCCAATGGGCACACCGGAGACGATGGTCGTCACTTCCAGATGCACCTGCTCTGCGAGCTTCACCTGCATCACGCCACCGACACCGACGCCCACGCTCGACACCCGAAACCCAGACATCAACGACAAATCGTACTGCCCATACACACCCGCGAAACCGCGAACGGTCTGCGAAGGGCTCGCGAAGCGGCCACCGTAGATGAGCCCGCGAATGTCGAAGTGCCCCGCGCTCATCGGCCCCGGAAACGCAAACCCGAGGTTCGCCGCGAAGTGTGAAAACGGAACGTGCGTATCGAGCTCCGGATCCGACGGCAGGCCGTAGATCAACTCGGCGCGAATTCGTGCCATCGGGAACCAGCGCTCGCCGGTCGAAACGTTCGTCGCGAGCGCACCCGCGTGCACCTCCGCGTAGTACCGCGGCTTTCGTCGAACATCGTGCGCATCGAACCTGCGATCGAACATCCACCGATTCGCAAAACCCAACGGCGACGCGATGAACGACATGATCTTCGCGGGAACGTTGTCGTAGTCGTCGAACAACAGCGACAGCCGATGCAGCGCTTCACCGACCAGCACGCCTGCAATCGACGTGGTGATCTGATCATTGAAAGACGGCGCCTCCGACTCGAGCGCGATTTCCCAGAACAACGACGACGTCACCGGGAACAACGCTGACCACCAGAAATTGAGCCCGCTGCTGCGCGCCGACGTGAAGAACATCGCGCCGTGGTACGTGTGGCCGAACTGGTTGGTGATGATGTGGTCTTTGTCGAACCGCCACGGTTGCCGCCCGTCGAGATTGCTGGCGATGGTGTCGAGCGAGATGCGCGCGAACTCCTCCTGAGGAATCAGGTTCGCGATGCCCAGCAACGCGAAGTTGACCATCCAGTTCTCGAGGACCGGAACCAGCACCGAGTACTCGCGGCCCGGCGGCTCGACCTCCTGTTTCACCGGTGCGTCGGCCGCCGACAGCACGACGGAGAGCGAGAGCGCGAGCCACATTCAGAACCGGCCCATGAGGGTGACGCCGCCCGGCCCCATCGCGACGTGAACGGGCTGCTTCCGACCACAGCACCCGCAGCGCAATCACGCCCGCGAGCGCGCCGAACGACATCAACGCCACGCCGCCGACGATGAACGACGTCGCGACGGGCTCCTTCTGCTCACTGCGCCAGATGAGACCCGTGGTGAAGAACGCCGCGCCGCCGCCGAGCAGCGTGAAGCACACACCGGCCGGCGCCCACGCGCGTGACACCGGCTTCGGTTCGACCGGCGGTGGTTCCGCGCTCAACGCGAGGCTCAGAGTGAGGGCCAGCAACATTCTCCCGGCGGAGTCATGACGCCGGGGACTGCCGTCAACTCCGCGCGCGCTGTCGGTTCGTGACGAAGAACGCCCCGAGGCCCAGCACCGCCACCGCGGCGAGCCAGATCAGCAACGTGGGCGAGTTCTTGAAGCCGTTGAACAACATCCACACCGCCGACAGCACGTAGACGCCCGCGCACACCAGCGCGACGACGCTCACCTTCGTGCCACGCGCGCGCACGGCAAACAGCCCCAGCACCGTCAACGCCGCGAACAAGACCAGAATCGCGCCCACGTTCGACAGCACGCTGCGCACGTCGTGCGTGAAGAGCAGCAGCAACGCGATGGCGCCCTGCAACACCACCGCTCCCGTCGGGGGACGACCGGCCTTGCCGCCCAGGAACGCCGGCAGAAACCCGTCTTTCGCCATCGCCGCGTACACGCGCGGGCCGACCAGCAACATCGCGCTCATCGCCGAGATGAAGAGCAGCAACATCACCGCGCTCATCACCTTCGCGGCCACAGGCCCGAGCAGCGTGGCCATCACCGCCTGGCCGAGCGTCACTTGCTCGAACTGACCTTTGAGCGACGTGAAGTCGTCGTACTTGAACACCACCGTGCCCTGCGAGGGCGTGAGGTTGGCCACGAAGATGTAATTCACGACCAGATACAGGAACCCGACCGCAAGACAGCCAATCAACATCGCGCGCGGCACGGTCTTTTCGGGCTCTTTGAATTCGTCTGCCGCGTACACCGCTGCGTTCCAACCCGAGAACGCGAAGGCGATGAAGAACAGGCTGCCCAGAATTTCACTCACCGGCGCCTCCGCCGGCGAAGGCGGAATCCACGTCGGCCACGAGAGCGACCCGGCTCCGACGCCGACGGCCACAAAACCAACCAACAACACCACCTTCAAACCAACCAATACATTTTGAACGCGCGCCGAGGTGTGCAGACCCTGCGCGTGCACGAAGGTGAGCAGCACGATCAGCGCAGCTCCGACGATGCGCGGCTCGAGTGCGGGGAACACCGCGCGCGCAAAAGCGCCGGCGGCCAACGCGTCCAACGCCGTGGGCGCCGAGAAGCCGACCAGCAGCGACGCCCAGCCCGCGAGGTAGCCGAGCGACGGGTGCATCATTCGCGAGAGGTAGCGGTATTCGCCGCCACCTTCGGGCACGAGCCGCGCGACTTCCGCGTAGGCGCGCGCGCCGCACATCGCGAGCACACCGCCGATCACCCACGCCAGCAGCACCTGACCGGGTGACAGCGACTGAGCCATGAAGCCCGTCGAGAGGAAGACGCCCGCGCCAACCATGTTGGCGACGACCAGACCGATTCCGGACTTCAGACCGAGAGACGACACGTGGCCGCGACTTACTTCAGTGCGCAGCGCGCCGTGCGTCGTATGCGCAGCGCTGCGGGTCGCGCTCTCGCCGCTTCGCATGGAGAGGGAGAACGAGTATCTGCCGGGCCGCCCATGCTCCCTGCCCTGCTGGCTCTCGCACTCTCCCAGACTCCTGCTCCCAACACCGCCGCGCTCGACTTCACTGAAGAAGCAAAGCTGCTCTACCGCGTGGTCGCGTGTGGCAACGACGCCCCGCTGCCCGAAGGCATCGACGCGAAGGTCGTCGACGAGCACTGCAAGGAGCTCAACAAGCGCATGCAGAAGTACCGCGACACCTGGGTGAAGGAGGCGCAGCCCTTCATTGCGCAGCTCAAGCCCGCGGGCCTGCCCACCACCGTCGTGTACCCATTCGGCGGCGGAGATCTCATCTCGGCCATCAACACCTACCCGGAGGCAAAGGAGATCAACACCATGTCTCTGGAGCACGCCGGAGATCCGCGCCGCATCAAGGGCATCAAGTCCAACCAGTTGAAGACCTCACTTGCGCTCATTCGCGCCACGTCGTCGGGCCTGCTCACCGCCAACGACTCCAAGACCGAAAACCTCATGAAGGGTCAGCGCGGTGAACTGCCCGGCCAGTTGTGCTTCTTCCTCATCGCGCTCGCGGTGCACGGCTACGAGCCGGTCTCGCTCAAGTACGTGAAGACCAACGCCGACGGCACGCTGCGCTACCTGTCGCAAACCGAACTCGAGTCGCTCGAGAAGAAGGAAGCGAAGTTGCTCCACAAGGTCTGGGTCGCTCCCGATTTCTCCGAAGCGTTCGACAACCTCGAGCTCGTCGCCGTGAAGAAGGGCGGCACCGACAAGATCACCCACCGGCACTTCGCGCAGAACCTGTCTGACGACTTCTTCGGCAAAGACGAAGGCATGAAGAAGTACCTCGACGCGCGCGGCAGCATCGTCGCCATGACCAAGGCCGCCAGCTACCTGCTGTGGCGCGACCAGTTCTCGACCATTCGCGACTACCTGCTCAATCACATGGTGTTCATGGTGAGCGACTCGACGGGCATTCCGCCGAAGTTCGCCACCGCCGCCGGCTTCACGCAGGAGACCTACGGCAAGTTCGCCGAGTCGTTCCTGGGCGCCAACGCCGAGTACAACAAAGACTTCGTGAAGCTCTGGAAGGACGCGAAGCCCCTGCCCTTCCGCTATGGCTACCTCGACAAGAACTTGAGCAAGCACATGTTGGTGACCAAGAAGAAGTAGTGCTGAGCCTTCTGGTCATGCTGCTCGCGGGCGTCGACGGAGGTACCGAGCCTTCGACGCCTGCGCGTCTGCTCGTCGAGCGCACCACCAGCACCGAGTACGTCAACGAGCTGCTCGACGACGGGCGCTACGTGCGCTTCGGCACCGAAGACAACGGCCCGGTGCACGTGTGGTCGCCGCGCACCTTGAAGCGTGACGGCGCCGTCGTCATCTACGTGCACGGCTTCTTCACCGACGTCGACGCGGCCATGCGCGAGCACCGGCTGACCGCGCAGTTTCGTGATTCCGGTCGCAACGCGGTGTTCATCGTTCCTGAAGCGCGCAGCTGGAGAACCGACCCGATTCTCTGGCCCGAACTTCCGAAGCTGCTCACCAACGTCGAGCAGCGAACGAAGACCAGGCTGCCGAGTGGCCCCATCGTGCTCGTCGGGCACTCCGGCGCGTACCGCACGCTCGCCGGCTGGCTGACCGAGCCGCGCGTCAAACAGGTGCTGCTGGTCGACGGCCTGTACGGCAACGAGAAGGACTTCGAAGCCTGGCTCGACGCGGGCGAAGGTCGTCAACTGGTGCTCGTCGGCTACGACACCAAGCAGCGCGGCGAGTGGCTCAGCAAGAAGCGGCCGTCGGTCACCGTCGACACGCTGCCGTGGCTCTACGACGAGCTGCCAGCCACCGTGCGCAAGGCGTCGCTCGTTCACGTGCACTCTGAACGGCTCGACCACATGGGCCTCGTCACCGACGGGCGCCTGCTGCCGTGGTTGCTGCACGCGTTTCGTTGAGGCCTCGCTTTTCTGGTCGCCTTCTCGGCGGCCGAACGATCCGCTCCGCTACGAGCTCGCCACGTCCCGCTGAACTTCCGGCTTCCCTGCGCGGGCTCGCTACGTTTTTCCCAAAGCGCAGGCTCGCACTTACAGTGCTGCGCATGAGAGTCGCGCTCCTCGCCTGTGTGTTGCTGTGCGCCGCTTTGACCGGCTGCAAGAAGAAGACGGCCACCGAGTTCTACCGGCTCGAAGGTGAACACTCGGTGCTGGTGACCCGCGAGGGCGACGCTGCGTACGAGACCACCGAGATGGAGAACATCATCACCGGGCTCCGCGCCATTCCCGCCGACACCGTCGAGAAGCCGCGCGCCGAGCAACTGTTGGGGGCCATCGCCGCCGAGCAGGCGCGGGTGCAGCGCGAGAAGGCCGCCGTGGTCGTCGCGCCGCCGCCGTCTGGCACCGATGACGTGAACGCGCGCTTTGCCGCCATCAAGGCTCAGCGTGACGCGCAGCAGGCTGCTCCTGAACCGGTGGCCGCCGTCGATGCCGGCCCGCAGGTTCCCACCGAGCCGTACAAGGGCATGACCGAGGCCGACTTCATCAAGGCCTTCGGCGCCTGTTACGAGCGCGGCGCGCCGGTGACCATCGCCGACGGCGGGCTGTCGACGTCGATGAAGCTGCGCGCCGACAAGAAATGCCAGGGCCAGTACGGCACGCCCGGGGCGACGACGCGTTGGTTGTTCGGTCACGAGGGGCTCTACGCGCGGCTGGTGGAGACCCAGTCGAGCCAGACCACCACCATCGACGCTGGCGCCGGTGAGCAGACCACCAAGCCCACGCCGCCTCCCGACCCGCGCCCGTCACTGGTGATTCCCGGTGCGCCGGCGCCCGGTTCGGAAGCGCCTACGATGATTCCGTAACGTGTAGGGTGGCCGGCGCGTGGCCGACCATCTGCTGCTCGACAGACACACCTTCGTCACCCGCTTCGGCGTCTCCGACCCGCGCAACCGTGTGTTGCGCCGGTTGCACACCCTGCTGGTGGTCGACCCCGGTTATCTCGCCGACAACCCCATCGAGTGGCTCGAAGACCTCACCGCGTGGATCTTCGAGCGCGGCCGTGCGCCGGGCGCGCGTGACGGCGAGAGCGAAGCAGACACCCGCACGCGGTTGCTGCTCACCGCGGCAGAAGAGATTCCTCCGTTCGCCGAGATGCTGCGGGGCGCGGTGTTCCGGGTGTTGATCGGCAGTTCGTCGACGCACCTCTTCACCGACACCGGCATTCCCACGCACTACGGCTTCTGGCGCGAGCTGGTCGATCGCTTCTCGAAGAACCTCCTGCCCGCGCCGCCGGTGGGCCGTGAAGTGTCACGCCTGCTCACGCGCCTGTTCGACACCGAAGAGCGCGCCGACTGGCTGCTCAACATGGCCGAGCCCACGCGCCGCAAGCTGGTGGCGATTCTGGGCCTCGGCACCGACGACATTCGCCGCGCCTTCGAGCCCGGGCTGCGTGAAGCGATGCTGCTTATCAGCGCGCGCATCGCGATGCAGGGCGTGAGCGACGACCTCCGCAAGCGGTTGTCGAACCACTCGGTGCAGACCTCGCCGTTCCTGCTGCTCGCAGACCAGGTCAAGCAGCTGCAAGACGGTGAGCTGCCGCTGGTGAAGGTGACCAACACGCTCGAAGCGTGCCGCGCCGCGCTGCGCGAAGTGACCGCCAGCCTCGACAAGACCGGCATCAGCATCGACCTCGTGTTCCGCCTCGAGCTGCTGGGCGCGTTGTTGTCGCGGCTCTCGCACCTGCTGGTGCTCGGCTACGGCCTCGAAGAAGCGCGCGAGCTGTCGCTGGTGCAGCTGGAGCGCGACCTGATTCGCGGCACCGTCGCCGACCGCAGCCTCGCGTCGCTCGCGCAGTCGTCGACGCGGTTGCTCGCGCGCCGCGTGGTCGAACGCGCCGGCACCAGCGGCGAGCACTACGTGACCCGCACGCGCACCGAGCAGCAGGCGATGCTCGACGCCGCGGCTGGTGGTGGCGCCGTCACCGCGTTGATGGTGTTCACCAAGTTCTTCGTCGGCTACGCGCACACCCCGCCGTTGTTCGACGCGTTGTTGGTGGGTCTCAACTACGCGTGGGGCTTCGTGGCCATGCAGCTGCTGCACTTCGCGCTCGCCACCAAGCAGCCGGCGATGACCGCGGCCACCATCGCTGCAGCCATCGAAGCGCAACGCGACGTGAAGAACCCCGAGCTGTCTTCGCTGGTCGACCTCATGGCGCGCGCGAGCCGCACGCAGTTCACCGCGCTGGTCGGCAACGTGTTCGTGGTGGTGCCCTTCGCCATCACCATCGGCATCGTGTGGGAGGCGCTCACCGGCAACCATGTGCTGACCGACGCCTACGCCGAGAAGGTCATCCACGCGCATCACCCCATCTTCAGCGTCACCATCTTCTCGGCCTTCTGGACGGGCGTGTGGCTGTGGGCGGCGAGCCTGTTGGCGGGCGCCGCCGAGAACTACTTCGTGTTGCGAGAGCTGCCCGGGGCCATCGCGTCGAATCGACTGCTGCGCCGCTTCCTCGGCGCGCAACGCACCACGCGGCTCTCACGCTTCCTCACCGAGCAGGCCAGCGGCTTCGGCGGCAACATCGGCTTCGGCATGCTGCTGGGGTTCATGCCCATGTTGTTCGTGCTGGTGGGCCTGCCGCTCGAGGTGCGCCACGTCACGTTCGTCACCGGTCAACTCGCGTACGCGGCGGTGCACGGCGGGCCGGCGATCTTCGCGCGCCCTGATTTCCTGATGGCGCTGGTGTCGATCCCCATGGTCGGCCTCATCAACTTCGGCGTGAGCTTCGCGTGCGCCATCTTCGTGGCGCTGCGTGCGCGCGGCCTCGGCGTTCGCAGCCAGTTCACGTTGCTGCGCGCGGTGGCCAAACGCTTCGTGAAGAGCCCGCGTGAGTTCTTCATCGCTCCCAAAGACGCTCAGCCGAGCCCGGCGCACGGAACGCCGGCGGTGCAACGCGCGGAACCGGCGCAGTGAGCCCGCAGTAATACGGTACAGACAGGTGTTCAGTGGTCGCGTGTACGCACGCGCCTACCCGGTCACGTGCGGCCGCAACACGCGCTCCAGCCACGCCATGAACACGCGCACCCGCTGCGGAGCCGAACGTGCGTACCCGTGCACCAGCGAAACCGGCAGCGGTTGGCTGGTGAAGTCCGGGAGCACTTCACGGAACTCTTCGTCGGTGGTGCCCAGCCGCGGCACCTGAATGATGCCGAGGCCGGCGCGGCAGGCAGCGCGATACGCGTCGGTGTTGTTCACCGTCACCAGCGCGCGCATCGGCTTGTCGAACCACTTCCCGCCCTTGCGGTACTCGAAAGCCGGCGGCTCGGTCCCCAGGCGGCTCGCGTAGTGAACGACGTAGTGCGCATCGAGGTCTTCCAGCGTCTTCGGCACGCCGTAGCGCACGAGGTACGCCGCGCTCGCGCAGTTCATCATCGGCAGCACGCCGAGCCGCTTCACCTGCAGCGATGAGTCATCGAGCGAGCCGACGCGCAGCACCACGTCGAAGCCTTCGCGCAGCACGTCGACGCGCCGGTCGGTCGCCGAGAGTTGGAGCTCGAGGTTGGGGTGCGCCGCGAAGAACTCCGGCAACCGCGGAATGATTCGGTCTCGCGCCAGCGCCACGGGGAGGTCGACGCGCAACCGGCCCTTCAAGGTCGAAGGCGCCGAGAACATGGTCGAGAGTTCGTCGGCGTCGTGCAGCAGCCCTTCGGCGCGCGCGAGGAACTGCTCGCCCTCCGACGTGAGCTGCACGGTGCGCGTGGTGCGCAAGACCAGCCGGCTGCCGACCTCCCGTTCCAGCTCCGTCACCAGCATCGACACGCGTGACTTCGACAGCCCGAGCTGCGCCGCCGCGCGCGTGAAGCTGCCCTGCTCCGCCACCTTCTGAAACGCACGAACCGAATCGAGCTCGAGTGCCATTGTTTCGCCTTACGAAACAGTGTGTCGGGGGCCCGCGTCTTCCGCAATCTGCCTGACGGGCGCATTGATGGGCCCATGACAACCAACAACCGCATCGCACTCATCACCGGTGGTTCCCGCGGCCTGGGCCGCAACATGGCGGAGGCCCTCGCTGCACGGGGCGTCGACGTCATCTTCACCTTCCATTCCGCCGAGGCGCAGGCCGCCGAAGTGGTGAAGGTCATCGAGTCGCACGGCCGCACGGGCACGGCGCTCAGGTTGGACGTGCGTGACACCGCCGGCTACCCGGCGTTCGTCGAGCAGCTCAAGAAGACGCTCGGTGACCGTAAGCTCGACATTCTGGTCAACAACGCCGGCACCGGTGCCTACGCGCCCTTCATGGAGGTCACCGAAGCGCAGTTCGACGAGCTGGTGAACGTGCACCTCAAGAGCACCTTCTTCATCTCGCAGCGCGTGGTGCCGTTGATGAACGACGGTGGCCGCATTCTCAACGTGTCGAGCGGCCTCGCGCGCTTCGCGCTGCCCGGCTACGCGGCGTACGCGACCATGAAGGGCGCGGTGGAGACGCTCACCCGCTCGATGGCGCGCGAGCTGGGCCCACGGCGCATCTCGGTGAACGTGGTCGCGCCCGGCGCCATCGCGACCGACTTCGGCGGCGGTCACGTGCGCGACAACAAGCAGCTCCAGGCCATGCTGATTCCCACCATCGCCATGGGGCGCATCGGTCAGCCCGACGACATCGGCCCGGCGGTGGCGGTGCTCACGGCGCCGGAGCTGGGGTGGATGACCGCCCAACGAATCGAGCTGTCGGGCGGTCAGAGTCTCTGATCAGCGCTGCACGTCGTAGTGCAGCACCGTGACGCCCGAGCCGTGGGTCTTGCTCGAGCGCAGCTTCAAGTCGGTGATGGGCGCGCCTTTGCCGAACAACGGCGTGCCTTCACCGAGCACCAGCGGGTTCACCTTGATGATGAGCTCGTCGAGCAGGCCTGCAGCGAGCGCCTGCGACGCGAGCTGGGCGCCGCCCGCCAGGTACACACCCTTGCCTTCCTGCTCACGCAGCCGGCGCAGCGTGGGCGCGACATCGCCGTTGATGAGCGTGACGCGCGGGTTGGGCGACGAAACGAGCGAACGCGAGAACACGTACGTCTCGAGGTGCGGGTACGGGTCGGTCACGCCCAGGTCGAGACCGAACTGGTAGGTGCGACGGCCCATCACCACCGCGCTGTAGCCAGCGACCGCGGCGAGGTACTCGGTGACGTGATGACCCGCGTACGAGAAGCGGTCCACCGCTCCTCCCGGGCCCGCGATGAAGCCATCGACACTGGTGGCGATGTGAAAGACGACGGGTTGCATTTGAAATCTCCTGAGTTGGGTTGAACGGCACACGAGTCACCGCGTGGGCGGCGACTTCACGAGGGCTGCAGTGTGTTCGTTCAGGAGATCATGAAAGCGCGTCGTGACGGCGCCGCGGGGAACCCTACACGAAGACCGTCGCCGAAAACCTCCGTGCGTAGATGGATGTTCGCCGGCGTCGCGTTGTGCGCGCGTGTGCGCGAGCGGTAGCAGCGCCGGCCATGCGCATCGCCCTCTTCACCTCGTTGACGCTGTTCGGCTGCGTTTCAGCAGCGCCGCGCGCACAGCTCGAAGGCTCGAGCATCGTGGCGGTGCTGCCGCGGCAGAAGCCGTACGAGGTCACCGAGAAGCTGTCGCCGCTGCCGCAGGCCGTGAGCTGTGCGGCGCATGACGGCGGCACGTCTTTCCGCGACGCCACGGAGGAGTGGAACCTGGGCCAGGTGGGCCTCAAGGTGCAGGGCAACCGGCTCACCGTCGCCGACCTCGACAACGACGGCTACCCCGACCTCGTGGTGCACGCCGTCACCAGCAACCTGCGCCCGAAAAAGAACCTGCCCGACGGTGGCCGGCAGCTCGTGTGGCAGTTGATGAATCGCCCGTCGGAGAACGGAGCGTCGCGGGTGTTCGTCGACGAGACCGGCAACGGCCTGTTCGACCTGCGCGAGAAGTCCGACACCGAGTACCGCTCGACGCAGCTGGCGGTGTTCGGCGACCTCGACAACGACGGTGACCTCGACGGCTACGTGGGCACCAACGTCGACCCCACCAGGCAGATGACCGACCCCGGCGACCGCAGCGAGATTCTGCTCAACGACGGCACCGGTCACTTCACGATGGCGCCGTCGACGGCCACGACCCCGCGCGCCAGCGAGTTGTGGCCCACCACCGCCGCCGCGTTCACCGACGTCGACCGTGACGGCCGGCTCGATGTGTTCGTCGGCTATTGGTACGAGGCGTACGGCTTCAGCTACCTCGGCACGCAGGCGCGGTTGTACGTGGGTGGCGGCAACGGCGAGTTCGACGACTTCACGTCGCTCGGCAACCTGCTCACCGATGGCGACGGCTTCTCGACGTTCACCAACCACCGGCCCGTGTACGGGGTGACGGCCTGCGACGTCGACGACGACGGCGCGCCCGAACTCCTGCTCAGCGCCTACGGCCGGCAGGCGAACCTGCTGTACCGCAACGACGGCACCGGCCACTTCGTCGACCAGAGCCGCGCGTCGGGCTTCGCCGGCGACGACAACGTCGACTTCCGCGACAACGAGTTCTTCAAGTGCTGGTGCATGCAGTTCCCCACCGACGCGGCGTGCGCGGGCGTGAGCGCGGGCGCTCTGCAGTGCCCCGACCCGGCCGGCTCGAACTGGGGCATGGGGGTGGATGATCAGCCGTGGCGAAACAACGGCAACACCTTCACCTCGTGGTGCGGCGACGTCGACGGTGACGGCAAGAACGACGTGTACAACGCCGAGATCCACCACTGGTGGGCCGGTGCCTCGTCCGATTCCTCGGAGCTGCTGCGCAACGTGTCGACGCCCGGCAACGCGAAGTTCACCCGGCCGGGCAACGCGACGACCGGGCTCGGGCTGCCCCGCGTGGGCGGTGCATGGAACGAAGGCGGCTTGATGGTCGCCGGCGGTGACCTCGACAACGACGGCAGGCTCGACCTCGTGGTGGCGGCCAGCGACTACCCGGATCAATACGGAGTGCCGTTCGCGCAGCAGGCCGACGGCACCTTTCAGGACGTGCGCGCCGCGTGGAACCTGCAGCACCCGTGCATGTCGGGCCTCGCCATCGCCGACTTCGATCGCGACGGAGACCTCGACGTCATCGCCGGCGCGTCGACCGCGCGTGACTGCGCGCAGACGTGGAAGAAGGGCAACGAGGTGCGGCTCTACGAAAATCAGGCGAGCGGTACGAACTGGCTGCTGCTGCACCTCGAAGGCGACGGCACCACCACCAACCGCTCGGCCATCGGCGCGAAGGTCACCGTGAAGAGCGGCGGTCACACCGTCACGCGTGAAGTGTCGGGCGGCTACGGGCACTTCGGCATGCAGAACGACGTGAACCTGCACGTGGGTCTCGGTGGCTGCGACGGCGCCGACGAAATCACGGTGCGCTGGCCCGACAGGCGCAACACCACGCAGACCTTCACCCGCGTGGCCGGCAACCAGTTCGTGCGCCTCAAGCAGGGCGAAGCCGTGCCGTTCAAGGTGCGTCTGAACGACTGAGACGATAGTGGGGCCTCAAATGAGTCCTCCGATTGCAGTCATCCCCGCGCGGTACGCGTCGACGCGTTTCCCGGGCAAGCCGCTGACGATGATCAGCGGCAAGCCGATGATTCAGCACGTGTACGAGCGCTGCACCGAAGCCTCGTGCTTCGCGCGCGTCATCGTCGCCACCGATGATCAACGCATCGTCGACGTGGTGAAGGGCTTTCGTGGCGACGTGCAGTTGACGTCACCCGACTGTGCGTCGGGCACCGACCGCGTGGCGGAAGTGGCGCGGGAGCTGCGGCTCGACGACGGCGAAGTCATCGTCAACGTGCAGGGTGACGAACCGTCGGTGCACCCCAGGGCGCTCCTGGCGCTCGCCCAGTCGTTCATCGACGGCGTGGTGCAGATGGCGACGCTGGTGCGACCGCTGCGCGAAGACGAACGCGGCAACCCCAACGTGGTGAAGGCCGTGCTCGATGAGCACCGCTTCGCGCTCTATTTCTCGCGCGCAGATCTGCCCTACGCGCGCAACGTCGAAGCAGACGCGAAGCGCTGGGCCCACCTGGGGCTCTACGGCTATCGCGTGGGCACGCTGCACAAGCTCTCGAGGCTCGCGCCGACGATGCTCGAGAAGACCGAGTCACTCGAGCAGCTGCGCGCCCTGGGGAACGGCATTCGCATTCTGTGTCGCGAGACGAACTACGAAGCGCACGCGGTCGACGCGCCGTCAGACGTGCCGCTCGCCGAGGCCGCGTTGGCCCGCCTGTTGAGCGCGCGTTGAGCGACGTCGTGGTAGTTCACCGCGCATGACTCCTTCACTCACGCAGGCGCTCGGCCTCTTCTTCCAGGCGCACCCGTGGCACGGCGTTTCTCCCGGCGAAAAGTCGCCCGAGCTGGTGACGAGCTACATCGAGATCGTCCCCACCGACGCCGTGAAGTACGAGGTCGACAAGGCCAGCGGCATTCTCCGGCTCGATCGCCCGCAGCGGTACTCGAACCAGGCGCCGTGCCTCTACGGCTTCATTCCCCGCACGTTCTGCGACACGCGCGTCGGTGAACGCTGTGCGCAGCGCACCGGAAAGACCGGCATCGTCGGCGACGGCGACCCCATCGACATCTGCGTGCTCACCGAGAAGCCCATCACCCACGGGGCGATTCTCGTGGAGGCCTTCCCCATCGGCGGGCTGCGGATGATCGACAAGAACGAGGCCGACGACAAAATCATCGCGGTGCTCAAGGGTGACTCGGTCTACGGCGACTGGAAGGACATCAGCGACGTGCCGGCGCCGCTCATCGACCGCCTGCGCCACTACTTCCTCACCTACAAGCAGCTGCCCGGCGAGCCGGCGGCGGTGGTGGAGATCGCCGAGATCTACGGTCGCGACGAAGCCTTCGCCACCATCGAGCAGTCCTTCGCCGACTACCGCGCGAAGTTCGGCCAGATCACCGACCTCTTCGCGCCCACGCGGTGAGGTTTCGCTGTGATGTTCGTCGGCTGAGCGCGTGATTCCGTGAGGGCTCCTCTTCACCGGGAGCTCCCGTGCAATGTGTCGTCAGTGCTCTGACTGTGTCGTTCCTCGTCGCGTGTGGTGCCGCGCCTTCGCCTGACGCGGTCACCACCGATGACGGCGGCCTGGCTGACGCCGGCGCCGATGCAGGCTCGTCAGTGCTGTGGGACGCAGAGACCCCGCAGCTGGCCGACGGCGAGGAGCGCGTGCTGGCGACGGCGGACCTTGCCTGGTCCGACGGCACCAGCCTGCCGCGCGGGTGGAGCTTCCTGGCGAATGGTCGCTACGGCGATGGTGGCGTGGGCATCACACGGCCCTCCACGCGCCCACCGAATGGCGCGCAGACCTACTTCCTCGACATCGCACCCGACCCCGTCGTGTCAGCCGCGCATCGCAGCGTGATGATTCCCATCACCGAGGCGTCGGTGGGCGGCGCGACGTACACGGTGACCTTTCGCTACGGCCTGCCGGCTGGCGGTGAGCCCGCCGATTTCGGCACCGACTTCGTATGGAACGGGGCCTATCGCCTGAGCGCCGAGCTCCTCCCTGCGGTGCTGCCGCAGCCCGGCGCGTGGACCCAGAAGACGGTGGCGGTCACGTTGCCTGAGAGCTACGGCGGCAAGCAGCTCGCGTTGTTCCTCGACGTCGCTGCGCAGAGCCGCGACGCGGGGACGGCACGCGTCTACTTCGACCACGTGACGCTCGACTGAGCGTTCAGCACCCGAAAGGCACCGTCCCACCCGGCGGTGCACAGCGCGCGCTGCTGGTCGCAGAAGCTGACGCGCGCGCAACGTTGCTGGTGGGCCGCAGCGATGAACTGCAGCGCGCCGCGCTCGTCCCGCAGCTCCACCGTGCCATCGAGGCGGCACGACGCGAGCCGGCCATCGTCGGCGACCGCCACCGCGCTCAGCTCGGGCGCGTTCGAGAACGAGGCTCGACCGCTCGACGAGAGCGCCACCAGTCGAGCCCGGGACTCGCGCACCGGCGACGCGACCACCTGACGCTCGCGGGTCATCGTCACGCGCCACACCAGGTCAGGCGTCTCGGTCAGCAACAGTTCACCCGGCCGCGCCGCGAGCTCACGCACGTCTGCAGGCAATTGCGGCAGCGGGAGCTCGGCGAACGCATCGCCATCGACACAGGCAGCGCGCGGTGGCGCCCCCCAGCCAAAGAAGATCATGCAGGCCACGTCGAAGAACGCGACGTGACGTGCACGCACTGCGGGGTCACCGTCCCACGGCGTCTTCAAACGAGCGGGCGCGCGCTGGCTCACGTCGTACAGCAGCACGCCATCAGGCCCTGCTGCGCCGATGGCCAGAAAGCGGCCGTCGCTGGAGAACGCGAGTGACTTCACGACGCGCGGCAGTCCGGAGATGGTGAAGTCGACGCCACGCTCGAAGTGCATCACCTGCACGGAGCCCATGCTGTCACCCGCCGCCACGCGCCGCGTTCCATCGTGCACCGCCAGGGCCGAGAGCCCGTGGAGCCCGCGGGTCATCGAGAGCCCTGCAGGCGTGAGGACCTCCGAGAGCCGCGCACCATCGCTGACGGCGAAGCCGTGTTCACCGAGGCGCCACGCACGCGAGACGGAGCTCCCGAGCGGCAACACCTGCCCTTCGCGAACGCGGAGCAACGCGGCGCCCTTTTCCCCCGCGACGAGCGCCGAGCGACCGTCACGCGAGGCGACGACAGTGTGAAGCAGACCGAGACCGCTCGGCGCAGCCCACCGGAGCGTCTGCGCAGCGAGGTCGATGATGCCCAGCTGACCATTCGCGGTTCCCGTCAGCAGCGTGTCGTCATCGAGCAGCGCCCCGGAATGCACGCCGCGCAACACGGTGCCAAGACCGCTGATGTGCACGCGACGCTCGACGGCGGTCGACGACGTGAACACCAATTCATCGTCGGAGCAGAACACCAGCGCGCCTTCACCGCGCGGCCGCGCGAAGCGAACCGGCTGCCCGGCGGTGCATGGCGTCAAGGCTGGCCCGAGATGACCCGCCTGCAGCACCAGCACGCCTTCGGGCACGGCCACGACGGCGCGCGTTCGCGACGCGTCGACCGAGACCTCGGGAGTTCCGCCGCCGAGCCGCGCGCGCTCCTCACCGAGCGTGACGAGCGTCTCTACGGTGCCTCCGCGCGCGCGCAACACGCGACCATCGGCCATGCGCGCGACGTGCACGCCCGGCTCAGCGCAGGTGACGTGACCTTCGTCGACGTCACCAGCCACACAACCGGGGAGCGCCAGCGGCTTCACGGTGACGTCCGGAACGCGCGCCAACGCAGCCAGCACGCCACGCGCGCGCACGTCGTCGCGCAACACCAGCGCCTCCGTCGCCAGCGAACGCGCCAACGCAACGTCGTCGACCGCCAATGCGCGCTCCGCCGATTCACGCAGCAGCCGCGACGTGGCTTCGCGCTCACGCGCCTGTGCGCGCAGCACCGCGACGCCAGCGACGACGGCGATCGACAGCACCACCACCACCGCGAGCGAGACCGCGAGCGTCAATCGCGGTCGGCGGCCGGCGACTCTCACCAGCGTGTCGACCGGGCCTTCAGGCCACGCCACGAGTGGCTGCCCGTCGAGCCAGCGCGCGAGCTCTTCTGAGAACGCGCGGGCGTCGGCGTAGCGCGCGGCAGGCTCGAACGAGAGCGCCTTGCGAACCACTGCCCACAGCGGTCGCGGACAGGCCGGCGGTCGCGCCGACACTTCGTTCTTCGGCAACGCCCCGGTGCAGATGAGGTGCAGCAGCGCGCCGAGACTCCACACGTCACTCGCGGGCCCGGCCGCGCGACCGTCACGAAGCTCGGGCGACATGCAGCCCGGCGTTCCGCCACGAAAGCCACCCAGCGCGGCTTCCTCGAACGTCGCCGCGAGGCCCCAGTCGAGCAGCCACACGGCGCCGTCTGCGTCGAGCCGCACGTTGGTCGGCGAGACGTCACGATGAACCACGCCACGCGCGTGGGCATGCGCGAGCGCCTGACTCGCGCTCAGCAGCGCACGCAACAACGCCGGCACCGGCTCACGCCGCACGGCCTCGGCGAGCGAGATGCCCTGCCGAACGGGCATCACGCACAACAACGTTCCGCTGGCGTCGAGGCCAACGTCGAGCACCTGCGCGATGGAGGGGTGGTCCAACCGCGCCATCAACCTGGCTTCGCGCAGCAGTCGCGCGTCATCGGCGGGTGCGCCGCTCAACGTGCGCTTGAGCGCGAGTGGCCGCTCGAGCACCGGGTCGAAGGCCGACGACACGCGCGCCATGCCACCGCGGCCGAGCTCGCCACCTTCGCGATGTCGCAGGCCGTTCAACCCGGCGGGCGACGCGGTCGTCGAAGGCGCGCCTTCCGATGGCGCTGGCGCGATGGAGCCCTCGTCATCCAGCACGGGCGCCCCGCGCGTGCGCTTGATCTCCCGGGTACAACACGAGCTCGATGCTGCCGTTGCGATGCGCGGTGACGAGATCCCGCCGCACCCCGCCCGCTTCGAGGCGGCGCCGCAGCTTCCCCAGCAACACGTCGAGCCGATGCCGCACGACTTCGTCGACCTCGTCGCGCGGCCACAACTTCGTCGCCAGCGCTTCCCAGCGAAGCGGCGCGCCGGCGTCGAGCAGCACCCGCAGCAACTGCGCTGCCTGGCCGCTCACCATCACCGGCTCCGTCGCCGCCGCCGGCCATACGTGGGCGACGTCGTCGTGACACGAGAGCTTGAGCACGCTCGCCGGAGCACCCGGCGCCGTCTCGGGAACACCGGCTTGCCCCAGGGTGCGCTCGACGAAACGCAGCGCGTGCCCCGCGACCTCGTGCGCTTCGTCGGCGCGAACGCGCCGGGGCGCTTCACTGCCTTCACGCAGGAACCACGCGAGCCCGTCGCTGAAAATGAGCGCCGCCGCGTCAGGAACGACGCCAGAGACGAGGTGCAGCTTCGGCGCGACGCACACCGACACCACGCCCGAGAGCACCTGCGTGGGAACCCCCTCGCCTTCGACGGCGAGCACCCGCGAGGGGAGCCGCACCGCTTCGACGCGCAGCGACACCGAACGCGCGAGCTCCAGCGTCTGACCTTCACGCAGCGTCACGCGCGGCACGTCGGCACCGTCGACGCGCAGCCGGCCACGCAACGCGAGCAGCACCAGCGCGCCGTCACGCAGGCTCAGCAACGCGTGCGCTTCGGAGACGCGGCCGTCTTGAATCGAGACCTCTGCCGAGAACGCGCGGCCGATGATGGCGCCGGGGCTCGCGGTGACGAGCGTGTCGTCGGGGAGGCGCAGCACGACCGAAGTGGGCATGGCTATTGTCCGGGGTCACTCAACTTCAAGACCAGCTTCGACGGCCCACCGAGCTCGAGCGTCTGTTCAGCAAGGCGCGGCAGCGTGGCCTTGAACCACGGCTCTTCGGTGTTGGTGTGCGCCGACAGCGCCGGGTAGTTCGACGAGCTCACCCACAGCCCGATGCGGTGGCCCGCCGGCACGTTCCATTCGGTCGGCACGAAGTCGATCTCCACCGTGCGCACCGAGTGCGGCTCGTAGGGCACATAGGTCTCGTCCTTCGCGGTGGGCAGCCGCAACGTGGCCGCGCCGTCGGTCAGATGCACGGCCTTCCCGTTCTCGTCGATGTCCACCAGCTTCGCGTAGAACGCCGTGTCTTTCGCCGAGCTGCGCACCGTGAGGTTGAGCTGCATGCGACCGGCGAGTCGCGCATCACTGCTGAGCGGTTCGGTGGTGAAGCGCACCACGTCCCTGCGGTTGCAGTCCCACGTCTGGCGTTGCGGTCCGGGGTCCACCTTTCCCGGAAGCCCGACGATGCGCATGCCCAGCGAGCGCGAGCCGCCCTCGGTCATCCACGGGTGGTCCGGGTTGTAGCGGTACGACAGCAGCGACGTGGTGCCCTCCACGCCACCCAGCTCGTACTGCGTGCACGGAGATTCCTTCGCGGGCTTCGCCTGCAGCACGCGCACTTCGTTGCGGGTCGGCGGCGGCCAGCTCTCGCGATGTGACGGCTTCACGTCGTTGCGCGCCCAGGTGAGCACGCCCGTCGAGGGGTACGGCAACGGCGCGCCTTTCAGGTGATGGAGCAACCACGGCACCGGCAGCTTCCACAGGTACTGACCTTCGGCGTCTTTCACCTGCAGCTCACCGGGTTGGCCGCCGATGTGCGTCACCGGCAGCAGCGCGAGCAGGCTCCGGTCGCGACTGCCCAGGCGCGAGAACGTGCTCAGGCCCGCTTCGAGGAACGGGTCATCGAACCCTTCGATGTAGAGCACCGGCACCTGAATCTTCGGCGGCACCGCGAGGAACTCTTTGGTCTCGGGCAGCTCCCACAGGCCGTCGTGCGGCAACACGCCTTCGAGCCACAGGTGGTACCAGTCGGCTTTGCCGCCGAAGTCGACGTCGTAATGAGGCCGCGTCTTGAGCGCCTTGTCGAACGAGCCGATGGGGTCTTCCGGGCGCTCGCGACCGGGCATGTATGCCGCCCAGGCCGTGAGCAACTCGTGAGGAAAGAGCCCTCGCTCCGAGATCACGGGTCGCAGGTCGGTGCCGAACACCACGACCACGAGCGTCTTCACCTTCGGCGTCAGCTTCGCGCCAGCCGCGAGCGCCGTGCCGCCCAGGTAGCTCTGACCGTAGAGGGCGATCGATTCGGCCCACGGCTGCGCGTCGAGCCACGCGAGCGCATCTTCACTGTCGTGCGGCTCGTGAATCAGCGGTGTCCATTCACCTTCGCTCTCACGCTGACCGCGCGCGTCTTGAATGACGCAGCCCAGGCCGTAGCGAACCAGCACGCTGCAGTTGAACGTGAAGAGCAGGTCGCGCGGGTACGGGTTGCGCATCATCACCACCGGCGCGCGCTCGACGCCCTTCGGCATCATGATGTGGGTCTTCAACTTCACGCCGTCGCGCATGGTCACGTCGACGTCGCGCCACGTGCCTTCGTCGTTGGTGAACTCGGGCAGCTCATTGGTCCCGCGAATGAAGTTCTGCGGCAGCGAGCACGACGAGACGGTGACCAGCGAAAGAAGAATCAGTTCCCGGAGACGGCGAGGCACGACGGGGAAGCTAGCCAGTGTTCGTCGCCATGCGAACCGTCGTGGTCGCGCCGGGCTTCTGGCTGCGAACGCCGTGAGGTGAGGTTTCGCTGTGATGTGTGAGCGGTGACGGCGTGATGCCATCGCGACTCCTCTTTCCAGGGAGTCCGCGTGTTCAATCGCGTCGCTTTGCTCGTCGCGTGTGTCGCAGTGGTTGGTTGTGGGTCCATGTCGAATACCGACGGAGGTGCCACAGGTGGTGGCAACACAACCGGTGGGGGGTCGGCGACCGGCGGAGGTGATGGGAGCACGGGCGGCGGAACTTCGACTGGCGGCGGCGCGGCGACTGGCGGCGGCTCCGCGATGGGCGGTGGTGACGGGAGCACCGGCGGCGGCTCCGCAGTGGGTGGCGGTAGCGGGAGCACGGGCGGCGGCACTTCCACCGGCGGGGGCTCGGCGACGGGCGGTGGTGACGGGAGCACCGGCGGCGGCACTTCCACCGGCGGGGGCTCGGCGACGGGCGGCGGTGTCGGGAGCACGGGTGGCGGCAGTTCCACCGGCGGCGGCTCCGCGACAGGCGGCGGCACGGCCCTCGACGCGGGCGTCGACTTCCCGGGCGGCAAGTACACGACCTACAACCGGTCGGGCGCGCGCCTGAGCTTCGTGGGCATCGACGACGAGCGCGGCAACGCCATCGGCCTCTACTTCCTCGACACCACGCTCAACGTGCGCTGCACGGTGAAGAAGTCGATCGACGGTTCATTGCGTTGTCTTCCTGCGGGCACGGAGCTGCTGATGCCTCCGGTCTCGACTGGCAGCGAAGGCGGCTTCTACGGCGACGGCTCATGCACGCAGCAACTGCTCGCGGTGCCCGCGGCCTGCACCACCGCCACCTGGTTCGTGCAGAGCACCTCGCTCGGGTACGACGTCTACCGTCGCACGGGCGCGCAACCTCCGGCCATCTTCACGCGGCGTCGAATGCCGAACGGCACGCTCAGCTGCAGCCCGGCGAGCACCACGCCCGACTCGAGCTACGTGCCCTACGTGAACGAGCCGCCGTCGGGCTTCGTGGCCTTCACCCGCACGTCCTTCGGCACCGACACGTACCTGCGCGCGCAGATCAACGAGGGCGCTGACGGCAGCGCGGTCGTCGGCGGCGTGTGGGACGGGCCCACCAACCAACCCGCCCGCCTCGTGAACGGCAACACGCCGAACACCGCGCACCTCATTCCCTTCGTTCACTCCACGAGCACGTCGGGCCTCGTCACCACCGGCTGCGGTTCGGGCCAGGTCGCGTTCGTGGGCAGCACCGAAACGCCCATGCCCGCGTACGTCGAGGTCAACAGCTTCGGAGGCGGCGGCACGGCCAACACCAGCTACCGCACGGTGCTCGGCATGCAGAACACCTACTGCTCACCCGGCTCGACCACGCCGGCCACCACGGGCCCGGGCCAGAGCGTGTACGTGCTCGGCACGCCGCTGACCGCCAATCAGTTCCCGCTGATCAACCTTCGCGGTGACTCGCGCACCGACGGTCAGCGCTTCGTTCACGCCACCACCGCCAACGGCACGCCGGTCACGCCGTGGCCCCTGTCGCCGCACGTCATCGTCGATGGGGTGCCGGGCGGAGAGTTCTATTTCAACGGCGCGAGCCTCCATCAGGTGCCGGCCACGCTGCAGTGGGAGCCCGTGCAGCTCTTCAGCGACGCCAACTGCACCCAGGCTCTGGTGCACGCGAGCCAGACCGCGTCGGTGCTGCTCGACATTCCCGCGCATCAGACCGCGGCGTGCGACTCGTTCGGTCTGCCGTCGTTCGTGCGCGGCGCGTACGCGGTGACCGGCTCGGGGGGCATCAATCGCACCGTGTATGGGTTCAACGCCGGGGTCTGCGCCGCGCTGGGCATGGAGCCCACGCGCTTCGTGACGATGGCCTCACCGCTGTCGACCGTGCTGCCGCTGATTCGCATCAGCGGGCCCTGATCAGGGAGCGAAAGGGAGTCGGTCCTAGTTCAAAACCCGACGGGAAATCCCGCGAGAAAGGGGCGTTGACGTTGGGGTTGTTCCAGCGTCATACGCGCCTATGCGCCAGCGAAAGACGAAGTTCATTTTCACCACCGGCGGCGTCGTGAGCTCCCTCGGAAAGGGCATGGCCTCCGCCTCGATGGGCGCCCTGCTCGAGAACCGCGGCCTCGACATCACGCTCGTCAAGCTCGACCCGTACATCAACGTCGACCCGGGCACGATGAGCCCCATTCAGCACGGTGAGGTGTACGTCACCGACGACGGCGCCGAGACCGACCTGGACCTCGGTCACTACGAGCGCTTCACCGACGCGCGCATGTCGCGCCTCAACAACTTCACCACCGGCCGCGTGTACCACTCGGTCATCACCAAAGAGCGTCGCGGCGAGTACCTCGGCAAGACCGTGCAGGTGATCCCGCACATCACCGACGAGATCAAAGCGATGATCCACGCGGCGGCCGAGGGCCACGAGGTGGTGCTCGTGGAGGTCGGTGGCACGGTCGGTGACATCGAGTCGCTCCCGTTCCTCGAGGCGATCCGTCAGATGCGGTACGACGTGGGCGCCGACAACACCTGCTACGTGCACCTGACGCTGCTGCCGTACATCGCGGCGGCTGGCGAGGTGAAGACCAAGCCCACGCAGCACTCGGTGATGAAGCTGCGCGAGATCGGCATTCAGCCCGACGTGCTCATCTGCCGCACCGATCGCGAGATCACCCAGGAGCTGAAGGACAAGATCGCGATGTTCTGCAACGTGGACACGGGCAACGTGTTCACCTCGCCGGACGTCAAGAGCATCTACCAGCTGCCGCTCGAGCTGCACCGCCAGGGTCTCGACGAGCGCGTGGCCGAGCTGCTCAACATCTGGACGCGCGGCCCCAAGCTCGAGAAGTGGGAGCGCATCGTCGAGACCGTCACCCGCCCCGCCAAGGGCGAGGTGAAGATCGGCATCGTCGGCAAGTACATCGAGCTCCAGGAGTCGTACAAATCGCTCAACGAGTCGCTGGTGCACGGCGGCATCGCCAACGACTGCCGGGTGAAGCTCGAGTTCATCGACTCGCAGGAAGTCGAGACCAAGGGCGCCGAGGCGATGTTGTCGGGGTGCGACGCGGTGCTGGTGCCCGGCGGCTTCGGCGTGCGCGGCACTGAAGGGAAGATTCAGGCCGTGAAGTACGCGCGCGAGCAGAAGGTACCGTTCTTCGGCATCTGCCTCGGCCTGCAGATGGCGGTCATCGAGTACGCGCGCAACGTCGCGGGGCTTACCGGCGCAAACTCGCTCGAGTTCGACGAGAAGACGCCGCACCCGGTGGTCTCGTTGATGGAGTCGCAGAAGGACGTGAAGGACAAGGGCGGCACCATGCGTCTTGGCGCCTACAAGTGCTCGCTCAAGGCGGGCACGCTGGCCGCGAAGTTGTACGGCTCGACGGACATTTCAGAGCGTCACCGTCACCGCTTCGAGGTGAACAACCAGTATCGCGGCAAGCTGGGTGAAGCGGGCCTGACGTTCTCGGGTCTGAACACCGAGCTCGACCTCGTGGAGATGGTCGAGCTGACGGAGCACCCGCACTTCGTGGGCTGCCAGTTCCACCCCGAGTTCAAGAGCAAGCCGTTCGCGCCGCACCCGCTGTTCTCGGGCTTCGTTCGCGCTGCGTTGACGAACCGCGATTCGAAGTGAAGACCCTCGCGCCACTGCTGTTCGCGGTGCTGACCGGCTGTGGGCTGGCGGCGCCGCGGGCAGGTGAAGTGGTCGAGCCAGGCGTCGCGCGTGCCGTCTTCGAGACGCGCGCGCGTGGCACCGACATCGTCGACGTGACGGTCATCTTCCCGAGTAATGCGGCCGGGGCTCCGTTGCCCGGTGCGCACCCCGGCATCGTGTTCGTGCAGGGCGGCTTCGTCGCTACCGCGCGCTACGAATGGCAGGCCCGTGCGCTCGCGCGGGAGGGTTACGTCGTCGCGCTTCCCGAACATCCGCTCGAGCTCGCGTTCTTCGCGATCGACACCGGTGCCGCTGCTCGAGACCTGCTCACGTCGCTGGAGTTCGTCGATGCCCAGCGGCTCGGCGTCATGGGTCACAGCCTGGGCAGCGTGGTGACCGCGAAGTTGGCGCTCGGTGGGGGCTTCAAGGCCGCGGTGTTGGAAGCGGGGTACCCCGACACAGCCGACGTCGCGAAGTTGCCGGCGCTGGGACTGCCGACGCTCTCGCTCGCCGGAGCGTCCGACTGTTCGGCGGCGCTGTCGAAGGTGCAGGAAGGCTGGGCGACGCTGCCGAGCCCGAGCGCGTTGGTGGTGCTGGAGGGCGTCACGCACTACCAGTTCACCGATTCGCAGGCCGAAGACGAGCAGCGTGGGTGTGCGCCGTCGACGGCGATTGACGACGCGCACGCGAAGATGGAGCAGGCGCTGCTCGGCTTCTTTGCTTCCGCGTTCTCCACGGGTTCGGTGGGCGAGCCTTCACTGCGGCTGATCAGCGGCGCGACCGTGGAGCTCAAATGAGAGCCGCGACCGCGATGGTCATGCTGATCAGCACCAGCGCAATGGCCGAGGCCGGCTGGCTCTCGGCGCGCGGTCGCATCGAACGGAATCTGCGCATCGAAGCCTGGGGCGGCACGCGCTCCGTTGGCGCTGGCGTGCTCCGCTCCGACGAATCGAACCCGCGAGCTGCGCTCACCGGCGAGCTCGTCTACGCCTACTTCGATCGCGCCCTCGAGCTCCGCGGCGCGCGCGTGTGGCAGCTGACGACCCACGACTTCACCAACGTGACCTTCTCGGCTGGCGGCGCTGCGCACCTCGTGCCTGAGAACATCGACGGAGGGCTTGGGCCCCACGCCGCGCTGACCTTCTCCTTCGGCGGCCCGGTCTTCGCGGTGAACCTCGGGCTGCAGACCGGTGCCGAGCTCTTCTTCCGCGCGCTGTACTGGCGGCTGCCGGAGCGCATCTCGCTGGGCGTGCAGTTCCGCACCGGAGACTGGGCGCTCTCGCTCGTGGGTCGCACCGGCGTCGACATCATCCCCACGGGGTTCGTGCTGCGCGGCGAAGCGATGCTGTCGCTCTCGTGGCTGGCGCTCTGAGTCGCGGGCTTCACGGCACTTCACGCCGAGAAGCCGTCAGTCATCACCAGACCACGCGCTCCAGTCGCGGCGACGACGCACGGCCGGGCACTTGAGACGACCTGTCTTCGTGACCGCGCACGCATGACAGGGCGACGACCGTGGGCGAGCCGAGCACGACGCTGCGCCACGCGAGAACGACGGGCATCAGCCGCCTCCCGCCGCAGCGCGGTGGCTGCTAGAGCGGGAGGTATGACCACGCCGTCCATCACCCTCGCTGGCGCCACCGTCGGCCCCGGCAACCCGCTGTTCGTCATCGCCGGTCCCGACGTCATCGAAGGCGAAGAGTTCGCGATTCGTCACGCCAGGAAGCTCAAGGAAATCACCGCGAAGTTCGGTGTGCCGTACGCCTTCAAGTGCAGCTTCGACAAAGCGAACCGCACCAGCATCAAGTCGTACCGCGGCCCCGGCATCGTCGAAGGGCTGCGCGTGCTCAAGAAGGTGAAGGAAGAAGTCGGCGTCGCCATTCTCACCGACGTGCACGACATCACGCAGGTCGCGGCCACGGCCGAGGTCGCCGACATCATCCAGATTCCGGCGTTCCTCTCGCGGCAGACCGACCTCGTGGCCGCCGTCGCGAAGTCGGGCCGCGGTGTGAACATCAAGAAGGGTCAGTTCATCGCCCCGAAGGACATCAAGCACCAGGCGAAGAAGGCCTTCGACTCGGGCAACCAGAACGTCCTCGTCACCGAGCGCGGCGCGACGTTCGGCTACAACAACCTGGTGGTCGACATGCGCGGCTTCGCGCAGATGCGTGAAGCGGGCCTCGTCACCTGCTTCGACGCCACGCACTCGGTGCAGCTGCCGTCGTCGGGCGACGGTGAGACCGGAGGAGACCGCAAGTTCGTCGGACTGCTCGCGCGCAGCGCCGCGGCCGCCGGCATCGACGCGCTGTTCACCGAGGTTCACGAAGACCCCGACAACGCGCCGTGCGACGGTCCGTGCTCGCTCACGTTCCAGCTCTTCGAAGACACGCTGCGCGACGTGCTCGCCATTCGCCGCGCGCTGGGTCACCAGAAGTGAAGCTCTTCCGCGCGGTCAGCCTCACGGAAGGGGTGTCGTGGTTGGTGCTGCTCTTCATCGCCATGCCGCTCAAGTACGCGTTCGACATGCCGCTGGCGGTGCGCTGGGTGGGCCGCATTCACGGCGGTCTGTTCGTGGCGTTCGTCATCACGCTGGCGATGGCGGCCGTCGAAGCGCGTTGGGGCGTGGTGAAGATCGCGCGCGCGTTCTTCGCGTCGTTCGTGCCGTTCGGCGCGTTCTGGCTCGAGAAGAAGCTCCGAGAAGAGAACGCTGCAGCACCGGCTCGAAGCTGAGGGCGTTCACTCGCGCGGCCCCTCACCTCGCGACTTCGCGTGACGCGGTTCACGCGCGCTTCGTGATGGGTCTTCCAGAAATGGCACGGTGATTGACGCGCTCGCCGCGTCATGACGCCCGCATCAATTCGCGGAGTTGCAGCGACGAAGGGGGCGCCGTCCCGCGTGAAAGCGCGCGCTCACGTGTCTTTCAGACCGCTCTGAAAGAGTGGTGAGCGTCGGCTTTCACGGGCGAGACCGCCGAGGTCGATGACGCAACCTCGTGATCCGTCTGCGGGTCGCACTGCGTCATGACTGCGTCAAACGTCGTGCCATTTCTGGAAGATCCATCACGAAGCACGCGTGAAGTGCGTCACGGCTCCGAGGCCGCGGGGCCAGTTGGAGCTGAGCACAGCGAAGCTTCGCTCAAGACCGCTCACGCCGACGGCATGCGGCCAACACCGCGCTCGAGAACAGCCGCGCGTTGAGCCCAAGCCGCGTTCGCTTCGGAGCCCGCGGCGCCCAATGCGTCACGCAGCCGCACACTCGACAGCGATGAAAGTCGACGTGCTTCCGGCTCCACGCGTACGTCTCGGTGAGTGACGCGTCAGGCAGCGTGACTTCGCTCGCTTCGAAGTACGCCCATAACACGCCGTACCGTCGACACAGCGAACAGTGACACTCGGTGACCTCGGTCGGCGCCGTGGCCACGGAGAGCTTCACCGCACCACAGTGACAGCTCGCCTTCACGGCTGACGTCTCGCCAGCAGCACCGCATCATGAATGGCGACGCCACGCTCGGTGCGCGGGCGCGTTCCGGCGAACTCCACGTTCCACTGGGAAGGGTCGAGCACCGCCTTCACCTCGTCGGCGGTGAAGAACAGCTCCGCCAACTTCGGCCGGCCGATGTCGGTGCCGTGGTCTGAATGGTGATGGGAAACGAACAGCAACCGCCCACCCGGCTTCACCGACGCCGCCATGTTCTCGAACAACTTCACGCGCGCTTCGGGCGCCACGTGCATGAAGTGTGAGGTCACGAGGTCGAACTGCGCGGCAGGCCGCCAGCTCGCGACGTCGACCACCTCCCACGTCGCACCGGGAGCCAGCGCACGCGCGCGCGCGATGGCCACGTCAGACAGGTCGATGCCGGTGACCTCCCAGCCCTGCGCCGAGAGCCAACGCGCGTCGCGGCCTTCACCGCAGCCGACGTCGAGCGCGGTCCCGACGGGCAGCATGCTGGCCAGCTCCACCAACGTCTCGTTGGGCCCGTGATGGTGGTGGGCGCGGCGGTACTTCTCGTTCCAGAACTCGCGGTCGTTCTTCATGCGCAGTTCGTAACGGGCGAGCGCGCTGCTCGTCAGAGCGTGGTCTTCGATGCAATCGGCGTGGTTTTAAGTGCGCTTCGTTCGGCGAATGCCAAGGGCGAGCAACGCGAAGAGCACCGTCGAATCGGCGGAAACGCAGCCACAGCCCGTCGCGGGTTCCGGCTCCCCGCCGCCTTCACCGCCGCCCGTCAGCCCGGCGTCGGCCACCTCTGAACCGCCACCGGTGGCGCCAGAGCCACCGCCGGTCGAACCAACGCCGCCACCGGTGGCACCCGCTCCGCCGCCCGTCGACCCAGCGCCACCGCCCATCACGCCCGCGTCGTCCACCGAGCCTCCGCCGCCGCCGACCGGCTGCAGCGATGTCCACACCGTGGCGCAGCCGCCCAGTGAGTGCTCCAGCGCGCCGACCGTGCGTGCGCCCGAGGGCCGCGCACGACCGCAGTAGTCGTCGGTCACTTCAGTCACCGCGGTGACCACGCCGTTGAGCGCAGACACGTCGCCTTCGATGCGGAGATCACCTGCGAGCGGCTCCACGTAATAGCCGTCGAACGTCGCCGCGCTCACGCCGGTGACGTTCTGCATGCCAGTGAACATGCCGCCGTTGCGCGCGCGCACCACCGACGCGAGCAGGTTGCCCTGCGCCAGGCCGGTGCTCGTCGCGAAGCGGTAGTCGACGCCGTTGGTGCCGATGAACGTGTTGTGCAGCACCTTCGTGTTGGTGGCTTCGTTCAGGTACACGGCCACGTCGCTGCAGTTGACGACGATGTTGTTCCGCAGCACGCCATCGGTGTGTTCCACGTCACACGGTGTGTTGGCGTTGAACGCAGGAGCGCAGAACGCGTTGCCGGTGCCACCGCCACCGAACGAGAGCCCGATGCGCGCGCCGCCAGCGTGCCCGCCCTGCGTCTGGCAGATGACGAGGTTCCGCTCGAATACGCCGCGGTTGCCGCCGCTCTTCATGAACGCGCCGTAGCTGACGGTGTCGCCGCCGCCCTTCTGGAAGTCGTGAATGAAGTTGCTGCGCACCACCCAGTCGTCGCCGGTGTCGATGTTCAACTTGGTCGTCGGGTTGCCAGTGTCTCTGGGCCGCGAGTCGTAGAGGTCGTTGCCTTCGATGAGACAATCGTCGGGCGTCTGCCACACGCCGCTCACCTGCCCCGCGTTGGCCTTCAGCTGCGCGTTGAAGTCGACGAGGCGATTGCCGCGCAGCGTGAAACCGTCTGCGTCGCCGCTCACGTGAAACGCGTGCTCGCAGTTGCCGTCGCTCGCGCAGGTGCCTCGCATTACCAGCCCTTCGAAGTGCCAGTGCTTGCCCGAGACCTTGAAGCCCTCGGTGCTGCTGCTCTCGATGGTCACCCCGAACTGCGTCGCGGCCTTCACCACGATGGGCTGCTGCGCGGTGCCGTTCGCCGAACACGAGAAGTCGGCGCTCGAGGTGTACGTGCCATTGGCGATGGTGATGACGTCACCGGGCTGCGCGCCCGAGAGCGCGGTGCGCAGCGCCGCCATGTCACCGACCGGAACATCACGCGCCGACGAGGCCGTCGCCGCGAGCACCACCAGAGCCGTGAGGAGTCTCATGGCGGCGCAGCGTACTCACTGCCACTGCACGGCGAACACGAACCGCGGCCCACGCGTGGTGATGACCGTCGGCCTCCCTCCACAGCGCGCCACTTCGTACGTGTACTCGATGGCCCCCAGCCACAGCGGCGCCAGCAACGGCGGCACACCCGGCGGGTACTCGATGACGAGCTCCCCCGACGTCGGCGACCGCTCGGTCCAGTGGAAGAGCACGTTGCGAATCGCGGTCAGACTGAACTGGCCGAAGCGCGACAGGAACGTCGCCGGCGTCACCACGCCCAGCGCGCTCACCATGCGGACGAAGGGCTGCACCACGAGCGAAATGGAGTCCTTCACCACGAAGCGGCCGACGTCGGCCATCAACGTCTCGCCACCGGCTTCATGAATCGCGGTGCAGAACGCGACCACGTCGGGCTGCGGCCACCACGGCTGCGATGCAGGCTCGTCGAGCATGCGGGCCACCACGTCGCCGCCCAGGCGCCGCAGCGCGTCGCTCTTGCCGTACGTCGCAACACCCCGGCCCAGCCCTCGTACGTAGACAGCACTGCTCGTGAATTGCGGCATCGACTTCTGGTCCCCGAAACTGAAAGAGAGACCGTTGACCTGAAACGATTCCGAACACAACCGGCGCGAGCGCTTGGTTTCCACACTGCAACGTCGCCAGCGGGCGTCCCCTCTGAGAGAAGCGCGCCATGACCCCTGTCGAGCGTGCCGCGAACATCAAAGCTGTGGTCTTCGACGTCGACGGCGTGCTGACCGACGGAGCCCTCTGGTACGGGCCGGGCGGCGAGGCCATCAAGCGCTTCGACGTGAAGGACGGCCACGCCATCGTGCTGGCGCGGCTCACGTCGTTGCCGGTGGCGATTCTCACCGCGCGCAACTCACCCATCGTCGACGTGCGCGCCAGGGAGCTCAAGATCGCCACGGTGTTTCAGGGCCGCATTCACAAGGGCCCCGCGTTCCTCGAGCTCGCCGAACAGCTCGGCCTTCAACCGCAGCAGCTCGCGTACATGGGCGACGACGTCAACGACCTGCCGGCCATGGCACGCGCGGGCCTGTCGGGGTGCCCGGCGAACGCGGTGCCCGAGGTGCTCGAGGCGGTGCACTTCGTGTCGACCCGCAACGGCGGCCACGGCGCGGTGCGTGAGTTCATCGAGCTGATCCTCAAGGCCACCGGGCGGTGGGACGCGGCGCTCGAGCACGCACGCGGTTGATCACCTCGGCACGTAGCGCAGCGCCACCGCGCCCGACGTGAACGCGTGGCGCTCGACCAGCTTCAGGTCGACGTACTTCGAGAGCCCCGAGAACAACGTCGGCCCGTGGCCTGCGATGCGTGGCTGCACGATGAACTCGTATTCGTCGATGAGCCCGAGCTCGGCGAGCGCGAGCGGCAGCTGCAGACCACCGGTGTAGAGCCCCTTGCCCGGCTGCGCCTTGAGCTTGCGGACTTCTTCCCCGAGATCGCCGCGCAGCAGCTCCGCGTTCCAGTCGACGCGCTGCAACGTGCTCGACACCACGTACTTCTTCGCGGCGTTGATGGCGGTGTGGAACGGCAGCGTCCACGCGGGGCGGTCGGGTGGCGGCGGCGGCCGAAAGGCCTCTTCCATCATCGTGTAGATGATGCGCCCGAAGATGACCGCGTCGCACCGGTCGAAGATGGCCGCCGAGTGCTGGTGCATTTCTGCGTCGGGAACCCCGGCGCGATGGTCGCAGCACCCGTCGAGCGTCACGTTGATGGAGTAGCGGAGCGGTCGCATGGCCGGCGACGTTGCCTGAAAATCGGGCGCCCACCGAGGAAGGGGTACACTCCCGCCCATGGCGCTCCGTCCCAACGTCGCGAAGCTGCGTGACCTTCTTCTCAAGGCGAAGGTCGTCGACGAGTTTCAGATGCGCGCGGCCATGGGCCGGCTCGAGCAGTGGGGCGGCCGGCTCACCGGCGTCATCGTCGACATGGGCTTCACCGACGACGAGACCATGGTGCAGACCCTGAGTCAGGCGCTGCGGTTGCCGGTGGCGCACCTGGGCATGGTGCCGAAAGACTCGGCGCTGCTCGCGAAGGTCGACCCCGCGTTCTGTGACGAGCACGCCATCTTCCCGGTGAGCCTGAAAGACCGTGTCGCCACCATCGCGGTGAGCGACCCCACCGAGCTCGACACCATCGACCGCCTGCAGTCGAAGCTCGGCGCCCGCGTGCAGATGGTCATCGCACCCGAATCTGAGATTCGTGCGGCGATCGCCAGGCACTACCGCAACGAGGTCGTGCCCGCGGCGCGCAAGAACAACAACCGCGCCCGCGACGCGCACATCGAAGCGACGAAGGGCCAGTTGTTCGAGCTCGACGACCGCGCCCCGCCCAAACCCGGCGAGGCGAGCGCCGACGCCGGGCCCAGCGAGGCGTGGATGAAGAAGGCGCCGTCGGCGAACACCATGCTCGACGACTTCCTCGAAGACGAAGGCCCGACCAACGAAGGCCTCAACGCCGAGGAGCTCAAGCGCCTCGAGGCGGCGCGCGAGAACCAGCTCAAGGCCAACGCGATTCTCCGCGCGCTGCAGACCCTGCTCACCGAGAAGGGCTACCTGCGGTAACCGCAGCTCGAGCAGCGGCCCTCTCCCGCGTACGGGAGAGGGAACGTCACCTCACTCCTCTTCCTTCTTCTCGGGCTCGGCGGCCGGCGCCGCGGCTTCCGGCTCGGTCGCTGGAGCTTCGGCCTCCACCACGCCTTCGACCGCGGTCTCGTCCTTGGGCAGGTGCGAGATGCCGACGACCTTCTCTTGTGCGTCGTCGAGCGTGATGAGCCGCACGCCCTGCGTGTTGCGACCGATGACCGAGATCTCCTTGACGCCCATGCGAATGAGCACGCCGCCGGAGGTGACGAGCATCACTTCGTCGTCGTCCTTCACCTGCACGGCGCCGACGACCCGACCGTTTCGCTCGGTGGTCTTGATGTCGATGATGCCCTTCCCGCCGCGGCCCTGAACCCGGTACTCCTCGTCGACCGTGCGCTTGCCGTAGCCGTTCTCGGTCACGGTGAGCAGCGTCGACCCGGCCTCGACGACCTCCGTCGACACCACCTCGTCGTTGTCGTCGAGCGTGATGCCCTTCACACCGAACGCGGCGCGGCCCATCGAGCGCACCTCGGTCTCGTTGAAGCGGATCGACATGCCCTGCGCGGTGCTGATGAGCACGTCCTTCGTGCCGTCGGTGATCTTCACCGCCACCAGCGCGTCGCCGTCGTCGATGCCCAGCGCCTTCAGGCCCGACGCGCGCACGTTCGAGAACGCCGTGAGGTCGGTGCGCTTGACCACGCCCTTGCGGGTGACGAACAACACGAACTTGTTCTCTTCGAACTCGCGGGTCACGAGCGTCTGCGCGAGCTTCTCGCCTTCCTGGAACTGCACCAGGTTGACGATTGGCTTGCCCTTGCCGGTGCGCGCCCCGACCGGAATCTCGTGAACCTTGAGCCAGTACAGCTGGCCCCGCGTGGTGATGGGCATCAGGTACGCGTGCGTGCTGGCCACGAAGATGTCCGAGACGAAATCTTCTTCCTTCGTCGTCGCGCCGGTCTTGCCGCGGCCACCACGACGCTGCGCGCGGTACTCCGAGAGCGGCGTGCGCTTCACGTAGCCGGCGTGGCTCAACGTCACCACCATCGGCTCGTCGGCGATGAGGTCTTCGTTCGACATCTCGCCGATTTCACCGACGATCTCCGTGCGGCGCGGGTTGGCGAACTTCTCGCGCACCTCGGTCAGCTCGCGCTTGATGACGCGCAGCAGTGACGACTCGTTGCCCAGAATGTCTTCCAGCTTCGCGATTTCGCGCGCCAGCTCCAGCAGCTCCTTGAACAGCTCGTCCTGCTGCAGGCCGGTGAGGCGCTGGAGGCGCATCTCGAGAATCGACTTCGCCTGCTCTTCGCTGAAGCCGGGGTCGTACACACGCGAGATGCCCTGGTAGGTCGGCTCTTCGCTCTTCGCCCGGGCCGCCAGCGCGTCCATCGCGCTCTTCGCCTTCGTGGTGTCGGCGCGCGTGAGGTTCTTGAAGCTCGGCAGCTCGTACAGCGCCGGCGACAAGATGTTCATCAGCGCCCAGCGCGCTTCGTCGGGGTCCTTCGAGGCGCGAATGGTGGCGATGATGTGGTCGAGGAAGTCCTTGCCGCTGGTGGCGACCAGCAGACCTTCCACGATGTGCATGCGGTCTTTGGCCTTCTTGAGCTCGAAGCGGCTGCGGCGCGTGACCACTTCCCGGCGGAACACGATGAAGCGCTCGAGGATCTCCTTGAGCCCCATGGTGCGCGGCTGGCCCTGGTCGATGGCCAGCATCTGAATGCCGTAGCTGACCTGCAGCTGGCTGTTCTGAAACAGGTTGTTGCGGACGATGTCGACGATGGCGTCGCGCTTGAGCTCGATGACCACGCGCACGCCCTGCAGCGAGCTCTCGTCACGAATGTCGCTGATGCCTTCGACCCGCTTCTCCTTCACGAGGTCGGCGATGGCCTTCACCAGCACCTCCTTCTTCAACTGGAAGGGGATCTCCGTGATGACGATGCTGGCGCGCTCGGTCTTCTTCTCGATCTCGATCTCGGTGCGCGCGCGAACGGTGATCGAGCCGCGGCCCGTCTCGTACGCCTTCCGGATGCCGTCGCGCCCCGCGATGATGCCGGCCGTCGGGAAGTCCGGGCCCTGCACGAACTTCATCAGCTCCTGCCAGGTGGCCCGGGGCGTGTCGATGAGGTGCAGCGTGGCGTCGATGACCTCGCCCAGGTTGTGCGGCGGAATCTTGGTCGCCATGCCGACCGCGATGCCGTCGGATCCGTTGACCAGCAGGTTCGGAAAGCGCGCGGGCATGACCGTCGGCTCTTGCAGCGACGAGTCGTAGTTGGGCGCGAAGTTGACGGTGTCCTTCTCGAGGTCGGCGAGCAGGTCGTCTGCCAGCCGCTCCATGCGCACTTCGGTGTAACGCATGGCGGCCGGTGAATCGCCGTCGATGCTGCCGAAGTTGCCCTGGCCGTCGATGAGCGGCGCCCGCAGCGACCACGGCTGCGCCATGCGCACCAGCGCGTCGTAGACCGACGCATCACCGTGCGGGTGGTACTTACCGATGACGTCGCCGACCACGCGCGCCGACTTCTTGTAGGGCCGCGAGTAGGTGTTCGACAGCTCCGACATCGCGAAGAGCACGCGGCGATGCACGGGCTTCAAGCCGTCACGAACGTCGGGCAACGCGCGCCCGACGATGACGCTCATCGAGTAGTCGAGGTAGCTCTGCCGCATCTCCTGCTCGATGGAGATCTGCACGTACGAGCCGGAGTTGGGAGGCGAAGAAGGCGCGGGCGGGTCCTGAATTTCGTCGCTCATTTCTAGCGGCGGACCTACCCGTAAACGCCCGTTTTCACAACGAAGGAAACAGGCCTGTAGAAGCCAGTTTCCCTCGTGTTTTCAGCAGATTGCGGGGTGCTTCAGCCGAACGCCAGGGCCAGCTTGTCGAGCACCGCCTGCTCGGTGTCCGACACGCGCCAGGCAAGGCCCAGAAAGCCGCCGGAGACCTCGGCGACGACGCGCGCGCGACCCAGCACGGTGGCCTTGAGCAGCGCTTTGTCGTCGGCCGACAGCCTGGCCACGAGCGCCTTCACGTACTCGCTCCAGAGGTCGTGCCACTTCGGCTCCGGCTTCTCGGCGAGCCAGTCGGTCAAGTAGTGGTACGCCGAGGTGCCGGCCTCGAGGCCGATGGTCTTGGCGAGCTCCGCGATGACCTTCTTTTCCTTCTCGTCGATGACGCCGTCGGCCCAGGCCACTTCGATGATGGGGTACAGCGACATCACGAGCGTGGCGGCGCCGCCGACCTGCAGGTTGGCCAGCGAGGTCAGCAGCTGATCATTGGTGATGCCGGTGAGCCGGGTCAGCTCTTCCTTGGTGGCCTTCTCGAGCTGCTTTTCCTTCAGCTTCGCGACGAGCTCCTTGTCGTGCTTGAGGAAGAACTGCTCTTCGAGGGCTTTGCGGCGGTCGTCGAACGCGTCTGAAGACATGGCGCGCGTTGTTAGCCACAGCCGGGCGCTTCAACAACGCCCTTCTGCTAGCGGCGCGCAGCCTTCGACTTCACGTCGACCGTGGCTTGCCGCAGCCAGAAGCGGAGGTCTTCGGTGAGCGTGCCCTTCTCGACCGCGGTGTCGGGGCCGGTCTGCAGACCGATGATGTACTTGGCGCGCTCTTCCTTCTCGCGCAGCACGCGCACCAGCGCCCGCTGGGACACCGCTGGCAGCGCGCTCACGTCGGGCACGTAGACCACGGCCTTCGTCTGGCCGAAGGTCTTCTCGAGGCTGGCCACGTCTCTGGCTTCGACGAACGAGGCCCCTTCCAGCTCCGGCGGCACGGACGAGGCGAACGCGCGGCGCTCGGCTTCACTGCCGCCGAACAGCAACATCGAGGCGCGGTTCTTCCTGAGGGCGTCGAGCGCGTAGGTCGTCATGGCGAGCCCGAGCGTAACGCAAGGCATGACCCCGGAGGTCATCGCGCGCGCAGCCGCGGGCCGCTACGCCTTCGCGTCATGCGCCATCTGGTCACCGTCGCGTTGCTGGGCGTCGCCGTCATCCACCTGCTGCCAGTCGTCGGCGTCACTGGCCGGCTGCGCGCGCTGTACGGGCTCGGCGAGCTCGATGCGCAGGTCGAGCTGCTGCTCCGACACCGCGCGGTGCTCTTCGGCCTGCTGGGCGCCTGCTGCGCGTGGGCTGCGTTCGAGCCCGGACTTCAGACGCCGGCGCTGGTCGCGGGCCTCGTCAGCACGCTGTCGTTTCTGCTGTTGGCGCACGGCGCTCCCCTCAACGCGGCGCTCACCCGCGTGCACCGGGTCGACGTGGTCGCGCTGGTGCTGGTGCTCGTGGGTCTGGTCGCCAGGTGGCGCGTGGAGCGACGTTGACGCCGCTCACCGCGCCGGGTCGTGCGCCTCCGCGTTCACGAGTGCCTCGACGAGGGCCCGCAGCCGCTGCGCAGGCTCCCGCTGCTCGCCCCCACCGTTGGTGACGACGGCGATGGCGAGGTCGTCGCGCGCAATGAAGAGGAACCACGCGAGGAAGCCGGGGCCACTGCCGTCGTGCTCGAGGCTGAGCGTGCCGTTACGGCTGCGGAAGACCGGCCCCAGCCCGTGGCCCGGCGCGGTGGCGTGCGTCATCTCTGCGAGCGCCGGTCGCCTGAGCGCGCGCGAGAAGGCGATGAGGTCGGCCGTCGTCGCCCACAGGCCCGAGAACGGGAGCGCGTAGCGGCTGGCGAACCACTCGGGCGCGAGGGCCGGCGCGTCGGCGACCCTGCCCCACGCTGCGGGCTCGGTGAGCAGCGCTGGCCAGAAGGCGCTGTCCTCCATGTCGAAGCCGGCCAGAAAGCGGTTCATCGCGAGCGCGAAGGTCTTCTGCTCCAGCGCCTCGATGACTGCCCCGAGCAGCGCGTAGCCGAGGTTCGAGTACGCGTACGTTCCAGGCGTGCGGGTCAACGTGAGCGACCAGCGCGCGCCCAGCTTCGAGAGCAGCGCTTCGTCGCTCCAGCTCGAGTCGAACTGCGCCGGGTCAAAGCCCGCCGGCGGCTGGTGCGGCAACCCTGCGGTGTGCGTCAACAGCATGCGGAGCGTGATCTGCGCGCTCTGGTCCTGGCCCTGCGCGTCGAGCAGCGTGAGGCCGGGCAGGCGCGTCTTCACCGCGTCGTCGAGCGAGAGCCGGCCCTCGTGCGCGAGGGTCACGATGGCCGCCGCCGTCAGCAGCTTGCTCACGCTGGCGACGTTGAAGGCCGTGCGCGGACCGATGGCCGTCCCTGCCGGGCCCACCTGGGTCACGCCGGCGTACGACGAGGTGGTCTGCGCCCCTCGCGCCACGGTGATGGCCGCGCCCGTACCGAACGGTGCAGCGCTGAGCTCGCGCGTCACTTCGCCGAGGCGCTCGGCGCGCGGGGCAACGTGAACACAGCCGGAGAGCACCACCATCAACGCCAGCGCGCGGCCCATGCGCGACGTATAGCGAACGTCAGTCGCAGCGGCGCAGTCGCACGCGCGCCACGCCCGCGTCGATGAACCCGAGCGTGCGCGCCGCCGCTTCGGACACGTCGATGATGCGCCCCGCGACGAAGGGCCCGCGATCATTCACCCGCACCTCGACGGTCGCGCCCGACGCGAGCACCGTGACGAGGACGCACGCGCCGAAGGGCAACGTGCGATGCGCGGCGGTGAAGGCCTCCTTGTCGAACGGCTCGCCGCTCGCGGTCGGGCGCCCGTGGAGCTCTTTGCCGTAGAACGACGCCAGCCCTTCACCCAGCCCGTCGCCGCTGCCCCGCGTGGTGCGACAGCCCGTGAGGCCCACGACGAGCGCCAGCACGAAGAACCTCACCGCGCGCGCACCGCCGCCAACGCCGCATCGACCTCGGGCGTGACGCGAAACAGGGGCACCGGCTGCGACTTGCCCTTCACGCGCACCGGCGCGAGCGCCTCCATCGGCGCCAGGTGTTCCAGCGCGCGGGCGGTGCCTTCACCCACCAGAATTTCTCCGGGCGCCGCGAGCGAACACAGCCGGCTGGCCACGTTCACCGCGTCGCCGATGCACGTGTATTCGGTGCGCCGCTGCGACCCCAGGCTGCCCGCGAGCACCATGCCGGTGTTGATGCCGATGCCGAGCTCGAACGGCGCTTCGGGCGTACGTGACGCGTTGAGCGCATCGACTTCGTGGAGCATGCGCAGCGCCGCGCCGACCGCTGACGAGGCGTCGTCTTCGTGTCTCACCGGCGCGCCCCACACCGCCATCAACCCATCGCCGAGGAACTTGTCGAGCGTGCCGCCGAACTCGAGCACGGTGTCGGCGAGGCGCCCGAGCACTTCGTTGAGCTGCCGCATCACCTCTTCGGGTTCACGCGACTCGGCGAACGACGTGAAGTTGCGAATGTCGGCGAACAGCACGGTCACCTCGCGCTTCTCGCCCGTGAGCACCACGTCGCCCACGCGCAGAATTTCTTCGACCACCGCGTCCGACGTGTAGCGCGCGAAGAGCCGGCGCATGCGCTCGGTCTCCTTGGTGCGGCGCAGCACCGCCTCGACGCGCAGCGCGAGCTCTTCCATCGACGCGCCCTTGCTCACGTAGTCGTCCGCGCCTTCGCGCAGGCCCTTGAGCCGCGTGGTCTCTTCGTCGTTGGCGGTGAGAATGATGACCGGCACCGACACGCCGGGCCCGTGCTTCAAGCGACGGCAGACCTCGTTGCCGTCCATGCCGGGCATGTCGAGGTCGGTCAGCACGAGGTCGGGCCGGGTGATGTCCATCTGCTCGAGCGCGAGGAACGGGTCGCAGAACGTCGCCACCTCGTAGCCCTGCGACGTGAGGCCTTCTTCGACCAGCGCACACGCAAGTTCGCTGTCGTCGATGATGACCACCTTCTGCCCGCGCGCGAGCACCGGCGCGTCGACGATGGCCGCGTCTTCGGTGGTGGGCGCCATGCGCTGCTGCAGGCCCAGCGCTTCGTAGAGCTGGCGATGGTCGATGGCGCCGGCCTCCACCAGCAGTTCGCCGATGCGACGACCCGATTTCTGTTGCTCGGTCAGCGCAGCGTTGACCTGCTCGGCCGTGACGGTGCGCAGCCCGAGCAGAATTTCTCCGAGCGGCGGTCGGTCGAGCACCACCGCGTCACCCTTCTGCACGGCGAGCGACAGCGCCCGCTGCAGTTGCGCCCGCGTGAGGTAGCCCAGCGAAAGCAACGACTCTCCGACGCGGCTGCCGGTGAGCGGCTGCAGCGCGAGCGCCTGTTGCACCTGACCTTCGGTGACGAGGCCCAGAGAGATGAGGAAGTCGCCGAAGCGACGGAGCTGATCAGTCAAAGGAGGAGGGCGGTGACTGTAGCCGTTCCTCCGCGCGCTTCACGTTTCCGGCCACACTCGGCGCATGAAGTTGCCGGCGTTGCTCCGAGAGATTCGCGCGTGTCGGTTGTGTGAAGCGCAGCTGCCCCTGGGGCCACGGCCGGTGCTGCGCGCGAGCACGTCGGCGAAGTTGCTCATCGTGGGGCAGGCGCCGGGCACGCGCGTTCACGAGAGCGGCGTTCCGTGGAGCGATGCGAGCGGCAAGCGGCTGCGCGAGTGGCTGCAGGTGGACGAGGCGACGTTCTACGACGAGCGGCGGGTCGCCATCGTGCCCATGGGCTTCTGCTACCCGGGCCGCAAGGGCGACGGTGACGCGCCGCCGAGACCGGAGTGCAGCGCCACCTGGCATCACCGCTTGTTGCCGTTGTTGAAGAAGGTGGAGCTCACGTTGCTCATCGGCCGCTACGCGCAGTCGTACTTTCTGGGCAGCACCGACGTGACGGCCAACGTGCGCCAATGGCGGGAACGCTTGCCGCTGCTGCCACTGCCGCACCCCAGCCCGCGGAACGTCGCGTGGTTCAAGCAGAACCCGTGGTTCGAGCACGACGTACTGCCGACCCTGCGACGACATGTGAGCGCCGCGTTGCGGTGAATCGGTGGCGCGCTGCGGAGCCGTCCGCTATAACGGATTTCCATCCCACAAAACGGCAAGGAGCTTTCATGACGGTCATCGACGAGCTGGTGCAGGCCAACAAGGCGTACGCGGACACTTTTGCGAAGGGTTCGCTCGCGCTGCCGCCGGCGCGCAAGGTAGCGCTGGTGGTCTGCATGGACGCGCGCATCGACCCCGCGAAGGCGCTGGGGCTGCAGGAAGGTGATGCGCACGTCATTCGCAACGCCGGTGGGCGCTTCGCGGATGCCGCGCGCAGCCTCGCCATCAGTCAAACCCTGCTCGGCACCGAAGAGGTGGCGTTCGTGCATCACACCGACTGCGGCATGTTGACCTTCACCGACGCCGACATCCGCAAGCAGTTGAAGGACAAGCGCAACGCCGACGCAGACCACATCGCGTTCCTGCCGTTCGGAGATCTCGACGAGTCGGTGCGCGCAGATCTCCGTGCGTACCGGGCCTCCGCGCTGCTGCGTCAGGACATTCCGGTGCGCGGCTTCGTGTACGACGTGAAGACCGGGGCGGTGCGCGAGGTGAAAGACTGATCAGTGGCCCACGCGCCACACGGCCATCAGGATCTCGATGAGAATCAGCAGCACCACCATCGTCTCCAGCGTGAGCGCGCGGCCGGTGTCGACCTCGCCCTTGAGCAGGCCGTAGATCTGCTGCAGCAGTTTGTGTTTTCGCGAGACCTGCTCGGTCCACTTCGAAATACGCAGCTGCTTGAGCGCCGATTCGTAGACACGCGCGAGGTACACGTCGCCGACGATCTTGGTGGCGTTCTCGACGCGCTCGATGAACTCGGACAGCTCGATGAGCGTGCGCAGCTGCTCGCGAATGGCCGTCTTGTACGGTGACTTGAGCAGGTAGTTGCCGTTGTCCTGCTTGCCGACCACGCCGTACATGCGCTGCAGCTCGGCATCGAGCACGTTGTCGTAGTACCGCAGCTCCAGCAGCTGCGCGTTGGCGATCTCCAGCAGGTCGACGATGTCTTCGCTGCCCGACGGCTCGTAGACGAGCGCCGCGTTCCACTCGATGAGCACCAGGTCGTTGGGCGTGTAGCTGAAGTGGTGCTCGAGCACCTCGGCCTCCTCGAGCGTGCTCAGCGACTTCTCGCGCTGTTCACCCAGCAGCAGCCGCGCGATGCCGGGCGAGCGCAGCACCACTTCGGCTGACGGTGCGCCTTCGAACTCGCGCGCGAAGATGACGGTGTAGCTCTCGTTCTGTTCCCACAGGTGGCCCGCTTCAACGGCGTCACCCAGCGTGCTGCGCAGCTTGTTCACCTCTTCGAGCGCGAGCGCGTCGAGTGACTTGCTGTCGTAGAGCTCGTCAGCGAGCGGAATCAGCTCTTCGACCGTCGACCCGCGCGTCAACGGCACCCGCACCGAAATCGAGATGGCGCCGTGGTGGAACAACGCAGCGTCGAGCTTCACCTCGCGCGACGCACCGGCCACCACGAACTGCCGCGCGCCGAGCGAGATGAGCAGCGGCGGGTCGGACAGCTGGATGTACTCGCTGCCTTCACGGCGCAACGAGAGCCGTCGAATGTCGCCGCCACCGGCCGCGATGCGGTACCGGCACTTCTCGAGATCGATGGTGTCGGCGACGTCGAAGATGCGCGTGCAGCGAATGTCACCATCGAGCAACCGGAGCATGAGGTCTCTCATATAGCCACGATGCGTGGTGGTAGAACGCCCCACTGGGGGTGGTTCCGTGAAGATTCAGCTCGATTACGTGCAGCACCACGAAGCGCAGCGCCGCGACGAACGCTGGTTCACCCAGCCGATGGGCGGAGGCGTCATCAAGACGTACACCTTCGGTGAGGCGCTCTCGGAGGTACGGCGCATGGCCGCGTGGCTCGCGGCGGAGGACCTCGAGCCGGGCAGCCGCATCGCCATCTTCTCGAAGAATACCGCGTGGTGGCTGATGGCCGACCTCGCGATCTGGATGTCGGGCCACGTCTCGGTGCCCATCTACCCGACGCTCAACGCCACCAGCATCGCGGCGATCCTCGCGCACAGCGAGGCGAAGCTCGTCTTCGTCGGCAAGCTCGACAACTACGCCTCGATGGAGCCGGGGCTGACGCCGAACGTGAAGCGCGTCGCGCTGCCGCTCGCGCCCGAGGTCGCCGGCGCCGTGAAGTGGGCCGACGTCATCGCCACGCAGAAGCCGATGGAAGGCCACGTCACCCGCGGTGAAGACGAGCTGGCCACCATCATCTACACCTCGGGCAGCACCGGTGAACCCAAGGGCGTGATGCACAGCTTCAAGACCATGTGCGCCGCGTTCGCCTTCGCCGACATGGCCCGCATGACGCCCGATGACAGGCTCCTGTCATATCTGCCGCTGGCCCACGTGGCCGAGCGCGCGGTGCTGGAGACCACGAACTTCAAGATCGGCTACGAGGTGTTCTTCGCCGAAAGCCTCGAGACCTTCGTGCAGGACCTGCAGCGCGCGCGGCCGACGCTGTTCGGCACGGTGCCCCGGCTGTGGCTCAAGTTCCAGGCGGGCGTGCACGGCAAGATGCCGGAAGAAAAGCTCCAGCGGCTGCTCCGGATTCCGCTCGTGGGCACGCTGGTGAAGAAGAAGATCCTCAACGGGCTGGGCCTCAACAAGGTGCGCTGGGCGGTCACCGGCTCTGCCCCCACGCCTCCCGATCTGCTGCGCTGGTACGCAAAGCTCGGTCTGCAGATAGGGCAGATCTACGGCATGACCGAGAACGTCGCGGTCTCGCACTGCTCACCACCCGGCGACGATTCGTTCACCACCGTCGGCAAGGCCTTCGGCGGCGCAGTGCACAAGGTGGCCGACGACGGCGAGGTGCTCATCAAGAGCCCGGGCACGATGCTCGGCTACTACAAGAACCCCGAGCTCACGGCGCAGACCATCGACGCTGACGGCTTCCTGCACACCGGAGATCGCGGCGAGCTCGACGCGAAGGGAAACCTGCGCATCACCGGCCGCGTGAAGGAGCTCTTCAAGACCAGCAAGGGCAAGTACGTCGCGCCCGCGTCCATCGAGAATCAGCTGCTCGCGCGCGCAGAGCTCGAACAGGCGTGCGTCTCGGGAGCAGACCTGCCGCAACCCATCGCGCTCGTAGTGCTCGCCGAACACCTGCGCAAGGGCACGCTGTCGCCGGCGCAGCGCGACGACGTGACGAGGCTGCTCGAGCTTCACCTCAAGCAGATCAACGCCAAGCTCGACCAACACGAGCAGCTCGAGAAGCTGGTGGTGATGCGTGAAGAGTGGACGGTCGACAACGGGCTGCTCACGCCCACGCTCAAGTTGAAGCGCTCGGCGATCGAAGCGCGTTACGCGCCGAACGTGAACGACTGGGCGTCACTCAAGGAGCGCGTGGTGTGGATCAGCTGAGTGGAGGGCCGGCGAGTACCACCACGTAGCCATCGGGGTCTTCGACCCAGAACTCGTGGTGGTTCGCGCTGGTGTTGAGGTGCAGGGCTTCGACGAACTTCGCGCGGAGGGATCGCGCACGCTGCGCGGCCGCTTCGACATCGTCGACCTGAAACCACAGCAGCAGCCCGTTGCCGACCGGCTCGTTCGCGTCGCCGAGATTCTCGTGACCGTGCGCGTCCCACGGGTGCAGCTGCAACACGAACTCGTCGCCCACCGTCACGCGCTCGTATTCCTTCCCGCCGTGACCGCTGCGAGCCCCGAGCAACTCGCAGTACCAGCGGCTGCTCGCCTCGACGTCTTTTACGCAGATCAAAGGTTGAGCTTTCACGGCAGGTTCCTCTCGGCGTGCACACGAAGACCGGTCATCACCGAGCCCCACCAGCGGCCCATTTGACCGATGAACTCCACGACGTTCTGACCATGGCGCACGGGGTGGTCTGGGCGCAGCGCCGCGAAGCCGCGATGTTCGACGAACACGCGCGTGCCTTCGCCGCTCGCTTCGAAGCGGACCTCCACCGTCGTCGACGGGTCCGAGTGCTTGAAGTTGATGCCGCGCCACGAGAACGCGAAGCGCGCCGGCGGGTCCCACACGGTGATGGCGCCGATCTCGTGAACGCTCGAGCCGCGCTCGCCGTACTCCTGAAACACGCGACCCCCCAGCTTCGGCTCGAGGTGCATCGCGCCCTGATGACGGCCGCCGACTCGGTACGCCGGGCCGGTTCGCCACCAGGCATCGAGCTCCAACGTGAAGACGTCGAACGCGGCCCGCTGAGGCACCCGCACGAAGGTCTGCACTCTGACCACGTCACCGCCGCTCATTTCTTCTTCGCCTTCTTCTCTGCGTATTTCGCGAAGGCGCCGAGCTGGGCCGACCAGAAGCGCTCCACGTCGTCGACCCAGTCACGCAGCTCACTGAAACGCTCGGGCTTCAGGCGGTAGACCTTGGCGCGCGCGTCTTCGTCGTCGAACGACGGCTCGATGAGCCCGCTCTCACGCAGCACCTTCAAGTGCTTGCTCATCGCCGGGGCCGGCAGCTCGAGCGCCTCGGCCAGCTCACCGGCTCGACGCGGACCCTTGCGCAGCAGCATCACCACTTCACGCCGGTTCGCGTCGGCCAGCGCTGCGAACATGTCGTCGAGGCTCAACCGCGAAGCCGCCTGCAGAACCACCAGTAGTGGCCTTCGGGGTCGACGCACTCGTAGGTCTTGTCGGCCCAGTAGTCCTCGCCGTAGTCGCTGACCGTCGGCTCCATGGTGATGCGCGCGCCGGCTTTGCGAGCGCGCTCACAGTGCGCGTCGACGTCGTCGACGAACAACATGATGGCCTGCGTATTGGCGCCGCCCACCGACTTCGGGCTCTTCATGTTGCGCTGCTTGTCCTTCTGCCGTCGTGTGTCGCCGATCATCATCAGCGACTCACCGAACGTGAGCTCGCTGTGTTCGACCACGCCGTTCTCGCCGTCGACCTTCATGCGCACTTCGAAGCCGAACGCGTTCACCAGCCAGTCAATCGCCTTCGCTGCGTCATCGTAGAAGACTGCGGTCGTCAGCCGCGGCCAGCCCTTGGGAGTCGGGTTCATTGTATTTTCCTTTCTTGGAAAATACTTCCTGACAAGGCAACCGTTCGTCAAGCCCCGTTCTTCTTCTGGTCCCAGACGCCACGGGCCCGAAACACGCGCTCGACGTAGAGGTCGTGTAACGCGAAGAGCGGTCGGGCGACCTCGCCGCCTTCCACCAGCGAGATGGCCTCGGCGATGGCTTCCAGCGTCGAGCGGCCTTCTTCGAACGTCGACTCACGAAGCCGCAGCACCTTGGTCGTCTGCGCGGGCAGCGCGAGCTTCGGCACGCCGTGCAGCGCCTCGAGCTTCGCGTACATCTTGCGCGTCTGCCGCCAGGTGCCGTCGACGACGATGAGCCGCGTCACGCCCGCCCACGGCGCGACCTCGTCGGACGGAAACAAGAGATGCGCACCCCCCACCAGCGGGCCCAGCTGACTGCGCGCGGGCTCCGAGTCTTCCTGGTACTCCAGCATCTTCAGGTTGGGCATCGCGAGCTCGGCGATGCGCGCGGTGCCCGTCGACTTCCAGCCTTCGCGCTCATGGCGAACCACGACCACTTCGGTGCGCGTGGCGACGGTCGGCACGTCTGCGCAGATGCAGAAAGCCTGACCGATGAGACAGCGTTTACAGCGGCCGGGAGCTCCGGCGGTCGTGAAGGAGCGCACAGCGGTTGCGCTCATACACCGCTTCCCACCTATACAGTCACACTGCATGTCGCGTGGTGACTTCGACTTCGAATCGCGGATTCCGGCGCTGCTGATTGCGCACGCGAAGAGCCGTGGCCTCGACGTGGGGCCGTTCATCGCGAAGTACGAGCTGCCGAAAGACGCGCTCGGTCAGGCGCTCGGCAAGGTGAACATCACCGTTCCCGCGTCGACGCTGGCGGCCTTGGCCGACGACCTCGCGACGGCGTTGAACGACGAGCATCTGGGGCTCTCGTTGTCGGCGTGGATGCCCAGAGGCGTGTACGGCGTCGCCGAGTTCCTCACGCGCGCCGGCCCCACGCTGCGCACCTCGTTCGAGAACATGAAGCGCTTCTCGGCGATTCTGTCGCCGGGGCAGACCTTTCACTTCGGGGAGTTCGACGGCGAAGCGCGCTTCGAACACTCGACGCCACAGCGCCCCGGAGCGATCGGCCGTCACCTTCAGGAATACACGAGCGCGGTCATCTTGAAGACGTACGTGTTGATGACCGGCGGCAGAGGCCCGACGCGCGCGTGGTTCACGCACCCTCGCCCGTCGGCGATGAACTTCGAGCGGCTGGTCGGCGCGCTGCACACGCCGAACCTCACGTTCAACGAAGCGACCAACGGCTTCGCGGTCGAGTTGGAGGCGCTCCCGAAGGAGGTCATCGGTGGCGACGCCGCGCTGTACGCGTTCCTCGAAGAGCACGCGGTCACCGCGCTGGCTTCACGGCCGAAGAGCGACGACCTCGTCGACAAGCTGCGCCACGCCATTCGTGAAGCGCTCAAGCAGGGCGAGCCGAACATCGAGCGCCTCGCCACCCGCCTCAACATGAGCGGCCGCACGCTGCAGCGTCGACTGGCCGAGGTGAAGACCTCGTTCCAGGAAGTGCTCGACCTCGTGCGCTTCGACCTCGCGCGCCAGTACCTCAAAGACGTGCGCCTCGACCTGAGTCAGATCGCGTATCTGCTCGGCTATTCGGAATTGCGCGCGTTCGACCGTGCGTTCCGTCGCTGGGCCGACGACACGTCGCCCGGTGAGTGGCGCTCGCGGGGCTGAATACCTGACACCCGCTGACGTCCGACGCGCTCCGTACCGATGCCCACCATTCTCGTCGTCATCGGCCTGGTGCCGTTCTTCGCGGGCCGAACGCTGCTGACGTCAGGCCTCGTCATCAGCTGGTACCTCGCGTTCGACGCTGGCAACGGCGGGCTCAATTTCAGAAGCGCGCTGATTCTCACGCTCGGCGTCGCGGTCACTGCCGGCATCGACTACGGGCTGACGAAGTTGAAGCCGTGGGCGCGAGAGCTGCTCACCGCGACGCTGACGATTCCCAAAGAACTCGAGGACAAGTTCAAGGTCTTCGCCGCGCTGATGTGCGCCACCGCGCTCATCTCCAACGAGAACGGCTCGCGGCTTCAGCTCATCGGTGCGCTGGTCATCGTCGGTGGGCTGTCGTGGCTATTCACGAAGTTGCGCAGCAACGCCGACGCCATCTTCGAGACACTCCCGGTCGCGCAGTTGCCCGGGGTGGGCAGCGCGATTTTCCTCGTCGAGCTGGTCTCCACCATCGCCGGCGTGGCGCTCGCGTTCCTCGCTCCCGTGGTGAGCGTGGTGTTGATGGTCTTCGCGCTCATCGGTCTTGCGTTGGTGGCCGCCGCACTGCGCCGCTTCCGTGACGGCGCGCGTGAAGCCTGCGTGAGCTGCGGCGCTTCGGTTCACCAGTGCGCAGGGGCGTGCCCGAAGTGCGGAACGGCCCACGCTGCACACTGCGTCGGCGTGCTTGGCCGCCCGACGAAGGCGTTGGTCCAAGACGAGAGCCGCCATCGCCTCGTGCTGCTCGCAGGTCATCGGTGCCCGCGCTGCGCTGATGGTCTGCGCGGTTCGCACTGCCCCGCCTGCAAACTCGACGCGTTTCGTGACGACGCCGAGTTCACGGCATTCGTGCGCTACGTCGACACGCGCTTCGCAGTGATGACGCCGGTGTTCGTCGCGTTGGGCTTCATGCCGGTGCTGGGTCTCGCGTTGGCGCTGGTTGCGTATCGCCTTTCGTCGGCGGGTGCGTTCGCCGGCTACGCCGACTGGCGCGGCAAGCTCGGTGTTCGCGTGTTGCGTGGCGCGATGTTGGTTGGCCTCGCGCTGGTGCAGCCGGTGCCGCTCATCGGCGTCGCGGCCACGTGGGCGTACCTCACGCTCTCGCACGTGTGGACGCGCGCGACCGTGAAGCGAACGCTGGTAGACGTCGATGCATGATCGACCTCCGCAGTGACACGGTGACGAAGCCCACGGCTGCGATGCGCGAGGCGATGGCGTGCGCAGAAGTCGGCGACGATGTGTACGGCGACGACACCACCGTGAATCGGCTGCAAGACGTGCTCGCCGAGCGCGCTGGCTCCGAAGCGGGTCTGTTCTTTCCGTCGGGCACGCAGTGCAACCTCGCAGCGCTGCTCACGCACTGTCAGCGCGGCGACGAATACCTGGTCGGCCTGGGCGCGCACACCTACGTGCACGAAGGCGGCGGCGCCGCGGTGCTCGGGTCGATTCAGCCGCAGCCGCTCGAAAACGAACGCGACGGTTCGATTTCACTGGCGCGCATCGTTCAGGCCATCAAGCCGCCCGATGACCACTACGCGCGCACCCGTCTGCTCTCACTCGAGAACACGTTCGGCGGCCGCGTGGTGCCGCACACGTACCTGCGCGAGGCCACCACGCTGGCGCACGCGCGCGGGCTCGCGACGCACCTCGACGGTGCGCGCGTCTTCAACGCAGTGGTGAAGACGAAGACGCCGCTGAACGAGCTGCTGCGCGGCTTCGATTCCGTGTCCATCTGTCTGTCGAAGGGGCTCGGCGCGCCAGTGGGCTCGGTGCTGCTCGGTACGCGTGCGTACGTTCGCGAGGCGCGGCGCTGGCGAAAGATGCTGGGTGGCGGCATGCGGCAGGCCGGCGTTCTCGCGGCGGCCGGGCTGTACGCGCTCGACCATCACGTCGAACGGCTCGCGGAAGATCACGAGAACGCAACGGCGCTGGCGAAGGGCTTGAGCGAGATCGACGGGCTCACCGTCGAAATGCCGCAGACCAACATCGTGTGGGTCGACGTGGTCGAGCCGCTCGCACAGCGACTGGTGCCGGAACTGAAGAAGCTGGGCGTACTCGCTTCAGGCACCACGAAGGTGCGCTTCGTCACGCACCTCGACGTGAACCGTCAGCAGGTCGACCACGTCATTTCAGCGTGTCGACGTATTCGCGCAGCAGCGTGAGCGACTTCTTCACTTCTTTGCCGCCCTCACGAACGGTGTGCTCGAGCAGCAGCTTGTTGTCTTTGGTGACGAGCGAAATACCGGCCACGCGTGCGTCCTTCGCGCTGCCGTCGAAGCGAACGGCGACGGGGTCTGCGTCCTTCACCTTGAGCCGCGAAGCGCCGCCCGCACCGTGATTCGTGGCCACGAGGTCAGCGCCCTCCAGCGAGTAGACGGTCGCTGACGTGACCGTGGTGCGGTCGGGGCCCGTCGTCGTCTCGAGCACCGCGTTGCCACCCACCAGGCGCAACATCACGTACTGCACGGGGCCGTCCTTCGCGTCGGTCTTCCAGGAGCCTTCGAGCTTCTTGAGTCGATCGAACGCAGCACTTCCATCGGTCGGGGCGGCGACGGCGAGCGCGGTCAGCAATGCGAGTGCGTGCATGTGCAACGAACTCTAGGCCGGACTTGGCGAATCGCCGCGAAGTTGTCACGAGGCACACATGCGCTCCCTGGTGCTGCTGCTGACGGTCTTCTCTGCGTGCGCGAGCGCGCCGAAAGTCACCAGGAGCTACGCGCGGATCAACGGCATGAACCTCTATTACGAGGTGCACGGCAGCGGCCCCGAGGTGGTGCTGATTCACGGCAGCTTCTGCACCATCGACGGGTGCTTCGGAAAGCTGCTGCCCGAGCTGGCGAAGACGCACCGGGTCATCGCGATGGAGCTGCAGGCGCACGGTCACACCGCTGACATCGACCGCACGTTCACCGTCACCAACCTCGTGGGAGACGTCGTCGCGCTGATGGACGTGCTCGGCGTGAAGAAGGCAGACGTGGTCGGCTACAGCCTGGGGAGTTCGGTCGCACTCGAGCTCGCGCTGACGCGCCCGGGCCGCGTGAAGAAGCTGGTGATGGCGACGACCGCGTTTTCTCCCGACGGCGTGAAGCCGCGTGGGCCAGTGAGGCTCGACGACCTGAAGGGCACGCCGACACTCGAGGGCTATCAACGCGTCGCGCCGCACCCCGAGCAGCTTCCGCGACTGGTGGCGCGCATCAACGAGAGCGACCCGTTCAAGGCGCAGTCGCCGACCGAGATATCTGCTTCGAAGATTCCGATGCTGCTCGTCTTCGCTGATGACGACCTCGTGACCCGCGAGCACGCGGTCGAGTTCTTCAAGTTGCTCGACGGGCAGAAGAAGTCTCGTCTCGCAGTGATTCCGGGCACCACGCACGCCACGTTGATGGAAAGCGCGTCGCTCGCGCCGCTGGTGAACGACTTCCTGCGCTGATCAGAACGTCTCGGCGAAGTTCGCGGCGACGAACATCAGCGCCGCCACCGGACACGCGCACCGATGCACGAGGGCACATGGGTCTCGAGCACGATGGGCAGCGGGGTCGCGGGCGGAGCGGTCCGACATCAGCGGCGCAGCCACTCCTGAATCGGCTTGTACTGACGCTCGCCCGCGGCCTGCGCTTCGAGTGCACCGACGCCCATGCGCGCCGCCTCCATCGTCGTGAAGTACGAGAGCCCACGCGTCAACGCTTCGCGGCGAATGCCGTAGGAGTCCGAGATCTCCTTCTTCCCGGCGGTGGTGTTGATGACCAGCGCGATCTCCTTGGCGACCATGCGGTCGACGATGTGCGGGCTGCCTTCACGGACCTTGTTCACGCGCTCTGCGGGAATGCCCTTCTTCCCGAGGTAGTCGAGCGTGCCGCCGGTCGCGACGATGCGGAACCCCAGCGTGCGCAGCCGCTTGGCGAGGTCCACCAGGCCGGGCTTGTCGTCGTCTTTCACTGAGACGAACACCGAGCCACCGCGCGGCAGGCGCGAACCCGTCGCCAGCTGCGACTTGGCGAACGCCGCGTGCACCGACGCGTCGAGGCCCATCACTTCGCCGGTCGACTTCATTTCCGGCCCGAGAATCACGTCGGTGTTGGGGAAGCGCGCGAACGGGAACACGCTCTCCTTCACCGCGTAGTGACGCACCTCGGGGTCGCTGGTGATGCCCTGCGCTTTCAACGACACGCCAGCCATGCACAGCGCCGCGACCTTGGCGATCGGCATGCCGGTGGCCTTGGCGATGAACGGCACGGTGCGTGACGCACGCGGGTTCACCTCGAGCACGTAGATGGCCTTGCCCTGCACCGCGAACTGCACGTTCATCAGTCCGACGACGTTCAACTTCGCCGCGAGCGAGGCCGCGATGTCCTTCAAGCGCTCGATGGTGTCGGGCGCCAGCGAGTGCGGAGGCATCACGCACGCCGCGTCGCCGGAGTGCACGCCGGCTTCTTCGACGTGCTCGAGCACGCCACCGACGACCACGCTGCCGGCCTGGTCGCGCACGAGATCGAGGTCCACCTCGGTCGCGGCCTGCAGGAATCGGTCGATGAGCACCGGGTGATCCGGCGAGGCGCGCACCGCTTCACGCATGTACCGTTCGAGGTCGGCGCGGTCGTAGACGACCTCCATCGCGCGGCCACCGAGCACGTACGACGGGCGCACCATCACCGGGTAGCCGATGGTCTCGGCCACGCGGTACGCCTCTTCAGGCGAGCGCGAAATTCCGTTCTCGGGCTGTCGCAGGCGCAGCTCGTCGACCAGCTTCGCGAAGCGCTCACGGTCTTCGGCTTGATCGATGGCGTCGGGTGACGTGCCGAGAATCGGCACGCCGGCGGCCTCCAGCGGCTTGCTCAACTTCAGCGGCGTCTGCCCACCGAACTGCACGATGACGCCCAGCGGCTGCTCACGGTGGATGATCTCGAGCACGTCCTCCATGGTGAGCGGCTCGAAGTACAACCGGTCAGACGTGTCGTAGTCGGTCGACACCGTCTCGGGGTTGCAGTTGACCATGATGGTCTCGAAGCCCGCGGCGCGCAGCGCGAAGGCCGCGTGCACGCAGCAGTAGTCGAACTCGATGCCCTGCCCGATGCGAATGGGCCCGCTGCCGAGAATGACGATCTTCTTGTTGTTGGTCGGCGGCGCTTCGTCTTCTTCTTCGTAGGTCGAATAGAGGTACGGCGTGAACGCCTCGAACTCGGCGGCGCAGGTGTCGACGCGCTTGTAGACGGGGCGAATGCCGCGCTTCCAACGCGCCTCACGCACCTGCAGCTCGCTGATGCCGAACGCCTGCCCGAGCTGCGCGTCGCTGTAGCCGCGGGCCTTGAGGTGCTTCAGCTCGAAGTCGGTGAGCGCGTCGAACGAGCCCTTCGCCGAGCACTCGTTGAGCTCGGTGACGAGCGCCTCGAGCTGCCGCAGGAACCACGGGTCCATCGAGGTGAGCGCGTGCACCTGCTCGACGCTCATGCCCGCTTGGAACGCCTCGAACACCACCCACGGGCGCTCGGGCGTGGGCACGCGCAGCAGCTCTTCACGCTCGGCCACCGAGCGCTTGAGCGCGTCTTCCTTCGTGGGAATCGGCAGACGGCCCTGCTCGAGCGAGCGGAAGGCCTTCAGGTACGACTCGCGGAACGTGCGGCCGATGGCCATCACTTCACCGACCGAGCGCATCATGGTGCCCAGCGTGCGCGGGCTCTTGGGGAACTTCTCGAAGTTGAACTTCGGGACCTTCACCACCACGTAGTCGATGGTGGGCTCGAACGACGCCGGCGTATCGCGCGTGATGTCGTTCTTCAGTTCGTCGAGCGAGTAACCGATGGCCAGCTTCGCGGCGACCTTCGCGATCGGGTAACCGGTGGCCTTCGACGCCAGCGCCGACGAGCGCGACACGCGCGGGTTCATTTCGATGACGACCATGCGGCCGTCCTTCGGGTTGAGGCCGAACTGCACGTTGGAGCCGCCGGTGTCGACGCCGATCTCCCGCATGATGGCGAGCGAGGCGTCGCGCATGCGCTGGTATTCCTTGTCGGTCAGCGTCTGCGCGGGGGCCACGGTGATGCTGTCACCGGTGTGCACGCCCATGGGGTCGAGGTTCTCGATGCTGCAGACGATGATGCAGTTGTCCTTCGAATCGCGAACGACCTCGAGCTCGTATTCCTTCCAGCCGAGCACCGACTCGTCGATCTGAATCTGGTGCACGGGGCTCGCCGCGAGGCCCGACGCGCAGATGGCCTCGAACTGCGCTTCGTCGAACGCCACGCCGCCGCCGGTGCCGCCGAGCGTGAACGAGGGGCGAATGATGCTCGGGTAGCCGAACTCCTTCACCAGCGCGCGCGCTTCTTCCATCGTGGTGGCGATGCCGGCGCGGGGCAGCTCGAGGCCGATCTTCTCCATCGCCTCCTTGAAGAGCTTGCGGTCTTCGGCCTTGTTGATGGCCTCGAGCGACGCGCCGATGAGCTTCACGCCGTACTTCGCGAGAATTCCCTGCTCGGCCAGCGCCTTGGCGAGGTTGAGCGCCGTCTGACCGCCCATGGTCGGCAGCAGTGAATCGGGCTTCTCGAGCTGAATGATGCGCTCGGCTGCTTCGACGGTGATGGGCTCGATGTACGTGCGGTGGGCGAACTCCGGGTCGGTCATGATGGTCGCCGGGTTCGAATTGAGGAGCACCACTTCGATGCCCTCTTCCTTCAATGCCTTGATGGCCTGCGTGCCGGAGTAGTCGAACTCACAGGCCTGGCCGATGACGATGGGACCGGAGCCGATCAGCAGGACCTTCTTGATCTCTTGGCGACGAGGCATGGCGCGGCGCACTAGCGCAAATCGCCGTTCGTCGCGTGCGCGTTTTCACGCCGAAAAATGCCGTTCGCATGGGTTCGCAACGGTCGTGCAACGCGATCAGCCCTGGCCCACCGGCCATGGGTCATTTGTCGTCAAACGACTTGAAATGACCCACCCAGATCCAACCGATTGCACAGGTCAGAACAGACCAGACGAGGGTGTGAGACTGGAAACACCGATGGTCCTCGTTTACAGTCCGCCGGAATGCCGTTGCAGCTTCCGCGCGATCCGCTGATTCGCGAATTTGTCAGTGAATACGCGGCTGTAAGGCTCACGGTAACGGGCAGTTGCATGATCCCACATTTCCGTCACGGCGATATCGTCGAGGTGCGGAGTGTGCGTCTGGGTGCGCCGCAACCCGGCGACGTGGTGCTGATTGATGTCAACGGCGCCTTGAAGCTCCACCGGCTCGAGAAAATCGGTCGCGCTTTCGTGCGCACGGCGACCGAAGCGGGCCGCGTCGATCCACTCATGCCCCGGGGCAACGTGCTGGCGGTGCTCACGCGGGTCAACGGCGTGCCGTTCTACCGCCGCGGGGTCTTCGAGCGGCTGCGCGTGCGCGCGGCGCGTGCGATGCGGAGGGTCGTGTGATGGGCACCGTGTTCACGAAGTCGGGCCAGGTGGTGGGCCGCGATTTCATGGGCGAGTTCATTCTCGTGCCGCTCGCGGGCCGCACCGCGAACCTCACCAGCATCTTCGCGGCCAATGACGTGGGTGCGTTGATCTGGAAGTTGATCGACGGCCAGCACGACGCCGACGCCATCGTCGACGCGGTGGTCGCCGAGTTCGACACCACGCGCGCGCAGGCCGCCGCCGACTACGCGGTGTTCCTCGAGCAGCTCAAACAGGTGGGCGCCGTCACCGAGGTGACGCCATGAAGCGCCTCTTTTCTCTCGTCGCGCTGACGTCGATGGGCGCGCTCGCGGCCACCTTCGGGGTGCCCACGAACCTGACGACCAACGGCGTCACGCAGGGCAGCTCGGTGAATCCTCCGGGCTTCCTCGAGATCTTCGGCACCAACGCCGACAACAACCTCGGTGACACGGTGCACGTGCACCGCTGGTACATCCAGGTCACGGGCACGCAGCTCGACATTCGCGTCTTCGACCCCGGCGCGAGCGGTGCGCGCGACTTCACCGGCAACAACGCCGTCACCACGCGCTACCGGCTCTACAACCCCGCGGGCGCAGTCATCGGCGACGAGAGCATCGGCGACGATGTCACCACAGGCACCAACGCGACCGACAACCGGCTCGTTCGCATGAGCGGCAACGTCTTCGTGAACCTCAGCAGCGGCAACGCGTACACGGTGACGCCCGGCGTCTACACGCTGCTGGTGACGACGGGCGGTGGCAACGAAGGCAACTTCTACGGCCTCGACATTCGCAGCGGCACGGCGTTCACCGCGCCGCACTACGCGGTGTACACGGAGCCGCGCACCAGTGGCGACACCGCCGGTTTTCTCACGGGCGGCAACACCGCGGCCGGCAACCCGTCGGGCTCCATCACCCCGCCGGTCACCGCGTTCGTGAACGTGAACCGTGGTTGTGCGCTCAACATCAACAACTTCGACGGTGACGGTCAGCTCAACGCGTCCATCACCCCGGTCGATGGCACGCCCGCGCAGGCCATCGCGCTCGGGGGCGACAACGTGGGCGTGGTGCAGAGCAACGACGTCGAGCCGACGACCGCGCAGAACATCCTGGTGAACAACTACGGGCTCTGGCGCTTCCAGTTCGACCCGGGGAGCACCAACGCCATCGACTGGTCCTTCGCCGATTTCGCGGGGTGGACGAACACGGTGACCAACGCGCCGCGCAACCCCACCAACCCGCTGCGGGTCTTTCTGCCCAACGGCTACGCGCCGGTGAGCGGCAACGCGAACGCCGTCGCGCCGGGAGTGCCGACCATCGCGCTCGGCGCGGCCGTCGTCTCGGGCGCCAACCCGCCTACGGCGAACAACACCACGCGCTTCACGGTGACGCTGGCCACGCGCAACAACACGGCCGCCGCGATGACTGCGGTGCAGTTCACGGTCGGGCTCCCCACCGGCGTCACCTTCGTGGCGGGTACGCAGCAGTGCCTCATCAACGGCGCGGTCACCACCTGCACCGACGGTTCTACCGGCGCGTATCGCCGCGGCACCCTTCCGTCGCTCGCGGCGGGCTCGACGGGTTCCCTGCGCTTCGACGTCAACTTCAATCGCCCGGCCGGCCTTCAGAATCTGTCGGGGCCGCCGGTGACGGGGGCGACGCCCAACACCTCGAGCTGGATTCAGTACACCTCGAACTTCGCCACCACCGAGACGCTGGGGCCGGTCTGCAACATGGTCGTCAACGTGGGCGGCACCACGCGGGCGCCGACGCCTGCGCGCATCTCGGGCGTGTACGTGAGCGACGACACGGTGACCTTCGACACCGGCGTGCAGCTCGACACCGTCGGCTTCCGGGTCTTCACCTCGAACGACGAGCGCGGGCGTGAACGTCTGGCGCTGCACGAAGGCGTCATCGCCGCGACGGAGCCCGACACGTTCGAGCCGCGCCGCTACGAGCTCAAGCTCACCGGGAAGCTCGCCGGCACCTACCTCTTCATCGAAGAGCTGCAGTCGAAGGGGCCGCCGCACCTCGTCGCTTCGCTGCGGGTCGAAGACGCGCGCGTCGCACCGCCGCCGCTGCGGGTCGAAGAGAAGCTCACGCGCGCGCTCAAGAAGCACCTGCGCGCTTCGAAGGTCGCTCCGGTCGCCAGTCAGCGCGCGCTCAAACTGTCGGTCTCGAAGGTCGGCCGCGTGGTCGTCACCCGTGACGAGCTCGAAGCCGCGGGGCTCACGCGGGGCGCAGCCATCGAGCTGTTCCACCTCGGCCAGCCGGTGCCCTTCACGTGGGACGCGAGCGGCACGTCGTTCAGCTTCAATTCGGTGCCGTTCTCGACGCAGTACACCGGCAGCGCCATCTACGTGGTGACCACCGGTGGTGCACCCGCGCCTGAACCCGAGGTGGACTTCACGCGCCTCGAGCCCAGACCGACGACGAAGCGCATCGAGACCAACGCCATCTATTACGCGCTGACGCCGTGGTCTGAATCACCGTGGTTCTGGGCGCTGCTGCGCAGCAACGCGGCGTGGCCGACGGTCGCGTCACAGGGCACCTTCGAGCTCCCCGGCGTGACGCGCATGCTCGGCACCACGAAGGTGCGCATCAAGCTGCTGGGCCGCAGCGGTCATCACCACCGCGTCGACGCCACCATCAACGGCTTCCACGTGGGCAGCGTCGATTTCGACGGCGCGACGCCGGTGACGCTCGAAGGCAGCATTCCCGTCGCGCACCTGCGCACCTCGGGCAACCAGCTGGCGCTCACGCTCACGTCGACCGCCGTGAGCCCGAATGAGCAAGGCGCGCTCGGCTTCGTGTACCTCGACTGGTTGGAGGTCGACGGCGTCGCGCCCGATTTCCTGCGACAGGCGAGCGTCGACGGCATCGCGCCGTACGACCCGGTCATCCCCAACTCGCGCGGCGCGAACTACCTCGTCATCTCGCACGCCGAGTTCCTCGACGCCGCGCGTGAGCTGGCGGAGCTCAAACGGCAGGAAGGTCTGCGGCCGCTGGTGGTCGACGTCGAGCGCGCGTACGACGGCTTCAGCGCGGGCACCTTCGAGGCCAACGCCATCAAGGCGCTCATTCGTGACATCGCGGCCAACAGCGGCGCGCTCCGTTACGTGGTGCTGCTCGGCGACGACACCGTCGACCCGCGCGACTTCATGGGGCTGCACGGCCGTTCGTTCATTCCCTCCATCGACGGGTGGGACGGTGAGCTCGGCCGCGTGCCTTCGGAGAGCCGTTACGCCGACCTCGACGACGACGGAAAGCCCGACCTCGCCATCGGCCGTCTGCCGGTTCAGACCGCGGCCGATGCGCTGGTGCTGCTCGACAAGATTGGCCACTACCCGCTGCGCAACCGCAACGCGGGGCAGCACGTGGTGTTCGTCGACCAACGCGGGCCCGACGACGACGACTTCCTCGCGCGGGCTACGTCGATGAATCAGCACCTCGGCGCGCGGCCGCGCATCATCGACACCACCAACGGCGTCACGCTGGCGAAGCAGACGCTCAGCCAGCTGCTCACCAGCGGCGACGCGGCCACGTTGCACTACATCGGTCACGGCGCACCCAACGCGTGGACCACCCGCGGCCTGTGGACGGTCAACGACTCGGCGAACGTCACCCCCGCGCCGTCGGACACCATCGGCTTCCAGTGGTCGTGCTTCGCGCAGTGGTACCAGTACCTCTTCGGCCCTTCGCTCGGCGAGTCGCTGCTGCTGATGCGGGAAGGCGGTGTCACCGCGTCGTTCGGCCCGTCGGGCATCACCAACCCCGACGGCCAGGCGCAGCTGAGCAACGCGGTCTACGACAACGTGTTCACCCGGCAGTTGCCGCTCGGTGACGCCATTCTGCAGGCCAAACGCGCGCTGCCTGCGAGCCCCCAAAGCGCCGCGCTCATCGACGGGTGGAATCTGCTCGGTGACCCCGCCATGATTCCTTCACCTCTCTCGACCGGCCGCGGTCCCTGGACACCGTATGAAGACCCCACCGAAACCTCCGCCGGGAACCGGAACAAGAAAGCCGTACAAACCGCCGCGCCTCGAAGAGCTGACCTTGCACGGTGAAGAGATGGCCGCGGCGAGCTGCAAGTCGACGATTCCCGCTGCCGGCCCCGCGTCGATGGCGTGCATCGATTCCGGCTGCAAAGACATGGGGAGCTGAGGACCGTGGGCGAGCAGATTCCCCGCCGTACGCTCGCTGACTTCGTCAAGGAGCAGAAGCTTCGTTCGCGGCGCGCTCCGATGCAGGGCACGCTCGAGACCACGTTCCGCTGCAACCTCAAGTGCGTGCACTGCTACGTGAACAAGGCGGTCGGCGACGCTGAAGAGCGAGCGCGCGAGCTGCCCACCGAGCGGGTGCTGAAGCTCATCGATGAAATCGCCGACGCCGGGTGCCTCGAGTTGCTGCTGACCGGCGGCGAGGTGCTGGTGCGGCCCGACTTCGAAGAGGTGTACCTGCACGCGTTGAAGCGCGGGCTGCTGGTCATCGTGTTCACCAACGGCACCATGGTGACCGAGCGGCTCGCGAACTTCTTCGCCGAGCACAAGCCGCTGCGAATCGAGATCTCGCTCTACGGCATGACGCCCGAGACCTACGAGCGCGTCACCGACGTTCCCGGGTCCTGGGAGAAGTGCATGCGCGGCATCGAGCTGCTGCTCGCGCGCGACGTGCCCATGAAGCTCAAGACCATGGTGCTCACGTGGAACATGCACGAGCTCGAGGCCATGCGTGCCTTCGCGGCCGAACGCGGGCTCGAGTTCCGCTACGACGGCTTCCTCAACCCGCGCGTCGATTGCGGTTCGAACCGCAACGGTGAGCTGCAGGTCGACCCCGAAGCGCTGCTCGCGTTGGACCTGAAAGACCCGGAGCGCATGCAGTCGTTCAAGCAGTTCTGCGAGCGCTTCGTGACGAAGGACAAGGTCGAGCCGCGCGAGCGCGTGTACAACTGCGGCGCGGGCCAGACGTCTTTCACCGTCGAGCCGTCGGGGAAGCTGCAGCTCTGTCAGCTCTCGCGCCGCGCGTCGTTCGACTTGAAGACCGGCTCTTTCGACACGGGTTGGAACGAGGTGTTCCCCGCGCTGCGAGAAAAGAAGTGGCAGTCGAACGCCGTGTGCCGCAGCTGCAACCTCACCTCGCTGTGCGCCAACTGCCCCGGCGCCGCCGAGATGGAGACCGGGTCGCTCGAAGGCGTCATCGAGGGCTTCTGCCGCGCGACGCACCTGCGTGCGTGGGCGGTGCTCAAAGAGAAGAGCGGCCACAAACGTGACGGCTCGTGCTGTCTGGCGAAGCCGCGTGAAGAAGCGCTCGTGCAGCTCGGTACGCCGTGAAGCGCGCGTGGTCGGTGGCGGGGGTGACGCTCGCGCTCATCGGCGACGACGTGCCCCCGGTGCCCGGTGAAAAGCACGAGCTGTTCGCCGTCGACGCAGACGAAGCGTCACTGACGCTCGAACTGTCGAACGCTCCCGTGCCTCCGCCCGGCGCACTTCCTCTGCTCTTCGATTCAGGCGGCGTGTGGAAGTTGTACGGCGACGATTCGCAGCGCCTGTACCACTTCGAGTCTCACGTCTTCTCGCCACGGCTCTACAAGGGCATCGCGCTGGACGCTGGGTATACAAAAGGCACGCTTTACCAACCGGGAGTCCAGCCGCCGCTGCACCCGCTCGATTCGCCGTTGGAGCAGGTGTTGTTCACGCACCGCCTCGCGCGTGAAGGCGCGGTCGAGCTGCACTGCGTGGGGCTCGTGGTGAATGGCCGCGCCGTGTTGCTCAGCGGGCAATCAGGGGTCGGCAAGAGCACGTCGGCGAAGTTGTGGCGCGAGCGCTTTCCCGACGTCGAAGTGTTGAGCGACGACCGCGTGGTGTTGCGCCGTGAGGGTGATGGCTGGCGCGCGTGGGGAACGCCGTGGCACGGAGAAGGCTCGTTCGCGTCACCGGGGTCGGCGCCGCTCGGCGCGCTCGTGTTGCTGCGGCACGGTGCTTCGAATGTCGTGAGCGACGTGAAGCCAGCGGAAGCCGTTCGCGAGTTGTATCGCCTGACGTTCCCGCCGGTGTGGGACGCAGAAGGCGTCGGCCGCGTACTGGATTCGCTTGCGTCGGTCGTTCAGACCACGCGCGTGCACCGCTACGACTTCGTGCCCGACGTGAGCGCAGTCGACGCGCTGGTGAAGGCGCTGTCGTGAACTTCGAAGCGTTCATTCGCTCGGGTCAGTTCTGGACGGGAACGTGGAACGAGCTCGACGTCGCGCAACGACACGGGCTCCTCGGATCATGGGCGCCGCGTGAACGACAGCTCGCGCTGCATACGCGCTACGCACGGTTGTTGGAGTTGACGGCTTCCCTCAGCGCGGCGCTGCAGGTGCCGCACGTGGTGTTGAAGGGCGTGACCGCGGGCGCGGCGTGGAGACAGCCTGCGCTTCGACCGCAGTCGGACATCGATGTGCTGGTGAGCGACCTGCCTGCGACCGTCTTCGCGTGGCGAGAAGCGGGCCTCATCGACGCACCGTCGACGCTGGAGACGTCGCACTTCCACCTCACGCTCACCTCGCCGCGATTTCCCGGCGTGCCCATCGAACTGCACACCGCGCTCTCCGATGACTTCGACATGAAATTGAACGTCGACGAGCTGCTCTCACGTCGACGCGAGCTGCAGCTCGAGGGTCACTCGATTCCCGCGCTGAGTGAAGCAAGCGAGCTGGCCTACCTCGCGCTGCACGCGGCGACACACGCTGGCGAGAAGCTGCGGTGGTTCTTCGACCTTCGAGAGAAGTCGCACGGCTTCACGAGTTGGGACGCGGTCGTGGCGCAGGCGCTTTCGTGGAACGTTCCGTGGCCGATCTGGTGGGCGCTGAGAGAAGCGAAGACACGGCTCGGCGCTGACGTGCCCGATTTCGTGTTGGCCTCACTCGCTCCGCCGTTTGGCGCACGTTCTCGCATCGAACTCGCATCGCTCGTTTCACGCGACCGAGCCGACAGTGCCGCCGCGCGGACGTTGCGGCTGTCGCTGACACCGATGACGTCGTGGCCGCTGACGCTGCTTCACAAGCTCAAGGCGCGCAGCCGTCGTCGGGCACATCAGTGACGTCGACGTCCTGCCTGTGAACCGGTCGCGGTACCGCGTGGCACGAACGAGGCCTGCGGAAGCGCGACGCGGTACGTCTCGGCTTCACCCCAGGAGAGGAACGAACGCGCTCGTAGCGCTCGTCTGGGGACAGCCGAAGCCCCGCGAGCGACGAAACACCACGAGCGGCGCTTCTCGCTTCGTGGCCGTCACCCTGCAGCGTCGGCGAGCTGCGACGCCAGCGTGGACCTCAGAGCGAACGATGGTGACAACACCACGAGTGCGCCGAGCCACATGTTCAGGTGCACGGCGCAGCAGACGGCAATCAGCGCGCGTATTCCTCGTCGGTGACCTTCTCGAGCCACTCGACCGCGATGCCGTCGACCGGCTCCTGCGTCGCGATGTGGCTCATGGCTTCGGTGTCGGTGGCGCCGTGCCAGTGAATGACGTCCGGCGGAGTCCAGATGACGTCGCCTTCCTTCACTTCGAGCTTCGGCGCGCCCTTCTGCTGAACCCAGCCGGTGCCGCGCGTGATGATGAGCGTCTGGCCTTTCGGGTGTCGATGCCACGCAGAGCGCGCCCCGGGCGCGAACGTCACGTGACCTGCGCCGGCGCGCCGGAACTCGTTCGGCGTGAACAGCGGCGTCACCGTCACTTCACCGGTGAACACTTCAACGGGGCCTGCAACCGGGTCTCGCGTGCCCGACGCGGAGACTTCCATCTTCGCGTCGGGGTCGGCCCTCGGAGTCTTCGGCGTCGTCGCGCACGCACTCAACGCCGCCAGCATGAAGAGGAATCGCATGCTGACAGCTTCACTCAGGTCGACAGCACGCTGCTCGGAGTTCTTCGAGCAGCGTCATCGCGCGGCTACTTCGCGAGCCCACGCTTCCGCAGGGTCGACTCCATGGCGCCGGGGTTGATGTCGCGACCCTGGGCCACGCGGTCGTTCCACGTCTCGTGGTGACCGATGGTGCCCGGCACCTCCTGCATGGTGATGGTTCCCGGCACCGGGCACACGAGGTGGCAGAGGTTGCAACCGACGCACTCGACGTCATCGATGACGGGGAGGAAGCGGCCGACCGCGCCCGCGGCCTTCACCGGCACCTCGGGAATCACCGCGGGAATGTGCGTATGGCCGGCCTTCACGTGCTCCTCGTGCGTGCGGCCGGGAATCAAGATGCACTGGTGCGCGCCGTCCATGCAGGCGACGGAGCACAGGTTGCAGCCGATGCACGTGTCCGGGTTGATGCGCGCCTTCAAGTTGTAGTTGAGGTCGAGATCTCCCCACTCGGCGTACGCGGGCACGGCCTTCCCACGCAGCTCCATCACCGACTTCATGCCCTTGCTGTCGAGGAAGTCCGACAGGCCTTCGATCATGTCTTCGACGATGCGGTAGCCGTAGTGCATCACCGCCGTGCAGACCTGCACCGACGTGGCGCCGAGCGCGATGAACTCGGCCGCGTCGCGCCAGTTCGAGATGCCGCCGATGCCCGAGATGGTCATGTGCTTCGTCGCGGGGTTCTTCGCGAGCTGGCTCATCATGTAGAGCGCGATGGGCTTCACCGCCGGGCCGCAATAGCCGCCGTTGGTCGACTGATTGCCGACGCGCGGGTTGGGGATCATGCGGTCGAGATCGACGCCCAGCAGCGACTTGATGGTGTTGATGAGCGAAATCGCCGGAGCGCCACCGCGCGCCGCCGCTTCACCCGGCTCGTTGATGTCACCGGTGTTCGGAGTGAGCTTGATGATGACCGGCGTGCGCGCGTACTCCATGGCCCAGCGGGTGATCTCTTCGAGCACCCTGGGTTCCTGACCGACGGCGCTGCCCATGCCGCGTTCGCACATGCCGTGCGGGCAGCCGAAGTTGAGCTCGAGACCATCGCAGCCCGTGTCTTCCGCGCGCTTGATGATCTCCTTCCAGTTCTCCTTCGTCTCGACCATCAGCGACGCGATGATGGTGTTCTTCGGGTACCGCTTCTTGACCTCGTACATCTCCTTGAGGTTCACCTCGAGCGGGCGGTCGGTGATGAGCTCGATGTTGTTGAGGCCCATCATCCGCATGTTCCCGTAGTCGTTGCTCCAGAAGCGCGAGGTCACGTTGGTGACCGGGTCGCCGAGCGTCTTCCACACCGCGCCGCCCCACCCTGCGTCGAAGGCACGCATGATTTGGGGGCCCGAGTTCGCGGGCGGCGCCGACGCGAGCCAGAACGGGTTGGGTGACTTGATGCCGCAGAAGTCGATGCTCAGATCAGCCATGAATTACTTGCTCCCCAGACGCGCGCAGATGTCACGAACTGCAATTTTGGCTTCCTGAACCGCGTTCACGACTTCCTTGCCGCCGTTGACGCAATCACCGCCGCTCCACACCTTGTCGTTGCCGGTGCGGTGCGTCGACGGGTCGACGACCACGCGGCCCTTCTTGTCGAGCTGCACGCCGCTGAAGGCCTTCACCACGTCGGTCGCCGTGGCCTGACCGATGGCGAGCGCGACGAGCTCGGTGGAGAGCACCTCTTCACCTCCGCTGACCGGGCGGCCACCTTCGGTGCGCGACAACGTGACCGCGGTGAGCTTGCCGTTCTCGCGGTGGTACTTCGTCAACGCGCGGTTCTCGACGAGGCGAACACCGCTCTCACGCGCGTGCGCCAGCTCGTGCGCGTAACCCGACATGTCCTTCTCGCTGCGGCGATACACGAGCGCGACGTCTTCGATGCCGAGCAGCTTGAGCTCGTGCGCGATGTCGAGCGCCGTGTTGCCGCCGCCAATCACCAGCGCGCGCTTCACGCCTTCGACCGAGGCCTTTGGATCGGCCTTGATGCGCTCGATCAGGTCGACGGCGCCGTACACGCCTTCGCCGATCTCGTCGGCCACGCCGAGTGACGAATCAGGCCCGAGGCCGAGCCCCAGGAAGATCGCGTCGAAGTCGTTGAGCAACGACTCGGCGGAGATCTGGCCCTTGCCAGCGGCGCCGGCCACGACCTCCACGCCGCTCTTCAGCTCGATGTCGCCGAGTGAAAACACCCAGCTGATCTCCTGCAGCGCCTGATCAGCCGACTGTTTGTACGGCGCGATGCCCAGCGTGTTGAGGCCACCGGGTACGAGCTTGCGTTCGAACAACACGGCCTTGTGACCCTCGAGCGCGAGCAGCCCGGCGGCGGCGATCGACGCGGGGCCCGCACCGATGATGGCGACCTTCTTGCCCGTCGACGGCTTCTTCGCCGCGACCACCGAGCTCATGCTGCGTGTCGTCAGCGTGGTCTCGGTCGCGAAGCGTTGCAGCCGACCGATGGCGATCGGTTCACGGCCCCACGTGTTGTAGACGCACGCGCCGGCGCACAGCACCTCGACCGGGCACACGCGCGCGCACGACGCGCCCAGAATGTTCTCTTTGAGAATGGTGCGAGCAGCCCCCGTGGTGTTGCCGGTGCTGATCTTGTGAATGAAGTTCGGAATGTCGATGCCGGTCGGGCACGCCTTGATGCACGGCGCTTCGACGCAATACAGACAGCGATTGGCTTCCGTGACGGCCTCAGCTGCCGAGTACGCCGGCTTCATTTCGCTGAAGCGCTCTTCGAGTCTGCCGCTGGGCAGAACGGGAAGTGGGTGCATCGAACCTCCATGGGGAACGGTGAGGGGAACGCGGAGGGTCCCCCGCGCGATCCGTCCATGTCAACGCGAAGTGGTTGACGCGCTGCACTGCCACTACGGTTTCGCGCCGTGCGAACCGCCCGCTCCGCCTCGCTCATGACGCCACTGCAGTTTTTGCGCGCGGCGCTGTGGCTCGTCGTTCTGTGGTCGTGCACCGCGTGCATCCCGAGGCGCATCAACTGGCGCGAAGTGAACGCGCGCTCGGACCACTCGACGCTCCGGCACACGTCCGTCGGCGACATCATCGGCTTCGTCGAGATCGACGGCACGTTGTCGTGGGTAGGCATTCCGTACGCGAAGGCGCCGGTGGGGAACTTGCGGTGGAAGGCGCCGAAGCCGTTCGGCCGCGTCGACCCCATCATGTTCAGCGCCACGAAATATGGCCCGGAGTGTCCGCAGCTCGACGAAAACGGCGTGTTCACCGGTGATGAGAATTGTCTGACGCTGAACATCTCGGCGCGCTCCATCGACGACGCGAAGAAGCCGGTCATCGTGTGGCTTCATGACGGGAGCACGGCCACCGGCACCGCGAACGAGTGGAGCGTGATGCGCCGCGTGTCGAGCCGCTACGGCGTGGTGATGGTCGCAGTGAACTACCGGCTCGGCGTGCTGGGCACGTTGAAGCGGCCGTCGCTCTCCAGCACCGACGACACGCCGGCCGACGCGAGCGGGAACTACGGAACGCTCGACGTCATCGAGGCGCTCAAATGGGTGCGCGCCAACATCGGCCCGTTCGGCGGCGACCCCGACAAGGTGACGCTCTTCGGGAGCTCCGAGGTCTTCGCGGTGATGGACTCGCCGCTGGCGAGCGGTCTGTTTCATCGCCTCGCCATCAACGACGGCGTGCCCGCGAGCGTGAACGTCGAAGCGGCGAACGCGCTCGTGGAAGCGCAGGTCGTGAAGCTGCTCATCGCCGACGGGCGCGCGCCGAACCGTGAAGAGGCGAAGGCGGTGTTCTCGAAGATGGGCACCGCCGAGACCGCGAACTACCTGCGCGCGCATCCTCCAGAGCAGCTCGTCACGGTGCTGAAGGGCACGCAGCCCGCGGTTCGTGATGGTCACGTGCTCGCGCAACGCTCCGGCGCGCGTGTCCCGATGCTGCTCGGCGTCGATCGCTGCGGCGAGAACTTCGAGCGCGCGTTCTTCCGCGAAGTGGGCGTCGACCTTCCGAGTGACGCGCTCGGCGGCCAACCGTTTCTCTACTGCTTCGGCGCTGCCGACCTGCCGTCACTGGTGCTCGGCGACGAGAAGGAAGATGAGCCCGCGCGCACCAGGCACTCGCGCACCTTGATGTCGTACTGGGTTCAGTTCGCGACCACGGGTGACCCGGGCCGAGGTGTCGACGCCACGTTGCCGGCGTGGCCGAACGCGACGAACGAACACCGCTTCATGCTGCTCGACGTTCCGCAGCCGAGCGTGGGCCGCGAGACGCTCGACGCGTTGCTCGAACGCCTCTGGAAAGACGCTTCGTTCAAGACCGACGAGGCGCGCTGCGACGTTGCGTACACGTTGTTCGAGGGCGTGGGCGGAGCGACTGGTCACTGGACACCAGAACGCGCGGCGCAGGTCGCAGCACACTGTCCCAGGGGGAACTGATCCACACCGGAAGGCACTACACCGCCGTCGAGATCTTCTTCTGGACGCTGCGCGACACGGTGGTGTTCGTATTCGTGGCTGCGGCGCCCACCGTCGCGTGGGCGGCGTTCGGCCAGAACTGGCTGTCGATTCCCTGGCAGCCGGTGGCGCTCGTGGGCACCGCGGTCGCCTTCGTCACCGGCTTCAAGAACAACGCGGCGTACGGCCGGCTGTGGGAAGCGCGCACCATCTGGGGCGGCATCGTCGACGTCAGCCGCACGTGGGCCGTGCAGGTGCTCGACATGCCGACCAGCGCGCCCGACGTGAAGCGAACGCTGGTGTACCGGCACATCGCCTGGCTCACCGCGCTCCGGTTCCAGCTTCGCGAAACGCGCCCGTGGGAGCACATCAAGACCCAGCGCGAGAACATGGAGTACGCGAAGCGCTACGACGTGCCCGAATGGAAGAGCGACCTCGCCACCGAGCTGACGCCGCTGTTGTCAGACGCCGAGAAGACGCACGTGCTGTCGAAGAAGAACCGCGCCACACACCTGCTCGCCGCGCAGTCGAAGCAGTTGCAGGACATGTCGACGAAGGGTGAGTTGACCGAGCTGCGCTTCATCGAGCTCGAGCGGGCCATCGCCAACCTCTACGACTGCCAGGGCCGCGCGGAGCGCATCAAGAACTTCCCCTACCCACGCCAGTTCGCGACGTTGAACACCTACTTCATCTGGATGCTGACGCTGTCGATGCCGTTCGCGTTGATGCCGGAGCTCGCCAAGCTGGGCCCGCATTACGTGTGGCTGACCATTCCCATCGCCTCGGCGGTGTCGTGGATCTTCCACATGCTCGACAAGATCGGCGAGGCGTCCGAGAACCCGTTCGAAGGTGGCCCCAACGACGTGCCGATCAGCACCATGGCGCGCACCATCGAGATCGACTTGCGCGAGCTGCTCGGAGAAGCGCCACCCGCCGGTCTGCCGTCGCGCAACAACGTGCAGATGTGAGTGAGCGATGCATCACGAACTGCTGATCGTCCTCTCGCTGCTGCTGCTGGTGGTGCTGCTGCACGGCGTGAGCACGCGGCTCAAGTTGTCGTTCCCGATTCTGTTGGTGCTGGTGGGCCTGGGCATCAGCCTGTTCCCCGCGCTGCCGCACATCGCGCTCAGCCCCGACGTCATCTTCCTCATCTTCCTGCCGCCGCTCCTCTACGAAGCCGCGTGGTTCACGTCGTGGCGCGAGTTCAAGACCATGCGCGGCGCCATCGCGCTGCAGGCGCTCGGCCTGGTGCTCTTCACCTCGGCGGCGGTGGCGTGGGTCGCGCATTCGTACATCGCGGGGTGCACGTGGGCGCTGGGCTTTCTGCTCGGCGGAATCGTCTCGCCGCCCGACGCGGTCGCCGCGTCATCGGTGCTGCACGGCCTCAAGGTGCCGCGACTGCCGGTCGCCGTTCTGGAAGGTGAGAGCCTCGTCAACGACGCGTCGTCGCTCATCGTGGTGCGCTTCGCGATGGCCGCGCTGGTCAGCGGCATGTTTTCGCTGAAGGTCGCGGTGCAGGACTTCTTCTATGTGTCGCTCGTCGGCATCGTGATGGGGCTGATCGTCTCGCGCGTCATCGCGGCCGTGCACCGCAAGTTGCCGGGAACGCCGGCGGTCGACACCGCGCTCACGTTGCTCACGCCGTATGTCGTCTACCTCGCTGCCGAGCAGGTGCATGCGTCGGGCGTGCTGGCGGTGGTGACCGCCGGGCTCGGGCTCTCCGCGCGAAAGCACCGCTTCCTCAATTCGACCTCGCACGTCTACGGCGTCGGCACGTGGGCGACGGTCACGTTCGTGCTCAACGGCGTGGTGTTCATTCTCATCGGCCTGCAGTTGCCCGACGTGGTGCGCGACTGGGCGACACGTCGCTGCCCGAAGCGATCGCCTAGGGGCTGTTGTTCAGCCTCGTCGCCATCGTGGTGCGCGTGCTGTGGACGTTCCCCGCGGCGTACCTCCCGTCATGCATGCCGTGGAAGCCGAAGCCGCGGCGGCTGCCCGACTGGCGCGTGGTGATGCTGGTGGCCTGGGCCGGCATGCGCGGCGTGGTTTCGCTGGCGTCGGCGCTGGCGATTCCACATCTGGCCGATGACGGCTCGCCCTTCCCGCGCCGGCCGTTGATCATCTTCATCACCTTCGTGGTGATTCTGGTCACGCTGGTCGCGCAGGGTCTGAGCCTCCCGCTCGTCGTGAAGTGGCTGCAGTTCGACGTGCACGAAGACGAAGCCCTGCAACGCAAGACCCTCGAAGAGAAGCTGGCGCAGGTCGCGCTCGGTCAGCTGCAGACGCAGGGGTTGATGACGCTCGCCGAGCACTTCAGCCCGGCGGTCGACGACGACGCCACGCGCGCGAAGCTGGTGACCCTGCAGAAGCTCGAGCTGGTGCGCCTGCGCGACGCCGGCGAGGTTGCGTACGAGCTCGCGCGCACCAAGGAGTTCGAGCTGGAGCTCGAGCTCGCGCGCCTCGCCACACGCTCGGGGATGACGCACTGAGACGCGGAAAGCGGGTTCCACCGAGCGCGTGAAGTCCCTAACTTCCGCCGTCCCTCACACGACGTCGGAGGTCTCTTGGCGAACCAGGTTCGTGCAGCGCTGATTCAGTGCAGCAACCCCATCAACGATGAGTCGGTGCCGGTGAAGAAGATCCAACAGGCGATGTTGGACAAGCACATTCCCCTCATCGAGGAAGCGGCGAAGAAGGGCGCGCAGATTCTCTGCCTGCAGGAGATCTTCAACGGCCCGTACTTCTGTCCCGGTCAGGACAAGCGCTGGTACGCGGCGGCCGAAGGCATTCCCGACGGCCCGACCACGAAGGTGATGCAGGACCTCGCGAAGAAGCACGGCATGGCGATCGTCGTGCCGCTCTACGAAGAGGCGATGCGCGGCGTGTATTTCAATACAGCCGCCGTCATCGACGCTGACGGAAAATATCTCGGCAAATATCGCAAACAACACATTCCACAGACGTCGGGCTTCTGGGAGAAGTTCTTCTTTGCACCGGGCAACGGCGGGTACCCGGTATTCCAGACACAGTTCGCCAAGGTCGGTGTGTACATCTGTTACGACCGGCACTTCCCGGAAGGCGCCCGCGCGCTTGGGCTGAACGGCGCTGAGATCGTCTTCAACCCGTCGGCGACGGTGGCGGGGCTCTCGCAGTACCTGTGGAAGTTGGAGCAGCCCGCGCACGCGGTGGCCAACGGCTACTACGTCGGCGCCATCAACCGCGTGGGCACGGAAGCGCCGTGGAACATCGGCAAGTTCTACGGCACGTCGTACTTCGTGAACCCGCGCGGGAAGATCATCGCCGAGGCCAGCGAAGACAGAGATGAAGTCGTGGTCTCTGACCTCGACCTCACGATGATCGATGAAGTGCGTCAGACGTGGCAGTTCTACAGAGACCGCCGCCCCGACGCGTACCAGGACCTCGTTCGCCCGTAAGGAGTCACACCATGTCTCTCGTCATCAAGAACGGCACCATCGTCACTTCGACTGATCAGTACATCGCCGACGTGTACTGCGCTGACGGCGTCATCAAGGCCATCGGCAAAGACCTCGACGTGCCGGCGGGCACCGAGGTGGTCGACGGCTCGGGGCAGTACCTCTTTCCGGGCGGCATCGACGCGCACACGCACATGGAGATGCCCTTCATGGGCACCACCTCGAGCGACGATTTCTACACGGGCACGGCGGCGGGCGTGGCGGGCGGCACCACCACCATCATCGACTTCGTCATTCCCAACCGGAACCAGTCGCTGCTCGAGGCGCGCGACTTCTGGTTCAACAACGCGAAGAAGGCCGTGAGCGACTACGCGTTTCACATGGCCGTCACCTGGTTCAGTGATCAGGTGAAGAAGGAAATGCAGCACGTCTTCCACAACGACGGCATTCAGAGCTTCAAGATCTTCATGGCGTACCGCGGCGCCATCGGCGTCGACGACGTGGAACTGGTGCAGGTGCTCGACACCGCGCACGACCTCGGCGCCACGGTGAGCGCGCACTGCGAACACGGCGACGCCGTCGTGGCGCTGCAGAACCGGCTCTACGAACGTGGTCAGACCGCGCCCGAAGCGCACCCGCGTTCACGCCCGGCGTACCTCGAAGGCGAAGCCACCAACCGCGTCATTCAGCTCGCGCGCGTCGCCAGTGACGGTCGCAACGGGCACATCGCCGGGCCGAGCGAGGCGCAGTCGCTCTACATCGTGCACCTCACCTGCAAGGAGTCGATGGACGCGGTGTACCGCGCGCGTCAGGAAGGTCAGCGCGTGATGGTCGAGACGTGCCCGCAGTACCTGCTGCTCGACGACAGCGTGTATTCGAAGCCCGATTTCGAGGGCTCGGCGTATGTGATGAGCCCGCCGATTCGGCCGAAGGGGCACCAGGAGTATCTGTGGAACGCGATGGCCAACGGCGCCATTCAGCACGTGGCCACGGACCACTGCCCCTTCAATCACCAGCAGAAACTCGCGGGCAAAGACGACTTCCGGAAGATTCCCAACGGCGCGGCGGGCATCGAGAACCGCATGTCGCTCATGTACACGTACGGCGTCGCCGCGGGCCGCATCTCGCTGCAGCAGTTCGTCGACGTGACGAGCACGCAGGCCGCGAAGATCTTCGGGCTCTACCCGCGCAAGGGCGCCATCGCCGTCGGGTCTGATGCCGACATCGTGATGTACGACCCGAAGGGCTCGTCGAAGATCTCCGCCAGAACGCACCACCAGCGCGTCGACCGCAACATCTTCGAAGGCTTCGAGCTGAAGGGGAAAGTCGCGAAGACGGTGGTCGCGGGTCGCGTGCAGTGGAACGACGGCGAACTGCGCGTCGAGCGCGGCGCCGGCCGGTACCTGAAGCGCACCTGAGTGATTTCTCGGTTCACCCGCGGGACTCGCCGCGGGTGAAGCTCGCATCATGAGCGACACCCTCGATTACGAGCGCGGCCATCAGCTGTTGCAGAACCTCATTCGCGGTGACGCGACCATCGGGCTCATCAGCGACGTGCCGGCGATGGAGAAGCAGATTCTCTCGCTGCTGTGGTCTTCGGCTTCACAGGGAAACGCGAAGGCGTTCCGAAGCCTCGCTGATTGCGCGCTCGCGTCGCTGCAGTCCATCGGCGCGTTCGAGGGCATCTACGACGAAGACGCTGAGTCACGGCCGTGGAGCGATGGCGCAAAGGAGATTGAGAACGACGACGAACAACTTCAGACCGGTCTCCGCGCGCTGTTCGAAGCACAACGGCTGGGCGACCACGAAGCGCTGATTCGATTCGCGAAGATCACGCGGCATTCACCCGACCATCAGCCACTCGCCGCGAAGCTGCTGCGCGACAAGCAGAACCCCAGCGGCGACGAACTGTACGTGCTGGGCAACGTGCTGCTGTGGCTGGGTCAGAAAGAAGCGAGCGCGAAGGCGATTCATCGCGCGGCCGACCTCGGCAACCTCGACGCGAAGTTCGAGCTCTCGCTCTATTACGGCCAGGGCCTGGGCGTTGAAGTCGACGCGGCCAGGGCCCAGCAGTGGCTCGACACGGCAGCTGACGCCGGCCACTACCGCGCGCTCTACAACGTCGGTTCTGCGTACGCGTCAGGGCAACGTGGTGAACCCGACCTCGCGAAGGCCGCGGAGTTCTACAAACGCGCCGCCGAGGCAGGTCACGCTCGGGCTGCGTGCACGTTGGGCGTGATGATTCTCAATGGAGAACTGCAGGGCACGAAGGACGAGGCCATCCACTGGCTCAACACGTCTGACGAGCTCGGCTACCCCACGTGGGAGATGCTCGATGCAGCCGGCGTGGACGACCCGCGCGACGAATAGCTGCGCTGCAATTCAGCGCCAGCGAACGCGCGTGTTGATTTGCACACGTAGGGATTGACCCGATTGAGGCGCCGAAGCGACTCGTTCATGGAGCCGCTCCCATGAACCTCTTCAAGGCCATCGTTCCTGCAGTGGTTTCACTCGCGTCGGTGTCGTTCGCCGCCGGCGCCACCACCGTGCCCCAGTTCGACGCTGCGGTCGCGACCGCGCGCACCGCTGGCAGCCCCGGCGGCACCGCGGTCACCCGCGATGAACTTCGCGGCGCGCTCGACTTCTTCCTCTTCGACGACTCGGTGGTCGACGCGGTCGAGCGTGCGCACCTGTCATCGGTGCTCGCGAACTCGAGCTGGCGCATCGGCATCAACGCCTCGGCGCTCAAGTACGCGACCGACTTCGCCGAGCTCAACGACGGCAACATCGCGGCGCCGCTCAACGTGTACGGCGTGTCGCAGACCCCGCTCGAACTGTTCGGAGCGGCCGGCGCGATGACCAACGCGGCGTGGATTCAGGAGGGCTTCATTCCCAACGGCCAGGGCGTGACCAACCAGGACACGCTGCAGAACGCGTACGCGATGGCGTTCCAGGCGAACGCGTCGACGTTCAAGCCCATCAACAACCGTGAGCTGCTCGAGCGACTGTCGGGCAACGTCGACTTCGGCACGCCCTCGAAGGACGAGATCGACGGCGCGATGGCGACCATCGTGCAGATCAGCCGCAACTCGAACCGCCTCTACATCGCCAGCTGGCACACGCCGGGCCGGTTTCAGCCGGGCGACCTCGGCGGCTACGTCATCGCCGCGGTGAGCACCGACCGCCGCTTCGTGCGCTTCGTCGAGATCCGCACCTGGAGCGAGTGATTCACGGCGTGAGAGGAAGCCGTTGATGCGCGGTCGGAGTGGAAGCTCCGACTGCCATCAGCTGCGGTGACGACGCACGTCGAGCACGTCCGGCGTCATCAACTCGAGCTCAGAGGCGGCAAAGACGTCCTGCGCTTTGGCGTGCAGCGCGCTGCGGGCGTCGTCGACGTTGGCGTTCTCGACGATGTGCGCCACCAGCTCATATTCGACGAACCAGTTGCCCAGCGCCGATTGCCGCACGAACGGCCTGGGCTTCTCGCGCACCACGTCCACCTGCCGGGCGGTCTCGAGCAGCAACTCGTGGATGCGTCTCCACGGCGCGTCGTAGCCGAGCGTGACCACGATGGAGACCGACGCCCCGTCGCCGTCGACGCCGCGATCGAAGTTGGCGATGGGGTTGGCCACCAGCACCGCGTTGGGAATGGTCACCTCGCGGTTGTTGGGCGTGAGCACCTTCACCGACAACACGCCCAGCTCGCGCACGCGACCTTCGACGTCGCCGACCTTCACCCAGTCCCCGGGTGAGAGCGCGCGCGTGTACACGAGCACGAAGCCCGACAACGCCTGGTTCACCACGCCGGAGCTCCCGACGGTGAGCATCAGGCCCAGCAGCACGCTCATGCCCTTGAACGCCTCGGTGTCGGAGCCGGGGATGTACGGCCACGAGATGATGGCGGCGAACAGCCAGGTGCCGACGGTGACGAGCCGGCGCGTGGCCTTGAGCGTCTCCGGGTAGAGCCCGCGCACCGTGAGCCGCCCGCGCTCGACGGCATCGAAGACCGCGTCGAACACGCGCGTGAGGAACCTCGTCGCCACGACCACCACGGCGACCATGGCCAGCCCGGGCAGCGCGCCGGCGAAGCTGCGGCCCGCGCGAATCACGAGCGACAACAGGTTGGCGCCGAGCGCCTCGCCCCACCCGCGCGTGAACGAGAAGCGCGTGAGCACGAAGGTGAGCCAGAGGTACCCGAGCAGCAGCGCCAGCGCCCACAACAAGGCGAAGAGAATGCGGCGAAGCGCGTTGCGAATGAGCGGGCCGATGGCGATGCGCTTCATGTCGACGTTCACCGCGACCAGCCGGCGCGAGAGCAGGCCCCACGCGCGCACGAGCAGGATGAGGCCGAGCGCGAACAGCAACGTGCCGATGAGCGCGAGGCCGACGCTCTCGAGGATCGCGTCGGGGCGGGCGCGCGCCACCCGCAGCGCCAACGCGTCGTGGAGCTTGTTGGCTGCGGCGCGGCTCCCGGCTTCGAGCGCTGCCTCGTCGGCGAAGCCGTCGCCGCCGGTCAAACCAAACACGAATTCATCACCGACCAGGATCAGCATGTCGGCGCCTTCACGCGCGACGTGCACGGGTCTGGAGAGGTCGGCTTCGGGCAGCGAGTCGATTCGCTCGTGCGCGCGCGCCACACGCTGCTCCGGCGTCATGTCGTTCACGGTCGCGCGCAGCTCGACGACGGTGACATCGTCGACGGTGAGCGGCACCGCGAGCACCAACCCGACTACGAGCGGAAACATGACCGGCGTCATACCGACGCCGCGCCGCGGGTCCAACGACGCGCGTGCTACGGTGCGCGCCCCTCATGCACGATCCCGCTCTGGCGAAAGAAGCGCTGGCTGAGCTGCCCCCCGACATCGCAGACAGTCCGCTCTTCAACGGAGATCTCGCGCCGGTGCCGAAGGCCCGCCGCAACTGGACCACCTACAACTTCGCCGCGCTGTGGATCTCGATGGCCCACTGCATTCCCACGTACATGATGGCCGGCGGCCTGGTTGCGGTGGGCATGAACTGGTGGCAGGCGCTGCTCACCATCGCGCTGGGGAACGTCATCGTATTGGTTCCCATTCTTCTCAACGCGCACCCGGGCACGAAGTACGGCATTCCCTTCCCCGTGCTGGCGCGCTCGTCGTTCGGCACCGTCGGCGCCAACGTGCCCGCCGTGCTGCGCGCCATCGTGGCCTGTGGCTGGTTCGGCATTCAGACCTTCATCGGCGGCGAAGCGGTGAAGACCTTCGTCGAAGCGCTGTGGCCCGGCTACGCGCAGCTCGGCGGAGGCGCGACGTTCCTGGGGCTCACGCTCCCGTCGGCGCTCACCTTCCTCGCGTTCTGGGCGCTCAACATCGTCATCATCTTGAAGGGCATGAACGCGGTGCGCGTGTTCGAGAACTGGGCCGCGCCGCTGGTGCTGGTGATGGCCGCGGTGCTCCTCGCGTGGGCCGTCAATCGCGCGGGTGGCATGGGCCCGATGCTCTCGCAGCCCTCGAAGTTCGCGACCGTCGGCGAGTTCTGGAAGGTGTTCGTGCCGTCGCTCACCGGCATGGTCGGTTTCTGGGCGACGTTGTCGCTCAACATTCCCGACTTCACGCGCTTCGGCCGCGGTCAGCGTGAACAGATGCTGGGTCAGACGCTCGGGCTGCCGACCACCATGCTCGCGTTCTCGGCGATGGGCGTGGTCATCACCAGCGCGGCCCAGGCGATTCTCAAGAACGCAGACGTGAAGCAGCTGTGGGACCCGGTGTTCATTCTTTCGCAGCTGACTTCTCCGAACGCCCCCGCAGGGCTCGACGCGCCGCTCATCGAGAACACCGGCGTGCGCCTGGCGGTGGCGGTCATCGCGCTGCTGGGCGTGGGCATCGCCACCATTTCGGTGAACATCGCCGCCAACGTGGTGAGCCCGGCGAACGACTTCGCGAACCTCGCGCCGCGGCTCATCAGCTTCAAGACGGGCGGTGTCATCACCGGGGTGCTGGGCATCGTGATGATGCCGTGGAAGTTCCTCGCGTCGGCCGACACGTACATCTTCAACTGGCTCATCGGTTACTCGGCGCTGCTGGGGCCGATCGCCGGAATCATGGTGGTCGACTACTGGGTGCTGCGGCGGCGCGAGCTCGATGTCGCCGAGCTGTACCGGCCGCGCGGGCAATTTGCGGGCGTGAACGTCAACGCCATCATGGCGCTGGTGGTGGGCGTGCTGCCCAACGTTCCCGGGTTCCTCAAGAGCGCGGGGCTCATCACCGGCGAGAAGAACTTCTTCGACGAGCTCTACGTGTACGCGTGGTTCACCGGCGTGGCCATCGCCGCAGGCCTCTACTTCGTGCTCATGAAGCGCAAGGCCACCGCCAAACCAGCCGCTTCCTGACACACGCAGGAAATGCAGACGCGCAGCGTCATGCTGCGCCGCTCGATTCACTCACGCGCACGCAGTAAATCCGCCCTCGCTTTCCCCCTCACGGAGATCACCATGCAGAAGCCAGCGCACCCGCCGACGTTTGGCGCGAAGAGCTACGCGTTCACGCCGTACGTCGACATCAAGAACTGGATCGCCGGTCACTGGCGCGAAGGCGCTTCGGGCAACTGGCTCGACATCGAGAACCCGCGGCACGGCAAGGCCATCGGCAAGATGACCCTCTCGACCGCGAAGGACGTCGACGCCGCGGTGGAAGCCGGCAAGAAGGCGTTCCCCGCGTGGAAGGCCACGCCGATGCGTGAGCGCGCGCAGGTGATGTACCGCCTCAAGCAGTTGATGGAGCGCGACCTCGACGAGCTCTGCTGGTTGGTGAGCCACGAGAACGGCAAGACGTACGCGGAAGGCAAAGGCGACGTCGAGAAGGGCATCGAGTGCGTGGAGTTCGCCGCGTCGCTGCACATGATGGCCGACGGCGGGCAGCTCGACGTGAGCCGCGGCGTGAACTGCCAGGTCACCCACGAGGGCCTCGGGGTCGTGGCCGGCATCGTGCCGTTCAACTTCCCGGTGATGGTGCCGCTGTGGATGGTGCCGAACGCGCTGATGGCCGGGAACGCGTTCGTGTTGAAGCCGTCGGAGATCGTTCCCTACGGCGCGATGAAGCTGGCGCAGCTGCTCCAGGAAGCCGGGCTGCCCGACGGTCTGTTCAACGTCGTCAACGGCCAGCGCGAGTGCGTGGAGGCCATCGTCGATCACCCCGACATCAAGGCCGTCGGCTTCGTGGGTTCGACGAAGGTCGCGCAGATTCTGTACGCGCGCGGCGCGGCGACCGGCAAACGCATGCTGTGCCTGGGCTCGGCGAAGAACCACGTGGTGGTGGTGCCCGACGCCGACGTCGAGATGACCGCCGCCAACATCGTGGCCTCGAGCTACGGCTGCGCGGGTCAGCGCTGCATGGCGAGCTCGCTGATGGTCGCGGTGGGTGACGTGTCGAAGGTCATCGACGGCATCGCCGCGAACGTTCGCAAGCTCACGCTCGGCAAGGACATGGGCAGCATCATCTCGGCCGCGTCGCGCGAGCGCATTCTCAAGTACATCGACGGCGCCGAGAAGGCGGGCGCGAAGGTGCTCGTCGATGGCCGCAAGGGGTCAGTGGAAGGTGAGAACGGCCATTGGATCGGCCCGACGGTGCTCGACAACGTGACCATCGACATGCCGGCCGGCTGCGAGGAGATCTTCGGCCCGGTGTTGAGCATCGTTCACGTGAACACGCTGGAAGAGGCGATCGCGCTGCAGAGCAAGAGCCTGTATGCGAACGGCGCGGCGATCTTCACCTCGTCGGGTCACGTGGCGCGCATGGCCAGTGAGCGGCTCGAGGCCGGAATGATCGGCATCAACGTCGGTGTGCCGGTGCCGCGTGAGCCGTTCTCGTTCGGTGGCTTCAACAGCTCGAAGTTCGGTCACGGCGACATCACCGGCTGGGACGGGTTCAGGTTCTGGAGCCGTCCCCGCAAGGTGACCGAGAAGTGGGCGCCGCAGACCGATGCGAGCTGGATGAGCTGAGGCAGCAGGAAGCCGCTCTCCCCGAACCCTCTCCCCGCGCACGCAGGGAGAGGGAGTTTTATTTCAAATATATACATTGGAGAAACCAACCATGAGCAGTGAGTATCTCGGGTACCCCAACGAATTCGCCGCCGAGCCGATGCCCACGCAGCAGATGATTGATCTGTGCAAGGAGCACACGCTCTACACCTGGTCGGCCGGCAACGCGGTGGCGCCGCTGCCGGTGGCGCGCGCCGAAGGCGTCTACCTGTACACGCCCGAAGGTCAGAAGGTCATCGACTTCAACGCGCAGCTGATGAGCGTGCTCGTCGGTCACTCACACCCGCGCGTGGTGGCGGCCATGAAGCGCCAGTTGGACGAGCTCATCTTCGTGTACCCGCAGACGGCCACGCAGGTGCGCGCGCGCCTCGGCAAGTTGATGAGCGAGATCATTCCGGGAATGAGCGCGTTCTTCTTCACGCTCGGCGGCGCAGAGGCCAACGAGAACGCGGTGAAGATGGCGCGGTTGTTCACGGGCCGTCAGAAGATCCTCGCGCGCTACCGCAGCTACCACGGCGGTACGCAGCTCACGATGTCGCTCACCGGCGACCCGCGCCGCTGGGCGAGTGAGCCCGCTGCGCCCGGCGTCGTTCACGTGATGGACCCCACGCCCTACGAATATTCGTTCGGCAAGACCGACGAAGAGCGCTGCGCGAACCACCTCACGTACCTCGAGGAGACCATCAAGTACGAAGGGCCTCACACCATCGCGGCGATGATCGTGGAGACGGTCACGGGCACGAACGGTGTGCTGGTGCCGCCGAAGGGCTGGTTCAAGGGCCTCAAGGCGCTGCTCGACAAGTACGGCATTCTTCTCATCTGCGACGAGGTGATGGCGGGCATCGGCCGCACCGGCAAGATGATGGCCTACGAGAACTTCGACGTGACGCCTGACCTGGTGACGATGGCCAAGGGCCTCACGTCTTCGTATTTCCCGCTCGGCGCGGTGGGCATGAAGAAGGCGATTCACGAGCACTTCCAGAAGAACGTGTACTGGGGCGGGCTCACGTACAACTCGCACCCGGTCGGGCTGGCGACGGCTGAAGCGGTGCTGCGCGTGACCATCGACGAGAAGCTGGTCGAGAACTCCGCGAAGCTGGGCGCGGTGATGCGCTCGGAGATGGACCGGCTGCAGAAGAAGCACGTGTCGATTCTCGAGGGCCGCAACATCGGCCTGTTCGGAATGATTGATCTGCGGAAGAACTCGAAGAACGAGCCGCTGGCTCCGTACAACGGGTCTCATCCCGCGATGGCGAAGCTGGGCACGTTCTTCCGCGAGAACGGGCTGTTCACGTTCACGCGCTGGAACAACTTCACCTGCAACCCACCGCTGACCATCACCGAGGCGCAGTTGAAGGAAGGCTTCGCCATCATCGATCGCGGCCTCGACATCACCGACGCAGCGTTCGAAGGCTGATGTCGTTCACCTGATTCGCCGTAGTCGAGCCGTCCAAACCCCAGGGAGTAGTCCATGCGAGCGTTGCTGGTGTCGGTCGTCGTCTCCTCGATGTTCCTGGGTTGTCCATCTCCGCAGCCGGAGTGTGACGGCGGCAGCTGCGATGACGCCGGCGTCACGCAACCGATGACGGCGGAGGAAGCGTGCGCCGCACAGACCAATGCGCTCATCGACAACGGCGCGCGCTGCGGGCGGCTCACGGCTGCATACGCGGCGCATTGGAAGAGCCGAGTCGCCGCGACGTGCCTGGGCGCCAGCCTCGACGCAGCCCACATCGCCGCGGTGCCGGCGTGCGTGCAGCAGTACCAGACCACTCCGTGCCTCGAGGAGGTCGTGTGCGCGCGCGTCGGCGGTTCGCTCGTCGCGGGCATGCAGTGCTTCGAGACCAGCGAGTGTCAGGCCGACCTCTTCTGCGACACGAGCGCCACCTGCCCCGGCATCTGCCGCAAACGAATCGCGCCCGGCGAGACGCTGAAGAACGCGACGGAGGAGTGCGCCGAAGGAACGTACGCGTTCGCGAACGTGTGCAGATTCCCCGCTGGCGAAGCGATGTCGTGCGCGCCGATGGGTGGAGGTACTGAACGGCAGAAGTGCGCGAAGGGGCTGTACTGCACGGCCTCCGACGTCTGCACGCGCGGCACCGCCTACGCCGCGTTGAACGAGACGTGCGGCGCGCAGCGTGCCTGCGGCCCGGGCCTCGTCTGCAAGAGCGGCACGTGCGCGCAGCGTGCGAGCGCTGGTGGCGCGTGCGCGGCGCGGTCCGACTGCCTGACCGGCCTCGCCTGCGTCGGCGGCGTGTGTGAACAGTTTCTCGGCACCGTGGGCGAGACCTGCGAGACCGCGACGCTGCGCTTCTGTGAAGAGGGGCTGTTCTGCAGCGATCCGACCTCGTCTGGTGTCGGAACGTGCGCCGTGCTCCGCGTTTCCGGCGAGAGCTGCGCGGCGAATTCCGAGTGCGTCGAAAGTCAGTTCTGCGGAGGCACACCGAGCCAGTGCCGACCGAGGCTCGTGCTGAACGCGACCTGCACCGCTCCGGAAGAGTGTCAGCCGACGCTGTATTGCAACGCCGGTTCGTGCACCGCGAAGAAGAAGGGCGGCGAAGCATGCGTGAGCTTCGACGAGTGCCTCAGCGGTTGCGGCGCCGGGGTGTGCAACCCTGACGTCTGCGCTGCGCCGTAACCCGAAGCAGTCGAAGCTGAAGTACGTATTCGCGCCGACGCTGAAGCGACGTTCAGAAGAACTGGTACACGCCGAAGCTGAACCCCGGCGTCGGAATTCCCGTGAGCGTGACCGCCACGTCGGCACGCACACCGGTCTTCACGAAGCGCGGAATCAGCAAACGCACGCCACCACCAACCGACAACATCGGCGTGAGCTGCCGGCCGTCATCGGCAATCGCACCATCGACGAACGCGGCGCCCATGATGGCGAACCACATCGAGTCGAAGATGATCCCGCGCAGCTCGACGTTTGCGAGCGCGAACCGCTCGGTGCGCACGATGCTGTCGGTGTAGCCGCGAATGAGGTCGAGCCCGCCGAGGTAGAACTTCTGCTCGGTGGGCGCGTCGACCGACATGCCGCCCTGCGCGCGCACCGCGAGGTTGAAGCGATTCAGGAACTCCTTGAACCACAGGAACTCCATGAAGAGCTGCGCGTACAGCGGCTTGCTGCCGATGATCCCCACGCCGAGCACTTCACGCAGCTCGAAGCTCCAGCCCTTCTGCAGCAGTCGAACGGTGTCGACGCGGCCGATGCGCTGAAACGTCGTCAGCTGGCCCGCGAACAATTCGGGCGGCAGCAGCGGCGTACCCTCGAGCGGGTCGATGTATTCGTCGCGGAAGACCTCCAACTTCGCGCCGACGCGGGTGACGTCGTTCAGCTCGCCCCACACGTCGACCATGCCCATCATGCGCCGGCGCGTGTATTCAGGGCGCGGGCGAAACAGGAACTCGGCATGAATGGTGCCGACCAGGCGCTTGTTGAACAGCCGGTAGTCGCGAAGCCAACCCTGTCCACCGTTGTACAGACCAAAGCGCTCGTAGCGCACGCCCCACTCGAGAAAGCGGCCGAGCCAGTTCACGTCATTCGCACCGACGCGGAACCACCAACTGCCGCCGCCCACGCCGAACGAGAAGAGCGGGTTCAACGAGAAGCGCTCTTCGATGTCGTAGACGACGACCGTCTTGCCGTCGTCGCGGTGTTCGACCTTCACGGCGATCTGCGAGAACAGGTCGGTGTTCCACAACCGCGTGGTGCCCAGCTCGTAGTCGTTCTGCGAAATCGTCTGCCCGGCCTTCCACGGCAGCTCGCGGAGGACGACGAACTCCTTCGTCCAATACAGGCCCTTCACCTCGACGACGTCGACGCGCTGCGGCCACGACTCGACGGTCGGCGCCTGCGCGAGCATCAACAGCACCAGCGCGGTGTTCACGGCTGGCCTGCTGCGTCGACCACCGCGCGGAAGAGAATCTCGAGGCCGCGCTTCAACTGCACCACCGGCAGCCGCTCGTTCTTTCCGTGCATCGAGCCGAGCAGCTCCGAGTCGATCTCGAACGGGACCATGCCGTAGGCCTTCGTGCCCTTCGGCCGCGCGATGTTCGAATCGGTGAAGCCCGGAGAGATGGCCGGCCCGACGACGACATCGGTGCGGCCCTCCGTCAGTCGGCGAACGAGCGCGTCGAAGAACGGATCGTCCCAGGTCGATTCGGTTGCGGGCTCGGCCTGAATCACGGTGAGCGTCACGCCCTCTTCCACTTCGACGAGCTTCTTGAGCTCACCCAGGAACGCTTCGGGCGCGACACCCGGCAACACGCGGCAGTCGACGATGGCCGCGACCTCGGTGGGAATCACGTTCGCTGCGCTGCCTTTGCCCTCGAAGCCGGTGACCTGGCACGTATTGGTGATGGCCGCGCGCGTCGGCGGCACGCTCATCAGCTTGCCGGTGACGAGCAGGTCGACGAGCGCCTTCGAACCCAGCACCGCGCCGGTGAGGCCCTTCTTCTGCTCACCTACGCGCGCGAGCAATTCATACAGCGCCGGGTGAATGGTTGGTTTGACTTCACGTGAATTGAGGCGCTCCATCGCGCGCTGCAACTTCATGGGCGCGCGCGTCGGCACCGGCGTCGAGCCGTGACCCGCTTCGCCCGTCGCCGTCAGCTCGAGCCACAACGTGCCCTTCTCGGCCACCGTCACCGGGAACACCGTCTGCCCTTCGAAGAGCAGCCCCGGCAGACCGATGCCGCCTTCGTTCAACATCACGCCGCAGTCGAGCTCGTCCCACTTCGTGTCGACCACGTGGTGCATGCCGCCGTTGTCGACCTCTTCGTCGGCGACGGCGATGAGGATGACGTCGCGCTTCAACTTCGCGCCGGTGCGCTTCAACAGCCGCAGCGTCTGCAGCTCGATGACGCCCATGCCCTTCATGTCGAGCGCGCCGCGGCCCCAGATGGCGCCGTCTTTCATCACGCCAGACAGCGGCTGTGCGTCTTCAGGCCAATCACTGTCATTGGCGGTCACCACGTCGATGTGTGAGAGCAGACACAGCGGCTTTTCGGTGGGCGACGGCGCACGCACGCGCGCGATGAGCGAGCCGCGGCCGGGCGCGAACTCGGAGATCGACGACTCGATGCCGTCTTTGGCGAGCTCTTCGGCGAGGAACTGAGCGCCGCGCGTTTCGTTGCCCGGTGGGTTGATGGTGTCGACGCGCAGGTAGCGCGAGAGCACGTCGACGGCTTCGTCACCGGCGGCGGGCCAGTCGACGGTCGGCGCGGTGAGGCCGGGACCGATGGGCTTCACCGACGCGCAGCCGGCCAGCAACAACAGAGGCAACAACGACTGCTTCATGGGCCACGCTCCCTAACCCTCTCCCTGCTCGCCGCGAGAGGGAATTTGCGAGAGTGTGCGCGCGTGCTTTCGGCCATCGCCCTGTGCGTCGTCGTCTCTGCAACGCAGCAACAAGCAACGCTCGAAGAACGAAACGTCTACGTCGGAACGTATTTGTCCGACGTGTCCGACTTCGCGTTGAAGGAAGGCCACTTCAAGGCCGACCTCCGCGTGTGGGTGAAGTGGCGCGGCGAGCCGGTGGTGCCGGAGATCACCTTCGAGAACCTCGCGGAGCTCGATTCGAAGGACGAGATGGGCTTCGAGCACGACGGGGCGTGGCACTCGGCGCAGTGGCGGGTGCAGGGCACGTTTCGCGGCGACTTCCCGGTGCACTCGTTCCCCTTCGACACGCAGACGTTGCCGGTGGTCATCGGCCTCGAAGACACCGACGGCATCCTGATTCCAGATCTCGGCGCGAGCGGAATGAGCCCGCAGTTCTCCATCACCGGCTGGAGCTACGAGCCCTTCTTCCAGGCGCGCACCGACGTGAAGCGGTTCGGTTCGGACCTCGGCTCGATTCCGCACGAAGGCAAGAGCGCGCGGCTGCGTCGCGCCACCTTCCTGGTCGAGATGCACCGGCCCTTCGGCCCGTACCTGCTCAAGTTCGCGCTGCCGCTCGCGCTCATTCTGCTGATGGCGTTGCTCGCGTTGTTCCTGCCGGGAGATCGCATCGACGTGCGCTCGGCGATGGGCATCACCGCGCTGCTGGCGTGCATCGCGTTCCACTACACGCAGGCCGACACGCTGCCCGACGTCACCTACCTGGTAGCGGCCGACAAGTTGTTCCTCGGTGCCTACGTGTTCATCACCGGCACGTTCCTGTGCAGCGTGGCGTCGTTCCGCATCTCGCTGCACAACGCGGATTCGGCGCGGAAGCTCGACCGCTTCGGCATCTGGGCGCTGCCGGTGGTGGCGCTGCTCAACGCGGGCATGCTGGTGGCCGACGCGCTCGAGAGCACCTACCGCGCGCCGCCGCCCATGGTGGAGCCGAAGCCCTCGCAGCCGCTGCTGCGCGTGGCGAGCGCGAACGTCGACAGTGTGCACGCGCCCGGAGGCCCGAGCCGCAGGACCCAGCTCGTGGTTCGCGGCAGCGACGGCATCATGCGCCCGGCCATCGTCGAAGAGGCGCCGGCGATGACGAACTCCATGGTTCGCCTGTTGCCCGACGGCGGGATGATCGTTCGCTGGCGGCTGCGTGAGGGCGCGAAGTGGAGCGACGGCCGGAAGATCTCCACGAAGGATCTCGAGTACTCCATCAACGTGGGTCACGACCCGCTGCGGAAGCGCATCGTGGCCGTCGACGATCGCACCGTCGACGTCACCTACTCCGAGCGGCACGGCGAGTACCTCAACGGCCTCACCCTCTTCCCCGCCAACGACAAACCCATCGGTGACGGCGGCGCCGACGCGCTCAATCGTCTGGTGAACGGCAAGGAGCTCGCTTCGGCGGCGCCGTACCTGACGGGTGACCTGGTGAAGGGTCAGAAGCTCACGCTGGTGCGCAACGAGACCTACGCGGGCCCGAGGCCGGTGTTCGAGAAGGTCGAGTTGCTGCAGAAGACGCCCGAAGAAGCCGCGGCGGCGCTGCTGGCGAAGGAGCTCGACGTCATCTCGTCGCTCACGCCGGACTCCTACGAGCTGCTGAAAGGAAAGCCGGGGGTCCGCATCTTCGAGCAGCCGGGTGAGCAGCTCTGGGTGCTGATGCCCAACCTCAATTCACCGCCGTGGGACTCGCTCGAGGCGCGGCGCGCGTTGTTGAACGCCATCGATCGCGACGGGCTGGTGAAGGAGCTCGCGCCGATGCCAGCGCGCGTGGCGTCGGGCTGGCGTGACCTGCCGCGCAAGAAGGTGCCTGCGTCCGACTTCTCGCTCAATGGGTTGACGGTGAAGCTGCACATGGGCCCGCAGCGTTCGAAGTCGGCGACCAACGCGATCATCCTCGAGAAGCTGCGCGCGGACCTGGCGAAGGCCGGCGTCACGCTCGAGGTCGAAGAGCACGAACAGCTCTGGCAGTTCGCGCAGAAGGACTTCGACGGGCTGATTCTGGTGGGCCGCAGCACAGACGAGCCGTCGCGCTTCATGGGCGCGAAGTTCATCGAAGGGCGCTACCGGCTCGACCTCGTGAACGCCGAGCACTTCGACCGCGCGATGGTCGACGAATACGAGCGCTACGTGAGCACGCTGTACGACGAGCGGCGCGACCAGCTCGAGACCGTGCTGCAGCACATGTGGTTCGACCGCCTGCCGGTGTTGCCGCTGGTGCTGACCTCGCGGCTCGCCGCGGTGCGTGAAGAGTTGAGCGGCCCCGACTGGGGCAACGCCGATTCCATCTGGTGGAACGTCGACCAGTGGAGCCTTTCGCAGTGACGCGCTATCCCCCTTCGCCGATGCGCCGATTCGCCCTGCTCGTTTCGTTCTGTTTCGTTGCCTGCCTCGACCAGACGCCGCCGGAAACCGCGCCGGAAGAAGTCGACGCGAACCTGAAGTGGTTCTGGGTGAACGGTGATGATGCCGACGACGCGTTGCTCATCGATGGTGCGTCGAAGCTCGCGGTCGCTGGCAAAGCCGACACGCGCACCGCGCCGCTCAAGGGGCAGATGCGAAATCGGCTCGAGGTGAGCGACCTCGTGAAGTTCGGGCTCGAGAACAACGAGCCGGCGAACGCACGCGGCGTGATTCTGGTGAACCTCTTCGACTGCTCGCTCGACAAGCTCGAGACCATCTTGTCGGCGAAGGACCAGAAGGCGCAGTACGCGGGCGTGTACGAGTCGTACGACCGCACGTTCACCGTGAGCGACCCCGAGGCGTTCAATTCGAAGCGCGTCGATCGCATCAACTGGGACATCGCGATGCGCGTCGCGCTGCCGCTCGGCGACGTCTACGACTCGAACGTGAAGGGTGGGCTTCGCCGTGTGAAGGGCGGCGCGAACGGCGACTTCATCATCGCGCGCACGTACCTGACGGCGCCGGCGACGTTCATGAACCCGAACACCACGAGCTACTTCAAGCAGGACTACCAGATCGAAGTGTTCTGGGAGCAGTCGCCGGGCCGCATCTTCCACGCGTACGGCATGTGGCGTGAGATCAAGACCTACGACCTCACGATTGAAGACAACGGGTTCCTCAACATCGTCCTCGACAACCTGAAGAAGTGGGACGACGGCACGCAGGACCTCTGCAAGAAGTGAAACACGCGCTCACCGAGCTCTACGCCGAGCAGGGTCCATTGCTGGTGTTCGACGCAGAGTCCGAGCGTCGATGGAACACGCGAACGTTCAACGACTTCGTTCTCAACGATGGTGAGCGTCCCGAAGCGGAGGCAGGACACTGCGTGTGGCTGCAGTGCGACGGCATTCGTCAGTTCATCGGCTCTGTGGAGCTGCTCGTCGAAGAGCCGACGCCGGAGCACGTGCAGTACGCGCATCAGCACGCCGAGAACCTCTGGCTGCGTGTGCCGAGCGGGAAGTTGGTGCTGACGGGCAGAGCCGCGGTGTTGGCCGACGCGCAGAGCGCGGGCGACGCGCCTCGCCACGAGTTCAACGTGCCCCCCGGCGACTACGCCGCCGACGTGTGGGCGTATGAGCCGCACGAGCTTCGCCTCGAAGACGCGGACCTGCCGGGAGACCCGCCGCAGCCGAAGTGGTCAGTGCTGGTGTCGGTCGCCACGTGGTCCGCTGCGCTCGTCACGCTCGCCGGGCTGGTGGCGATGGTCTCCTTCTTCATGCTGCGGGAGTGGCCGCTGTTCGGTGTGTCGCTCACCGCCATCGTCGCTGCGTGGGTGATGGTGTGCATCGTCAACCGTGCGACCGGGTACAGCCGCTACATCACCGAGCTGACCGCGAACATGAACCGAGCCATCGCCGCGCTCCCGCCGATTCCCGACTTCACGGTGCGGCTGCGTCGCGTCGATGTACCGCCTCCGTCGGGAGGCGGCGTGTCGAACGCGCGCGGTTGATTAGAGCTGCACCTTCTCGACCGTCGCGGTCTTAGGTGGCGCGAAGAGGCTGCCGATGCCGTCGATGAGGCGCGTCATCGGCGACTTGTCGTTTGCGGTGAACGGCGTGAGCGCCCACGCGGCGGCATAGACCCAGAACACCAGGCCACCGGTGAAGGCGACGCTGACGACGAAGAGAATGCGCACCAGTGCGACGTTCCAGCCGAAGTGCTGAGCGAGCGCCGCGCAGACGCCGGCCAACATACGGCCGGGAACATCACGGTGAAGAACCTGGTGTTGGGAGCTGTTCGGGGAGGACTCGTTCATGTCCTGCAGTACGGAGGCGTGAGGAATTGATTGCCCCCCTCCCTGACCCTCCCCCCGCTTTCGCGGGTAGAGGGGATCTGCGGAGTTTTCGAATCTCAGAGATAGAGATTCTGAGGGTCGAGCTTCTTGAGCAGGCCAAGCGTATCGGCCTTCATGTCGGCCATCGGCGTGAGCTCGTTGGCGCGCTTCACCTTCCAACCGCACGCTGCCTGCACCTGCTCGAAGGTGACGTTCGGCGCCAGCTCGGTGAGCAGCGCTTCGCCCGTCTCGTCGAAGTCGAACACGCCGAGGTCGGTGATGAGCCTGGTGGGGCCGCCGCCGGGCAAACCGAGCTCCTTGCGCGTCTTACCGTTCGCCGCGCGGTGACCGGGGCTGGTCACGAAGTCGCACTTCTCGACGAACGCGCGCTTCGACATGCGCATGATGATCAGCAGCCGCTTCGCGTGCACGGCGATCTCACACGCGCCGCCCGAGCCCGGCAGACGCACCTTCGGGTTGGCGTAGTTGCCGACCACCGTGGTGTTCAGGTTGCCGTAACGATCGATCTGCGCGCCGCCGAGGAACCCGACCTCGATGAGCCCGCGCTGCAGGTAGCACTGGAAGATGTCGGCCTGCGACACGACGGCGAGCGAGTCGGTCACCAGCGCCGGGTCGCCGATGGACACCGGCAACCGCTGCGGCACCGCACCGACGGCGCCCGATTCGTAGATGAGGCACAGCGACGGTGCGTGCGTGGCGCGCGCGAGGTTGCACGCCAGGTTCGGCAAGCCGATGCCCACGAACACCACGTCTTTGTCGTGAAGTTCCTGCGCAGCGCGGAACACCATCTGTTCAGAACCCATAGTCGACTCCTTCCGAACGACGCGGCTTCGCCTTGAGCTTCGACGTCACTTCCTCGCCGAGCTTCTTCACGTACGCCGCGCGGTCCTCGACGCCGTAGACCCAGTCTTCGAGCCACTTGGCGTACGTCGCCGCGTCCTTCGAGACCTCTTCCCACGCCACGTAGAAGTCGTTGTCGCGGTCGTAGTGACCCTGCACGTAGCTGGGGTGACAGCCCCAGGGCTCGTGCACCACTGCGTTCACCTTCAAACCGGGAACCAGCGTGCGGTTGGGGTCAGCGCGAATCACCGACGTGGGAACGATTTCTTCGGCGACCACGATGACGCGCTTGCTGGCGAACGCGACCTCCTTCTGCGCGCCGTACAGGCCCCACACCTGCGCGTTGCCGTCTTCATCGGCGCGCTGGCAGTGAACGATGGCCACGTCAGGGTGAATCGCGGGAACGGTCGCGAGCACCTTGCCGGTGTACGGGCAGGTCACGCTGCGAATGTCGGGGTTCACGTCGGGCAACGACGTGCCGCCGAAGTTGTCGAGCGGCCAGAACGGCAGGCCCGCGCTGCCCGCGAGGAAGCGCGAGAGCAGACCGAAGTGTGAGTACTCCTCGATCTCGATGCGCGGCGCGCCACCGTTCGGCTCGATGGCGCGACGGAACGCGTGAAGCGAGCCGACGCCCGGGTTGCCGCCCCAGCTGAAGACCAGCTTCTTCACGATGCCGGCGGCGATCATCTGGTCGACCACGAGGTCAGGCGTCAGACGAATGGCGGTGAGGTCCTTCTTCTTCTGACGAATCAGCTCATGACCCGCGGCGAAGCAGATGAGGTGCGTGAAGCCGTCGATGGCCACACTGTCACCGTCATTCACGTTCGCCGCGATGGCGTCACGCATCGAGACGAGCTTGCTCACGCCTTCGCTTCCTTCTGGTAGCCGTAGTGCGCGTCGAGCTCGGTGAGGCACGCGTCGAGCACTTCGAGACCGGTGGCGATTTCTTCGCGGCTGATGACCAGCGGCGGCGCGAAGCGAATGGTCGAACGGCCGCACGAGAGCAACAGCAGGCCCTTGCGGAACGCCAGCTGCTCGAGCGCGCCGACGTATTCGGCCGCCGGTGTGCAGGTGCCCGGCACGAGGAACTCGGCGCCGATCATCAGGCCCACGCCGCGCACGTCGGCGAGCACCGCGTGCTTCTTCTGCATGGCGACGAGCTGCTCCTGCATGAACGCGCCGTTCTCGCGGATCTGCGGCATCAGCGGCTCGATGATGTCGAGCGTCGCCAGCGCGGCCGCGCAGCACACCGGGTTGCCGCCGTAGGTCGAGCCGTGCGAACCGCGCGGCCAGGTCATCACCGATTCCTTCGCGATGATGGCGCCCAGCGGCATGCCCGACGCGATGCCCTTGGCCGAGCAGATGACGTCGGGCGCCACGCCGAAGTGCTCCGCCGCGAACATGGTGCCGGTGCGGCCAATGCCCGACTGCACTTCGTCGAACACCAGCAGGATGCCGTGCTTGTCGCAGAGCGCGCGCAGGTCCTTGAGCGACTGCGCGGGCGGCACCACGTAACCGCCTTCACCGAGAATCGGCTCGATGAACACGGCGGCCACTTCGCGCGGGTCGACGCCGCTGACGAACAGCTCTTCTTCGATGTGCTTCGCCGCGTGCGGGTTCTGCGGCGTGGGGTACGGCATGTGAACGATGCCCGGCACCAGCGGGCCGAAGAACGCGCGCTGACCGACCTTCGACTGGTTCAGCGAGATGGCGCCGTAGGTGCGGCCGTGAAACGCGCCCTTGAAGGCGATGACGTACTGACGCTTGGTGTGCGCGCGCACCAGCTTGAGCGCGCCGTCGACCGCTTCGGTGCCCGAGTTCGAGAGGAACACCTTGCACTTGCCCATGCCGGGCACCGCCGTGGAAAGGCGCTCGGCGATCGACGCGAAGCCGTCGAAATAGAAGTCGGTGCCGCAGATGTGGAGGAACTTCGCGGCCGCGTCTTGAATGGCCTTCACGACCTTCGGGTGTGAGTGGCCCGTCGAGGTCACGGCGATGCCGGCCATGAAGTCGAGGAACGTGTTGCCGTCGACGTCTTCGACCCAGGGGCCGTAGCCGCGTTCGACGACCAGCGGGTACTCCTTGATGTAGCTGGGCGAAGTGACGGCGCGGTCACGCTCGATGATGGCGGCGCCCTTCGGGCCCGGGAGTTCGGTCTTGATGGTGGGTTTCATGTGAGGGTCCTTTTGAGATTTCAGAGCATGCGGGTGCGCGACTGCTCGCGCGCGAATTGACCGACGTAGAACGGGCCGCAGCCGCCGCGACCGGTCGAGCCCGACGCCTTCCAGCCGCAGAACGACTGCACGCCGGGCCACGCGCCGGTGGTCGCACCGGTCTTGCGGTTCGCGTACAGCACGCCGGCCTGCGCTTCGTCGAAGAACGTCGCCAGCTCGGCTTCGTCGTTGCTGAAGATGCCCGCGGTCAGCCCGTAGTCGACCTCGTTGAGCCGCTGCATGCCTTCTTCGAACGTCTCGTAGCTGTCGACGGTGATGAACGGCAGGAACAGCTCGTCACGCGTGAGCGCGTGGCCCTTCGGCGCGGTCACGATGGTGGGGTCGACGAAGTTGCCGCCGCGCACCTTGCCGCCGAAGTGAATCTGCGGAGCCGATTTCGCTGCGGCCTCGAAGCGCACCACCGACTTCGCGTTGATGACCGGGCCCATGTACGTCTCGCGCAGCGCCGGGTCGCCCACCTTGATGCTGGCGGTGCGGTCGATGAGCTTGCGGAGGAACTCGGGGTACTTCTCCTTCGCCACGAAGATGCGCGAGAGCGCGCTGCACTTCTGGCCCGAAAGGCCGAACGACGAGCGCGCGCAGCCTTCGACCGCGGCGTCGAGGTCGGCCGACGCGGTGATGAGCGCGCCGTTCTTGCCGCCGAGCTCCATCAGGCACGGGCGCGGGTACGAGCGGCCGGTGAGCATGGTGTGCTGCAGCTGCTTGCCCACCGCGCTGCCGCCGGTGAACGCGATTCCATCGATGTCTGGATGCTTCGAGAGCGCCTCGCCGACGATGCCGTCACCGTGAACGAGGTTGAAGACACCTTCGGGCAGCCCCGCGTCACGCAGCACTTCGAAGAGCGCTTCACCCGAGAAGGGCGCGCTGTCGGACGGCTTCAAGACCACCGTGTTGCCGGCGAGCAGCGCAGCGCCCGCCATGCCGGTGCCGAGCGCCATCGGGAAATTGAACGGCGCGATGACCGCGAACACGCCGTACGGCCGCAGCACGTCGCGCGTGTCTTCGTTAGGCGAGAGCTTGCCCAGCGGCTGCGAGAAGCCCTGCGATTGCTCGAGCTGGCCCGCGTAGTAGCGGAGCAGGTCTGCCGATTCTTCGACGTCACCCAGGCTCTCGAGGCGGTTCTTGCCGACCTCGAGCGTGAGCCACGCCGCGAGCTCGAGGCGACGCGCGCTGATGTTGTCGGCCGCCTTGCGGATGATGGCCGCCCGCTCCTGCCACGGCGTCTGGCGCCACCTGGTGTACGCCTTCCTGGCGCTCTTCACGGCCGCGTCGACGTCGCCCGACGTCGCGGTCTTGTAGGTGGCGAGCGTCTGCTCCGGCTTCGAGGGGTTGCGGCTGGTGAACGAAGCGCCGCTCAACCGGCCGCCGAATTCGCGGCCGAGCTTCAGCGCACCGAGCGCACCTTCGAACTCCTTGTGCAGCTGCTCCATGTCGGCGTCGAGCACCGAGTAGGTGATTCGGAAGGTCATTTCGTGGTTCCTTGCGGGTTGAAGGTTTCGAGGGCTCGTCCGAGTGAGTCGACCAGCGTGTCGGCTTCTGCGTGCGTCATCACCAGCGGCGGGCCGAGCATGAAGAGGTCACCATCGGTGCCGTTGGCGTGACCGACGTTGGGCCACACCACGACGCCGCGCTCGAAGAGGTGCGCCACGAGGCGTTCAGCGACCTTCGCCGCGCGCGGGAAGGGCTTGTCACCGTCGACGAGCTCGACACCGGCGATGAGCCCCGTGCCCTGAATCGCGCCGACGTACGGCACCTTCGAGAGGCGTTCGCGCAGCTTCTTCTGGAACGCCGCGCCGACGTCCTGCACGTGCGCCACGAGCTGCTCCTTCTCGAAGAAGTCGAGCACCGCGTTCGCGGCGCCGGTGAGAAATGGGGCCTGCAGGTAGGTCTGCGCGTGCGCGAAGTAGCCGGAGCCCGCGCGAACCTCGTCCATCAACGACTCGCGCACGAGCACCGCCGAGACCGGTGCGGCACCACCACCGAGGCCCTTGCCCATGACGATGACGTCGGGCGCGGCGTTCACGGTCTTGCAGGCGAAGAAGTTCCCGGTGCGCCCGGCGCCGCACATCACCTCGTCGGCGATGAAGAGGATGCCGTTGGCATCACAGATGCGGCGCACGTCGTCGAAGTGACCTGCGGGCGGCACCGCGGCGCCACCTGACGAACCCATCACCGGCTCGGCGATGAAGGCGGCAATCGTGTTCGCACCCTCACGCGCGATGACGGCCTCGAGCTCCTTCGCGAGCGCTTCACGCGTCGGCGTGGGCGACAGCTTGAACGCCGTCGGCGCCATCACGGTGGGAATGGTGGCGAGCATCGGGCCGTACGCCACGCGGTACGCCGGCCGGGCCGAGAGCGACAACGCGTAGAAGGTGTTGCCGTGGTAGCTCGGCGCGCGCGCGATGACCTTCACGCGCTCTTTGTGACCGCGTTCGACCTGCACCTGACGCGCGAACTTCACGGCGGCTTCGACGGCTTCTGAACCGGAGCAGAGGAACGCGGCGCGCAGCGCGCCGACGTCGGGCAGCTCTTCACGCGCGAGCTTCGCGAGTTTCGCCGCCGCGTCTTCGGTGACGTCGCTCGTGAACTGCGTGCCGTTGACGTAGCCGGCCTTGAGCAGTTGCGCGTGAATGGCATCGGCGACGAAACGATTGCCGTGACCCACGCTGACCACGAGCGCGCCCGACGAGGCGTCGAAGTACTTCTTTCCTTCAGCGTCGAAGAGCCAGACACCTTCGCCGCGGGTCATCACCGGCATGCGACGCGTCGGCTGCCGCATCAACACACTGCTCTCGTTCCAGGTGACGGCTACGCGCATGCGAGCTCCTGCATGCCGAGACCGAGTAACAGAAAACGTTCACGCGGACGCCAGAAATGCCGCGCGCAAAACCCGTCGTTTCGTGAGGGAAATCAATGTCGTGCTGCGTCACGAGCGCGCGAGCTTCTTCTGCTGCCGCACGCGGTTTCTGAGGGCGTCTATGGAGGCAACGGCGTGCCGGTGAGGCGTTCGAGTTCGGTGAGCAGTTGTTGCTGAAACGCTGTGTCGGTCACGGCGGCGTGCGACTGTGCTCGCCTCTGATGAAACCAGTAGTGACCACTTCGCCTGGCTTCGGCGTCATCGCTCACCGCGAGCCAGACCTGGGTGACGTGACCGAGCTCGAGATCGTCGGGCGCTGACTTGCCGCCCATCTTCGTGGGCACCCAGCCCGGGTTCACGGAGCTGCTGATGACGTCAGGCCAGCGTCGCGCGAGCGCAGCGGCGAACGTCGAGATGAAGAGCTTGCTGTCGGAGTAGCTGCGGCCCGGAAACGAAGGCCGACCGCTCTGGTGCAGCCCGCTGCTCAGGTACACGAGGCGCTTCGGTCTCTGAAGCAACGCGGTGAGCAGATACGGCGCGATGACGTTCACCTGCATCACCGCGTCGTCCTGGTACACGCCGGCGTTGTGAATCACCGCGGCCATCACGCCGAGCGCGTTCACCTGCCTCGCCACGGCGCGGGTCTGTGACTCGTCGCTGAGATCTCCGACCACGACGTCTGCCTCGAGCCCGGCGACGGCCGCCCGACGCGCTTCGGAGCGAACGTGAACGACCACGCGGTGCCCCTGTGCGAGCAACGCCTTCGCCGTAACCAAGACCATCGGCCGAACCGGTGACGAACACGCGCTTCATGGGCCCTGTTTAACGGCCGCCGCTGCGCCCGCAGTACTACGGTACAGACAGGTGTTCAGTGGTCCGCACGCCTACATTGTTTCCCCACGTGCGCGCCTCACCTGAGTCAGCTCGTCACAGTCGCGGCGGCTGTTTCACCCGGCGAAGGTGATGGCACACGTGATGCTGTGCCGACTGCTTCGAGAGGAGCCACTTCATGGCGCGGAAATACGGACCGAAGGCCGAGAAGAAGATCGGCAAGGTGATGCGCGAGTTCAAGGAAGGGAAGCTTCACTCGGGCAGCAAGAACGGCCCGAAGGTGAAGAGCCGCAAGCAGGCGATCGCCATCGGCATCAGCGAGGCCGAGCGAGCCGGCGCCAGGGTTCCAAAGCGGAAGCCGACCGCTACGCGCGCGAAGCGGAAGACCACGCGAAAGAGTTCGTGAGCGTCGCTTTCGCGTCGTGCATTCGCTTCTGATTCATCAGACGCCGCGCGCGGAACATGAGGTTGTGCGGCGTGACCGTCGGCGCGACGAAAGGAATCACCGACGTCTCGTAGCCGGCCGCTTCGAGCCGCAACGCGCGTTCCGAGTCGATGAGGCTCTGAACGAACTTCTTCCTCACCTCGGCGGCACCGGAGATGCCGAGCGCATCGGCGCGCTGGTGCGCGAACGCCGGCGACGGGTAGCAACACGGAACGAGCAGGAGCCACTTCGCTTCGCGTGCGATGGCGGCGTCGATGATGGCGTCACTCGCCGCGCCACACGCGTGAAGCCCGATGACGACGCGGGGCTTCGATGGCCAGCACGACGCGTCTTCGACGTCGCCGACGGTCGTGGTCACCTTCGCGTGCTTCAGCTTCGACAACGCGTGCCGCGCGTTGTGCACCTGCTTCTCGTTGCGCTCGATGACGGTGACCTCGTCAACCCCGAGCAGCTCCGCGGCCAGCAGCCCGAGGTACGACTTGCCCGCTGCCGCGTCGACGAGCGGTCCGCGCGTCCCGATTCGCTCGAGCTCGGTGAGGAACGCGGCGACCTCCACCGCCTTCTTGCGATCTTCGTCACGCAGCGACGTACCCGGAGCGTCGATGAACATCGACTGCAGCAACGGTTCGACGTCAGCCGGTGTCATGAGTGACGGAGCGCGAACTGGTACAGCACCCAACCGCCCGCGCCCCACACCAGCAACAAACCGAAGCCGGCGAGCACCTGCCAACGGCCCTCGAGCTCCGGCTTCACCGCGGTGCGAATGAGCGACGGAATGCCCGTCAGCACCGCGACGGCCGCGCAGATGACGGAGATGGGCGCCAGACAGAACGCGAACATGGGGATGATGCAGAACAACAACGTGACGACCGCCGCGATGGAGGCAGCGAGCGACACGATTGAAAGACCATCGGCAGGCTTCGTTTCCTTCACAACTTGTCGCACTCCGGAGCGCTGGTGATGACGCCGACGGGAATCACCTTCTTGTGTCCGTCAGCCACGGTGCGCCACTTCGCTTCAGGCAACTTGCACGAATACGTCTTGCCGTCTTCACCCTTGAGCGAGAGCTCGTACTTCTCGCCTTTGGCGCCCTGACGTTCGGCGCCCAGTGACGAGCCTCCACGCAGCGCGCCCACCACCGGCCATTCGCAATCCGTGCCGGTGCCGGTCGCGCGTTCGGTGCGAGACACCGTCCACCGGTCGACCGTGAAGTAGCAGCGGTCGTCGTAGACGGGTTCTTCGCGGTACTTCGGCTTGCACTCGCGACGACGTTCGAAGGTGCCGTTGCCGCGATCGACGTCACGCGTGCTGCACTCTTCGCCATCGGGGATCTTCTTCGTCGAACGTTCTTCACGGCGGCGGCTCACGCCATAGGCGCCGCTGGGCATCGAGTCGCACCACGCGCTGTCGCTCACCGCAGACATCGTCTCGATGGCGATGGTGCGCTCCCACGAGTGCGACGTGACCGTGAGCGGCAGGTCTCTGGTCCAGAACATGGAAACGCCGCAGCACAGCAACACGAGCCCGACGATGCCGCCGAGGATCCACAGCCACGGCAGCTTGCGCTTCACGGCGACCGGCTTCTTCGGCGCATTGCTCGAGCGATCTGCGACGGTGGCAACCTTCTCACTGCCGTCGAGCGGGCTGCCGCAGTTGCGACAGTTGTGGGCCTTCGCGCCGTTGGGCGTGTTGCACGCGGGGCAGCTGACGTCGGCGCCGTCGAACTCGTGATTCGAGGCCGTCTCTTTCCCCGCAGGTGGGAAGTAGCGCGACGCCGCGTCTTGCTGCGCGCCGCAGTTCGGACAGAAGCGGTTCGACGCGCCGAGCAACCCCTTCGTGTCGCAGTGCGAGCAGTCCCACCACATCTCGTACACGCCGACGACCTGGCCCGACTGCGGCGCGGTGGTCGCCACAGCCTTGCCGAGCGTGCCCTTGCTGATGCGCTGCAGTTCACCGCGGTCGAACCAGGCCGTGCCGCACGACGAACACAGGTCGAGCTCGACACCTTTGTGCACCAGCGGGTTGAGCGCAGCCTTGCCGCACGAGGTGCACTGCAGCGGCTCGGTGGTGCGCGGCTTGTTCGCGGCGAACTTGATCAACGTCTGCAGGTCGGTGAGCGAGAGGCCGATGGACGTGAAGAACTTCTGCGCCGTTTCCCAGTCGGCCATCACGCCGTTGCAGGTGCGGCAGACCAGCGCCTTCGTGCCGGGGCCGAAGACGTCAGCGGTTTGCGTCAACGGCGTGGAGTCGCGCGGACAGAGCGGGGTCGTCACGGCGCGGCAATGTAGGTCGAGAAGGACGCATGTTGCAGTCTCGACGCGAGCGGTAGCGTTCGACACATGGCCGGCGCATCGATCATCGAGGTCGACGGAGTGCAGATCCTCCACCTCGACTTCGTGGGCATCACCATCGAACAGGCGCCGGCGTTGCTCGAAGCCTGTGGCGCGCTGGTGCGCTCCCAGCCGCTCGACTCGGCGTTCACCTTGAGCGACTTCACCGGCGCGCACTTCGACAGCAACATCACCGTGCAGCTGCGCGAGTACACCAAAGCCAATCGCCCGCACGTTCACTTCGGCGCCGTGGTCGGCATCACCGGCATCAAGCGCGCCGTCTACCGCGCGATGCTCTTGTTCTCGGGGCGCACCAACCTCGTGCTCTGCGACACCGTCGACGAAGCGAAGCGCGTGCTGGTGAACGCGGCGCTGCAGCGTCGTTAAGTTTTCAATCACGGCCTGTGCAGATCGTTCCGGTTTCAGAACGGCGGCGCTGACCGTAGTTTCCCCGTCATGCAGAAACGAAAACTCGGAAGCAGCGGTCTCGAGGTCTCGGCGCTGGGCTTCGGTTGCATGGGCATCAGCTTCGGCCTCGGCACGGGGCTCGACCCGAAGGCCGGCGTGCAGCTCATCCGCAAGGCGTTCGAAGCGGGCGTGACGTTCTTCGACACCGCGGAGGTCTATGGCCCGTTCGTGAACGAAGAGGTGGTCGGCGAAGCGGTGGCGCCGTTCCGCGACCAGGTGGTCATCGCCACCAAGTTCGGCTTCAAGAACGCGCGCAGCGCCGAGGGCACCGATTCACGCCCCGAGACGATTCGCCGTGTGACCGATGAAGCGTTGAAGCGACTGAAGACCGACCGCATCGACCTGCTCTACCAACACCGCGTCGACCCCAACGTGCCGATGGAAGACGTCGCCGGCGCCGTCAAGGACCTCATCGCCGCGGGCAAGGTGAAGCACTTCGGGCTCTCGGAGGCCGGCGTACAGAGCATTCGTCGCGCGCACGCAGTGCAGCCGGTGACGGCGGTGCAGAGTGAGTACTCGATGTGGTGGCGCGAACCCGAGCGGGAGATTCTTCCCACGCTCGAAGCGCTCGGCATCGGCTTCGTGCCCTTCTCGCCGCTCGGCCGGGGCTTCCTCACCGGCACCATCGACGCGAAGACGGAATTTCCGAAGGGCGACTTCCGCAACATCGTGCCGCGCTTCACCGCCGAGGCGCGCGAAGCCAATCAGGTGCTCATCGACGCGTTGAACCAGCTGGCGAAGGGCAAGAACGCGTCGCCGGCGCAGCTCGCGCTGGCCTGGCTGCTCGCGCAGAAGCCGTGGATCGTTCCCATTCCCGGCACCACGAAGGCGCACCGGCTCAGCGAGAACCTGGGCGCGGTGAACGTGACGTTGTCGACCGCGGAGCTCGCGAGCATCGACGCGTTGCTGAAGGGCATCACCGTCACCGGCGCGCGCTACCCGGCCCAGATGGCCGCGATGACGGGGCGTTGAGCATGAAGCCCCACGTCATCTGTCACATGGTGTCTTCCGTCGACGGGCGCATCGTCGCCGACCGTTGGCCCGGCATGGACGCACTCACGAAGGCCTACGAGCAGACCGCCGCGAAGTTGAAGGGCGACGCGTGGATCATCGGCCGCGTGTCGATGGAGCCGTACGCTGGCAGGGCGAAGGTGCCGACGAAGAAGCGCGTGAAGCTCCCGCGCACCGACTTCATCGCCACGCGCGCTGACGGCTACGCCATCGCCATCGACCCGTCGGGCAAGCTGCGCTGGGAAACGAACGCCGTCCACGGCGAACACTTCGTCTCGGTGCTGACCGAGGGCGTGAGCGACGCGTACCTCGCCTTTCTGCGCGAGCAGGGCGTGTCGTACGTGTTCGGTGGAAAGAAGTCGGTGAACCTCGCGCGCGTGCTCGAAAAGCTGAACGCGCACTTCGGCATCGAGACGTTGCTCCTCGAAGGCGGAGGGAAGATCAACGGCGCGTTCCTCGAAGCGGGGCTCGTCGACGAACTGAGCCTCATCGTCGCGCCGATCGCCGATGGCACGGTGGGCACCGCGAGTGTGTTCGATGCAGGCCCCCGCGGTGCGCTGCGAGCACTTCAGCTCCGCTCGGTGAAGCAACTGCAGGGCGGGCTCGCGTGGCTTCGTTACGACTTCAAGGAGCGGTGAATGGCAGTCACGCCTCTCAATTCGTTGAACGCGTTCGTCGCAGTGGCGCGCAAGCTCAGCTACGCGGCCGCCGCGCGGGAGCTGGGGGTTTCGACCTCGGCGCTGAGCCAGTCGGTGCGGCAGCTGGAACAACGCGTCGGGCTGCCGTTGCTGCAACGCACGTCACGCAGCGTGGCGCTCACCGATGCGGGTCAACGGCTGTTGCAGAACGCGGGGCCGGCCATCGACCAGGCGCTCGATTCTCTCAAGACGGTCACCGCCGAGCCCGGTGAAGTGAGCGGGCGCATTCGCATGACGGTGCCGGGCATGGCCACCGAGTTGGTGCTCAACAAGCTCGTGCCCCCGTTCGTTCGGAAGTTCCCGAAGGTGGAACTCGAGATCCGCGTCGAGGGCCGGCTCATCGACGCGGTGGCCGAGGGTTACGACGCGGGCATCCGCCTCATCGAGGCCATCGATCGCGACATGGTGCACGTGCGGCTGAGCCCGGCGGCGCGCTTCGTGGTCGCGGCGTCACCCGCGTATCTCGAGAGGAACGGCACACCACAGAAGCCGGAAGACCTGCTGCAGCACGAGTGCATCGGCATGCGCACGGCGATCGATCGACCGCTCTACGCGTGGGAACTCGAGCGCGGGAAGAAGACCTGGCGCGTGCCGGTGCGAGGGTCGATCGTCAGCAACGACCCGGTGTTCATGCGCTCGCTGGCCGTCAGCGGCGTGGGCCTCATCTATTCCTTTGAACCCAGCATCGAAGCGGAGCTCTCCAGTGGAAAGCTCCGCCTCGTGCTCGAGTCGTACGCCGCCGAAGTGCCCGGCCTGTTCCTCTATTTCCCCAGCCGCGCGCAGGTCTCGCCCGCCTTGAAGGCGTTCGTGGAGTTCGCGCGCGACGAGATGAAGAACAAGCCGAAGCGTTGATCAGCGCACGCCGCCGTCAGGCCGCGGAACGGTGGTGCCGGGCGTAGCGCCCGGCGTGACCACCACGCCCGGCTGCACGGTGTTGGGCGGCGTGCCCGGCGGGTTGCGAACACCGGGCTGGTTCGTCGTTCCAGGCTGCGTCGTGGTGCCTGTGGAGTTGGTGCTGCCCGGCCGCTGTGTCGTACCCGGTGAGTTCTGAATGGGCTGCGTGGAGCCCGGCGCCATCGGAGCCATCGAGCCCGGCTGCTGCGTCGTGGTGCCATTCGGCGCGGTCGTCTTTCCAGAAGGCGACGTCGACGGTGAGTTCGGCGTGGGTGACGTCGACGGCGGCGTGGTGCCCGCGGGCGGGACACCCGGTGCTGGCGTCGCACCCGGCGCGGCGCCGCCTGCTGGAGCCTGAGCAAAAGCGGCGACGGACAACAAAGCGGAGATGATCAGTGCGCGTTTCATGGTGAACCTTTCGAGAGTGAGAGTGCCTTGTGAACACCTGTAACCCCCGGGGCAGCGTGCGCCGCTGACTGGCGGGCCGGGTTACAGACAGGTGCCGCGTCGAGAACGACCCGCGCAGGTACACTCCCGCGCCCGTGAAGAAGCTCCTCGCCCTGCTCTGCGTCGCGTCGTCTGCCTGCTCCGTCGTCGATTCAACGCCGCAAGCGCGGCAACGCGCGGCGCTCCTGCAACCCGGGTGGACCGAGGTGGGCGACTACGACGCGCGTACGCAGCACGCGATGGCGCCGCTCGGCGCGACGCTCGTGCTCTTCGGCGGCCTGACCAACACGGAGCTCGGCGACACCTGGGTCTGGGACGGCACCAAGTGGTCGCGTCGCACGCCCGCGCCGCGCCCCTCGCCCGCTACGCGCACCAGCTGGCCACGCTGGGAACACGCGTCGTGTTGTTCGGCGGCTCTTCCTTCACGGCGGGCATTCGCGCAGACACCTGGGAGTGGGACGGCACCACGTGGTTGCAGCGCGCTCCGGCCACCAGCCCTCCGGCGCGCGAGCGTCACGTGATGACGGAGTTCCAGGGAAAGGTGCTGCTCTTCGGCGGCGGCCCCGTCAACCGCGACGACACCTGGGAATGGAACGGTACGACGTGGACGCAGAGAACGCCGGTCACGCGTCCCCCGGCGCGTCGCGCGGCGGCCATGACGCGCGTGGGCAACAAGGTGCTGCTCTTTGGCGGTGAGGGAAACAATGGCCCCTCGACGACACGTGGGAGCGGGACGGCACCAACTGGTCGCAGAAGACGCCATCGCGCCGGCCGCCCGCTCGACGCGACGCCGTGCTGGCGACCCTCGGAACTTCGGCAGTGCTCTTCGGTGGCGGCGGCGCCACGGAGCTCGGCGACACCTGGCTGTGGGACGGCTCGAACTGGACGCAGGTGACGAGCGGAGGCCCACCACCCCGGCGCAGCGCCGCCATGGCACCGCTCGGTGGCCGCCTCGTGCTCGCCGGTGGCGGAATACCGAACGCGCGCGACTACGGCGACACCTGGGCCTGGAACGGCAACGGTTGGCAGCTCGTTCGCGCCGGCGGCCCCGCGTCGCGCAGCCATCACGCCATGGCCAGCCGGGGCACCGACGCAGCGGTGCTGTTCGGCGGCCTCGTGAGCGTCGGCTCCAGCTCGAACGAGACCTGGGAATGGGCGAACGGCGCGTGGGAGCTCGTGCCGACGGCCACGGCGCCGAGCGCGCGGAGCTTGACCACCACCGCCTCGCGCGGCAACTCGGTGCTGCTCTTCAGCGGCGACACCGGCGTCGCCGATACGTGGGAATGGGACGGCACCACGTGGACTCGACGCACGCCCGCGCACGCGCCACCGCCGAGGCAGGAGGCGGTGCTGGTGTCGCGGGGCAATGGCGCGCTCCTCATCGGTGGCTCCTCTGACGCGTACGGCCTCGACCAGCTCGACGACGTCTGGGAGTGGGACGGCACCGACTGGCACGACCTGTCCGCACCCGGTCCGTCGGAGCGCAGCGCGTCGGCCGGAGCGATGGTCGGGGACACGCTCGTACTCTTCGGTGGCCGCGTCGGCACTTCGCGGCGTGGAGACACGTGGCTCTTCCTCGATGGCGCCGACGTGGGAGCGGCGTGTAGCTCCGACGCGGCGTGCGCGAGCGGCTTCTGCACCGACGGCGTGTGCTGCGAGGTGCGCTGTGGCGCGGGCGCGGATGACTGTCAGGCCTGCAGCGCGGCGAAGGGTGCAGCGCGCGACGGTCGGTGCACCGTGGCGGCCGCGGGCGTCACCTGTCGCGAAGCGGCGGGCGCGTGCGACCTGCCCGAGCGCTGCGATGGCGTGTCGGGCGAATGTGCGGCTGATGCCTTCGCTGCGGCCAGCGTGGTGTGCCGTGCTGCCGCGTGTTCTGAAGGCGTAGCGCTCGATGAAGCGCGCTGCAGTGGAACGTCAGCCGACTGCGCGCCGGTGGTGTTGAGACAGTGTGCACCGCTGCGATGCGCGGGCAGCTCATGCGGGACGCGTTGCGCTGGCGATGGCGACTGCGTGACGGGCGCGAAGTGCGTCAAGGCGCCTGCATCGGAACGCTCGACGATGGCGACGCGTGTTCGGCCGACGCGCTGTGCGGCTCGGGTCACTGCGTCGACGGCGTGTGTTGCAACACGAGCTGCGAAGGCGCCTGTGAGGCCTGCAACGTCGCCGGTCTCGAAGGGCGCTGCGCGGCGGTCGAAGGTGAGCCGCGCGGCGCGCGGGCTGCGTGTGCGGGCGAAGGAACGTGCGCGTCGCGTTGCGACGGTGTTCGCCGTGACGCCTGCGCGTGGCCCGATGACGCGACGAGCTGCGCCGAGCGCCAATGCGTCGGTGGCGCCGTCGTCGGCGCGTCGCGGTGTGACGGCGCAGGCGCGTGCGTCGCTCCCGCGCCGCTGCGCTGTGAAGCAGGTTGTGAAGCCGGCGAGTGCACGGGGCAGGTGCCGGTGCCGAGCGGTTGTTCGACGGCGGGCGGACCGCTGGCGTTGGTGCTCGCGCTGTGGCTCGCGCGCCGTCAGCGCCGCGCGGCGTGACGCTCGAAGAACTCGGCGATGCGCGGAGCGATTTCGTCAGGCGCGCGGCGGCCGAGCACGAGGTCGCCGTGGCCATAGTCGGTCGAGAAGCCTTCGCGGCGTGAGGCGCTCACCAGGTCCACCGGGCCTGACACGAGGTGCTTCACTTCATGCGCGGCCGACGGCGGCACGAGGAAGTCGTGTTCGCCGGCGATGGAGAGAATCGGCACGCCGATGCGCTTCATGTTCGCGCGGTAGTCGAAGCCGTCTTCACCATCGAAGGTGCCGTTGCGGATCCACCGGGCGAATTGGCGACCGACGCCGCCGCTGATGTCGGCCACCACGTAGGCAAGCGATTGGCGAATGACGACGGGGTCGACGTTGTCTTCGCGCAACAGGTACTTGCCGATGGGGTTCGGTGGAAGCCCGAGCGGCCACGCCTTCGCGCCGAGCTGCAGCGGCAGCATGGGCAGCTTCAACGTCGCGCCGAGTGACGCGATGAGCTTCTGCACGCCGGGTTGTGCGGAGAACGTGAGCGGGCTTCCCAGCGTGGCGATGGCGCGAATGGGTGCGGTCGGGTTTCGCGCGAGGTGCGCGTAGGCGAGCAGCCCTCCGCGTGAATGACCGACCCAGAAGACACCGTTCGCGCCGGTGGAGACGACGGTCTTCAACGCCGCGGCGACGTCGTGTTCGGCTTCGGTGTCGAAGGTCGCGCCAGCGGCGCTGCCGCCCAGCCCGTGACCACGCACCTCGAGCACCCACGCTTCGAAACCACGCCGCGCGAGAATGCGGGCGACCGAATAGCGCTCGTCGAAGTCGAGGTTGAAACGGTTGGTGGCCAGCGAATGCGCCAGGATGACGGGCTCGGCGAAGCGGCGCTCACCTCGCGGCGCATAGCGCCCGAGCGCGATGGCGCTGCCGTCGTCGGTCGGCACCCGGTAGAGCTGATCAGGCTCGAAGCGGAGCGCTGGTACCGAGCGCAGCGGCATTCAGAGGGTGCCCTCGTGCAGCAGCACCGGCTTGAACTTCGCGGCGTCACACGAGGCGAGCACGTAGTCGACGCCGTGGTGCGGGCCCACGAAGCCGGCGCTGATGCCGGGGCCGTGAAGGTGACCGTACACGCACGTCTTCGGAGCCCACGCTTCGATGGTGCGCGAGAACGCGGTCTCGACGTTGTTCGAATAGAGCGGAGGGAAGTGCACCGCGCAGATCTTCACGCGCGGATCTTTCGCGGCCTTCAACTTCGCGTCGGCGTCTTTGAAGGAGAGCCCGAGGCGGTTCACTTCGCGCTCGATGTAGTCGGGCTTCTGTTCTTCATCGCCCATCTCGCCGCCGGGCATCGACGGGGCTTCCGGCGCGGTCCACAGACGTGAGCCGGCGATGACGTACGGGCCGACTTCGACGGCGGAGTTCTGAATGAAGCCCACGAACGACTTGAAGGGCTCGAAGAGCTTGCGGAGCTTGGAGCTCGAGTCGCCCCACCAGTAGTCGTGGTTGCCGCGCAGCAGCACCTTCTTGCCGGGGCGTTCGTCGAGCCACTTCAAGTCGTCCATCACCTCGTTGGGCCGCGTGCCCCACGAGATGTCGCCGGCGATGATGATGCAGTCGTCGTTGGTGACGGTGGCGTCCCAGTTGCGGCCGAGCGGCAGCGGGTGTTCGTCCCAGCCGAAGCGGTGCATGTCTTTCTTCCGTTCGGAAGGAAGGTGGGTGTCGCCGATGGCGAAGAGACGCATGAGTCCCTTTGGCGCAGTGCGACGCAGCCGCGCAAGGGCATTCCCCTCAACGCACGACGTTTCCGCTCGGAAGGCGTGACTTGAAGAACGGCATGAACGAGGAAGCGGACCTCCATGAAACGCGCGCTCGCCCTCACCACGCTGTTTCTCGCCGCCTGCCCTGCCCCCGTCGAAAAGCCCATGGGCAAAGGCACGCCGCCGCAGAACTTCTGCCCCGGCGGCCCCACGTGCCCGAACGGCAATGACGGCAACTTCGCCGTCGGCATGGCGAAGGTCGCGATCTCGCCGCGCAACTTCGAGCGCCCGCGCGCCGACTGGCTCAAGAACACCGGCGACGACTGCCCCGAGACCGCGCCCATCGGCAAAGACGGTCTCAAGCACTGCGCCGAGCTCATCGCCAACGCATGGAAAGACTGCGGCAACGACATGCTCTGCCCCGGCGACCCCGGCTACGTCGCGCCCGACGCCGACGGCTCGCAGGGCGACCGCAAGAAGGACGAGTGGTTCTTCGACTGCGGCCGCGACCAGAAATGCCCGGGTGACCCCGGCTACACGGGCCCCGACGCCGACGGCACCGAAGGCAACGGCAAGTTCGAAGGATTCTGGCTCGCGGGCTTCGGCAACGACATGGCGATGGTCGACGTGCACGACGACACCTGGGCGCGCGCGGTCGTCATGAGCAACGGCGACGTCTCCATCGCCATCGTCAGCGTCGACGCGGTCGGCCTCTTCAACGACGACATCGTGAAGATGCGCACGCGCGTGGCGAAGCTCACCGACACCCCGCCCGACTTCATCATGGTGTCGGCCACACACAGCCACGAGACCGCCGACACCATGGGCCAGTGGGGCCCGCGCCCCAACTTCGTGCCCGACCGCGGCGTCGACGACGTGTGGTTCGAGAACGTGGTCATCGAAGGCGTCGCCCAGGCCGTCCTCCAGGCGCAGCTGTCGGCGAAGCCCGCGAAGGTCTCGGTCGCGCAGGGCAAGCTCGGCGCGCGCACGCGCGAAGTGGTGGCCGACCACCGCGACCCGCAGGTGATGGACGACACCGTCAACGTGCTCAAGTTCACCGAGAAGAACTCGGGTGAAGTCATCGGCACGCTCGTGAACTGGGGCTCGCACCCCGAAGCGCTGAGCGACACCAACAACCACTCGTCGTCGGACTTTCCGTGGGCCATTCGCGAGGCGATGGAGAGCGGCGTGTACAACAAGGCCGGCCAGCTGCTGACGCAGGGCGCGGGCGGCATGTGTCTGTTCCTGCAGGGCAAGGTCGGCGGGCTGCTCGGGCCGCTGCGTTCGACGCCCATCACCGTCGATGGTCAACCCGCGAAGGCGCGCAGCTACGAGAAGACGAAGGCCATCGGCGACATCGTGGCGCAGACCGCGCTGGCCGCCCTCGACACCGCGCAAGACATTCCCGAGCCGTTGCTCGCGTTCGGTCACCAGCCGTTCCTCTTCCGCGTCGAGAACGAGAGCTTTCAGCTGGTGTTCGTGAACTTCAGCATCTTGAAGCGGCGGCTCTACGAGTTCGACCCGATGAAGATCATCAGCGAGGCGAACTACCCGAAGATCCGCTCGGAGATTTCGAAGATTCAGCTGGGGCCGGTGCGCTTCCTCGGCGTGCCCGGTGAGATCTTCCCCGAGCTGGGCATCGGCTACGACCCGATGCTCGCGTACGGCGTGCCGCAGATCACCGCCGACAACCCGAACCCGCCGGACCTCTCGATGGCGCCGCCGCCGCCGTACCTGCAGGAGAAGATGGGCGGTGAGTTCAACATGATCGTCGGCCTGTCCGGCGACGAGGTCGGCTACCTGGTGCCGTCGTACGACTTCAAGCTGCACCCCACCAAGCCCTACGGCGAGCAGGCGGAAGGTCACCACTACGAAGAGACGAACTCCCTCGGGCCCTCGACGGTGCCGACGCTGCTCGACGAAGCCGAGAAGCTGCTGACGTGGGAACCGGGCCTCTGACGCCGCTGCTGCGCTTCTTCGAGCGGCTCGCTCCACTCTCTTCAGAGGAGCGCGCAGCGATCGAAGCGAGCGCGGTGGTTCGCAGGTTCGACGAAGACGAGCGGCTGCCGGTCGGCACGCAGACGTACTTCGTGCTCGAGGGCTGCGTGCGTCAGCTGCATCGCACGCACGACGGCGCCGAGCTCACCGTCGGCCTGTTCCTCGAAGGCCAGTGGATCGTCGATTCGACGCACGAGCTCATCTGCCTCGAAGCGACGACCGTGGTGGTGGGCGACGACACGAAGCAGGCGCAGCTGTTCGCGAAGTTTCCACGGCTCGAGTCGGTCGCGCGGTTGACGCTGCAGCAGGTGCTCGCCCAAGCGAACGCCGCGGCCGCCGCGCATCGCACCGCGAGCCCTGAAGAGCGCTACCAGTCGCTTTCGCCGGCGCTGCTGCAACGCGTGCCGCAGTACGTGCTCGCCAGCTACCTGGGCGTCACGCCGGAGTCGCTGAGCCGGATTCGCCGCCGCCTCGCCACGCGCGCGAGAGGAACCAGCAAGCCATCGTGACTTCGAAGAGCCCGCCGGGAAGCGAGAGCCACAGGCCCGCTCTCACGCCGAACAGCTCGAGCTGGGTGCCGACGAAGAACACCGCGTAGCCGATGACCCCGAAAGACCGCAGCCAGCGCGGCGCGAGGTGCGGCACCGACCACCAGAACGGAATGCTCGCCAGGGCGAGCGACGCCATCGCGAGCTGGTAGGTCTCACCCGTCGGGTTGATGAGCAGCAGCACTGCTTCGGTCAGCCGGCCGCCAAAATACAGCGCACCCGTGGTCTCAGACTCGCGCCACAGCAGCGCGCCCAGCGTCACCACCAGCACGCTGTTGAGCAACACGAGCACCGTTCCCGCCGGGGTGCCGCGCAGCGCACTGCCGAGGCCGAACGCAGGGAACACGAGCAAGAACGAAAGACCCAACAGCGCGTCACGTCGTCGTTGATTCATGACGCGACGATGTCGTCGGCCGGGAGGCCGCGCCTTGACGTTGGGTAAGTTCGGCCGTCAGCGCGCGCGCGCAGCGAGGTGCGAGACCATCGCGCGACGAGCACCGATGCGAACCGTGGCCTTGCGCATGACGAAGTCGATGACCGCGGCGCGCCACGTGACCTGCGCGGCGACTTCACCGGGCACCGACCAGCTGGTGTCACGCGCGAACGCCCGGAGATCGACCTCGAGCTCGTGCTCTTCAGCCACCCGCTTCAACACCTCGTCGTGATTGCTGGCGCCACAGCGCTCCATCAACACGTCGAGCACACGGTGCTGCGCCTCGAGCAGCCGCGCGTCGAGACGCTCCTCCTGCAGCTCGAGCAGGAGCGAAGCGAGCAGCGCGTCCATCGACGGTTGCGAGGTGACCTCGAGCAGCCGCTCGTCGCTCACGGTCAGCACTTCACGCACGCTGCGCACTTCGACCACGCGCCGGTCGACGAGCGCCACGTCGCGCGTGCACAGGCCGGGCAGAGAAGAATGCAGCGAGGCTTCGACGGTGCGCTCACTACGGTCGTCGAGAAACGAAACCTGCACTTCGTCGGTGAAGTCGATGGGCTCGTTGGGTTCGCGCGTACGCCGCTCGGCCACTGAACGAATGAGCACCCGCAGGCGCTCGACGACCTCGCCCTCGGTCACGCGGCGTGGAGCGGGTAACGAGACGCGCACATTGGCGAGTGACTGGCTCGCGGAACGCCGCGTGACGACTGGCTCCTTCGTAGGCACGCGCTACGTACGCGACCACGCATCGGATGTTTCACGGCATTTTCAGCGAGCGATGAGGATCACCAGGAACGCGGCATAGCCGCCAACCAGCACGGCGCCCTCCGCCCGCGAGACGACGCGCGCGCTGCGCATGACCACCAGGCCCACCGCGGTCAACACACCCAGCGCGGCGAGATCGAAAGACACGTCTGCGAAGGGCTGCGCCACGGGCGACAACAGCGCCGCAAGGCCCAGACACAGCAGCACGTTGAAGATGTTGCTGCCCACCACGTTGCCGACGGCGAGGTCACTGGCGCCACGAAACGCGGCGATGAGGCTGGTCGCGAGTTCGGGCAGTGACGTGCCGACGGCGACGATGGTGAGGCCGATGAGGCGCTCCGACATGCCCAGCGTGCGAGCGAGCCCCGAGGCGCCATCGACGAAGAGGTTGCCTCCCAGCACCAGGAGCACGAGCCCGACCACGGCCGTCAACGCGAGACGCACCGGCCCGCGCACCGTGGGACCACCGGCGGTGTCGGCAGCGGCCTGCATCACCTGCGCGTCACGCGCCGCTTCACGCAGCGACTTGCGCGCATCGCGCACCATCCACACCGTGTAGGCCAGCGCCGCCACGACGAGCACGCCCCCTTCGAAGCGCGAGACCACGCCGTCCCACGCCATCAGCGGAATCGCGAGCGTCGAAGCGAGCAGCACCGGCAATTCACGCGTGCGCAGCGCCGCGTCGACCCGCGGTGGCGTGATGAGCGCCGTGAGACCGAGGATCAACCCGAGGTTGGCGATGTTGCTGCCGACCACGTTGCCCAACGCCAGGGCTCCAGAGCCGGCGAGGCTGGCCTTCGCGCCGACCACAATCTCTGGCGCCGAAGTTCCATACGCGACGACCGTGAGCCCGATGAGCAGCTGCGGCACACCGAGGCGACGCGCCAGCCCCGAGGAGCCGCCTACGAGCCACTCGGCCCCGAAGTACAGCAGCACGCCTCCTCCGAGCAGCATGACCACCTGCATGAACATGACCCGCGCTCTATCGCTTCGAGGCGTCAATGGCACACGGGGTTCGCGCCATCGCCGCGGCCCGCGTCGACGCGGTGGAAGCAGCAGTATCGGCTCACCAGCAGCGGCGGTGACTGGCTGCGGCGCCTGCGCGCGAACGTCACTTCACCCGCTTGAGCGCGCGAATGGCGTCGGCGGCTTCGTCCTGACCGCAGTTGCGGCCCGCTTCTTTGGAAGACTCCGAGAGCTCGCGAAGCGCGTCGAGGTGCGCCGAGTCTCCCAGCTCACCCAGGCGCTGCGCGGCGCGCGAGCGCACCTCGCACGACGAAGACTGCAGCGAAGTGGCGTAGCGCTCGGCGAGGTCGAGCCCGTCGATGCGTTGGCGCGTGTCGAGAATTCGCAGCGCGCCCCACTGCTTGGCCGAAGACGCGCCCGAAGCGAACACGCGCAAGGTGTCGTCGGAGAGCTCGGCCGGCAGCATCGCGAGCCACTCGTTGAGCTCGTCGTCGTGCTCGTCGGCCGCGAAGCGCTCGCTCAACAGCTCGAGCAGCGCAGGTCGCGCGGGGAACAGCGCCTGATACGGGGTCGCGCGCAGAATCGCGCGGGCGTCTTCTTCACGGCCGAGCTCGTGCAGCGCACCGACCTTCAGGGACAGCAGCACCGGCGCGAGCCCCCTGGCCTCCGGCAGCACGGCGTCGATGGTGGTGAGCGCTTCCGCCGGTTTCCCAGCTGCCAGCTCGGCTTCAGCGCGCTCGACCGCCGACGGAGGCGACGCCGCGAAAGTGCCGGCGACCCCCGCGGTGATGGCGGCGGTGATGAGCAGGCTCTGCTTGAACGGCCGGTCGAGCCGCCGGGCGAAACGGCCGACCTGCTGCACGCCCTGCATGCTCACGGCGGTGACCGACTGCGCGGTGTCTCGCACCGCCGACAACGTCTGGGTGGTGACCGCGTTGAGCACCATGCGTGTCTGCGTCGACAACGCGAGCTGCTCGGGGGTGAGCATTCCACGCAGGTGCGTCACCAACGCCGCGGCGTCACCGGGTCGGGCCTCGGGCTTCTTCTCGAGGCACGCGGCGACGAACTTCACCAGCGCAGGAAACTCACGGAGCGCGGGCTGCACGTCGTCGATGGCCGGCGCGGGTTCGCGCACGTGCTGCTCGAGGAACTGGCGCGCTTCGGGCCCCAGAAACGGAAGCCGCCCGGTGAGCAGGCGAAAGGCGACCACGCCGAACGAATACACGTCAGTGCGGGTGTCGACTTCGCTGGCCATCGCCTGCTCGGGGGCGACGTAGGCCGGTGTGCCGACGGCCTGACCGGGCACACTCACGAACGGGTCGTCGCCTTCGAGGTGCATCGCGGCGTGGCCGGCGTCGGTGTCGAGCTCCATCAGGCGCGCGATGCCGAAGTCGAGCAGCCGCGCCTGCTCACCGCGCGGGCCCATGCCGATGACCACGTTCTGCGGCTTGAGGTCGCGGTGAATGATGCCGCGCTCGTGCACCGCGCTCAGGCCCTCGGCGAGCTGCAGCAGCACCCGCATCGCGCGGCGAGGTTCGAAGGGCCCGTCTTTGAGCGCCTGCTCGAGCGTGAGGCCGTCGGCGAGCTCCAGCACCAGCACCGTGCCGTCGCGCTTGTTGGTCTCGAAGTCGATGACGCGCACCACGTTGGGGTGGTCGACCGTCGACAGAATCTGCGCCTCGCGACGAAAGCGCTCACCCATCGCCGGCTGCGCCGACAGGTCACGCTTGAGCACCTTCAACGCCACGTTGCGCTTCAGCGACAGCTGCTCGGCCAGGTAGACCTCGGCCATGCCGCCTCCGCCGAGGTGGCGGATCAGCTTGAAGCGGCCTCCGAGGACGAGCCGGTCGGCTGACACGAAGCGCGCACCCTACTCCGCGAACGTCTGCGCAAGTTGCTCGAGCTGGTCGGTGTTCACGAAGTCGACGCCGGCGGCCTTCGCGGCGCGCCAGTACCCGGGCGTGTCGGGGTTGCTGAAGATGCGAATGACGCGACCGTTGGCGTGCGCGCCATTCACCAGATTCTCGAGCTGTCGCTGCTGGGTGATGGGCAGCTTCCCGTTCCCGTCCCACTGCATGAAGGCCCAGTAGTTCACCGCGTACGCGCGCCACCTGCCGTCGGCTGCACCGTCGGTCGTCTTGTAGTCGTTGCTGTCGCGCGCGAAGCGGCGGGGCGCTGCGCGACTGACGAGCGCCTTCTTGGCCGCGTCATCGCCGGTGAGGAACACCGTCACCGCGCCCGGCTTCACCACGCCGTCGTCGTCGAACTCGGTGAGCCACTCGCACGCACTCAACTGCGCCGCGAGCACGTTCTGCAGCTCCGCGCTGCCCTGCTTCAAGTCGACCCACAGGAAGAAGGGTTTGCCATCACCGTGCACGCTGCCGTTGTTGTCGGCGATGCGCTGCGCGAGTGGGTCGAGGTACAGCGACGACAGCGAGCCCACGTACGGCGCGCCACCGTGCGACACGCCGATGTCCGCGCCGTCGAGCCAGATGTCGGCCTCCACGCTCTCGAAGCCCTGCGCCAGCGCGTCGAGCAGCGGGCGCCCGTGCTCGTAGTCGTTGTGCGCGTGCTTGAAGACGAGGGGCGTGGTGACGCCGGCGTCGACGTCAGGGAGAACTGGCGGGCACGCCGACAGCAGGAGCAACAGAGCGAGTGAGCTGGATTTCATCGGGGTTCTCGAGCGCCTTGGTGAACGTCTTGATGCGGGCCAGCCGCGCGAGCGCCACCTTCCGCCGCCACTCCAGTTCCGCGCGTTCTTTCTTCGCCGCCGGCTCCTTGCGACCCGCGAGCTCCACGAGCCGCTCTTCGATGGCGGTGAGCTGTTCGTCGACCAGCGCCGCCTGCACGTTGCGCTTCTTGCCGCGGCCGGGCGTGTTTTCGGTGCCGATGGCGATCGGTGTCGCACCGGCGAGACGCACGGCGCCGTTCTCCTTCACCAGGTCCAGCTCGAGCAGCAGGCCGTCACGCCTGGCGCCGTTCGCGTCGGCGTAGTCTTGATTCGAGAGGAGGTTGCCGAGCGAGAAGGCGACGAGCCCTTTGCCGCCGGCGCTGCGCTCGATGAACTCGACGGGCTGCAGCACATGCGGGTGGTGACCGACGACCGCGAAGGCACCCGCATCGAGCATCGCTTTGGCGAGCTTGCGATCTTCGGGCGCGGGCTCGAACTTGTACTCGGCGCCCCAGTGCACGAAGACGATGAGCGCGTCGACCTCGGCGGCGCGCGTACGAATCGTCTCGTACAGCTGCTCGAAGCTCACCGAACCGACGATGGGCTCGTAGGGGTAGTTGAGCACCGGCACGTGCGGCAGCGCGGGGTCTTTCTTGTTGTTGAAGCCGTTCAAGAAGCGCGTGAACGAGAGAATGCCGACGCGCAGGCCGTTCTTCTCGAGCACCAGGGGCGTCCACGCGCGCTCGGCATCGACGTCGGCGCCGGTCGACAGCAGCCCGGCTTCCTTCAGGTATTCGCGCGTGGAGACGATGCCTTCGCGGTGTTGATCCAGACAGTGGTTGTTCGCGAACGTGGCGACGTCGACGCCGACCTTCTTGAGCGAGTGCAGCAGCGCCGGCGGGCCCGAGAACACCATGTCTCCGCTCTCGGGCTTCTTGAGCACCACGATGGGCGTCTCGAGGTTCACGATCGCGAAGTCGCTGCGGTTGAACGCGGGCGACAGGGGCCCCAGCACGTGGTCCCAGCCTTCGTTGTTGCCGTCTTCACCGGCCTTCGCGCGGCTGGCGGCCACGCTCTTGATGGGCTCGTGGGGAATCACGTCGCCACCGAAGACGAGCGTCATGCGCTGCGGCGTCTGAGCCAGAACTGCGAAGGCGAGCACAGCGGTGAGCACGGGCTGATCAGTATGCCCGATGCGCGTGCTAGAAGCCGGGCCGTGCACGCCACGCGAACCCTCCAGCGCGTCCTCCGGCTCTGGGCCGTGGTGTTGCTGTGCCTCAGCGCTCCGTCGGTGCAGGACATCGTGCTCGACGTCACCAGCTGGCTCACCGGCGCCGACTGCTGCCTCGACGGTTGCGAAGAGAGCCAGACGCCCTGCACGCAGCAGTGCACGCACTGTGTGTGCTCGATGCGCGTGGTGTCGGCACCGAACCCGGTGACGATGTCGCTTGCGCGTGCGGTCATCTCGACGACCGTGAGCCACGCCCACGACGCGCACGCGTTGAGCGGCCACGGCGAGCCGCCGTTCAGACCTCCGGTCGGCTGACGAGTCACGAAAGGTCCGCGTCGTTCGCGGAGTCTCGTTTCCGTCATCACCCTCAAAGGTCCCTGCATGTCTGCTCGTCGCGCCCTGGCGCTGTCTGTCGTCGTGTTGTTTTCGTGTACGAAATCTCCACCAACCGAAGTCGCTGCGCCCGTCGACGACCATCGCGACGAAGAAGCGCACGAGCGGCTCCCCAGCAGCGTGAAGCCATCGCCGGAGGCCGTGGCGCAGGCGGGCATCACCACCACGCGGGTCCGCCGCGCGGCGCTGCCGGTCACGTTGACGCTCACCGGTGAGCTCATCGCCGAGCCCGACCGCGCGGCGCAGATCTCCTCGACCGTCGCGGGCCGGCTGGAAGAAGTGCGCTTCAACGAAGGCCTGCGGGTGAAGCGCGGAGACGTGCTGGCGCTGGTTCGTGTGCCCGACGTCGGCCGGCTGCGCGGCGCGCTCGCGGCGGCGAACTCACGGGCGCGTGCAGCACGCTCGAACGCCGACCGGCTGGCGGCGCTCAAGGCCGTGGAAGCAGAACAAGTGGCGCTGAACGCCGAAGCCGACGCGCACGCGCAGGAGGCCGAAGCGAGGGCGCTGGCCGAACAGCTCGCGGCGATGGGCGCCGACGGCAGCGGCTTCGTGGTCAGCCTGCGCGCGCCGATTTCAGGGGTGGTCGTCGCGCGTACGGCGGTCGTCGGCCAGCCCATCGCCATCGACACCGTGCTGGGGTCGATCGTCGACCTCTCGGAGGTCTGGTTCCTGGGTCGGGTCTTCGAGAAGGACCTCGCGCGCCTGCACACCGGCACCAACGCCGAGGTGGAGTTCAACGCGTACCCGTCGAAGCACTTCCACGGCACCGTCGAGTACGTGAGCCAGCAGCTCGACCCCGTCGCGCGCACCTTGACGGCCCGCATCAGACTTCAGAACGAAGGCGACACCTTGCGCCTCGGGCTCTTCGGCCGCGCGCACGTCGACGTGCCCGAAGCGTCGACGGCGCCACCGCAGCTGCTGGTGCCACGCGACGCGGTGTTCGAGATCGACGGCAAACGCGTGGTGTTCGTGAAGGCCTCCGACGGCGACTTCGTGCTGCACGAGGTGACGCTCGGCGCCTCCGCGATGGACGACGTGCAGGTGCTGGCGGGCGTGAGCGAAGGCGAAGACGTGGTGAGCAGCGGCGGCTTCACGCTCAAGAGCCTGCTGCTCAAGTCGACGCTGGCGGAGGACGAGTAGATGCTCGCCGCGCTCTCAGCCGTCGTGCGCTGGTCGCTGCACAACCGCGCCATCGTGCTCATCAGCACCGTGCTCTTCGTCGCCATCGGCCTTCGCGCGGCGCTGTCGCTGCCCGTCGACGCGGTGCCCGACATCACCAACGTGCAGGTGCAGGTCATCACCACCGCGCCCGCGCTCTCACCCGTGGAGGTCGAGCAGTACGTCACCGTGCCCGTCGAGCGCTCCATGGCCGGCATCCCGAAGTCGACGGAGGTGCGCTCCATTTCGAAGTACGGGCTCTCGGTGGTGACCGTGGTGTTCACCGACGGCACCGACATCTACTGGGCGCGCAACCTCGTGAACGAGCGCATGCGTGAAGCGCAGGAGGCGGTGCCCACGCAGTACGGCCGCCCGGAGATAGGCCCCATCACCAGCGGGCTCGGGGAGGTCTTTCAGTTCGTGGTGCGCAACGAGGCGCTCTCGTTGATGGAGCTCGAAGAGCAGCTCGACTGGGTCATCGCGCCGCAGCTGCGAACGGTGCCCGGCATCGTGGAGGTGAACTCCTTCGGAGGCGAGGAGCGGCAGTACCAGGTGGTGCTGGAGCCCGGGCGGCTGCAGGCCGCGGGCGTGTCCATCGCCAACGTCATCGAGGCGTTGAAGAGGTCGAACGCCAACGCGGGCGGCGGCTACATCGAGCACAACCGCGAGCACTTCGTCATCGGCACCGACGGCCTGGTGCGCAGCCTGGACGACCTGCGGAACGTGGTCATCGGAGCGACGCCGCAGGGGGTGCCCATCACCATCGCCACGGTGGGCGACGTGAAGTTCGGGCCGAAACTGCGGCGTGGTGCGGCGACGAAGAACGGTGAAGGCGAGGTGGTGGTGGGCGTGGCGTTGATGCTGCTGGGCGAGAACTCGCGCGTGGTGACCGAGGCGGTGAAGCAGCGGCTCGCAGACCTCGCGCCGACGTTGCCACCGGGAACGACGATTGAACCGTTCTACGACCGGTCGACGATGGTCGGGAACACCATCGGCACCGTCGGCAAGAACCTGCTCGAAGGCGCACTGCTGGTGGTGCTCGTGTTGCTGGTGCTGCTCGGCGATCTGCGCGCGGGGCTGGTGGTCGCGGTGACGATTCCGTTGTCGCTGCTGTTCGCAGTGACGGTGATGAACGCGATCGGGCTCTCGGGAAATCTGATGAGCCTTGGCGCGCTCGACTTCGGGCTGCTGGTCGACGGCGCGGTCATCATCGTCGAGAACGCGGTGCGACGACTCAACGAGCGGCCGAACGACGACCGCGTGAAGGTCATCGAAGACGCGACGCTCGAAGTGCGCGCCGCGAGTGTGTTCGGTGAAGCCATCATCGCCATCGTGTACCTGCCGGTGCTGGCGCTCATCGGCGTCGAAGGGAAGTTGTTCCGCCCCATGGCCATCACCGTGCTGCTGGCCCTGCTCGGCGCGTTCATTCTGTCGCTCACGTTGATCCCGGTGCTCACGAGTCTGTTCGTGAAGCCGCGCGCGAATCATCGAGAGACGTGGCTGCTGCGAAAGGCCCACGCGCTCTACACGCCGATGCTCGCGTGGACGATGCAGCGACGCGCGCTCACCGTGGGCGCGGGCGTGATGTCGTTGGCGGTTGCGGTGCTGCTCTTCACGCGGCTGGGCGCGGAGTTCGTTCCGCAGCTCGATGAAGGTGACCTCCTCATCGAAGCGCGTCGCCTCACCGGTGCTGCGTTGAGCGAATCGGTTCGCACGGACCTCAACCTCGAACGCGAACTGAGGAAGATCCCGGAAGTGGAACAGGTCGTAGCGCGCACCGGTTCGCCGGAGGTCGCGACGGATCCGATGAGCATCGAAGCCTCGGACGTCTACATCACGCTCAAGCCGCGTGACGCGTGGGCACGGGGCCGAACCAAGGCGGACATCGCGAAAGACGTGGCGGAGATTCTCGAAGCGTCGCCGGAAGTCGGTGGCTCGGTCTCGCAGCCGATTCAAATGCGCACCAACGAGCTGGTGGCTGGCGTGCGGTCCGATGTCGGCGTGCTGGTCTACGGGCGCGACCTCGAGACACTCGCGTCGCTGGGAGAGCAACTCGCGTCACGCATTCGTCGTGTGCCCGGTGCAGTCGACGTGCGCGTCGAGCAGGTCGAAGGGCTCAAGTACCTGCGCATCACGCCGGATCGAAATCGTCTCGCGCGTTACGGGCTCACCGTCGATGACGTGAATCAACTCACCGAGACGCTGGCCGTCGGTCATGAAGTCGGTGACGTGCTCGAAGGTGAGCGCCGCTTCGCGGTGATGGTGAAGGTCGCGCACACGTTCACGGGTGACCTCGACGTGCTGCGTTCCCTGCCGCTGCGCTCGGTGAGTGGTCAGTTCATCCCGCTCGGTGACGTGGCTGACGTGGCGTTCATCACCGGGCCGGCGCAGGTGAGTCGTGAAGCGCAGTCACGGCGTCTGGTCGTTGAATTCAACGTGCGCGACCGTGACCTGCTCTCGACCGTGAACGACGCGCAGAAGGTCGCGGCGCAGGTGCAATTGCCTCCGGCGTATCGACTCGAGTGGGGCGGTCAGTTCCGTCACTACCTCGAAGCGAAGGACCGCCTGCTGCTGGTGGTGCCTCTGGCGTTGACGCTCATTCTCTTCATGCTGTGGCTGGCGTTCGGCGAGGTGAAGACCGGGCTCGTCATCTTCTTGAACGTGCCGTTCGCCATCGTCGGTGGCGTGGTGGCGCTGTGGCTGCGCGGCATTCCGTTCTCGATTTCAGCGGGCGTGGGCTTCATCGCGTTGTTCGGAGTCGCGGTGCTGAACGGGCTCGTTCTGGTCTCCTTCGCACGCGAAATGGAGGACGGCGGCGTGTCGCACGTCGAGGCGATTCGACGCGCGGCAGAAGGTCGATTGCGCCCGGTGTTGATGACGGCGCTCGTCGCGTCGCTCGGATTCATACCGATGGCGTTGTCGACGGCCCCGGGTGCGGAAGTGCAGCGACCGCTCGCGACCGTGGTCATCGGCGGGCTGATTTCCGCGACGTTGCTCACGCTCTTCGTTCTGCCTGCGGTCTACGCCAGTCTTCAGAGGCGACATGCCACGAGCCCCTGAATTCTTCGCACCCGCTCCGCTCTTCGGCGTGGCGGTGCTGCTGCTGAACGACCACGTGTTCAAGAGCGCGTTCCACAACACGCTCACCGGCAAGCTGTCCGACGTCGCGGGCTGCTTCCTTCTGCCGCTCTACGTTTCAGCGGTGCTGGCGCTGCTGACCAACCTGGCCTGGCAACACCGCGTCGCCATCGGTGCGGCGCTCACGGCGCTTCTGTTCACGAGCATCAAGCTCTCGCCTCGAGTCTCGGAGGTCGTCACTTCGTCGCTCGAGGTGCTTTCGCAGCCGCTGGGCATGGCGCAGCTTCACGTGGTCGCCGACCCGACCGACCTCGTGGCGTTACCGATGATTGCCCTCGCAGTGTTCGCCGCACGCAGAAGTCACGCATGTACCGCCGCGCTCTCGAACTGACGCTGCTCGCAGTGACGACGCTGGCACTCATCGCCACCAGCCGGCAGTACCCGTGCGCGAGCGAGACGGTGTCGCTGAACGCGTCGACGACTTGTGGTGAGCCTGCCGCCATTCGTTTCACCAGCACCACGGCCTGCACGGTGAAGGTGAAAGGCGGCGTCGGTTCAGGGCTTCCATTGAGCGGCACCGTCGAACTGCACAACGCCAACGTGGTCGATGCCGGCGTGCTGCGCGGCTTCACGTGGATGCGTGCCGGTGGCGTCGCGTGTGTCGCGAGCCCGGGTGACGGTGGGCTCGTCATCGACTGCGCCGCGCTCAAGTGCGGCGGCACGTTGATGCGGTGACCGCGTAGCTCGCTTCTCGGCGCAGGCGTATCGTTCGCGCGCATGATGCCTGCTCTCTTCATCGGTCACGGAAACCCGATGTACGCGCTCGGCAACAACCGCTTTCACGACGGGTGGAAGCGCGCTGCTGAGTTGCTTCCGAGACCGCGTGCCGTGTTGTGCATCTCGGCGCACTTCGAGACGCGGAATTCATACGTCACCGCGCACGAAGCGCCGGAGACGATTCACGACTTCTACGGTTTTCCTCGCCGGCTCTTCGACATGCAGTACCGCGCACCGGGTTCACTCGAGGTCGCGCAGCAGATTCATGAGCTCGTCACGTCGCGACGCGTGCGGCTCGACGAAGGGCGCGGGCTCGACCATGGCTGTTGGAGCGTGATGTCTGCGTTGTTTCCCGACGCGGATGTGCCGGTGCTTCAACTCAGCCTCGACATGACTGCGCCGCCAGAAGCGCACTACGCGCTCGGTGGTGAGCTCGCGGATCTGCGCGAAGAAGGCGTGTTGATCATCGGCAGCGGCAACATGGTGCACAACCTGCCGCTCTACGACTTCAAGAACTCCGCCCCCGTCGACTGGGCCCTGCGCGCTGATCAGTTGTTGCGGGAATTGATTGAAGAGCGTGATCACGACGCGCTGTGTGACCCGAACGAATTGGGTGACGACGTGCGTCTCGCGGTGCCCACGCTCGAGCACTACCTGCCGTTGCTCTACGTGCTCGGCGCGCAGACCGACGACGACCCCGTGAGCACGTTCAACGCGGTCGTCGACGGGACGATGTCGATGCGCTGCGTGCGCCTGGGCTGAGCGTGGCCACCAGCTTCTTCGGCGCCACCGCGCGATAACTCTCGTCGAGCCACTGCAACAGCAACGGCAGCGGTGGCACGTCACCCTTCTTGAAGCGCGCCGAGACCCACCCCGACTTTCCGAGCCCGTAGGCCATGGGGTGCACGAACGGCAGCAACATCAACGCCGAACCACGCGAGTGCGGCAGCTTCATCGAGCACCCGAAGAACGCGCCGCCGTCACTGCGACCGAGCAGCGACAAGAAGAGGAAGATCTTCCCCTTCACCTTCACGACGGTCTCACCCCACGGATGATCTTCGTGCGCGCCCGGGTACTTCAGCGCCGCGGCGAGCAGTTGCTCCATCACCTGCTCACCTTTGCGAGACATCACTCGCCCGGCGGGCTGTTCACCGCGGCGACCACGTTGCGCAGCACCGCGCGCGGCGAGAACCGCACCGACTGGGCGGCGAGCCAGTTCATCCACCCGTGAATGGCGACGACCTCGCCCTGCATCATCGCCTCGTAGGCATCGGCGGCGACCTCGTCGGCCTTCGCGATGCCCGGGCGCTGGAACAACCGCGTCTTGTCATTGCCGGCGCGGCCGGCGAACTCGGTCGCCGTGGCTCCGGGGCAGTGACAGGTCACCGTCACCCCGCTGCTCTTGAGCTCGTGGGCGAGCGCTTCGCTGAACGAAAGAACGAACGCCTTGCTCGCGTAATACGTGGCCATGAACGGGCCCGGCTGAAAGCCCGCGGTCGAGGCGATGTTGAGAATGCGGCCCTTCTTCTGCGCGCGCATCTGCTGGCCGAAGAGGTGACACAGCTCCATCAGCGCCGTGCAGTTGAGCTCGACCATTTCGACTTCCTTGTCGAGCGGCAGATCGAGAAACGCGCCGGTGCTGCCGAAGCCGGCATTGTTCACCAACGCTGACACCACGAGGCCCTTCTCTTTCACAGCGGTGAAGACTCGTTGCGCCGCGCCAGGCTTCGACAGGTCTTCGGCGACGATGTGCGCCTTCACCTTGTGATGGTGCAGACGATTCACGACGGCTTCGAGCCGCGCTTCGCTTCGGGCGACGAGCACGACGTCATACCCATCGCGCGCGAAGAGGTGCGCGAACTGCTCTCCAAGGCCGGCCGATGCGCCGGTGATGAGGGCCACGGGACGTTCAGACATGGGCGCGTGTTTAGCGAAGTGCTAAGCCGCGCGGCCATGTCTTCACTTCCTGAGACGCTGAACGATCCTGCGAAGAAGCCGAAAGTCGTCGACGATTGTCTGGTGCTGATCGACCAGGAGGTCTCCGACAAGGGCGGCCTCACGGGGCTGGCCATCAAGGCCGGTTACGCCGCGGTGAAGGGCGTGAAGCCGGGTTTCATTCGCGACGCTGTGGTGTCGCTGCTGCCGGAGTTCGCGGTGGCGCTCGACCCCGTGTTCCAGGAAGCGAAGACGAAGAACGTGGCGGTGTCGTCGCACTTCGTCGCCAACCAGAGCCGCGTGGCTGACGCGCTGCTCACCATCACCGACGAGAAGGCCCGGAAGTCGCCGCACGGCGTGGTGAAGGGCGCGTACGACAAGCTCCGTGGCACGGCGAAGAAGAACGTCGAAGCGGCCGTGCCGCGCCTGGGCCGGCTCATCGAGAAGCACTCGAGCTGAGGTGGCAGCTGCCCGCGTGGCCCTGCGCCCGCTTGCGCTGCGAGTGGGGGTTCCGCTTTTGATGTCTGCTGAATGCTGAAGAGCGGCCTCGAAGTCGCGCTCTCGTTCACCGACAGCGACGTGGTGGGAGGCATCAGCGCGGTCATCACCTACGTGGTGATGCTGGCGGTGATGGGCGTGATGGCGCAGCAGCGCGGCGTGGACACGCAGGCGCTCTTCGGCATCCCTCCATCGACACCGGCGTGTTCGGAGGCGTGCTCGCGGGCGCGGTCGCGGCGCTGCTCTACAACCGCTACCACCGCGTGGAGCTCCCGCCGGCGCTGGCGTTCTTTTCCGGCCGGCGCCTGGTGCCGGTGCTGTGCGCAGGGGCGGGCCTGCTGCTGGGCGTGAGCGTGGCCTTCGTGTGGCCGACGCTGCAGGGTGGCATCGAGCAGGTCTCGCACTGGGCGGTGGTGACCAGCCCGCGCACCGCGTCGAGCGTCTACGCCTTCGTGGAGCGGCTGCTGATTCCCTTCGGGCAGACCTCGGGCCTCGCGCTGCAGTTCGGCAAGATGATGTTGGAGCTGCGACCGGGAGGCGCCGACAAGGGCACGGTCATCGAACAGCTGCTCGCACGCGCGCCGTTTCACGGACATCGCGCCGTGTTCATGGGCGACGACGTGACCGATGAAGACGGCTTCGAAGCCATGCAACGCGTCGGAGGTGATGGGGTGCTCGTCGGCCCCGAACGCCAGAGTCACGCGGCGTGGCGGCTCGACGACGTGGAAGCCGTGCGCTGGTTGCTGCGCGCGAGCACGGGCTCGGCGTCACCTCGGGAGCGCGAAAACGCTCCTATATAAGCGGTACAGACAGGCGTTCAGTACGACGAGGTAGTCAAACGTCGCTGCGCTACTGGTCGACCTTTTCGAAGAAGCCGCTGCGGTTCGGAACGATGCCGATACCGCCGTACCAGTTCTCGCCGAAGCAGCGCGCCTCACCGCCGCGCAACAAAACGCAGGCCCAGGGCGAGCTGTCGGTGATGCCGACAGGCGAACCGATGTCGACGATTTCGCGATCGAACTGAAGCACGCGGAAGCGCGGAGCCATGCCCCAGCACTCGACCCGGTTGGCGCCGATGACCGCGCAGCCCTGCTCGAGATGAGCGACCACGCGGCGCGCGGGGACGGAGCAGCACTGCGAGCCCGTCCACTGCTCATTGGCCGACTGACATTGCGCTGCGGTGCCATCGACGCAGCGCGAGCCCCGAGCACGCAGCACTCCGCGCCAGTCCACCGCTCGTTGGTCGCTTCTCCTCGACGACGTGTGGACTCAGAGCAGCGACTCGGCGAACACCTGAGCCAGCGCCATGATGGTGTGCTGCGGGTTCACGCCGAGGTTGGTGGGAATCACAGACGCGTCGGCGACGACGAGGCCTGTGTAGCCGTGCACGCGCCCCAACCCATCGACCACGCTGCGTGAAGGGTCTGAACCCATCACCGCGCCGCCGAAGAGGTGACTGAGAATCGCGATGTATTTCTGCGGGTCCAACGGTGCCGAATCGATGGTGTCGATCTGCTCAGCCGTCATCTCGTACGGATAGCCGCTGATGCCCACGAGGATCTTCTTCGCGCCCGCCGCGAAGTGCTGCTGCGCGAGCAGCTTGAGCCCATGACGAAAGCGCACCATGTCGTTGCGATTGAGCTCGTACGAAACCATCGGCTTGCCGAGCAGCGACTTGCGCACCCGCCCCGTCGATTCCGCGCGCACCGCCAGACACCACATGGCGATGTGCCGATAATCCGCGAGGCGCTGCATCAACTTCGTGCCGCCGCCGCTCAGACGTGACGCCACCATCTCGGGAGGAATCGCGAGCGTCTCCAACTTCAAACCCGGCGCGTCACGGAACGCCACCGACGCCCAGCCCTGCGTGGTGCCCACGTTCATGTCGACCGGCTCGTCGTACACGCCGAACACACCCGTACCGGGATGCGAGCGGAAGAAGTGACCCAACACCGGGCTCTTCACCTTCGAGTTCATCAACAGCACCGGCGTGTGCGTGACCGACGCGGCGATGATGACGGCCTTGCGCGCACGCAGCGTGAAGCGCGCGCCCTTCTTCTTCGTCGCGGGATGTTCGAAGTGCCCCGTCACGCCCACCGCGCGCGTGCCTTCGAAGAGCACGTGATGCACGGGCGCAGCACTGAACACCGTTCCTCCGCGCGTCATCACCTCGGGCACGAAGTTGAGGTTCACGCTCTGCTTCTTCTTCGCGCGGCAGCCCTGCAGACAGAACCCGGTGCCCGCGCAGCCCTTCGTGTAGCGGCGCATGGGTTTGGGGTCGGCCCACGCCAGCTGCTTCTCACCGTGAATCGCGAGCGTGTTGGAACGGCCGAGAGAACCGTCGGGCACCTCTTCCACGCCGAGGTCGCGCTCGAGTTGTTCCTGCTTTTCGTACACGCGCTTCTCGAGGTCTTTCACGCCGTGTTCGGTTTCCCACTGGCGAAAGATGTCGCCCGGCGTCGACACGCAGATGGCCGAGTTGATGACCGTGGTGCCACCGACGGTGCGTGCTTGAACCACCGGCCACAGCGCACGGCCCATGGTCACCTGCGCGCCGAAGTCGTCCATCAGGTCGCGAAACTGCCCGTACATCGAATGCGGATAGTCGTCGGGGTCGCGCCACGCGCCGGCTTCGACGATGGCGACCTTCGCTCCGCCGCGCGCGAGTTGAACGGCGGCAGCAGCGCCACCCGCGCCTGAGCCGACGACCACGAAGTCGAACTCGGCGTCGACGGCTTCCTTCTCGCGGAAAGAGACGTGCGTCACGGCGTTCTCCACGTGCCGGGGTCGACACCGAGCGGTGGGAGCGCGAAGGCCTTGCGGACTTTGGGGTCAGCGCCCCAGCACAACGCGCCGCACATCTTCACCAGCAGCACCGCCTGACGCACCACGTAGAAGTTGGTGGTGGCGATTCGGTCGGCGTGGCGATCGGCGAGATTCCTCGGCAGCCAGAACGCGGGCAGCGGCACGAAGACGGTGAAGAGCGTCGAGAAGTGAAAGAGGAACGCGCCCGCGACGGTGCCGAGCCACACCAGAAACGGCGTGTCGCGTTTGAAGCGAACGAGGAAGGCGTCGAGGTCACAGTCTTCGGCGCCGGGCAGTTCGGTGCGCGGGAAGAGCATCACGATCGCCGAGCGCACCAGCCAGAGCATGGCGTGTTCGTACCATGGGGCTCGCGGTACGGTCCGCGCCATGAACGGACTGATGATGAACGAGCCGCTGTTGATCAGCGCGCAGTTGGAGTTCGCCGCGCGTTTCCATTCGACCCAGGAAGTCGTCACCCGCACCGTCGAAGGGCCCATCGTCCGCACCACGTGGGGTCACGTGGCGGCGCGCGCGCGCAAGCTGGCCAACGCGCTCCTCGCCGCCGGGGTGAAGAAGGGCGACGTGGTCGGCACCATCGCGTGGAACACGCAGCGTCACCTCGAGCTGTACTTCGCGGTCTCGGGCATCGGCGCGGTGCTGCACACCATGAACCCGCGGCTGCCGCCTGATCAGCTCTGCTTCATCATCAACCACGCTGGCGACACCACGCTGTTCTTCGACAACACGTTCCTGCCGCACGTGAAGCACATCGCCACCCAGGCCACGCCGCTCAAGAAGTTCATCGCCATGACTGACGAGGCGCACGTGGCGGTCGACAGCGGCGTGCCCGGGCTGGTGGCCTACGAGACGTTCATCAAGGACCACTCCGAGGCGCTCGAGTGGCCGCGCTTCGACGAGAACACCGCGTCGTCGCTCTGCTACACCTCGGGCACCGTCGGCCTGCCGAAGGGCGTGCTCTACAGCCATCGCACCACGGTGCTTCACAGCTACGCGATCGCCGCGGTCGACGCGTTGGCCATCTCGGCGCAGGAGGTCACGCTGCCCGTGGTGCCGATGTTTCACGTCAACGCGTGGGGCGTGCCGTACGCCGCGGCCATGGTCGGCTCGAAGCTGGTGCTCCCCGGGCCTGCGCTCGACGGCAACAGCCTGCTGGAGCTCATCACCCAGGAGAAGGTCACGTCTGCGCTCGGGGTGCCGACGGTGTGGCTCGGCCTGTTGACCGCAGCGAAGACCGCGGGCGTGAAGATGAGCTCGCTGAAGACGGTGGTGATCGGCGGCAGCGCGGCGCCTCCGTCGCTCATCAACGCGTTTCAGAACGAGCACGGCGCGCGGGTGCTGCACGCGTGGGGCATGACCGAGATGTCGCCGCTGGGCACGGCCTGCGTGTTGTTGCCGAAGCACGCCGACCTGAGCGCAGAACAGAAGCTGCAGATTCAGCTCAAGCAGGGCCGGCCGATCTTCGGGGTCGACCTGCGGCTCGTCGACGACGCGGGCAACGTGCTGCCGCACGACGGCAAGACCTCGGGCCACCTGCAGACGAAGGGCTCCTGGGTCGCCAGCGGCTATTTCAAGGCCGAGAACGACGGCCAGCACACCAAAGACGGCTGGTTCTTCACCGGCGACATCGCGACCATCGATGCCGACGGCTACATGCAGATCACCGATCGCTCGAAGGACGTCATCAAGTCCGGCGGCGAGTGGATCAGCTCCATCGACCTCGAGCACGCGGCGATGTTGCACCCGAAGGTCGCGCAGGCCGCGGCCATCGGCCTGCCGCACGAGCGCTGGACCGAGCGACCGCTCCTCGTCGTGGTGAAACAGAAGGACGCGAGCGTCAGCAAAGAAGAGCTGCGCGAGTTCCTCGAGACCAAACTCGTGAAGTGGTGGCTGCCCGACGCCATCGAGTTCGTCGACGCGCTGCCGCTGGGGCCGACCGGCAAGGTGTTGAAGCGTCAGCTCCGCGACACGTTCGCGAACTACACGTTGTGATCCGAATGTCCGGATCAACTCGCTGAATTCGAGAAGAAGACATGGGCAAGAAGGTCATCGCAGGCATCGTGGCGCTGTACGTCGTTGGCACCTTCGCGATGTTCGGCCTCATTCTCTCGGCCACGCGCGCGGCAGAAGAGAAGCAGCGCCGCGCCATCGAGCTCGGCGAGCTGCACGCGCGCACGCCCACCAGTGAAGACCAGGAGCTCGCGGAGGCCTGCAAAGGCAAGCTCACGGCCGGCAGCGAGAAGTCGATCGCGCTCTACGTGGCGAAGATGAAGTGGGGCGCGCCGTCGTTCAGCAAAGACTCCTACCACGTGGATCAGACGCTGGTCGGCACGCGGGACATCTTCCGCGTCGACATCGAAGACGCGTACTTCAAGGACGGCAGCGTCGAACCGCGACTCGGTGGGCTCATCTTCAAGGAGAACCTCAACCCGGTGGACTGGACCAACCACTACAAGTGGGCGAAGGCCGGCACCCCCGACATGAACGACGTGAAGTACCTCGTCGTCGCTCGCTACGAGTCACTCACCGCGCCGAGCGTCGACAGCGACGGCTACTCGCCGGGCAGCGGTGCGTACGGCGCGAAGGTGCTCACGTTCCCCACGGGTGAGGTCGTCTGCGAAGGCCGAGGCCACGTGCGCATGAAGGAGCGCGTCTCCGCTTCGGGGCGTGACAAGGACGACGCGAAGCTGAACGCGGGGAACCTCGTGGAGTTCGTGTTCACGAAGTCGGTCGTCATCAGCCCGCTGCAGGAGCTGTGTGACGCGGGCGGCCCGAAGCTGTGCGAGCTGACGAAGGAATGGGTCGGCCGGTAGCCGTTCACAGCGAAGCGGAGATCAACTTCGCCTTCGATTTCGTCAGGCCGGCCGAGCGCCCGGTCTCGAGCAACGTCTTCAGGTCGCAGAGGACGATGGTGAAGCCGCTCGTCGATTCGATGGCCGCATCGGCCTGTTCTCGTTCGCTGCCCACGAAGCCACGTTGGGTCAGCGTGAGGCTGGTGCCGCCATCGAGAGGCGCGAGTTCGACGTCGAGCGACGCGTTGATCCACATCGAGACGCGGGCCTGGAGTTCGGTGCGCATGCGCACCAGTTCATGACGCGAGTGCAGGCCCGCAAGCGTGCGCGGCGGTGTTTTCCGCTTTCAGACCGAGGCGTCGCGCTCGACCAGCCAGCGGCGGAACATGGTTCGCACCGCCAGCGCCACGGCGACGAGCCCCACGAACAACGGCGTCAGCAGCTTGAGCCGCTCGGGACCACGGCCGGCGTGGAGCACCAGCCCGTCACCTTCACGTTCGACGATGCCGGTGAAGCCCTCACCTTCGATTCGGAGCCCGGCCGGCAGCGGCTCGCAGTTCACCGCGCGCACCCACTTCGGCGGTCGGGTCGACGACACGAGCGTCGCGCAGTCGAGCTCGACGGGTGCGCGCTGCGAGGCCTCCGTCAGGCGACTGGCGCCGATGCCGACGAACACCAGCCCGAAGCCGAGCAACAGCAAGAGGCCGATGGCGCCACCCCACCCGTCGTCGATGCCCAGCAGTCGTCGCAGCAACGTCATCGGCGTTCGCCTTAGCGCATCGTTCGAGCGGGGCCGAACGGTCAGTTCGAGCGCGGGGCCGGGTGGACTTCATGGGGTGCGACACGTATTCGTGCATCACTCGATCGCCCGCGAACGCCTCGTCGATTCGCGCGTCTCCCCGATGAGCAGGTCTGCGCGAGAGTTCGGTCATCGGCGGAAATGCCCAATGCAAACGGAACACGACCTCCACGCTGCCGGTGCGCGCCTCGCGCGTTCCCTCCACAACGCCACCGTCGCGCGATGGCCGGGCGGCCGCGTCATCGTCATCGTCACGCTGCCGGGCCGAAGCATGCCGCTCCGGTTCGTGGGCGACTCGCCCGACGCGTGCGTGGACATGGCGTTGAAGCAGCTCGTGGAGCGCCCTGAATGAGCGGCAGACGCGTGACCTCGTGGACACTGCGCGTCGCCAGCGGGGAGACGCTCCCGCAGGTCTTCGTCGGAGATCTCGTCGAAGCCGAAGGCTGGGCGCACCTCGTCACGGGAGATGCGCCCTACCGGCTCCTGGGCGCCGATGGTCAGCGCTCCGAAGTGCTGCGCGTCGGCGACTCGACGGCGGTGCCCACGCAGAGGCGTGGAGCATGAGCTGGCGAGCTGCCTTTCGGACCGAGCTGCTCTCGGTCGCGGCGACCCCGCCCACGGCCCCCGAAACCGACGCGCAACGAAGCGAGTTGCTCGAGCGCACGTTGTCGACCGCCGCACGGGTGCTCCGCTTCGCGCGCACCGAGCTCTCGCGCGCCGGCGTGGTGGCGATGCACACCGGCACCAGATTTCAACAGACGCTCACCGTCGGCAGACGCTTTCTCGAGGTGGCGCTCATCATGAACAGCGCCGCGCTCAAGCTGCGCCGCGAGTCGGGCGTGGTCGACCTGCTTCACGTCGAAGGTGGCCTGGTGGTCGATGGGCGTCGGCTCCCCACCGGCATCGCAGAGGCGTACTTCGCGCGTCACGTGGTCGACCTCGTGCGTCTGCGCTGAGCGACTGCTACAGCGCGCCACGTGAGCCTCCGCGTCTTCATCGTCGCCTTCGCCCTCGCGTCCATCGCTGCCTGCCAGTGCGGTCCCTCGTCGATGGACCCGTGTGAAGGCGTGCAGTGCGCGCCGCCGCTCGTCTGCAACCCCGACACCGGTCGCTGCGCCGGCCTCAACGGCAATCAGGGCGGCGGTTCAGGCGGAGGCACCGGCGTCACCTCCGACGGCGGCTCGACCGACGCAGGCATGGCGTGCGCGCAGAGCTGCGGCGGCGCCACGCCGTTGTGTGACGGCGCCACCGGCCGCTGCGTGACCTGCACCGCCAGCGCCGGCTGCGGTGGCGCCACGCCGGTGTGTCAGACCATCTCCAACGGCGGGCTGGGCAAGTGCGTGGTGTGCACCGTCAACGAAGGCTGCGGCGGCGCCACGCCTGCGTGCGACCCGACGGTCTTCCCCAACGGCGCCTGCGTGCAGTGCACCAGGCCCGATGACTGCCCGGTGCCGGGCAGCGACTGCGACCTCTCGACCCATCGCTGCGTGCCCGCCGGAGGCATGGGCGGCGGCGCGGGTGGCGGTGGCGGCTCGGTGCAGTTCGACGACGCGGGCATGACCTCGCGCTGCCTGCCGCTCGACGCGGGCCTCGTGCAGTGCACCAGCGAGTGTGGCCCAGGCTACGAGTGCGTCAGCGGCGTGTGCCGGTTGCGCGGCAGCTCGGGCCCGGTGCAGGTGACGCTGCGCTTCCCCGACCCGGAAGACCTCGACCTGCACCTCGTCGAGCCGCTGCCCGACGGCGGCACGTGTGAAATCTACTACGCGATGCCCGGCGTGAACCCGAACGCCCCGGCCATCCCCATTCCGATTCCCATTCCGGTGCGGGAGTGCGGTGCGAAGGGCTGGCTCGATGTCGACTCCAACGCGGCGTGCGACATCGACGACATCAACGTCGAGAACATCATCTACTCGCCGGGCGTCTCACCGACGGGTGGCCGCTACACGGTGCGCGTCGTCTACTACCAGCACTGCAGCGTGAACCGCTCCATCCCCTACGAGGTCGAAGTGCGCGCCAACGGCACCACGCGCTGGTACTGCGGCCAGTTCCAGCCGGGCGATGCCAACGGCGGCAATCAGGGCGCGGGCGTGCACATCACCGACTTCACGTTGAATTGAGCTTCACCCGCGGGGCGCACGTCGGCGTCCTGCGGTCATGAACATCGCCACGCGCGTCGACGCCGTCATGGCCCGGCGCGACGCGCTTCAAGACGCTGGCTGCCTGCAGGTCCTCACCGAGACCCTTCACCCTCGCCCGAGCGCCGGGTTCGTTCGCGAAGCTGGCGAGCGCATGGGTTTGCCGAAGCTTCTCAGCGAGCGCTACGCAGCACACGACGGCCTCGAGATCGAATGGGAGGCGCCCGGCGCGCGTGGCCGCGTGAAGGTGCCGAGCCTCGAGCGGTGGATGGGCGACCGGGAGGACAGCCTCTGGTTCGCGGGTGAACCCAGCACGCTGCCCGCACGTCAGCTGCGCCCGCTCGACCAGTTCTCGCCGGAGTGGGGGGCCGTCACGCGCGGAGGTGAAGACGAGCGAGTGGTTCGCGCTCGCGCCGCACCTCACCGGCACCGCGGAGGTGCAGGAAGAACTCCGGCGCGACCTCGGCGCGCTCTTCCCCGGATTCGATGCGGGGCCGTACACGCCGCGCACGAACGCCGAGCCCATCGCCGTGCGTTGAGGCCCACTACCGCCGCTTCGGTCGCACCGTGGCGTTCTGCACTTCGGCGAACATGCGCACCGCCTCGAGCACCGCCCTCAACACCGGGCTCGCGCGGCGCTCCGGCGGGTAGAGCGCGAACACGTCGATGGACGCGCCCAACACCTGCGGCAACACCGGCGTCAGCCGCGAGGTCGAGAGCTCGTTGAGCACCACGTGCTCCGGCAACATGGCGATGCCGATGCCCGCGAGCGCCATCTCGCGCAGCATCGAGATGTCGTTGGTGACCAGCTTGGGCTTGATGGGCACCGGGTTGCCCTTCCACTTCGGCCAGGTCGGCGCGTGCCCGGGCGTGAGCCAGGTGAGCAACGTGTGCTGCGCGAGCTCCTCCACGCGCGTCGGTGGTGGCCGCTCGCCGAGGTAGCTCGACGACGCCACGGCGATGATGTCGACCGAGGTCAGCTTGCGCCGCAGCCAGGGCGAGGCTTCCGGCGTGCCCATCACCAGCACGATGTCGAAGCCTTCGTCGAGCCCGCGCGGCGGCTTCTCGGTGACCACCAGCTCGATGTCGATGCCCGCGTGCTCCGCGTGCAGGTAGGCGAGGAACCAGCCGAGGAACGCGCCCGCCACGCCGGGCGGCATCGCCACCCGCAGCACGCCGCGCACCTCGTTCTGCGCCGACATCATCTGCTCGCGCACGGTGTCGAGCCGCGCCAGCGCCGAGGCTGCGCCTTCCACCAGCTTGCGCCCGGCGCCGGTGAGCCTCAGGCGATGCGTGGTGCGCTCGGCCAGCTTCACCGCCAGCAGCTCTTCCATGCGTGAGAGCCGACGGCTCACGGTGCTGCGCGGCACGCCGAGCTCACGCGCGGTCTGACTCACCGAAGCGGTCCGGCCCAGATGCACCAGCGTCGGCAACAGGGGCAGCAGCTCGTCCATCATCATGAAACGGGGGTGTAGCACTGACGCAACACCAGTGTGCGCGTGCGAGGCATTGGCGACACACCCCGGGTTCGTACCTGATCACGCCATGAACACGCTCAGCTTCTACGGACCTGCTCCTGAAGTTTCACGCTCCGAAGAGGTGCTGACCGAGTACCGCAAGTTCCTCGAGAAGCGGAACGGCCCGGGCTTCGCGGCGCGTGACGCGCGCATGGCGACCGAGTTCGACCCCTCGCGCGTGACCGCGAGCACGCCCGTCGACGCCGAGCGCTTCAACCGCAACTACGCGGCGTTCAACGAGAAGAACGTGAGCGAAGACGAGCTCGCGCTGCTCACCTTCGTGAAGATCAACGCCGGCGAGGCCTACGGCGTCGAGGTGGTGGGCCGGGCGCGCAAGGCGTTGATGCAGGCGCCGGGCGTCGCCGCCGAGGTCGAGCGCACACTCACCGCCGAAGAGACGTACCACACGCGGCTGCTCGTCGGCGCTGCGGGCCACTACGAGGGGCTCCAGGTCACGGGCGCGTGGCGACCGGCGTTGCCGCTGCGCGTGCTCATCGGCTCGCTGGCGCGGTTACCGAAGACACTCTTCCACCCGCTGCTCCTCGGCTCGGAGATAGCGGGGGTGCATGTCTTCGACTGGATGCTGCGACGACTGCGCACGCTGTTCCCCAACGAACCGCGCGTGCGCGAGTCGATGGAGCAGCGCCTCACGGAGGTGCTCATCGATGAAATCGGTCACGTGACGTTCAACCGCGTGATGACCGGAGCCATCGGCCGCGCCGTGGCGCGACCGCTCGCGGGGTTGGTGTCGCTGAGCAACCAGAGCCTCAACAAGGAGCTGGTGGCGCTCGGGTACGGGCAGTCAGAGCTGGGCCGGATTGGGACGTTCGATTTCGGGGATCTCCCCGAGGAAGTGCGTCGGCGCGCGTTCTTCGCGTGAGGAGTGAGTCATGAAGCTGGTGTTGACGATGGTCCTGGCGGCGGGCGGCTTTTCGCTCGTGGAGAACGTCGACGGCGTGAAGGTGGAGGAGCGGCCGGTGGACGGTTCGAGCTTCAAGGAGCTGCGCTTCACTGCGCACTCCAAGGCGTCGGTGGAGTCACTGTGCAACGCGGCCTACGGCGATGGCACGGTGCCGAAGGCCGACGCCAGCCAGGTGAAGCGCAAGATTCTGAAAGAAGGCCCCAACGAGCGCGTCACCTACGACCAGCGCACCGCGCCCATCGTGTCTCAGCGAGACTACGCGGTGCACTGGCGCAAGGTGATGCAGGGCGACAGCTGTACGGTGTTCTTCGAGACGGCCAACGAGCTGGCGCCGCCGCTGCCCGATGGCTGGGTACGGGTGGCGAAGATCAAGGGCGCGTGGAAGTTCGTGCGCAACGGCGAGCAGACCGACATCGAGTACGTGAGCTACTCGGAGCCCGGCGGCGACGTGCCGGCGTTCCTGTCGGAAGGCCCGCGGCGCAACCTGGAGCTGGGCGTGATGAAGCGACTGCTCAAGACTGCTTCGTTGTGAACGTTCTCGTATTCGGTGGGACCGGCCTGCTCGGTGGAGCGGCCGTCGATGAAGCAGTGTCACGTGGACATGGCGTGAAGGTCGTCGCGCGCTCGAAGAAGCGGACCGACGTTCGTTTCGAACGGTGTGACGTGACGACGGCCACCGAAGACGAGCTTCGTGCGCTGTGCAGCGGGCACGACGCGGTGGTGTACGCGCTGGGCCTCGACGACCGCGAAGCGCACCCGCGGCCGGCGCTGAAGGTGTTCCTCGAAGACCACGTGAACGTCTGCACGCGCGTGGCCCGGGCGGCTCGTGCGGCGGGCGTGAAGTCGTTCGTGGCCACGGGAGCTACTTCACGCACTTCGAGCGCACGCGCCCCGAGCTGGAGCTCGCGAAGCACCACCCGTACATCACGTCGAGAGCGGCGCAGCGGGACGCGTTGCTGGCGATGGCTTCGCCCGACTTCCGCGTGTTCGTGCTCGAGCTGCCGTACATCATCGGCTCACGCAGCGACAACGTGCCGCCGTGGACGTTCATCTTCTCGATGCTGACCGGCCCGGTGGCGATGTTCTTCGCGACCGGTGGCACCGCGGCGGTGACCGCGAAGCAGGTCGGTCAGGCGGCCATCGGCGCGATCGAAGGCGACGCTGCCAGTGGTGCGTACGCGCTGGGCGGCGTGAATTGGACGTGGGACGAGTGGGCGCGGCGACTGCTCGCCGAGTTGGGGAAGAAGCGGCACGTGTTCAAGCTCTCGCGCGGTGCGTTCGTGTTCTTCGGTGGGCTGTCGGGCCTCGGGCCGGCGTTGCTGGGCAAGGAACGCGGGCTCGCGATCGGCCGGTTCTCGTATCTGCACGACAGCAACGCGTTCGTGGAGCCCGAGCAGGCGATGCGGGCGTTGAACTACGGCCACGACGACTACGACGCGGCGTTCAAGACGTTGGTGACGCACTGGGACAACTCGTAAGTGATTGATTCGGCTTGCTCAGTCTGGCGCCGTGTCGGCACATGTCACACCCGCATGCTCTCGTCGCGGCTCCACACGCGGGGAGGCGGCACATGCGGATGACGATCGAGCAGTTCGTGGCGGTGGTCGCTGAGTTCGACGAGGAATTGCAGAGCAGAGACCCGTCGGCGTTCAAGGCAGCGCAGCGCGAGGGTGGGACGCTCGCTCTACTGAACAGGCATCCCGATCTCTCCGCGCGGCTCAGCGCGAGACTCACGGCATGGCGACCTCCGGAGGTGAAGGTGAAGCCCGGCGACTGGGTCACCATCAGTGGCACTCGCTTCCGTATTGGAAGCGTCGACGCGACCACCGGCACCGTAAGCATCGAGCGACTGCGCGCTGATGGCATGCGTGTCTCGATGGAAACCGGGGTCAGCGCCGAAGATCTCGTCGCCGATGCGACCAACCCGAGAGAGGACGAGCTCGAATCGATGACTCCCGCGAGCGCCCGCCAACGGCTCACCGCGCAGGCGGTTCGAGTCGCGATGCATGAAGCGACGCGCGCAGCCAAAGCACCAGAAGATGGCGTGACATCACTCAGCGGAACGCAGCTGCGCCACTTCTGGACGTTCCTGCACACCACGTGCGCGCAGCGCCGAGCGCAGCTCACACAGCCGATGCAATCGAGTGACCGCAGCGGATACGCGCGATGGCTCGGCGAACGCCATCGTCAGATCGCGGTGCTCGAAGCGCTCATCGAGCGAGTGCATCGCCTCGCCACAGCGTCACCAGCCAGCGCGTGCGACGTCTCGTGCGTGCACCTCGCGTGCGGCCTGACACGCGAACAGCATCATGAAGTGCGCGCGTCGCTACAGGCGATTCGCGACTCGACGAGCTACGAGAGCGAAGAAAACTACACCGCCGAGTACTGCAGCTCCGCCCTCGCTCGCGCGGCGCAATCGTCTGAATGAGCGCGCTTCAAATTCCGAGAACTTCCACGTCGTAGGTGCGTGACGGCCAACCGGTGATGGTGAGCTCGCCGCCCGGGAACGTGAGCGTCGTGCCTTCCAGCCGCGCCACGTTTCCGTCGACGCACCCGCGCTGACTCGCGCTCGCACACGCCGGCAACGTGAAGTCGGAAGCCGATGACGTCGTGACTTCGTACTTCGTGCCGTCGCGCTCGATGAACGAGCCCGCCGCGCCCGAGGCGACCAGCACCACGCGCTCGTTCTTCACGTCGTCGAGGTCGACCACCGGCGGCGCCGCCGGAATCAGCGTGTCCACCCGCGACGGCAACCGCGGCACCACGGCCCCCGCGCGCACGAACACCGGGATCTCACCGACCGGCGCCTGCACCACCACCTCCGTCGGGCCGGTCACGCGCTGGGAACCACCCCACTGCACCCACGTGCCTTCGGGGAAATACACGGTGCGTGACGTCGCGCCTTCGTCGACCACCGGCGCCACCAGCACGTCGTCACCCAGGCAGTACTCGTCACTCACCGTCCACGCGCGATCGTCACCGGGAGAAACGACCGCAAGCCCACGCAACGTCGACACGCCCGTCGCCTCTGCCTGCGCAGACAGCGCGTCGAAGAACGGGAACAACTGAATGTGGAACTTCGCCCAGCGCTTGTAGTGCGCGGTCGTCTCCGCATCCTTCTCGAGGTTCCAGTTGTTGCGCGCGTCGATGCCGTGGTGCGTGCGCATCACCGGCGTCAGCGCACCGAGCGACGTCCAGCGGAAGAACAGCTCCTTGGTCGACGGCGGGTTGGTGTTCGACTGATACCCGGCGATGTCGTGCGCGTAGGTGTTCACGCCCGCGAGCCCGAGGTTGATGCCCATGGGAATCACGGTGACCAGCCCGTCGTCTTTCTGGAACGACGTGCGCTGGTCGCCGGCCCACACCACCGGCGTCACCTTGTTGCTGCCCACCCAACCCGCGCGCGAGAAGAACAGCCGCTGCACGCCGTCGGTGCGCTCCAGCATCACCTCCTGATTCAGCTTCGCCCACTCGAGCGCGTAGCGGTTGTGCGCCACCAACGGGTCTTCACCGCTGAACAACTTCGCGTCGTGCGGCAGCCATTCGCCGTAGTCCGCCATCCACCCGGTGAAGCCCTCGTCGAGGGACCTGCGCAGGTACGACTTCACCCACTCGCGCGTCTCGGGCCGCGACAGGTCAGCCATCGCGGTCTTCTTGAACGTCACGCCGTCGTACAGGTATGGCCCGGTGCCTCCGTCAGCCGCGCCCACGAGGTGACCCCCGGCAAGACCTTCGGCGTAGATGCGCGTCTCGGTCACCACGAAGGTGTTGAAGTACGACTGCCATGAGTAGCCGAGCGCCGCGAGGTCGGCGGCCACCTGCTCCACGTCGGGGTACAGCGTGCGGTCGGTGTCCCACTCTTCGATGAGCCGGTAGCCCGTCGCCTCGTCACGCCCGCCACGGAAGTCTTCCGTCCAGATGGCCGACGAGGGAATGTCGTTGTCGCGCAGAAAGTTCGCGAAGCGGCGCACTTCGGCAGAACCGAAGATGGCGTCGTTCCACGGCGCGAACGCCAGCGGAGGCGGCTGCAACGGCCGCCCCAACAACCCCGCAGTCGCACGTTCGACCGCCTGCTTCGGCTCGCCTTCATAGACATGCAGCGTGAATGTGTTTGCCCATACTTCGATTCTGAAAATACCCGTGTCTGTTTTGCACACGTCGAAGATGGAACGGGCATCGCTCTCGACGAGTCCCTGGTAGCCGCGGTTCGAGACCCACGTCGGCAACCCGAAGCTCGACGCGTGGCGCGTGCCGACCAGCATCCACAGCGCGGGGTACTCGTCGTCTTCCATCTGCTTGCCGATGCCGGGCTCGCTGGTCCACATGGTCACCAGGTGGCCGCGGTGGTCGATGGCATCGGCCTGCCCCCCGAAGCCCAGGAAACGGTCTGCGTCTTCACAGCGCAGAGAAACGGTCAGGCGGTTCGTCGCGGGGTCGGTCGCCGTGTAGGTGATGGCCAGCACACCTTCGCCCGACGAGCGCGCTTCGACGTTCACCAGCGGCGCGTCGTCGGCGTTCACGAACGCGCCGGTGGCGACGTCTCTGGTGGTCGAGCTCCACGAGAACGATGCCGCTTCGTTCGCCGCGTTCTGGGAATCGGTGACCTTCCAGCTGCCGTACTGCATCTCGTAGCGGGCGCGGCCGACGCGGGTGCTGACCTTCGTGTTGTCGAGGAGCGTCTTGTCGCCCCTGGTGACCGCGAGCGACGACTTCGACGACGTGACGGACAGCCCGCCGTACGTCGGAGCTGCTTCAGGAGGACAGGCGACCAGCGCGAGGGTCAGCGGGAGGACGAGGAGACGCACCCGCCCTTCGTACAACAGCTCAGCTCCACGCCTGGAGCTTGCGGTACAGCGTGGTGCGATCGAGCCCGAGCGTCAGCGCCGCCTGCCGCTTGTTGCCTTTGAGGGCGTTCATCACCTGGAGGATGTAGCCCTTCTCGACCTCCGCCCACGGCCGCAGCGAGGAGTCGGTGATGGAGGGCAGCGGCCGCGTCGCGGTGGCGATGGAGCGGGGCAGCTCGGAGACGTCGATGACCTCGTGGCTCGACAACGCGAGCACGCCTTCGAGCACGCCGAACAGCTCGCGCACGTTGCCCGGCCATTCGTACTCGAGGAACCGCGCGGCGACTTCGAGGCTCAGGTGCCGCAGCGGCTGCTGCGTGCGCTGAGCGTGCACGGCGAGGAAATGGTCGGCCAGCAGCAGCACGTCGGTCTCGCGCGTGCGCAGCGGCGGGAGGTCGAGGCGCACCACGTCGAGCCGGAAATAGAGATCTTCCCGGAAGGCACCGGCGGCCACCGCGTCGTGCAGCGAGCCGGTCACCGCGCAGATGACGCGCACGTCGATGGGCTCTTCCCGGCTCGCGCCGAGCGGGCGCACCGTGCGTTCCTGCAACACGCGCAACAGCTTCGGCTGCAACGCGCGCGGCAGGTCGCCGATCTGGTCCAGGAACAAGGTGCCGCCCGACGCCGAGCGCAACAACCCCAGCCGCTCGTCACCGGCGTCGGTGAAGGCGTTGGCCACGTGGCCGAACAGCTCACTCTCGAGCAGCGACTCCGGCAGCGCCGCGCAGTTCAACGCCACGAACGGCCCTGCGCGACGACGGCTCGCCTGATGGAGCGCGCGCGCCACCAGCTCCTTCCCGGTGCCTGCTTCCCCCGAAAGCATCACCGTGAACTCGCGGTCGGCCACGCGCTCCATCACCCGCATCAGCTCGCGCATGGCCGGGCTGTGACCCAGCAACGACGCGAACCCGGGCGGCTCCACCACCGGCGCCGGCTCGACCTTCGCCACGCGCTCGAGAGTTCCGAGCAGCGACTCGAAGCCCAGCGGCCGCTCGATGACCTCACTCGCGCCGCTCCGCAGCGCCCGCACCGCCAGCGAGATGCCGCTCTCTTCGCAGGCCAGCAGCACCGTGAGCTCCGGGAACTGCGCGAGCAGGGCTTCGACCGTCGAGAGGTTCTCGTCGTCGTCTCTCAAGTCACAGAGCACGACGCGCCACGGCGCCTTTGCGGTCTCGAGCCGCAACAGCGCATGCCGGGTCGACACCGCCCACGACAGGTTCCAACCGCGCTGCTGGAGAAACGGCGCCACCGACGACCACGCTTCGGGCGCGTCGGTCACGACCAGAAGGTGCTGCACGGCTGCATCAGGAAAAACCTGAATCACGGGCGAAGCACTGTGACATGGCCGATCGGTCCACACGAGGCACCCGAAATCGGCGGAATTTTTCGGTTTCAACGGAAATTCGTCATCGAAGTGTCAGTGCGTCATCAGTCTGCGGTGGGAAATCGGCGCCGAGCCGTGTTGATGCCTGCGCCATGACGTCAGCCGAGCTGGTGGAAGACCGCGACCTCGCCCTCGAACTTCACCGCCTGCTCAGCGACATCGACCCGGTGCGCTGGAGGGCCGAGATGGCCGCCGCGTGGAAGAAGGGCCTGGCCGAGCTGCAGCCGAAGCTGGAGCGCCGCCACGCCACGCTGGCCGACACCCTCAAGGCCGAGCTGCCCGCCACCGACACCAGGTCGAGCTGGTTGACCTTCAAGCAGCGCATGCAGCCGGCGTACATGGAGCTCGCCCGGGGGCTGCAGCTGCAGTCGATTCACGTGCCGTCGCTGCGGCCCACCAACTACCGGCGCTCGCTGTTGCACGTGGCGTCGGGCGCGTTCGCGGTGTTCGCCATCGAAGCGTTGCCGTGGCCGGTGCTGACGGGCATCGCGGTGGCGTGGGCCACGTTCGCGTGGGGCTGTGAGATTTCGCGCCGTATTTCTCCGCGCATCAACGCGCTATTGATGAAGGTCTTCGGGCCGGTGGCGCACGAGCACGAGAGCCACCGGGTGAACTCGGCGACCTGGTACGCGACGGCGCTGCTGTTGTTGTCGCTCACGCAGCAGCCGCTGTGGTGCGTGGCGGGCGTGGCCGTGCTGGGCATCGGCGACCCGGTCGCCGGGCTGGTGGGCCGCCGCTTCGGTCGCATTCGCCTGATGCACGGCCGCTCGCTGGAGGGCACGGCGGCGTTCTTCGCGTCGTCGCTGCTGGTGGTGTTTGCGCTGTTCGTGGCGTTCCACGGCGTGAGCGTGGGTACGGCGTTGCTGCTGGCCGGTGCGGCCGGGCTGGCTGGCGCCATCGCCGAGCTGGTGAGCCTGCGCGTCGACGACAACTTCTCGATCCCGCTGAGCGCGGCCGCCGGCGTGGCGCTGGTGAGCCTGCTCTAGAGAGCTGATCCGCATAACTGCCACGACGGGATCGACACGAAACACGTGGAGATGATCTGTAGCGGGGATGCACTG
>QFQP01000150.1 GCA_003243425.1 Archangium gephyra | reverse complement strand
TACTCGAAATCCGTCGCTTAGCTCATATGAGGGAGATGAGCCACATGACCGATGGCCTCCTCGAGAAGGTCGCCCACGTGGTCGTCGAAGAGCGTGTAGTAAACGTTCCGGCCGTCACGAGCGCCAGAGACCAAGCTGAGGTGGCGAAGCAGGCGAAGGTGGTTTGACACACTAGTCTGCGCAACGCCCAGATGGTCACTGAGATCCGTAACCGTGATAGGCCCCTCACTAAGCACGCTGAGGATGCGCAGTCGAACAGGGGAGGCCAGTGCCTGCATCACTTCTGCGAGCCGCTCGGCTTGCTCGTCAGTCAGGTCCGCACGCGAGCCCCTCGTCGCCGCCTTCATGGCTCCATTCTGCCTGAGATTGAGTATCACTTCGTTTACATTTACATATCAGAATGTTGTGACCTATTATGGCAAGGTGAATCAGGCCAAGCCCGAGCCCGCTGCCCCGAAGAGCGATCACTCCGGCGGTTCGTCCCGAATCGAGCTGTGGTTCGCGATTGCCGCTGGCGCCACGTATGGCGCAGGCATGATCAGCGAGTATGTCTTCCGGGTGCCGATGATCGGGCTGCCGCTCGTCTTCTTCATCGCGACCTACTTCTTCGGCGGGTTCTTCACGATCCGCACGGCGGTCGCGTCGACCTTGCGCGGTCGGTTCGAGGTCGACTTCCTCATGATCGTGGCCGCGGTCGGTGCCGCTTCGATCGGCAAGTGGGCCGAGGGCGCGGTCCTGCTCTTCCTGTTCAGCCTCGGGCATGCACTCGAGGAGTACGCGATGAGCCGCGCCAGCAAGTCCATCGAGGGCTTGGCCGAGCTCGCTCCGCGGACTGCGCTGCTGCGCCGTGGTGGCGGCGAACCCGTCGAAGTGCCCATCGAGGAGATCCGTGCCGGCGATGTCGTCGTGGTTCGGCCCAACTCGCGAATCCCGTCCGACGGCTTCGTCGTCGCCGGCGTCTCCGCGGTCGACCAGTCCGCGGTCACCGGCGAGTCGATCCCGGTCGAGAAGGCCGCGGTCGACGACCGTGACCGGGCGCGTCGGAGTGCGGCGACGCTCCCGGCCTGGAACCGCACCTTCGCCGGCACGGTCAACGGAGCAGGAGTCCTGGAGATCGAGGTGACCGCTACTGCCGCCGACTCGACGCTGAGCCGGGTCGTGGAGCTGGTCCGCAGCGCCGACGACGCCAAATCGCCGACCCAGCAGTTCATCGACCGCTTCCAGCGCTGGTATGTGCCGATCGTGCTGGCCGGCGTCCTGGCGACGCTCCTGGTGTCGATGTTCGCCTTCTCGACGGCGTTCGCCGAGGCCTTCTATTTGGCGATGGTCGTTCTGGTGGCGGCGAGCCCGTGCGCCCTCGCCATTGCGACCCCGGCCGCCGTCCTGGCGGGGATCGCCCGCGCGGCCCGCGCAGGCGTGCTGGTGAAGGGCGGCGGACCGCTGGAGACGCTTGGACGTGTCAAGGCGATGGCCTTCGACAAGACGGGGACGCTCACCTGGGGTGAGC
>QFQP01000149.1 GCA_003243425.1 Archangium gephyra | reverse complement strand
TCTGCAGATGAGCTCGACTCCGAGCCGGTGGCCGTCCACGACGTCGTCTTTGTTCGCGTCGATGAACGCGACTACTTCCGGTAGTGGCGGTCGAGCTCCGCCCCGAAGAAAGACGCGGCCCGTTTCAGCACCTCGTTGGCCCGGCGAAGCTCCCGATTCTCTTGCTCGAGCTCTCGCACCCGCTGCGCCTCGGCGCTGCTCACGCCGGGGGCGACACCGTCATCGACATCGGCCTGCTTCACCCACGTCCGCACCGACTCGACCCCGTAGCCGAGTTGCGTCGCGACGCGCTGCACGGTCCCTTGCGTGACGCCGAGCTCAGCGCGCAGCGTTCTCACCATCCGCACCGCGGCGGCCTTCTCCTCGCTCGAGTAGCGACGCGTTGTCGGCTTCCCATTCGCCAGTTCTTTGGGCATAACCCCATCCTCGTTTCCAAGGTCAGGAGCCTCCAACAAACTCAGGGCGCTTCACGCCGCCCCGCGTGAGCAAGCTCAGTTTCGCGAAACCGCACCTGTGCACGCAAAACGGGCGCGAAAGCGTACACAAACGCAGTTTCGCGTGAGGGTGCACCGAACCGCTGAAGCGCCCTGGGTCTGATGGAGACTCGCGCTATTTGATTCCGACCAGCAGGTTGTGGTCGTTGGGGACAGCATAGAACGCGTTCTCGAACTCGGCGGGTGGGACATCGCCGAGGTAGCCGTGGAGGCGCTGCGTGTTGTGCCAGTGCACCCAGCCGAGGGTCGCGAGTTCGAGATCCTCGACGGTCTTCCACGGCCCGGGGCGTGCGGGGCCTCGGACGATCTCGGCCTTGTAGTAGCCGTTCACCGTCTCGGCTAGGGCATTGTCGTAGCTGTCGCCGACGGTTCCGATCGAGGGTGTCGCACCGATCTCGGCGAGGCGTTCGCCGTAGCGAATCGACGTGAATTGAGAGCCCGCGTCGCTGTGACACCGCAGATCCTCGTGGTGGGCGCCGCGGGACCAGCGGGCCATCTCGATCGCGTCGAGGACCATCTCGGTGCGCATGTGCGACGCGACCCGCCACCCCACGATCATGCGGGAGAACGCGTCGACGATGAAGCACACATAGGCGACGCCGGCCCAGGTCGGCACGAATGTCAGATCAGTGACCCAGAGCCGATTGGGCGCGGTCGCGGTGAACTCCCGTTTCACGAGGTCCGGGTGCCGTGCCGACGAAGGATCCGGTCGCGTCGTCTTGATCCGCTTCGACCGCCTCGCGCCTTCGATCCCCGCGGCGCGCATCAACCTGGCGGTCTGGTCCCGGCCGATCGTGATCCCCGCACGTCGGGCGGCTTTCCAGAGCTTGCGGACCCCGTAGACGCGATAGTTGGCTTCCCAGATCTCGACCAGCTGCGGGACCAACTCCTCGTCCCGCAACGCGCGAGCGGAGGGCGCGCGGGTCTTGACAGCGTAGTAGCTGCTCGGAGCCACCTGCAGCAGTCTGCAGATGAGCTCGACTCCGAGCCGGTGGCCGTCCACGACGTCGTCTTTGTTCGCGT
>QFQP01000036.1 GCA_003243425.1 Archangium gephyra | reverse complement strand
CGTTCTGCAATTGCGTCGTCGCTTCGCGGAGGCCGGCGAGCTCGCCCTGCGCCATCGCGAGTTCGGTCTGCGCAGCCTGGGCCACGCTCAGCTCGTTCTGCAGCTGCGCCGAGGTCTCACGCAGCGCCTCGACTTCCCCGCGCGCAGAGAGCAACTCGGGCTCCAGCGCCCGGGCCGTTTCCAGCTCGGTCTGCAGCTGGTTGTACGTCTCGCGCAGCGCCTCCAGCTCGCCGCGCGTCGAGAGCAGCTCGGGCTCAAGCGCGCGTGCGGTCTCGAGCTCGGCGCGTGCCGCATCGAGGTCCGACTCAGCGGCGTGCGCGGTCGCCAGCTCGTCCTGCAGTTGCGACAACGCGGCGCGCAGCGCGGTGAGCTCGGCCTCCGAGCGTTTGAGCTGCTCGAGCACGTCGTCGAGCTGGTTGCGGTGCGCCTGCTGGTCACCTTCGAGCGACGCCACGCGCTCCCGGAGCTCGTTGGCGACCTGTTCGAGCACCGCGCGTTCCGCCTCGGAGTTCTCGAGCTTCTGCGCGAGGTCCATCTCCGAGGCGCGCAGCTCGGCCATCGATTCTTCGTAGGCCTCGAGCGTGCCGCGCAGCTCCGCCAACTCCATTTCGTCGACGCCAGCGGGGACCGGCGGCGGCTGGTTCTCGCGGATGAGCTGCTCGATGGACGCCTTCGTCTCGGCGTCGACCGTCGAGAACTGAACCCCGAAGCCGCGCGGCGTGCCGTCTTCGGCCACCTCGTGACGAACCACGACGCCGCGCAGCTTCACGGGCGGCGCATTGGCCACCGAGAGCTCGACGACGACCTCCGACGCGGGCGGGAGCGGGTTCTTGCTGCGAACGAACAGCCCGCCAGTCGACAGATCTCTCAGGTAGCTGGCCTGCAACGACTCACGGCTCGCCACGCGCACTTCGACGCGGGACACGCGCTGACGGACATGTTCACGACGCTCTGCACCTGACACCTGCTTGGACCCTCAACTCCCCCGAGACGAAGTCGATGCTTGCGCAACAGCGGAGTGACGCGCGAGTGGAATCAACGAAGAAGGATGTGTGCGTCTCGGAGCACTTCGTCTACCGCCCCGGGTTCGCTGAACCGGTACACGCCGCGAACCTGACGTTTGCCGTCGATGAGCGCGAAGTAGCTGCCGTGCACGACGGAGTTGAGGTCCTTGCCGTCGCCCCAGTCCATCGGCTGCAGCATGCCTTCACGGATGACCTTCTCGAGCTCGGGTTTGGCGCCGCGGGCGAATGTCCACCGGCCGAAGTCAGCGCGGTGTTTTTCGCCGTAGGCCTTGAGCACTTCGGGCGTGTCGAACTCCGGGTCGACGGTGAAGCTCACCAGCTTGAGCTGCGGCAGCTCACCGTTGCTGCGGTCCTGGAGCGCGCCCATTTTGGCGGTGAACTTCGGGCAGATGTTGGGGCAGCGGGTGAAGATGAAGTTCGCCACCCAGACCTGGCCGTCGAGCGCGCTGGCGTCGAACGCGGCGCCCGACTGGTCGACGAAGTGGAAGGCGGGCACCGTCGACAACACCGGCAGCTCGACGCGGGGATCGACGCGAGGTGCGCTCAGCCTCCACACCACGAGGCCGACCAGAGCCACCCCCAGCAGCGCGACCCACAACGCGGGCCGGCGGTAGACGGGCAACGAGACGGGCTCCAGGCCCGGCAACGACGGCGGTGAAGCGATGCTCACTTCTTCTCGCGCTTGTTGTCGGTGCCCAGCAGGCGGTCCATCCACATGTGGCTCAACCCGAAGTTCTTGTGCGGGTCGGCGAAGTGGTGCGCCATGTGGTGGTCACGCAGCTTCTTGCCCCACGCGGTCAGCGGCTTCCGGTGGTGCGTCGACCAGTGCATGAAGTCGTACCAGAGGTAGCCGTAAACGAGGCCGGCCCAGTACGGCAGCGTGAACTGGTGCTGACCCACGAGGTACAGCCCGCCGCCGATGAGCGTGGCCAGCCCGATGCTGACGGTCAGCGGCATCACCAGCCGCGTGTCGTCATCGGGGTACTTGTGGTGGAAGCCGTGCGCCGTGGGGCCCGGGAAGAGGTGAAACACGTCACGGTGAATGAAGTACTCGAGGAACTGCCACGAGAAGAAACCCACCACCAGCATCGGCACCGTCACCTGCCAGCGGGTGATGCCGTTGTAGAGGCCGTAACCGAGAATCGCGGTCGCGAGCGGAATCCAGAACACGAACGGCGTGGCCGGGTGCACCTTCGAGAAGAACTCGAAGAAGTCGCTCTTGAACATGCGACCGCGCGTGTTGCGCACGTAGTTCTTGAGCCACTCATCGTCGTTGGCCTTCATCATGCGCGTGCTCCTATCCGAGCGCGGCGAGCGCGTGCAACCCGCCTCAGGCAGGCAGCCGCTTGAAGGTGCGAATCGCCATCAGCAGCGCGAACACGGTCAACAATGACGACATGAGAAATCCTGCGCCGGGGAGCGCAATCGGTGCGTCTGCGCCGGCGAAATAGCCGAACAGATTGGTGGCCAGCGGTGGCCCGAAGGCACCCGTCAGCGAGCCCACGCCCAGAATTCCACCCTGCAACATGCCTTGTTCGTTGGCGGGCACGGCCTTCGACATCAGGCCCTGCGCGGAAGGTTGCGTCAGGCCTCCGAAGGCGCTCACCACGATGATGGGGAACATCATCCACCCCTGACTGGCGAACGCGTAGCACGCGAAGGTGACGGCCGAGACGCCGAGCGCGAAGGTCAGCACGCGCCGCTCTCCGAACTTGGGAATGATGCGGCGCGAGAGGCCGCCTTGAACCACCGCGGCCGCCAGCCCCACCACCGCGAGCGAGAAGCCGGTTTCACGCACGCCCCAGTCGAAGCGGTACTGCGTGTAGAGCACCCACGTGTTCTCGAGGCCGCGCTGCGCGATGCCGAACAGCAACCAGCTCGCCGACAGCCCGAGCACGACGGGGTAGCGCGCGAGGTAGCGGAGGGCGCCGAAGGGGTTGGCGCGTGACCACGAGAACGCGCGGCGATTTTCGGGCGCCAGCGATTCAGGCACGAAGAACACGCCCCACACCGCGTTCACCAGCGTGAAGCAGCCGGCCACGATGAACGGCGTGCGCAGCGCGTCGAGGCCCAGAAACGGCAGCTGCACGGTGCCCAGCCAGGCCGACATCGCCGGGCCGGCGATGAAGCCCAGCCCGAACGCCACGCCGATGAGCCCGAAGTTCTGCGCCCGTTTTTCCGGAGGGCTGACGTCGGCGATGTACGCGCCCGCGGTGCCGATGGAGGCGCCTCCGACGCCCGCCAGTACGCGGCCCAGGAAGAACCAGCCCAGCGTCGGTGAGAAGGCGAGCAGCAGGTAGTCGAGCACCTGGCCGAAGAGCGTCACCAGCAACACCACGCGGCGGCCGTAGCGGTCGGAGATGCTGCCCATGAGGGGCGCGCAGAAGAACTGCATCACCGCGTACGTGGCGGTCAACAGCCCCACGTAGAACGCGCCCTCGGTCGGGTCGTTGCCCACGAAGCTCTCCACGAGCCTCGGGAGGATGGGGATGATGAGCCCCAGCCCGAGGATGTCGAGGAACAGCGTGACGAGGATGAAGCCGAGTGCCGGCTTACGCGCAGACATCGCTCGAACGGCCTTCGCCGCAGGTCACGGCAGCTTCCACGTGAACTTCTCGGTGACCGTCATGTCGCCGGCGGGAAAGTGAACGACGCCGGTGCGCAACACCGGGAGCCCGGTGGCGTCGGCGATGCACAGCGTGCCCTCGCCCATGCGCTGACCGCTCACCTGAATTCCGAAGTCGACGTTGGTGCAGGGCACTTCGCTGGCGTTCACCGAGCTGCCGGCCTTGACGTCGACGGCCTTCACCCAGCCGTCGAAACCACCCTCCGACTTGTCGAGCGGGCGGTCCATCGCGAGGGTCACCAGGTTGTGCAGCAGGCCCATGCGCACCAGCCCGAGCGCGACGGCTTCTCGCAGCTTCGGCGCCGGCGGGTCGCGGTGCGAAGACACGTTCGGGCCGCGGCTCGACGCGCGGTGCGGGCTGTCGGACTCACGCGAATCGAGCTCCACGTGCACCGCTTCGTTCTTGTACGCGCCGTCGCTCGAGATTCGCAGCGCGTTGCCGTCGAGGAGCTCGAGCGTGCCGGTCATGGTGGCGGCGTTCTCGCCCGTCGATTCGATGTCGAAGGTGGAGGTGTAGCCCTTCGCGTTGAGCAGCGCGGTTTCGGCCGCGGCGAGGCGCTCGGCAGGCGTTGCGGAAGAAGGAACCGGCCGGGGCCCAGCAGCGCAGCCGGCGAAGACGAGAGCGAGGAGTGCGCGTTTCATGAAGCCACGACGATCGCCGTGGTCAGCGTCTTGAGCAACCGTTCTGCTTCGTGCGCGAACGGACCGCGCGGGTCGAGCTTCAGCGCCTGCTCGAGCGCCGCCCGCGCTCCGGGGTGATCGCCCTTGAGTTTGAGCGCGATGCCGAGGTTGAGGTGCACGGCCGGGTTCTCGACGTCCATGTCCTTCGCGTCGGTGAAGTGCTGCAGCGCTTCGTCGAGGTCTCCCGACAACAAGGCCTCTTTGCCAGCGGCGAGCTTCTTCTCGGAGTCGTTCACCAGCTCGACGTCGATGACCGCACGACCGGCGAGCGTGAAGACCACCGCGCGCAACACGCCGGCCCAGTAGAACGTCGCGCCTTCGACCGCGACCACCGCGGCGAGCGGAATGTCGGGCAACAGCTGTTTGCCGCGAAACTTGAAGCGCACCTTCGTGTAGCGGCCCTTCTTCGCGAGCGTGACCACCTGGTCCTTCAGCTTGTTGAGTGAGGCTTCGATCTTCTGCGGGTCGATCTCGAAGGGCAGGGCGAGCGGCGCGCGCGCTCGTTCGGGCTCCAGCACGACCACCGGTTTCGACGGCTTCTTCGGCTTCGACACCTTCTTCACGGTGCGGACCTTCTTCGTCGCCATGGAAGGTACGGTAGCATTCGGTCCGCCATGACGATGTACACAGAGTCGCTGCGGGCGTTCCTCAAGCCCGTACTCCCCTACCTGGACGACGAGACCGTCTCGGAAATCATGATCAACGGTCCCACCGACGTGTGGATCGAACGAAAGGGCGTGCTCACCAAGACCGACGCTGCGTTCTCGGAAGAAGGGCTGCTCGGCGCGGCACGCAACATGGCTCAGTTCGTCGGCCGCATTCTCAGCGACGAGCGCCCGCGCCTCGACGCGCGTCTGCCCGACGGCTCTCGTATTCACATCGTGATCCCGCCCATCGCGCGCAAGGGCACGACCATCTCGATCCGCAAGTTCTTCAAGGATCGTCTCAAGCCGCAGAACCTCGTGGAGTTCGGCTCCATCACCCAGAAGATGGTGCGCCTCATCGAAGCGGCCGTGCGCGTGAAGCTGAACATGGTCGTGTCGGGCGGTACGGGCTCGGGCAAGACCACGCTGCTCAACATTCTCTCGGGCCTGATTCCCGACGACGAACGCATTCTCACCATCGAAGACTCGGCCGAGCTGCAGTTGCAGCAGGCGCACCTGGTGCCCTTCGAGTCACGCCCGCCCGACAAGTTCGGCAAAGGCGAAGTGACCATGGGTCACCTGCTGATGTCGGCGCTGCGTCTGCGCCCCGACCGCATCGTGGTCGGTGAAGTTCGCGGTGGTGAAGCCTTCGACCTGATGCAGGCCATGAACACCGGCCACGGCGGCTCGATGGCCACGGTGCACGCCAACACGCCGACCGAAACGCTGCGCCGCCTCGAGTCGTTGTGCCTGATGAGCTCGGTCGAATTGCCGATGGTCGCCATTCGCGCGCAGGTCGCCGCGGCCATCAACTTCATCGTGTGCTGCGAGCGCCTGCAGGACGGTAGCCGCAAGACCATCGCCGTCTCCGAAGTGCTGCCGCTCAACGAGAAGGGCGACTACCGCACGCAGGACCTCTGGCTCTACATCCCGGTGAGCAAAGACGAGAACGGCAAGGTGCTCGGGTACCACGCGCCCACGGGCATTCTCCCGACCTTCTTCGCCAAGGCGAAGGCCTACGGCTTCGAAGATCTCGACGAGGCCTTCTTCGATCCGCGCACGTATGGCGTGCCGCCTCCGCCGTTGATTCACGGTCTGGGTGAGAACGTCACCACGCACTGGGCGCCTTCGCTGAAGCACCGCGAAGAGCACATGCCGGACCCCAAGGAATACAAAGACGAGTGGAAGGCCTTCGAAGAGAAGCTGAAGAGCGACGCCAAGGCGAAGAACGCGGAAAAGAACAAGGTGCAGGTGCAGGTGCCCGCAAGGCCCGGTCAGCCGCCTTCTCGCCCGGCGATGCCCGCGCAGCGCCCGGTGACCGCCGCGAATCGTGACGACGCCACGCCGCCGCCCACGCGCAACCCGCTGTTGATGAAGAAGCCCGCGCCCTCCGAAACGGCCGCCGAAGAGACGATGGCGCCCAGCATCGAGGTCAGCGACTCGTTGATGGAAGACGAGCAGCCCATCGAGAACGGCTCGACGGCCATCCGGCCCAATCCACTGGCTGCCGGCCGGCCTCCGCCACGCCCCGGAACGCCGCCAGGTGGCGCCCGTCCGCCGGTAAGACCGCCTCCAAAGCGCTGATTTCACGTCACCTTTAGTAAATTCCTTGACGGGAATATGTCGTGCGAAGAATACATTCCGCATGATGCATACGTCCCTCGCAGCCCTCGGCGATCCCAACCGCTTCCGCATCGTGGAGTTCCTCCGCGATGGCGCGAAGCCGGTGAACGACATCGTCGAGGGTTTGAAGCTCAACCAGCCGCAGGTCTCGAAGCACCTGAAGGTGCTCAAAGAGGTCGGGCTGGTCGACGTGCAGCCGCGTGGTCAGCAGCGCTTGTACGAGCTGCAGGCAGCGCCGCTGCGCGAGCTGCACGCGTGGCTCGAGCGCTACCGCCAGCTCTGGGAAGCGCGCTTCGACGCGATGGACGAGGTCATCGACGAGCTCCAGTCGAAGGAGGCGCAGTGCACCCCGTTGAAAGGAACGAAGGCATGAACAAGACGAGCATGGAACTCGAAGGCCAGCAGGACATCGTCATCTCGCGCGTGTTTCGCGCACCGCCGCGCATCGTGTTCGAGGCGTACACGAAGGCGGAGTTCGTCAGCCGCTGGTGGGCTCCGAAATCACACGGTGCATCGTTGGTGGAATGCACGGCCGACGTACGCACGGGCGGCAGGTACCGCTACGTGATGAACGTGCGCGAGCAGGGCAACATGGCGTTCTCGGGCGAGTACCGGGAGGTCACGCCGTACACGAAGCTCGTCTACACGCAGGTGTTCGAGCCGATGGCCGATGCCGGCGCGGTCGTGGCGACGGTGACGTTCGAAGAGGTGAATGGGCAGACGAAGCTGACCTCGCGCGAGCGCTACCCGTCGAAGGAAGCGCGTGAAGCGGCGGTGGCGTCGGGCATGGAGAGCGGCATGCGCGAGTCGATGGAGCAGCTCGAAGAGCTGGTGTTCTCGCTGGCGAAGTAGTTCCCGCGTCACGCGCTGGTGTCGAAGGACGACGGCGCCGTCGTCACTCCGCGAGCGCTTCGACGGTCAGTTCCGTAGACCAGTCTGCGATGCGCACCACGAAGTGGGTGCTGACGGGCCCGGGTACCTTCGGCTCGAAGTGCGCGACGTAGCGCTGCGTGCTCCGCGGCGCGAGCGGCCGGTTTCCGTGCGTCACGAAGGGCGGGCCCAGCGGCCACACCTCGAGCGTAAGTTCGTCGTCGATGCGGCTCGTGATGGGGAACTCGAAGTTCGTGCTCTCGCCCACGCGCGTGACGCCGGGTGTCAGCGGCTGATCAGTGCACGCCCCCAAGCACGCATGAAGGCTGTGTAGCGCGAGCGCCAGGCGCACCGCGAGGGCGCTCAGGTTCCGCCGAGCGCGCCGAGCTTGAGTCGCACTTCGTCGAGCTCCGCTTCGGGCGACGAGTCCCACGTGATGCCGCCGCCGACGCCGTATTGCCAGTGCGTCGGAAGTCGCTCCGCCGTGCGGATCAACAAGGAGAACCGGCTGCGGCCGTTCATTTCGAGACCCAGCGTTCCACAATAGGCGCCGCGTGGTGTGCGCTCGAGCTCGGCGATGATCTGCAGGGCTGAGCGGCGAGGCGCGCCGGTGACCGAGCCGCCGGGGTGAACGACGTTCAAGACGTCGTGAAGAGAAACGCCCGCGCGCAGCGTGCCTTCCACGTCGGCAACGGACTGCACCGCGTAGGCAAGCGGTATGAGCCGGCGTTCGTTGGTGACGACCACGCTTCGTGCTTCGCACAGCCGGTGAAGATCGTCGCGCAGCAGGTCGGTGATCATCGCCAGCTCGGCGCGATCCTTCTCGGAGTTGATCAGCTGATCAGCCGAGGCCGCCGTGCCCTTCATCGGCTCGACGTGGACCCATTGCCCGGCCGTTTCGACCAGCAGCTCCGGTGACGCTGAGACGAATTCGCCGAAGCGCGACGACTTCACCCACGCCGCGAAGCGGGGAACGCCGCGAGCGCACAGTCGCGAGAGCAGCGCGGCTCCGTCGACCTCGCCCAGTGAAGCGCGGGCGGTGAGATTGACCTGGTACACGTCTCCAGCGGCGATTCGTTCGCGAATGGAGCGCACGCCGTCGAGGAAGCCCGTGTCATCGAGCGTGACGTTGAGCGAAGCGGGCGCGACGTCGAGTGCCAGGTGCACCGGTCGGGCGAGGCCACTGAGGGCTTCCGCCCGCCCTTCGGCCCGCGCGAACCACACCCTTGCGTCGCCGGGTTTTGTGAGGTCGACGAGCGTCCACGACGTCGAGTTCGTGAATTCGGGCGACAACAACGCGAAGTCATCTTTCAGAGATGAGAGCGCGACGGTCGGCCCCTCACCCTGAGCCGGTGCGCGAGCGGGAGACGGGAACTTCGTTTCGATTTTCTCTGCGCGATTGAACAGCTCCGCCAACAGCGCGCGACCGAACGGCGTGCCGAACGAGTCGGGGTGGAACTGCACGCCGCGCATCGGCAACGACTCGTGCTCCACCGCCATCACCGTGCCGTCGGCGAGCGACGCGGTCACGCGCAGGGGAGACTTCACGTCGGTCAACGACAGCGAGTGGTAGCGCATCACCTCGAGCGAGCGCCCGTCATGAAACTGAGCAATCGCTCGCTTTCCGTGCGTCGGCGTCGACCGAAACAGCGTCGCGCCGAACGCCAGCCCCAGCGCCTGATGGCCCAGACACACGCCCACGAACTGGAGCCGTCGCTTCGCGACCTCGTGCACCAGCTCGACCAGCCCCGCTCGTTGCGGGTCCATCGGACCGGGGCCCATGACCACCACGTCGGAACTTTCCAGCGTGGGCAACACCGTCGCGGCCTCGACCGCGGAAACCACGCAGATTTCTTCGCGCGCGAAGGGCAGCGCGTCGATCACATTCCACGAAAACGAGTCGTGGTTTTCGATGAAGAGAACCCGGGGCACGGCGCTGGCACTTGTAGCGCAAGTGCGACACGTGCGCGGTTTGCCTACAACTTCATCCATCAGGTACACGGGCCCGCCTGTTCCGGGGAGCCCATCACATGATCCGCAGTCTCGCAGTCGGTGTCGCGCTGAGCGTCTGTCTTACGGCCTGCGGAGACAAGGGAACACGCCCGCCGTTGATGTCGGCCCTCGATGCCGGCGCGCCGCTCCCTCGGTCCACCTGTCTGGACAACGACGGAGATGGTTTTCCGGGGACCGGAGACTGTCAGTCGCAGATGTACGTCGACTGCAACGACAACGAGCCCAACGCGTACCCGGGCGCGCTCGAGCTGTGCAACGCGCAAGACGACAACTGCAACGGGCAGATCGACGAAGGCCTCCCCGTCGTCAGCTACTACCGCGACGAAGACGGCGACGGCGTGGGCTCGATGAAGACCGGCGAAGGGTGCAAGGCGCCTCCTTCCGGCAACGTCACGCAGATGGGTGATTGCGATGACGACAACCCGGCAATTCGCCCCGGCGCCGCCGAGATCTGCAACGGCATCGACGAAGACTGCGATGGCACCAACGACAACGGCATTCCCTTTCAGGACTTCTACGTCGACGACGACGGCGACGGCTTTGGGGCTGCGGCCTCGACGGCGGTGAACTCCTGCGAGACGAGCGTGATGGGGCGGGTGACCAATCGCTCCGACTGCGACGACGCCAACCCCACCGTGAAGCCCGGCGCCACCGAGCTGTGCAACCGCATCGACGACAACTGCGACGGGCAGGTCGACAACGGCATCACCTACGCGACGTATTACGCCGACGTCGACGGTGACGGGTTCGGCGACGTCAACTCCACCGGCGAGAGCGCGTGTTCGCCGGTGCCCGGCAAGGTGCTCAACAATTCTGACTGCAATGACGCCAGCGCCAGCGTGAAGCCGATGGCGCCCGAGACCTGCAACGGCGCCGACGACGACTGCGACAACCAGGTCGACGAAGGGCTGACGTTCACGAACTACTACACCGATGCCGACGGCGATGGCTTCGGCGCGGCCACTTCGATGGCGCAGTCGTCGTGCGTGGGTGTGGCCGGCAAGGTGACCAACAACGCCGACTGCAACGACGCGAGCCCGATGGTGAAGCCCGGCGCCACCGAGATCTGCAACGGCGTCGACGACGACTGCGCGGGTGGTGTCGACAACGGGCTGAACTTCTCGCAGTACTTCGTCGACGGTGACGGTGACGGGTTCGGCGCGGCCGGCTCGACCGCGCAGTCGGCGTGCGCTCCGGTCGCCGGCAAGGTCACCAACAACAGCGACTGCAACGATGGCAACGCGTCGGTGAAGCCGGGCGCGACCGAGCTCTGCAACGGCATCGACGACAACTGCGTCGGCGGTGTCGACGACGGGCTGACGTTCACCAACTACTACCCCGATGGCGACGGCGACGGGTACGGCTCGGCGGCGGCTTCACCGCAGAGCGCGTGCGCGCCGATCTCCGGCCGGGTGACGAGCCACAACGACTGCAACGACGCCAACGCGCTGGTGAACCCGGGCCGCACCGAGGTCTGCAATTCGGTCGACGACAACTGCAACGGCTCGACCGACGAAGGGCTGCCCACGTCGAGCTACTACCGCGACGCCGACATGGACGGCTTCGGCTCGAGCACCGCGACGGCGGTCGTGTCGTGCGGGCCGGTCGCAGGCCACGTCACGGACCGCACCGACTGCAACGACAACAACGCGGCGATTCGGCCCGGGGCGACGGAGGTGTGCAACGCGCTCGACGACAACTGCAACGGCACCGTCGACGAAGGCACCGCTTCGGTGAACTGGTACGCCGATGCCGACGGTGACGGCTACGGCGCCGCGAACGGTACGCCCATCTTCCAGTGCAGCCCGGTCGCCAACCGCGTCACCAACAACAGCGACTGCAACGACGGCAACGCGGCCGTGAAGCCGGGCGCCACCGAGACCTGCAACAACATCGACGACAACTGCAACGGCAACGTCGACGAAGGCAACCCGGGCGGCGGAGCGCAGTGCACGCTCTCGAATCGCCAGGGCCCGTGCGCGAGCGGCGTCATGCAGTGCAACGGCGGCGCGGTGGCGTGCGCGCAGACGGTCTTCCCGGTCACCGAGGTGTGCGACTCGGTCGACAACAACTGCGACGGCACGACCGACAACATCGCCGCCGCCGCGTGCACCACCAGCCAGCAGGGGCGTTGTGCAGCGGGCACCACGGCGTGCCAGGGCACCGCGCAGATCTGCGTGCGCACCAACGGTCCCGTCGCCGAGCTCTGCAACAACGTCGACGACGACTGTGACGGCACGGTGGACGAGGGCAACCCCGGCGGCGGCGCGCAGTGCACGGTGCCCAGCAGGCAGGGCGAATGCGCGAAGGGCACGCTGACCTGCACCGCGGGCGCGCTGTCGTGCCCGCAGTCGATCTTCCCGTCGACGGAGGTCTGCGACAACTTCGACAACGACTGCAACGGCACCGTCGACAACGGCTTCGCGGGCCTGGGCAACACCTGCACCGCGGGCGTGGGCGTGTGCGCACGTACTGGCACCAACGTCTGCAACACGGCGCAGACCGGGGTGACGTGCAACGTGACGGCGGGCGCGCCCACCGCCGCGGCGTGCGACGGCCAGGACAACGACTGTGACGGCGTGGTCGACGAGCCGACGCTGGCCTCGACCGCCACGGTCAGCTCGGTCGCCTACACCGACATCGAGGTGCAGCCGTACTACTACTCGAGCAGCTGTCAGGGCGGCGCGCTGGGCAGCGGCACCGACGCGCTCGCGGGTGGGGCGATGATCATGGCAGGTGGGGTTTCGGGCATCAGCTTCCAGCGCCTGAACGCCGACGGCACGCTCAACGGTCCGACGAGCTCGGCGATCTCCCTGGCTTACGCCGACGCCGACCTCGTACAGGCGGGCGACGGTTGGCTGCTCGCAGGCGTCTACGCGACGAACAACGCGGAGATCGACCTCTACTACCTCGACGCCGCAGGAGCCTGGCGCGCGCAGAAGTGGATCCAGTTCAAGATCAGCGAGACCACCACGCTCGACTCGGTGCGGCTGGTGCGCGGCAACGGCCGCAAGGCGACGCTCATCTGGAGAGAGAACGGCACCGGCATCAAGATGGCGAAGATCGAAGCCTGCTTGAGCGGCACCACGTGGTCGATTCAGCAGGCCGGCTGCACGTCGGGGACCGCAGCGCTCACCTCGACGACGCTGGTCGCCAACACCGCCGTGGTGCCGGGCATCGGCGCTGACTCCAACGTCAGCGATTGGGCGGCTTCTCAGTCGTGCCAGTCGACGACGGCGCTGCGCACCATCGGCATCTCGTATCGCGCCGGCGGCAACGCGTTGCGGTTCTTCACCGTGAACGACGACGGCACCGGCAAGTCGGGCGAGACGACGTTCACGCCGCCGGCCAACTCGACGGCCATCACCGACCCGGCGGTGGGCTTCTTCAAGGACGCCAGCAACGTCGACGCGTACGTGGTGGGCTTCGTGGTGCAGTACGCGTCGAGCTCGAGCGCGCGCTATTGGCGCAGCAACAACCCGGCGACCTTCGATCGCGTGTGGTCCGGCTCCGACGCGACGGGTGCGACGGCCATCAGAAGGCCGCGCGTGAGCGCGAAGGCCGACGGCTTCCAGATCGTCGCGTTGCGCGAGTTCGAGAGCGAGCCCACGTACCCCGCCCAGTTGATGACGCGGAACTTCACGCTCGCCGGTGCCGCGAGCCCCGCGGGTCAGGCCGTGGAGATTCCCGCCGGCTGCGGCGCTGGAGACACGGCGTGCAGCGCGGGCAACAAGGCAGCGGTCGCCAACGCCTACCCGTGGGGTCGCATCTACTACTCGTCGACGGCGGCTTCGGCGGCGTCGTTCGGCAGCGCGTTGACCTGCAACTGAGGTAGTTCGCGACGGCATGAGAACGCTCGTCGTCGACGGCTTCGCTCCCGAAGCGAAGCCGCTGCGTGAACATTTCGAGGCCCGCTTCAGCGACGCGCGTCGCGCCACGGGCGACCGCTTCGTGTGGGACCTGTGGAACGTGCCCGGCCAGTACACGGCGCTGCGCACGCCCGCCTGGGAGTACTTCCCCCGGAAGCTCTACGACGCGTTCCACCAGCGACTGGTGTGGTGGGGCCGGCGCACGCTCGGTTGTCACGACGTCTCGCCGCCGTGGCTCAGCTGCTACGTGAACGGCTGCGAGCAGCGCCTGCATGGTGACCTGCCGCACGGGCCGCTGGCCTTCGTGTTCTCGCTCACGCCGTGGCAACGGCGCACGTTTCGTGGTGGCGAGACGCTGCTGCTCAAGGACGAGGTGCTCGATTTCTGGTCGGGCTTCGTCAGCACGCGCGGCGTCGAAGAGCCCGAAGTGCTCGAGGAGATTCCGGCGAAGTTCAATCGCCTCGTCACCTTCGACCCGCGCATTCCGCACGGCGTGCGTCGCGTCGAAGGCAGCATGGAGCCGAGGGAAGGGCGGCTGGTGATTCACGGCTGGTTCGTGCAGCCGCGCCCGTTCATCGAGGGCCCGCTGTCGACCGCCGCCCTGCAGCGCGCCATCGACGAAGTGACCGGCGCCATCGGGCCCCTGCTGGAAGACGGTCTCGAGGTCGCAGGCCTGCTGTCGCTCGGCTTCACGGTGAAGAACGGCCGCGTCGAGAACGCGCGCGTGCTGGCCGACACGCTGAGAGGTGTCACGCCGCTCAAGCCCTTCGTGCGCGCCGTGCTCTTTGCGCTCAAGCGCCAGACCTTCCCGAAGACGAAGGCGCCGAGTCAGGTCACACTCCCGCTGGTCTTCGAGCGTTGAGTGCTTGTAACCAGTTGAAACTGCTTGGGCTGAGCGGCTGATCCAGAAGCTTGCGATCGCCGGGAAGAGCCTGTTACACGCCCCCGCGTTCATCGCGCGCCGAGGCATCAAAGCGTTCGAAGGAACGGCAGCAAAAATACTCACACGTGCCCAGCCGGCCACGGTGCTCTCGACATGGGGTCGAGGGTCGATGCCGGAGGTTTCACGTAACTGGGACGTGGCGGCGAAACCTGAAGCCACACAAGGAAGAACACATGAGCGAGCAGAACGAGCAGCAGCAGCAGATGGCCCCCGCTGGCGGCATCACCATGCGTCAGATGCTGGAAGCCGGCGTGCACTTCGGTCACCAGACCAAGCGCTGGAACCCCAAGATGAAGCCGTACATCTTCGGCGCGCGGAACGGCATCTACATCATCGACTTGCAGAAGACGGTCGTGCTGGCTCGCGCCGCGCTCCGCTTCGTGTCCGACGTCACCGCGCGCGGTGGCTCGGTGCTCTTCGTGGGCACCAAGAAGCAGGCCCAGGACGTGGTTCGTGAAGAGGCGAGCCGCTCGGGTCAGTTCTTCGTCACCAACCGCTGGCTGGGTGGCACGCTGACCAACTTCAAGACCATCAAGCAGGGCATCGACCGCCTCAAGAGCATCGAGCTCATGGCGGAAGACGGCACCTACGCGCGTCTGCCCAAGAAGGAAGTCGCGGGCCTCGAGCGTGAGCGCGAGAAGCTCGAGAAGAACCTCGGCGGCATCAAGAACACCAGCCGCCTCCCGGGCGCCGTGTTCGTCATCGACCCCAAGAAGGAGCAGCTCGCGGTTCACGAAGCGAACCGCCTGGGCATTCCGGTCATCGGTCTGGTCGACACCAACTGCGATCCCGAAGGCATCGACTACGTGATCCCCGGCAACGACGACGCGATCCGTTCGATCAAGCTCTTCACGGGCAAGATCGCCGACGCCGCGCTCGAAGGTGCCGCGCGTTACCGCGCCTCGGGCGCCGCTGACCGCGACGCGCAGGAAGAGAACCGCCGCCGTGAAGGTGGTGGCCGTGGTGGTGACCGCGACGACAACCGCCGCCGCGCGCCCCGCCGTGAAGGCCGTGGCCCGGTCGTCGAGCACAAGGGTGGCGCTGCCGCCGTTGAGCCCGAAGCCGCTCCGGTCGCGACCGAAGCCGCGCCCGCCGCCGAGGCGAAGGCCGAGTAAGCCGAATCGACTTTCCTGCTTTTCTGGAGCGTCGGCTCGTGCGGTTACCGCGAGTCGGCGCTCCGTTTGTTTTCAACGACCGTTTTGAAGGAGCACACACATGGCTGAGATCAGCGCTGCGATGGTGAAGGAACTCCGCGAGAAGACCGGCGCGGGCATGATGGATTGCAAGAAGGCCCTCACGGAGTCGGCGGGCGATTTCGCCAAGGCCGAAGAGATCCTCCGCAAGAAGGGCGCGGCCAAGGCCGAGAAGAAGGGCGACCGCGTCGCCGCTGAAGGCCTCATCGGCCTCGCGGTGTCGGAAGACGGCCAGCTGGGCGTGCTCGTCGAGGTGAACGCCGAGACCGACTTCGTGGCGAAGAACGCCGAGTTCGTGAAGCTCACGGCGGGCCTCGTGAAGCACGTCGGTCAGCACAACCCGGCCGACATCACCGCGCTGCTCACCCAGGCGTTCGAGGGCAGCAAGACGGTCGGCGAGCTGGTCACCGAGAAGATCGCCACCATCGGCGAGAAGCTCACGGTGCGCCGCTTTGCGCGTCTGCAGGTCGAAGGCGCCGGCGCCATCGGCAGCTACCTGCACTCCAACGAGAAGATCGGCGCGCTCGTCGAGATTCTCGGCAGCAACAACGCCGACGCCAGGGCCCTCGCCGGCGAGCTGGCGATGCAGCTGGCGGCGATGAAGCCCCAGTGGGTCACGCGTGATCAGGTCCCCGCGGAGACCGTCGAGCAGGAGAAGCGTCTGTACAAGGACGAACTGCAGAACACGTGGCGCTTCACCATCAAGGACGGCCCGGCGCGCACCGGCATTCTCCGCACCGAAGACGCCGAGAAGCTGATGGTCGAGATCTCCGGCAAGCTCGAGAAGGTTCCGGTCGAGCAGATCGTCAAGCGCGAGCAGATCACCAAGCCCGAAGCGATGTGGGACAAGATCATCGGCGGCAAGCTCGAGAAGTTCTACGAGAACAACTGCCTCGTCGATCAGCTCTGGGTGAAGGACGACAGCAAGAAGGTGAAGGACCTCGTCGCCGAAGCCGGCAAGAAGGTCGGCGCGACGTTGACCGTCGGCCGCGTCGCCCGCCTCGAAGTGGGCGAAGGCATCGAGAAGGTGAAGACCGACCTCGCCGCGGAAGTCGCCGCGACGCTCAAGGCGTAAGGCTCGTCTTCGTCGGAGTTCACGAGCGGTCCGGGTTCACTCCGGGCCGCTCGTTTCATTTCTAGGGCTTCACTTCTTCAACTCGGCGTCGATGGTCTCGCGCATCACCTCGAGCGGTCGGTGGCCGACGATCTCGCGGCCGTTCACCACCCACGCGGGCACGCCTTTCAACCCGAGCCTGGTGGCCTGCGCCGAATCCGCGTCGACGGCGGCGGCGGTGGCCGGTGCTTCGACGTCGCGGCGGTAGCGCTGCAGGTCGAGCCCGAGGGCGCGCGCCTGCGCGTCGTACAGCCCCGTCTCGGCAGACACCGGCGCGTCGTAGGTCATGTTCAACATGTCCCAGAAGCGGCCCTGGGCGGCGGCGGCCTGCAGCGCGATGGCTGCGGGGCGCGCACCGGCGTGGAAGGCCAGCGGGTGGTGTTTGTAGACGAAGCGAACGCGGCCCTCGTACTGCTTCATCAACTCGCGCAGCACGCCGTGGGCCTGAATGCAGAAGCTGCACTCCGCTTCGCTGAACAACACCACGGTGACCTTCGCGTCGGCGGGGCCGATGCTCGGAGACGTGCCGAGCTCGACGGTGACCTTCTCGGTGCGATCGTTCACGTAGGTGCACTTGTCGCAATCGCCGTCGGCGGGGAGCGTGAGCTCGCTGCCGCCCTCACCGCGCCGCGAGAAGCCCAGCGTGTACGAGAGCTGCGCGCTCGCCACGTCCTTGAGTGGCGGGAACTTCACCTGCTGCATGGCGCCCAACACGCACTGTTGAACGCCCAGATGCTGCAACGTCGACTTCGGCGACACCGTCGACTCCAGCAAGCGACCGTCTCGCGCCAGCGTGAGCAGCACGGTGAGCTCGCCGCCGAGCGTGAGGTCGTTCTTCAACTCGCGCTCGTAACAGCCGGAGATCGCCGTGCCCTGCGCGATGACCGCCTTGTTGAGCCCGCTCACGTTCACGACCTGCATGGGCGGCGGCGGCGTGACGCCTTCCAGCACGCGCGCGTTCAACACCTCGGGCGCAGGCAGCGCCTTCGCCTTCGCGGGTTTGCTGAACGACGTGCCCGCGTGGATCTTGTCGGCGGCCTGCACGGAACCGGTGAACACCATCACCGCGACGACCGCGGGAGCCCACTGCGACTTCGCATCTCGAATCATGTCTTCGACCTCGTTGGTTGGAGTGACGAGGTCAGTGACATGCGCGAGTGCTTCGGAAGGTTCGGTGGTGATGAGCGCGCGGCCGTGAACGTCGAAGTTCTCGCCGTTCGCGGTCACGTGCGCGTCGCCGTCGACCAGCACGGTGCCGCGCACCAGCCGGTAGTGCGCGTCGCCTTCGTCGACGAGCTCGGTGCCTTCGAGCGTGCGCACGGCAGCGGTGACGTCGTTCGTCTTCGTCACCTCCACCGGCACGTCTCGACGCGCGAACCACAGCGTCGAGAGCAGCACCGCCGCGGCGAGCGCAGAGAAATACGGTGTCCGGCTCCGGCGCGGCCTCGCGGTGCGCGTGGCGATGGCGTGCACCACCGACGCGTCCACCGGCGGGGGCAACGAGGCGCTCAGCTGCTCGAGCGACAGCAGCCGCTCCCACGCCTGCATCAACGCGGGGTTGCGCGCGAGCTCGGCGTGCAGCGCTTCGGCCTCGGCGTCAGACAGCTCGCCGTTGAGCAGCTGCGAGAGCCGCTCCACTTGTTCAGGACGCAACACGTCCACCTCCTGAGGGCGCGCGGTCGAGGGCCGGCCCGAGCTTGAGCACCAGCTGCGCACGCGCGCGATGCAGCCGCGACTTCACGGTGCCGAGTGGAACGCCTTCGGCCTGCGCCACCGCCTCGAGCGGTTGTTGATGCAGCTGCGTGAGGACGAACACGCGGCGCAGCTCGTCGGGCAGCTTCGAGAGTTCGGCTTCGAGCAGCGCGTGGAGCTCTCTGTTGGCGACGTGCTCGACGGCATCGGCGCCCGGCGCGGCCTTCGTGAGCCCACCGTCGATCGGCACCAGCGTCAGCGTGGCCTTCCGCCGCTGCATGAGCAGCCACCGATGCGTCACCGTGAACACCCACGTCGACAGCTGCGCGGGACCTCGGGGGTCGAAGCGCGGCAGCACCTCCAGCAGGTGCGCGAAGATCTCCTGGAGCTGGTCTTCGACGTCGCGCCGAGCGCCCAGCCGGTGAATGAGCGAGGCCACCGAGGGGCCGACTTCACGCAAGAACGCCTCGCGCGCAGTGGCCTCACCTCGTTGCGCCTGCTGGAGAAGTTCGGGTGACACGGCGTGGACCGGAGTGACATGCACGAGCCGGAAAAAGGTTCGCGGCCGAATTTTCGACACTGAACATGAGTTCAGCTATGAGGCGCTGCATGACCTCAGACACCGAACTTCTTCCCGCAGAGCTCCAGCGTCTGCTGCAGCTCTTCTCGTCGTTGCCCGACGTGCGCTTTCCCGACCTCGACGTGGCTTCGCTGCAAGACGCGGTGGCCCGCGTGAAGGAGCGGCACCTCGAATTGATGCACATCGAGGCGCAGCAGCAGGCGGTGCGCACCGCGCTCGACGACGAGCACGAAGCGCTGCTCAAGAAGGGTCACCGGCTGCTGGCGTACCTGAAGGTCTTCGCCGAAGCCGACGAGCAGCTCGCCGAGAAGGTCGCGACGGTGAGCCTGCCGCGCTTGCGCCGCGTGGCGACGCAGAGTGCAACGTCGTCGGTGTCGGAGCCGTCGGTCACGCCGCCGGTCGATGGACCGAAGAAGCGGGGCCGCCCGCGCAAGGAATCTGCGACCGACGCGCTCTTCGGTGACGCGCAGGCCGCGCAGTCGGCCTGATTTCCGCCGCAATCGGACAAATTCAAGCCCGCTCGTTTTCTTTTGCGGTAAAGCCGCTTTCGCCATGGCGACCCAAGTGAAGACGGGCGGCTACAAGCGGATTCTCCTCAAGCTGTCGGGAGAGGCGCTGATGGGCGACGAGAAGTACGGAATTCACCCGCACACGCTCTCGCGCATCGCCACCGAAGTGATGGAACTGACAGCGGCCGGTGTGGAGGTCGCCATCGTCATCGGCGGCGGCAACATCTTTCGCGGCGTGCAGGGTGCGACCACGGGCATGGACCGGGCGAGCGCCGACTACATGGGCATGCTCGCCACCTGCATCAACTGCCTCGCGCTGCAGGACTCGCTCGAGAAGCAGGGTGGTTCGACCCGCGTGCTCTCGGCCATCAAGATGGAGCAGATCGCCGAGCCCTACATTCGGCGGCGCGCGGTGCGGCACCTCGAGAAGGGCCGCATCGTCATCTTCGCGGCGGGCACCGGCAACCCGTACTTCACGACCGACACGGCCGCGTCGCTGCGCGCCATGGAGATCAACGCCGAGGTCATTCTCAAGGCCACCAAGGTCGACGGGGTCTACGACTCGGACCCCAAGAAGAACCCGGCGGCCCGCCGGTACCGCACGGTCACGTACATGGACGTGCTCAAGAACAACCTCAACGTGATGGACTCCACGGCCATCTCGCTGTGCATGGACAACAAGTTGCCCATCGTGGTGTTCGACATGACGGAGAAGGGCAACATCGGCCGCGCGGTGCTCTCGCCCGGAGACATCGGCACGGTGGTCGGCGCCGGTGAAACTGCGCTGGCCTGAAGAACTCTCAACCCCACTCAAACCAAAGAGGAACGAGCCATGGCGGTGCATGACGACGCGGTGAAGAACCTGTCGGAGTCGATCAAGAAGTCGATCGAAGCCCTCAAGCAGCAGATGACGAAGATCCGCACGGGCCGCGCCAACGCCGCGATGCTCGACGGTGTTCGCGTGAGCTTCTACGGCACGCCCACGCCGCTGGCGCAGACCGCCGCGGTCGCCGTGCCCGAGCCGCGCCTCATCACCGTCAAGCCGTGGGACAAGAGCATCATCCGCGACATCGAGAAGGCGCTGCTCGAGGCCAACCTCGGGCTCACGCCGCAGAACGACGGCGAGATCATCCGCCTCCCGATTCCTCCGCTCACCGAGCAGCGCCGCAAGGAGATCGCCAAGCAGGTGAAGTCGACCGGCGAAGACCACAAGGTCGCCATTCGCAAGTACCGCCAGGAAGCCAACGACAAGATCAAGAACGCGCTGAAGGACAAGGTCATCACCGAGGACGACAAGAAGCGCGCTGAAGAGAAGGTGCAGAAGGAGACCGACGCCGGCATCGCGCAGGTCGACGACGTGGTGGCCAAGAAGGAAAAGGAAGTGCTCGAGGTCTGAGTTCGCACCTTCGGGGGACCGCCGTGGCACAGCCGCGCATTCTCGTCGCCGAACCCTCGGCACCCATCGCCGCCGCGTTGAGGAAGTTCCTCGCCGGCTGGGCCGAAGTGCAGGTGGTCACCTATTTCGACGAAGCCGTGCAGACCGTGCGCGCGCGGCCTCCCGACGTGTTGATCGCCGCCGTCAACGAGCTGTTCGACGGCGAATTGCTGGCGCCGCAGGTTCGCAAGCAGGCGCCCGAGACCGCGGTGGTGCTGGCCTACCCCGCGAGTGAGGTCGAGCGCGCCCATGACCGCGCGCGCGAAGCCGGCGCCGATGGCTTCGTCGTCGGCCCGCTCAAGAAGCACCACGTGTTGGGTGTGGTGCAGGCCGTCACCCGCCTCAACACGCTCGCCGCGCAGCTGAAGGACCTGCAGGCGAAGTTCGAGGCGCTCAAGAAGACGACGCCCAGGCCCGCCATCAAGGCCGCGCCTTCGCCGGTGGGCATCAACGCCCCCGATGAGGCCTTCTTCAAGAAGTACATGCTGCTCGAGGTCAAACGCAGCAAGCGCTACCAGTACCCGGTGGCGCTGCTGTTGGTGTCGCTCGACAACCTGAAGGCCTCGCTGGGTGAGGCGGCGCCGGAGTTCCAGTCGGCAGCCATCCGCTCCGAGTCGCTCGAGGTGTTGTCGGCCCTGCTGCGCGACATCGACGTGGCGATGCCGTTCGCCGAAGACAAGTACCTGCTGTTCCTGCCGCACACGCCGCTCAAGGGCGCGACCGTGGTGGCCGAGCGCGTGGTGCAGAAGCTCAAGACGCTCGAGACCTTCCCCGACGGCACGGTGTCGGTGGGGGTGGCCAACTTCGACCCCACGGGGCCGGCCAGAGACACGAAAGACCCGGTCAGCTTCGGAGGCCTGGTGCGCGAAGCGTCGGCAGCGCTCAAGCGCGCCCAGGAAGCAGGCGGCGATCGCTTCGACGCGCCGACGCCCGCCAAGCCGCGGAAAAACCGCATCTCCATGGGCTGATTGAGAAGAAGTGTTGGGTGGGCATGCGCGCGGCGATTCGCGCGTTACCTCTGCCGCCATGGATTTCGAGCGGAGGGTCTCGGGTCAGTTCGTCACGAAGGTGTTCAAGGGCGTCGTTGGTACGCCGCTCGAGCAGTCGCTCCTTCGCGCCGGGCTTGATGTGACCAGCACGTCAGCAGATGTGCCGGTCGAGCATTTCTCACGTTGGTTGGGGCTCTATTCCTCGGAGCTGCACCCGGACGTTTCGCGCGGCGAAGCGATGCGCCGCGTGGGCTTCGACCTGGTGTTCAAGAAGTACGAGGGCTACTCGTTGAGCGAGGCGATGGCGACCTTGCCGCAGCGGCTGCAGCAGCACGTCGGCGAGTTCCTCGACGTGTCGATGCACGAAGTGGCGCCGTACCGGTACGTGGCCCACTTCGACGACGTCGGCTCGCTGCACACCTTCTTCCTGGGCATGTTCGAAGGCGCGACCTCGTCGACCGGCGTGCCTTCGCGGGTCGTGTGGCGGCCGGAGGGGCTCTCGGGCGCGCGCTACGAGGTGCGTTCGTCACCGGTGCCGGGCCAAGAAGGTGCGCTCTCCAGACGTGCAACGCCCGTCGCGCTCGAAGCCGAGCCTCACGTCGCGCAGTGACGTGACGGCGCTCGTCACAGCACCTTGCCGGGGTTGAGCAGCCCGCGCGGGTCGAGCACCTTCTTGAACTGCTTCATCAGCTCGATCTCCACCGGCGTGCGCGAGTAGCCGAGCCAGTCGCGCTTCAGGAGCCCGACGCCGTGCTCCGCGCTGATGGAGCCGGCGTGGGCCTTCACCAGCTCGAACATGTCCTTGTCGACTTCATGCACGCGCGAGAGGAACTGCTCTTTGCTGAGCGCGTCGGGCTTCATGATGTTCACGTGCAGGTTGCCGTCGCCGATGTGGCCGAACACGCAGAGCTCCCAGCCGGGGTACTTCTCGACGAGCAGTTTCTCGAAGCCGTCCGAGAACGCGCGCAGTCGAGAAATCGGCAGGGCGATGTCGTTTTTGTGTGGCAGGCCCGTCGCAGACAACGACTCACTGATGCCCTCGCGCAGTGTCCACAACGCCTTGCGCTGACTCTCATCGGCCGCGAGCGTGCCGTCTTTCACGAGCTCCTTCTCGAAGAGCCCTGACAGCCACGCGTCGATGTCGCGGGCGGCTTCGACCTCCAGCAGCACGTAGTGCGAGTACGTGCGCTCGAACGGAGGCCGCACGCTGCGATGCATCGCCAGGCGCCGGGTGCACGCGTCGGTGAAGAACTCGTAGGCCATCACCGTGAACGGGCCGCGGCGGGCTTCTTCGAACAGCGCCAGTACGCCCTGCAGCGAGTCGAGCGCGAAGAGGAACACGTCGACCTTCTCGGGAAGGCGCGTGAGCTTGAGCGTGGCTTCGGTGATGACGCCCAGAATTCCCTCGGAGCCGATGAACAGCTGCCGCAGGTCGACGCCGGTGTTGTTCTTCTCGAGGGCGCCGTTGAGCTGCAGCACCTCGCCCTGCATGGTGACCACGGTGAGGCCCAGCACCCACTGCCGGGTGAGGCCGTAGCGAATGACGCGCACGCCGCCGGCATTGGTGGCGATGTTGCCGCCGACCTGACTCGAGCCCTTCGACGCGAAGTCGACCGGCCAGGTGAGCCCTGCTTCCGCGCAGTGGTGGTGAACGGCTTCGGTGATGGCGCCGGCTTCCACGTGCACCGTGAGCGCGAGTGGGTCGACCGCGTCCATCTTGCGCATGCGCTCGAGCGAGAGGACCACCTCACCGTGCTGCGCGACGGCGCCACCCGCGAGGCCCGTGCGGCCACCGGACGGCACGACCTGCACGCCGTGCGACGACGCGAGCTTCAGGAACGCCGCGACCTCGGCGGTGCTGCGCGGGCGAACGAGCACCGACGGCGCGGGCGTGAAGACCTTCGTCCAGTCCTTGCCGTAGGTGGCGAGATCGCCCGGCTCACGGGAAGCGAAGTCAGCGGGGAAGTCTTTGGCGAGTGCTTCGAAGAAGGCCTGCATGCCGCGAGTTGTAGCGTGAAGTTTCTGGCTGCGCCGTGGGCATGTGGGGTCGGTGCGAGCGTGTTCAGCAGCCCGCGAGCGTTCTGAAGTTTCTGCACGCTTCGCGGACTTCTGGGGTCTCATGACGGTCATGCGCATCACCGACGCAGTGCGCGCCCGAGCGGCGTTCACGATCTTCTTCGTGGCCGCGGTCGCGAACGCGGTCACGTACGTCCTCCAGCTGCTGTTGACCCGGGTCGCGAAGGTGGCGTTCGGCAACCTCGGCGAGCTGGCGATGCAGCTCCTCTGGCTCGGCGTCGCGGCCGTCTTCGTGGCAGCGATGGTGCAACTCGCGAACGCCGTCGACGACGTCTCGCTGCCGTGGATCGCGGTGGTGTTCGGCGTCATCAACGCCCTCGTCGACGTGGGCTACGCGGCGCTGATGCTCACCGGGAACTTCGGAGTTCTCGGCCCCTTCGGGAGCGCCTTGATGGGCCTCGCGATGCTCCTGTCGATCGCGGAGCGCGCGTTGACGCTGTGGATCCTCATTCGCCTCGCTGCGCCGCGGTTCTCGTGGCTCCTGCCGCTGGCGGCGACGATGGTGCTGCTGTCGGTGGCGCGCTCGGCGTTCTCGACGGCCGTGTCGCTGCAACTCGTCGACGGCATGAAGCTCTACGAGTCGGGCATCTATTCTCTGGTGACGACGAGCGTCGGTGTCTTCAACGTGGCGGCGTTGCTGCTCGTGACCTGGCTCACGCGCGTGGCGATCAACGAGTCGCCCGACGGTGTCATCCCCGCGATGCCGCCCACCGAGCACGGACTTCACGCCCCGCAGGTGGCCGACGAGCCCGCCAGCGCCGGCTCCGACTTCGCGATTGGTGCGGTGATTCTCGGCATCGGCGTGGCGGTGACCACCATCTCGGTGTCGACGGCTTCGAACGGCGGCCGCTACATCGTGGCGACGGGCGCGATCGCCGTCGGGCTCGGCCGCATCATTCGCGGCTTCATCCGACTCGGAAGACGTCAGCAGTGAGCGCTGCGCGCCGTGGGCTCGCGCTCGTCGCCGCGGGCTTCGCGGTCGATGCCTTCGCAGCCGTGGTGTTCTCCTTCATCGGCTTTGGCGCGCAGACGCTTGCGTTGCCCGTGACGTGGCTCGTCGCATCGGGCCTGGTGACCGTGGGACTCGTGCAGCTGGCGCTCACAGAAGCGTCTGCCGAGCTGCTCTGGGCGGCGGCCGCGTTGGTGGCGATCAACGCGTCGTTCGACTTCGCGACCCTGGCGCTGCTCCGCACCGACGACGTGCGCTTGGTCTCGTCGCCGCTGATGTCGCTGGTGTCGAACGTGGGGTTGTTCAGCTCGCTGCTCGAACGAGCGGCCGTCGCGTGGGTGCTGTTCCGCCTCGCGAATCATCGAAGCGCGTGGGCGTTGCTCTTCGCCGTCGCGACGTTCGGCGCGGTCCTGGTGCGCACGGCGTACGGCGCGGCGCTCGCGTGGGGTCTCATCAGCACCGACTGGGTCTCGGCGACGGTGATGAGCTCGACCTCGCTCGTCAGCGCGGGCTCGGCGCTGGCCCTGGCGCTGTGGGCCCGCTCGAACGCCCGCGAGCTCACCGTTCCCGGCGTTCCGCCGCGAGAGCAGGGCCTTCACGCTCCGACCGCAGCAGCGGACCGCGTGAACCCAGCCTCGGACTTTCTGGTCGGTGGCGGCATGCTGCTCATCGGTGTGGTGATGACGACGGTGACGGTGTCGAGCGCGTCGAACGGCGGGCGCTACATCGTCGCGACCGGCGCGATGACGGTCGGCGTCGCGCGCCTCATTCGCGGTGTCCTGCGGCTCACCGGGAAGTGAAGCAGTAGAAGTCTGCGCGGTTCTCGCCCTCGGCTTGAGGCGGTCCCAGCGACCCACCGAACACGAGCACGAACTCCACGCCTTCGGTCTTCACGTCGGCGTTGCCGTTGGGGTTGGCGTGAACGAGCCACGAGCAGCCGGTGGCTTTCGCACGTGAGAGCGCGACCCGAATGATGGCGTCACGGTCCGTGAGGTTGTTGTGAAAGACCTCGACGCGGCCGAGTGGCCTGGCGTCACGCGGCACGTCGCGGCCGGCGACCAATACCGGGTCTTCCTGCGCTTCTCTCGCTTCGAAATCGGCGTCGCGCGCGATGAACCGTGAGGTCACGCACCCGCTCAGCAGCACGGCGAGGCTCGCGAGCCGCATTTCTTCAGAACCGGAAGAGAATGAGGCCTTCAGGCGCCGGCGGCTTCTTCGCGCCGGTGTCGACGTCGCCGAACGCGTTCACCGGGAACAGGCTCGCTTCACGCGGCGTCACGGTCTTCGCCGGCGACTGCGCCTTCTTCTCCATGTCCGCGCGCTCCATCTCTTTGGCCGCGGCAGCCAGTGAAGGGTCCAGCTCCTTCACCTTGAACCCCGTCGCGTACGCGGCCTTCAACTGCGCCGCGGCTTCCCTGGTGCGGCCACGCTTCGCCTCGACGAGCGCGAGGTCGTACGCGGCGCGACCGCGCGTGCGCCACTCGCCGGGGCTGGTCGCGGTGTCGACGGCGCGCGTGAAGTACGCCTCGGCGGCGTCGAGTTCGCCTTCGAGCCAGTGCGCCCAGCCCAGGCGCAGCAGGTGCTCACCGCGCGGCGGCGTGAGCTTCGAGAGCGGCTCCAGCGTCTCCTGCGCTTCAGCGAGGCTGCCGGCGTCGATGTAGCGGCTGCCGAGCTCGAGGCGCGTCTCCGGGCTCGACGGCGAGAGCAGGAACGCCTTCTTGGCCGCGGCGATGGCTTCGGTGTGCTTGCCCTGCCGCGCGAGCGCCTTGCTCAACCGGCCCTGCGCCCACGGCGACGACGGAGCGAGCGCCACGTACGCCTGGAAGGTCTTCTCGGCGTCGGCCCACGCACCGAGGGCGAACTGCGTGTCGCCGAGATACGCGCGGGCGATCAACTCACCGGGGTGTCTCTTGATGATGTCCTGCAGGAACGCGACGCCGGCTTCGTTCGACTGGTAGCGCGTGAGCAACCAGAAGCGCGCCAGCGTGTAGATCTCGAGCACGTCGTCGGCGTTGCCGAGCGCCGCCAGCGACTTCGCCGCCGCGGCGTCACCACCGAGAATCGACTGACCGAGCGAAGCGACGGCGTTGGCGAAACGCAGCGAAGGGTCGAGCTCCACGGCCTTCTGACAGGCGGCCACCGCGCGCTCCAGCTCGGCTCCGTCGACGAGCGCGGGCGTGTCGACCGAGAGCGGCTGGCGCAGCACCACCGGGTAGCACGCGCCCAGCTGCTGCAGTGCTTCGTCGTTCGACGACGTGGGCTGCGCGGTGGTCTTCTTCGGCAACGCGGCGCCGGCCAGCAGTGCTTTCGCGAGCGCGACCGACCCTTGCTCGAGCGCGGGGCCCCACGCCTTCGGCAACTTCGCGTTGAACGGCTTCGGCTTCTTGCCGTCGACGGTGACGCCGCTCAGCAGCAGCTGGTCGCCAGACGCTTCGAGGGAAAACGCGACCGCGCGATCAGCACCCGCAGCGATGCGCAGCGCTTCCACGTTGCCCTCGAGCCGCAGGTCAGACGCGAAGCCCTCTTCGTTGATGACCCGCAGCGTCTGCTTCAGATGCAGCTCGCTGACCTTGTTGGTCTCTTCGACGAGCTCCGAGGCGCGCGCTTCCATCAGCAGTGCCAGCTGCTGCAGGCGAACGTCATTCGACGTCGGCGGAAAGAACGCGACGACGGGATTCTTCGGAGCGGCGAAAGCGGTGATGGAACACAACGCCGCAGCGAGCAGGGCAGTGCGCATGCGAGGAACCTTGTACGGTGCGGCCGCGCATGGCCACGAAGAAACCGACGCCTCCGCCGATTCTGAAGAAGCTCTCGTACAAGGGCGGGCCCGCGTGGTTCGCACCCAACGTACCGGCGAAGGTGAAGCCGTTGCTCGAGGGCCTCGCGCAGACGACGCGCGTGCCGAAGATCCCCGAGGCGTCGATTCTCTTCGCGAAGAACAGCCGCGAGCTCGCAGCCGTCTTCAAGAAGGTCGAAGGCCGGCTGCGCGGAGATCCGCTGTTGTGGATCTGCTACCCGAAGGGCGGCGTCGACACCGACTTGAACCGCGACATTCTCTGGCACTGGCTGTGGCCCAGAGGGTTGCGACCCGTTTCGCAGATCTCTCTGGACGAAACGTGGAGCGCGATGCGCTTCCGCCCGCAGGGCCTCGTGAAGTCGAAACCCGGAGAAGGCCCGAGCGCTTTCGACCATCCACCGGTAGACATCATTCCCCGATGACTTTCGCCTACACCGTTCACGCCGAGTTCGATTCTTCCGACGTCTGCACCGAATGGCAGCAGTGGTTGCTGCAGGGCCACCTCGCCGACGTGGTGAAGGCGGGCGCTTTGACCGCCGAGCTCGTGCAGTGGAACGAGAAGCGCTGCGAGGCCCGCTACACCTTTCAAGACGCCGAGGCGTTCGCGACCTACGAGAACATGCACGCGCCGCCCTTGCGCGCCGAGGGCCTCAAGAAGTTCCCGCCGTCACGTGGCGTGCGCATGAGCCGGTCGACCGGGGAGTCGAAGCTCCGCCTGCCGTAGTGCGTCATGCGTCTGAAGTGTCGTCGCGCGTGACGTGCGGATATTGAAGACGCGTGCACATCAGCGTCTTCGATCTCTTCAAGATCGGCATCGGTCCTTCGAGCTCACACACCGTGGGGCCGATGAACGCCGCTGCGCGCTTCGCGACGCGGTTGAAGGAAGACGGGCTGCTGACCCGCGTGACGAGCGTGAAGGCCGAGCTGTTCGGTTCACTCGGCTTCACCGGCAAGGGTCACGGCAGCGACCTCGCGGTCATCCTCGGCTTCGAAGGTGAATCACCGAAGACCGTCGACATCGACGGCGTCGCTGCGCGCATCGCGCGGGTGCACAAGGACATGAAGTTGAAGCTCCTCGGTGCGCACGAGGTGGGCTTCCGCCCCGACTCGCTCATCTTTCATCGTCGCGAGAAGTTGCCGCTGCACAGCAACGGCATGCGCTTCACCGCGTTCGAAGGCACACAGGTGCTCGTGCAGCGCGTGTACTACTCGGTGGGCGGTGGCTTCGTGGTCGGCCACGACGGCGTTCCCGAAGGCGCGGTCACGCTCGAGGCGCAGGTGCCGTACGTCTTCCACACCGGCGACGAGCTGCTGCAGTTGTGCAACGCGCACGGGCTGTCGATCTCGACGTTGATGCTCGAAAACGAGAAGGCGCTGCGCCCCGAAGCCGACGTGCGCGCGGGCCTCAAGGAGATCGCCGACGCGATGACCAGCTGCATTCGCCGCGGCTGCGAGAAGGAGGGGATTCTGCCCGGCGGTCTGAAGGTCAAGCGGCGCGCAGCCACGTTGTCGCGTCGACTCAAGAACGAGACGAACACCGACCCGTTGATCATCATCGACTGGGTGAACCTGTGGGCGCTCGCGGTCAACGAAGAGAACGCGGCGGGCGGGCGCGTCGTGACGGCGCCGACGAACGGCGCGGCCGGCATCATTCCCGCGGTGCTGCAGTACTACCGGCGCTTCGTGCCCAACGCCGACGAGGAAGGCGTGCAGCGCTTCCTGCTGACGGCCGCGGCCATCGGCGCGCTCTACAAGAAGAACGCGAGCATTTCGGGCGCGGAGGTCGGCTGTCAGGGTGAAGTGGGCGTGGCCTGTTCGATGGCCGCGGGCGCGCTCGCCGAGGTGATGGGCGGCACGCCGGAGCAGGTCGAGAACGCGGCGGAGATCGGCATGGAGCACAACCTCGGGCTCACGTGCGACCCCATCGGCGGGCTCGTGCAGGTGCCGTGCATCGAGCGGAACGCCATGGGCAGCGTGAAGGCCATCAACGCCGCGCGGCTCGCGCTTTCCGGCGACGGCAAGCACAAGGTCTCGCTCGACAAGGTGATCGCCACCATGCGCAGCACCGGCGAAGACATGTCGGCGAAGTACAAAGAGACGGCGCGTGGCGGCCTCGCGGTGAACATCGTGGAGTGCTGACGCAACGCGGTGTCACCCCGTCTGTACCGGCGCTACTGAGCCTTTGTCTGTCCGTGCGTGGGTGTTAGTTGCGCCTCAAACGCAGGTTCGCAGCGAGGCAGTCATGGACATCCGCATCACGAAGACCAGCAGCCCCAAGGTGAAGCCGCCCGACGCAGAGCTCGGGTTCGGCAAGTTCTTCTCTGATCACCTCTTCGCGATGGATTTCACGGATCAGAAGGGTTGGTTCGACGCGCGAATCGAGCCCTACGCCCCGTTCCAGATGGACCCTGCGGCCGGCGTCTTCCACTACGGCCAGGCGATGTTCGAAGGCAGCAAGGCGTTCCGTGGTGCAGACGGTCGCATCCGCATGTTCCGCCCGGAGATGCACGCCAAGCGCATGGCCATCGGTGCGCCGCGCCTGTGCATGACGGCTCCGAGCGAGGCCGACATGATGGAGGCGGTGCGCGCGCTGGTGAAGGTCGAGGCCGACTGGGTGCCCAAGTCGGCGGGCACGTCGCTGTACCTGCGCCCCACGCTCATCGCCACCGAGGGGTTCCTCGGTGTTCGCCCCTCGAAGATGTACCGCTACTTCGTCATCGCTTCGCCGGCGGGCAACTACTTCGGCGGCAGCGGCCTCAAGTCGGTGCGCATCTGGGTCGAGACCAATGACGTGCGCGCGCCGCGCGGCGGGCTGGGGTCGACCAAGGCCGGCGCCAACTACGCGGCGTCGTTGTCGTCGGCGATGAAGGCCAAGAAGGAAGGCTTCGACCAGGTGCTGTGGCTCGACGGCAAGGACCACGAGTACGTCGAAGAGGTCGGCACCATGAACGTGTGCTTCATCATCGGCAAGACGCTGGTGACGCCGCCTTTGAGCGACTCGATTCTCGCCGGCGTGACGCGCGACTCGGTGCTGACCATGGCGCGCGAGCTGGGCCTCACCGTCGAAGAGCGCCCGATCTCCATCAAGGAGATCAAGGCGGCGCATCAGGCGGGGCTGCTCACGGAGGTCTTCGGCACCGGTACGGCGGCGGTGATTTCGCCCGTCGGCGAGCTCGCGTTCGCGGGTGAGAAGCTGATCATCAACGGCGGTGTTCCCGGCCCCATCGGGCAGTCGCTGTACGCGGAGATCGGCGCGATTCAGCGGGGCACGAAGCCCGACACGTACAACTGGCTCGTCGACATCGACTGAGCCGGAGCGAGCGGGCACGAACCGTTCAGATTTTCCGACGGGCCGTGCAGCACATCGGGTGGACAAACGTCATGTGCGAGCGCACTTACAGCCTCGCGTATGTGGTTGGTCCGAATTGCACTTCAGCGTCCGTACACGTTCGTCGTCATGTCGATGCTGATCGTGATTCTGGGGATCTTCACGATCCTCCGGATTCCGACCGACATCTTCCCCACCATCGACATCCCCGTCGTCTCGGTGGTGTGGAGCTACGGCGGTCTCCCTCCCGAGGAGATGGAGAAGCGCATCACCACCAACTACGAGCGCTTCGTCACCACGGTCGTCAACGACATCGAGCACATCGAGAGCCAGTCGCTGACCGGCATGGTGGTGGTGAAGGTGTTCCTGCAGCCGGGGGCGAGCGTCGACGCCGCCGTGGCGCAGATCACCGCGGTCAGCCAGTCGGCCGTACGGCAGATGCCGCCGGGCACGGTGCCGCCGCTCATCATCAGGTACTCGGCGTCGAACGTGCCCATCATTCAGGCCGCGCTCGAGTCGGACACGCTGAGCGAGCAGCAGCTCTTCGACCTCGGCTTCAACTTCCTGCGCGCGGACATCTCGACGATCCCCGGCGCGCAGATCCCGTTCCCGTACGGTGGGCGGCAGCGGCAGATTCAGATCGACATCGACCCGCAGCGTCTCTACGCGTGGGGGCTGTCACCGCGTGACGTCAACGCCGCGCTCGGGTTGCAGAACGTCATTCTTCCCGGCGGCACCGCGAAGATCGGCGAGAGCGAGTTTCCCATCATCCTCAACTCGAACCCCGAGCTGCTCGAGGAGATCGGCAACATTCCGCTGCGCACCGTGAACGGGAAGACCATCTTCGTGCGCGACGTCGGCAACGTGCGCGACGGGTCGGCGCCGCAGACCAGCATCGTTCACATGGCTGGCCGCAAAGCCGCGCTGATGACGATTCTGAAGAACGGCAGCGCCAGCACGCTCGACGTGGTCGACGCCGTGAAGGACATCATGCCCGGCGCGCTGGCCAAGCTCCCGAAGGAGCTCAAGGTCTCGCTGCTGTTCGATCAATCGGTCTTCGTGCGCGCGGCGGTCACCGGCGTCATCAGCGAGGCGCTCATCGCCGCAGGGCTGACGGCGCTGATGATCCTGCTCTTCCTCGGCAGCTGGCGGAGCACGTTGGTGGTGGTGGTCAGCATTCCGCTGTCGATCCTCACCAGCATCATCATCATGGGCGCGTTGGGGCAGACGCTGAACGTGATGACGCTCGGCGGGCTGGCGCTGGCCGTCGGCATTCTCGTCGACGACGCGACGGTGGCCATCGAGAACATCCACCGCAACATGGGGCAGAAGAAGTCGTTCATTCAGAGCATCGTCGACGGCGCGCAGGAGATCGCCGTGCCCGCGCTGGTCTCGACGCTCTGCATCTGCATCGTGTTCGTGCCCGTCGGCTTCATCACCGGCTCGGCGAAGTCGCTCTTCGTGCCCATGGCCATGGCCGTCGTGTTCGCGATGCTCATGTCGTACTTCCTCTCGCGCACGCTGGTGCCGACGATGGTGCGCGCGCTGCTGGAGAAGGAAGCGGCGAACCACGGCCACGTGCACCCGTTCTTCGCGGCGTTCAACCGGCGGTTCGATCAGCTCCGCGGCTGGTACGGCGGGTGGCTGGCGTGGGCGTTGGCGAACCGTCGCAGCGTCATCATCGGCTTCTCGGTCTTCGCGCTCGGGTCGATGAGCCTGATGTTGCTGGTGGGCCGCGACTTCTTCCCGGCGGTCGACGCGGGTCTCATCAAGCTGCACGTGCGCGGCGTGCCCGGCACGCGCATCGAAGAGACCGAGAAGCGCTTCGCCGAAATCGAAGACACCATTCGCACCGTCATTCCGCCCGACGAGATCGCGACGCTCATCGACAACATGGGCATTCCGACTTCAGGCATCAACCTGTCGTTGTCGGAAGGCGCGCTGATCTCTTCGGCCGACGGGCAGATCCTCATCTCGCTGCACGAGCACCACCAGCCGACCGAGCAATACGTGTCGAAGCTGCGCCGCGTGCTCAACGAGAAGTATCCCGACTCGACGTTCTTCTTCCTCGCGCCGGACATCTCGACGCAGGTGCTCAACTTCGGTCTGCCGGCGCCCATCGACGTGCAGGTCACCGGCGCGGTCGGCAACGAAGAGAAGACGTACGGCATCGCCGCGGCCATCGCCGAGAAGTTGAAGCAGGTGCCGGGCGCCGCCGACGTGCACCTCGCGCAGGTGCAGTACCGGCCGCAGCTGCGCATCGACGTGGACCGCACCATGGCCAGCGGCATGGGGCTCACGCAGCGTGACGTGGCCAACGACGTGCTGGTGTCGCTGAGCTCGAGCTCGCAGGTTGCGCCGACCTACTGGCTCGACAAGCGCGGTGTTCAGTACCTCGTGGCGGTGCAGACGCCGCAGTACACCATCGACTCCATCGACGCGTTGAAGACCACGCCGTTGTCGATTGGCTCGCGCGGTACGCCGCAGATGTTGTCGAACGTGGCCAGCGTGCGCCGCAGCACGGGCCCGGTGAACATCACGCACTTCAACGCCACGCGTACGTTCGACGTGCAGGCCAACGTCGAAGGCACCGACCTGGGCAGCGTGGCGAGCGCCATCGACCGCATCGTCGACGGCATGAAGAAGGACTTTCCTCGTGGCACCACGGTGAAGGTGAAGGGGCAGATCGAGAGCATGAACTCTTCGTTCCGCGGCCTGGGCTTCGGCCTCATCTTCGCGGTGCTGCTGGTCTACCTGTTGATGGTGGTGAACTTTCAGTCGTGGGTCGACCCGCTCATCATCTTGATGGCGCTGCCGGGCGCGCTTGCGGGCATCGCGTGGATGTTGTTCCTCACGCAGACGACGTTGAGCGTGCCGGCGTTGATGGGCTCGCTGATGTGCGTGGGCGTGGCGACCGCGAACTCGATTCTGGTCGTCACCTTCGCGAACGATCAGCGCAAGGTCGGCCGTGATGCGACGCAGGCGGCCCTCGCGTCGGGCATGACGCGACTGCGCCCGGTGATGATGACGGCGGCGGCGATGATCATCGGCATGCTGCCCATGTCGCTGGGGCTGGGCGAAGGCGGTGAGCAGAACGCGCCGCTGGGCCGCGCGGTCATCGGAGGCCTGATGGTCGCGACCCTGACCACGCTCTTCTTCGTGCCCGTCATGTACAGCGTGCTGCGTCGCAAGGCCGCGCAGCCCGACCCTCTCGTGGAGCACTTGTGAGCGAACCTTCTTCACGCGACAAGCCGGTGGCCGAAGACGATCTCGGCTTTGAACTGCCGCCTCCGACGAAGGTGTCGTCGAAGCGCGGCGTGTTCATCGTGGGCGCGGCGATCGCGGCGCTGGTGGTGCTGTTCCTCGTGGGGTTCCTGCCGAAGCTGCTCGGGCGCCACGAGCTCGAGAAGGAGTTTTCGGCCGAGGCCGGTGCGCTGCCGCGCGTCGAGGTGATTCAACCCAAAGTGTTGAGCTCGGACCGCGCGATGGTGTTGCCGGGCACCGCGCAGCCGCTCGAAGACACGGTGCTGTACCCGCGGGTGGCCGGGTACGTGAAGAAGTGGAACGTCGACCTCGGCGATGACGTGAAAGAGGGCGACGTGTTGATGGAGATCGACACGCCGGAGCTCGACGCCCAGCTCGAGCAGGGCAGGGCGCAACTGGCCGAGGCGGAGGCGTCGGTGATTCGCGCGAAGTCGGCGGTCTCGGTCTCGACGACCATGGCCGAGCGCTACAAGACGCTGGCGCCCGCGGGCATCGCCTCGCAGCAGGACTTCGAGCAGCGTCAGGGCCAGGCCGACGTCGATGCGGCGAGCGTCGGTGTCGCGACCGCGAACGTGGCCGCGGCGCAGGCGAATCTGCGGCGGCTGCAGCAGACCAAGGGCTTCACGAAGGTGGTCGCGCCGTTCTCGGGGCGCGTGGTGCAGCGCTTCGTGGAGCGCGGAATGCTCGTGAACGCGGGCACCACCAACCCGCTGTACCGCATTCAGAACACCGACCCGATTCGTGTGTTCATCAACGTGCCGCAAGACGTGGCGCCGAGCGTGAAGACCGGTGCTCAAGCGGTGGTGACGGTGCGTGAGTTCGCCGGCAAGGAATTCAGGGGGCAGGTGTCGCGTTCGGCCGGTTCGCTCGACGAGGTGTCGCGCACCATGACGACCGAAGTGCGCGTGCCGAACCCGGAGCACGAGCTGCTCTCGGGCATGTACGTGCAGGTGGCGTTGAACCTGCCGGTGCCGCATCGGTTGCTCGAGGTGCCGGCGACGGCGCTGTACACCGACTCGAAGGGCACGCGCGTCGCGGTGGTCGACGCGCAGAACACGGTGTCGATGAGGAAGGTCGTCATCGAGCGCGACATGGGCTCAGCGCTGCAGATCTCGACGGGGCTCAATGGTGACGAGCGCGTGGTGAAGCTGGCGAGCTCGGCGCTCGATGACGGAACGAAGGTGGAGATCATTCAGCCGGCGGCGCCGAAGGTGGAGCCCGCGAAGTGAGCTTTCGCGCCATCGTCATCGGCGGCACGGGGCAGGTCGGCGGCGCGTTGATTCGTGCGCTCGTTGCAGAGCCGACGTGCGTGGAGGTGGTGATGGTGAACCGCAAGGCGATGAAACAGTCGGTCGACGCGAAGGTTCGTCAGGTGGTGATGGACACGAGCGCGGACGACTTTCAGTCGAGCGTGACGACGCTCGCGAAGTCGCTCGAGGGCCGGGTCGTCGCCGCGTCGTGTGTCGGCGTGGGCGCGGGCTCGAACAAGTGCACTGAAGAGGAATTGAAGGCGCTCGAGGTGGGCGTGGTCGGTGCGTTCGCGCGTGGCGTTCATGCGGCAGGCGTCGAACACTTCGGGTTGCTCACTGCCGTCGGAAGTACTTCGAAGAGCCGCTTCAAATACATCCGCGTGATGGGGCTGAAGGAAGAGACCGTCGAAGCCATCGGCTTCAAGCGGTTGGCGATCTTCCAGCCCGGCATCATCGGAGGCAACGAGCACACGCCGAAGATCGTCGACTGGTTGGGTAAGCTGATCCCCGGTCGCTTCGGCACCGTGCATCAAGACGACATCGGCCGCGCGTTCGTCGCCGAGTTCCGTGACTCGGCGGACGCGAGTGGCGTCGTCGGGTTCGAAAACTCCGCGATGAAGCAGCGATCGCGGAGTCTCTGAAGCACTACGGCACGAGGCACACCAGGCCGAGCAGGTTGCCCGTTCCTGAGACACTCGTCGTTCCCACAACAGCGACCGCGCCGGTCGTGCGGTTCAGCACACCCAACCCGTCGAGACCCGTGTCCCAGATGAACATCTGATCCGTCGCGGGGTCGTAGGCCATGGCGTGCGGGTTCGTCATGCCACTTCCGAGCGGCCCGAGCAGGGTCGGCGCGCCGGTCTGCCGGTTGATGATGTACGAGCTGTCTGTGGTCGAACTCACCACCATGTACATGACGTCGTGCACGCTGTCGTAGCCGAGGTTGCAGAACCCGGTGAGACCGGTGTTGCCGACGAGCGTGATGGCTCCGGTGGTGTGGCTGATTCTGTAGAGCGCGCCCTCCGTGCAGCCGTAGAGCGTGCCGGTGCTCGAGTCCCACTCCAGGCCGTGCATCACCACCGTGGCATTGCCGTACGAGCCGACCGACGTGATGGCGCCGGTCGCCGGATCCATCGTGTAGAGCGCGTCGTTGCCGGTCGAGCTCACGTAGACCGTGCGCGTCACCGGATCTTGCGCGAGCGCGCCGGTGGTGCCGGCTGCAGATCCGGCGGTGGGCCCGGCAGTGACCTGCGCAGTCGTCTTGTCGATGGTGAACATCGCGCGGGAGCTGCTGATGGCCAGCAGCTGACACGTCGCTTCGTTGGTGCATGTCGCCGAGCACCCGTCACCGTTGATGAGGTTGCCGTCGTCGCAGCCTTCGCCCTGCTGCCTGACGCCGTCGCCGCACGCAGGTGCCTGGCACACATTTCCGGCGGTGCAGATGCCGCTCTGACAATCAGTCGCGAGGTTGCACGTGATGCCCGTGCCGCACTTCATGCACACGCCACCACAGTCGATCGCGCTCTCGTTCTGGTTGAGCAGACCGTCTGAACACGTCGGCGGCACGCACACGAGGTTGGTGCAGATGTTCGACTGGCAGTCGGCGTTGCCGACGCAGCCCTGGCCGCCGCCGCACCGACCGCAGAGCGTGCCGCCGCAGTCGATGCCCGTCTCGTCCTGGTTCTTGATGCCGTCGGTGCAGCCCGGCGGCGCACAGACGTTCGAGAGGCAGATGCCCGTCTGGCAGTCGGTGGGAACAAGACACGCCTGGCCATTGGTACACGTGGGGCATGTGCTGCCGCCGCAGTCGGTCGCGGTCTCGGTGCCGTTCTTGACGGTGTCGGTGCACGACGGCGCGGCGCACACGTTCGCGGTGCAGACCCCGCTCTGGCAATCAGCGGCGGCGTCGCACGCGCTGTTGGTGCCGCAGGGGCCACAGTCGGGGCCACCGCAGTCGGTCGCGGTCTCGTTGCCGTTCTTCACGTGGTCCATGCAGGTGGGGAGCACGCAGAGGCCGGCGGCACACGCGAAGCTCGTGCAGTCCATGGCCTGATTGCACTGTTTGCCGTCCGCGCACGCGCTGCAGCTTCCGCCGCAGTCCACGTCGGTCTCGTTGCCGTTCTTCAGCGTGTCGGTGCAGCTGACAGCCACGCACACGTTCGACACGCAGTTGCGGCTGGTGCAGTCGGTGGCCGCGGCGCAGGCCTTGCCGTCGGCGCAGACGCCGCACAGGTTGCCGCAGTCGACATCGGTTTCAGTGCCGTTCTTCACTCCGTCGAAGCAGACCGCCGCGCCGCAGACGTTGTTGGTGCACACCAGGCTCGTGCAATCGGCAGCCGAGGTGCACGCGCGACCAGGACCACAGGGCCCGCAGCCGCCGCCGCAGTCGCGATCGATCTCCGCGCCGTTCTTCACGTTGTCGGTGCAGGTCGGCGCTGCGCATGTTCCCGCGGTGCAGACGCCGCTGGTGCAGCCCGTGGCGACCGCGCACGGCTGACCATCAGCGCAGGCGCTGCACGAGCCGCCACAGTCCACCGCGAGCTCGTCATTGTTCTTCAGGCCGTCGGTACAGCTCGGCGCCACGCAGGTGCCCTGACGACAGATTCCGCTGCGACAGCCGGCGGCATCGACGCAGCTCTCGCCGTTGGGACACGGCTCGCACGAGCCGCCGCAGTCTGGCCCGACTTCGGTGCCGTTCTTCTCGCCGTCATTGCAGTTCGGCGGGTCGACCTGCCCGGCGTCAGCGATGCCTCCGTCAGGCATGCCGGTGGGTGCACATGCGGCAAGGAAGAGAAGACTGCCGAGGAGACTGAGGCGGAGTGAGGGCACGAGCATGGGGTGCTCCATTCTCTCCAGATGGCTCGAGCGAACGAAAGCCGCGCCGGGTCGAAGCGAGTCGCGCGAGTTACTTCGCCGGCTTCGCGCGGCAGGGCAGGTCGTACGCCTCGCGGTACGGCTTGTCGAAGCAGTTGCTCAAGCCATCGAGCACGTCGAGGTTCGGCGGCCAGGTGATGGTCTGGCCGTAGTTCTTCTTTATCTCCGCGGCCATCTGCTCGAAGTCGGGCGGCGCGGGCATCTTCGCCAGCCGTGCGCGTGCGGCCTCGAGGCCCGCCTTGTCGCGACGGAGGAACGCGATGGTGCCCAGCGCGTACTCGAGAAAGTCGACGTCACCGCCGGGGTTCACACCGGCCGCGAGCAGCACCGCGGCGCGATCATACCGACCGACGGCCGCGCGCAGCTGACCTTCGTGCCAGAAGTTCGCGTGTAGCTCGTGCGGTTTGAATTTGCCCCAGTGTGCCTTGCGGTACTCCGCGAGCAGCTCCGCTGCGACCTCGGTGCACTCCGGTTTGGCTTCGAGCTTTCGCCAGCCGCCGCTCAGGTCTTGATCGAACTTTCTTGGGCGAGCGCGAGCATGGCCTTCTTGTCGTACGCGCAGAGGTCGACCTTCGTGGTTCAGAGACAAACGGGGCGGCGCTGCCTTTCAGAGTTTCACCGGCGCCATCGCCTGCGAGAGCACCGAGAGCAGCGCTTCGGCCTGGGCTGCAGGCATCGCACCACTGGCACTCAGAGATCGCAGTGTGGCTTCGACGACCTCGGCCAGCGCCTTGATTCGCGCGGTCTGCACGTCGTTGCGCTTCTTTTCGACGTGAATGGCCTGCGACAGCGTTCCGATGCTGTCGACGCTGGCGTTCGCTTCTGCCTCGAGCTCCGCGAGGCGGTTGTCTTGATGGAGGTCTTTGAGAAACGACATGGTGCCTACTTTCGAACTTCGGTGACCAACGCATCGACGGTCTTCTTCGCGTCGCCGAACAACATGCGTGTACCCGGCAGATAGAACAGCGGGTTCTCGACGCCCGCGTAGCCCGCCGCCATGCCGCGTTTGAACACCACCGTCAGCTTCGACTTCCACACTTCCAACACCGGCATCCCGTAGATGCTCGAGCTCGGGTCGTCGAGCGCGCCCGGGTTCACGATGTCGTTGGCGCCAATCACCAGCACCACATCCGTCGTCGGGAAGTCGGCGTTGATGTGCTCCATCTCCTGAACGATGTCGTACGGAACACCGGCTTCGGCGAGCAGCACGTTCATGTGACCCGGCAGGCGGCCGGCGACGGGGTGAATCGCGAAGCGAACGTTGACGCCCTTCTCACGCAGCGTGTGCGTCAGCTCTTTCACCGAGCCCTGCGCGCGTGACACCGCCATGCCGTAGCCGGGCACGATGATGACGTTGCGCGCCTCGAGCAGGCGCTTTGCCACTTCATCGGCCTTCATCTCCTGCACTTCACCGGCGGGCTGCGCGGCGTCACCCTTCGCGGCGGGCTTCGCGTCACCGGTGCCGAAGCCTCCGAAGACCACGTTGAGGATCGACCGGTTCATCGCGCGGCACATGATGATCGACAGAATAGTGCCCGACGAACCGACGAGCGCGCCGGTGACGATGAGCAGGTCGTTGGCCAGCATGAAGCCCGCCGCCGCCGCCGCCCAGCCCGAGTAGCTGTTGAGCAGTGAAACGACGACCGGCATGTCGGCGCCACCGATCGCCATCACCAGGTGAATGCCGATGAGCGACGCGAGCACCGTCATGATGACGAGATAGATGAGGCCGTCGTGCGCGTTCGCGAACAGGAACGGATACGCGAGGCCGATGATGGCCAGCGCGACGATCGCGTTGAGCACGTGACGGCCCGGCAACAGCAACGGCTTGCCCGTCAGCGAGCCCTTCAACTTCGCCCACGCGATGATCGAACCGGTCAGCGTCACCGCACCGACCGCGATGCCCACCCAGATCTCGACGAGGTGAACGGTGTGGCGCAGCACGTCGGGCGCGACGTGAACCGGCCGCAGGTACGACGAGAACCCGACCAGCACCGCCGCCAGACCGACGAACGAATGCAGCACCGCGACCAGCTCCGGCATGCCGGTCATCTCGACGCGACGTGCGAGCCCACCGCCGATGACGCCGCCGATCACCGCCGCGCCGAGCAGCAGTCCGAGCCCGTGCGTGCGCGTTGCGAGGTCACCTGACACCGCCCACGCCACCGACGTGACCGCAATGGCGAGCACCATGCCGATGATGCCGAACAGATTTCCCTGCGATGCGGTCTCCTGTTTCGACAGACCGCCCAGAGAGCGAATGAAGAGCACGCCAGCCGCGAGGTAGGCGACGTCGAGAAGGCCTTCGTTCATCATCGGCCGTGACCTCCGTGCGACGACGAAGCGGCAGGAGCGGCGTCATCTCGCTTGAACATCTTGAGCATGCGCTGCGTGACGAGGAAGCCGCCGGCGATGTTGATGGCCGCGAACAACACCGCCGCCGCGCCGAGCAGCGACGCGACGTCGAGGTCACCGCCGACCTGCAACATGCCGCCGATGATGATGATCCCCGAGATGGCGTTGGTGACGCTCATGAGCGGCGTGTGCAGCGACGGAGACACCGACCAGATGACCTGCCAACCCACGAAGCACGCGAGCACGAAGACGGTCGAATGCTGCAGGAACTCCGGTGGCGCGAAGCGGCCGAGCAGGAAGAGCACCACGATGAGGATCAGCCCGCCTGCCGTCGAACCCCACGCGCGACGCGTCGGAGACTGCAGCTGGGTCTGCTTCTGTTTCTGCGTGGGCGGCGGCGCGGGTTTCGGAGGCGCGGGCGCGGGCTCCTTCACGGGAGGTGGCGGCAACTGGGCCCCGTGGTGCAGCAGCAGGGCAGGGCGCACCACGTCGTTGTTCAGGTCGATGTCGAGCGTGTCGCCTTTGCCCAGCTCACCCGAGAGGTGCCACAGGTTCATGGCGAAGAAGCGGCTCGCGGTGGTCGCCATGCGGCTGGCGAGGTCGGTGAACCCGAGAATCTGTACGCCGTTGTGCACGACGATCTCACCGGGCTTCGTCAGCTCGCAGTTGCCGCCCTGCTCCGCCGCCATGTCGACGATGACCGAACCGGGCTTGAGGCACTCGACGACGTCACGCGGCACCAGAATCGGCGCCTTCGCACCGGGCACCAGCGCCGTGGTGATGATGATGTCCACCTCGCGGGCCTGCTGACGGAAGAGCTCCATCTCGGCGGCGATGAACTCGGGTGACATCACCTTCGCGTAGCCGCCCTGGCCTTCGCCGGCTTCCTGCAGCTTCACCTCGAGGAAGCGCGCGCCGAGCGACTCGACCTGTTCGCGGGCCGCGGCTCGCGTGTCGAACGCGCGAACGTCGCCACCGAGTGCGCGCGCGGCGCCGACGGCGGCCAGCCCGGCGACACCGGCGCCGATGATCAGCACCTTCGCCGGAGGCGTCGCACCGGCCGCGGTGATCTGCGGAGAGAAGAAGCCCTGGTAGTGCGTCGCTGCTTCGACCACCGCGCGATAGCCCGAGAGGTTCGCCATCGACGACAGCACGTCCATCTTCTGGGCGCGCGTCACGCGAGGCACCTTCTCGAGCGCGAGCACCGTGGCCTTGCGCGCTTCGAGCGCGCCGAGCACCGCCGGGTTTCGCTCCACCTGAATCAGCGAAACGAGAAACGCGCCTTCCTTGAGGTTGCGGCACTCGTCGAGCGACGGCGGGCGCACCTTGAAGATGACGTCACTGTCCCACGCCGAGTCGACCACCTCCGCGCCCGCCGCGACGTACTCGGCGTCGCTGATGCCCGCGCCGAGCCCAGCGCCACGTTCCACGCGAAGGCCGATGCCGCGCTCCTTGAACTTCTTGATGGACTCAGGCGTGGCCGCCACCCGCTTTTCGCCGGGCAGCGACTCCTTCGGAACTCCAATGACGAGACTCACGGCGCGGGTTCTAGGTCGCGGCCTTACGCCTCGATATGGCGACGTTTGCCGCGTCGCGTCGTCACGAAAGGCACGAAGCTCCAACACCTGGAGGTGTCACGGCAACTCTCCCGGTGAATGATGAAGCCAGCTCCGCCCACCCTCGACGAAACGCTCGCCCAAACTGAGTGGGTCCGGAGGCTTGCGCGCTCGCTGGTGAGCGACGCTGACGCCGACGACCTCGCGCAAGACGCCTGGGAAGCTTCGCTCTCGGTCGACGACCCGTCGCGCGGTTGGTTCGCGGGGGCGCTGCGGAACCTGGCCGCTTTCCGCCACCGCACCACGGCGCGACGTGTTCGCCGTGACGCCGCGACGGAGCGCCCCGAGCCAGAGCCCACGCCCGACGTGGTGATGGAGCGGCTCGAGGCGCAGCGGCAGCTGACGACCCTCGTCTCGGCGCTGCCCGAGCCCACGCGCACCGTTCTCTACCTCCGGTACTTCGAAGGGCTCGACGCGACGGCGATTGGCCAGCGGCTGCAGCTACCGCCGGGCACGGTGCGGTGGCGCCTCAAGCAGGGCCTCGACGTGCTGCGCGCGCAGCTCGACGAGCGCCTGGGCGGCCGCGAGCGGTGGTCTGCGCTGCTGCTGCCGCTCACGAAGCTCGACGGTCCGCCTCTTCACCTCGCCGGAGTCGCCTTCATGAAGCTCAAGAAACTCTTCGCCGTCACCGTCGCCGCGCTGCTCCTCGTCGCGGCGGCGTTCGTGCTGCGCTGTTCTTCAGGCCCCGCGCCGACGGTCACCGTCATCACGTCGAAGCCCGACGTCGCCGCTCCGGTCGCTCGCCGCGTCGCCAACGCGCCCGAGCTTCCCAACAGCCCGTTGCCCGCGTGGCGTGCGCAGGCCGGAGCGCCGAGTCGCAGGGTCGCAGGTCGCGTGATGCTCGATGGCGCGCCGCTCGAGGGCGCCGTCGTCACGCTGACGATCGACGAGCAGCCCTCCGAGGCGCCTCCGCAGCAACGGGTCAGCGCCAACGACGGAACGTTCGACTTCGGTGTGCAGCCCGCGGCGAGCGTCGGTGTCGGTGCGTTCGTCGATGGCCACGCGCCGACCGTCGTGGAGCTCGACCTCCGCAACCCGGAGGCGCAGCCTCCCCCCGACGCCCTGGAATTGGTGGTGCCGTCGGGTTGCCCCGCGCTGCTCACCGGCCGCGTGTTGGATTCGGGCTCCGGGCCGGTCAGCGACGCCACGGTTCGCCCTGCGCGGACGATCGGCGCGCAGACCGACGCACAGGGCTCGTACGCGCTGTGTCTGCCGCTCGGTGAGAACGAGCTCGTCGTCGAAGCGGCGAGCTACGGCGCGATGAGCATGCGCCTCACGCTCCAGGGCCCCCTCCAGCGCGACGTGGTGCTGACGCCAGCAGCGGTCATCGAAGGTGTGGTCGTCGATGCTGCCGAGCGCCCCGTGGCCGATGCCATCGTCAGCAGCCGGCAGCGCATGTGGCAGAACAACGACATGGCGCGGCCGGGCTTCGCGCGTTCGGACGTGATGGGCCGCTTCAGCTTGAGCGTGGCGCCCGGTGACTACCGCGTGCAGGCGACCGCAGGTGGCAGCAGCTCGAGCACCATTCAGGTGGTGAGCGCGATGGTTGGCGAGCCGAGCCGCAAGCTGGTGCTGGTGGTGAAGCCCGCGGTGCGAATTCGAGGCATCGTCTCGAGCGACGGGAAGCCGGTGCCCGGCGCTCGCGTCACTGCGCACACGGTCGCCACCGGCCGCGCGGTCGACGCCTTCAGCCAGAACGACGGCCGCTTCGTGATCGACGGCGTGCCGCCGGGCGAGCTGGTCTTCACCGCCGAACCGTGGGCCGTCGACCAACCCAGGCGCTACGTCGCGAAGGCCGACGCTCCGGAGGTCACGCTGCAGGTCAAACGCATGGCGGTGGTTCGCGGCGTGGTGACGCGCGACAAGAAGCCTGTTGCAGGCGCGAAGGTGACGGCGAAGTCGATGTGGGGCGACGTGAAGGCCGTCAGCGACGCAAACGGCCGCTACGCGCTCGAGGGGCTGAACAAGGGCGGGCATCAGGTGATGGCCAACAGCGAGGCCGAGGGCGCGTTCGTGCTCGAGACCGTTTCCATCAAGGGTCGCGAGCAGGTCGAACTCGATCTCGAGTTGTCGAGCGCCGCCTTTGTCGACGGCACGCTGGTCGACGAGAAGAACCAGCCCATCGAAGGCGCGCGCGTGGTGTGGACTGGTGCACGCCAGGACGACGAAGGCACCGCCACCACCGACGCGAAGGGTCACTTCCACGCGGCGCAGCTGACGGGTGGAGATACCTACGCGCCGCAGGTCTACCTCTCGGGGCAGGTCAGCGCGGTCGGTGCGAAGCCCGCGAACGGCGCGTTCCCGAAGGTGAAGCTCGCCGACGGCCATTCGAAGGCCGAGAACGTTCGACTGCAGGTGAAGGTCGAGAAGCTGACGCTCTCGGGTCGCGTGGTCGACCTGCAGGGCAACCCGGTCGCCGACGCGAAGGTGCGCGCGAAGCCCGCGAGCCACGAGAACACGTTCTCTCCGTACGAAGCGTTGCCGCAGGTGTTCACCGATGCGCAGGGGCGCTTCACGTTCGAGGCGCTGCAGTCGGGCACGTGGTCGGTGCAGGCCCGTTCGGCGCGCGGTGAAGAGGCGATGGCGAAGGGCGAAGCGGGAGCGCGTGAGCTGGTCATCACGCTGCGCCCGACCGCGACGGTCGAGGGCAAGCTGGTCGGCTACGCCAACACGCCGGTGGTGTACGCGAGCCGTGGCAGCGGCGGGTTCGTCTCGGGGCAGGTGACGGGCGAGACCTTTCGTCTCGTGTTGGCCGCCGGGGAGTGGACCATCACCGCGATGGACAACCTCGAAGGCGACATCAAGAAGGTCACGCTGAAAGATGGCGAGGCGCGAGAGCTCACGTTCCAGAGCCACGGCACGGGGAAGCTCACCGGGCGATTGATCGACTTCGAGAGCGGCCAGCCGGTGCCCAACGTGATGTGCCGCACCATTCTCGCGGTGGGTTCGACGCCCGGCATCACCAACTGGGACTCGGCGTCGGTGCCGATGAGCGATGAGGAAGGCCGCTTCGTCTTCGAGTCCGCTCCCGCAGGGCACGTGCTGGTGGCTTGCCTCGGTGACGAGGTGCAGAGCGGCGGTTCGGCGTTCGTCGACCTCCCCAGGGGCGGAGCGCTGAACGTCACGATCAAGGTGGTGCTGCGCACCGGGCGCGCGAGCGGGCACGGCATCGGCATCTACGATCTGTCGACGAAGATCTCCGAAGTACTGCCCGACAGCCCCGCCGCGAAAGCAGGGCTGCAGGCGGGAGACGTTCTGCTCGCCATCGATGGCAGGCCGGTGACCGAGCTCGACCCAGACAGTGCGTCGGCGCTGCTCGACAACCACGCCCCCGGCGCCATGTCGCTGAGCGTGCAGCGCGCCGGCGCGCCCATCAACGTGACGCTCACGCTGCCGCGGTGATCAGAACGCGTTGCACGTCACGTTGAGCTTCCAGTCGTCGTGACCGACGGCGGCAAACTCGCACGTGAACGAAGCGCTGACGCTCCCGGGCCCGACACCGCCGACACCCGTGTTGCCGGGGCAGCTGGTGCCCGGGCAGGTGCACGAGCCATCGGCGCAGTTCGAGTACTGCCGCGAGGCCGCCGCGCTTGCCGCGTAGAAGCCGGTCGGGCACGTGTAGGTGAACGTGAAGGTCTCGGTGGCCGGCTGACTGCCGCAGTACTTCGACTGCTGGTTGCTCTGCACCGTGGTCACGCAGCTGGCCGTGGCGTTCGGGTTTGTGTCGCGGCAGTCGAGCGTGGCGTTGCAGCTCACGGGGAAGCGGTAGCCCGTCGGCGCCGTGGTACCGACGCAGAGGTTCGTGGTGCCCGTGCCGTTGCAGTAGCCGTCGCCATCAGCGTCGGTACGCATGCCGACCATGCGGTACTTCGAGCCGTCGTTGTCGGCGCAGTCGGTGCGGTCGACGCACACGTCGTTGGTGCGGTAGCCGGTCACCACCGCGACAGCGCCGACACACTGAGGCGTGGGCGTGTCGACACAATGCGTGTCGTTGTCGGCGTCGGGGTACATGGTGACCAGTCGGTACCGAGCGCCCGTCGCTTCGTCGCAGTCGTTCTCGAGGTTGCAGGTCGTCGCCAGGCGCGTGCCTGGCTGCGGCGAGGCGCCGGTGCACTGCGTGAAGGTCGCGGCAGAGCTGCAGTACCCGTCGTTGTCGGCGTCGGTGCGCACGCCGAGGTTCTGGTAGCGGCCCGCGGCGTTGTCGTCGCAGTCGGTGGCGAGCATGCACGTCGCCGCCGAGCGCATTCCCGCGGGCGTCGACGACACGCAGAGCATCTGGGTTCCGCCGACGCAGTACGTGTCGTTGTCGGCGTCGGTGCGCAGCGCGACGTTCTGCGTCGCCCCCGCGTTGTTGTCGTCGCAATCGGCGTTGGTCTGGCACTGGCTGGCGAGCCGCGACCCGCTGGCCGGCATGGCGCCGATGCACGCCGAGCGCGCGGCGCCGGTGCAGTACGTGTCGTTGTCGCCGTCGGTTCGAATCGTCGCGGTCTGGTAGCCGGCGGCATCGGCGTCGTCGCAGTCATCGGCGTTGCGGCACGAGGCGGTCTCGCGAACGCCGGCCCCCGAGAGCGCGCCGATGCACGCCGAGAACTCCGGCTGCACGCACGAGCCGTCGTTGTCGGCGTCGGTGCGCACCATGAGCTGGCGGAACTTCGTCGCGTCGTTGGGGTCGCAGTCGACGCCGGCCGACGCGCTCGGCGCCACGAAGCCGAGCGGGCAGCTACCGAACGTGGGCCTCGTGGCGTCGGGGCATTGCTGCGAGCTGTTCGAGTTGGTGGCGTAGCCGTCGTTGTCTTCGTCGGGCACGCAGGCGATCAACAGCCCTTCGTCGGTCTGACCGTCGCAGTCGTCGTCGATGCCATTGCAGCGCTCGGTGTCCGGCGTGCCCGCGGTCACGTCGCATGCAGGCGCCCCGCTCGCGTTACAGGTCAGCCCACCGGTGCGAACGCACGCGCCCACGCCCACCTCGCAGCCTCCGTCGGGCTGCGCACCGGCATCGGCGAGCTCGCCGGGTGTGAAGGCGATGTTCTCGTCGACCTCGCCGTCACAGTCGTCGTCGACGCCGTTGCAGATCTCGGTGCTGCCGCTGACCGAACAGGTCCCCCACAGCCCGGTGAACAAACACGTCTGGGTGCCGGTGGTGCAGCACGCGCGCGTGGCTTGAGGCTCACATTCCTGCGCCGTGCCGCCACCACCGGTTCCACCACCCACGCCGCCGCCGGTCTCACCACCGCCGCCTCCCGTGGTGCCGTCGCCGCCGCCCGTCGTGCTGCCGCCGCCACCGCCGCCCGTTCTCCCGCCGCCTCCGCCGGTGCGACCGCCGCCCGTCGACGTTCCCCCGTCGTCGACGACTGGAGGCATCTCGCCGCAGCCGAGGCTCATCGTGACCACGAGCACCACCCACACGCCTGATCGGTTCATGCGATCAAGGTACCTGCGGCGCTTCGGTTCGAAGCTCGCGTGGCGTGTTCCTGCAACGCTTTGGCGGGTCGTCAGCGGCGATTGTGTTGGCGCCACTCGCCGGGCGTCGTGCGGTGAACACGGCGGAAGAGCGCGACCAGGTGTGAGGCCGACGCGAGGCCGACCTCCGCGGCGATGGCGTCGAGATCGAGCGACGTCGCGGCGAGCAGCTCTTCGGCCCGACGCAGCAGGTGCGTCTGTCGCTCCTGACGAAGCGAGGTGCCGGCTTGGTCGAGCCGGCGTTGCAGCGTGCGCGACGAGAGCCCGAGTGCGTCGGCGAGATCATCTGCAGTCGCGTCCGGGCGCTGATTGAGAATCACCTTCAGCTGACGAACGATCTCCGGCTCCTGGCCCACGCTGCGTCGCAGCGCCTCGACGGGCTCGTAGAGATCGCCGACGCGCACTTGCTCGAAGGCCTTCTCGAGCTGCTCGGCGCCCACCGCACGAAATGGGTACGCCGGCCGCACCACGTTCAACAGCCCCGCGGTGACGACGCCCACCAGCCCACCGCCGTGCACCATGGTCACCGAGCCCACGCCACGAAGCGATTGCTGCGTTCTGAGCAGGTACGAGAGCAGCCGCTTGAAGCCGAGCGCGTCGATGGCCTCCACCGCCCGGGCGTCGATGAACGCCGCGCGGCCGTCCCACTTCGGGTCGCCGGCGCCGATGCTCCAGAACGGCTCCATCTCGGCGATGTCCTGCTCACGTGGTTTTCCCCACATGAAGGTGCCGTTGGCGCGCGCGCCGTCCTGCCAGTAACAAAAGCTGCGACCGACGAAGTACCGGCGCGAGCCCTCGAAGTCGGCCAGCTGGGTGGCGGCGATGAACGAACTCACGCCTCGTGAGTTTTGATTCACGGCGTCAACAAGCTGTCGGGGAATGTTGCCTCGAAGCGGCGGGTGCGCGCGGCGGCTTCGTCATCACGCCCCGCGGTGTGCAGCGTCTTGATGAACAACGCTTCACGCTCTTCGACCAGGCGGCCGCGGGGAAAGTCGCGCTCGTGTTCGTTCAACGCCGCGAACGCGCCCGGGAGCTCTCCCCGTGCCAGCGCGGAGCGCGCGACCTCGAGCAGCTTCCGCTCGGCCGCCAGCGACGTATCGCGCGCGCCCTCCCGGGGTTTCTCCAGCGTGCGAACGACGTCCGGCTTCTTCACCGACGTCGGCGCGGCTTCGACCGGTACCTGCACTTCGCGAATCACTTCAACGGGCACTTCCACCCGCACCGGTACTTCGATGCGAACTTCCCGCGGCTCCGGCGGGAAGACGTAGCGGTCGACGGTCACGCCCACGCCGACCCCGGCGAGCAACACGGCGAGCCCGCCGCCGAGCAACTTGCCCGTGGTGAGGCCGGCAGCGGTCGCCAGAGGCAGCGACGGCGCCAACCGCGCGGCGACGGCGCTCTCGAAGCCCGCAGGCGGCGAGGGCGGGCTGACGTCCCGCAGGAACGCGAGGTCCTCGGGGAGCGGCGGCAGCTGCTCGCTCATGCTTCACCTCCACGACGGGCTTCTTCGCGACGAAAGGCCTGAACGGCGCGCGCCACTTCTTCACGCGCCAGCTTGAGCCGTGAGTAGGTGGTGGGCAACGGGGCGTCCATCAACGCCGTCACCTCGTTCACCGACACGCCTTCGAGCTCGTGCAACACGAACGCGGTGCGGCGCTCTTCGGGCAGCGTGGCCAGCGCGGCTCTCAACACGCGGCGCGCCTGCTGCTGCGCGACGGTCTCGTCCGGGCCGGGGCGCGCGTCGACCAGCTCGGGCACTTCTTCGGTCGGCTTCCGCGACCGGCGCACGTCGGAATACACGCGGTAGGCGATGCCCATCAGCCACGGGCGCGCCGGCCGGCGCGGGTCGTACGAAGACCAACGGCGCGCGGCGGTGACGAACACGTCGTGCACGAGGTCCTCCATCTCCGACTCCATCGCCCCCAGCTTCCAGAGGAAGCCGTAGATGGCCTTCATTTCCGCGCGGTACAGCGCGTCGAGCGCTTGCCTGGCACTCATGCTTCGCACCGGTATTGGGAGCGCGGAGCGATTTTCATGAAGAAATCGACCACTCGAACGTGACGCCGCCGGAAATCGCGACCGGCCAGGTGACCCACAGCGGCTGGCCGTCGAGCGACAGGGTGGTGCGGGTGAGCACCGCCGCGCCTTCGACCCACGGGCTGACGACCACGTGGTCCCACGGTTCGAATCGGAGCGCGACGCGCGCACCGGCCTGCGCCATCAGCGACGTCTGCCGCGACGACGACTCTTCGAATTGCAGCGCGCCGAGCGAGCCCACAAGACACCCCTGAAACACGCCCAGCCCGAGGCACGGCACGAGGCTGCCGAGGAAGAGGAACGTGCCCACACGGCGCTCACCGACCACCACGCCGGTCGGGAGGTGCGCGCGGGCCTCGAGCGCGACGCTGAAGCGTGAAATGGCCACGCCGCCGCCGACCAGCAGCCCGCCGGTGAATCCCGGCACCGCTCCCGCCGTACCGAGCAGCGCCGCGTGAGCACGAAAGGCGACGGGAACTCGTGGGGCTGGCTTCACTTCGACCGGAACGACGGGCGTGACCATCGGTCGGGGTGGGGCGGGCGCGTCGGCCACGGGCTCGGGCTCCGGCTCCGGTTTCGCCGGGCGCATCGTCGGGTCGAGCGAGAGCGCAATGGCCAGCTCGACGGCCGAGGCCAGCTCCATGCAATCGCCACTGGGCGAATCGAGCAGGCGCCGGCCGACGCGACCGTTCTCGCGCGTCACCAGCAGTTGCGCTTCGAGCGCCGGTGGCGTGTCGGAGCCGATGTTCACCTCGATGCGTGCCGCAGCGCCGTCAGAAAACGGGTCTCGGCCCAGGCGCGCTGCCACGGCGGCACGCACCCAGCGCTCGTCGGGACACCCGGAGATTCCGTTCTGCACGCGGTACGCGAGCTGCGCCTGGGGCGCGGCGGTCAGCGTGAGCAGGAGAACGGCGGGCACCATGCGCGAAGGCCCCTACCAGACGAGTGCCCGAGAAATTCTTCATAAAAATTCCACGCTCGTCCCAACACATGCGCAGGAGGGCCTCATGGCCAGAACGTGGTTCACAGCAGGTTTTTTCGCGGTGGTGGTGCTGAGCGCGTGTGACGTGCGCGTGGATCTCAACGACGGTGGCGCCGGTGGCGGCACCGCGAACACCGGTGGCGGCAGTGGCGGCGGCGGCGGCGGTGGTTCGCAGGTCATCGAGCTGTGGTGCTCGTCTTCGCGGCCGTGCCCTTCGGGTCAGTTCTGTTTCAACGGGCTGTGCGCGCTCGGTTGCACGTCGAACGCCAACTGCCGCAGCGACCAGTACTGCGACACCGAGGGAGATCGCCTCTGCCACAACACCGCGGTGCCGACCTGCAACGTGGCCGGTGACTGCGCGGAGCAGCAGATCTGCACCGCGGGGTTCTGCAGCACGCCGCCTCCGCAGACGACGTGTGACCCCGACAAGGCGCCGAGCGGCAACGACAACTGCGACTCGCGGTCGGTGTGCTTCGACGAAGGCGACCACGGAAACCCGATGCCCAGGTGCCACACCTTCCCCGCGTGCGCGGCCGACAAGACCTGCCCCACGGGCACCAGCGGCGCCATCTGCAACGACGGGCTGATTCCGAACAAAGAGAAGATCTGTCTCATCGGGATGTGCGACACGGTCAGCCACTGCCCTGCGAACTGGGCGTGCGTGCGCGGCCTGCAGACCGACGTGCTGGGCTTCTGTTCGCCGAAGACCGCGGGCGCTCCGTGCGCGAGCGCCGCTGATTGCTTGAGCAACAACTGCTACCAGCCCATCGCCGGCCTCGTGGGGTTCTGTCAGTGAAGTCACTCCGTCTTCTGGTTCCGTTGCTCTTCGCCGCTGCGTGTTCACCGTCGATCCCGCCCCTCGACGCCTGTGACCCCAACCCATGCAGTGGGGACCGCTCGGTGTGCACCAGCGTGGCTGGCGTCGCGAGCTGTTCGTGCAACGCGGGCCTGCAAGACGTCGCTGGCGTGTGCGTACGCGCCCAGAGCTGCAACCCCAACCCCTGCACCGGCGCCCACAAGTCGGTGTGCACGGCGACCAACGGCTTGGTGGCGTGCGCCTGTGACGACGGCTTCCGCGATGACGGTGCCGGTGGCTGCGTCGCAGACGACCCGTGCGCCAACGACCCGTGCACCGAAGCCAACCGCGGCGTCTGCGTGGCGCAGGGCAGCACCGCCATCTGTCGGTGCGATTCGGGCTTCCTCGAAAACGCACAGGGCGTGTGCGTTGCCGCACAGAGCTGCACGCCCAACCCCTGCGCCATGCCGGGCAAGTCGGTGTGCGCGGTGAACGACAACGTCGTGACCTGCGCGTGTGACGTGGGCCTCGTCGACGACGGCATGGGCGGCTGCACGGCCATCAACCCGTGCGCCAACAACCCCTGCACGCAGCCCAACCGCGGCGTGTGCGTCGCGCAGGGCAGCACGGCGATCTGTCAGTGCGACTCAGGCTTCATCGACGACGGTACCGGCGCGTGTGTGCGCGCGCCGTCGTGCATGCCCAACCCCTGCACGCAGCCCAACCGCACGCAGTGCAGCACCGTGGGCGGCCTGGTGACGTGCGGGTGTGACAGCGGCTACCGGCCCGACGTCGGCGGGCAGTGCGTGCCGATGCAGGCCTGCAACCCCAACCCGTGCACGCAGCCCAACCGCGGCGTGTGCACCGAGCAGAGCGGCGTCGCCATCTGCGGCTGCAACGCGGGCTACCGGGATCAGAGCGGAGCCTGCGTGCTCGACGACGCCTGCGACCCCAACCCGTGCACGCAGCCCAACCGTGGGGTGTGCACCGCTGCCAACGGCACTGCGATCTGCGGCTGCAACGCGGGTTTTCAAGATCAAGGAGGCACCTGCGTGGTGGTCGACGTGTGCAGCCCCAACCCGTGCAACCAGCCCAACCGGGGCGTGTGTACGGCGCTCAACGGCGCGGCGGTGTGTGGCTGCAACGCCGGCTTCGTCGACATGAACGGCAGCTGCGTGCAGCTCGACGCGTGCAACCCCAACCCCTGCAACCAACCCAACCGCGGCGTGTGCAGCGCCGTCGACGGAGGCGCGAGCTGCGCGTGCAACATCGGCTACCAGGAAGGCCCGACCGGCTGCGAGGTCATCGCTCCGCCGACCTGCAGCACGCAGCACTCGACCGGCGACAGCTACGAGCCCGATGAGTGCCCCGCGCTCGCCAAACCCATCTTCCCCGGCACGCCGCAGCAGCACACCTACGCGCCCGCTGGCGACGTCGACTGGGTGCTGTTCAACGCCGACGCCGGCACCGTGGTGCTCGGTGAAGTCAGCGGCGTGAGCTCGTACGTGTCGCTCTACGGCTCGAACGGCGCGACGGCCATCGCCACCAACGGCAGCAACCGCGTGCACGTGAAGCTGGCGAGCACCGGCACCTTCTTCATGCAGGCGCGGCCACAGACCGCGTCGGCCATGGGCAACACCACGCTCTCGCTGACCTTCTCGAGCGACGACCACGCCGACTCGCGTGACGGAAACCCGTCGGTGGTGATGCCAGCAAACCCGGGCACCTCGGTGAACGGTGTCTTCAATTTCCCCGGCGACGTCGATTGCCTCGCGGTACCGGTGCAGGCCAACCGCGTGTACCAGCTCGAAGAGCTCACCACGCTCGACGTGCGCCTCACCGTGTTCACCGCGACCGGCACGTACATTCCGCGCACCGACAGCGAGTGGCTGCGCTTCAAGACCGCCGTGGCCGAGACCTTGTTCCTGTGCGTGGAAGCCAACGCGTCGTCGTCGCTCAGCGCATGGACCCTGCGGCTGAGCGATTCGGGCGTCGATGACCACGCCGATTCGCGCAGCGACAACCCGGCGACGCTCACGCCCAGCGCTTCACCGGGCAACACGCTGACCGGCAAGTTCGACTTCGTCGGCGACGTGGACTGCCTGGCGGTGCCGGTGCAGGCCGGCCGCATCTACCACTTCGCGGAAACCTCCGGCACCGACGTGGTCGACACGCTCTACACGGCGACCGGTACCTTCGTCGCCAGCACCGAAGACGAGTCGCACCGGTTCCTCTCGCAGAACGACGAGACGCTCTACTTCTGCACCCGCGCGTCTTCGGCGACGAACATCGCCAGCTGGACGTTGACGGTGACCGACGTGGGGGTCGACGACCACGCCAACTCGCGCACCGAGAACCCGGCGACGCTGCTCCCCGGCGCCACGGTGACCGGCCAGTTCCAGTACCCGTACGACACCGAGTGCCTCGCGGTGCCGGTGCAGGCCAACCGCATCTACGTGTTCTCGGAGACCAGCAACGCCGACGTGTACACCGCCATCTACACGGCCACCGGCACCTTCGTGTCGCAGACCGACACCGAGTCGCACCGCTTCATCGCGGGCAGCACGCAGACGCTCTACTTGTGCACGCGGGCCTTCAACGCCGCCTCCCTGGCCAGCTGGACCCTGCGGGTCACCGACGAAGGCGTCGACGACTACGTGAACTCGCGCGCCGACGGCCCGGTGACCCTCACGCCCACGGCCTCTCCCGGCGCGAGCCTCAGCGGCAACTTCCAGTACCCCTACGACGTGGAGTGCGTCGCGGTGCCGGTGCAGGCCAACCGCATCTACACCTTCGCCGAGACCACCAACGTCGACGTGTTCCTGTCGGTGTACACGGCGACCGGCACCTACCTCGCCGAGACCGACGCCGAGTCGGTGCGCTTCGAGGCGGGTTCCTCGCAGACGCTGTTCCTGTGCACGCGGTCCTTCAACGCGAACGTGGTGAGCGGGTGGACCCTGCGGGTCACCGATGAAGGCGTCGACGACCACGCCGACTCCCGCGACGACACCCCGGCGCCGCTGAGCCCCGGAGCCAGCCTGAGCGGCCGGTTCGACCTCACCAACGACACCGACTGTGTCGCGGTGCCGGTCATCGCCAACCACGGCTACACCTTCGAAGAGACGACCAGCACCGACGTGTACCTCACCGTCTACACCGCGACCGCGACGCTCATCTCGACCACCGACAGCGAAGCGGTGCACTTCAAGGCCTCTGCCTCGCAGACCCTGTTCCTGTGCACGCGTGCCTACGCTTCGACGCTCTCGGCGTGGACCCTGCGCGTCATCGACAACGGCGAAGACGACCACGCCGATGCGCGCACCGGCGCCACGGGCCTCACCGTCGCCGGCAGCACGTCGAACGGCGCGCTCCAGTACACGGGTGACTTCGACTACTTCACGTTCACCACCGCGGGCCCGCTCGCGCTGCGCGTGGTGACGACCGGAGTGGCCACCTCGGTTCGCGTCGAGACCGCGACCGGCACGGCCATCGCGACGGGTACGGGCCCGGGCTCGCTCACGTTCTCGGTGACCGCAGCCGGCACGTACTTCGTGCGCGTGAGCACCGGCGCACTCGGGGCGTACACGGTGGGCGTGGCCAACTGATCAACCCAGAAGGTCGATGCCCAGGCGCAGCACCGAGAACGGCATCACCTTCGGCATCAGCGACACGAACAGAACGACGGCGCCGTGGCTCAACAACGCGCCGACCGGTGACTTGAACTTGTCGGCCAGGAACGAAGTGACCGCCGCGTAGCCGCCGAACCACGCCCAGAAGAGCAGCACGGGAATGAAGGCCCCGGCGAACAACACCTTCAGGCTGAAGGCGGCGCCCGCGAGCATCCACAGCGCGAGCACGACGAGGTGGGCGAAGTTCTTCATGGCGTTCATGGGCGTTCTCCAGGGCAGCGGGTGAGAACGATGAAACGCCCGAACGTCGGAAAGTGTGTGTTACACGTTCATCGTGAATCGATAAGCTGGGGTGAGTGATTAATCTCCAGCGAATCGAAGGCTTCTATTGGGTGGCGAAGACCGAAGGGTACGCACGCGCGGCGCGGGCGTTCCCGTACCCCATCACCCAGCCCGGCGTGCATCAGCAGGTGCGACGGCTCGAAGACGAGCTCGGCGTGAAGTTGTTCGAGCGCGTGGGGAAGGACCGCGTGGTGCTCACGGCGCGAGGCCGGGTGTTGTTCGACGCGGTCTCGCCGTTCTTCGAGCAGCTGCCGGCCATCGAAGCGCGGGTGCGCGGCGGGGTGGTGGGCGGAACCCTGAAGATGCACGCCGCCGGTCACCTGCTGCGTCACCTCGTGCCCGAGTGGCTGCGCAGACTGCAAGACGCGCGGCCCGACATCACGGTGGCGCTGACCGAAGTGCAGACCGCCGACCTCGTTCAACTTCGTGCGGGCCAGACCGACCTGCTCATCGATTGGTTGCCGGAGGTTCCCGGTGACATCGAGGCGCGACAGATCGGCAAGACCGAGGCGTGGATCGTCGCGCCCACCCACGGGCCCTTCGCGCAGAAGAGCGCGCCCACGTTGTCGCGGCTCGCCGACGTGCCCTTCATCGCCTACCACTCCGACCGCACGCTCAAGGGGCTGCAGCTCGAGGCGTTGCGGCAGCACGACGTGACCCCGCGCGAAGGGTTCGCCGCCGATTCTTCCGACACCATTCTGGGCTTCGTCGCGGCGGGGCTCGGCTTTTCGCTGGTGCCGTGGCTCACCGAGGCCGGCCCGAAGATGAGCGGCGTCGTCGCGCGCAAACTGGAGCGCCCGGTCACTTCGTTCCCCATCTTCGCGGCGTGGCGAAAGAGCAGTGGGCTGCACCCGCTCGTCGAAGCGGCGTTGAGCGTCGCCCCGAAATCCTGAGCGTCGTCAGGCTTCTGTGCGCCGCCCGATCTGCTAGGCGGTGACGAAACCCGAAGGTCGGAGGTCGACGATGCGTTGGATGGCGATGGTGGTGGTGTCGGTGGGCGTGACGGGGTGCGCTTCGGCGCAGTGGGCGGCGGCGTCGTCGATGGCGGCGGACCAGTTTCCAAAGAAGGAACAGCTTCAGCGAGTCGCGCTGCGCGAACCGAAGCTCGACCTCGCGCGCGACAGCGCCAGGGCCATCGACCAGTGGACGTTGAAGGGCCCGCTGCCCACGTCGGCGAGCGTCGAGCACGTGCAGCCGAAGACGCCGTGGGAAGTGGCGATCGCGCAGGACGTGCCTGCGTTCGGCACCGCATTGAGCGTCGACATGCAGTGCATCGCTCGCGAGGTGTCGCACTACTACCTCGCGCGCAGCGAGTACCCCGGCAACCTGTTGCAGAGCTTCATCGCACGCCGCTGCGGATCGACCGTCGAAGACCCGCGTTTGTGGGCCCTGTCGGGCGACGTTCCTGCCGGCGTGAGCGACGAGCAGTGGCTCGCGAATTGGCGTGAGCAGCTCAAGGGGCTCTCGAAGATTCAGGCCCCGCTGACGGGCGTGTCGGTGCTGCGCGAAGGCACGAAGGGCGTGCTGGTCGTCGCCTGGGGCACGCCTGAAGCCGAGTTCTCGAAGCCGATTCAGTTCGTCGGTCTGCGCGAATCGATCGTCGTGCGTGGCCGCGTCGCGAAGAAGAACGTGGTGCGCATCGAAGCGCTTATCAACAAGGGGGAATACGAAGTCGCCGAGTGCAAGACGCTCGAGGTGCTACAGCCGCCCGAGTTCGCGTTCGAGTGCCCCATCGATCCGCGCGACACACACACCACGCTGTCGATCGCCGCGTTCGAATCAGGCCGCATTCTCGGCAACGGCGTCGCGTCGTTCTCGTTGTGGCCGTCGGGCACCGCACCTGAGTCGTGGCAGCGCCCGGCTGGCAGTGCCGACGTTCCGAAAGGTGACTTCAACGCGCAGTTCCTCGGCGCCGTCAATCGCATGCGCCAGCGCGCGGGCCTGCCGCTGGTTGGCGACACGAAGGAGCAGTCGATCACCGCGAAGATGCTCGCGCCGCACTACCTCGCCGCGGCCCTCGGCAAGGGCGACTCCCACGACGCTGACGACATCGCGCTGGGCATGATGGCCGGCTGGGACGTGCCGCTCGACGTGGTGAGTTCGGGCTTCGGCAGTCAGGCGCTGCTCGGCTCGCGTGATCTGTCCGTGTTCATGGACTTCGCGCTCGACAGCCCGTTCACGCGCAAAGCACTCACCGAGCCGCGCGCACAGTTGATCGCCATCGGTTCAGTCGACGATGCAGACCACGCGCTGGCGGCCATCTTCGCCACCTACGTGCCCCTCGGGCTGTTCGAGCGCAAGGAGTCCGAGGCCGCCATCATCACCCGCCTCAACGCGCTCCGGCAGGACCGCAAGCTCGGCCTCGCGCAGTGGACGCTCTGGCCCGGCGACGTGGGCGGCATGGTCGAGGCGAAGCTGAAGGCGCGCGTGTGGACGCCCGTCGACGCGCAGCAATACGTGCTCGAAAAGACCGCCGAAATCGCGAAGGGCGAAGTGCGCGGCTACGTGCAGCTCGTCGACGACCTGAACAACTTCCAGTTCCCGCCGGAGGTGTTGATGCGTTCGGACATCAACGTGTTCCTCGCGGTCGGCACCTACCGCGGCGAGGGCTGGGCGCAGACGCGCTACGTGGTGTGCTTCGTGGTCGCGAAGACCGGCGACATCGAGACGGCCTCACGCTGAAGCTGGTGAGGGGAGGGCGTACACGCGCCCACTGAACGTCTGTCCATTCATTTATCTATGCGGGTCTCGGGCGGCAGCTCCACCTCCGGGTGGCCGGCCGCCACGAGGGCCTCCGTGAGCTTCGCGCGCGCGTCTGGCTGCGCCTCGAGCGTGCGCCGCGCCAACTCGGTCGCTTCGTCGACCGAGACCGACTGCGCCAGGCACGTGACCAGCGTCGTGGTGCTCGCGAGGTCTTCGTCGTTCCACGCGACGGCGCGTTTGAGCGACGGAATCGCCTCGAGACAGCCGCCGTGTTCGAAGGCCTGCTTCGCGATGTCGGCGGGTGCAGGGCCTGACGGGCACTCCGTGGCGACGAGCTCCTGGAGGTAGCGCTCCTGGCGGCCCTTCGCCTTCACCGCCGTGGGCGCCGGCGTCAGGAAGAAGTCGGGCGGGTTCTCGAAGCGGCGAACGCGCTGCTGGAAGACGATGGACGAGCCGCCGACGGCGTCGCCGTAGCTCACGGTGCTGAGCTTGTGACACGTCGCGGGCACCGAGATGAACGTCACCGGGTTGCTCGCGCGCCAGGTGCCGATGACCTCGTCGCCGACCTTCACGGGCGCGGTGGTCTCGCAACCCGGCTTCTCGAAGAGCGCCGGGCGCGGCACGTCGGGAAGGCTGGCCTGACCGATGGCGACCGGGCCGGTACCGCGATCGACCAGCACCGTGAAGCGCCTGGTGCTCGGCGCCTTCGCGGTGATGAGCAGCGCGCCTTCCCGCTTCATCCGTTCTGCGACGTCGCGGTCTTCGTCCATGCGAGGCGAGACCTCGAGCGTCAGCGGTGCGCTCACCGGCCCACAGGGAGTCGCAAGCTGGGCCGTCACCTGCAACTGCGTCGGGCGCACGGTCGACGGGGTGGTGAACTCGACGGCTCCCGCCGCCGACACCTTGCCGAGGCTGGCCCCGTCACGTTGCAGCTCCACGCCGGCGAGCGTGTCGTCAGCGAATCGCAGGCGGTACCTCAACTCGGCGGGCACCGAGGGCCGACAGGCTGAGAAGACGGCGAGCGCAGCGACGAGCGAAGTGCGTTTCATGCCTCGACGACACCCGACCCCCAGGCCGAGCGCAGCCGAAGTTACAGCGCGTCGCTCACGCCTCCAGCGTGACCAGAACCTGCCCCGCGGTGACTTGATCGCCTTCGCGCACCGCGACCGACTTCACCACGCCATCGGTGGGGCTGCGCGTGGCCTGCTCCATCTTCATCGCCTCGAGCACCAGCAACGTCTGACCGGCCTTCACCGCGTCTCCGGCCTTCACGTTCACCTTCACGACCTTGCCCGGCATCGGCGCCATGAAGCCGCCCTTGAGCGCCGAGTCTTGCGGCAGGGGGAACCGCGGCACTTCCTTCAGCACCTCGCTGCCGTGACGCGCGTGAACGAAGAACGTGTCGTCGACGCGGGTGACGCGGAAGCGCTCGCGCAACCCCTCCGGCGATTCGAGCACCAGCGCCGGAGCGCTCCAGCTCACGACGGTCCACGGCGCTGCGTCGACGAGGAACTTCGAGCCGCCGAGGGCGCGATACTCCACGCGCGGCCCGTCGACGTACTCGACGTGTTGATCAGCGAACCGGTTGTTGCGGTACCCGGTGACCACGCCCGGCAGAAACGGGTCGGCCGCGCGACGTTCGAGGTACGCGACGAGCGTCGCCGCCAGCGCACACTGCTTCCGGCGCGCTGCATTCAGCGGCTCCTCGAGTGAGAGGTGCTCTTCGATGAAGCCGGTGTGCAATTCACCTTCGCGATACTTCGCGTGCTGAATGAGCCGCGAAAGAAACCCGCGGTTCGTCTTCACGCCCTGCACCGACAGCCCCTCGAGCGCACGCAGCAGCCGCGCATGTGCGTCGTCGCGGTCTTCACCCCACGCGATGAGCTTTGCGATCATCGGGTCGTAGTGCATCGACACTTCGCCGCCCGACTCGATGCCCGAATCGACGATCACCCCGCCCACTTCGTGAACGTGGAAGTCGTGCACCGGGCCCACGCTGGGCAGAAAGCCGTTGGCCGGGTCTTCCGCGTAGAGCCGCACCTGCACGGCGTGACCGTGCTGCTTCAACTGCGCCTGCGTGAACGGCAACGTCTCGCCGCGGGCGATGCGCAGCTGGAGCTCCACGAGATCCACACCCACCACCAGCTCGGTGACGCGGTGCTCGACCTGCAGCCGCGTGTTCATCTCCGAGAAGTAGAAGCGCCCGTCGGCGTCGACGATGAACTCCACGGTGCCCGCGTTCGTGTAGCCGACGGCCTTCGCCACCTCGACCGCTGCGGCGCCCATCTCGGCGCGCTTCTCGGCGTTGAGCGCGACCGACGGCGTCTCTTCGACGACCTTCTGGTGCCTGCGCTGAATGCTGCACTCGCGCTCGAAGAGGTGCACCACGTTGCCGTGCGAATCGCCGAGCAGCTGCACCTCGATGTGTCGGGGCCGCTCGAGGTACTTCTCGATGATCAACGTCGAATCACCGAAGGCGTTCTTCGCTTCACGCTGCCCCGATTCGATCGCCTCACGCAGCTCTTCCGGCTTGCGGGCGATCTTCATGCCCTTGCCGCCGCCGCCGGCCGACGGCTTGAAGATGACCGGCAGTCCGATCTCGAGCGCCTTCTTCTCGAGCAGCGCCGTCGACTGATCTCCACCATCGAAGCCGGGCACCAGGGGCACGCCACGCTTCTCGACCAGCGCCTTGGCTTCACGCTTCAGGCCCATGGCGCGAATCGCCTCGGGCGTGGGGCCGACGAAGGTGATGCCCGCGTCGAACACCGCCTGCGCGAACTCGGGGTTCTCCGACAGAAACCCGTACCCGGGATGAATGCAGTCCGCGCCCGTCACCTTGGCCGCGCGCAACACCGCGTCGATGGACAGGTACGAGTCTTTCGACGGCGCCGGCCCGATTCGCACCGCTTCGTCGGCGAACTTCACGTGCGGCGCGTGCGCGTCGGCGTCGGAATACACGGCGACGGTGGCGAGCCCCATGCGATTCGCGGTCTTCATCACGCGCAGCGCGATCTCTCCGCGGTTGGCGACCAACAGTTTGGTGAGCGTTCTCATGGCTTTCGATCAGTGGCGGAAGACGCCCCAGCTGGTGGTTCCTTCGACGTGGCGCGAGTACGCCGCCGAAAGAGAGAGCGCGACGACGGTGCGCGTGTCACGCGGGTCGATGATGCCGTCGTCCCACAGCCGGGCCGTGGCGTAGAGCGCGCTCGACTGTTGATCGATCTGGTACTCGACCAACTGCTTCATGCCGCCCAGCGTCTCTTCGTCGACCGGCTCGTTGCGCTTCTGTGCGGCGTTGCGCTGAATGATCTCGAGCACGCCCGCCGCCTGCTTGCCGCCCATCACCGCGATGCGGTGCGAAGGCCAGGTGAAGAGGAACCGCGGCTCGTACGCGCGGCCCGACATGGCGTAGTTCCCGGCGCCGTAGCTCGCGCCCATCATGATGGTGATGGCCGGCACCGTGCTGTTCGACACCGCGTTGATGAGCTTCGCGCCGTTCTTGATGATGCCGCCTTCTTCGTAGCCGCGGCCGACCATGAAGCCGGTGATGTTCTGCAGGAAAAGCAGCGGCACGTTGGCCTGGTTGCAGAGCTGAATGAACTGCGCGCCCTTGTTCGCCGACTCGGAAAACAGAATGCCGTGGTTGGCGAGAATGCCGACCGGGTAGCCGTGCAGGTGCGCCCAGCCGCAGACCAGCGTGTTGCCGTACAGCGGCTTGAACTCCGAGAAGCGTGAGCCATCGACGATGCGCGCGATGACCTCACGCGGGTCGAACGGCACGCGCGGGTCGGGAGACACCACACCCAGCAGCTCCTCTGCGTCGAACTTCGGTGGCTCGACGACACGGGGCAGGGCGTGGCCGTGCTTGCGCCAATCGAGATGCGCGACGACTTCACGCGCGAGCCGAATCGCGTCGCGCTCATCTTCGGCCAGGTAGTCGCTCACACCCGAGATGCGGCTGTGCATCTCGGCGCCGCCGAGCGACTCGTCGTCGGTCTCTTCGCCCGTGGCCATCTTCACCAGCGGCGGCCCGCCCAGGTACACGGTCGCCTGCTTCTTCACGAAGATGGAGTAGTCGCTCATGCCCGGGATGTAGGCGCCGCCGGCCGTCGACGAACCGAACACCACCGTCACCGTCGGCAGGCGCTGCTCACTCTTGCGCGTGAGGTCGCGGAAGCCCTTGCCACCGGGCACGAAGATCTTGTCCTGGTTCGGCAGGTCGGCGCCGCCCGACTCGGTGAGCGAGATCAACGGCAGGCGATTGCTGCTGGCGACCTCGGCGAGGCGGTGTGACTTCACCACCGAGTACTCGCTCATCGAGCCGCCCTTCACGGTCGATTCGTTCGCGCTGATGACGCACTCCACGCCGGACACCCGCCCGATGCCGCCGATGACCGAAGCGCCCGGCGCGTGGCCGTCGATCTCGTTGCCGGCGAGCGGGCAGAGCTCGAGGAAGTGTGAATCACGGTCCAACAACAACTCCACGCGTTCACGCGGCAGCAGCTTTCCGCGCGCGCGGTGTCGATCGTTGTAGCGGGCACCGCCGCCTTCCCGTGACTTCGCGAGCGCGGCGTTCACCGGCTCGAGCAGCTTCAAGTTCTGCTCGCGGTTGGCGTCCCACGAAGGCCCGCGCAGCTCGGCGTGAGACGACAGCACCGGGTACTGCTGCTCGTTGATGCGCATGGCCGCGAACTGTCGTGAATATTGATTCGGGAATCAATACTCGCGGCATCGACGTGCGAAGCGGCAGAATCGTGACCGTGAGTCATCCGTCGCGTCTGCTGCTCATCGACGACACGCGGTTCGCGCGAGACGTGCTGCAGGAGCTGCTCACCGAAGCGAGGTCGAAGATCAGCCTCGATTGGCGCAGCGACTACGCGACCGGCCTCGAAGCGCTGCTGTCGGACGAGTTCGACGTGTGCCTGCTCGACGTGCAGCTGGGTGAGCGCAGCGGGCTCGACCTGCTTCGCGATGCACGCGCGCGTGGTGTGCGCATGCCCATCGTGGTGTTGACCGGTCACGGCAGCGACGCGGTCGACGACGAAGCGCTGCGCGCGGGCGCCAGCGACTACCTCGTCAAAGGCGACTTCAGCGCCACGACGCTGGACCGCATGGTGCGCTACCTCGTCGAGCGTTCACGATCGCAAGAAGCGCTGCGCGACTCGGAGGAGCGGTTCTCGCTCGCCATGGAAGGCAGCAACGACGGCCTGTGGGACTGGCGCGTCGACGCGAAGGTGTTGCACCTGTCTGCGCGGTGGAAGCGCATCATCGGCTTCGAGGCTGACGAGCTCGCCGACACGCTCGACGCGTGGTTCGAGCGCATTCACGAAGACGATCGCGTCAAGGCCCGGCACGAGTTCACGCGCCACCTCGAAGGCAACGAGACGCCGTACTTCGAGAACGAACACCGCCTGCAGCACAAGGACGGCAGCTGGCGACACGTGCTCGCGCGCGGAAAAGCGGTGCGAGACGGCAGGGGCAGGGCGACGCGCATGGTCGGTTCGCTCACCGACATCACGTTGGCGAAGAGCCGTGACCCGCTGACCGGGCTGCCCAACCGCGTGTTGTTCCTCGACCGCCTCGAGCACTCGTTTCACCGCGCAGCGCGAGACGACGCCTACCGCTTCTCGGTGCTCTTCATCGACCTCGACCGTTTCAAGAACATCAACGACTCCCTCGGTCACGACGCGGGCGACGAGCTGCTGGTGTCGATCGCGCGACGGCTCGAGCGCTGTGTTCGCCTCGTCGACACCGTCGCGCGCATGGGCGGCGACGAGTTCGTGGTGCTGCTCGACGAGAGCCGCGAGCCCGACGGTGCGACGCGCGTGGCGTCGCGCATCATCGAAGAGCTCGGGCGGCCGTTCCGCATCGCAGGTCGTGAGCTGTTCACCGGCGCGAGCGTCGGCATCGCCATGTCGGCGCCGCAGTACCTGACGCCGGGTGAGCTGCTGCGCGACGCCGACAACGCCATGTACCGCGCGAAGGCCGAAGGTCGCGGCCGCTTCGTCATCTTCGACTCCACGATGCACGCGCGGGCCATGCACGTGTTGTCCGTCGAATCGGGGCTCCGGCGAGCGCTCGAAGACGACGAGCTCGAGGTCTTCTACCAACCCGTGGTCGCGATGGATTCCGGAAGGCCGGTCGGTTTCGAAGCGCTCGTGCGCTGGCGGCACCCGGAGCGCGGGCTGATTTCCCCGGCAGACTTCATTCCCGTCGCCGAAGACTCGAGCCTCATCGTGCTGCTCGACCTGCACGTGCTCAAGACGGCGGCGCTGCAGCTGAAGGCGTGGCGCGACTCGTTCGGCGCGGACCTTTCGATCTCGGTGAACGCTTCGCGCCGGCACTTCTCGCGGAGCGAATACGCGGCGAGCGTGCAGCAGGCGATCTCGCACGCCGGGCTCCCGCCCACTGCGCTGCGCGTGGAGGTCACCGAGAGCGTGACGATGGACCTGCCCGAGTCTGCGAAAGAGCAGTTGGAACAGCTGCATCGCTTCGGGGTCCGCCTGTTCGTCGATGACTTCGGCGTGGGGTACTCGTCGCTGTCGATGCTGCACACGTACCCGTTCTCGGGGCTGAAGCTCGACCGCAGCTTCGTGTCGGGGCTCGACGGGCCGGGCCGCACGATGGAGATCGTCCGCGCGATCTTCGCCATCGCGCAGACCTTGAAGCTGGAGGTCGTGGCGGAGGGCGTCGAGACCGAGGCGCAGCATCACGCGCTGTTCGCGCTCGGGTGCACGCGCGCCCAGGGCTACCGCTACGGCAAGCCGATGACGCGCGAAGACGCCGAAACCTGGTTGCAGCAGCACGCCTAGTTTCTGAACGGCGAGACCCACTCGAGGCTCTTGTCCCACAACTCGCGAGCGGCCTTCTCGTCTTCGGCCAGGGGGCTCGCCTTCCGCTCTTCGCCGTGCTCGCCGTAGTACTTCCCGCTCACGCCCTCGAGCGTGGGGTCGACGGCACAGCGCAGGCTCGCCGTCGAACCCTGCTCCGGCGTGCGCATGAACCACATCGCCACGGTCCGCAGCGGCCACGCCGTCGTGCGCCAGATGTCACTCGCGATCACCCCGGGGTGGAGCGCGTACGAGGTCACGCCGCTCCCCGCCCACCGGCGCGCGAGCTCCTTGGTGAACAGCACGTTCGCGAGCTTGGAGGCCTGGTACTCCTTCCAACCAACGCCCGTGAGCGACGACTTCACGTGGTTCAGAGCGAGCGGCGTCGACGTGCGTTCGTGCGCACGGCTCGCGACCGTCACCACGCGCGCCGGCGCCGACGTCTTGAGTACTTCTTCCAGCTCGACGGTGAGCAGGAAGTGCCCGAGGTGGTTCACGCCGAACGTCATCTCGAAGCCCTGCTTCGTCACGCCCTTCACGCGCGCGAGGCCCGCGTTGAGCAACAACACGTGCAGCGGCTCCTGCTTCGCTTTGAACTCGGCCGCGCACTTCTTCACGCTCTCGAGGTCGTCGAGCTTCAGCTCGAGGAAGTGCAGGTCGTCGTTGCCCGTCTGCTTCGCGATCTCGTTCATCACCGGCCGCGTCTTCGCTTCGTTGCGGCAGGCGAAGTACACGCGCGCTCCACGTCGGGCGAGCTCGGTCGCCGTCGCCGCGCCGATGCCCGTGTTCGCACCCGTGATGAGCACCGTCTTTTCGAAACGCTCCGTCATGTGAGTCGACCTCCAGAGATGTTCAGGAACTTCCCGCCGAGCACTTCGCCTTCGTGCCGGTCGTGGGTGACGAGCAACGCGACGAGCGCCTCTTCCGCCACCAGCGTCTTCACTTCGCGCAGCAGCGAGTCACGCAGCGTGTCGTCGAGCGAGGCGAAGGGCTCGTCGAGCAACAGCACGCGGGGCTTCCGCGCGAGAGCGCGCGCGAGTGCGACGCGCTGCGCTTCGCCTCCCGACAGCGAACCCGGCTTGCGGTCGGCCATGCCCTTCAAGTGCAGCCGCTCGAGCCAGCGCCGCGCGTCTTCGTAGGTCGGTGCGCCGAAGGCGATGTTGTCCTCGACGCTCAGGTGCGGGAACAGCGCGGCGTTCTGAAACACGTAGCCGACCTCACGCTTCTCGGGCGGCAGGCGTGTCCACTCGTGGCCGTCGAAGCGCACGTGGCCCGAGCTCAGCGGTACCAGCCCGGCGATCGCCCGCAGCACGGTGCTCTTCCCTGCGCCCGATGGCCCGAACAAGACCGTCACGCCGACCGGCGCCTCGAGCGCCACGTCGACGCGGAAGTCGTCGACCTTCGCCACCACGTGCGCAGACAGCTCAAGGGGCATGGTGACGTCTCCCCAGCCACTGAACGGCGGCGATGAGCACCACGGCGAGCAACGTGAGCGTGATGGCGAGCGACGTCGCTTCGTGCTCCCGGCCACTCAACATCGCGTCGTACAGCGCGAGCGCCGCGGTCTGCGTCTCACCGGGAATGTTGCCGGCCACCATCAGCGTCACCCCGAAGTCACCGATCGCACGCGCGAAGCCGAGCAGCAGCCCGGCGACGAGCCCACGCGACGCGAGTGGAAAGGCGACTCGCTGCAGGGCCTGCCAGCGCGTCGCCCCCAGCGTCCGAGCGGCGTCGAGCAACGTGCCGTCGACCGAGTCGATCGCCGCCCGCGCGCTCTGCAGAATCAGCGGGAACGCGGTGACGCTCGCCGCGATGACGGCACCCGTCCTGGTGAACACCAGCGAAGACCCGGTGAGCGACTCGAAGACGACGCCAACCGCGCTGCGACGGCCGAGCAACGTGAGCAGGTAGTACCCGAGCACCGTCGGCGGCAGCACCAGCGGCGCGGTCAGCACCGCGTCGATGAGCCCCGCGGCGCGGCGCCGGTGCGTGAACGCGATGACCGCGAGCGCGAGCGTGCCGGCCACGAGCGACGCGAACAGCCCGACCTCGAGTGAGAGCAGCAGCGCATCGACCGGCACGGCGGCGACCCTACTTCCAGTGCACGCGATCTTTCGTCGACTTCCACTTCACCCGGCGCGTCTGCATCGGTTGCGACGCGACGAAGCAGGAAAGGTGCGAGGCCAGCGGCAGACGGCGGAGCGCTTCGCTGCGGTCTTCACGTGTACGCGTAGGCCCAGGCGATGAGCACGAACTGCAACGGCAACCGTGCCCACGCGACCCACGCCGGCAGCGGCTTCTTCTTCGAGATCTGAACGTTGTTCACCGCCATGTGAATGTTCGCGGGGAACACGGCGAGGAACAGCGCGATGAGGCCCCACGCCGAGAACCGCTGCGAGACGGGAATCATCAGCCCCAGCCCGCCGAGGATCTCGAACACGCCCGACACGTAGACGAGCAGCTTCGCGTTCGGCAGCCACGGCGGCACGATCTTCTCGAAGCCGCGCGGCGAGACGAAGTGCAGCACGCCCACGCCGATCATGAACACGCCCAGCACGTACTTGAGGATCTCCATCATCGCTTCGACTCCTTCGGCGCTTCGAGGGCGAAGAACGGCAGGTGCGCCGAACGCGCCGCGTAGATGCCTCCTCCGACTTCACGGAAGTGCGGCGCCAGCTTCTTGCGGTACCACGCCGCAGGTCGCAGGTTGACGCGCAGGTCGGTGCGCTGCGCGTCGATGGCGTCCTTCATGTCGTCGGCGGTGATGGCCTCGAGGTACAGAAAGCCGCCGCACATCGCTGCCAGGTTCTCGATGCCCGCTTTGGCACCGGTGGCGTCGAGGTACGGCAGCACGCCCTGGCACACCACGAGGTCGAACTTCTGCTCGAGCCGGAAGGTCGTCACGTCTGCCTGTACGTGGCCGTACTTCTTGCAGATGTCGCGCTCGAGCTCGGTGCTGACGATCTTCACGCCCTTGCGGTGCTTCTTGAGCCACGTGCCCCACCAACCGAGGCCGGCGCCCACGTCGAGCACGTCGGTGAGCTCCACGCCGAACCACTCGATGAGTGAAACGACACCGGTCACCAACTTCGCGTGGCGCGCCTGGTCGTACACGCGCGTCGACGGGTCTTTGTAGAAGCGCCGGTAGTAGGCGTCGTCGAAGCGCAGCGTCACGGCGTACCAGCGTCGGTGGCTTCGGTGGGAACCGCGGCAGCTTCTTCAGCGGCCTTCTTCGCGGCGGCCTCTTCGGCTTCCTTCTTCGCGTCCGCCTCGGCGTGCTTCTTGAGGTCCGCGAGGCCCTTCTCGAAATCGGCGCCGACCATCTTGTCCATGTTCACGAAGGTGCCGAACAGCTTGCTCATGAAGTTGCTCTTTCCGTTCATGCGCCACGTCACCTTCGTGCCCTCACCTTCCTTCACGAGGTCGAAGTCGACGGTGTTCTCGGCAGGGAACGGCTTGATGAAGTTGAGCGAGATGCCGACGTGCTCACCGGCCTTCGCGTCGGTGATCTTCATCTCACCTTCGCCGGTCTCCTTGCCCTCCCAGTGATACGTCGCACCCACGCCGGTGTCCGGGCCCGAGTACGTGCGCTTCAAGTCGGCGTCGATCTTGTCCCACGGGCTCCAGCCCTGCCATTCGTGGAAGTCGTTGAGGTGTTCGAACACGATCGTCGCGGGCGCGTTGATGCTCGTCGAGCGCGAAATCATGAACTCGTCGGGGCGCGTGGCCACGAAGGCGAAGAACGCAGCAATGACCACGACGAGGCCGGCGAGGATCTTCTTGAGCATGGTGGGCTTTCAGTTGGGTACTTTGGCTTCATGACGAAGCCACTCGTTCTCTCTTATGCCGGTTGCAGCACCTGCAAGAAGGCTCTTCGTTGGTTGGAAGATCGCGGCGTCGAAGCGGACGTTCGCCCCATCGTCGAGGAGCCGCCCACGAAGGCCGAGCTCTCGAAATGGATCCCCGCGAGCGGAAAGCCGGTGCAGAAGTGGCTCAACACCTCGGGCCTGAGCTACCGCGCGCTGGGCAAGGCGAAGTTCGACGCCGCGAGCGACGCGGAGATCGCGAAGCTGCTCAGCGCCGACGGCAAGCTGGTGAAGCGGCCCGTGCTGGTGAAGGGCGACACCGTGCTCGTGGGCTTCAAGGAAGACGAGTGGAAGAAGGCGTTCGCTTAACGGCTGCGACCGTCTTTGCGCGTCACCTTGAGGATCGCGATCTTCGTCGAGTGATTGAACGGCGCGGGCGAGACGTCGAGCGACGGCTGCTTCGTGTCGGCGTAGCCCGTGAAGTCTTCGGGCACGTCGACGCGCTGCTCGAGCGAGATGTGGCCACTGGCGCAGATGGCGTCGATGGTCTTCATGAAGTCGGCGCCGGGCACGAAGACGCCGTTGTTGATGGCCACCAGCCAGCCGCCGTGCGCGATGAGCGGGCGGGCCTTGTTCAAGACGCGCTCCATGTCCTGCACCAGATCCACTCGGCCCTTCTCGGTGACCGAGAAGAACGGCGGGTCGATGAACACGCAGTCGAAGAGCGCCTCGTCGCGCTTCAACCGGCCCACGAGGTCGAAGAAGTCGCCGGCCTTGAAGTTCTTCTTTTCGACCGGGAAGCGGTTGAGCGCGTAGCTGTCCTTGGCCACGGTGAGGAACGTGTTGTTCAGGTCGGTGTGAATGACGGTCTCGGCACCACCGGCCTGCGCGGCGACGCCGAGTGAACCGGTGTACGCGAAGGCGTTGAGCACGCGCTTGCCGCCGAGCGTCTTCTTCGCCCACGAACGAAGCGGCGCGGTGTCGAGGTACAGGCTCGCGTCGCGGTTGAGCGTGAGGCGCGTGGTGTACCAGACGCCGTCTTCCTGAATCTTGCGCGTCAGCTGCGCCTCTTCGCCGAAGAGCAGGGTGCCGTTGCGCTCGTCCTGGCTCATCGATTCGCGGCGCTTCCACAACGCGGTGGTGACCCACGGCATCGCGGCGCGCGCGGCTTCGATGAGGGCGATCATGCCTTCGCGGTCACCGGCCTTCGACGTGGCGTCGTGCAGCACCAGGGTGGTGCCGTAGAGGTCGACCGCGACGCGCGGGAAGCCCTCGGAGTAGCCGTTGAAGAGGCGCAGCGCCGAGGTGTGCGGGGCCGTGAGGCGGGGAAGACGGTGCGCGAGCGCAGCGGTGAAGCGGGAGACGAGTTCAGCCATGGCGCGTGGCCCTTAAGTCAATTCAGCATCACGCGCACGATGAGCTGATTCACGAGCCAGCTGAGGACGAGCCCGGTGGTGATGCCCAGCGCGTCCCACGCCAGGTCCTTGTACGAGGAGTAGCCGTAGCTGAGGACGTCGAAGACCTCCTTGCCGATGCCGAAGACGCCGGCGAGCGTGGCTCCCACCGCGAGCTTCGTGGGCACGTCGTCGGTGAAGATCGAAGCGGCCGCATAGCCGCCGGCAGAGAGCCCCGCGCTCACCGAGAAGTGCAGCGCCTTGTCGGGACCGAGCCACGGATCTTCCGGCGCGGCCGCGAGCGCCATGATCAAGAACGAGGTCATCACGGGCCCCGCCTCTCGCCACCGGGGCGAGTGACCCATTCATGATCGAAGCGAATCGCCGTCGCTTTCGTCACCGAGCCATCGGCACTCACGAACATCGACCCGCCCTGACCACGAACCCTCGGCTCACCCGGCCCCCAATTCGCGTTCAACACGTTGAGTCCGTTCTCCGTCGCGAGCTGTTGAAGCAACGGTGTCCGCGCATCGACTTCATCGTCGTCGACCCAGGCTGAAGAGAACAACACGAGGTCGGCGCGCACGCGCTCTCCGAGCAGAAAGTGAATGTCGAAGCAGATGGCGGCCGTGACCTTCACACCGCGCCACTCGACCACCGGACACCACTCGTCACCCGCCGTCGCCCATTTCTCGGGAAACCACGGGTGCTTCTTCCGGTAGTGAATCAACGTGTCACCACGAGGCGTGACGCCGATGAGCGAATTGAAACACCGCTCACCATCGCGCTCGATCAACGGCCCGACGAACAGACAGTCGAAGCGCCTGGCGAACTGCGCGTACGCACGTCTCGTCGGGCCTTCGAGGGGCTCAGCGAACCGCGTGAGATCGAAATCCGACTCGGGCGACACATAGCCAGTGACGCTCGCCTCCGGCAGCAACACGAGGTCGGTCTGCTGCACGCCTTCGAGCTGCGCTTCGACGAACGCGAGCTGTTCGTTCGCGTGATTCCACCTCGCCGGGAGCTGCAGCGCCGTCACGTTCATTTCGACGGTGGATCTAACTGCGCGAGCACGATGCGCGCAGCCTTCGCGATGACCTCCGAGCCCGTGTCCATCTCGATGCCGCGCGCGTTCAAGAACACCGACACGTAGATCGGCTCACCACTCGGAGGTCGCAGCACGGCGACGTCGATCAACGCGCCGTTGCCACTGGTGCCCGTCTTGTCGCCGCACGACCAGTCCTTCGGAACGGCGGCGCGAATTCGCCCCAGCCCGGTCGTCGCCGCGTTCATCCACATGAACAACTGCGTCTGCGAGTCGGTGGTCAGGTGCTTCGACGTGAGCGCGGTGTGCAGCAGCCGCGTCATCGCCTCCGGGGTCGTGGTGTCGCGCTTGTCACCGGGCTCGTTGGAGTTGAGGAACGGCTCCATGCGATCGAAGCGCGTCGTCGTGTCGCCGAGCTTCTTCACGAACGCGCTCAGCCCTGCGAGCCCACCCACCAACGGCGCGAGCAGGTTGGCCGCCGCGTTGTCGCTCACCGTCACCGTCGCTTCACACAACTGCGCGACCGTCATCTCGCCCGCGTCGAGGTGTGCTTCGACGATGGGTGAGTGGCCCAGCAGGTCCTTCTTCGTGAACTTCACGCGCTGCGAGAGCAGCAGTTCGCCGCGCTGACTCGCCTCGAGCACCGCCGCCGCGAGGATCCACTTGAACGACGAGCAGTACGTGAAGCGCGACGTCGCCCGGTACGCGAACGTCTTCTCGCCGCGCAGCATGAACACGCCGATGCGACCCTTCACCGAGTTCTCGAGTGCGGTGAGCGCCTTGTGTGGGTCAGCAGCAACGGCGCGTGTCGCGACGGCCACGCCAGCGAGGACGAATTCCCTACGGTTGATGAGCATCGCCGCGACGAATGCAGGCTTCGCGCCGCTGCCGTGTCATCTTCCGACAATGCTCCTCTCCGCCGTGGTGACGTTGTTGTCGTCGCAGCTGCAGGTCTACGTCGCGTCCGGAGTCAGCGCCGATGCGATTCGCGCCAGCGAGCTGTGCGCGAAGACGAAGTGCCTCGACGGCACGGCGGTGCACGACAGGTTCTTCCCGCGCAGCTCGCTGCTCCCCGGGTGGGATTTCGACGGCTTCACTGCGGGCCCGATGGACGGCTGGCCGAAGCCCCTCGACGAGAAGTGGCGCTCGACGACCGCGAAGTGCCGCGCGATCGCCGGTCCGCCGCCGTGGAAGAGCAGTGAGCAGAGCGCCGCCCTCGCGTGCGGCGAGCGCGCGTCCACAGAGCTCTGGGCTGCGTGGCTCGCGCATCAAAAGGCGACGCAGGTGGCGGTGTTCGAGACCACGCGCAGCGGCAAGGGTGAGCTGCTCGTCGTGCACGCCTACGCGTTCCCCGCGAGTGAAGCGCGCGTCTCGGAAGCGTCGCTCTCCGAGAGCTCGTTGGCGCAGGCGCTCAAGGTGTTGGCGCCCAGGGCGCTGAAGCTCGAGGGGCTCCCCGAGAAGTTCGTGTTGTCGGCGACGGAAGACGCGAAGGCCGGGGTGGCCGGTGCGTTCGCGGGAGAGGCGGTGGTGTCGACGCCGGTCACCGGCGTGAAGGCGTGTGACTCGGCGCCGTCGCTGCTCGAGGTGAGCGGCTCGGACCCACTGGCGAAGTCGGTGTCGACGCGCTGGTCGGCTTCGAAGATCGGCAAGGCGCCGGGCCGCAGCTGCACGCTGAGCGAAACGATGCGCGACGAACGCGGCATCGTGCAGGTCACCGTCGTCACGGCGACGCTCTCGTGTGGCGAGGTCTCGGTCGCGGGCGAACTGGCGACGGCTGCCAAGAACCCGGTCGACGTGCTGTCTGCGAAGCTCGTGAAGCAACTCGCCACGCGCCTCTGTCGCTGACCCGGGAATTCAGCGGGTTGGCGACGCCCACATGTCGGTGGTGCGCGCAGCAGTACCGCTTTGCCCCTTCATTTGCGGGCTTTGCGGGGCCCCGCGGAGGGTCTGCGTGAGCCGCTGCGAGGTCCGCGCGGCTCGACGGCGGGTTTGCGGAGACGAACGCGGGGTGTGCGATCGCGTTCGTCGGGTGCGCGGCTCAGGTTGGCGAGTTCTTCTTCTTCGTTGCAGGGCGTGCGGGCACCAACGCGCGGAACAAGGCCACGGCTGCAGGGTCGTCGGCGAAGGCCAGCACACCTGCGTTGATGATTGCGTCGACCGCGCGCTCGATGCGCACCTGCGCCTGCTTGCGGTCGATGACGGGGAGCTTGCGGTTGAGCTTGGTGGCCTCCTGCGTGGCGTCGGACGCGGCGAGCGTGGCGCGCAACTGGCGGAGCTTCTCGAGGTCGGCGGTCAGCAGGCCGGCGCTGCGAACGAGATCGGGGTGGCGGGTGGCTCCGGCGTCGAAGGCATCGAGCGCCGCGAGCACGCTGGAGATCTTCCCGGGGTTGGGGCGCAACGAGAGGCCGAAGGCGGCGCGCGCCTGGGGGCCGAGGTTCGCGCGGACGATGGCGCCGCGGGCCAGCGCGAGCCGAGCGTTGGCGGTGTCGGCCGCAGAGTCCTGCCCGCGGGTGGCTTCACGAAGCGACTCGCGCGCGACCGTCGCCGCGCTCTGCTTGCCGTCGAAGGTGTCGAGGTCGGCCTTGAGCCCATCGAGCAGCCCCGCCGAGAGGCGCGGTTCGATGGAGGCCTTGTGTTTGTTCGCCAGCTCCAGCGCTCCACGACCCACGCGTGACACGTCGCCCGGCGCCCACTTCGGAGTTGCTGCCATGTGTGTACCCCCTCAAGTGCCGCGAGAGTGCGGCCGCGCGAGGAGACCTAACGGGGTTGATGCCCGTCAAGGTGGGGGCATCAAGTCGTCGCATTTGACGACTCGATCTGCGGCGATCAAATTGCCGCCTTCATGGCGACGGCGACCTCGATCGAGTGGACGGAGACGACCTGGAATCCGGTGCGAGGTTGCTCGCGACTCTCGGCGGGCTGTCAGCATTGCTACGCGGAGCGGATGGCTCACCGCTTCTCTGGCCCGGGCATGCCGTACGAAGGCCTGACCCGGCCGTCGTCGGTCGGGCCGCAGTGGACGGGGAAGATCAAACTCGTACACGAAGCGCTCGACGAGCCACTTCGGTGGCGCGCATCGCGACTGGTGTTCGTGAACTCGATGTCGGACCTCTTTCACGAGGATGTACCGGTCGAGTTCATCAAGTCGGTGTTCGCGACGATGACTGCGGCATCGCAGCATCGGTTTCAGGTCCTGACCAAGCGTGCTGACCGGCTGGCAGAGCTCGCTCCACAACTGCACTGGCCTCGCAACGTGTGGATGGGTGTGTCCGTCGAGTCGGACAAGTTCACGTGGCGCATCGATCGTCTTCGCTCCACGAACGCGCACGTGAAGTTCCTGTCGCTGGAACCGCTGCTCTCTGCGCTGCCGGACATGAATCTCGAGAACATCGACTGGGCGATCGTCGGCGGCGAGTCGGGTCCGTCAGCGCGGCCGATGGAGGCTGCGTGGGTCCGCGACATCAAGCGGCAGTGCGCGGTCGCGAAGGTTCCGTTCTTCTTCAAGCAGTGGGGTGGAGTGGTGAAGTCGCGCGCCGGTCGGTTGCTGGACGGGCGTGAGTACAACGGCATGCCGGAGGTGGGGAGTGAGCGACGAGGTTTGCAGGTACGGCGGCAAGAAGCTCGCTAACGGGAATTGCGAGCACCCGGGAGAAGACGGGCTTCCAGTTCAATCGGTGGGTTCGTGGGCCCGCAAGAAGCACGACCGATTGCGGCTCTATCTGGATGCGACACGAGAGGTCCGGAGACGGTTCGTTCCTGAAGGGCCGAAGAAGGCGGGTGCAGCGTTCATCGACCTGTTCGCTGGCCCGGGACGTGTGCGAGTTCGTGATTGCGCCACGACTGATCTCGGCAGTTGCGCCATCGCGATGGAGCACAGCCGCGTTCCATTCTCGCGCCTCATCTTCTGTGACGCCGACGCTGACAACGCTCGCGCGCTTTCCGAGCGGACTCGCGAGGACGCTCGCGTGAGCGTCATTCACGGCGACTGCAACGAGCGTATCGGCGACATCATGGAACTCGTGCCCATGAATGGTCTGAACCTCGCGTTCTTCGATCCGTTCGGCGCGAAGACGTTTCACTGGAAGACGCTCGAGGCGCTCGCGAAAGCGCGCCGAATGGATCTTCTGATGCACTTCCCGACGAGCACCGTGAAGCGAAACTACGGAAACAAGAGCAACCCGCGGTTTGAGTACGTCATCGATCGAATGATTGGGTCGGCGGATTGGCGCGAGCGGGTTCCGGGAGCGCGGGACGCTGCGAAACTCATTACGGAGCTGCGCGAGCGGCTCTCGACGCTTGGCTATGTGCGCGATGAGGTGCGCAGTGTGCCCGTGCACAGCAAAGGGAAGCTGCTGTACCACCTTGTGTTTGCCGCGAAGAGCACGACTGGTACCGACATTTGGAACAGCATCGTGAGACACGACGGAGCGCAGCGAGGATTCGATCTTTGACGAAGGGAGTTCGTCAGACAGCGACGCGACCCACGCGTGATCCTCCAGGCCGGTTGAGCGACGAAGAGTTGGTTCGTCGCGTGAAGTCGGCGGAAGACACGCGGGAGCTTCGGTCCATCCGCCAGGTGATGGCGCACGCTCGTCGCTCACTTCGGCGCCAATAGCTCAAGTCACAAGTTCGCCGCGGAAGGCCTTCGCGAGGAGCGTCCGTTCCAACGTGGGCATGGCGCTTTGAGCTGAATTCGCCAGTTCTGCGCTCGACGTCCACTTCGCGAACGCTGACTCAACTTCACGCACGATGACGTTCTGCTCGGCGAGAGGCGGAAGCGCGAACACCCACTCGTCGAGTTGAGATGTGAACATGTGCTGGATGAGCGTTCCGGTGTTCAGGCCATCGACGAAGCGACGAAAAGCTGGGCTCTTCATGATGCCGCCGCTCTGAAACTGAGCCACCCGCCGGTCTGAAACTGATCCACCCCTCAACAGGGCGCGCTTGCCGGGCAC
>QFQP01000148.1 GCA_003243425.1 Archangium gephyra | reverse complement strand
GGTGCGGAGGTCCTTCCAGACTTCTGGTCGCGCTACGAACGCGAGAAGCGCACGATGCGTTGGCACCTGTTCCACCAAGCCGCCGAGGCCGCCGGACTGACCCCTGCGGACCTCGACGAGTACCTCACGCTGACGGGGCGGCCCCTGATGGACCGCGTCCTGGAAAGCGAGGAAGGCTACCGCGAGGCCCTGGATTGGATCGAAGAGGCCCGTCGTGTAGGTAGCCGGGCCTCTCGCCAAGCTGAGTAAGACCACGCAGGCCCATACATGGGGCTCGTGAAGTGAAGCCTTACCTCGACTGTCCCCGTCCGCTTCGGGTCGAAAGAAGACACTGATAGCGATCAACTCTCCGTTGGCCCTGAAGCTTCTCGTTGAGCGGTCTTCGCAGATGCCTTTCGCTTTGCCGCGCTTGTCGTGGCATCACAGTGCGCTTCCATCGGCGGCAATTGCTGCTGGTCTGCACGGTATCGCTCTCCCCACTCTCGAAGGCTGAGCATGACGGGCGCGAGCGTGCGCGCAAGCGGAGTAGCTTCGTATTCGACACGAGGCGGCACTTCCGCGTACACGTGTCGGATGATCAGGCCGTCCGTCTCCAGTTCACGCAGCTGGAGCGTCAGCATGCGCTGGGTCGCGCTCGGGATGAGCCGCGTAAGTTCCATGAACCGCTTCTTGCCAGTCAACACATGGAACAGCAGCAATGGCTTCCACACACCACCGATGATCGAGAGCGTCAGTTCAACGGCGCAGCCGCTCTTGGGGTCCAATCGCTTGGGTCGCATGACCGCTCTCGCTGGGTGCCCATAGGCACATAAATGATAGTAACTGCGATAGTTGTACGTTCTTACGACAAACGCATCACGGACCTATAGTCGCACCCGCTTCCCCAAGAAGGAAATGGTGCCGTGTCATTCCGTGCAATTCTCGCTACCCGATCCGATGACGGCGCGATCAGCGCCTCCCTTCAGACCCTGGACGACACCGCGCTGTCAGACAGCGGCGTAACCGTCGCCGTCGACTGGTCGACCCTCAACTACAAGGACGCGGTAGCACTGGCGGGTCCCCAGATCATCCAGACATTCCCGTTGGTGCCGGGCATCGACTTTGCCGGAAGTGTGGTGAGTTCCGACGATGCCCGCTTCAGTCCGGGCGACAACGTCGTCGCCACGGGATGGGGCTTGAGTCAGACCCACCATGGCGGCTATGCGCAGCGAGCCCGCGTGCCCGGCGACTGGCTGGTCAAGTTGCCAACGAACATCAACACGCGCGATGCGATGGCGATCGGCACCGCAGGGTTCACCGCGATGCTTAGTGTGCTGGCGCTCGAACATGGCGGCGTATCACCCAACCGTGGTGACATCCTGGTCACTGGCGCCTCCGGAGGCGTGGGCTCCATCGCCATCACGTTGCTCGCAGAACTGGGCTACCGGGTCGTGGCGTCCACGGGTAAGCCGGACGAGGCGGACTACCTGCGCAAACTCGGTGCCAGTGAAATCCTCGATCGCGCGCTCCTGTCTGCAGAAG
>QFQP01000147.1 GCA_003243425.1 Archangium gephyra | reverse complement strand
ACTTCCAGCTTTGCGATTTCTTCCTGCATCTGCTGCATTTTTTCTTGCATCTGCTGGGCCTGTTTCATCAGGTTACCCAGACCGCCTTTTCCACCAAACATAGGCTCTTCTCTCAGTAAGTCATAGTTAGTTGACAGCAAGCCAGCTTACCATCAAATGGGACGAATACTCTCTTCATCCAGATCCGCATCGAAGAAACGTTGCAGGGTCTGAATGTTGTTATCCGTGATAATCGCCTCGCGCGCCTGCGCGAGTTTCTCTTCATATATGGCCTGACGCCATTCCAGCGGCGTTCGCACCGCAGGATTATCATCTTCAATGATAGTCAATTCAACCGTGTTGCCGTGTAATGCCGAAAGCGCATCCGCCAGCGTTTTTTGCGCCGACGGCGAATTCAGGTGGCGCTGAGCAGAACGTAAATGCAGGCAAACTCGACTCTCATCCTGCTCTTTCCAGGCATTAAGCGCCACCTGCTCAACCAGTTTTGGCAGGGTCAGCCGGCTGATTTCCGCCGCCCAGGCATCTCGCTCCAGCGATTCTTCCGCCAGTTTCTTCGACAACTCGGGTGTCTTTTCGTGCTCCAGCGCTTTCTTTAGCGCCTTCGGCGTGGCCACCGTCTCTTTCACCTCTTCGGTGACGGTTGTCGCTTTCCAGCGGTAGGCCTCTTTTTTTACCGCAGCCTCTTCATGCGCAGAAGGTGCCTGACGCGATTGCACGCGCTCGGTGACCGACGCCAGTCTCTCCAGCGCGCTATTGTTCACCGGCCGCACGCGGGCTGCGGCTGCCGGTTCACTCTTTTTTGTTTTGTCCGCTCCCTGAGCGCGCTGCAGTTGGCGACGGGCTGCCAGCACCTGACTGGTGGCATCAGGCAGGGCGACATCATGCGGCGGTTGCGGTTGCGATGGCGCCGCCTGTACCGGGACCTGTACCGGATTCAGCACCGCCACAGGCGCGGCTGGCGCGAAAGAAGCCTGGGGCGCATCCGGCACCGTTAATGGCTCGCGCGGATGAAACGCCAGCGCGCGCAGCAGGGTCATCTCCATACCCATGCGTCTGTCCGGCGCATACGGCAACTCTTTTCGGCCAATGAGCAGGGTCTGGTAATAGAGCTGCACATCGCCAGGCGGCACTATACGCGCCAGTTCCCGCATGCGTTGCTCAATGGGCGCCATATCGCTGCCCAGCGCCGCAGGGCTGAGCTGAATCATGGCGATGCGGTGCATCAGCGTTTGCATCTCCACCAGTAAAGCTTCCCATTCGACGCCACGGGAGGCGGCCTCATTTACCAGCGCCATCGTCCGTTCGCCGTCGGCCGCCACGACCGCTTCAATCAGCGCCAGCGCCTGGTCGTCATTGAGCGTTCCGAGCATGGTGCTGACAACGTTCGCGGTCAGCTGACCATCGCCGCTGGCAATCGCCTGGTCGGTAAGGCTCAGCGCATCTCGCAGACTGCCGTCTGCGGCGCGGGCCAGCAACTGGAGCGCACGCAATTCGTGAGGAATGTTTTCGGCGTCAAGAATGTGTTCAA
>QFQP01000035.1 GCA_003243425.1 Archangium gephyra | reverse complement strand
CGCCCGTGAAGGGCGTACTCACGCTGCCGTTCAGCCAGGTGAAGTCGCTCTTCCCCATTCTCAAGAACCCCGCGAATCGCAACCGCGCCGCCGGCTTCACCCTCGAAGAGTTCCACTACGCCTTCACCAACGCGCTCACCCGCGAAGAGAGTGACGAGGCCTACGCCAAGTACGCCATCGCGGCGCCAGGTCGCATCGTCTTCGACGCCGCCATTCTCAACTTCGACCCGAAGGCCGCCGCGAAGGTGAACTTCAAGAATGAAGACCGCGCGCCGCTGCTCTTCATTGCCGGTCAGCTCGACCACATCATGCCCAGCACGGTGAACCGCGCGAACGCGAAGAAGTACCGGACCGGCGTCGTCGCCTTCCGCGAGTTCGAGGGCCGCGACCACTTCATCGCCGGCGAGAAGGGCTGGGAAGAAGTCGCCACCTTCGCGCTCGACTGGGCGAACCAGCCGACGGCGTTCGGCCTCAACTGACAGAAATGAAAACGGAGGAGCAGCTTCGAGCCGCTCCTCCGCAGGGACTTCGAGAAACCGAAGCCGGACTCAGCCGACGTTCAGCGTGAAGCGACCGCCGTTGCGCGCGAGCTCCGCACGCATGTCTTCGCGGAACTGACGCTGCACCGCCGCGTTGCCCACGATGCCGATGCAACCCTCGGTGCCCGCCGAGCCACCGTCGGGGTGAATGCGGAGCAGGCGGCGCGTGCCACCGACGCGCGAGTCGTACTTGTCGCTGACCGCGAACGAGTAACCGACCCCACCGACGCTCATCGAGCGGTCGTTGCGGCTCCACAGGTGCGGGCGGATTTCATACTGGCCGGCCGGCAGGCTGCCGCGGCCGTGACCACCCGAGCGGAAGTCGTAGGTGCGGCCGTTGACGGTGATCTTGCCTTCCACCATCTGGTTGCGCGCGCCGCGGTTGGTGACGCGATCGAACGTCGCCGTGCGGTTCGCGCCGGCGTTCGGGCGAGGGCCCGTGCCGTTGGTCGTGTTGTTGGTGTTGGTGCCGTTCGTCGTGTTGTTGGTGTTCGCAGGGCGCGTGCCGGGGTCGAACGAATCGCGCTGGAGCGCGCGCATCGTCTCGGTGCCGACCTTGCCGTCGACCGTCAGGCCCTTCGCGCGCTGGTACGCACGAACCGCCGCGTCGGTGCGCGAGCCGAACTGCCCGTCGATCCCGCCGGTGTTGTAGCCAGCCGACTTGAGCTGCTGCTGGAGCTGACGAACTGCGGTGCCGGAGGAGCCGATCTTGAGGGTCATGGTGTGCTTCTCGGGGAGCGAAGGGTCGTTGGACCTACAATGGGTTATCGAACGGAGTTGGTTTCGCGTTGCTTCTGTCACTTCAAAAGACAGCCGCGCGCTGATCAGCCCTTGTATTCCCAGTGCCACGGCTCGCGCGGAATGGTCTTGAAGCCGTACTTCGACGCGTTGTTCTTGAGCCAGTTGAGCGTCTTCGCGTCGTTCACGTTGATGTCGACGGCCTTGCCGAGGCCGTGATTGCTGGTGCCCGGGCGCGCGGCGAGGCCGAGCTTTCCGTTGGGCTGACGCACGCCGTAGATGCCCTTGCGCCGCGCCACGTCGACCTGCGCCGCGTACGAGCGGTAGCTGTCGGTGAGCTTCAGGTTCACGCCGTCACGGCGGGCCGCGTCACGCATCTGGATGTACTTGCGCGCCGCGTCTCCGTACATCTTGTGGCCGCTGCCCACGTCGGTGAGCGCGTTCTTCGGAATGTGACCGTTGCGGTACGGAATGCGCTCGTTGGCGCGCGTGCTGGTGGTCTGCGGCGTGGTGCGCGCAGTGCCCTTCGCGGTGCTGCTGGTGCCGGTGCCGGTGGTGCGACGCGCAGTCGACGGCTCGAACGAGTCGCGCTGCAGCGCCTGCATGGTCTTCGTGCCGGCCTTGCCGTCGACCTGAAGACGATTGGCGCGCTGGAAGGCACGAACGGCCGCGTCGGTACGCGCTCCGAATTTTCCGTCGACCGCACCGGGGTTGAACCCTGCGGTCTTGAGGCGCTGCTGCAACTGACGAACGGACGTTCCGTTCGAACCGATGGAAAGCGACATGGCTGGCTCCGGGATGAAGTGCGATCAGCCGAGAAGCGACCGACCTGGACTCATGTTGTCGGAGAAAGGCCCCGGTTGTTGCGTGAAAACTTAAAAAATCTTCCCGGGCCCGATGACGATGGCCGGCTGGGCGTCGTAGTCGATCTTCAACTTCGCGGGCGGAGGCGGATCATTCGGCAGCACCGCCACCGCCTTCACCGACACCTTCGCGGTCTGACGCGCGTCGATCTGCGCCTTCAGCGTCGCCAGCGACGTGCCCTCGAGCGACACCACGCGCGGCAGTGAAGCGAGCGCCGCCTTGTCGGCCACCTGCTGGCCGTTGAACGACAGGCTCGCTGAGGTGACCTGCGTCTGCAGGCTCAACTTCGTGCCGTTGCCGTCGACGAAATCGAGCTTCTTCACGTTGAGCTCCACGCGCTGCACGAGGTTGCTCCCCGCCGACGCGAACTCGCCGATGTTCTGGTAGTCGCTGGGCTTGAGCACGTCGATCGACTCGTCGAACGTGAACTCGCAGCCCTCGGGCACCACCCGCGTCTTCACGTCACCCTCGCCGGACGGCAGCGTCTGGCCACAGGTGAACGTGCCCAGGTCGACTTCGGTCGAGCCCTTCAACGACGGCACGCCCTTCGATTCGTCGATGCGGAACTCCACCGGCCCACAAGCCGCCAGCGCCAGCACCGCCAACACCACTGAACGTCGAAGCATGAACTCTCCTTTTGCGTGGAACCGTGAGTGTCACGTCACACAGCGCGAGATTCATCAGCAAAATCAGGAAGGTGTCAGGCCCCTGCCGCCCTACATCCTCCAAAATCGTGGTGACACCCTCACGGATTCTCTACATTCCGGCGGCACTTATTTTTAGTGGCGTCACAACCCGCTGACCCCCGTCGAGCCCCTGGTGACCGAGTACCGACTGCTGCGGAGGACCAACGGCGCCGGCGGGCTGGTGGAGTGTTCGTGCGGTCGCGGGCCGTCGACCCAGCCCATCTTTGCCAGACGTTTGACGGGTGTCGCCGGCGCGGAGGTCGCACGTCTTGTCGAAAGTCAGCGAACACTTCGAGGCGCGCGCCTGGTGCCCGTCATCGACATCGGCGTCGACCCCGAAGACACGCCGTGGCTCATCACCGAAGGGCTCGAAGGCGAGTCGCTGCGTTGGGTGATGACGTCGCTGGGCGCGGCGAAGAGCTTCATCAAGCCGCATGAAGGGCTGGCCATCATTCAGCGCGTGGCCGAACTGATGGAGCCGCTGCATCAACGCAACCTGGTTCACGGCGACATCTGCCCTTCGACCATCTTCGTGGGCACCCGCGGTGAGGTGTCGCTGCTCGACGCTGGCATCGCCGCGACGCTCGGCGCGCACGCAGACCTCGGCCCCTACCGGAGTGAATCGGGTTCGCTCGCGCCAGAACAGCTCATCGGGCCGGCGACGGCCGCGACCGACGTGTTCCGCCTCGGCCTGGTGCTCTACGAGTTGTCGATTGGCCGGCCGCTGTTCAGCGGGCTCTCGCCGGCGCACGTGTGCCACACCGTCAACGGGTGGATGGGCCTGCCGCGCGACAAGGTGAAGCACGTGCCCGAGCCGTGGCTGTCGCTGCTGGTGACGATGCTGTCGGTCGACCCGCGCACGCGCCCGTCGATGGAGGAGGTGTCGGCGGTGCTCTCGCAGGCGGCGAGCACCAACGGCTGGAAGATGGGTGACTCGGAGATCGCCGAGCTGTTCGTGCGCTCGAGCCGCGGGCGTGCGCCGTACTTCACCGACGCCTCGCCGGGCACGCTGCTGCAGCTCACCTCGTCGATGCCCGCGCCGTCGCGGCCGCCGTCGGGCACCTTCGAGCGCACCGTGACGCCCACCGGAAATCCGCCGGTGCCGTCGGCCCGCGCGATGACGCCTCCGCCGGGCGCGGTGCTGGCGCGGGTGACGACCCGTAAGATGACGCGCGAGGCGCTCGAGGCCGTGCGCCTCGAAGACGTCGCCCCCACCGAACCCAGGCCGCCGGAGACCGCCGATTTCCGCGTGGGCAGTCAGCTGCTCGAGCGCGGCGCCATCACCGCGGCGCAGCTGCAGCAGGCCAGAGAAACGAGCGCGCGGTTCCGCATTGCGCTCACCGCTTCGCTGCAGCGCATGGGCGTCGACGAAGACGCGCTCGTCGAGGTGCAGGCCGAGCTCACCAACACGCCGAGCGTCACCTCGAAGCGAATGGCCGAGGTGGAGCCGGGGCTCGACGCGCTGTCGCTGATTCCCGCCGAGCTCTCGCGCCGCGCGCAGGTGGTGCCGCTGGGGTTGAAGGGCGGAACGCAGCTGCTGGTGGCGATGCTCGAGCCGCTCGACACCGAGGCGGTGTCGGCGCTCAAGACGGCCCTGGGTGGCAAGGGCCTCGTGGTCTTCCGCGCGGGCCCGAGAGCGCTCAACGCCGCGCGCATGCGCCTCTACGGAGAGCTGCCGGCACTCGAGCAGGCGACGTCGCCGGCCACCGCCGCCGCCCCGGAGCTGGCGACGCGCACCATCGAGGCGCTCTTCAAGCTGCAGGGGGCCCGGGGATTTCACGCCCAGGCGCTGGTGAACACCGCCGCGGCACTGGCAGCGGCGCTCGACGTCGACGCGCGTGGCGTCGAGGCCGTGCGCCTCATCGCGCAGGCCCTCGCCACCGCCGGGCTCGCGCGCAATCGCAACGCGTGGGACGTGCCGAGGCTCGTCGAGCTGCAGGAGCTCATCGGGTTCGCCACCGACGCCGAGCCGTACGCCGAAGCGCTGCACGACTTCCCCGCGAAGCTGCCGCCAGACCCGCAGACGCAGGCCATCGTCATCGCCTTTTCGTTCGCAGCGCAGGCCGGTGAACCACGGCCCGCAGGCAGCCGCCTCGGCGGTGCGCTCAACGGCTTCAAGACGCGCACGCAGCTGCCCCCCGAGTTGCTCGAGGCGTTGATGAAGGCGCTCCAGTAGTCGTCGATTTTCAGTAGGAGCAGCGCCATGCGACTTCTGCTGCTCGCGATGGTGCTCGTGCTGACGGGCTGCGATTCGAAGACTCCCGGCGTGGCGACGATGGACTTCCGCCGCCCGCCGCCGACCGGCGTGACGGGTGGAACGTGGGTGGCGAAGTTCTCGGGGCAGACGGTGACCGACGCGGAGCTCGCGCAGCGCTTCTCGGAGATGAACCCCTACGCCCGCGCGCGCTTTCAGACCGCCGAGCAGCGCCGCGATTACGTCGAGGGCATCGCGCGCTTCGAGCTGCTCGCGCAGGAAGCGGTGAAGAAGGGGCTGCAGAACGACCCCGAGGTCGTCGAAGCCGCGCGCCGCGTGATGGTGCAGCAGCTGCTCAAGAAGGAGGTCGACGAGAGCACCGGCGGCATCACCGACGCGCAGATCGCGACCTATTACGAGCAGCACAAGAGCGACTACGTGAAGCCGGCGATGACGCGGCTCTCGCACATCGCCTTCAGGCCTGAACGTCGCGCCGACGCCGAGCGCGTGTTCGCCGAAGTGAAGGCGCTCAACCCGCTCGATGCCGCGGGCTTCGCGAAGCTGGCGCGCGAGAACACCGACGACCCGCGCACGAAAGAGCTCGACGGTGACATGCGCTTCCTGTCGGACGAGGAGCTGGCCAACCAGTACGGCGCCGAGGTGGCGGCGGCGGCCGCGAAGCTGCTGCGCGTCGGTGACGTGGCCGAGACGCTGGTCGAGACGCCGAAGGCGCTGCACGTCATCAAGCTGCAGGGCCGGCAGCTGGCGCTGAACCTCTCACTCGAGCAGGCCAGGCCCAGCATTCAGCAGCTGCTCGCGAACGAATCGAAGCAGGAGCGTTTCCGGGCGCTGGTGGAGCGGCTGAAGAAAGAAGCGAAGTTCGAGGTGAACGACGCCGCGCTGGCCGCGATGGTGGTCGACCCGAAGGCGCCGGCGGCGCAGCCGTCCGGGCCCGCGCCGGGGTTCATTCCGGCACCGCCTCCGGTGAAGTGATGGTACGTGCGGTGCGCATGTCGCGCCTGCTGCCACTCGCCGTCGCCGTCGCGCTGTTCGGCTGCCCTCAGCAGCAGAAGCAGAAGCAGGACCCGACCATCATCGCGACCGTGAACGGCGAAGTCGTGGGCCGCGCCGAGTTCGAGCGGCTGCTCGCGCGTGAAGCCCAGGCGATGGAGGGCACGGCGACGCGCACGCCCGAGCAGGTCGAGCCGTTCAAGCAGGCGCTGCTGGAGACGATGATCGAACGCGCGTTGCTGATGCAGGCCGCGCGCACCGCGAACACCGTGGTGACGACCGAAGAGGTCGATCGCCGCGTGCTCGCGCTGTCTTCGGAGTACCCGGCCGGAACGTTCGACGAGGCGCTCGCCAAGAGTCAGACCTCACGCGCCGCGTTGACGCGCAGCACCCGTGAGCAGCTGACGATCGAGAAGTTGTTGTCGGAGCAGGTGCACGCGCGCGTGGCCGTCACCGAAGAGCAGATTCGCTCGTATTACGAAGAGCACACCGCGGACTTCATGGAGCCCGAGCAGGTGCACGCGCAGCAGATCGTGGTGAAGGGCCTCGACGAGGCCAAGCGCATTCAGCAGCAGCTGTGGCAGGGCAAGAAGTTCCCCGACCTTGCGCGCCGCTATTCGCTCTCGCCCGACGCCCGGGTGGGTGGAGATCTCGGCTTCTTCCCGCGCGGAACCATGCCCCCGGCGTTCGACGACGTGGTATTCAAGCTCAACGTCGGCGGCACCAGTGAAGTGGTGTCGACCGAGTATGGCTTTCACCTCTTCCGCGTCGTCGAGAAGAAGCCCGCGCGCAAGCGTGAGCTCAACGAGGTGCGCAACGTCATCGAAGAGAAGCTGCTGGTGACGCTGAGGGCCGAAGCCCAGAAGAGCTACGTCGCCGAGCTGCGCAAGAAGGCCACGGTGGTCATCAACGACCAGGTGCTGCAGTCGGTGAGCGGCCGCACCGTGCCGGCGCAGTCGGCCGAGCCCTGATCATTTCTTCGCGCTGACGAGCGTCGTCGCGGCCCAGGGCCCGCCGTACCAGAAGCGCACGCCGAGCCCGCGTTCCTGCACGTCGACGGCTCCACGTTCACGCAGCGTCTGCGCGTAATCCTTCGTGAACTTGAAGTCGGCCAGCAGCAGGCGACCACCCGGCGCGAGCACGCGCAGCATCTCGTCGACGGCCTTCGCGCGGCCTTCATCGTCGGGCACGTTGTGCACCGCGAGGCTGCTGACGACGAGGTCGAAGCTCGCGTCGGCGAAGGGCAAGGCGCGCATGTCGCCGGTGTGGAGCTCGACGTTCACGCCTTCGGCCTTCGCGTTGCGCTGCGTGGCCTCGAGGGCGTTGCCCGATTGGTCCTGCGCCTGCCAGAGATCGATGCCCGTCGCCCGCCCGGTGGTGAGCCGCTGCGCCGCGAGCAACAGCACGGCGCCACGCCCGCAGCCCACGTCGAGCACGCGTTCATCGCCGCGCAGGTTCAGCAGCTCGTTCCACACCACGAACTTTCCGCGCCGCGTGGTGAAGATGAACGTGCCCGCACAGAACACGAGGAACGCCGCAGACAGACCCATCAGCAGCGTGCCGAGGAGATCGGCGGGGTGAACGGCTCCGAACCACAGGGGCAGCGAGCCGGCGAGCATCAGCGCAGGAACGTAGGGAGCGTCGAAACCGTATTCACCGCGCCGAGGGGTCATGCGGCGCACTTCTGCCACGCGGCTTCACGCAGTGCTTCGTCGCCGCGATACCAGGCCCACGTGAACACCAGCGCCGCCTGCTCCGGCGTGAACGACGACACACGGTCTTTGAGCACCTCGGGCGAGGTCGGCAGTGCGAGGTCGGTGAGCCTGGTGGTCATCCTCTCGATGGCTTCGGTGCGATTCCGTTCGGTGCGACGCGAAGGGTCACAGCCCAGACCGGTGACGCGACGAACGACCTTCAGCCGCTTCACGCGGCCGCGCGTCAACAACCCGGGCAAGACCGCCGCGGCGATGCCGACGCCCGCCGCGTACGCCGACGGAATCAACATGTACGCGTGCACGGACTGCTTCCAATAGAGGATGAACGGAAGCGCGAACGCGAGGATCCACGACCACACGCGCACGTACCCGAGCGCGATGCTGGCGAGGCTGAACTTCACGTCTTCGCCGGAATAGGAGTGCGTCGACGTGTTGCCATGACGTTGGAAGTCCTCCGAGGTCACGCACATCGCGCGGAAGGGAATCAGCGGCCCCACGAACGCGATGAAGCGCGTGGCGACCTTGTAGTCCTGTTGACCGCCTTCACCCGGAACCACGTCGACTGCGCCGACCAGCATGGTGAACATGTACAATCGCCTTTTCTGATGCTGTTCATTCGCTACATCATCTTCTGCGATTGAACGGTTTCCGGCACATTGCGCCGCATGATGGTGATCATTCCCGGTACCGCCGCCTTCACGCCCGCGCGCCTGACGAAGAAGTTGAACGGAGCCGACGGTAGCGCCGAGTTCGTTCATTTCGTCGAGGTGAAGCGCCCGCTGACTGACACCGAGCACGCCTCGCTCGTGCAGCTTTTGACGTACGGCCCGACACAGCCGGCGCGGAAGGTCGAAGGCCGGACGTTCGTGGTGGTGCCGCGGCTGGGCACGGTCTCGCCGTGGTCGTCGAAGGCCACCGACATCGCGCGCAACTGCGGCCTCGAGGCGGTCCAGCGCATCGAACGCGGCATCGTGTGGACGCTCGCGCATGGCCAGGCGCCGTTCGATCGCATGACCGAGTCGGTGCTGCCGTCACTCGACGCCGCTTCGGAGATCTTCACCAGGCACCAGCCGCGACCGCTCAAGACGATTCCGCTGGGCGAGCTGAAGGCGGCGAACGTGAAGCTGGGCCTCGCGCTCGCGCCGGACGAGATCGACTACCTCGTCGAGAACTTCACGAAGCTGGGTCGCGACCCGAGTGACGTGGAGCTGATGATGTTCGCGCAGGCGAACTCCGAGCACTGCCGGCACAAGATCTTCAACGCGAAGTTCGTCATCGACGGCGAGGAGCAGGCCGACTCGCTGTTCAAGATGATCCGCCGCTCGACGGAGGCGAGCCCCGCGGGCGTGTTGAGTGCCTACAAGGACAACGCGTCGGTCATCGAGGGCGGCACGGCGGGGCGCTTCTTCTCGACTCCCGGCAGCGGCGTGTACGGCACGCATCAGGAGCCGGTGCACGTGCTCATGAAGGTCGAGACGCACAACCACCCGACGGCGGTCTCTCCCTGGGCAGGCGCCTCGACGGGCAGCGGCGGCGAGATTCGTGACGAAGGTGCCGTGGGTCGCGGGTCGAAGCCCAAGGCCGGGCTGGTGGGCTTCTCGGTCTCGAACCTGAAGCTCCCCGGTGCGACGCGGGCGTGGGAAGTCGACGTGGGCAAGCCCGACCGCATCGCGTCAGCGCTCGACATCATGTTGGACGGGCCGCTGGGTGGCGCGGCGTTCAACAACGAGTTCGGGCGCCCTGCGCTCACCGGCTACTTCCGCACCTTCGAGCAGGAGCACGACGGCGTCGTGCGCGGGTACCACAAGCCGATCATGATCGCGGGCGGCCTCGGCAACATTCGCGGCGAGCACGTGAAGAAGGGCGAGATTCCCGCCGGCGCGGCCATCGTGGTGCTCGGTGGCCCGGCGATGCTCATCGGGCTCGGTGGTGGTGCCGCGTCGTCGATGGCGTCAGGCGCGTCTGCGGAAGACCTCGATTTCGCGTCGGTGCAGCGTGACAACGCCGAGATGGAGCGGCGCTGCCAGGAGGTCATCGACCGCTGCTGGGCGCTGGGCCCCGAGAACCCCATCGTCTCGATTCACGACGTCGGCGCCGGTGGTCTGTCGAACGCCTTGCCGGAGCTGGTGCACGAGAGCCATCGCGGCGCGCAGTTCGAGCTGCGTCGTGTTCCGAATGACGAGCCCGGCATGTCGCCGCTCGAGGTGTGGTGCAACGAGAGCCAGGAACGCTACGTGCTCGCCATCGACGCGGGGTCGTTGCCCAGGTTCGAGGCGTTCTGTCGGCGCGAGCGCGCGCCGTTCGCGGTGCTGGGTCACGCGACCGAAGAAGGCCGGCTGCGCGTCAGTGACTCGCACTTCGGGAACACGCCCATCGACATGCCGCTCGAAGTGCTGCTGGGCAAGCCGCCGCGCATGACGCGCGACGTGAAGCGCGTGGCGACCAGGGGCACCACGATTCCGCACTTCGAGTTGTCAGAAGCGATTCGGCGCGTGCTGTTGCTGCCGACGGTCGGCGACAAGTCGTTCCTGGTGACCATTGGAGATCGCTCGGTCACCGGCCTCGTCGCCAGAGATCAGATGGTGGGCCCGCTGCAGGTTCCGGTGGCCGACGTGGCAGTGACCCAGGCCAGCTACGACGTCACCCACGGCGAGGCGATGGCGATGGGTGAACGCACGCCGATCGCGTTGATCAATTCGGCAGCCGCGGCGCGCATGGCGGTCGGCGAGGCGCTCACCAACATCGCCGCCTCCCGCATCGAGAAACCCGGTGACGTGAAGTTGTCGGCCAACTGGATGGCGGCCGCGGGCGCGCCGGGTGAAGACGCGCGGCTGTACGAAGCGGTGAAGGCGGTCGGCGCAGAGCTGTGCCCGGCGCTCGGCATCGCCATTCCCGTCGGGAAGGACTCGATGTCCATGCGCACCGTGTGGGACGGCAAGACCGTCGTCGCGCCGGTGTCGCTCATCGTCAGTGCGTTCGCGCCGGTGGTGGACGTTCGCAAGACGCTGACTCCGGAGCTGCGGCTCGATGAAGGCCCGACGGAGCTCGTGCTGCTCGCGCTCAACGAGCAGGCGCGGCTGGGTGGTTCGGCGTTGGCGCAGGTCTTCGGGGTGACGGGTGAGGAAGCGCCGGACGTCGATTCGCCCGCGCAACTCAAGGCGTTCTTCGAGCTGGTGCAGGCGCTGAATGAAGAAGGAAAGCTGCTCGCGTACCACGACCGGTCTGACGGTGGACTGCTGGTGACGGCGCTGGAGATGGCGTTCGCGTCGAAGTGCGGCCTCGACGTGTTCACGGCGCTCCACGAGGGCATGGCAACCGCGCTCTTCGCCGAAGAGCTCGGCGCCGTCGTGCAGGTGCGGAAGGCGCACGTCGACGAGCTGCTCGCGCGTGCCACGAAGAACGGTCTCGTGGCTTCGCGCGTCGGCGCGCCTCGCAGTGACGACGTGGTGAACGTGTGGCCCCTGTCGACGGGGGCGAAAGAGACGGCGGGCCCGCTCTACGCATCGACGAGAACCGAACTCCGCGCGCTGTGGTCGGACACCACCTGGCGCATGCACCGCCTGCGCGACGACGCGAGCTGCGCTGATCAAGAACACGCGCTGCGGAAGAACCCCGACTTCATCGGCCTCACCGCACACCTCACGTTCGACGCCGCCCCCCGCCCCGTGCCGACGTCGCGGCCTCGCGTGGCGATCCTCCGTGAGCAGGGCGTCAACGGGCACGTCGAAATGGCGCAGGCCTTCACGCGCGTCGGCTTCGAGGCGGTCGACGTGCACATGAGCGATCTGCTCGAAGGTCGCTTCGACCTCTCGTCGTTCCGCGGCCTCGCGGCGTGCGGCGGGTTCTCGTACGGCGACGTGCTCGGAGCCGGTGGCGGCTGGGCCAGGTCGGTGCTCTTCCACCCGCGCGCACGGAAGGTCTTCGCCGACTTCTTCACCCGCCCCGACACCTTCTCGCTGGGCGTGTGCAACGGCTGCCAGATGCTCTCGCAGCTCAAGGAGCTCATTCCCGGGGCCGACGCGTGGCCGCGCTTCGTGCGCAACACGAGCGAACAGTTCGAGGCGCGTCTTTCCACCGTGAAGATCGAGCGCTCTCCGTCGCTCTTCTTCGCGGGCATGGAGGGCAGCGTGCTGCCCATCGCCGTGGCGCACGGCGAGGGCCGCGTCGAGACACAGGGCCGCGAAGACTTCCTCGTCGCCGCGCGCTTCGTCGACGCCAGGGGCGAGGCCACCGAGCACTACCCGCTCAACCCCAACGGCTCGAAGCACGGCGTCACCGCGCTCACCACCACCGACGGCCGCGCGACGATTCTCATGCCGCACCCCGAACGCGTGATTCGCACCGCGCAGCTCTCGTGGCACCCCAGGTCGTGGGGCCTCGATTCGCCCTGGCTGCGCTTCTTCGAGAACGCCCGCGCGTGGTGCGAATGACACCCCGCAGCCGAACGCTTCGTTGAGCGCTCACCCCTCGCGGTGTAGGACTCGCGCCCCCAACGTGAAGTCACTCGCTCCCATCCTCATCGCGATTGCCGTGCTCGCGCTGCTCCAGTTCGTCACCGCGGGCAGCGAGTACTTCGTGTACCTCGCGTTGCTGGTGGGCGTGAACGTGGTGCTGGCGGTCAGCCTCAACGTCATCAACGGCATCACCGGTCAGTTCAGCATCGGCCACGCCGGCTTCATGGCGGTGGGCGCGTATGCGTCGGCCATCGTCTCGCAGGCGCTCAACGAGTACCGCATCAGCGCGTTGCCCGAAGGCGTCGGCAATCAGCTCTTCTTCGTCATCGCGCTGTTGGCTGGCGGTTCGCTCGCGGGGCTCTTCGGCTTCGTCGTCGGCCTGCCGAGCCTCCGGCTGCGCGGTGACTACCTGGCCATCGTCACGCTGGGCTTCGGAGAGATCATTCTGGTGGTGGTGCGCAACACCGGGTCGCTCGGCGGCGCGCTGGGGCTGTCGAACACGCCGCAGCACACGACGTTCTTCGCGGTGTGGTTCGCGGTGTTCATCGTGGTGCTGTTCGCCAAGCGGCTGCTCGACTCGCCGCACGGCCGCAACCTCATCGCGATTCGTGAAGACGAGGTCGCCGCCGAAGCGATGGGCGTCGACACCACCGGCTACAAGGTGCGCGCCTTCGTGGTCTCGAGCTTCTTCGCCGGGGTCGCGGGCGGGCTCTTCGCGCACTTCCAGAGCATCATCACGCCGGGTGATTCGTTCTCGTTCGTGAAGTCGATGGAAGTGGTGGTGATGATCGTCGCCGGCGGTCTGGGCAGCACCACCGGCGCGGTCGTCGCGGCCGTCGTGCTGACGCTGCTGCCCGAAGGCATGCGCGCCATGTTCCTCGCCTTCGGCGGTGACAACGCGAGCCTGTCGCAGAGCATCGACCAGCTGCGCAAACCCATCTTCGGGCTGCTGCTGGTGGTGATGATGCTGACGCGGCCGCAGGGGTTGTTCGGCACGCACGAGGCGTGGGACTGGTTCAAGAAGAAGCGAGGCGCTTCGACGTGAGCGAGCCGTTGCTGAAGGCCTCGAAGGTCTCGATTCAGTTCGGTGGGCTGAAGGCGTTGACCGACTTCAACCTCGAGATCCGCAAGGGCGACCTCAAGGGGCTCATCGGCCCCAATGGCGCGGGCAAGACCACCGCGTTCAACGTGCTGACCGGCGTGTATCTGCCCACCGAAGGCGACGTGCTGGTCTCGGGTGAGCGCATCAACGGCAAACGGCCGCACCAGATCAACCGGCTCGGGCTGGCGCGCACGTTCCAGAACATCCGGCTCTTCAAGGAGCTGAGCGTTCTCGACAACGTGCGCGTCGCGGTGCAGGCCGAACGACGCCCGTGGTTTCCGAACGCGAGGCCGATGGGTCCGGGCCGGGTGCTGCTGGCCATCGACAACTACCGCGACTGGTGGCGCGCGCTGCTGAAGACCACGCGCTTCCTCGACGAAGAAGCGGGCATCGAGCAGCGCGCGCGTGAGTTGCTCAACGTGATGGGGCTCTCACACCGCGTCGACGAGCAGGCCAGGAACCTGCCGTACGGCGAGCAGCGCCGGCTCGAGATCGCGCGCGCGCTGGGTACGAAGCCGAAGGTGCTGCTGCTCGACGAGCCGGCCGCGGGCATGAACACGCGCGAGAAGGCCGACCTGATGGTGCTGATCCGCGAGCTGCGGCAGCGCTTCGAGCTGGGCATTCTGGTCATCGAGCACGACATGAAGCTGGTGATGGGCATCTGCGAGCACCTCACGGTGCTCGACCACGGCGAGACGATCGCCGCCGGTGAGCCGGCCACCGTGCGCGCCGACAAGAAGGTCATCGAGGCCTACCTCGGAGAGGCGCCGGCCGATGTCTGAGATCAAACGGCTCGGTGCCCGTGCGCCGCGCGAACCGTGGCTCGACGTGAAGGACCTCGAGGTGAACTACGGCGCCATCAAGGCGCTCAAGGGCATCTCGTTGTCGGTGGGCAAAGGTGATGCGGTCGCGCTCATCGGCGCGAACGGCGCCGGCAAGACGAGCACCCTGCGCGCGATTTCGGGAATGGTGAAGCCGGCGGCGGGCGTCATCACCCTCAAGGGCGAGAGCGTGGGCGGGCTCAAGTCGAACCAGATGGTGCCGCGCGGGCTCGCGCATGCGCCCGAAGGTCGCGGAATCTTCCCGAACCTGTCGGTGCAGGAGAACCTCGATCTCGGCGCGTACCTGCGTCGCGACAAGGACGGCATCGCCGCCGACTTGAAGAAGAGCTTCGGCTACTTCCCGCGGCTCGAAGAACGACGCGCGCAGCTGGCGGGCACGTTGTCGGGCGGTGAGCAGCAGATGCTGGCCATCGCGCGCGCGTTGATGTCGCGGCCGACGTTGCTGCTGCTCGACGAGCCGTCGCTCGGGCTGGCGCCGCAGGTCACGCAGACCATCTTCAAGATCCTCCGCGACGTGAACGCCGAGGGAATGTCGGTGTTGCTGGTCGAGCAGAACGCGCACCTGGCGCTCGGCCTGGCGCAGTGGGCGTACGTGCTCGAGACCGGTGAGCTGGTGATGGAGGGCACGGGCAAGGAGCTGCTCGCCAGTGCGGAGATCCGTCACGCGTACCTGGGCGAGTAGGCGCTTCGTGCGCGCGGCCGCCTACTTCCGCAGCTCGATGACCTCGAGCGTGCAACCGAAGATCTCCTCCTGCTGAAACGTGCGCTGCACCACGACCTCGACGACCACCTTCAGCGGGTCGTCGAGTGATGCCGGCCCCGACGTGGTGTGCAGCGTGACGCCCTCGATGGAGCCGCGGCGCTCTTCGCGTCGAAAGCCGGCGGCCTTCGTCTTCACGTTCGTCAGGTCGAAGGCGACGTGCTTGCCGTCCTTCAACTCGACGTACGTGTACGCGCCGCCGCCCTTCCCGTCGTTCGCGTGCTCGTAGAGCGCGAGGGTCAACTTCCCGTCACCCACGTGCACGTCGCCGTTCATCACCAACGTGCCGCTGAGCTCGAAGCGTTTGCCTTCGTTCTCGGCGACGCAGGCGGCGAACTTCGAAGTGCCGACCGGCATCTGAAACTCGCTCAAGGCGGCGGGGGTCGCCGTCTTGCTGCAAGAGAGGAAAGACGTCACCACAACCACCCAGAGAGCGAGGCGCATGAAGAGAAGACGAAGCGAGGGGCTGAAACGTGCGGGCGTTGAGTAGAACATCGCGCATGAAGACGAAGTGGATGTGGGTGTTGCTGAGCCTGTCGATCGTCGGCTGCAGCCCGATGAAGGTGGACTGCTCGGCGTCGAATTGTCCCGGCTGCTGCGACAACGACGGCGCCTGCTTGAGCGGCAGCGTGCAGAGCGTGTGCGGCATCGACGGCAACGCTTGCAAGATGTGCAGCGTGAATGCCACCTGCGTGCTCGGCGCGTGTGTCGAAGGGGGCACCGGTGGTGGCAGCGCCACGGGTGGCGGCTCCGCAACCGGCGGTGGCGAAACGGGCGGTGGCACGGCGACCGGCGGCGGCACGGGCGTCATCACCGACGCCGGCATCAACACCCTGGTGCTGACGCTCAACGGAAACTCCGGCGGCTTCGACCGCGCGTACCACGGCGTAGAGGCCGACGGCCGCATCTACGTCGAGGCGTACTTCGGTCAGGCGCCCGAGGGCTGCCCGGTTCAGAGCACCACGTCGTCACGCACGTTGATCATCTCGAACCTCAACCCCGACGGTGGCTCCAGCTACGACGCGGGCCTGCGCGTCACGCTGTTCGACTTCGACGGCACCCTCACCAACGAGCCGCTCGTCCGCTTCACCGAGACGGCGTCGAGCTCCGTCGACGTGCGGCCGCGCGACGAGGTGTCGTTCACGTTGAACGCCTCGCTCGACGGCGGCGTGGTGTCGGGCCAGTTCACGGCGATTCACTGCCCCATACTGGACGGGTGAGATGAGCGACTTCGAAGCCAGGCGCGCGCAGCTCGAGCGCGAATTGGGTCATGGCGTTCGCGGGCACGTCGTCATGCAGCTGCGCGCGCTCCACGAAGCGTGGGCCCGCGCCATTCTCGAGGTCGACGAGGTCACGCCGCTGATTCAGGCCACGCGGGCGACGCTCACGCGCGGCGTGTTCGTCACCCAGGCGCAGGCCGCCGCGCATCAGCTCGACGTGGCCGTGCGTTGGCAGTGGCAGCGTGGGGCGGTGGAACATCGCGACCTGCTCAGCGAGCTCCGCGTGCTGCAGCTCTCGCGTGCGTGGTTGCTGCTCGCCAACCCGCTCACCGTGGCCGAGGCGCGCGCGCTGGCCATCGAAGTGACCAAGGACACGCGCATCGCCGACGAGCTCCGCCGTGATGCGCGTGCGCTGCTGGAGCAACTCGACGGCCCCCGACGGGAACCGTCGAACTGATCAGACCTTCAACGCGCCTTCGACTTCCTGAATCTTGAAGCGGGCGAGCGCGAGGTTCGAGGTCGCGCGGTTCAACGCCATGTAGATGAAGAGGTTGCCGTGGTTCGAGAGCGGCCGAACGATGTGGTACTGGCCGCTCAAGCTGATCAGCATGTCTTCGATCTTCTCGTTGATGCCCAGCTGGCTCATCACCTTCATCTTCGAGCGGATGACCTCGGAGTTCCCGGCGGCCGCCACTTCGATGTTCAGCGCCTGACCGCCGCCGATCGATCCGAGCGCGAGACCGCTCTTGTAATCGACGACGCACGCGCCCAACGCGCCTTCAATCTTCATCAACTCTTCCAACGACTGCTTGATGGTGCTCATGGTGTTGAACTGCCCTCTGGTTGTGGGGACCTACGGCTACGACGGTGACCTGCTCTGCCTTCCGTGCGCGCCCAGCATCCACGCGAAGCTGAGCGGCGAACGGCCTTCACTGACGACGAACGACGACGCATCTCCCGCGACGGACCAGCAACGCCCGCGGCGGCGGAAGCTCGCGGTGCCCGCGCCCAACATCGCCACCACGCCCTGCGCTTCGGTCGCGAGCTGGAGCAACTCCGAGAGGCGCGGCTCACGGTCGCTCAACACGCGCACCGGTAACGGGTAGCCATCGACGACCGAGACCTCGACGGCCATCAACGGCGTCTCGGGCAACGCGTCGACCACCGCGATGGCGCCGGTGCGACGCCGCACGCTCTCGGCGAGCAACGAGACCATGGGAAAGGTGAAGGCGTTGGCGAAGGAGCCCCCGATGCGCCCGAGGCGCTCGGTGGCGCCGAGCCGCTGTGAGGTCATCAGCCCGAGCGAGAACACGGTGTGCTCGAAGAGCAGCTCGGCGAACGCACCCGCAGACATCAGGCCGCGCGAGACCACGATCTGCCCGAGCGGCACGCCGGTGCGGCGGCCTTCATCGACCAGCTCGCGGATGATCTGCCGATCCACGCCTGCGCTCACGAGGCGATCTGCGACGAAGCGGCTCGTGCCTGGCGCCACCGCCCACGCGATGCGGCCCTCGTCGACGAACACGCCGCCCACGCCGTCTTCGCCGTGCACGCGCAACATCGCGGTCTGCGCTTCCACGCCCGCCAGGGCGGTGGCGAGCCGATGAAAGCGCTCGCCCGCGAGCGGTGACGTCAGCGGCGTGCGCAGCATGACGGTCACGAGACCTCCGTGCGCACCACGCCGCGTGCGTGCGCGAGCGCTGCGCTCACGTCTGCATCGCGGGGACGCCCGAGGAGCAACGCGCGACGGCGGTCGGCCACCACCACGTGCAGGGCGTCTGCGGTGCTCGTCACCAGCTCGAGGTGCTCCGCCTTGCCGAGCACCGACAACGCCCAGTTCACGTCGAAGCCGCCGAACGACTCGATGGCCGTCCAGCGGCCGTCGACGGCCACCAACCACACTGCGCTTATGACGTTCGGAAGCGTTCCGAGCAGTCGCTGCATGACGAACGCGCAACGACAGCAAGAGTCATACCGGACTCTCGGGAATTACCTGCCCCGGCGCGCGAGGGTGCGTGCGCTGACGCCGAGCCGCTTCGAAGCGCGCGTGCGGTTGCCCGACTCGCTGGCGAGCACCGCGTCGATGATGCGGTCCTGCATCTCGGCGAGCGTGAGGTCGAGTGGCAGTGTGAGCACTTCGACGGCCGCGGCGGCCAGCGGCGGCAGCGCGTCGCGCGAGAGTCGTTCTCCCTCGTACATCAGCGTCAGGTATTCGAGCCGGTTGCGCAGCTCGCGCACGTTTCCCGGCCACTGGGCTCTGATCAGCGCCGCGCGCAACGAGCGGCTCAACCGCGGCGCCACCACGCCGTGCACGCGGCTGAAGTGCGCGAGGAACGCGTCGATGAGCGGCTCGATGTCGGCCGTGCGCTCACGCAACGGCGGCACCGTGAGCGAGATGACCTGCACGCGGTAATAGAGGTCGGGGCGAAAACGGCCCGCCTTCACTTCGGCTTCGAGTGACTTGCCCGACGCGCAGATGAGTCGCACATCGGCAGACAACTTCACCGTTCCACCCACGCGGCTGAAGCGGCGCGTTTCGAGGAAACGCAGCAGCTTGGGTTGAAGCGCGAGCGGCAGCTCCGCCAGCTCGTCGAGGAACAAGGTGCCGCCCGAGGCCGACTCGACCTTCCCTTCTGCGCGCGCGTGCGCACCGGTGAAGGCGCCACGTTCGCGGCCGAAGAGCTCGCTCTCGAACAACGCTTCGGGGATCGCCGCGCAGTTCACCGGCACGAAGGGCCCCGCGCGCCGCCTGGAGTTGGCGTGGCAATGCCGCGCCAGAACTTCCTTGCCGGTGCCGGTTTCACCCAGAAACATGACTGTTACGTCTTTATTGGCGACGCGGTCGACCTGCGAAAGCAGACGTTTCATCGCGTTCGAGACAAAGAGCGGCTCGACATCGACGACATTCTGTCCACTTTTTGGCGCGCGCATGCCCGCGCAGCGTAGCGTCAGACCTCCGTCGGGTCGCGGCCTGCGAAGGTGTCGACAGAAAGACCGGTTCGCAGCGCCTCGTGTTCGGGCGAGCCGAGGGTGGACAGCAGATCTTCCGGACCGTGCACGAAGCGCTGCACCAGGGCAGCCACGCGGCTTCGCGCTTCGTCGAGACGGGCGCGCGCGACTTCACCGGACTCGACGGCCTTCACCAGCGCTTGAATGGCGCGGCGCTGCACGTCGTGGCGGTGGCACACGAGGAAGGCGTCGACGCCGGCCTTCACGCCGTCGACGACCGCGCGCTCCACCGAGAAGTGTTCGCTGATGGCCTTCATCTCGAGGTCGTCGCTCACCACCACGCCTTCGAAGCCGAGCTCACGACGCAAGAGCCCCTGCATCACCGGCTCGCTCATGGTGGCGGGCACGCCGGGGTCGAGCGCGTCGAAGATGACGTGCGCGGTCATCACCGAGGCGAGGCCGGCCTTCGCGTACGCGGCGAAGGGGAGCAGCTCGACGTCACGCAGCCGGTCCATGCCGTGCGGGAGTGACGGGAGCTGGTGGTGTGAGTCTTGAGACGTGTCGCCGTGACCGGGAAAGTGTTTCGCGCACGAGGCCACGCCACCGGCTTCGAGCCCCCGCGACAACGCCACGCCGAGGCGCGCGACCTCTTTCGCGTCGCGATGAAACGAGCGATCTCCGATGACGGGGTTCGCGGGGTTGGTGTCCACGTCGACGACGGGCGCGAAGTCGACGTCGAAGCCCATGGCGCGGCACTCGAAGGCGAGCAATCGGCCCGCGCGTTCGACGAGCGCCGCGTCACCGGTGAGCCCGAGCTGACGCATGGGCGGCAAGGCAGTGAACGGCGCACCTCGCAGCCGCGCGACGCGACCGCCTTCTTGATCGACCGACGCGAGCAGCGGCCGCTTCGCGTACGTCTTCAATTCACGCACGAGCGCGGCGACCTGCGCGGGCGACTCCACGTTGCGCTTGAAGAGAATGACGCCACCCACGCCGTCGTCGATGAGCCGCTTCACCTCCGCGTCCGGCGAGGTTCCGGGGAAGCCGACGATGAACAGACTCGCGCAGTCGCGGAACAGATCCATGGAATGGCACCCAAGCACGACGGCATTACAAGCGCCTCAGTGATGCGAACCACGCTGCTCTCGTTTCTCCTCCTCGCCGGCTGCGCGACGTCTCACCAGCACCACGCGTTCGACGACGCCAACGCCTGGGCCAGGAGCTTCGACGACCCGGCACGCGACGAATGGCAGAAGCCCGACGAAGTCATCGCCGCGTTGAACCTGACGAAGACCGCGCGCGTGGCCGACATCGGCTCGGCGACCGGCTACTTCTCGACGCGGCTGGCGAAGGTCGTCACCGGGGGCCGCGTCTACGGGCTCGACGTCGAGAGCTCGATGGTCGAGTACCTCAACGCGCGCGCCGAAAAGGAGGAGCTGACCAACCTCACCTCGCACCTGGCGGCCTTCGACGACCCGAAGATCCCCGAGCCGGTGGACGTGATCATCATCGTGAACACGTACCATCACCTCGAAGCGCGGAAGGTCTACTTCGCGAAGCTCGCCGACAAGTTGAAGCCCGACGGCCGCATCGTGATCATCGACTTCAAGCGTGAGTCGAAGATGGGCCCGCCGGTGGACATGAAGGTCGGCACCGACGTGGTCGTCGATGAGCTGGGCGCCGCCGGCTACAAGCTGGCCACCAGGCACGACCTGCTGCCCGAGCAGTTCTTCCTCGTCTTCAGGCGCTGAGCAGCGGGAGGCCGAGCGCGGTCATCGCCGCCGAGAACCCGTCGGGCACGAAGGGCACCTTGATGCGCTCCACGCGCTGCTGCTCGAGCTCGAACTCGATGAAGGTGTCGGTGCGGTGCCCCTTGCTGGTGCGGTGCTCGACGCGCACCACGCGACAGCCGCGAACTTCGTCGAGGCGGAACGACTGGTAGCCGACCACCACGGTCTGCCTGGTGACGCGCAGCTTCGGCGCCGTGAACACGTTGGCGAGCACCACCGCGAACGCGCAGACGGGGCCCAGAAACCAGAACTCCGGGTGGCGAAACAGGCTGGCAAAGCCGATGAACACGCCGATGCAGGCGAACAGCGCCGTCGCCGGCCAGTTCACCGCGCGGCCTTCCCACAGCACGTCCCGCTCGAGCGCTTCGACGAGTTCACGATTGGCCGGGCCCTCGAGGCCGAGCTCATGGGCGCGCGACTGCAGCGCTTCCACGAACGCACCGCGCGCGCTGCGGTAGCGCTCGAGCAACGTGTTCAGTTCGGGTTCTTCGCCAGCCAGCCGCTCGACGGCGTCACGAGCACGGCGCGTCTCTTCGGCGTCACGCAGCGCCACCGCGCGGGCGACGTGGTCGGTCTGACCACGCGACAGCGACCTCGCGGCGCGCTCGAAGGTCTCCGTCGTCGACAGCAGCGTCTCCCACGCACCTTCGAGTCGCACACGCAGCGCGTCGTTCATGTCGCGTCACTCCGCCGTCGGGGGTTGAAAGATGTTCGGTGCGGTGGCCGCGGCTTTTTTCCGCCCAGGGCACGACGCGTGCTTCGGGAGCACCACGACGGGCGCGCGGGAGTCCGCACGAATGTCGAAGGGCAGCCCCGCTCTCACCTGCCGTGCTCGTCGTCGCAGGTGGCGAGCTTCACGCAACGCCACCGACCTCGTCGACGCCAGCGGGTGGGCGCACATCGCACGATGCTGCACGAAACGACGACGCACGACCAACCGCGAAGGTCAGTCGTGCGCGCGGTACCCGACGAACTCGCGGCCTGCTCAGTACGGGTTTCCGAAGCCGAGGACCGTGCCCATGGTGCGCGTGCGACGCCACACGCCTTCGCGGCCGGTCTGCTCGTTCTCGGTGTTGCCTTCGATGGTGCCGATGCTGCCGTCGGCGTTCACCTTCTCGACGAGGCCGATGTGGTCCGCGCCGCCGTCACCGTCCCAGTCGAAGAGCACGAGGTCACCGGGCTGCGGGTTCGACTTGCCCTTCCAGTCGCCGTTGCGCTTGAGCTCGGCGACCACGCCGGGCGTCCACGGGTTGTTCATGGTGCCGCCCGACTGCTTCGAGACCCAGCTGGTGAAGTCGGCGCACCACGCCTCGGAGCCGCGGCCGAACGCGTTCGGGTACTTGAGGATCTCGCCCTTGTTGCTGCCGGTTTCGACGTTGCCGATTTCACCGCGCGCCACGTCGAGCAGGCGCTGACGGAACTGGGCGTCGTTCACCGGCTGCGTGGGGTTCACGGGCGTCGACGACACGGGGCCATTGAGCGCACGCCACGTCGCGGGGCCCACCACGCCGTCGGCCTCGAGGCCCTTCGCGCGCTGGAACTTCACGACCGCCGAGCGCGTGTTGGCGCCGAAGTTCCCGTCGACGGTGCCGGGCGAATGGCCGTGCTTCTTGAGCGCCTCCTGGAGCTTCTGCACGTCGGCGCCGAAATCACCGGAGCGCAGCGTGGGGCTCGCAGCGCCCGTCGGAGGCGTCGAGGTCTGCGCGGCCCGCAGCGCCGACCACGTCTTCGGGCCCACCACGCCATCGGTCGCAAGACCCTTCGAAGCCTGGAAGCGCTTGACCGCCGCCAGCGTCTTCGGGCCGAACGCGCCGTCAGCCGAGCCCGCCGAGAAGCCCGCCTTCGAGAGCAGGTTCTGCAGCTCGGTGACCGAAGCGCCGCTCGCGCCCTGCTTGAGCGTGGGCGAGCTGCCGGTGGTCTGAATGCGGGTGTTGACGTTGCGAGCGGGGCTGACGGGCATGGTGAACTCCTGTTGGGCTCAAACGAATCTGCACTCATTCTCGCGAGCGGAATTCCCGAGTTGCTTCAAAGACTTGCGGTGCAGGAACTTTGACAGCACGCACACTGTAGGTGTGGAGCGATGGTGCTCCAGCAACGTCACCGCGCGGTGCACCTCGCTTGAAGAATTGTTGGGGGTTGCCACGAGTCGAGCATCACCTGACCTGCACCATTACGTTCGCGGTCGTTCATGAGTGAAACGCGCGATGCCGGAGTCAGAGACGTACCCGTCCTGTTGTTCGTGCGCGGCTTCGTGCTGCTGAGCATCGCGATGACGCTGGTGGTGGGCCTGCACTGGTATCTCGGCCTGCGGTTGATCGACGACGCGCAGGTGCCGCAGCCGTTCGCCACCGGCGCGTGGACGTTGTTGTGGACGTTCCTCCTCTCGTTGTTCGGCGGTTTCCTCGGCGGCCGCTTTCTTCCGCGGCCCATCGCGAAGGTCGCGCAGTGGTTCGGCTTCGTGTGGATGGGCGCGTTCGGGCTGCTGGTGGTCGCCACCGGCGTGAGCGACCTCGCGTTCTGGGCGGTGAGCAAGACGACCACGCTCGACTCGCAATGGCCGGTGTGGCGCGCGGTGGGCGTGATGGCGCTGGTGATTCCCGCGCTGGCGTGGGGCTTCTGGATCTCGCGACGCCCCGAGACGAAACGGATCACCGTCGACATTCCCGGCCTCGACAAGTCGCTCGACGGGTACCGCATCGCGCAGATCAGCGACGTGCACATCGGCGAGACGCTCGACCGCACGTTCGCGCAGCTGGTGACGGATCAGGTCAATGCACTGAACGCCGACGCGGTGGTGGTGACCGGCGACATGATCGACGGCTCGGTGAACAAGCTGCGCGACGAAGTGGCGCCGCTCGGTGGGCTGCGCGGCAAGCACGGCGTGTTCTACGTGACGGGAAATCACGAGTACTACCACGGCGGTTCGGCGTGGGAGGCGGAGGCGCGGCGCCTCGGCTTCAACGTGCTGCACAACGAACACCGCGTGGTGGGCGACGGGAAGCTGGTCATCGGCGGCGTGACCGACGTCGAGGGCCGCCGCTTTTCAGAAGCGCACGCGTCTGACGTGAACGCTGCCTTCGCCAATGCGCCGGCCGGCGTGCCGCGCGTGTTGCTGTGTCACCAGCCGCGCTTCGCGAGCGCCGCGAAAGACTCGAAGGTGTCGCTGATGTTGAGCGGCCACACGCACGGCGGGCAGATCTTCCCGTTCATGTTCTTCGTGAAGCTGCAGCAGCCGGTCATCGGCGGCTTCGAGGTCATCGACGGCGTGCCCACGTACACCAGCAACGGCACCGGGTACTGGGGGCCTCCGTTCCGCATCGGGCCGCGCGGCGAGGTGACCGAGATCACCTTGCGCGCCGTTTGAACAGCCCTTCGCCCGCAGGCTCGAAGAGCGCCTTCACCAGCGACTTCGTGCCCGCGTTCATCTGCGCCTCGCCCCGCCAGCCGGTGCGCAGGTAGTCGCACTGACCGAGCTGCCGGCGCAGCGACCGCTGTGACGCTTCAGAGGCGAAGGCCTCGGCCATCGACGTGAAGCGCGCCCCGTCGCGGGTGGCTTCGAGCATCTGCTGACCGTAGCTGTCGATGAGGCCCGCCCGCGCAGGCGAGAGGTCGGCGATGAGCAGCTCGTAGTTCTCGAACGCACAGACCTGACCCGAAAGGCCGCGCAGTTGATCAGCCACCGCGCGTTGGGCGACGCGCGAGCCGGGGCGCTCGATGGCCGCGGGGAACCACACCGCTGCGACCACGACGGCGGCCAGCAACACCCAGTTCGAGAGGCGCCGTGACGCGCCGTCGAGCCCCACGCCGATGACGACGGCCACGAAACACGCGAGCGCCGAGTTGTACTGGTTCCAGTACGCCGCAGCGGTGGTGAGCGCGAGCACCACGAGGGCCGCAACCGCGAGCGCCGAGAAGCCGAGCCGCCGCAGCGGGCTGAACCACATGAAGGGTGTCACCGCGATGAGCAGCAACGTGCCCGCCAGCGAGTGCGACACGAACATCTCGCGCAGCCGCACGAGTCGCTCGAGATCTCCGTCAGGTGGGCGACGCAGGTGCACCTGCAACGTCTGTTCGATGAACGAACCGAAGCCCGCGAGCACCGCGAAGGGCGCCAGCACCACCGCAGCGGTGAGCACCGCGCCGATGATCAACCGGCTCCGCGACTTCCAGTCGGGCGCGCTCAGCACCAGCAGCAGCGCCCAGAACACGCCCCAGCTCTTGAACACGAACGAGAGCCCCAGCAGCGCCCCGGCCACCAGCCACGCGCGCCGCTGGCTCATGAACAGCGCCGCCAGGCCTGCGCAGATCATCAACGGCTCGAGGAAGACGCCGCGGTCCGCGGCCATCGCTTCCCACCGCGTGGCCCACACCAGGCCTGCAGCGAGCCCCGGCAGCCCGCCGATGACGCGCGCCAACAACACGATGGACAGCGAACCCACGAGCACGCTCGCCACGCGCGCGACCAGCAACATCACGTCGGGCGTGAGCCACGTGGCGGGCAGCAGCCACAGCACGACGCCGGGCGGGTGCACGAACACGAAGTCACGGTAGGGCAGCAGGCCCGACGCCAGCGCGCGCGACGCGCTCAGGTACACGCCTTCGTCGTAGTCGGCCGGAAAGCGCCCCGGCGCGAAGCGCAGCACGGCCGAGAACAGACCCAGCAGCCACGGCGCGAGCGGACCTTCGACGAACTTCTGGAGCGGCTTCACGATGAGCGGCGCACAGTGCCAGATCCCCGGCGGCTTGACTCACGCCCTGCGCAGCGTGTCTCGTTGCGCGCGATGCCGTCGGCGCTCGTTCCGCAGATGACGCTCCTTGCCGCCGCTCGGCACGAGCTGTGGCGCCACCTGCCTGCGTGGATGTTCTTCATCTACGGCCAGCTGCTGCACAACGCGGTGCTGACCAACTTCGAGCCGCCGAAGACGGAGCTCGCGTACACGGTCATCTTCCCGATGTCGGTGTTCGTGCTGTACCAGGTGGTGCGTTTCATTCACGGCGACGCGAGCCGGCGACTGCTGCTGGTGAGCCTCGCGCTCGCGACGGTGCTGCCGACGCTGACGTACTTCGTGCACACGCCCTCCCCGCTCGAGCGCGACACGCTGCTGCGCATCTACGAATGGTCGAACTTCGTGTGGGCCGCGCTGCTGATGTTCAACCTCTGGTGGCAGCACCGCTCGCACCTCCTTCTCTTCTTCGGCGTCGCCTTCCTGTACGGAATGGTGCTCGAGAACGGCGGCATTCTGCTGGGCTTCTTCCACGAGACGAACCTCACCGAGACCATGGTGAAGCCGTTCGTGGCGCCCTTCGCGACGATGGTCGGCTGGAGCGTGGTGCTCACCATGGCGACCTTCGTCGTGTGGGAGCTGCGCCTGAGGCTGCCGTGGCTGCGCAGGTCGGCGCTGAGCTCCGGCGTGCTGGTCGGGGTCTTCGCGACGTTCCTCGACCTGCAGATCGACCCCATCGCCACCGGCATCGGCTGCTGGGTGTGGCACGAGTCGTTGCCGGGCTGGTTTCACGGCGTGCCGCTGGTGAACTTCATCGCGTGGCTGTGCGCCCTGGTGCCCTTCGGCTACGTGATGTTCAGGCTTCAGGACATTCGCGGCATCACCGACCGCGCCCCGTGGGGCCGGAGAGATCTGGTGTCACTGCTCGCGTGGTCTCCCGCGGGCCTGGTGCTGGCAGCGGTGGCGTTCATCGCCGCCACGCTGATCATCGAAGGCTCAGACGGCGCGAGTTGGACGCTGCTCAAGGTCTTCAGCCATCAACTGCTCATCGCCACGCTGGGCTGAATCGCGCGCTCGCTCAGCGCCCACACCTTCTCTGCCAACGCCGCGTCGGAGCCTTCGCGGCTCGCCGGAGCGACCGCGCAGTTCGACAGGTACGCGCCCGACTGGCCCTTCAACTCCGGCGCGGTCGCCGCGTACACGCTCGTCGCCGCGCCCTGCGGAATGCTCTTCATGAAGAGGCCGCCGACGGCGCGGTAGATGGCGCCCAGCACGCCCATGCTGCGCGAGAGGTTGGTGTTGATGACGCCGGGGTGAACCGAGAACACCTCGACGCCCGCAGGCAGCCTCCTGGCGAGCGCCCTGGCGAACAGCACGTTGGCCAGCTTCGAGTCGCCGTACGCACCGAAGGGTGAATAGTCGGTGGGCTTCTTCTCGAGCGCCGCCACCAACCGCGCGCCATTGCCGCGCTTATGCAGATCGCTCGACAACGCGACGATGCGCGAAGGCGCCGACTTCTCGAGCACCGGCAGCAGCGCGGTGGTCAGCGCGAAGTGACCGAGGTGATTGGTGCCGACCTGCAGCTCGAAGCCCTGCGCGGTCTCACCTTTCGGCGTGGCCATGATGCCCGCGTTGTTCACCAGCAGATGCAACGGGCGACCGCTGGCGAGCCACGCATCGGTGAAGGCCTTGACGGACTTGAGGTCGCCGAGCTCCAGCGCCTGCACTTCGACGTTCTTGCCGAGTGACTTCGCGAGCGCTTCGCCGGCCTTCACGTTGCGCACCGCGAGCACCACCGTGGCGCCGGCGTTGGCCAGCACGCGCGCGGTCTCGGTGCCGATGCCTGAGGTCGCCCCGGTGACGATGGCCGTCTTGCCGGCCAGTGACTGCCCTTGAAGCGCCTGTTCTGCCGTCGACTTCGAACCGAGCTTGCTCATGGTGACTCCGACTTAGCGGCGTGGCTTCGCTGCGCGCCGTGAAGATGTGTGAACGAAGGCCGCGGCCTCCAACAGCGCCGAGATCATCGGTGTGGGATCCGCCACGTTCTGACCGGCGATGTCGTAGGCCACGCCGTGATCCGGTGACGTGCGCGGCACGGGAAGACCGAGCGTCACGTTCACCGTGCGTTCGAAGTCGAGCGTCTTGGTCGCGACCAGCCCCTGGTCGTGGAACATGGCCAGCGCCACGTCGAACTTGAAGTTGCGTGCGCTCGCGAAGAGCCCGTCGGAAGCGAACGGCCCGTGCACGTCGAGCCGGTCCTTCTTGGCCTGAGCAATCGCAGGGCTGATGACCTCGAGCTCTTCGTCACCGAGCACCCCGCCGTCACCGGCATGCGGGTTCAGGCCGCACACCGCGATGCGTGGCTTTCGACCGAGCAGGCGCTCGAGCCCCGAGCTCAGCAGATGCAGCTGCTTCACCAGCTTCGGCGTCGACAACGCACCCGGCACGTCGCGCAGCGGCAGGTGATTGGTGGCGAGCGCTACCGAGAGCAGCGGCCCCTTCATCAGCATCATCACCTGCACGCCCCACGCGTCGGCGAGCAACTCGGTATGACCTGCGAAGGGAACACCGGCTCTGGTGATGGCCTCCTTCGAGACCGGCGCCGTGCAGATGCCGTCGATGTCACCGGCCTGCGCGGCGCCGATGGCAGCGTTCACGTACGCGAGCTGCGCGAGCCCGCCGGGCTTCGTGGGCTGACCGGCCTTGCGGTCCTTCGCGGCGAGCTGACTGACCACGCGCAACTCGTGCTTGCCGGCCTTCACCGACGCATCGCCGAACAGCACCGGCGTCAACGCGCGCTTCACCTTCGCGTTGGCCAGGGCCTTCAAGGTGACTTCGGTGCCGATGCCTGAAGGATCTCCGAGCGAAATTCCGATGCGGGGGAGCGACATGGTGCGGGCACCCTACTGCCAACTCCCGGCGCTCGAGCGTGAGGTCGTCGGCGCCTTCGCCGGCCGATGCAGCCTCTGCCGCACGCTGCGCTGCACTCGTGGCCAACAGCAGCGTCGAAACCGCTGTAAGCAGCGCGCATGATCTGGCCGAGACCGTTGTTCGCTCCGACCGGCGCCGTGAGCCGCTGTTCTTTCCTCGTCTTCTCTCCGACCGAATTTCCCGCGCTGCAGCCAGGCGAGGGCGTGCAGTGGGGCTTCCTCCGCAAGGACAAGACGCCCGAGATGTTCGCGCGCATGGAGACGCTCGCGCAGGGTGCACACGTCAGCGACGAGCTGCTCGAGACGCTGCAGGCCACGCAGTTCGCCGGCAACGTGCAGTGTGAAGCGACCGACCCGAAAGACCTCGGCTACCTGCAGGCCTGCTGGGCGGCGGTGCGCTCGCTGGTCGACTCGAGTGCGACGGTGGTGCTCGACGTGGAGTCGGGCAACTGGCTCAGCGCCGAAGACGTGCGCGCGCGACCCGAGACCTTCACGTTCGAGAACGAAGTTTCGCTGCACACCTTCCCGGTGCACGGCGAACCGTGGTGGAGCATTCACACCAACGGCATGGGCAAGTTCGGCCGCCACGAGTTGATTCTCTTCGTGCCTTCCGAAGGCGAGCACGACCTCGAAGCCGACGTGCGCACCGGCAACCTGCCTTCGTGGACCGAGACCGTGCTCGTGAAGTTCGCGAGCGACTCGGCGCTGGGTCTGCCCATCGAAGTGGGCACCCGGCTTCAGTTCGGTTCGATGTTCTTCACCGCCGAGCGCTGCGAGCCCGGCCGCAACGCGCCCGAGCAACTCGACGAGAACTTCCTCGTGCTCGTGAACCAGGAATCACGAACCGCCTTCGCCGACTGAACGCCCCGCGCGAACTTCAGGTTGCAATCTCGTGGCGCGGCTCGCATTGTACCGATCGTTCGGTTCCAGATGACGAGACCATCAGAGTCACCCTTCCACGAAGGTGAAGTCGCGGTTCAAGAGCGCACCGGCGAGCGTGCGATGGCGGCGCGGCTCGAGGGGATCGTTCAGCCGGAGATCGTTCCTGGCGCGCGAGCGTTTCTCGCAGAACAACAGGCGCTCGCGGTGGCCACCAGCGACGTGCACGGCCGGCCGTGGGCGTCTCTCTGGCTCGGCGCGCGCGGCTTCGTGCACACGCCCGACGGCCGCACCGTGGAGCTGGACTTCGAGCGCACGCTTCGCGCCGACGAGGACCCGGTGGCGCTGACCCGGGGCGCGCCGGTGGGAATGCTGGCGATCAACCTCCAGACCCGAAAGCGGCTGCGCATCAACGGCGTCGTCACGGCGCTCGACGCTGCGCGCGCGACCATCGAAGTGCGCGAGGCGTACCCGAACTGTCCCAGATACATCCAGAAGCGCGAACCCCGGCCGAGCGCCGAGACGACGAGCGCTCCGACGCGGCGTGGGCGCACCTTCGACGACGAGCGACGTGAATTGATCCGTCGCGTCGACACGGTCTTCGTCGCCACCCAGCACGCGACGCGCGGCCTCGACGCTTCACACCGCGGAGGAGCACCCGGCTTCGTGCACGTGCTCGACGAACGGACGCTGCGATTGCCCGACTATCCGGGCAACGGCATCTTCAACACCTTCGGCAACCTCGAGCTCGATCCGCGCGTGGGGCTGGTGCTCGTGGACTTCGCGAACCAGCGCGCGCTGTCGCTCACCGGCCGGGCCACGGTTTCGTTCGACGTCGAAGAAGACGCTTCGCAACCCAACGGCGGCACCGGGCGCTACTGGACCGTGGTGGTCGACGAGTGGGTCGACGCCCCGCTCGACCCGCGCGTCGACTGGGAGCCCGGGGAGCGCTCTGCGTTCAACCCCGGAATCAGGTAGGTCAACACGATGCCCGCCGCGTTGATCAGCAAGGAAGTCGTGCTCTCGCGCATCCTCGAGCGCTTTCGTGATCAGGGGTACGACGGCGCGTCGCTCGCTGAATTGTCTGCGGCCACGGGCCTCGGAAAGTCGAGCCTGTACCACTACTTCCCGGGCGGAAAATCAGACATGGCCGAGCAGGTGCTCGCGCACCTCGACGCGCTGCTGCAGGCCGCGTTGTTCGAGCCGCTCAAACGAGCCGCGACGCCACAGAAGAAGCTCGACGCGATGCTCTCGGCCGTCGACGCGTTCTACGAAGGTGGAAAGCGTGCGTGTCTGCTCGAGCGGCTCACGGCGAGCGTGGATCGCCGCGAGTTCAAGCGACCGCTGGCCGCTGCCTTCATGAAGTGGATGAGCGCGGTGGAAAAACTGGCGCGCGAAGCGGGCCTTCCGAAGGCCACGGCGCGCGCGCGTGCGGAGAAGCTCGTGGTGGCGGTGGAAGGTGCGTTGATCGTCTCGGCGGGCATCGACGATGCCGGCCCGTTCAAACGAACGCTCGCGGAGCTCCGACGTTCCACACTCGCGCCTACACGCGCACACTGAACGCCTGTCCATTCATCTTTCTATGCGGGCGTTTCGCTCACTTCTTCTTCTTCGGAGCAGGCGCGGGCTTCTGCGCTTCCTGAGCGCGCTTCATCGCGGCTTCGGCGTCTTCGCGCGCCCTGGCCATCATCTGCTCGCCGGACCACACGGCCGACAGCTGCAGCAGCGATGAGTCGAGCGCCTGCAGGGTCGCGGCGCGAATCGTCTCGCCGTCGGTCGCGGGGTTCGCCTCGGTGAGCCCATTCTTCGGGCGTGCGCCGAACGCGTTCGCGTAGGCAGCCCCCATGCGCTGACCGTTGTTGCGCGGCGCGGTGCCGTAGCCGGTGCCCGTCGCCTGCCCCAACCGCTTCTCACCGTCGCGCCGTTCCACTTCGACGCGCACCTCGTACGACGGGCCCTGACGCCAGAGCACCGAGACGGACTTGATGATGAGCATTCGCGGGTTGGTCGCGTCGTTCCACTTCGCGTCTTCGAAGTGCCGGCGCGCCACGGAAGGCGCGTAGCGCGCCAGCGACCACACCACGTCGCGCGTGCCACCGGCGCGGTTGGTGCCGTCGTCTTTCATGAGCGGCGTCACGTCGTCGGTGATGACCGCAGTGTCGAAGCCGATGGACACCGGCAACGCGAGCCGCGACGACGCCATGCCCTGCAGCGGCGCGGTGAGCGGGAGATCTTCACCTTCGGGGACCGCCGTGAGGGCGAACGCGAGGACGAGAGCAGTCATGAGCGCCCGGAAGACACGGCGCTCACAAACCACGTGCAGAAAATGTGTTCAGAACGAACACACGCCTTCGAGGTCGCGCCGCATGCGGCTGACGTGACGCTCGTTCTCCTGGCTGAACCACGCCCAGAGCTCGGTGACCTCCTGGCGGCGCTCGAGCGCGCAGAGCACCGCGAAGCGCGCCACCCACGAGTCATAGGTCCAGTGACCTGTCGCGCACCGGTGCTGGTACGCCGTCAGCAACTCGAGGCCACGCGCTGCTGCGCCGGCGCGCGGCAGCGACCGCACGTGCATCGACAGGCGCTGCTCCGTCGTCAGGTCGCACGACGGGTATTCACGCGCGAGCGCCTCGGCGACCGACTCCTGAGGCACCGCGTTGACGTCGAGTGCGTCTTCTTGCGGCTGCGCAGGCGGCGGTGGTGCCGCAACGTCGACCGGCTGCGGCTGCTTCGCGACGACAGGGGCCTTCGCGCGCCGCGGCAGCTCGGGCTGCGGAGGTGCGCGCAACACCAGCTCGAGCTCCGGTTCCGGCGGGGTCGCCAGCTCCGGCTCCGGCTCGACGTCAGGTCGCACGAACGCCGGCGGTTGCGGCGAGGGCCTGGGCGGTGGTGCCGCGGTCACCACCGGCACCGTGGGCGTGAGCGGCTTCGTCATGCGGCGCACCGCGACCGTCGTAGCGCCCGCGGCCACCACGGCGACGGTGACGAGCGACACCTTCGCGCCCACGCTGAGCGACGCGAAGAGGCCCGACTTGGCCGTGACCGCGGAGGCGACCGCGGTGGACGTGGCGGCGGCGGCAAGGGGGAGCACGATGCCCAGCGACTTCTCGAGCTCGGCCCGCACGCGCGCTTCGTCTTCTCGCGACGGTTCGACGTCGAGCAACGACTTCAGCGCCGTGTCGGCGTCTTTCGACAGCGGGTCCATCACAGCTCCTCGCGCTCGCGCTTCACGAGCGCTTCAAATTGCTGCCGCGCCGTACGAAGCCGCGTGTACAGCGTGTTCAGGTTCACGCCCGTCGCCTCGGCCACTTCCGGAATCGTGTAGCCCTCGACGTCGCACAGCAGCAGCACTTCGCGGCGCTCCTCGTCGAGCTGCCGCAGCAACGCCTCGACCCGCCTCGACTGCTGCCTGGCCGCCGTCACCGCGTCGGGCAGCGGCGCGTCGATCGCCAGCTTCACCGGCACTTCGTCGTTCGACCGTTGTTTGCGGCGCACGTCACTGGCCACGCGCAACGCGATGCCCAGCAGCCACGTGCGCTCGGAAGAACGGCCCTCGAACTCACTCCAGCGGCGCCAGGCGGTGACGAAGACCTCCTGCGCGGCGTCGTCGGTGAACGCGGGGAACACGCCCAGCCGCTGCAGCGTGCGCCACACCGAGCGGAAGTGCGCGGCGTACAGCGCTCCGAAACGCGCGGAATCCGGCTGGAGTTCTGCAGTCATGCGAGCGGGTGCAGTCACGGGCACCGGGTGAGTGGCACCACCGACGCGATTCCGTGGCGCGACTTTTCAGATTTTGACGTCGACCACCGCCGCGGCGCGGAGCTCCTGCACGTACTGGTCGGTGTACTTCTCGAGCTGGCCGCGCAGCATGCGGTCGCGCAGCTGGTCCTTCACCTCGTCGAGCGGCGGCGCCGCGAGCGCCTTCTTCTCTTCGACCTTGAGCACGTGCCAACCGAACTTGGTGCGAATGGGCTCCGAGATGCCGCCCGCGGGCAGGGTGAAGGCCCAGCGCTCGAACTCCGCGGCCATCACGCCGCGCTTGAAGAAGCCGAGGTCACCACCGTCGGCGGCCGACGGGCCTTCGCTCTTCTTCTTCGCGAGCTCCGCGAAGTCGACGCCGGGCTGCTTCGCCTCGTTCATCAACGCCACCGCCTTGAGCCGCGCGGCTTCGATCTGCTCGGCCGTCGCCTTGGGCGCGACCTGCACGAGGATGTGGCGGCCGTGCACTTCGAACTCGTTGGCTTCGTCGTGCGACCAGCGCGCGTACTCGGCCTTGAGGTCTTCGTCGGAGATCTTCACCTTGCTGCGAACCTTGAGGTTCACCAGCTTGAGGCGCGCGAGGTGCTTGCGCATGAAGGCCTTGTAGCTGGCCAGCGTGTAGCCCTCCTGCGCGAGCAGCTGCTCGAACTGCTCACCCGAGATGTTGTTCTGGCGCTTCACGTCGTCCATGCCGAGCTCGATTTCGGAGTCGGCGACCTCGATGTTCAGCTCCTTGACCTGCGACTCCATCAGCTTCTCGCCGATGAGCATCTCCACGCCGCGCTTCATGAGCTCGTCGCGCATGGCGGCGCGCTTGGTGGCGTCGGGCTCGGCGCGCAGGCGGTTGAAGTCGGGGCCCACGCGCGCTTCGACTTCAGAGAGGGTGATGATGTCGCTGTTGACGACCGCAGCGACGCGATCGACGAGCTCCGCCCACGCGAGTGATGGGAGCAACACGAAGAGGCTGATCAGCGCTTTCTTCACGGCGTCGGGCCATACCACGAAGCCCCGGAACGATTGCATCAACTGGCTGGGGTTTTCCTGGCCGTGAAGGTGAGCCCGGTGAGGCCCAGAATTCCCACGAAGAGCGCCACCGAGACGTAGCGCGCCATGAAGCCGCAATCGCCACTCCGCAGCGTCATGGTGAACAGGCCCATCAACAGCAGCGACGCCAGACAGCCGGCGACCGCGAGCCACAAGCCCCGGCGGCGCAGCTTGAACGCGCGCACGCCGATGACCACGGTGAGCACCAGCGAACCGAGCAGACAGCCGAGGGCGATGAGGCCCGAGTGGGCGATGGCGTCGGCAGCTCCGGGGCCACTGCAGGCGATGACGAGGTTCACGAGCTGCTCCGACGTCGGTGACGCTGCCGTTGTTCCGATTGCACCTGAGCCTGACACCTCGGGTCTGGTCCTGGCGATGTCGGAACTCGACGAACTCTTCGATGCGGCGGAGCGTGGTGACGCGAGGTCGGTGGTCGCGATGCTGGAGGCGAACGCCTCGCTCCTGCACGCGACCAACGACGTGAACGAGACCGCGCTGCACGTCGCCTGTCGGCGCCAGCGCCTCGAGGTGGTCAAGCACCTGCTCGGCGCCGGTGCGCGCATCGAGACACGGGGGTGGCTCGGCTTCACGACGCTGCACTACGCGACGCATGAGCCGAGTGAACGAAGCCTGCCGCTGTCACAGCTGCTGCTCGAACGCGGCGGCTGCGCATCGCAGGTCCCGGCGCCGACTTCGCCGCGACACAGGCCGAGCTGGGCGCCATCGGGCGGCTCGGGCACACCGTGCACGCGGTGAATCAGCTGCGCATGGCGTTCGGAAAAAAGAAGCCACTCGAGCTGGCGCCGGGCCCGTGGACGCCCGACGAAACCTGTGTTCGCGACACCCGCGCGCTGCTCGAGGCGTTCGCCGCCTCGCCGCTGGCCGAGCCGCTCCGGCAGTGGCTTTCGCAGCCGAGGCTCTCGGGCGCGACGACCGATTGGGTGCACCGCTACTTCGCGTACGCTGACCCCTCTGCGCACCCAACCCGCTGAAAGCAGGAATGTTCCTGCGCCGGTTAACGGTGTGGGGCCGGCGCGCATCTTCCGGGCTTCATGGCGCTGGCGCTCCTTCACGACGCTCCCCGGGTGGCCCAGCCCACGGAGCCGGTGCGCGCCATGTGGGTGAAATGGGTCGCCGCCGCGCGCCGAGGTGATCACGAGGCGTTCACCGCGCTGCACCGCCACTTCGGTCGCATGGTGCACGCCATCGTCATCACGCGCGTGGGCGCCAGCGAAGCGTCGGACCTGGTGCAGGACGTTTTTCTGCAGGTGTTCCAGAAGCTCTCGTCGCTCGAAGAGGATCACGCGTTCCCCGCATGGCTCGCGCAGCTGGCGCGTCACCGCGCCGCGCGTCACGTGCGCGACGACAGGCATGACCAGCCGCTCGACGACGAACCGCAGCTCGTCGCGCCGGATCGCTCGGCGGCGCCCGACGCGAAGAAGATCATTCGCGCGCTGCAAGCCCTGCCCGAGGCCTACGCCGAGACGCTGGCGATGCGCCTCATCGAAGGCATGACGGGCCCCGAAATCGCCGAACGCACGGGCCTCACGCCGGGCAGCGTTCGCGTCAACCTGCACCGAGGCATGGCGCAGCTCCGGGCGAAGTTGGGGCTGCAGCCCGCGGAGGTCTCCGATGAAGAGTGACTACCTCTGGGACAAGTCGGGCGCCGATGCCGACGTTGAGGCGCTCGAGCTCTCACTGTCTGGCCTCGCGTACGACGGTGACGCGCCGGTGTTGCCCGTGCAGCGTCAGCCGCTCGCGCCGGTGAAGGTGCCGACGCGTCGTGGCCCCATCTTCCGTCACGCGAAGCTGGGCCCCATCGCGCTGGCGGCGGGCTTGATGTTGATGGGCTTCGCGGTGGCGTTCTCTGCGCTGCAGAAAGAAATGGCCGACGTGCGCCGCGGGTGGAACCTGGTGCCGGTGACCGTCGCCAACGTCGACATCTCCGAAGGCACGGTGGTGACCGTCGACATGATCTCCCAGCGCTCGATCCCCGAACAGTTCGTGACCTCGTCGGTCGTGAAGCCCGATTCGGTGAACTACGTGGTCGGTCAACGCGTGCAGGTGGCGATCGCCGCTGGCGACCCGTTGCAGTGGAGCCAGTTCGATTCGGCGCGCACCGTGGAGCACCTCGCGTCACGGATTCTGAAGCGGGCGCGCGCGCTGGCGGTGCAGGTGACGGGCACGGCGGGCGTCGGCGGCTGGCTGCGGCCGAATGATCACGTGGACATCATCGGCAGCTTCAAAGACCCGGTGACCAACGAGCAGGTCGCCGTGACGCTGCTGCAGAACGTGAACGTCATCGCCACCGGGAAGCTCACCGGCACCACCAACGTGAACCTGCTCCCCGAGAGCGCGCGTACGTACGACAACGTGTCGCTGATGCTGCTGCCGGAAGAAGCCGAGCTCCTCGTGCTCGCCCAGGAGACCGGAAACCTCACCTTCTCGCTGCGCAACGAAGAAGACCTCGACGTGCTCGAAGAGCGCGGCCGCGCGACCATCAACACCCTGCTCTCGGGCGAGCGCACGAAGGTGCTGCAGCAGAAGCGCTTCAACACCATTCAGGTCATTCGTGGCAGCGCGCCGCCGGCGCCCGGCAATTGACGGTTAACGCTTTTTTCCCGCGTGAATCCTGTCGGGCATGCTCAAGGGAAAAGCGCCGCTGCTCGTGGGAGTCGTGCTCGCGGTTCTGGCCTTCGTCGTCGGTTGGTCCGGCATGCAGAAGCAGCGCGCCGAGATCCGCAAAGGCTGGAACCTCGTCCCCGTCATCGTGAGCGCGGTCGACATCTCCGAAGGCACCACGGTGACCATGGAGATGATCAGCCAGCGCTCGATCCCCGAGCAGTTCGTGACCTCGTCGGTCGTGAAGCCTGATTCCGCGAGCTACGTGGTGGGCCAGAAGGTCATGGTGTCGCTGCAGGCCGGTGACCCGCTGCTGTGGAGCCAGTTCGAGACCTCGCGCGCCGCCGAGCGGCTCACCACCAGGGTCATCACCCAGATGCGCGCCATCACCATCGACGCCAAGTCGAGCGCAGCCGTCGGAGGGTGGATTCGCCCGAACGACCACATCGACGTCATCGGCACCTTCCGCGACCCGCAGAGCAACGAGCCCGTCGCACTCACGCTGCTGCAGAACGTGGTGGTGCTCGCCACCGGCAAGCTCACCGGCAACACCAACATCAACCTCGTGCCCGAGAGCGAGCGCGGCTACTCGAACGTCACGCTGATGGTGGTGCCGGAAGAGGGCGAAATTCTCACCCTCGCGCAGGAGCTGGGGAACCTCACGCTCGCGCTCCGCAACGACGACGACATCAGCAGCATCAACGGCCGCGCGCCCACCACCGTTCGCACCCTGTTCGACGGTGAACGCCGCGCCATCAACCAGGACATCCGCCGCAACATCATCGAGGTCATCCGCGGCAAGGGCGTGACGAAGTGATCGCCGCCCTGCTCTTCGCGACGTCGGTGTTCGTGCTCACGGTGTCGCTGTGGCCGGAGCCGCAACCCCGCGCGGCCCCGCGCTTCGTGGAGGACGCATCGACCCCGCGCACGCTGCATTGATTGTTCGTGAATCATGAACAGCGCTGCGCACTTCATATCGATTCTCTTGATGATGTGCGGTGCGCCAGCGTGGCCCCATGAACCGAGCGCTGATGCTGACGACGTTGCTGCTGAGCTGTGGTGTTCCCCAGACGCCGCCTGAAGCGGAGCCCGGGCTTCCGACGATCGTCGACGTGGTGGACGCAGGGCAGCCGCGCGCCACCGACGCCGGCATGCACACCGGCTTTCCCTGCGAGGTGCGCACGGTGCTGCAGAACAGCTGCGCCGGGTGCCACTCGTCGACCAGCTACGCCGTGCACTTCAAGTCTCGCGGCGACTTCCACGTCGAAATCGAAGGTGAGCGCTTCGGGAGCATCGTGGTGCGCCGCATGAACGCCACGCAGTCGCCGATGCCGCCCGACGGGCCGCTCCCCGCGAACGAGCGCGCCGTCATCAGCGACTGGGTGAACGCGGGCATGCCCGCTGGCGAATGCGCTGACCTCTCGGAGTGAACAGGGCAGAGTGCGCGCGTGTCCCGACGCACGAAGCTGCTCATCGCCGCACCGCTTGCCGTCCCGCTGCTCCTCGTCATCGCGTGGTTCATCTTCACGATGCACTGGGCGTGGAAGATCCCCGCTGAGCACCGCCCGCCTGCCAGCTGGTCTCAACGGCCCGACGGCGGCATCGCGCTGCGTTCACTCGGCGTGTCCGGTTTCGAGCTCAATGACGGCACCACCACCGTGCTGGTCGACCCTGCGCCGACGCGGCCCACGCCCTTCGCGCTCATCACCGGCACCATCGAGCCCGACGCGGCCATCGGCGAGAAGTGGGCGCCGCGGGCCGACTTCATTCTCGTGAACCACGCGCACTTCGACCACGTGCTCGACGTGGGCCTCATTGCACGGCGCACCGGCGCCACGGTCATCGGCTCGCAGAACACGGTGAACTTCGCGCTCTCGTACGGCGTGCCCCCCGAGAAGACGCGCGTGGTGAAGCCCGGTGACCACTTCACCATCGGCACCTTCACCGTCGACGTGCGCGAGACGCGGCACACCGACATCCTCGTGGCCAAACCGATGAGCGGCGTCATCAGCCCGCTGCCGCGCACCATGTGGTTTTTTCAGTACGCGCTCGACGACACCCTCGCCTACCGCCTCGAGGCCAACGGCGCGTCGGTGTGGTTCCACCCGACCAGCACCTGGGCTCCGGGTGAGTGCGCCGGCCTCGAAGCCAAGACGCTCATTGTCGGTGTGACGGGGGAAAAGCAGACGCCCGAGAAGGTCAAAGGTCTGCTCGCCGAGACGAAGGCGCACCGCGTGTTGCCTACGCACTTCGACAACTTCTTCCAGCCCGTCGACCGCGGTCTGGCGTTGATGCCGGGCCTCGACCTCGACGCCGCGCGCGACCTCTTCAAGCAGGCCGACCCGTCGCTCGAGTGGGGCGTCATCGACTTGAATGAGACCGTCTTTCTGCCGCCTGACTGAAGGCATATTGCGACCACTCGGTCACATCATATAGAGAGGGCCTCGTGGGACCGAACCTCATCGCACTGGCCATTCCGCTGTTCCTGGTGGGCATCGTCATCGAGCTCGCGGTCGCGCGCTTCAAAGGCGTGAAGGTGTACCGGCAGGGCGACGCGATGGCCGACATGGGCTGCGGCATCGCTCAGCAGTTGATGAGCCTGTTCGTGTCAGCGGCGGCGTTGAGCGCGCTCTACGCGTGGCTCGCGCAGTACAAGTTGTTCACGCTGCCGACCGCGTGGCTGCCGTGGGTCGTCGCCATTCTCGGCGTGGAGTTCGCCTACTACTGGTGGCACCGGCTCTCGCACGAGGTCAACATTCTGTGGGCCGCGCACGTCGTGCATCACCACAGCGAGGACTACAACCTGGCGGTCGCGCTCCGGCAGTCGGTGACCACGTGGGTGACGACGCTGCCGTTCTACCTGCCGCTCGCGTTGCTGGGCGTGCCGCTGCTGCACTTCGCGGTGGTGCTGGGCCTCTCGACGCTCTACCAGTTCTGGATTCACACCGAGCTCATCCCGCCGCTCGGCAAGTTCGAGAAGGTGTTCAACACGCCGGCGCTGCACCGCGTGCACCACGCCATCAACCCCAGGTATCTCGACAAGAACCACTCGGCGACGTTCGCGTTCTTCGACGTGCTGTTCGGCACGTGGGAACCGGAGACCGAGAAGTGCGTGTACGGCACCACGCGGCCGCTCAACTCGTACAACCCGTTGTGGGCACAGGTGGAGGGCTACGCCGACCTGTTCCGCCTCGCGAAGCGGGCGCCGACCTGGAAGGACACGTTCAAGGTGTTCTTCGCGTCACCCGCGTGGCGCCCGGAGTGGATGGGCTCGTACGTCGCGCGTGACGTGACGAAGAAGTACGACCCGCAGGCCAGCACGGGGCTCGGGAAGTACACGCTGGTGCAGTGGGTCGCGCTGCTGCTCGGCGTGTTCTTCTTCCTGCTGTGGGGCGCCGAATTGTCGGTGCCCTCGAAGGTCGCCAGCGTGGCCTTCATCTTGATGAGCCTGGTGGCGTTGCCTGCGCTCGTCGAAGGTCGCTCGTGGGCCAGGGCCCTCGAAGGTGCACGGTTGGCAGCGTTGCCGGTGCTGGCAATCGTGCTCTTCGTCGCGCGCTGATTCGCGTCGTGGGTCTGTGTCGCCGGAGTCATCGTCGCCGCGTGTTCCGGCTCGCCTTCGAATGACGGCGGCGCGCCGATGATGGACGCGGGCGCCGAAGCCGACGCTGCGGCGTGCGGCATCGTGAACCCGGCTTCAGGCCGCAAGACGCTTGGCGAGGTGACCTGCGAGGCGTGGACGAATTGTGACGGCGGCGCCGAGGTCGAGAAGTGCGTCATCGACGGCGGTGGTCACACCTGGCCCGGTGGCGAGCCGATTGCCCTCTTCGGGAAGACCACGCAGGACATCAGCGCCAGCGACCACATGTGGGACTTCTTCTCGCGCCACACCCTCCCCTGAAACCTGCACACCGCGCGCTGCGTACCGGGTGACGTGGTGCGCGCTGGCCCCCAGTCTCCGTGTCTGGCCGATTCGTTGACCGCGATGTCGACGCGGGTCAGAACGTGGCCTCCCATGTCAGTCACGGTGCGTCGGCTCATTGGTGTGCTGGTGGCGATGTTCGCCCTCGGCGTGGGCGCGGTGCTCTTCAGCTCGCACCGCAAGCAGCAACTCGACACGGCGCACGCCCGTCTGCAGAACGCCGTCGACGCCGAGCTGCCGCGCGTGACCGAAAACCTCGAGGAGCTCGGCGCCGAGCTCGCCCGCCGCGCCGCGCAGGGCGCCAACCTCGACGCCATCGGCGCGCTGCTGATGGAGGTCACCACCCAGTCCGACGTCAACGCGCTCTCGAACACCCTCGCGCACTTCGAGCAGGAGCCGTGGTTCACGCCCTACGCGCGCGTGGGGCCGCACGCCTTCTTCATGGGCTCGGTGCCGCTGTTCTCGACCGAGCCCCGGTTGGTGCCGCTCTTCACGCCGCTCGCGGAGCACGCCAGCGGCGCCTCTGTGGCCTCGGCGGTGGTGGCGCTCGAGGGCGACCTCTGGCTGCTGGGCGCCGGCCGCTCGGTGCGCACCAACCCGCAACAACAGCCGGCGGTGCTCGCGCTCGCGCAGAAGCTCACGGCCGCGCAGCTCGAGCCCATCGCCAACAAGCTGGGCGTGGCGGTGCTGCTGGTGCCCAACGGCAAGCCCGCTGACGCCATCGGCGCCGGGCCCACCGCGCAGCTCGAGGCGCTCCGTCAGCGCGTGGGTTCCAAAGCCGCCCCCGCGGTGCCCTGCTGCGCGCGCAGCGACCTCAAGGCCGGCGTCGAGCTCTACGTGCACCGCCACGGCACCGCCGAGCTGCGCGCCGCCCAGGCCGAAATCTCGAGCGCTGCCTTCCCCATCTTCGCGGTGGCGGGGCTCCTGGCCTTCGCCGGCGTGCTGCTGGCCTTCCTGCCGCGGCGCGCCGCCGCCAGTGACGAGCTGCTGCGCGAGACCGCCGCCCAGCTCAAGCAGTCGCAGGAGCAGCTGCAGCGCCTGTCTCAACGCCTGCAGGTCGAGCCCGCCGTGCCGCCCAGCGACACCACTCGCTTCGGGGTCGACGACGCGCTCGGCTCGACGCAGGCCTCGGCGCAGCTCTCACGCTACGAGACCGTGGCCCCGCTGGGCGAAGGCGGCATGGCGAAGGTGTCGGTGGCGGTGGTGCGTGGCGCCGAAGGCTTCCGCCGGCTGTTCGTGCTCAAGCGGCTGCGCGCCGAGCTGGCCGGCAACGCCGAGGTCGTCAGTCAGTTCATCGACGAGGCGCGCCTGGGCGCGTCGATGGTGCACTCCAACATCGTGCCGGTGTTCGACTTCGGCCGCGACGCCGAGGGCTACTACCTCGCGCAGGAGTACATTCTGGGTCGCGACGTCGACGCGCTCATCGAGGCCTCGAAGCAGCAGCGCGGCCGGCCGCTCGAGACCGAGTTGGTGATGACCATCGCGCTCGAGACCGCCAAGGCGCTGGCCTACGCGCACTCGCGCACCAACGACGCGGGGCAGCGCGTGGGCCTCGTGCACCGCGACGTCTCGCCCAACAACCTGATGGTGACGGCGCGCGGCGAAGTGAAGCTGCTCGACTTCGGCATCGTGAAGAGTGACGACCGCTCGTCGCGCACGCAGGCCGGCGTGGTGAAGGGCAACCTCTTCTTCATGTCGCCCGAGCAGGCGCGCGCGTTGCCGGTCGACCTCCGCTCCGACCTGTTTTCGCTGGGCATGGTGCTGGTGTCCGCGCTCACCGGCGAGCCGCTGTATTCGGGCAACGACATGTACGAGCTCATCACCCGCGCGGGCGCCGGGCCCACGGCGGCAGACCTGCAGCGGGTCACCGCGCAGTGCGGCGTGCTGGCCCCGGTGATTCTCAAGGCGTTGAGCGTCGACCCCGCGGGCCGCTACCCCGATGCCGAGGCCTTCGCGCAGGCCCTGCTGGCGACGGGCGCGCGCGTGGCCACCGCCTCGGAGCTGCAGGCGCTCATGGAGACGCTGTTCGGCGCGCAGCTCGCGCAGGACCGTCAGCGTTTCGCGGTGCCTGCATGAGGCTGCCAGCGGCCGTGCTCGCGCTGTCGCTGAGCGCGTGCACCGCAGGCCCCGAGGTCACGCCCGCCCGGCTGTGGACGACGCGCGAGTTCCTGACGGCGCACGGGCAGGCCTACGACTTCGGCGGCTGGTCGCCCGATGAGCTGCTCAAGCTGGAAGGTGAGCCGCTCGCGTTCCGCGACGGCGCCCTGCAGACCGGCGGCCCGGGCCTCACGTTCTTCCCCGGCGTCGCCGACGGCGCCCCGGTGACCTTCGTCATCACCGAGATCTGGGCCAACCACCCGCAGCCGTGGGTCGAGCCGGTGTGGGCGCCTTTCGACGAGAACCAGCAGGCCGTCGACGGCGTGCAGAACGTCTTCCCGGTCGGCCTCGACTCCACGTTCTACACGCCGTTCTGGCGCGCCGAGTTCCTGCTCACGCCGGGCCTCACGCCCGACACCTACCGCGACGCGCGCGACGTGCTCGGGGCCGAGGGCATCGAGCGGCGCCTGGGCCCGCTGCTGGTGTGCCCCTTCGTGCCCGAAGGCCTGGGCTTCGGTGACGATGGCACCGGCTGGCGCGACCCGCTGACGCTGGGCGAGGTCTCGCTGTCGAGTGGCCCGCGCAAGGGTTGGGTCGATGGCGCGCTCGTCGACTATTACGACTTCGGGCCGCGCGTGCGGGGCGAAGGCGACGCGGTGTTCGCTGCCGACTTCTACGTGTTCGTGAAGCGCGACGGCGACCGCCCATTGCCGCTGGCGGCGGTGCTCCCGTCGGAGCCGCTGCTCAACGCGCTGGTCAACCGCGTCGACGTCCCACTCCCCGAAGGTGCAGCGCCCTTCGTGCCCGAGGCGCGGCCCGAGCTGCGCGCGCTGCTGGAGGCCCGCGGCGTCACCGCACCCGTGGTGCCCGCGTCGTTGAACCGCTTCACCGCCTACGCGCTGCGGGTGGCGATGAACCCGTCGTGCTTCGAGGCCGCCGACTTCCCCGCTTCCTGCGACTGGCTCGATTCGGCGGCGCGGCTGCGCAGGCTGCGGCCCGACCAGCTGATGGCCCGGCCGGTACAGCTGACGCTGGGCGTCGCCATTCCCCCCGAGGTGAGCCCGTGAAGCGCTGGCGCGCGGTGCCCGTGCTGCTGCTGTGCGCGTCGTTCGCGGCCGCGCAAGACGTGGTCGAGGTGCCCGACGAAGACCCGGGCGAGGGCTTCACCCCTAACGAAGCGCAGGGCGAAGACCCGCTGCGCTTCACCGGCTACATCGACGTGGGCTTCGTGAAGGCCTCGGGCAACGGCAGCAGCTTTTCGCCCGAAGACCGACGCACGCCGCTCGACTACGGCAACGACGCCTTCGCGCCGGCGGTGAACTCCCGCGGCGACGTGGCCAGCACCGACAGCACCGGCCGCTTCACCAACGGCTTCCTGCCGCGCTCCGCAGGCATCGGCAGCACACCGTCGTTCCTGCTCAACACGGTCAGCGCCGACGTGCGCTACACGCCGCGCAACGTCCCGCTCTTCCTGTTCGCGCGCCTCCAGATGATGCCGCGCTTCACCGGCCAGGGCGACTCCACGCGCGTCGACCTCCAGCAGGCCTTCGGCCGCCTCTCGCCCTTCAAGAACCACGAGCTGGCGGTGTTCCTCGGCCGCTTCGATTCGGTGTTCGGCATCGAGTACCTCGAGAACGAGGCCAACCTGCGCCCGGGCGTCACCCCGTCGCTCATCGCCCGCTACACCACCGGCCACGGCCTGGGCGCGAAGGCGTTCTACCGCTTCCAGCTCCCGGCCCTGTGGAGCGCGGTGAGCTTCAACGTGGCGGCCACCAACAACGGCACCCGCGTCGACGCGCTGGTGCCCGTCAACGCCAGCCTCACCGGCAACTTCGTGGGCTCGGCGCGCATCGGCTACGAGCTGAACCTGCAGTACGTGCAGCTCAAGCTGGGCGTCAGTGGGCTGTACGGCCCGCGCAACGACCAGCGTTCGGCCACCTCACGGCAGATGGCGCTGGCAGGCGACGTGCGCTTGAGCGCCTTCGGCTTCTCGCTGGCGGGCGAGTTTCTGCGGCTCATCGACGAGCAGGGGCCCGGCACCAAAATCACCGGCCTCACCGTCGCCGAGCTGGCCTCGGGCTTCGAGGTCTGGGGCGGCTGGGGCCGCGTCTCGTACACCCTGCCGTGGAAGAACGAGGTCTTCGGCGGGCTGACGCTCTACGGCCGCTATGACCGCCGCCACGCGCAGTTTCAGGGCTTCACGGAGCTGCGCACCGACCGCTTCACCGCTGGTCTGCGCCTCGACCTCTGGGACCTTTTGGCCCTCAAGGCCGAGTACCTCTTCAACCGCGAACTCGCGGGCGCGCCCGACGTCGACAACGACGTCTTCACGTCTTCTGCCGTCTTCACCTGGTGACCGAACATGATGCTCCTCGCGCTCACGCTGACGTTCACCGCCGCGGCTCCGAAAGCCGACGCGGGCACCCCGTGGCTCGCAGACACCCTGCCGTTGCCGCTGGCGGTCAAGACGCCCGAAGACCTGGCGTTCAAGGCTGCGGTCGAACGCGAGTACCTCATCTTCAACCTGCTGGCCGGCGGCAAGGTGGCGTGGGACCGCGGTGACTTCGAGGGCGCGGCGACCAAATGGGAGTCACTGCTGCGCGTGCCCTCGCTGCCCCCGGAGCTGGGGACGCTGGTCAGACCGCTGGCCGCCGAGGCCCGTTCACGCGCGGGCGGTGCGACGCCGGCTCCGCTGCCGACGCCCGAGCCCGGTGTGACCATGACGCCGCTGGAGCCCGAGCCGGCGGCGCCCCGAGTCAGCGCGTTCGCGGTCAGTGGCGTGGTGAGCGGCGGCGGCACGCACGGGCCCGGCGGCGCGGTGGTGGTGCTGCGCCGCACCGATGGCGCGACCCCCAGGCCACGCGCCACCCGGGTGCGCGCGGTGGTGCAGAAGGACAAGCGCTTCGTGCCCCACGTGCTCGCGGTGCCGCTGGGTGCCACCGTCGAGTTCCGCAACGACGACGAGCTGTTCCACAACGTGTTCTCGCTCAGCAAGCCCAACGACTTCGACCTGGGCCTCTACAAGAACGGCGCGCAGCGCGAGCAGGTCTTCTCGACGCCCGGGCCGGTGCACCTGCTGTGCAACATTCACGCGGCGATGAACGGCTGGCTCTACGTGTCTGATTCGCCCTGGTACGCGCAGGCCGACGGCGACGGGAAGTTCACGGTGAAGAACGTGCCCGCCGGCCAGTACGAGGCCGAGGTGTGGCACGAGTGGTCGACGAGGCCCGTGAAGAGCACGGTGAAGGTCGGCGCGGGCATGAGCGCGCTGGCCTTCGTGGTCGATGGAGATCGTCGCGCCCCGGCGTTCGTGCCCGACAAGGCCGGCAAGCAGCGCCAGCCCCAGCTCGGCTACTGACGCGCCGCGCTCACGGCAGGCTGACGACGGACACCGGCGCAGGCGCCTGCGTGTCGTCGTCACCGGTGCCCAGGAAAGGCCCCGGCGAGCCCCAGCACTTCACCGCGCCGCTCACCACCGCGCACGCGTGGTCGGTGCAGCTGGCCGCGATGCTCGTCACGCCGCTGGTGAGGCCCGTGACCTGCACCGGCGTCGCCGATGAATCACTGGGCGTCATGTTGTGGCCGAGCACGTAGTTCACGTTGCTGCCCCAGCACTTCGCCGAGCCGCTCGCGACGCCGCAGGCGAAGCCGTAGCCGACGGACACCGCGGTCGAGCCGCTCGTCACACCGGTCACCTGCACCGGCGTGGTGGAGTCGGCGTTGAAGCCGCTCATGCCGTTGCCGAGCTCTCCGTCGTAACCGCGACCCCAGCACCGCGTGCCGCCCTGCGAAGCCGTCGCGCACGAGGTGTACTGCCCGAGGCCGAACGAGGTGACGGTGAAGCCCGTGAGGCCGGTGACGTTGCCCGGGGTGTACTGGCCGGTGCCGCTCGCGCCGTTGCCCTGCTCGCCGTAGAGGTTGCTGCCCCAGCACTTCGCGACCCCGGAGTGCACCACGCACGCGTGCGTCGCGCCGGCCGCGAGCACGGTCACACCCGACGTGAGGCCGCTGGTCTGCACCGGCGTGGCCGATTCACTCGCCGCCTGGTTGTCACCGAGCTGGCCGTAGTCGTTCTTGCCCCAGCAGCGCACGGCTCCGCCCGTCGAGAGCGCGCAGGTGAAGTCTTCGCCTGCCGCGAGCCGGCTCGGCGTGAAACCACCGGGCAGCGCGACGTTGGTCGGCGTGGAGCGGTTGGTCATCGAGCCATCGCCCAGCTTGCCGTACGCGTTCTCGCCCCAGCACTTCGCGACGCCGCTGATGATGGCGCAGGTGGTGTTGTTGAAGGCGGTGAGGTCGGTGGCGGCCGAGGCGACGACCTGCACCGGCGTCGAGAAGAGGCCGGCGCTCGTGCCGTCGATGACGCCGTTGCCGAGCTGGCCGTAATCAGCAGCGCCCCAGCAACGAATGCCGCCCGAGGACGTGAGTGCGCATGCGTGGGCGCGGCCGACGACGACCTTCGTGGCCGTCGCGGTGGGAAGACCGGAGCCTCCGCCGGTACCAGCTCCGCCGCCCGTCGCTGTTCCGCCGCCGGTCGCAGATCCACCGCCCGTCGCTGTTCCGCCGCCCGTCGCAGTTCCGCCCCCCGTCGCAGTTCCACCGCCGGTCGCGGTTCCACCGCCGGTCGCGGTTCCACCGCCGGTCGCAGTTCCCGACCATGGTGAAGCCGCCACCCGTTGAACCAGAACCACCACCGGTTCCCGGCGTGGGCATTTCCCCGCACGCAAAGAGAACCGACACAAAGACGAACGCAGACCAGAGACGAGACATGTGGAAACCCCCGGGGAAACAGACCGCAAACTCAGCCCCGTCAACCAGGAGACACCAACTCCGAAATGTCGCGCGGGTCAGCTCAGAAATCGGACAGACGCCAACTCTTCCGAGCGCGCCCAGAGCGCGGCGGCGCCTGACGCGTCCTTCATCGACGGCCACGTCTCTTCGTGTTTCGCGGGGCCGTCGCCTTTGCCCGGGCCGAGCACCTGCCCGCTCTCCACCTCGCTCAGCGCCGCGTCGACGGTCGGTCGCGCCCCTCGCTGCGGCGTCGACGCCAGCGCGTGCACCAGTCGCGACACCACGCCCATGAACCCGGTCGGCTTCTTCTGCATCTCGGTCGCGGCGACGCCGGGGTGAACGACGATGCTCTTCACCTTCGAGCCACGTGAGCGCAGCCGGCGATCGAGCTCGGCGCCGAACAACGCGTTGGCGAGCTTGCTCTGCATGTACGCGCGCCCCTGGCCGTAACCGCGCGCACCATCGAGGTTCGTGAGGTCCAACTTCCCCCGCTTGCCGAAGCCGGAAGACACGGTGACCACCCGCGGGTCCGAGCCGTGCTCGAGTTTCGGCAACTGCAACGCGGTGAGCAGGAAGTGCCCGAGGTGATTGGCGCCGAACTGCGAGTACACGCGCTCCTTCGTGAGCGAGAGCGGCGCCGTTCCCAGGCCGGCGTTGTTGATGAGCACGTCGAGCGAAGCAATTCGCTCCGCGAGCGCGCGCACCGAGTCGAGTTCGAGCAGATCGACGCGCTCGACCTCCAGGTGAGCGGACGGGAACTCCGCGAGCACCCGCGCCTTCGCCGCTTCACCACGTTGAACGTCTCGCACCGCCATGATGACGCGCTCGCCCCTGCCAGCCAGCGCGCGCACCGCTTCCAGGCCGATGCCGCTGTTGGCACCGGTGACAAGATGAGTTCGCATGAAGCGGATAACTATTCCGTTTTCAGTTCCGCGCAACTGAAACGGATTTTCTTTCCGTTTTACACTATGTCGATGACATGGCCTCGAAGCGCTCTGACGCGAAACAGAACCGCGAACACCTGATCACCATCGCGAAGTCGCTGGCACGCAAAGGCGTGGTGCCGTCGTTCAACGAGCTCGCGAAGGCGGCCGAGGTCGGCGTGGGCACCGTCTACCGGCACTTCGCCGATGAAAAGGCGCTGCTGTCCGCGATGGCGGAAGACGACCTGGCTGCGTTCCGCACCGAGCTCGAGAGCGCGGCACGCATCGAAGACCCGTCCGACGCGCTCGAAGCGGCCTTGCGTGGCGCGGTGAAAATGGTGCTGCAGCGGCCGAGCGTGGCGACGCTGCTGGCCACCACGCCCAGGGAGTTCAAGGCGCTCAGTGGAATCGTCGAGCAGGTCGTGACTCGGGCGAAGAAGGCCCGGGTGCTGAAGTACGACCTCGATGCGAACGACTTCCGCAGGTTGATCTGCGGCATCGAGTACGCCGCGCACGCTGGCGACAAGCCGGCCGAAGCGGCCGAGCGGTACCTGACCGTGATGCTCAGCGGCCTGCGTCGCTGACGTTCAGCTGCCCTGAGAGCGGTGGCCGTGAACGCGTGAGCATCGCGCACGACGCCGATTGGCCCCTCGACGTCGAGCGAGGGACCTCACGTTTTCGAGCTCGTAATCATTCCGCACGAACGACCCGTGTGTTTGATGACGAGGTCGAAAAAGCGCGCCCACCCCGAAGCCTGGTGACGTGCGCGAACGAGCAGTGCCGTGCCGCGCAGCCTCGTGTCAGGGCACCTCGCCAGCGAATCAGCGCCGCCACCCCCTTTGAAGCGCAGAGACCGCGGGAAGTTTTCAGCGCGCCTTCGTTCACGACTTGATGCGGTCCTTTTCACCGTCATTCGTCGTTGAAGCGGCCCTTGCCTCGACGCACCGCGTCTGCGATTGCCGCCGCGCGTTCCCGGGGGGGGCGCCTGCAGTTCATTTCGCTGGGGGACCGATGACGCTGCACGCGATTGAGACCACTCCGTTCTGGTTCGGCTTCGGGAAGGCGGACATCACCGTCTTCGAGCCGGGCCTCTCGATGTGGGGCTGGGGCTCCGGGCAGAACGTTCCGACGCGGGCGGCCACGCCGCTGTTCGCGCGGGCGTGCGTCGTCTCGGGCGCCGCGCACGACAAGCCGCACGTCTTTCTCTCGCTGGATCTCGGCATGGTGTCCGAGTCGCTGCGACGCCACGTGCTCGCGCGGCTCCCCGAGCTCGACGAGCACCGGCTCACGCTCACCGCCACGCATACGCACAGCGGCCCGAGCGGTTTTTCGACCTACCTCTTCTATGCGCTCAGCGGGCCCGGCTTCTCACCCCTGGTGCACGACACCATCGTCGAGGGCTGCGTGCGCGCCGTGCGTGAAGCGATGTCGCGCCGAGAAGCGGGCTTCATTCGCAGCCTTGCTGACGACCTCCCGGTCTCCGAGCCGGTCGCCTTTCAGCGCTCGCTCGCCGCGTACAACCGCAACCACGACGTCACGCCGCTGACGAAAGAACGCGCCGACGAAGCGTTGAACCGCCGCATGACGGTGCTGCGCTTCGAAGACCTGAACGGCGAGCCGCGTGGGCTCATCAACTTCTTCGCGGTGCACGCCACCAGCGTGCATTCGGACTTCACTGCGCTGCACGCCGACAACAAGGGCCTCGCCGCGGCGATGTGCGAGCGCGAGCTGCCGGGCGGCTTCGTGGCGCTCTTCGTTCAGGAATCGGCCGGCGACGTGAGCCCGAACTACCGGCCGTCACGCGCGCGCGGCTTTCACGTCGGCCGCTACGACGACGATGAACGCAGCGCGGAACACAACGCCGGCATTCAGGCGCGGCACTCGATGCGGCTGTTTCACGAAGCCGCGCGCACAGGCCGCGTGCTCGACGGCACGGTGCGCTCGCGCCTGCGCTACTCGACGTTTCACGACCTGCGCGTCGACGCAGATCTCGCCGAAGGGCTCGAAGGCCGCCGCACGGGAGACCCGGTGCTCGGGCTCGGCTTCACCTTCGGCACGCCCGAAGGCCCGGGCCCGCTCGGCCGCATCAGCGACGCGGCGACGAAGTTCACGCGGCTGATGGCGCTGGTGAACGCGCGCCGAGACGACGCGTATCTCCGCGCACAGGGCCGCAAGCTCGCGTTCTGGAGTCTCGGCGCTGGCGCGCACAGCAAGCCGACGCCCTGGGCCGAGCAGTCGCTGCTCAAGCTGCTGCCCGAGCGGCGCGTTCGCTACTACCTCGAGGCGCAGCGGCTCCGCGGCACGCAGCTGTTGTCGTGGGTGCCACAGCACCTGCCGGTGCAGCTGGTGCGGCTGGGAAACTTCGCGATGGGCTTCGTGCCGTTCGAGCCGACCACCATCGCCGGTCGAAGGCTGCGCGCGCTGCTGAAGCACGAACTCCACGCGGGCGACGTGGTGATGTGCGGCTACTCGAACGCCTACGCGGGCTACCTCACCACGCCCGAGGAATACGACGAGCAGGCCTACGAAGGCGCGATGACGCTCTTCGGGCGGTGGTCGTTCGGCGCCCTCGGCACCGAGCTCCGCCGCGTCGCCAGGCAGCTGCGTGAAGTCGAAGCTCACCATGAGCTCGGTGAGCTGCCGGCGCGCCTGCCGCTCGAGCAGTGGGTGGTCCCCGCGACGTTGAGGGAGGTGCGCTCGTGAACGACGTCATCATCATCGGCGCCGGCATCACCGGGCTCCACGCGGCGGCCGAGCTGGAACACCTGCTGCCTTCCGCGCGCGTGCTGGTGCTGGAGGCCGATTCCCGGGTCGGCGGCCGGCTTCGTTCGGCGCGCGTCGGTGACACCACGGTCGACCTCGGCGGCCACTACTTCGGCAGCAAGCACCGGCGCGTGAACGCGCTCGTCGACCGCCTCGCGAAGGAAGATCGCATCGACCACGTGGCGTCGTTCGCGTCGAACCCCGCGTGCCGTTCACGCGCCAGCGGTCAGTGGAAGGTGAGCCCGCGCTCGGAGTGGTACTTCGACATCAACGGCCTCTCGAAGGACTGCCCGCCCTCGGAGCACATCACCATTCTCCGCTCGGTCGCCGCGTTCTGCGCGCTCGAGAAGCTCGTCGACGTGGAACACCCGTGGAACACGCCGATGGCGAAGGAGCTCGACGCCCTCACCTTCCAGGAGTGGATCGACGCGCAGGACCTGCCTTCGTGGATCGTGCAGATGTGGCAGATCTCTTCGCTGGGCATCGCCTCGGTGCACGCGCGCGAGGTCTCGCTGCTGTGGTGGCTCTGGTACTGCGCTTCGAACGTCAGCCTCATCGAGCTGGGCAATGACTACGACGGCGGCCCGCAGCAGTTCAGCGTGCGCGGCGGTCTCGGCGCGTTGGCGCGGCGCTACGCGGCGTCATTGAAGAGCGACGTGCGCGTGAACGCGCCGGTGAAGCACGTGGAGCACGGGGCCGAGCACGTCACCGTCACGTTGATCAGCGGCGAGCAGTTGAAGGCCAGGCACGTCATCGTGGCCGTCACCCCGCACATCGCGGGCAAGCGCCTGCAGTTCTCGCCGCCGCTGTGCGAAGGCCGCACGCTGCTGCACGCGCAGCCCATCGGTCACGCGGTGAAGGCGGTGCTCTGTTACCGCGAGCCGTGGTGGCGCCACACGAAGGGCGCCAACCTCAACACCTTCCTCTCGCAGCCCGATGACGCCGGCATCGAGTGGGCCATCGAGACCTCGTCGAACCAACACCGTCACTACGCGTTGATGGCCTTCGTGAGCGACCGGCTCGTGCAGCGCGTGGGCCTCGAGGGCCTGAAGGAAGCGGTCATCGAAGCCATGGTCGAGATGAGCGGCGATGACCGCGCGCGCGACGTGCTCGACGTGGTCACCTACGACTGGAGCACCAACCCGTGGGTCGGCGGCGGGCCCAACACGGCCATGCGGCCCAACGTGTTGTCGCGGCTGCAAGGCGTGCTCTTCGCGTCGGAAGGTGAGCGGCTGCACTTCGCGTCGAGCGAGCAGAGCCCCGCGTTCGCCGGCTACGTGGAAGGCGGCATGGCGTCGGCGGAGCGCGCGGTCGAACACGTGCGTGAAGCGCTGCTCGCCGAGCGCGGAGAGCGACCCCGCCGGGTGACGAAGCGGGCGCTCGCGCGCGGCACCGATCGCCTCGGAACCATGGCGTTGGGCGCGGGCTACGCGGCGATGACGCCGGTGTGGCTCGCGCGCCCGCTCTTCGACGGCGTGTGGCGGCTGCTGCGACGGTGACGGGACTTCAGGCGTTGCCTTGACGGACTCGAATCCGTACAACCGCGCGCCCTTTCACGTCTCACAAGTCACGGAGCACGCCATGCGCATTTCCCTGTTGGCCGCCCTCGCCTCGCTGTCGCTGATGGCAGCGTGTGAGAAGAAGAACCCCGACCCGGTGAAGCCGCCTGACGCCGCTAAGACCGACGTGAAGGCCGTCGAGAACAAGCCCGCCGAAGACGTGATTCTGCTCGGTGAAGTCGGCTCGCTCACCGGCAGTGAAGCGGCCTTCGGCATCTCGACGCGCAACGGCATCGAGCTGGCCATCGAAGAGGCGAACGCTGCCGGCGGTGTGAAGGGCAAGAAGCTGCAGGTTCGCGTGTACGACGACCAGTCGAAGCCCGAAGAAGCGGGCAACGCCGCCACGCGCCTCGTCACCCAGGACAAGGTGGTGGCGATCCTCGGTGAGGTCGCGTCGTCGAACTCGCTGGCCATGGCGCCCAAGGCGCAGGCCGCGCAGGTGCCGATGGTCTCGCCGTCGTCGACCAACCCCAGGGTCACCGAGGTCGGCGACTACATCTTCCGCGTCTGCTTCATCGACCCGTTCCAGGGCGCGGTGATGGCGCGCTACTCGCGCGAGAAGTTGAAGTTCAACAACGTCGCCATCCTCACCGACAAGAAGAGCGCGTACTCCGAAGGGCTCACCGAGGTCTTCAAGACGAAGTTCGCCGAGGCTGGCGGGAAGATCGTCGGCATCGAGGCGTACTCGAAGGGCGACACCGACTTCCGCGCGCAGCTCACCAACATCAAGAAGCTCAAGCCCGAAGGCCTGTACGTGCCCGGCTACTACCAGGACGTGGCGCTCATCGCCGAGCAGGCGCGCGAGCTGGGCATCAAGACGGTGATGATGGGCGGCGACGGGTGGGACTCCGAGAAGCTCTTCGAGCTGGGCGGCACCGCGGTCGAAGGCAGCTACGTGTCGAACCACTACTCGTCCGACGACCCGTCGCCCCGCGTGCAGGACTTCATCAAGCGCTACGAGGCGAAGTTCAAGGCGAAGCCCGACTCACTCGCGGCGCTCGGCTACGACTCGGCGGGCGTGGTCATCGAAGCGCTCAAGCGCGCGCCCGACTCGAGCGGCCCGGCGCTGCGTGACGCCATCGCCCAGACGAAGGACTACCCGGGCGTGGCCGGCACCATCACGCTCGACGCGCAGCGCAACCCGGTGAAGCCCGCGGTGGTGCTCAAGGTCGAAGGCGGCAAGTTCAAGTACGTCGACACCGTCTCGCCCTGAGCCCACGCGATGTACGAATTCATTCAGCACGTCATCAACGGGCTCGCGGCGGGCACCATCTACGCCCTCGTCGCGCTCGGTTACACGATGGTCTACGGCGTGCTGAAGCTCATCAACTTCGCGCACGGCGACGTGATGATGGTCGGCGTGTACGTCGGCTACGCCGTGGCCTTCCTGCTCGGCCGCGAGTACATGGGCTCGGTGGGTGGCGCGCTGCTGGTGTTCACGGTGTCGATGCTGGCGTGCGCCGCGTTCGGGTTTCTCGTCGAGCGGTTCGCGTACCGGCCGCTGCGCGACAAGCCGCGCCTGACCGCGCTCATCACCGCCATCGGCATCAGCTTCGCGCTCAGCTACGGCTTCCAGCTCGACTTCGCGTTCTCGGTCGGCGGGCACGAAATCACCCTGCTGCCCGGTGCTGCGTCGCGCCGCTTCCCGTCCATCGTGCCGCCGCAGGAGTGGATCGTGCTCGGCGACAACGACGTCATCATCTGGAACTGGCAGGTCATCTCGCTGCTCATCGCCGTGAGCTTGATGGCGGGCCTGCAGTTCCTGGTGTTCAAGACGAAGTTCGGCAAGGCGATGCGCGCGGTGTCGCACGACCATCGCGTCGCCGGGCTGCTCGGCATTCCGGTCGACACCATCATCGCCGGCACGTTCATGCTCGGCAGCGCGTTGGCGGCAGGCGCGGGCATTCTCTACGCCATCAAGGACAAGTCGATTCAGCCGCTGATGGGCACCATGGTGGGCCTCAAGGCCTTCGTGGCGGCGGTCATCGGCGGCATCGGCAATCTGCCCGGCGCGGTGGTGGGTGCGTTGCTGCTCGGGCTCTGTGAGGAATTCATCGTCGGCTACACCGCGTCGAGCTGGCGTGACGCCGTGGCCTTCGGGTTCCTCATCGTGGTGTTGCTGTTCAGGCCCGAAGGGCTGTTCGGCCGCGTGCAGGCCGAGAAGGTCTGATCACTTCGGCACCGGCCACGGGAGCTCGACGTGCACCGCTCCCGGCAGTTTTCGCCCGGTGCGCTCCATGAGGGCGCACAACAGCTGCGCCGCGCTCAGGTCTTCATCGAGCGCCTCGCTCACGTCGAACCACTGGTCCGGCCAGTAGATGAGGTCTGACACGTCGGCGTTGGGGAACTGCACGTCGAGCCACGTCAGGAAATACGAGTTGTACTGCTCGGGCAGCGTCGCGTTGCGCACGTCTTCGAGCACCGAAAGCACTTCGTCGGCGCGCAGGTCGTCGAGGCGCGTGGGCCGCGGCAGCAGCGCCTCACTCACGAAGGCCAGCTTGTCGGTGGCGCCGTAGTAGTCGGCGAACTCGCGCGGCTGGTAGCGCCGGTTCGCGCGCGCGTTCCACTTGGCCAGCAGCGCGCTCACGTCGGCACCGTCGATGACGCCGGTCTCGATGTCGTCACACAGGCCGCAGAAGCGGTGCACTTCTTCAGCGTCGAGGTCCGGCGGGCGAAGACGAGCGGGGATCGGCATGGCGCGGCTCCTGTCGAAGACGGCGCCCGAGACGATACGACTTCACAGCTCGCGCCAGAAGGTGGCCACCAGCGAGAGCCGCGATTCAGAGCCCGAGCGCCGCAGCAGCTCGGTCACGTGCGTCTCGATGGTCTTCACCGAGCAACCGAGCTCCTCCATGAGCGCCTTGTTCGACAGCCCGAGCGCCAGGCCCGACAGCACCTCGAGCTGGCGCGGTGTGAGCGACCAGCGCGCCTGCGCAGCGTTCAATTTGGTGTCGAGCACGTGTTCACGGCTGCGCCACATGGCTTCGTTCGCTTCGAGGAAGCGCGACTTGTCTTCCTCCAGCGTCTCGAGGAGCACGTCCCAGTCGGCGAGCTGCGTGGCCCGTTGCAACCGGGCGCGGAGCCCTTCGTCTTTCGGCAGTTGCACCCAGTAATCGCCGCCGCGCGCGGTGAGCTGATGGCGTACGGAGGGCTGCGGGTGACCGATGAACAGCGGCATCGCCGCCAGCGCCCCGCTGAAGATCCGGAACACGGTGCGCGAGCCGCTCAGGCCGTCGCGCAGCCGCAGCCGCAGGTGGCCCACGTTTCCTTCCTCAGTCCACGTGGTGTGAATCATCGGGTAGCTCGTCGGCCCCAGCAGCTGATTGACGAAGCGGTACAGCAGCCGCTCGCTGACGAACACCCCCAGCAGCCGTCGCCCCGAGGGCGCCAGGGAAGGCAACTGGGCGCACAGCGCGTCGAGCCGCGCGGGCCCCACGCGACCTTCGAGCCGTTCGACGAGCACCACAAAGTCTTCCCAGTCGAGCCGGTGCTTGCGCAGCCGCAGCGCCGTCGGGTCGATGGAGAGGGTGTCGATGAGCTCGTGGAGTGGGACCCCGCCGCGGTCGGCGGCCTCGACGACCATCTCCACCACCTGGTTGGAAACCGTGCGCGGCGGGAGCATTCAGGGAAACCCCTGATGTGACTTTCACACGTCGCAGCAGATGCTCAAACCTCGCTTCGTCGATGCGGGTGCCGGTTCCCCGGGGGGGGCCGCATCGACGAAGCGACGAACCCCCTCAACGTGCTCGCCCGCCACGCTCCGGAGAGCCCCGGTCGCTCACCCAACCGCGCGGCGACGCGTCGAGGCCGGGCGTCTCGTAGACCACCAGCGTGCCGTCGGAGCCTGCGTAGAGCCGGCCCTGCACGAAGGACATCGAGCCGTTCGGCGGCGCTGACACCTCGCAGTCGTAGAGCGAGCCACCATCGGCGCTGATGGCGCGTACGTAGCCGCCGTCGCTGACCTGCCCTGCCCACCCGATGCCACCGCTGCGCAGCAGCCGCACCGCGGTGACGGCGCGAGCCTCGGTGATGTTCGTGCGCGTGCCCGCCGCGAGGTTCACCGAGGCCACGGTGTCGCGCTGTTGATCGAGGAAGACGAACTGGTCGCCGCTCACGTACGTGGCCCCGCTCGCGTACGGCTGGCCCAGGGCCGGTGAGAGATCGTGAAAGGTGTACGCGTCGTCGAGGCGCTGCGTCTTGCCGTCGAAGTAGCCGTAGGCCGAACGGTCGCCGTAGATGGAAGGCGTCCACGAAATGAAGCGCGTGCTCAACGTGGTTCCATCGGGTGCCACGCGCGCCATTTCACCGGCCGGCGCCCAGCAGTCTGCCGTCGACAACCAGAGCTCACCGGCCGCGGTCACCCCGGGCCCGTAGAGGTGGCCCTTGCGGTGGAACTGCCAGCGCAGCGTCCCCGACGCGCGGTCGTACACGCGCACGTACCCGTGATGACTGCCCTGCCCTTCGAGCACCGGCACGCCCACGCCGTCAGAGCCGATGAGCAGCGGCGCCGAAATCGAGAACGAGCCCAGGCCGCTCGGCAGCGGCTCGTACACCGGCACGCCGGAGGTCACGTCGAGCCGCCACAGCTCCTGCCCGTCGGACAGCGAGAAGGCGATGAGCTCCTTGCGCACCTTCATGAAGAGCCGGCGGCCCGGCGTGTCGATGGCGAAGTCGACGCCATGGCGGCAGGCCTCGCAGCCCCGGGTGACGTCGCGGCGGAAGCGCAGACTCCCGGTCGGAGAGAAGGACAGCAGCTCGGTCAACAGCGCGTCCTGCTCGCCGGTGTCGTCGGTCAGCCACGTCTCGACGGCGTAGACGTTGCCGTCGTTGTCGACGTGCCCGAGAAACGAGAGGTGGTGACCTGGGTCGGGCACGTAGCGCCACGCGGGCTGCTGAACGATGGCCGGGCCGGCGACGCACGCGCCGCTCGAACAGGTGCTCGGCGCACGACAGCTCGGCGGGGCACCACATTGCGAACCGTCGGGTGAAGGTCGCTCGACGCACGCACCGGCGATGCACACGTGCGCGGTCGTGCAGTCGTTCGGGCCACACGACGCACCGTCGACGGCCGGCGCCACGCCGCAGCCGCTCACCGGGTCGCACACCGGCACCTGGCAGGGGTTGGTCGAGGCCTCACAGCTGCGCTCCGCGTGGAGGCAGCCTCGGCTCGCGCTGCAGGTGTCGGTGGTGCACACGTTGCCGTCATCACAGTCACGCGCGTCACCGACGCACTCGCCGGCGCGGCAGGCACCATTCAACACGCACGCGTCGTCGCGACCGCAGGCCGCACCTTCGTCGCCGACGACCTCCACACACGCGCCGAGCGCCGGGTCGAACGTGGCCACGTGACAGTCGCTGGCCACACAGGGGGGCACTTCACGCGCCTCGGCGTGCAGCGGCACGTCGATCGACTGGCCTTCGGCAGAGACCTTCAACACCCCGTCGACCACGCCGACCGCGACCGCCACGAACGTCACCTCGAGCTGCGCTGCGTCACCGCCCGAGACGACCCGCGAGGCGTCGAGCTCGAACGGGCCGAAGTCGTCAACGCCACTTCGATGGAGCGGCGCCCGGCGTTCTCGAGCGTCACGACCGCGGTGGCGCGATGACCGACCCACGCCGACGGAAAATCGATGCGCTCCGGCTGCGCGCGCAGCTCGCCGTTCGCGCCCAACACCGCGCGATCACGGCAGGCGCCGAGGCTCACGACGACGACGAGGCTCAGGAAAGAAAGGGCGCGCATACGTTCGGGCAGCGCGAAGCAAACCCCGGACCGTCGGGCGTTGAGAAAAGAATCGTGGCGGCGCTATCACCCCGGGCATGTGCCGGAACATCAAGACGTTGCTTCACTTCGAGCCGCCCGCGACGGCCGATGAGATTCACGCTTCGGCGGTGCAGTACGTGCGCAAGTTGTCGGGCATGAACAAGCCCTCGAAGGCGAACGAAGCGGCGTTCGAGCGCGCCATTCGCAAGGTGCACGCAGCGACCGAAGAGCTGTTCGCCTCGCTCGAGGTGCACGGCCCTCCCAGAGACCGCGAGACCGAGAAGTTGAAGGCCAGGGAGCGCGGTCAGAAGCGCGACGAACAGATGCGGAAACGGCTGCTGGCGACGAGCTGATGCCGTACCTCGAAGTCGTTCCCGGCCGCGGGTTGCGCTCGAGCGTCGACCGCTTCTGGCGGCTCGAGTCGACCGCGAGCCGTGCGCAGCGCGTGTTGCCCGACGGCTGCGTGGACATCCTCGTCGACCTTCGGACCGGTCGTGGCCGCGTGGTCGGCGCGATGACGAAGCCACGCGTCACACCCGGCGCCGCGGCGTCGTACCTGTCCGTGCGCTTCAAGCCGGGCGCGGCGTCACGCTTTCTCGGGGTGCCGCTGCACGAGCTGACGGACCAGATCATCGCGTTGCGTGACCTCGGTCGCTTCGACGAACTCGAACGCGCGCGCTCCGTCGACGAGCTGAGCCGCGCGCTGCTTCGTCGTGCCGAAGAACGTTCGCCGCGCATCGAACACGCAGTGCGCCTGCTGAGCGCAGGCCACACCACGGCGGCCGTCGCCGGGTCGCTCGGGTGGTCGCGCCAACACCTGCGTCGGGTCTTCGAAGCGCACGTGGGGCTCTCGCCCAGGCAGTTCGCGTGTGTGGCGCGCATGCAGCACACGCTGATCAGCCTGCAGGGCTCTGATCAACCGCTCGCCGACGTGGCAGCGGCGCTCGGGTACGCCGATCAGTCGCACCTCGCGCGGGAGCTGCGGCTGCTGGTGGGCGTCACCGCGACGGAGGTACGCGCAGACGCAGGTTCCATTCTTCCAATCCATTCGCTCTACGGTCCGGCAGGCCAGGGTCGCATGAAAGCCATCACCGCGAACCTCATCGTCGATTCCATCGAGCAGTGCCTGCCGTTCTACGAACAGAAGCTGGGCTTCGAGCGCGTCACCGAAGTGCCCGAAGGCGACACGCTCGGCTTCGTCATTCTCAAGCGCGGCGGAACGCAGGTGATGCTGCAGAGCGTGGCGTCGGTCGCCCGCGACGTGCCGCCGATGGCGAAGGCCTCACGGGCGACGCTGTACATCGACGTGGACAATCTCGAGGTCATCAAGAAGCAGCTCGCCGACTGGCCCCGCGCGATTCCCGACCGCACCACCTTCTATGGCGCGCACGAAGTCATCGTGCAGGACCCTGCGGGCAACTTCGTGTTCTTCGCGCAGCATTGATCAGGCGCGGCGCAGGCTGATCACCAGGCCCACCAGGCTCGCCGCCACCAGCCCCAGCCCGAGCTCCGGCGAACCGTCGGCAGACCACTCGGCCACCATCGGCGTGGCCCACACGCAGACCGCGGCCCCGGTGACGGTGCCGATGACCGACGCGATGGCGCCGAACACCGCGCTCCGCGGTAGCATCGCGACGCTGCGCTGCTTGCGGTGGGCGCGCAGCACGTCGCGCTGACGCATCAACTCGCCATGCCGCTCCTCGAGGGCGCGCAGGGCGGCGGCTTCTTCCGAAGGCACCACCAGCGGCACGGTGTCGGCGCCCCGGCGATACGCCTCCCACAGCTGCGCCACCTCCTTCTGCAGCGCGGGTACGCTCTGCTGATCAGCGCTCATCGACGCGCTCCCCAGATGACCAACGGCACGACCAGCATCGCGACCAGGCGCAGCGGGTCGTCGAAGCGGCCCGACGGCGTGGCCAGTGACAGACCCGTCACCCACGTCAGCCCGGCGGCCGAGAGCAACACCCCGCGAACACCACCCAGCACCACCGACGTGGCGCTGCCGAACGTGCGCGGTTGACGCTCCAGCGCCGAGATCTCCCGCTCGAGCCGGCTCACATCGCGCGACAACAACTCACGTCGGTACCGGCGCGCGACCAGCGGCGCCTCCCGTCGGCGCAACGCCAATTCGTCGCGACGCGCGAGCCAACTCCGCAATAACGCGGCCTCCGTTTTCAGGCTCACGCGCAGCACCTGTGTCCTGTCGTCCACTCCGGGCGTCATGACGGCCATCAGTTGCAGCGCACGTGCCGAGCAGTTGAAGGGTTTGCAGTGACGGAATTCCTCGTTAGGAGGGTTCCTCTTTCCTTTGCTGTCCCAACTTCCCCAGAAGCATTCGATGCAATCCTTAGAGAAAACCTTGGTTCTTGCGAGCGCGTTGCTGGCGCTTCCGGCGAGCGCCGAGACGTTGACGCTCGAGCAGGCCGTCGAACGCGCGCGTGAGCGCTCCCCCGAAGTGCAACTGGCAGCGCGCGTGGTCGACGAGGCTGACGCGACGCGCGTGGGCGCTGGCGTGTTTCTGCCGACCAACCCGCGAATCTTCGCCGACTACCGGCCGCTGGTGATCGAGCTCCCGGGCTCTCCGGTGGACCCGCGCAACGGCTACAACGTCGGCATCAACGGCGACATCGAGGTGTCGGGCGCAGGCTTCGCGCGCGTCGAAGAAGCCAACCGCCGCGTGGAGGTCGCCAGGGCCGAGCTCGACTGGGAACGCCGGCGCGCCGCGGCCCGGGCGTGGGTCGCGTACATCGACGTGCTGCTGTCGGATCAACGCGTCGAACGGATTCAGGAGGCGCTGGCAGTGCAGAAGCGCGTGGCCGATGCCGCGCGCGAGCGCGTTTCGGCTGGCGTGGCCGGCGAACCTGAAATGACGACCGTGCAGGTCGAGGTGGCGTCGGCCGAGCGGGACCTCATCGAAGCGCAGCGCCTGCAGCAGACCGCGCGCCTCGAGCTCACCAACGTGCTCGACGCCGAGCCCGGCACCGTCTGGGAGCTCAAGGCCACCGCGCTCGAGCCTTCGGCGGCGCCCAGCGAGCAGGAGCTGGTGGAGCGCGCGCTCGAGAACCGCCCGGAGCTCGCGGTGGTGAAGGCGCGCCTCGCGCTGCTGGAGACCATGGAGAGCCGGCTCGCGCGCGAGGGCTTCCCCAAGCTGGGCCTCAACCTCGGCCTCGACGTGGCGCCGGCTTCGCCGGGCTTCCTCTACGCGGGCCTGGCGCTCGAGCTCCCCGTGCAGCGCAACCAGGGCCCGCAGGCCGTGGCGCGCGCCCAGCAGGAAACCGAGAAGGCGCGGTTGCAGGCGCAGCTGCGCCGCGTGGCCCGTGAAGTCGCCGTCGCCCGCCGCAGCTACGAAGCGCGCCGGCAGCAGGTCGCGGTGCTCGCCACCCAGGCGTTGCCCAGCGCGCGCCGCACCCAGGAGCTCATCGAGCAGGGCTGGCGCGCCGGCCGCTTCGACGTCTTCCGTCTCACCACCGCGGCTCGCGACGTGCTCCGTCTCGAGCGCGAACAAATTGAAACGTTGTCGGCGGCCTGGTCGGACTGGGTCGAACTGCAGCGCGCTTCGGGAGGTTTGAACAAATGACCGCGTCCACCATGCCCCCTCCGCAGTTGCCGGCTCAGAAGAAGAAGGTGTTGGTCATCGGCGTTGGCGCCGTCGTCGCCGCCATCATCGTCGGCATCGTGGTGAAGAACGCCACCCGGCCCGAAGCCGCGCCCGCCGCCGTCGAGCACTCCACGCCGTGGCTGGAAGACGGCGTCATCAAGTACCCGAGCGCCTTCGCCACGCGCGAGAAGATCACCTTCGCCGCCGCCGAAGAGACGATGTTGACGCCCAACCTCTACGTCACCGGTGAAGTGACGTGGGACGCCCGCCGCGTGGCCGCCCTCGGCGCCCGCATCGAGGGCCGGCTGCGCACCGTGAACAAGGTCGAAGGCGAAGACGTGCAGGCCGGTGAGGTCATCGCCGAGCTCGAATCGGTCGAGCTGGGTCGCGCGCAGGCCGAGGTGCTCAAGGCGCGCGCGCGTGAACAGGTCGCGAAGATCGACGCCGAGCGTGAGCGCAAGCTGGCCGACGCGAAGGTCAGCGCCGAGCGTGACGCGCAGTTTGCGCAGGCCAACCTCGAAGGGCTCACCGCCGAACGCGTGGCCGCCGAGAAGACGGTCGAAGCCCTGGGCGGCACCGTGGGTGGCGAGCTGGGCGTGCTCAAGTTGAAGAGCCCCATCGCCGGCCGCATCGTCGAAATGAAGACCATGCGCGGTCAGACGGTCGGCCCGACCGACACGGTGGCCACGGTGGCCGATCAGAAGCACGTGTGGGTGGAACTCACGGTCTTCGAGCGCGACGTGCCTGGCGTGAACGAAGGAGACAAGGTCGAGATCCGCCTCCCGGCCGACCGGCAGCACAGCTACGAGGGCACGGTGGCGCACGTGTCGGAGGCCATCGACCGTGAGAAGCGCGCTGGCACCGCGCGTGTGCAGCTGGAGAACCCCGACGGCCGCCTGCGCTCGGGCCTCTCGGTCACGGCCATCATTCACACCTCGGGGCCGCGCGACACGCGGCTCACCATTCCCAAGTCGGCGGTCACCCGCATCGACGGCAAGCCCACGGTGTTCGTCGAGGCCGGCAGCGACGCCGTCGAGCCGCGCAACATCAAGCTCGGGCCGGAAGACACCGAAGACGTGGCGGTGCTCGAGGGCCTCAAGGCCGGCGAGAAGGTCGTGACCAGCGGCGTGCTCGCGCTCAAGGCAGAGGTCTTCCGCTGACATGTTGTCCCGTCTCGTTGCCCTGAGTGTTCAGTACCGCACGGGTGTTGCCGGCGGCCTGCTGGTGTTGCTCGTCGCCGGTGGGTTCGCTGCCGCGCGCCTGCCCATCGACGCCATGCCCGACGTCAGCACCGTGCAGGTCGCGGTGTTGACCGAGGCGCCGGGCCTCTCGCCCATCGAAGTGGAGCGCATGGTGACCGCGCCCATCGAGCTGGCGTTCAACGGCCTGCCACGACTCTCGGAGCTGCGCAGCGTCAGCCGCCCCGGCCTCTCGGCGGTGACGGTGGTGTTCGACGACTCGATGGACGTGTGGTTCGCCCGACAGCTGGTCAGCGAGCGGCTGCGCGAAGTGACCGCCGACCTGCCCGCGTTCGTGCCGCCGCCGCAGCTGGCGCCGGTGTCGACGGGCCTGGGTGAAATCTACATCTTCGTGGTGCGCAGCGAGACCGGCGACCACTCGGCGATGCAGCTGCGCACCATGCTCGACTGGGAAGTGGTGCCCAAGATTCGCGCGGTGCCGGGCGTCATCGAAGTCAACCCCATGGGCGGCGAGCTCAAGCAGTACCACGTGGTCACCAGCCCCTCGAAGTTGAAGAGCTTCGGGCTCACGCTCTCGCAGATGCAGAACGCGCTGGAGCGCTCGAGCTCCTCGGTCGGCGCCGGGTACGTCGAGCGTGAAGGCGAGAACATCCTGGTGCGCGGCAACGGCCGCCTCCTGAACGAAGAAGACATCGCCAACGTCATCGTGCGCGGCGGCTCCAACCCGGTGCTGGTCAAGCAGATCGCCGACGTGAAGATCGGCTCGGCGCTGCGCTACGGCGTGACCACGCGCGACGCCGAAGGTGAAGTGGTGACCGGCACGGTGATGATGCTGCTGGGCGCCAACAGCCGCTCGGTGACCGCCGCCGTGAAGGACCGCGTGGCCGAGGTGCAGAAGACGCTGCCTCCGGGCGTGGTCATCGACACCATCTACGACCGCAGTGACTTCGTGAACGCCACCGTCGGCACGGTCATCAAGAACATCATCGAAGGCGCGCTGGTGGTGCTGCTGGTGCTGGCGGTGTTCCTGGGCACGGTGCGCGGGGCCATCGCGGTGGTGCTCGGCATTCCCGCGTCGATGACCATCGCGTTGTTCGGCATGCACCTGTTCGGCGTCACCGGTGACCTGATGTCGCTGGGCGCCATCGACTTCGGCTTCCTGGTCGACGGGCCCATCGTGGTGCTCGAGGCCATCATCGCGTCGCTCGCCGGCCGCCACTTCCGCAAGAAGTCGGAGATCACGCAGGGCTTCATCGACTCGGCGGCGCCGGTCGCGCGCCCGGTGGCCTTCTCGGTGGCCATCATCATGCTCGTCTACATTCCGCTGCTCGCGCTGCAGGGTGTGGAAGGCAAGATGTTCCGGCCCATGGCCACGGTGATGGCGTGCGCGTTGTTCGGCGCGCTCGTGTATTCGGTCGTCTTCTTCCCCGGCGTGGTGGCGTTGTTGATGCCGCCTCCGAAGAACTCGGGGCCGCGCTGGCTGGGTGTGCTGCGCGAGAAGTACGAGCGGCTGCTGCCGGGCTTCATCAGCAAGCGGTGGGTGCTGCTGGCCGCGATGTCGGTGGCGCTCGTGGTGTCGATGTACCTGCTGCTGCAGCGCGGCGCTGACTTCGTGCCTCGCATTCAGGAAGGCGACATCGTCGTCACCATTCGCCGCACGCCCAGCATCGGGCTGACCGAAGCGCGTCGCCTCGACCTCGAGGCCGAGAAGGTCTTGAAGAGCTTCCCCGAGGTCATCACCACGCTGGCCTTCACCGGCCGCGCGGAGCTCGCCTTCGACCCCGTCGGCAATGACAACACCGACATGTTCGTGCGCCTCAAGCCCGAGGAGGAGTGGACGAGCGCGCACGACCTCGACGAGCTGTCGGAGGTCATCAAGGAGCGCATCGAGAGCCAGGTGGCCGGCACCTTCGTTTCGGTCAGCCAGCCCATCGAAGACCGCACCAACGAGCTCATCTCGGGTTCGCGCGCCGACGTGGCGATTCAGATCTTCGGCGCCGACCTCGACACCCTGGTCGAGAAGTCGAACGCCGTGGGCGACGTGGTGCGCAAGCTCCAGGGCACCGGCGACGTGCGCATCGAACGGCTGCTGGGCATGCCCAACATCGTCTTCACGCCCGACCGTGAGCGCCTCGCGCGTTACGGCGTGGAGTTGGACGACGTGTTCCGCACGCTCGAAGCCGCGCGCGTCGGCGCCCGCGTCGGCGTCATCTACGAAGGCCCCAAGCGCTTCGAGGTGCGGCTGCTGTCACCGCCCACCGAGAACACGCGCAAGGGCCTGGGTGACCTGTTCGTCGAGACGTCCGACGGTCACCAGGTCTCGCTCGACGAGCTGGGCTCGCTGGAAGACACCGAAGGCCCGGCCACCGTTCGCCGCGAAAACTTCATGCGCACCGTGCGCGTCGAGGTCAACCTGCGCGGGCGCGACCTCGCGTCGTGGGTGGCCGAAGCCCAGGCCACCGTGCAGAAAGAAGTGCCGCTGCCCACCGGCTACAACGTGACCTGGGGCGGTCAGTTCGAGAACCTCGAGCGCGCGCAGCAGCGTCTGGCCATCGTGGTGCCGCTCGCGCTGCTCATCATTCTGGGCATGCTGGTGATGACCTTCGGGTCGGTGCGCGTGGCGCTCGGCGTGTTCTCGCTGGTGCCGCTGGCGCTCATCGGCGGCGCCATCGGCCTGCTGGTGCGCGGCATGAACTTCTCGCTGCCCGCCGCGGTCGGCTTCATCGCCCTCGCCGGCGTGGCCGTGCTCAACGGCGTGGTGATGACCACCGACGTGAAGAAGCTGCTCGACCAGGGTGAGTCCCTCGACAAGGCCGTGCTGCATGGCGCCGCGCACACCCTGCGCGCCGTGCTCACCACCGCCGCCGTGGCCGCGCTCGGCTTCTTCCCCATGGCCATCAACACGGGCGCCGGCTCGGAGGTTCAGCGCCCGCTGGCGACCGTCGTGGTCTTCGGCATCGTGGGCGCGACCGTGCTGATGCTGGTGGTCTTCCCCGGCATCTTGAAGTTCGCGCTGTCGAAACCTGCGACCGTCGAATCGGACGATTTGCCCCAACCCGACGAGGTCACCGACGGCCCGGAGGTGTTGAACCCTTCCGCTGCCAAAGGTCACTGATTTGTTCAGTTGCCGGTAACAGAACTGACTATTAGCTGTGGCCTATGTCTGCTGCTGCGCGGGTGGGACCGCATTGGCACGACGAGCGTCGTAAGCAGTTGCTCGCCACGCACCCTGAGGTCCGGAAGTTGATTGGTCATGATTCGAAGACCGCCGTCTGGGTCTTCGCCCTCGTCGCGCTGCAGTTGGCGCTGGCGTGGCAAGTGTCGATGGCACCGTGGTGGGTGTCGTTGCTGATGGCGTACTTCGTCGGTGCGTTCATCGCGCACGCGCTCGGCGTGTTGGTGCACGACGCCGCGCACGACCTCATCTTCGAGGGTGCCGTCGCGAATCGCGTCATCGCGATGGTGGCGAACCTGCCGCTGCTGTTTCCCGCAGCGATGGACTTCCGCGACAAGCACCTGAAGCACCACGCGCACCTGGGTGAGCCCGATGGGGCCGACACGCAGGCGCCACAGACGTGGGACTTCAAGTTCGTCACCAACGGCTTCAAGCGCGCCGTGTGGCATCAGATGGGCCCGATTCTCACGCACAGCGACGCGCCGACCTCGCGCCCGTCGAAGTGGATCATCGGGAACGTGGTCGTCAGCGTGGTGTTCAGCGGCCTCTTCTTCTGGGCCTTCGGGTTCAAGGGCATGTTGTTCCTCGGCATCTCGGGCCTGATGGCGTTCGGTCATCACCCGGTGGGCGTGCGCCGCTACGGCGAGCACCTGACGCTGAAGGACGGCCAGCCGACGACCTCGTATTACGGGCCGCTCAACGCGCTGTCGTTCAACGTGGGCTACCACGTCGAGCATCATGACCTGCCGAGCGTGCCGTGGAGCCGCGTGAGGAAGCTGCACGCCATGGCGCCCGAGCTCTACAAGAACCTGGGCTTCGTGCAGTCATGGACCGCGCTGCTGGTGCAGCTGACGTTCAAGAACGGCGAAGGTCCCGACAAGTACTGGCTCGAGCGCAAGCCGACGGGCGTGGCTGACAAGCCCGCCGTCGCGCAGTCACAGCAGACGCAGTCGACGGCCTGAGAAGCGCCCGTCAGGGCCGCACAGAAGGACCGAGGTCGACGAGCGACTCGACGGCCTCGAGCAGCACCAGCCCCATGACGTTGAGCCGGTTCGACGCCGGCTCCGAAGTGAGCGCCGCCGTCGGTTGAACGATGAGCCGCGGCCGCCCTCCCCACGCGACGATCCACTCCAGCGAGGCGTCGGCGCGCACCTCGTGCAGCACGCGCCCCGGCCCCCAGAGTGATTGGTGGCGCGCCTCGACACGGAGCGCCGAAGGCCGCTCGGTGGACAACCCGAGCCGCGCCATCGCGCGCGTGGTGACGCCGCCCATCGGCATCACGGTGTCGCGTTGATCCGCCGCGAGCCACCCCGCGGGCCCGGCGCCGATGACGATGAAGTGCCGCGCGTGGTCGACATCGAGATGGAGGTAGCCCCAGCCGGCGAAGCCGGTGAGCGTGCTGTGAACGCCAGCGCCGGTAGTCGGTGCCGACCTCGAAGCCGAAGCCCACGAAGTCCTGCCAGCGCGGTGACGGCGGCAGTTGCTGCGCGATGGTGTCGAAGGCGATGACGTTGAAGTGGCTCTGCACGAACGCCGGCGTCTGCAGTGAGGGCGCGATGGTGAAGCCGCCTTCCAGCATGCGCACGCCGACGGTGTGGGCGACGCCGCGGTGACGTTGTGCGCCGATGGCTTCACGCAGCCCGCCCGATTCGAAGCGGAGAACCGGGGTGATGAGCCCGTCGTCGCGGCGCCACAGACCGACGCCTCCGCCGGCGCGAAAGTGGCCCGACACCGGGAGGCTGCGCGTGGCGGGCGTCACCTCGGCGACGACCACGGCTTCGACTTCATCTTCGAGGAACGTGGTGGCGGAGCTGGAGTTGAAGACGTCGGCGTTCAGGTCGCCCTGCATCGTGGTGACTTCATCGAAGAGCGCCAGCCGGGCGGCGAGGTCGTCGGCGCGGCGCTGTTCCCCTGGGGTCATGGCGCGCTTCTTCGAACGGCGTCGCAGGTCGTCTGCATACGCGTCGCGGTCGAGAATCATCAGGCGCTCTTGAATGGTGCTCTCGCGCTCCAGCGTGGTGAGGCGTTCGTTCCAGATGGTGTCGAGGCTGGTGGTCGGCAGCTCGACCAACTCCTGTTCGAGCTCACGGCGCTCGTAGTGCGCGACGTCGGCGACGGAGCGTTCGATGCGCGCGCTCAGCGCCCACCAGGCGAAGAGGTCGCGAGGCAGCGAGACGTCGGCATCGCGGCTCGCGGCGGCGAGGCGCGGATAGCTGCGGCGGCGCGTCTCGACGTCAGACGCGTGCGCGCCCGCGAACGAGAGCCGCAACGCAGGTTCGAGCGTCGCTTCCAGCAACCGGCGTTTGTCTTCGTCGCGGCGCGCCACCTTCGCGGTCGACTCGAAGCTCGGGAAGATGGCCTCGAGCAGGCGACGGCCGTCAGGTCTGCGGGCCCGGTAGAGGTCGTCGAGTACGCCGGCCGGCGAGGTGATGAAGCCCGGCCAGCCGACGAGCGTGGAGTCGTCGAGCGCGCTCTCGAGCATCCAGATGAGCAGCGTGGCGCAGTTGTCCGAGAAGAACGCGTACGAGAAGCGGCCGCGACGCTCCCATTCCCACGCGCGTTCCATGAAGCGGCGCATTTCGCGTGGCGACATCGTGAGCCGCCAGCGGGTCATGCTGCGTTGTTCGCCGCTGAGCTTTTCGCGCTCGAGGTCGGTCTGACTGATGGTGAAGAGCCCGAGCGAGTAGCCGCCGAACAGGCCGTTCACCAGGTGCGCGGGGCCGGCCTTCGCCAGCGTGATGGCGGCGAACTGCACGACGGTGTCGAAGCTGGGGCCGAGGCTCGTCTTCCAGACCGGGCGCACCAGCAGATGCCCGAAGAGCGACTCAGGGGCGCGGGCGCTCGATTGAACCAGCAGCACCTCGAGGTGGTCGAGCGCGTCGCCGCGGCGCCAGCCGTCGAAGGCGGGGCACGGCTCCGGGGTCCATGGGGTCCCAAGTAATTGGTGAAGCGCGCGCAGCCGCGTGAACTCCTGACAGCGCAGCAGGTCGTCGGTGGGGAGGTTGGTGACGGGAACCAACGCGGCCTCCGCGAAGGTGAGGAAGTCGAGCCGCGCGCTCTGCTTGCCGCGCGGGCGGGCGTAGGCGGTATCGGCGAGGTTGAGCGGGTGTTCGACGAGCGAGAGCGGACGCTCGAAGGGGAGAATCCACCCGTTGGTGCGGCGCCAGCGCGGCGTGGCGCTCCAGCGGTGAATGTCTTCGTGGAGCGAGAGGACGGCGTGAATGACTGCGCGGCGTCGCCAGAGCGCGCGACGTTCGGCCTCGGGGAGGGTCGCGTCGCGGAAGGTGACGTGCCCTTCTTGCCGCGTGAGGACGAAGACGCCGTCGCGCCATTCGGGTTCGGCGATGCCGGAGGGCGTGGCGGGGAGTGTTTCGTCGAGCGTGATGTGAAGCGGCCGCGGGAGCTTCTGGAGCTTCTCGGGCAGCGCGTCGAAGCCGTCGGTCAGCGCCGCGAGCTCTTCGTCGGTGAAGGGGCCCGAGAACTGAGGCGCCTTCTCTGCCGCGGTGGCCGGGCGAACGTCCGCCCCGGGGCCGCCGGTCGCTGCGCAAACGAGCACCGCGACGAGCATCACCACGCCGCGAGCGCCACGACGGCATCTGCACGCAGCACGGGATCCGTCATCACCAGGTCGCCCACGCGCGCCATCACCGCGGCCGCTTCATCGGGGCTCACTTCGGCGCTCACCACCAGCTCGCGCCGGTGCCGCTGCAACACCTTCCCGAAGCGCTCACGATGCGCCGGGGCGATGCCCGCGAGCCCGGCGAGATCTTCCAGCGTCGGTCCCCAGCCGAGCGCGAGGTCTTGCTTCAACTGCAGCTCGTTGGCGACCAACCAGCTGCGCGCCAGCACCTTCGCGTCGACGTCGCGCACCTCTGCCTTCTTCGGGAACGGTGCGGGCGCAAAATCGGGCTCAGGCGCCTGCGGCTGTGACGGGTCGGGAGGAATCGGCTGCACCGGGTACGGCATCGGCTGCGGAATCGGGTGACCGTCGGGCGAGAACTGCAGCTGCCGCAAGCGCTCGCGTTCCAGGCGCGCCTCGTGGCGCCACTTCACGGTGAACACCGTCAGCACGATGCCACCGGCCACCGCCGTCAGCAGCGCGGAGCCCATGACGATCTGCGAGCTCGGCGCCGACGTCGACTTGTCCGTCGTGTTGTTGCTCGACTGCTGCGACGAGCCCGTCGACGAATTGCGCGAGCCTTCCGACGACGCCTGCGACGAGGCGTTCGAGTTCGCGCTCGACTGGTTGCTCTGCGCGCTCGAGCCCGTCGACTGCTCCGACGACTTCGACGAGTTGCTCATCGGCATGCTGTTGCCGTTCGACGAGTTCGCGGAGTTGGCCGAGTTCGCCGAGTCGCCCGAGGAGTTACCGGTCATCAGCGGTGCGCGAACGCAGCCCGCCAACAGCACGAACCCCACCCAGAACGTGCGCTTCATGGTGCCGCGAAGCTACCTCGCGAACTCCACGAACCAGGTCATCGCGCGTCACCCTGACTCGCGTCAGCGCTTTCGTCTGTCAGCCCTTCTTGAACGCGCTCGCGTCGGGCAACCCGCTGCCGCTGAGGTCGGCGCCCATGGCCGTCAGCACGCCAGAGAAGATGTCGGGTTCGTTGGCGTCGCGCTTGTTCGGCAGCGGCGTGCCGGTGCGGGCGTCGAAGCCGTAGGTCATCGTGGTGTTGGCATCGACCCCTCCGAGCACGGTGTTGCCCTTCACCATCGGGGAGATCATCAGGAACCCGTTGTTGAGATCGTGCCCGGTGCCGAAGGTCTGCACGCCAGCCGGTCGTACGCGGGTGCGGCCGAAATCGGTGGCGACGTAGATGAGCGTGCGGTCCCACAACGTCTCACCGGTGGTGGTGTCGAACGGCTCGCTCTTGAGCAGGTCGATGAGCACGTCGACGGTGCGCATGATGCGCTGCCACATGAACGCCTGACCGGCGCGATGGTCGTTGTGACTGAAGTCGAACGCGAGCGGCGGGTTCGCGATGCCGGTGCTGCCTCCGACGGCGACGTTGAAGTCGGGGCCGATGGTGACCGCCACCGACACGCGGTACTTGAGCAGCAGGAACGCCATCGCCGCCTGGCCCTGAATCGGGTCGGTGAAGTACTCCGGCAGCACCTGACGAACGCGCGCGCCGTCGGGCGACGAGGCGAGCCCGTAGGCGGTGAGCGGAATCTGCGGCGGCAGGTTGGGCAGCACGTTCAGGTTGCTGATCAAGTCCAACGCCTCGAGTCGCGGCGCGGTCACCGCGCGCTGCTCGTTCCACCGCTTCATCGCGTCGGCATCGGCGAACGTCTGACCGAACACCGAGCGCTCGTCGATGCGGTTGCGAGCGGCGCGCGCCAGCTCGATGACGTCGCGCGCGGGCGCGCCCTGAATGCCGCGTGAGCCGTCGAGGCCCAGCGGCCACAACGAAGGGTTCACCACGGTCTCGCCGTACACGCTGACCGGCAACGAGTCGTCGACGCCACGTTCTGCGTAGCCGCCGATGCCCATGTTCACGTTGGGGAGCGGGAACCCGGCGCCCCACTGCAAGGCGACACATTCCTGCAGCGTGCGGCCCTTCCACGCGCCGTTGCCGGTGAGCGCGCGCTTCTGGGCGATGGTGTGATTGACCGAGGTGCCCACCGACGTGGCGACGAGCATCTGATCTTTGTGTTTGTTCACGAACGCGAGCTGATCCGTGTTCACCGCGATCGGAATGCTGCCCAGCGAGCTGCTCGAGTACTTCACCGCGCGGAACGGGCTGTTGGGAACCAGCTGCACCTGGGTGTCGGCGAAGGTGTTGAGCGTCGCGCCGTTGCTCGACTCGGAGGTCCGCACCGCGAGCATCGCGTCGACGATGCTGGCGCCGCCCGCCGCCGCGATGGTGATGAGGAACTTCGGTTTGCCATCGAGCGCGTCACGCCGACCGCCGCGGCGCTCCAGGGCTTCGGGCGTCTCGAGCGCGTTGCGACAGCCGGCCAGGAACGGCGCGAGCGCCGTGGAGCCCGCGCCAGCCGCCGCCAGCGCGCGCATCAGTTCACGGCGAGCCAGTCTTCCATTCGACTTGAGCGACACAGGTGACTCCCTCAGTAGAAGACGGCTTCGGCGGAAGAGAAGACGGTGAAGCACGCAGCCAGTGCCCACTGCTGGGCCGCGTCGGTCGGGTGCGACGGCTCGATGTCGCGCGCGAGTGCAAGGAGCGACTCGACCTCGTCAGCCGTCGGGTCACGGAGCCACGCACGCTGCGCGAGGTCGGCGATGAGCGCGCGGACTTCAGGCCCGTCGACGGGAGACAGCTTGCCGTCGACCACCGGAATGCCGCGGTAGATGAGCGCGGTCGAAGGGTTGGCGACGTCAGCGGCCAGGCGCCTGGCGCACGCCGACAACACCACGCGCTCCACCGCGAGCGCCGTGGTGGCGCCCGTCTGCTGCGGAGGCTCGTAGAGGCCGACGCCGTAGGGTTCGACGCCGCCGAGCGCCACGCCATGCACGAAGAACGCGCAGTCGTACTGACCCAGCTCCTTGCAGAGCTGATCAATCGGCAGCCCGAGACCCACCGCGAGATCGATCGCGAAGCGCTCGTTGCCCTTGAAGCGCACGCGCGCCTTCGCCGACTTCGCGAGGCCTGCGTCGCCTTCGACGGCGCCGCCGCCGCCGCCAGCGCCACCGCCGGTCACACCGGTTCCACCACCGACCGGCGCAGGCACTTCCATCTTCGCGGGGCACGCCGACAACGCGAGCACCAGCACAGCCATCAGTTCAGGGCGCACCGTAGGCCTCCGTGCGAATGAGGTCGTGAAGCAGGCCGCGCACCCGGTAGTTGTGCGTCGACTTCAACGCGCGCCAGGTGGCGACGAACTCCTCCTGCTCTTCGGCCGTGGGCGCGTGACCGACGAGCAGCTTCCAGTAGTCGGTGGTCGTCGAGACGAGGAACGCATCGGAATCAGCGGCGACGCGCGCCCAGTCTTTCAGCGTGGCCACCGGCTGACCGAACAACATGCCCGCCTCAGGCGTCTGCGAGAGCGTGGGCGCCTCGTTGGGGAAGAACAGCTCGAGCCGGTTGGGGATGTAGCGGTTCGAATACTGGTCGAGGCTGATGCCGTTGTAGTTGCGGTACGGGTAGCTCAACGGGTCGAGCGTGGCGTGACACGCGGCGCAGGCCTGCTGCTGAACGCCCTTGGCGTCGTAGTCGCGCGGCTCGTTGGGCACCGAGAACAACCCTTCCTGTTTCGCGATGTCGAGGCCGAGGTACGCGCGGTACATCTGCGAGGCGGCGTTGCGCGGCAGCGCGGTGAACATCACGAAGTACGTGAGCGTCCACGCAGACGTCATGTTGCCGGCGCGGTGCGCTTCGTCGACCCGCTGACTCGCGAGCGAAGCGACCTTCGAATACTGCGTGGGGTTGCTGCCGATGCGACGCACGAAGTAGTCGGCGGTGATCACCTCGCGCACGTCGTGATCATCGGTGTGCGCGTACGTGAAGAGCGCGTAGTCGTCGTAGTAGTCGGCGAGCGGAATCTGGCCCTGATCTTCGCCTTCCTTCAGTGAGCCGACCGGGCGGATCTTCGGGTGCGCCAGCTTCCACAGCGCGCCGTTCTTGCCGCGCCAGAAGTCGGCGGTGAGGCAGCGGTCCAATTCAGCGTCGATGAACGCGCGCTTCGCTGCTTCATCGGCGAGCCCGTCGAAGGTCTTCAACAGTGCATACGTCGGCGAGTACCCGCAGAAGTCGAGCAGCACCTTCCGGTACACGTAGCGAACGTCGTACTGGCAGACCTTGAACTGCGGGTTGGTGCCTCCGGCGCACGGCTGATCATTCGGGAAGCTGCGGTGATCAGCCGGCAACGTTCCCTTGGTGATCTCGACGAGGTTGCTGACGTTGTCACCGTCGCTGTCGAGCGCCTCGACCGCAGCCAGCGCCGCAGGGAGCGCAGCGGCGAAGTCGCCGTCGGACAACGGCCGCGACGCGCCCGGAGCCAGCTGCGCTTCGACCGCCGCGCCGAACACGTTCCGCTGCGGCGGCGCCACGTGACAGTACGAGCACGCCGGCCTCCCACTCACGCAGGTCGGAGACGTCGGGTACTTCGTACAGAAGACGTCTCCTGCCGGTGGCTTCGCCCACCCCACGGTCGCGACACTCAGGCTGAGCGCGACGAGAACTTGTCGAAATTGCACCAGGACCTCCCAGCGGGTGGGCGCTTCAGCTGATGGACACGGCGGCTCACGAAAACAGGAAAAGCGGTGTCGGACAGTGACTTCAGATGTTGTGACCCGAAGGGCACAACTCGCGATTCGCCAGCCATTCCCGCGGCCGCCGTAGGGTCACTTGGCGTGGAGGCTATTCGCGACCGCCTGCTACATTCCGGCGCGGTCGTTCCCCTACGGAAGCATTCTTCAAACCAAGGTACGAGACATGCTTGAAATTGTCCGCGGCAACTCAACAACTCAGACAAGCATCGCCGATCACCTTGAACAAGCGCTTGCCAGCCAGTGTTCATCGGGAACTCTATACATAGGATTTCCAATCCTGCCGTCAGCCGACGAACCGGTGGTCGCCGACGCTATGCTGGTGTGCGAAGACTATGGAGTCGTGGCGTTCATTTTGCCCGCGACGCTTCCATTGGCAACTGACGAACACGGATGGCTATCACTGCGGACGCAGAGCCTGAAGCTCCTTACCGGAATACGAAGCAAGCTTCAGAAGGAGCCGGAACTTTGCGATGACGAGGGCGAACTGACAGTACGCCCCCGAGTGGCGATCTTCACGCCAATCGCCACTGCGGATGACGCCGCAGTTCGGCACAAGGTGACTCTGCTCACATCAGCCACAGTTCAGAAACTTGCGAACCCAAAATATCGAATCGCTACGCTCCAAATAAGAGCAGTCTCCAGCGTACTACAGAGCATTTCTACGCTCCGCCCAAGAAAGCGCCGCGCAAACGTTACAAAACCGAACTCAAGAGGTCACGTCCTTAGAGAGATCGAGCGCGAGATCAACAATCTAGACAAGCATCAGAAAAAGGGAGCGCTTGAAACACCTGACGGCCCACAGAGAATTAGAGGCCTTGCCGGCTCGGGAAAGACGGTCGTGCTTGCGCTGAAGGCCGCATATCTTCATGCGCTGCACCAAGATTGGCAAATCGCAATCGTCTTTCACACTCGAAGTCTGCAGCAGCAATTTCAAGAATTGGTTCGTCGATTCTCCTACGAATTCATTGGCACCGAGCCGGACTTCAAGAACATACACATAATGCCAGCATGGGGAAGCGAGCGAGAACCGGGATTCTACTATCTAGTCGCAGATGCCGCGCAGGCGGCGCCACTGAACTTTCAGGAAGCGAAGAATCAGTTCGGACGGGACCATGCGTTCGAAGGCGCATGCGGCACTCTGCTCAAGCACGTCGAGGGAATGACCCATGGGGTTAACGACATCGCCCAATACGATGTGATTCTGATTGACGAGGCGCAAGACCTTCCGCAGCCCTTCTTCGAATTGGCGTATTTCGCCGCACGGCCGCCCAAGCGAATCGTGTGGGGCTATGACGAACTACAAAACCTCTCTGCTTTCAGCATGGTTGGCCCCGAGAAACTGTTCGGGTCTCACGGCGATGGCGAACCGCGGATTCAGTTCACCGGCAATTCTCCACAGAAACAAGATGTCATCCTTCCAGTCTGCTACCGAAATACTCCGTGGGCACTGACTACGGCTCACGCTCTTGGATTTGGCATCTATCGGAAGAGCGGTCTGGTTCAGTATTTCGACGACGAATCTCTGTGGACAGAGATCGGATATGAGCATGTGCCTGGGGCCACCGTTAATCCTCGCGATCTGGCGATTCGGCGGTCAGCGAAGTCCACTCCCCCCTTTTTCCGCTCTCTAATTCAGCCCGACGACGCCGTCACCACGGCGCGTTTCGCAAACAAGGATGCGCAGTATGAATGGATTGCTGCGCAGATCGCATCAAACATTGCGGACGACGAACTAGCACTACTACGTCAGATCGCCTGACCGCCCGAGCCGGCGAAACGGAAAGTGGCCGCGGATGAAGCGGGTCACGAAC
>QFQP01000146.1 GCA_003243425.1 Archangium gephyra | reverse complement strand
CGCGGCGAGACGACTCGACGGCGCGCTCCAGCTCTTCAGCAGCGTGCGTGACTTCGGCTATTCGAAGCGAGCGGACGAGACGCTGGCCGCATGGGGGCACGAAGCGGCGCTTGCCGATGTCGTGTGGGTGATTCGCACTTTCCAGCCCGATGTGATCATCACGCGCTACGACGAACACCCGCCTAACCACGGCCACCACACCGCGTCCGCGATTCTGGCGCGTAAGGCGTTCACCGCCGCGGCCGACCCGAATCGCTTTCCCGAACAGCTCCGTGCTGGTGTCACGCCGTGGCGGGCCGACAGGCTCCTCCACAACGTTTGGCGTATACGCGAGAAGTCACCGGACACGCTGACGATCGATGTCGGTGACTACGATGTGCGCCTCGGGTTGTCCTACGGCGAGCTCGCGGCGCTTTCCCGCAGCCAGAACAAGAGCCAGGGCTTTGGCACGCCGGCCGTGCGTGGGCCGCTTCTCGAGTCGTTCGTGCCAGTTGCCGGCACGCGGCCCACAAAAGACATCTTCGAGGGGCTCGCGCTCGGGTGGGAGCGGTTCGGCTCGGCGGGGACTGCACTCGCGCGGGCGCTCGAGGAGGCGCGCACGAGACTCGAACGGGATGCGCCGGAACGCGCGTTGCCATCGCTCCTGAAGGCGAACCGTGTGCTCGAAGCGCTGCCAAACCAGCCGCGCACGAGGGATGCACGCGCCATGCTCGACGCGCTCATCGCATCAGTGGCGGGTGTTTTTGTGCGGGCGACCGCGCCAACACCCGCTGCTTCCCCGGGCACGCGCCTTCCAGTGAGCGTGGAAGTCGTGATGCGGCGGCCTGCAACAATGACATTGAAGCGCGTCGTTTTTGCGGGAACAGATGCGCTTGAGCTCAACGCCCAGCTTCACGTGAACGAAAAGCAGGAAATCTCGCGCGAGGTGATCGTACCCTCGCGAGCGAACCTGTCGTGGCCTTACTGGCTGCGCGCTTCAGGCGCTGTGCGAAATTGGGGCGAAGGCGGACGCGACCCGGTCGGCGAACCGGAAGGGCCGCCGCCGTTCGCGGTAGACGTGGATCTCATGGTCGGCGGCCGGACCGTCCGCGTAACCGCTCCGCTCCAGTACGCGTGGACCGATCGCGTGCTCGGCGAACGCACACAACTCGTGACGGTGACGCCTCCCGTAACAATCACGCCCGCGCGGAAGGCTACGATGTTGCCCAACGGCGCAGCGACCCGCGTGACGCTGCGCGTGCGCGCTTGGAAGGACGAATTGAAGGCGATTGTCCGGCTGCCCGTACCGCAGGCGTGGAGCGTGCGGCCGGCGGAGGCCCCCGTCGCGCTTGCCCAGGCAGGGGATGAGACCCTCGTGCACTTCGAAGTGACAGCACCGGCCGCCGCCGCGGCTGTGTCGCTCACCCCAGAGGTGATCGTCGACGGCCGCACATGGTCCTGGCGCGAGGACGTCATCGACTATCCGCACGTGCCGGTCCAGCGCGTGCTGCAGCCCGCAGCCATCCGTTTCGTGCCGCTCTCGATCCGTTTGCCGCAAGGATTAGTGGGCTAC
>QFQP01000145.1 GCA_003243425.1 Archangium gephyra | reverse complement strand
CGGCATCAAGGCGACCCTCGTCGACGGCGCCGCGCACGACGTCGACTCCTCGGAGATGGCGTTCAAGATCGCCGGCTCCATGGCGTTCAAGGAGGCGGCCCGCAAGGCGAGCCCGGTCCTCCTCGAGCCGCTCATGGCCGTCGAGGTGCGCACGCCCGAGGAGTACATGGGAGACGTGATCGGCGACCTGAACAGCCGCCGCGGCCAGATCCAGTCGATGGAGGACGCCACGGGCGTCAAGGTCGTCTCGGCGAAGGTCCCGCTGTCGGAGATGTTCGGCTACGTCGGCGACCTGCGGTCGAAGACCTCGGGCCGCGCCGTCTACTCGATGACCTTCGACAGCTACTCCGAGGTGCCGAAGAACGTCGCCGACGAGATCGTCCTCAAGAGCAAGGGCGAGTAGGCGCCACGCGCCGACTCGCCGACCGGGTGGCCGCCTCGCGGCCGACCGGGACGGGCGGCGGACGCCGCTCGGACACATGCTCAGCACGGAACCACAACTGAATCCCGTACCATAACCAAGTCCCAAATCTGCTCGGGTCGGCCAGGCACGAGCACTACGTCCTGAGGAGGACCCCAAGTGGCCAAGGCCAAGTTCGAGCGGACCAAGCCGCACGTCAACATCGGAACGATCGGTCACGTCGACCACGGCAAGACCACGCTGACCGCTGCCATCTCGAAGGTGCTCGCGGACAAGTACCCGTCGGCCACGAACGTGCAGCGCGACTTCGCGTCGATCGACTCCGCGCCCGAGGAGCGTCAGCGCGGTATCACGATCAACATCTCGCACGTCGAGTACGAGACCCCGAAGCGCCACTACGCGCACGTCGACGCCCCCGGTCACGCCGACTACATCAAGAACATGATCACCGGCGCGGCCCAGATGGACGGCGCGATCCTCGTGGTCGCGGCGACCGACGGCCCCATGGCGCAGACGCGCGAGCACGTGCTGCTCGCCAAGCAGGTCGGCGTGCCCTACCTGCTCGTCGCGCTGAACAAGTCCGACATGGTCGAGGACGAGGAGATCCTGGAGCTCGTCGAGCTCGAGGTCCGCGAGCTCCTCTCCAGCCAGGACTTCGACGGCGACAACGCGCCTGTCGTCCGCGTCTCGGGCCTCAAGGCGCTCGAGGGCGACGAGAAGTGGACCCAGGCGATCCTGGACCTCATGGACGCGGTCGACGAGAGCGTGCCGGACCCGGTGCGCGACAAGGACAAGCCGTTCCTCATGCCGATCGAGGACGTCTTCACGATCACCGGCCGTGGCACGGTCGTGACGGGTCGCGCCGAGCGCGGCACCCTCGCGATCAACTCCGAGGTCGAGATCGTCGGCATCCGTCCGACGCAGAAGACCACGGTCACGGGCATCGAGATGTTCCACAAGCAGCTCGACGAGGCCTGGGCCGGCGAGAACTGTGGTCTGCTCCTGCGCGGCACCAAGCGCGAGGACGTCGAGCGCGGCCAGGTCGTCGTGAAGCCGGGTTCGGTCACGCCGCACACCAACTTCGAGGGCACCGCCTACATCCTCTCGAAGGAGGAGGGTGGCCGTCACAACCCCTT
>QFQP01000144.1 GCA_003243425.1 Archangium gephyra | reverse complement strand
CCGCGACGCGGTATTGCAGCGGAATCGATGCGTCGTGAACGGCCATGCGCGTGGTTCCGCTCATCGTCCAGGTGTGGAATTGCTCCAGTCCGCGGTTATGCCAGAGCAGGTCCGCGCGACCGTCCGCGTCAGTGTCGCCTGCACCGATGATCTTCCAGTCGGCGACCGTCATGCGCGCTACGAACTCGGAGCCGTAGTTGACGCCACTACCTTGACCAGTAAGAAAGATATTGCCAGCCGCATCCACCGCGACGTCAGAGCCCGATTGCGAATTCAACTCCACCATCGTACGTCCCGCCAATGCACTGAATCGCTGACTTCGGCCCGACGGCGTGATGGCTTGCACAAAGGCATCTCTGTACAGGTCGGCGTCAAATGTCGGACTGCTGGTGCCGGCGACGACCACCCCACCTTCGGCGTCAACCGCGATCGCAACCAGCGGACTCCAAAGGTCCTGCGGCACGACACCGACCCGCGCACAGTACTCGTATGAGGCACCGGCCGGATCGATCTTGCAGACCATATTGCCGGTGTCGGCGGTGAGATCCGAATTGATCGTGGAACTGTTCCGCCGGGCTCTACCCACTACGTAAGCGGCGCCATCGCCGTCGACAGCGATGTCGGCGATGTCGTAGACCTGGGCGTCGAGATTATTTTTATATTCCGCAACACCGTCAGGCGCCAGCTTTATCACGCCAGTAGTCGAGTGGCAGTACGCGGCACCGGTGCGATCCACCACAATGTTGGTGCTACAGCCGAGGCCGTCGGCGATGCTATACGCGGGCGCCCCTTCCGGCGTCAGCTTGGTGACGAAGGCGCACCTGTTGTTGCCCTCGATTCCCATAAGGGCCAAGCAGTAACTGAAGGAGGTTACAGGGAATTGCTTCGAGTAAGTCGCGCCGGCGATGTAGATACCGCCCTTCGAGTCAACCGCAACGCCTCCAGCCAAATCTAAACCCGGACTTCCGAAATAGCTGCTGTAAGTCAGCGCGCCATCGGTTGAGAATCGTGCGACAAACGCGCCCCCCCCACCCATCGCCGAGGGCTGCCGCGCCGCGACCACGGGGAAATCGTGCGATTGGGTTGATCCCACAACGACCACATTGCCTTCGGCGTCCACCGCGATGCCCTCACCCCGATCATCGTAGCTGCCACCGAGGTAGGTGTTCCATTCGAACGCATCGCCCGCAGCGTTGATCTTGGCGACGAAAACGTCCTCGCGGCCCGCAGGGCCTTCTTGAGGCGCACCCGGCGTTGTCGCGAAGTCCGTCGAGCGCGTGTAACCGGTCACATAGGCACTACCGTGGGAATCGACTGCGATCCTCGTCGTTTCGTCCCACGCGTTCCCGCCGTAGGGCGCGCGATACACGACGACCGGATCAATCACGAGCGCGTGCGCACGGTCGTACGCGCCCACGTCGAATGCGACACTGTGATCGGCCTGCAGGTGGTAGCGGCTCTCGACGGCGCGCCGCCTGCCATCGATCTCCTGGTAGGCGATCGGCTTCCGCTGTATCACATCCCCGCCGGTGGTGGAGAGCACGAGGTCGCCTGCGGTATCGAGCATGACCGCACTCGCGCCATT
>QFQP01000034.1 GCA_003243425.1 Archangium gephyra | reverse complement strand
CTGCAGCATGTCGGCCGCGTCGGTCGCGTTGGCGCGGCGCTTCTCGTACAGCTCGACCAGGCCGCGCGCGTCACCGCTGCGCTGCAGCGCCTTCTCGAGCACCAGGCTCAGCGCCTCGTCGGTCGGGTCGGCGAGGTACGCGGTCTTGAGTTGCTGGATGATCTCGGTGGTCGGCGCCGCGGAGGGGTCGAGGTTCGACAACGAGATCGCCGCCGAGAGCTTCTGATCGCCGATGGCGTCGGCGATGCGTGCCCGCAGCTCGGCGCGGCGGGGTTTGTCGTTGGCGCGAATGCGCTCGAGCATGCGGAGCGCCGCGAGGTTCTCGGGGTCGAGCGCCAGCGCGCTCTCGCAGCACGACGCCGCGCGCCCGGGCTCGTTGAGCCGATCGACGTACAGCCGCGCCAGCTTGAGCCACGCCGCCACCCGCGACGGGTCGGTGCCCACCTGCGTCTGACGATCGAGGAGCACGATGAGCTCCTTCACGTCGTCGCGCACGGTCAGCATGCGCTCGAGCTGCTGCAGCGCGGTGGTGTGATTGGGGGCGAGGCGAACGACCTCTTCGTACGCCTCGATGGCCGCCTCGGGACGCTCGAGCTGGTCTTCCCAGATCGACGCCGCCTGGAAGATGGCGTTCGCGCGCTCGGTGGGGTTGCTGCGGTTCGCCGCTTCGGCGCGCAGAATTTCGATGAGCGATTCCCACTCGGAGCGCGTGCGGTAGATGCGCGCCAGGGCACGCAACGCGGGCACGTGGTTGGGCGCGAGCGTCAACACCTCACGGTAGGCGCTCACCGCTTCGTCGACGTTCTTGAGCTTCTGCTCGTAGAGCTCGCCGACCTTCTGCACGAGCGCCGCGGCCTGATCGGTCGATGCGGCGATCTCCGACTCGGCGCGGTACATGCGAATCAGCGCGTCCCAGCGGGAGTCCTGACCGTAGAGCCGGCCGAGCGCACGCAGGGCAGGGAGGTACTGCGGTGAGAGCTGGAGCACCCGCTCCCACGCCTGAATCGCGGCGGGACGGTCCTTCAGCTGATCTTCGAGCAGCTCGGCGTTGCGGTGCGCCAGCGAGACGATCTGCTTGGTGTCCGACGCGAGGCGCGCCTCGCTCTCGTTGAGCTCGAGCAGCTCGCTCCAGCGGCCGGTGCGCTCGTAGAGCCGCGCGAGGCTGCGCATGGTCGGCAGGTGATCGGGCGAGAGCTCGAGCACGCGCTTCAGGCAATCGATCGCGAGCTCCGGCGCGTTGAGCCGATCTTCGTGGATCGCGGCGATCTTGTTGAGCGTGGAGATCTGCTCTTCGCGATCGCTGGCCTGCAGCAGATCGGTCTCGTACATCGCGACCAGTTCGGCCCAGCGGCCGAGCTTCTCGTACAGCCGCGTGAGCGCCTTCTGCGCCGGCAGGTAGCCCGGCGAGAGCTGCAGACAGCCGTTGTAGCGGGCGATGGCTTCGTCGACGCGACCGAGGCGTTCTTCGAGCGTCTCGGCGGCCTTGTAGAGACGGCCGGCCTTCTGCTTCGGGTCGTCGGCGGCGCTCGCTTCGGCTTCGTAGGTGTCGAGCAGGCCCTGCCAGTTCTGCGCGCGGAAGTGCAGCTTGCCCAGCCCCGCGAGTGCGCCGGCGTGACCGGTCACCCGGTTGAGGATCGCGTGGTACCGCCCGACGGCATCGACGTCGCGCTGCTGCTGCTCGTAGAGCGCCGCGAGGCGGAGGTTGATGGCGACGAACTCGCTCTCTTCGGCGTTGGAACCCACCCACGCGAGCAGCACGTCGGCGAGCTCGTCGAAGCGGCCCTGCGCTTCGTAGATGCGCGCCAGCTCCGACAAGATGAGCGGGTCGTTCGGGCTCACGCGACGGGCCGCGAGCAGGGCCGCCAGCGCGTCCTCCGGGCGCGAGAGGCGTTCGTAGGTGCGGCTGATCTGCAGGAAGGTGGGCGCGGCGTGTGCGCCCTGCAGCTCGGCTTCGGCGGCGAGCGCCGCGAGCTCTTCGTCGACCGTGCCTTCACGCTGCGCGACGCGCTTCATCGCCGCGAGCAGCTGCGGGTCTTTCCGCTCGAGCGCGAAGGCCGCGCGGAACGACGCCGACGCGCCCACCGGATCGCGCAGACGGTCTTCCTGAAGCAGGCCCGCCGACGTCAGGTAACCGGCCCTCGCCGACGGCTCGTGAACGTTCGCCGCGAGCTGGCGGTACACGGTGACCAGCGCGGTGAAGTCGCCCTTCTCGCCGTAGAACTGCTCGAGCTGCACCAGCAGCGTCACGTCTTCCGGCTCGAGCTCCAGGCACTGGGCGATGGCGGCGTTGGCTTCGCTCTCGCGCGACAACCGCTGCTCGAGGATCTGCCCTTTTTCGAAGAGCAGCGCGGCGCGCGCACGACGCGCTTCACTCGCGCCGAGCTCGGCGTCGATCAGCGTGACGACCATCTGCCAGTTGCCGACCTCGGCGAAGAGCCGGCGCGCAGCGCGGATGTTGGCGAGGAAGCGGGGCGCGAGCTTGAACGCCTGCTGGTAGGCGACGGCGGCGTTGCGCGGGTGCTTGAGCGGCGATTCCCACAACAGACCGATCTCGTGAAAGAGCAGCGCGGCCGCGGGCACCGGACCCAGGGCGCGCGCTTCACGCTCGAGCGCCGCGATGCGCTCGCGGGCTTCTTCATCACTCGCCGTCGCAGGCTGGCTGAGTTCCGCCGGATTCGCGATTGCAGGAATTGCGGTGGAAAGCGTCCGGGGGAACTCGCCGTGCTGCTCACTCATGCGCGCGGTTCGTAGCACGCGCTCCTGACCGTCGCGAGGAGTTCCCCGGAGTCGACCAGCGCTGCGACCGCTGCGATGTCGCGATGCAGCTCGCGATCATTTTCCATGTGTGGCACGCGCGAACGAATGAGCTGATGCGCCGCGGCGACACCGCGACCGGGCTTCGTCTTGCCCGGCTCGCGGAAGTCGAGCGCCTGCGACGCCACGAGCAGCTCGATGGCCAGAATGTGCCGGCAGTGCTCGACCACCTGGCGGGCCTTGAGCGCCGCCGTCATGCCCATCGACACGTGATCTTCGCGGCCAGCCGACGAGGGGATCGAGTCGACCGACGCGGGGTGACACAGAATGCGCGACTCGGCGACGAGCGCGGCCGCGGTGACCTGCGCGATCATGAAGCCCGAGTTGAGGCCCGAGTTCTTCGCGAGGAACGGCGGCAGGCCCGAGAGCGCGGGGTTCACCATCTGCTCCACGCGGCGCTCGCTGATCGACGCCAGCTGCGTGAGCGCCATGGCCACCACGTCGAGCGCGAGGCTCACCGGCTGACCGTGGAAGTTGCCGGCCGACACGAGCTCTTCTTCGTCGGCGAAGACCAGCGGGTTGTCGGTGCCGGCGTTCACTTCGACTTCGAGAATGCGGCGCGCGAACGCGAGCCCGTCACGCGCAGCGCCGTGCACCTGCGGAATGCAGCGCATCGAGTACGGGTCCTGAACCTTGTGGCAGTCGACATGGCTCTCGACGAGCTCCGAGCCCGCGAGCAGCTGGCGCATGTGACCGCTGACGGTGCCGTGACCGGGGTGTGGGCGAACGGCGTGTACGCCGGTCATGAACGGGCGGTGCGAACCCAGCATGCCTTCGATGGTGATCGCGCCCGCAAGATCGAACAGCTCCGCGAGCTCTTCTGCCGCGAGCAACGCGGGCACGCCGACCGCGCACATCGCCTGCGTGCCGTTGACCAGCGTGAGGCCCTCCTTCGCTTCGAGCACCACGCGCTCGAGCCCTGCTTTGCGAAGCGCGTCACGGCCCGGCATGCGTACGCCGTCGAAGAAGGCTTCACCTTCGCCGATGAACACCAGCGCCAGGTGCGCGAGCGGCGCGAGATCGCCTGACGCGCCGACCGAGCCCCGCTCGGGAACGACGGGCGTCACGCCGCGATTGAGCAGCTCGAGCCCCAGCTCCAAGGTCGACGGGCGCACGCCCGAGTAGCCCTTCGCCAGCACGTTGCACCGCAGCAGCAGCAGCGCGCGCGCTTCGGGTATCGAGAGCGGATTGCCGACGCCCGCCGCGTGGCTGACGATGAGGTTCCGTTGCAGTTGCTGCAGATCGCTCTTCTGAATCCGAACTTCAGCGAGCGTGCCGAAGCCGGTGTTGATGCCGTACGCGGGCTCGTCACCGGCGGCGATGCGGTCGACGAGCGCGCGCGCCTTCGCCACTCGTTCACGCGCGGCAGGAGCGAGTTCGACGTGACGATTGCGCTCGGCCACGTCGCGAATGTCGGAAAGGCCCAGCGTGTTGCCATCGATGATCAGCGGCGAGGTCATAGGTGCGCGGCTCATTCCCGAGCGCAGAACGCGACGCAAGAAGCTTCCGGGTGACGCGCTGCAACAAAACTCCTTGAGCGGACAGGTGTGCGCGTCCTAGGCAGCGCCACCCTATGGCGTTGATTGTTCAGAAGTACGGCGGCACCTCGGTCGGCGATCTCGAGCGCATCAAGAATGTCGCTCGGCGCGCGATTGCCGCGAAGAAGGCCGGAAATCAGGTGGTGGTCGTGGTGTCCGCGATGAGCGGCGAGACCAACCGGCTGCTCAAGCTGGTCAACGGTTTGTCGGAGCGACCCAACGAGCGTGAACAGGACGTGGTCATCGCGACCGGCGAACAGGTGTCGATCGGCCTGACCGCGGTCGCCATCGAGGCCGCCGGCGGCAAGGCGCGCAGCTTCATGGGCCACCAGTGCCGCATCGTCACCGACTCGACGTTCAGCAAGGCGCGCATCAAGCACATCGACGCGGAGGGCATCTTCGCGGCGCTCAAGCGCGGCGAGATCGCGGTCATCGCCGGTTTTCAGGGCGTCGACGAAGAGGGCAACATCACCACCCTGGGCCGCGGCGGCAGCGACACCACTGCGGTAGCGATCGCCGCGGCGATCAAGGCCGATGCGTGTGAGATCTACACCGACGTCGACGGCGTCTACACGACCGATCCGAACATCGCGCCGAAGGCGAAGAAGCTCGATCGAATCAGCTACGAAGAAATGATGGAGCTCGCGTCACTCGGCGCGAAGGTGTTGCAGATCCGCTCCGTGGAAATCGCGATGAAGTACCGGGTGCCGCTCTGGGTGAAGTCGTCGTTCAGCGACGACCCGGGCACGCTCGTCTGTGAGGAAGACAAGGCAATGGAAGACATTCTCGTCAGTGGTGTGGCGCTGGACCGCAACGAAGCGCGGGTCTCGATCTACGGAGTTCCCGATCAGCCCGGCATGGCCGCCCGCATCTTCGGCGCGCTCGTCGAGAAGGCGATCAGCGTCGACCTCATCGTTCAGAACACGCCGGTGAAGGGCAAGACCGAGCTCACCTTCACCGTCGGCAAGGCCGACGCGGTGAAGGCCGGCGACGTCATCAAGAAGGTCGTGAAGTCGATCAAGGCCGAGCGCTTCGACATCGACGATCAGGTCGCGAAGATCTCGATCGTCGGGGTGGGCATGCGCACGCACTCGGGCGTCGCGGCGACCATGTTCAAGACGCTCTCGAAGGAGAACGTGAACATCCTCGCGATCTCGACCTCGGAGATCCGCGTGTCGTGCCTCATCGAGGCCAAGTACGCCGAGCTCGCGGTGCGCGCGCTGCACACGCAGTTCGGGCTCGACTCGAAGGCCTGATGCATCGCTCGCGCGCCATCGTGATCGTCGTGGCAATGGCGGCGATCGTCGGCGCGTTCGCGTGGTGGCGCCCGTCGGCACCGGCGGCGCCCACTCGCTGTCCTGACGGTGCACCGCTGCGCCTCGGCGCCGACGGCGTCGCCACGTGTGGCGCCGGCGCGCCCATGCCACCCGCCAAGTCGCTGACGCTGCGTCAGAAGTTCGACTGCAACACGGCCACCGAGCGCGAGCTGGCCATGATTCCCGGCGTAGGGCCCCACGTGGCCAACGAGCTGGTGAAAGCGCGTGGCACCGGCTTCACGAGTTGGGAACAAATCGACGCGGTTCCAGGTGTCGGTGACCAGCGGCTCCTGACGCTCCAGGCAGCGTGTGAGATCCGCTTGGTGGACAGCGGTGTGTGGTAGAAGCGCGCCGTGCACATCACCTGTGAGAAGTGCTCGACGACGTACGTCCTCGACGACTCGCTGATTCCACCCCAGGGCGTACCTGTTCAGTGCACCCGATGCGCGCACGTCTTCACCGCGCGCCTGCAGTCTGCAGCGCCTGCACCCGCCGCGAAGCCGCCCATTGGCACCAGCACGATGATGTTCGGTTCGCCGGCCGTGCCGCCGCCGGCTTCGCCGAAGAACACCACGATGATGTTCGGCACGCCCGCATCGAACGCCGCGGCGGCACCCGAAGCCTCGTCGCCGGTGGGTCGCACGACGATGATGTTTGGTGGTGGCGCGAACCCTGCGCCGCCGCAGCCCCCGCCAGCGGCGCGTTCGACGATGGTCTTCGGCACCGCCGCGTCGAACACGGTGACGCCGCCGATGGCTCCGCAGGCGGCCGCCGCCGCGAAGACCACGATGATGTTCGGTACGCCGGCCGCACCGCCGCCTGCTTCGCCGAAGAACACCACGATGATGTTCGGCACCGCTGCGTCGATCGCCGCTGCTGAAGCGGCCGAGAAGGCGCCGCAGGCTCCCGCGGGCAACGCCAACAAGACGTTGGTGTTCGGGGGCACGCCGCCCGCCGCGCCGCCGCCGCACACGCCCAAGAACACCACGATGATGTTCGGGACGGCGGCGTCGAACGCGGCGCAGTCGTCGCCACAGGCTCCAGCGCCTGTCGGCCGCAGCACGCAGCTGTTCGGCGCCCACGAGCCCGACCCGCCGGCCGAAGAGACGATTCTCGAGTCGTCGCCCGGGCAGTCGAACCGCACCATGATGTTCGGCGCACCGAGCGACGCGCCGACGGAAGCGCCCGCGGCGAAGAACACCACGATGATGTTCGGCCGCTCGCCGATTCCCAAGGTGACGGCAGGCACCGTGGAGCTCGCCGGTTACGCCGCTGAAGAAGACAAGAGCGAGAGCACGGTGCGCGTCGACGCGGCGTCGGTGGTCGCGGAGAACTCGAGTGACGAGCCGTCGCCTCCGCCGCGCGCAGAACGCACGCAGCGCTTCGCGATGAGCGACGTGGGTGGCAGCGGGCTGTCGACGCCGCCGGCCGGTGGCAACGCCGTGCAAGACAGGCACAACCGCACGCAGCTGTTCGCGATGAACCCGAGCGAGAGCAACACGCCCGAAGGTGGTCTGCCCGCCGCCGATCGCGAGATCTCGGGCGACATGACGCTGCCCCCGGGCGCCGTTTCGCTCGAGAGCATGGGGGCGGTCAGCGACCTGCACCGCACGCTGCCGCCTGACGACCGCTTCGATCCGCCGGGAGTCTCTCTGTTGTCGGACGCGAATGGTCTGACGCCGCCCGAGGTGCGCGCTGCGCCTCCGATGTTGCAGCCGGTGGGCAACACGCTGACGAACCTCGAGCCGCTCAACGACGGCCCGCGCCTGGCGCCGCTGCGTCTCGAGTTGCCGCCGGAGCCGGGTGGCTCACCCGAGAACTTCGTTCGTTCGCCCGCGGAGCTCGACGCGCAGGCCCGTGACGACGCCGAAGCGCTGCGTGCGGTGCGCGGCGGTGGTTCGGGTCGCGTGGTCATCATCGTGCTGGTGCTGATCGCGATCGCGCTCGCGGGCGTGCTGGTGTGGCGCCTGGTCGGGAAGGATCTGCTGAGTCAGCGTGTGTCACCGGCTGCCTTGCAGTCGACCGAGCAGGCGCTCGCCACGCTCCGCTTCGATGACGGTCAGGCGCAGGCCAAGGCCGTTTCGCAGTTGAGCGCCGTGCGTTCGGCGAACCCCGACATGCTCGAAGCGCAGGCAGCGCTGGTCATCGCGCACTCGTTCCAGTTCGACGACGCGCAGAGCTCCCTGTCTCGCGCCGAAGAGCGCCTGAACGGCCTCAAGAAGGCGGAAGGTGCCTCGCAGACCGCCATCGACGAGCTGCAGGCCACGTTGATCTCGCAGACCGAGCGCGCGCAGCAGTTGAAGACGCAGCTGGTGACCGAGCATGGCCGTCTCCTGGCGCTGGGCCGCAGCGTCGAGCGCGGCAGCACCGCCGAGCTCGCGTTCATTCGTGCCGACGGTCTGGCGCTCGGCGTGCTCGGTGACGTCGAGGCCATCACGCGCGCCGAGAGCTTTCGCCAGCACAGCCCGGCCGGCGACGACTGGGCCGAGCTCATCGAGCCGGAGTACGCGCTCAACGGCGGGAGCTCGTTCGACGACGCGGTCGAGCGCGTGAAGCACGTGCAGGCGCGCGCGGGAAACAGCACCTTCATTCGGCCCTTCGTGTTGTTGGCGCGGTTGGAGCTCAAGCGCGGTAACGCCGAGCTCGCCGCAGAACAGCTGGACCGGGCGATCACGTTGAATGGCAAGCACGAGCAGGCGCGCGAGCTGCTGGCTTCACTCAAGCGCTGAGCTTCACCGCCCGGCCACGCGCGCTTCGACGGGAAGCAGGGTGGCGTAGCCGGCGAAGAGCTCCGCCGTCAGCCGCGGCTTCGAGCCCGGCGTTTCGGTGCGCAGCCAATCGTTGAGCTTCCGGCCGCCGGAGGTCCTGGAGACGTTCGGCTTCGAGAGGTTCATGCGGTAGCGCACCACGCCGCGCGCGACGCGGTGAATGACCGACACCGTGCCGTCGTTCTCGACGCTCTCGACCACGCCGACGTGCGTGAGGCCGTCGTTGTCGCGACCGTCACGATTGAGATCGTACGTCTCGCGGAAGAACACGAGGTCGCCGGGCAGCGGGCGACCGCCCTCGAAGATGCGGCCGTGCGCCGACGCGAAGCGCCACATCGCGGTCACTGCGTTGTCGCCCGGTTGGCCCTCGCTCATCAGGTTCACGCCGAGCGGCGCGTAGACCGCCTGAACGAAGCTGGTGCAGTCGTCGCCGTAGCGACGGCCGTTGACCACGACCCGGTTTCGGCCGACGAGGCTCTGCGCGGTCTCGACCGCCGTGTCACGGGCGCCCGAGGCGACGGCCAACGGCCCTTTCGTCGGGCTGTCTGCGAAGCCGGGCACCACGCGTTCAGCCGCGGGCCTCGCGAACGGCTCGTAGCGCTCGACGTAGAAGCGGCGGCCTCCGACCGGCGCGCCGGTCGCGCACCCGGTGGCGATGACGGCGAGGGCAGAGACGAGAACGACGCGCACGAAGCGCAGGTTGGCCGATCGAGTGGCTGCGTCAAATTCCGACCCGCCCTCTGGTATGAGCGCGGCGTGCGTCTTTTCGTCTCGCTGCTCGTCGTGATCACGTTCGTCGCTTGCCGAGACAGCGGCGCGTTCCAGACCGCCACGCGCATCAACACCATCGACAGCTGGCGTCAGTTCATTCGCGAGAACCCGAAGGACGAGAACGTCGACGCGGCCGAGCAGCGGCTCGACGACCTGTGCTTCGAGGAAGCGCAGAAGGCGCACTCGGTCATTGCGTACAAGCGGTACCTCGAGGAGTTCCCGGAAGGCGCGAAGGCGCCGGCCGCGAAGAAGCTGCTCGAGTCGCTGCGCTTCAACGCGGCGATGACGCGGAACACCGCGGTGTCGTTGCGCCAGTTTCTGCGGGACCACCCTGACGGTGCGCATCGCGAAGAAGCGGAAGCGCGCTTGGCGAAGTTGGAGTTGGAAGAGCTCGTCAGCTCGGAAGATCCGAAGTCGCTCGAGGCGCTGGTGCGCAAGCACCCCGACGATCCGCACGTGGAAGGTGCGACCACGAAGATCGACGACGCCGCGTGGGTCGACGCGAGTTCCGCGGCCGGGTTGTACGGCTATCTGCGCCAGTACCCCGCGGGCCGTCACCGCGACGAGGCGCGCGTGAAGTTGTTGTCACTCGAGCTCGAGGGGCTGCTCGTGTCGGGTGCGCTCGATCAGGCGCGGCTGTTGGTCTCGAAGAACCCGTTGTCGAAGGAGCTGCCGCAGTTGAGCCAGCGCCTGGCGCGGGCTGAGAAGGTGGCAGCGCTCCAACGCTCGAAGGACCAGCGCATCACCGCGGCGTTCGCCGAGCACTCGCTGCGGCCGCTCGACGAAGCCGTGAAGTCGTTCACGGCGCGCGACCCGATGGACCGTTGGCAGACCGCCGAGGAACTCGGTTCGCACGTGTCGGTGCTGGTCATCGACCCGCTGCTCGAGCAGATCCGCTCCGCGCGGTCGGTGTTGGTGCGTCAACGCGCGTTCGAGTCACTCGGTCGCGTCTTGCGCTCCCTGCCGAGGCCCGTGGCCGAGTTCGAAGTGGCCAGGCGGCTCGAGGGCATCGACGGCCAGGCAGCAGACGCGCAGATGATCCTCACGCGCGCGGTGTTGCTCGATTTGACCGGTCAGCTCGATCTCGCCGCCAGCGAGTACCAGCGCATGTGGGACGCGGCCAACCCCGACCCCTTGGTGCTGCGTCGCTGGGCGGAGATCCGCGCCGAGCGCCGCCAGTTCTTCTCGTCAGCGGTGGTCGCGCGGCAGCTGTCGTCGTGGGCTCAGACCGTCGCCGAAGCCTCGGTCGACCCCGGGCCACTCTCGGCGTTGTCGTCGAGCCGCGAGTTGTGCGCCGCCGCAGAGTTCTCCCGCTACGCCGAAGCGGCGATCGAAGGCGCGAAGAAGCAGAAGACCGAGTTCCCCGACGACGTCGACTCCTTCCTGCTCCGTGCTCGCGAAGCGCGCCGGCTCTCGGAGGCGAAGCTTCGGGACGCGGAGCTCCAGCTGCTGACCGTCGATCCCAACGCGCGGCGGTGTGGCGACGACGCGGTGACGGCGCGCCTCAAGGAAGGCGAGGCCCGTCGCATCGCTTCACTCGGTGCGTTGAAGCAGAAGCCGCCCAAAGAGCTGCCGCTGATCCTCGAAGTGGTTCGTGAGCGCGACCCTTCGAATGAAGTTCGCGAAGCGGCGCGTTGATCAGCTCATCAACGGCGCGCTGCTGAAGAACAGCTTGCAGGCGAAGAAGGCCCCGAGCGGTCCGGCGAAGTCGGCCACCACGCACGCCGCGAGCGCGTGCCGCAGCGACTTCACCTGCACGGCGCCGAAGTACACCGCCAGCACGTAGAACGTGGTCTCGGTGCCTCCGTTGAGGACCGAGAAGAGGTAGCCCAGGAACGAGTCGGGGCCGTACGTCTTGAGCGCGTCCGACATCACCGCGAGCGCGCCGCTGCCGGAGAGCGGGCGGATCAACGCCATCGGCAACGCTTCGGGGGGGAAGCCGATGGGCGAGACGAGCGGGGTGAGCGCTTTCACCATCACCTCCATGGCGCCCGACGCGCGGAACATGCCGATGGCGACCAGCATGCCGACCAGAAACGGAATGATCGCCACGCAGGTCTGAAAGCCCTCTTTGGCGGCGGTGATGAACGCTTCGTACACGCGCACTTCGCGACCGAAGCCGACGGTCACGATCGCGAGCATCAACACCGGCAGCAGCCAGTTCGACAACACGTCGCGCGTCACGTCGAACCCGGAGCCCACGAAGTTGATGACGTGAAAGCCCAGCGCGGCGATCACCGCGAGAAGCACGCCGAACGACATCAGCTTCCGCCACAGCGGCGTCTGCGGAGCCAGCTGCGCGAGCTCTTCGGCCCTGGCCAGTTGCGCGGCGTCGGCCTCTTTCCTCTGCGCGAAGTCGACGTCGACCGTCCCGTACTTTTCTGCGGCGAAGAACCTCCGTCGCTCGAGCACCTTGGCCGCGATGATCGCGCAGATGGTGCTGCAGGCCGTCGCGATCAACGTGGGCGCGATGATGCCCGCGGGGTCCTTCGAGCCGGTCGCCGCGCGCACGGCGACCACGCCGAGCGGGAGCACCGCGACGCCGCTCGTATTGATCGCCAGAAACAGAGCCATCGAGTTGGTGGCCACGCCTTTGCGCGGGTTGAGCTTGTCCAGCTCGGCCATCGCCTTGAGCCCGAACGGTGTGGCCGCGTTGCCGAGCCCCAGCACGTTCGCCGCGAGGTTCATGATCATCGCGCCCATCGCGGGGTGTTCGGGCGGCACTTCGGGGAACAGCCTGGCCATCACCGGCTTGAGCCCGTTGGCCACCGAGCGAAGCAGGCCCGCTTCACGCACCACGCCGAACAGGCCGAGCCACAACGTCATCTGACCGATGAGTGAGATCGCGAGCTCGACCGCCGTCGTCGACGACTTGATGGTCGCTTCGGTCACCTTCGGCATGGTGCCGGTGAAGAGCCCGGTGAGAACCGACACGACGATGAGCGCGAGGAAGATCCAGTTCATCTTTGAGCCGCTCATGCCACGGCGAGGCGCGCGGGAACGCGAGTTTTCTGACACAACGACGCGCATGACCGCGTCCTTCCCTTCGGAAGCCTGGTGCACGCACGCCATCGAGCTGCTCAACGCCGACCCCGACGCGCCGCACGCCGCCAAAGGTTGGGACGGTGATTTCGGCGTGGTGATCGATCGGCCCGAAGGCCCGCTGGCGATCGCGCTGGGGGCTCCACAGGGTGGCCGGTTGCCCGCGCCGCGCTTCGTGACCGTCGCCGAGCTCGAGGCCAGCAAGCCGCGTTACTTCGCGCGCGCCGCACAGAGCGACTGGTGGGCGCTCATCGATGGCTCGCTGGATCCCATCGCGGCCATCGTGCAGAAGCGGCTCGTCGCGAAGGGTGATCTCACGCAGGTCATTTCGCGACTTCAGTACCGCGGGCTGGCAGAACGCTGGCTCGAGCGCATTCGCCAGGAGGGCTGAACCATGGGCATCACCAGCACGCTGAAGCAGTACTCGATGCAGCTGTCGCAGAAAGCGATGGAGAAGATCTTCGCCGACGAAAAGCGCGCCCAGAAGGTGGTGGAGGTGATGGGGAAGGCGCAGCAGGCCAAGAAGACGATCGATTCCACCCAGCGCGTGGTGTTGAACCAGCTCAACTTCGCGACGCGCCAGGACTTCAAGGAGATCGGCAAGCAACTGTCGGCGCTTCAGAAGCGCGTGCGCTCGCTCGACGGGAAGATCTCGAGATTGTGAACGGGTCAGGTGCGGAGTGCGTGCTTCGTCCTTGACGCACCAATCGGCGCGTGGCACTTAGCGCGCCGCTCTGGGCACATAGCTCAGCGGTAGAGCATCGCCTTCACACGGCGGGGGTCCCAGGTTCGAAACCTGGTGTGCCCACAGAGTTGAAGAACGGAGAACCCCTTGGGAAACCAAGGGGTTTTTCTGTTTCTGGGGTTCGACTCGCTGCGTCGAGTTCATCGGCTGGTCCCTCTGGCGTGCGTTGTTTGTGCGTTAGACGGGGCGACGGGGTGCAACTGAAGGTGATGAAGGGCTGAAGGTCTCGTCGAGGCTGCCGCGGAGGTCCTCGGTCACCATGTGCCCGTAGATGCCCACCGTGGTCTGAATGCTGGCGTGGCGCATGATGCGCTGCACGTGCTGCAGCGGCACCCCGGCGCGCAACAGGCTGGTCGCGGTGGAGTGCCGGAGGTCGTGGAAGCGGATGTGCGGCGGCACCCCGCGCACCCAGAGCTTCATTCCGCAGGTCGAGCAGCTCGCTGGCGCCGGCTTCTTGTCGGTGACGAGCACCGGCGTGCGGCGATGCTTCGCCTTGCAGCGGCGGCACCAGGACTCCCACCGTTCGACCACACCCGCCGCGCGCACCGCGGTGCGCAGCACGAGGTGAGGGTCCGACTCCTTCGTGCGCTGCTGGCCCTTCGAGTTCGGGAACAGCCAGAGGCTCTTCGCTCGCGCCGCCTGCTCGAGGTACGGCTGCACGATGCGAGGGACTGGAAGCACGTCGATGCGGCCGCCCTTCGTCGTGTTCCGCTGATGGCTTGCGGCCACCCGGAGTTGCTGGCGCTTCCTGTCGTAGTCGCTCTTCTTCAAGGCGAAGATCTCGCCCCTCCGGAGAGCCATGTACGCGCCGACAGCCATCACGCCGCGCCAGGCGTCAGGCACCAGCGGCAGCACCGCGGCGATCTGCTCGGGGGCCAACGTCACCGCGTGAAAGCGCTCCACGTCGCGAATGCGGGTCGCAGCGACGGGGTTCGCACCGCTCCAACGCCTGGGCGGTTGGCTCGCGGCCGCGAACACGCTGTGCAGCGTCGTGCGCAGCCTGTTGATGGTCGCTGGCTTCAGCCGGCGGCCGTCCGGCCCTCCGCTCTTCTCGGCGGCTTCGAACCGGGCCTCGATGGCGTCGGCGGTGAGCAACGACAGCGGCGTCTCGCCGAGCTCGTGCCGGAAGACGTGGCGAACGAGGCGGGCGCGCTCGTTCTCGCGCGAAGGTTCCGGGCAGCGCTCGTTCAGCCACCACTCACAGAGCTGCTGGAGCGTCTCGCGACTCTTCACCGGCGGCGCCTCGAGCCCAAGGGCAACGCGAGAGGCCTGTGCCTCGAGCTCCGCGACGAGCGCCCGGGCTTCAGCGGATGTTCTCGCCGGCGTGGCCTTGCGGCGCTGAACGCCGGCAGCGTCGCGCCACCCGATGTGCCACGTCTTCCCGCGTTTGAAGACCCAGCCCATCAGCGCGCCGCCTCAGCGTTCACGCGCTCCTGCTGCTTGAACCACGCCTGCAGCCCATCGCGGGTGAAACGCACACGTCGACCGAGCTTGATGTGCGGCACCTGGCGCCAGTGCCGGTAGAGCCAGCTCACGCTGATGCCGATGAACCGGGCGGCCTCTTCCACGTCCATCGTCGCGCTCTCGGGTGCCGGAGCTACAGACGTCTCGGTGACCTCGATGTTGTCGTTCAATGAACCGCTCCCTTCTTCGCTTTCGCTTCTGCGTGGTGAAAGGCGTCGTGCTCGGCGGTGGCGAGCTTCTTCGCCGCGGTCACGGAGTCCGCGAGCTCGTTGATGCGCTGAAGTGCTTCGCGCATCTCGCCGGCGAGTGAACCGAGCCGCGCGCCGTCGCTCTCGGCGAGCCAGTCGCGCATGAGGTCGCCAGCGGCCAGCATGATCCGGAGCGCCTCGAAGCCACCCACGACTGCCGGCGCGAGCTCGCAGTGCACCACGCCGTTGATGACGCCGCCGAGCCCGTCACCGTCGTCGACCACCAGCACGCGCTGCAGGCAGATCTCCGTCTTGAACGGGGGCTTCAGCTTCCGCGGGTCGACGGCCGAAACGTCGAGCTTCTTCCCGACGGCATCGAGGCGCTTCTTGAACGCGCTCACTCGCTCACCTCTTCGTCTTCGTCTTCGTCACTGGGGCGGCCTGCGGACGACTCATCGCAGTGGCAGTGCGCGTCGCAGATGCCGCCGGCCTGGCACCCACCGCACGGAACGTCCCAGCATCGGCTGCACGACTGGCAGCGCCGCGCGGTTCCCTCGAGCCACTTCGCTTCTCCGTGGGCGGTCAACGCTTCGTCGACCATCGCGTCGAGCTCGTCATCGGTCGTGCGAGGCGATGCGTTGTCACGGACCAGCGCGGCGAGGTACCGGCCGAATTCCTTCAGGCTCGAGACCCGGGCCTCATCGGCGAGATGCCACGGTGTCCAGTAGCCGTCGGGCATGGGGACTGCGAGCGGCAGCTGGGGGCCGTTCCAGCGGACGGAATACCGCGGCAATTCGCCCTCCGAAGTCGCTGACGCCAGCTCGGGAGTGATGCCTTCGAGCACCGCGAGGCGCTTTCGCGCGGCGTCGAGCTCGTCGAGCGCGGCGTGAAGCAACAGGTCCGCGTCGACTTCGGGTCGGGGCGGGATGCTCATGTAGACGATGCTGTCGTCGCCCATCGCGCGGTCGTGCATCTTCGCGAAGGCATCGCGCAGCGTCTTCATGTCGGGCTTGAAACGGTTGGCGCTTGACGAAGGCTGTCCGAGCGATTCCTTGATGGTCTCAGCGTCGCGATAGAATCTCTTGAGCAGTTCAACCAACTCCGGATCGGCAGCGATGGTGAGTGTTCCGAGTCCGGCCATCACGCCACCTCCGGGAGCACCACGTGGATCGTCGGCGTGTGTTCAGTGCCTTCGCTCATCGGCATCACGCCGACGAACCACTTCCACTGACCTTCGACCCCGATGGCCTTCGCGTCGCCGCACCAGCGCAGCGCCTTGTCGGCGGCAGCTGCCGGCGTGAGCCGCACCTGGGAAGTGCCGAGCGAACGCGCGATGCGCGCCATTCGCGCGAGCAGCACCGGATTCACGACGCTCTCATTCAGCGTGGCGCGTTCCATGAAGTAGGGCAGGAGACGGCGCCATTCGGGAAACTCGCCGTCTCCGGGCATGCGCTCAGCGGTCCACTCCATCGAGTGCAACGAGTCGCGCACGACGACGCGACAACGCACCGTCTTGTCGGCAACGTCGATGCTGAGCTCCGCGAGCTCCTTGACCCCTCGTGGGAAGCGCTTCAACCCCGCGACGAGCTTCTTCACGATTTCGCTGTGCAGGCAGAGCGGCTCGACGATCTCCAGCTCCGATTCGGGACCGGTGATGACGCTCAGCATGTGGCCGTCGGTGCTGATGAGGCGGGACTTGCCGCCGTCGGCTTCGAAGTACACGTGATGAAGCACGTAGCGGTCGAGGTCGTCCGAGACGCAGACGATTGACGCTTCGAGAAGTCGCGCCATCTCGCGCGGGAGCATCTTCAGGTGAACTGCACGCGTGAAGCGGTTGCTGGCCATGAGGCCTCCGGGCACTACGGGTGAAGAACGTGTGCGCGCGAACCACTGTCCGTGAGCACGCGAAGGCTGCGTGTCAGCGGATCAGCTGTCGGAGAGTTCGGAGCGCAGCTCTTGTCGCAGCGTTCCGGCGAGCTTGCGAACGTAGTCCGCGCGTTCACCTTCGGAGTACGGAAGAGCGCCGTGTTGGCTCACCCAGTTCCGCAGCCATGCGTCGAGCGCGTCGGCGATCACGTCCGACGGCGACACCTTCGTCGTTGAGCCCATGACCTCGTAAGCCTCGGTCTTCAACGCAACGACAAGGTTCAGCGCCTCGACCAAGTGGATCGGCGCCGACATCCCTCCCGGGAGTTTCGTGCGCGGCGGTCCATTCTTCTTGGCCATCGAGACCGGCGTAGACGAAGGGTCACTGGCGGTCAATTCCATGGTCGACTGTTTAGTTCACAATCGACTTGACCGTCAATCATGAAGTGAACTATTTAGTCTACCGTGAAGTGCTGTGTAGACGGGCGAGTCGGGCGACGCGGTGGCGAGTCAGCCTCCAAGGCTGAAGTCGAGAGCTGGAAACAGAGGTCGAGCGGGGAACCATGAACGAAGAGACGCTGATTGTCGGCGTCTGCTCGAGGTGTCGGAGGCGCAGCTTCAGCGCTTCTGCGGCCCGCGCAGATGCCGAGACGATAGACGTGTGCGCCGGCTGCCGCGAATTGAGCAACTCGCCGGTGGCTTCTGCTCGTGCCTGGCTGGGCTCTGGACCGCCGTCGGCGAGCGACACCGAACTTCGTCGCATGGTTCGAGGGCTGCTGCTCGAGCACGACGTGTTGGCGCACCAACTCGGTACTCACGCGGAGCTGTTTCTCGATGCGCTCGGCGTCGCCATGGACTCTCGCGACGCGGCCGTTGAGCTCTCGAGTGAGCTGCTCGCCGCGCTGAAGGCGAATCGTGGGTACGCGCTTGTCACGTTGTGAAGACATTCGCGAGATCGCCGAGAGCACCGGCTACGCGGAAGACGAAGCGCGCGCCGTCGCCGCTGACGCAGCGTTCGCGTTGCTCGATGCCGCTATCTCGAAGGCGGGCGGTCGATGAGCCGGCGAGACGCAACTCAGCCGACGAAGGCAACGGCTGTGCAACTCGCGGCCGCGAAAGTAGCGAACGCGCGACAGCTCACGGTGTTGTGGTCGGGCGCGGGCGACCTTCACGTCAGCCGGTGGTTCCAGCTGCCTGGCGGCGATTCAAGTCACTCGTTCACAATCATCGTCGACCGACGCGGCGGGCTGTTCACGATGCTCGATGGCCATACGCCGCCCACTGAGTGGCGAGCGGCGTGGGACGAAGCGTGCTCCCTGCATCACGCGCTGAGGCAGGCTGTGAAAGACGCCGAGGTGATGACGTGATCACCCGCGAACGTCTTCCGTGGCCCGCGTCGTCAGTACGACCATTTTCGATAGATGACGAAGTCGGCCGTCGCGAGGTCGAAGTCGTAGGTGATCTCCATCGTGTCCTGTCTTTCGGGCACGGGCGTCATCGTGATGTTCGGGAAGCGCTGCACTCTCCCCAGGCTGACCGCAGAGAAATCGAACGTCACTTCGTCGCCGGTGGTCGCTTGGAACGTCGCCGTTGCGCTGCGGTTCGCGGCGATTCGTTCGTCAGTGAAGAGAACGACGCCCGCGTCATCTCCACCAACGCGAACGGTGAGCGAGAAAAGGCTCTCCGCGTAGTCGTTCTCGATTCGCGCAGTCATCTCGCGCGGCTGAGGGACGTACGGCTCACGCGGGCCGCAAGCCGCGAAGACAGACAACGCAATCAACGACACCACCAACACCGACGAGAGCTTGTGCATGTCTGGAATGAGACGACGCACGCCGCGCTCCGTCAACGCAGAAACGCGAGGAGCGCGTGAGCCTCTTCGACCGACTGCTCGCCAGCGAGCTCGCGCCTTCGCCCTCGAGTGCGAAGCCTTCACCTGAGAACCCGCTCGGTCTCCGGCACCCTGCGCTGACCCCGATGCCGGAAGCGCTCCGCGCTCCGACGAACACCTTCCGCGGCAGCTGCAAAGTGATCAACGCCGATACCGGGCGCCAGTGCGCATTGCCCGCCGGGCACGCGCTTCCGCACCGTCACGGCTCCACGAGCTTCACGCGCGAAGCCCCAGCGGGCGCCACGAACTTCACCCGACGTGACGCGCTCGATCGCGCCGCGGCGGCCTCCCTGCGGTCCAACCTCACACCGGAGTAACCGATGCCGAATCTGAAGACCTGCAGCCGACCTGGCTGCTCGAAAACCCTCCGCGCCATCAACGTCAGCGGGCAATGCTCGTCGGGCTGTCTGTCGCCTGACGCCCCGGCGTCGGTTCGTGCGGGCTCCAGCGGCTCGGCAACTCGTGACGACGTGATGGTGCGCTTCCGGAAGATGGCGCGCCTGCTCGGTCAGGACCCCGAGGAGATTCTTCGCAGCACGCAGAAGAAGGTCGCCCAGGCGTGGCTCGACAAGCTCGAGGCGGCGGTCAAGTGAGCGCCGTTCAGTACAAGCTCACGCTCCGGCCCGATGGTCGCGGCGTTCTCTGCGACCCGCCTGGCCCGTGTCGTTGCGGTCACGTCGCCGCGCTCTTCGTCTTCCGCGGTGGTGATTCGGGCTGCGCGAGTTGCATGCCGGAAGAGACGACACAGCTTGAGCAGCAGGTGACCGCAGAGCTCGGCGCCGAGCAGCTGCTCTCTGCCGCCTGAACCTTTGTACGAGGCCCCGCCATCCCCCCAGCAGCTCGCGTCTTGGGGCCTCCCGTCACATCGCGCGCTTCCCCCCCCCCCCGGCGCGCGGTGGACGGTCTTGTAGCCGCCGCGGGCATTGTGCCTGCGGTGGGGTCGCGCGGCGTTCGGGTCCTCCCTCTGAACGCCGCGCGATCAGTTCCTTCCCTCGATGGAGCAACGATGAGTGACGAACACGCGACCTCTCAGCTCGAGGCCGAATTGCTGGAACTCGACGCGCAGCTCGCCGCCGGCGACGCATCGGCGCGGGTGGAGCTACCTGGTGAGGCGTGGCAACGCCTGGTGCGACTCGCGAAGGGCGAACACCTGGCGCGCCGGAAGCCGTACGCGCTGGCGGTGCTCGCCTGCAGCGCGACGAAGCTGAACCGCCGAGCCCCGGCGCGCGAGCTCTACACCGGTGAGCTCTTCACGCTGAGCCGCCAGCTCGCGGAGCTCGTCGCCGAGCGGTTCGTGATTCTGTCGGCGATGCACGGCGTCGTCGCGTCCGACGTCGAGCTCGAGCCGTACAACTGGCAGCTCACTGCGAGAGCGGCGCCGGCGTGGTCTGCTGTCGTCGCGTCGGCGTTGAAGCTCGAGCTCGCGCAGCAGTTCGGGAAGTGCCTGTGGTTGGCGCCCGACACGTACTCGCGACCCATCGCGAGGCATGACCGCTCCCTTGCCGACGTCGGCGACCGGCCGCTGAAGGGACTGGGCATCGGTCAGCAGAAGGCGCGACTGGCGGAGCTCATCGCGGAAGCGAGGCGCTCGTGAGCACCAGGAACAGCCGCGTCGAAGCGCTTCAGCATCTCGTCGCCGGCAGCACGCATCTCGTCGCGCTGCGCCTTCGGCCCGATGCCGACTCCGTGACGCTGGTGGTGACTCGAGACAGCCGCCGCGATGCGAAGGGTGACTCCCGGTTGCAGCTCTCGCTCACCGCTGCGCGCACGCTGCAGCGCGCGCTCCAGGGCGCCGTCGACGAGGGCTATCGACTGCAGGCCGAACGCGAACAACGACGGTCGCTCCCGCGTGACCTCGCGGCCGCGGTCGACCGCGTGGCGCATGAACTCGAGGTGGAACCGTGATGAACGAACAGAAGACGCAGGTCACGCACGCCGCGACGTGGGACAAGAAGAAGCCGTTGCTGGCTCTCACGCTTTGGCAGCCGTGGGCCTTCGGCGTGGCCCACGGGTGGAAGCTCGTCGAGAACCGCGACTGGGTTCCGAGCTGGAAGCAACTGCAGCCAGGCGATGACCTGGTGATTCACGCCGCGGTGAAGCAGGGCGGTGTGCAGAGCGACTGGCTCGACATGCGAACGCGTGCTCGAGCTGCCGGCGTCATCGACAAGGTGCCGACGTTCGAAGTCGCGCACGTGAACCGGTGGATCGCCTACGGCGCCATCGTCGCAGTCGCGCGCTTCGACGGCATCGCTCACAAGGTCACCGACCTCGCTCCGGAGCAGCGGCCCTGGTGGGTCGGTCGGTTCGGCTGGAAGCTCAGCAACGTGCGCCAGCTGCACACCGCGATTCCGTGCCGCGGTCACCAGCAGCTGTGGGCACTCGGCGGCGTGGAGCTCGAGCGCCTCGAGCGCGAGCTGGGCACCGATGAAGGCTTCGGGCTGTGGCGGAGGACCGCCGTGTGACACCCGCTCACCTGCCGATGCCGGACATCGAACGTGACCTCGCCGCACAGCCTACGTTCGAGGCGGTCGAGCGCGGGCGGCTCCGCACTGGCCATGCGGAGCCGCTCGAGCGCTATCGTTCGCCGATTGCGATGGCGCAGGGCATGATGCCGTTTTCGCCCTGTTTACATGCGTTGATGTGGTCGAGGTACCAGCCTGGGCCACCCCTAAGTCCGCAAGACGGATTCGACCATGCCCCGAATTTCGCCTCACGACGCTTTTCGAAATCCTGCTTGGCACCGGGTTTCAGTCGTCCTGTGAGTTCCAGCAGATCCAGCCGGACCTCTGTTTTTGTGAAGAACCACGTGGGAGCCGGGTTGCTGCTGTTGGTATCGATGAAGCAGGCGACGATTGCACTGGGGACACACGCACCGCCGTCGGCGTTTCCTGCACAGACCACGTACGTTTTCGGATGGTCCTTCTGGGCGTCCGTCCCGCCGTCCGGCCTCGGATCTGCGGACTGCGCGCTCAACGCCACTATCGCTGCTGACACTGCAATCAGACGTTCCAACCTTCGATGCATACGTCCTCCTGTGGGGTTGCGCCTCCGTCAGCCCGCGGTGACGAAAGCGCCAGTTGAGCTTCACGCGGGCAACGCTCGTGCAGTGTGGAGAGGAAATGTTTCGAATCGGCGAAGAGCGGAATCGGTCACGCAGCGCGACACGCGAAGAATCATCACCGACACCCACCACACACTCTTCACGATGCCCCCGCCGAACCGACCCTTGGATTCTACATTGTTGTCTTGGAGTTGGCGAACCACGGAGATTTCGCGATGAAGGCGCTCCGCATCAGTGAAGACTTGGAGCTGCCGCTCGACGCCATCACCGAGCGGCTCGCGTTCCTGGGCCAGAGCGGAGGAGGGAAGACCTACGCCGCCGGCGTGCTCGCGGAACAGATGCTCGAGCTCGGCGCCCAGGTCGTGGTGCTTGACCCGGTGGGCCCGTGGTGGGGACTGCGCTCGTCGGCCGACGGGAAGAAGGCCGGTTACCCCATCACCGTGTTCGGCGGCATTCACGGTGACGTGCCGCTCACGCACACCGCCGGCGCGATCGTCGCCGACGTGCTCGTCGACCGCGGCGTGAGCGCGGTGCTCGACGTGTCCGACTTCACGGTCGGCCAGATGCATCAGTTCGTGCGCGACTTCGCGGAGCGCTTCTTCGACCGCAAGAAGCGCAACCCGACGCCCGTGCATCTGTTCCTCGAGGAAGCCCACACGTTCCTTCCGGAGCGGCTCCCGCCCGACCCGATGGCGGCCACGATGCTGCACCGCCTCGAGCGCATCGTGCGCGTCGGCCGCAACTACGGCATCGGCAGCAGCCAGATTTCACAGATGCCTCAGGCGGTGACGAAGAAGACACTCAACCAGGCGGCGCTGTGCTTCGCCTTCCGCACCGTCGGCAAGCACGAGCGCAAGGCCCTTCGTGACTGGTTTGATCAGCACGGCGGCGGCGAGCTCGTGAAGGAACTCCCGTCGCTCGCGAAGGGCGTGGCGTACGCGGTTTCACCAGGCTGGCTGCAGGTGACGAAGGCGGTGCGCATCGCAGCGAAGACGACCTTCGACTCGAGCGAGACGCCGAAGTTCGGTGGCAAGCCGACGGCGCCGAAGGTGCTCGCGCCCGTCGACGTCGAGCAGCTCCGCGCCGCGATGGGCTCCGCGATGGAGGAAGCGGAGAAGGACGACCCGAAGGCGCTCCGGAAGCGCATCGTCGAGCTCGAGCGGCAGCTCGCGGCGAAGCCAGCGGCGCCGGCGCCCGTGGAGCGCATCATCGAGAAGCCGGTGCTCGGCGAGAAAGAAGTGAACGCGCTGCGAGAAGTGGTCGCCGCGCACGGTCGTGCTGCAGAGGCGATGCAGTCGGTCGTCACGCCCATCATCGAGGCGCTTCGCCAGGTCACGCGCCCCGGCACGCCACAGGACGCGAACGGCTACAACACCCGACGACCGCCCGTGCCGCGACCGGAGCCGCGCCAGCGCCCTGCAGCTCGCGCTCGAAGCGACCAGCAAGGCGGGCAGGGGTTGGGTGGTGGTGAGCGCGCGATGCTCGAGGCGCTCGTCTCACGTCACCCGACGCCGCTCACACGCAACCAGGTGGCCATGCTCTCCGGCTACGCCGCCGGCGGCGGCACGTTCGCGAAGTACCTCTCCACGCTGAAGTCGGGTGGCTTCGTCGTGACGAGCGGCGATCAGCTCTCAGCGACCGCCGCCGGCGTGGCGGCTGCCGGCGACGTGGCGCCCATCACCGACGTCGTCCTCATGTGGCGCGCGAAGCTGGGCGGTGGTGAGCGACGCATGTTCGACGAACTCGTCGACGTGTACCCCGAGAGCCTCGAGCGCGCGGAGCTCGGCGAACGCACCGGCTACGAATCAAAGGGCGGGACCTTCGCGAAGTACCTCTCCACCCTGAAGAGCATCGGCGTTGTGGAGGTCTCCGGCGGCAAGGTCTCGGCCACAGCGGATCTCTTTTCGGCGTGAACCGGGACCTCTTTCCGTCGCTCGCGCGCGCCCGCTGGGTGACTGTGCGCGAGTGGGTCGGTCGCGCGCCAGCCGTGGGCGATCAGCTTCGCTCGCGACGTGGTCGCTACCTCATTGTCGCGCTGGAGCTCGAGGAGCAGTTGCAGCCAGGGCGCGAGACGCTGCGACCCCGGCGTCTCCGCGTCATCCGGGTGACACCAGGGGCGGTCGTCGGCGGTCGCGAACACGCGTGGACATGGGACAAGCGGGGGCGGTCGAAGGCGACGCCATCGCTCACGCGCGAGCTGAAACGTGCCCGCCCGCTGCGTGGGTGACCAGGTCAACGACGAGCTTCCCAAAGTAGGGTTCGAACGCTCCGATTGCCCGCCGCTGGCCATCGACCACTGAGCCGCCCTCAACATGCAGAAGGTCGACGATTCCGGATTCCCGACCGACCTTCATTGCGAGGCCATTCGCCATCAGGCCGGTCTCGAGGAACGCATCTGCGACAGAGAGCCGATGCCCTGTACCGGTGACATCAAGAGACACCGCCAGCTCGAGACGATGCAGCTCCGTACGCGCGAACCTGAACACCCTCGCTGCCGTACCGGCCGCACGGGCGAGTTCTTCGCGCCGCTCATCGTCTGTCTCTTCCGCCAGCCGCTCATCAGCTTCGATGTTGCGTGCTGCCCACATCAAGTGCGCCCGCAGCTCTGACTTCCACGACATTCGCTCCACCTCTTCTCCCCCGAGGTGAGCCCCGATTCACGAGTGACGCTCTCTCCGTAGGCGCGAATCGTTTGAGGCGCAATCAATCGGCTTCACTTCTCATGAAGTGAGAATTCGCCTGGAGTGTCCACGCCGCTCCTACGCGCGAGACGCTCGCGCGCCCACCCCGCTCACGCGCACCAGGTGGGGCTGCTCTCCGGCTACGCCGTTTGGGGGCGACACGTTCGCGAAGTACCTCGCCACGCTGAAAAGTATCGGCGTTGCAGAGGTCTCAGGCGGCAAGGCCTCGGCGACGGCTGATTTGTCCTGATCAGACCGTCATCGCGCCGAGGCCGGCCGCCGACCGCGGCGCGATGTAGGCTCGTCCGGGACAGCATGCAGTGTGGACTTCGGGAGCCGGTAGAAGTCAAAGCCCCCTCCGCCCGTCCACCCGAAGGCACTCGAAATCCCGCCAGCCTCACCTTCGACCACGGCCTTCAGTCGGGCTGCGCAGAGCGTCAGCGCCTGCTCACCACGTTCGATCCCGATGTAGCGACGCCCCATCTTATGTGCGACCGCCGCCGTCGTGCCGGAACCGAGGTACGCATCCAACACGAGTTCACCAGGACGCGTCGCGATCTGGAGCACTCGCGCGATTAGTTCTTCAGGTTTCGGCGTGTCGAAGACAGGCTGCTGAGGGAACAGCTGCAGCAAGTGCTTCTTCGCTGAGTCGCTGGTGCCGACGTCGTGCGCCGGCCAAAGCGTTTCCGGCGTGAGCCCTGGTGGCTTCTTGCTCATCAGCCTCTTGATGCGAGGGACGTTGTTTCCGTTCTTGCCAAACCAAATGTTGTTCTCGCGAATCTCTTGGAGCATGCGCTCTTTCGAGTAGATCCAGCAGCGGCCCTTCGGCGGCTCATGCGTCCGACCGTTCGGCGCGACGAGCGTGTAGAATTGCGAAGCTGTACCGTGGCCCGCTTGCACCGACGCAGAGACTGACTGCCACGAGCCACGCGGGTCATTGTCCGGATTCTTGTATCGGTCCAAGATGGCTTCGGTTGCTGGCAGGTAATTCCGGGATTCGCGGAATCGCTTCGCCTCCTTCGCGTACACAAGAAGGTATTCGTGGTTGTTCGAGAACGCTTTCCGGTTTTCGCGGCTCGTTCGCTGCTGCCAGATGATCGTCGTGACGAAGTTACCGCGACCGAACACGCGGTCTGCGGCCACCTTCAGGTAGTGAACTTCGCGATCATCGATCGAGATCCACACGCTTCCGTCGTCGGTGAGCAGCGTTCTCAACACGTGCAGACGCGCTACGAGCTGATCCAGCCAGACGTCGTGCGAAAGGGCGTCGCTGTAGTGATGGTATCGTTCGCCGTTGTTGTACGGCGGGTCGATGTAGACGGCCTTCACCGTGCCTGGAGCGGAGGCAGCGAGACTCGAAAGGACCCGCGTGTTCTCCCCGTGAATGATGTAGTTGCCGGTGTCCCTGTCACCCGCTGAGAGCAACGAATCCCGCCGAAAGTCAGTGCCGAAAGGCGAACGTGCAGCAGGTCCAGCGACTGAGATAGTGTTCATTGTGGAGCTCGCTCCCTCAAGCGGATGGAGTGGGCCCATACTCTACAGGTCGGGTATGACACTCGAAGAAGTGTGCCGCGTTCTTCGGCGGCGCTGCTCAATTTTTGATGGGACCAACGCGTTTGAGCACTGCAGCCTCAACGAACCTTGCTCTTCCCCTCGGGGCAGTTCTTGCCCCTGAGGAGAGCTACTCGTTCCGACCGATCCACTACCTTGGCAGCAAGCTTCGGATCACTGGGCCGATCATCGACGCGATTAACGAGCTCGCCCGCCCCAATGGTTCGGCCTGCGACCTCTTCGCGGGATCTGGAACCGTCTCACTGGCGCTGTCCGCCCATCGGCCCGTGACGGCTGTCGACATCCAAGAATATTCGCGAGTCGTCTGTTCCGCGATGCTCGCTCCCGTGCGAGGGCCCAAGAGCCCCAGCGCGATGAGTCTGGTCGCCGCAGCGCGAGAGTCCGAGTTCTTCAAGAAGCTCAGCCGGGCCGTCGCGCCTCTCGTTGACTACGAGAAAGAATGCATCGCGGAAGCAGATGCCGGGAACCCAGAACCTCTCTGCGACTTCGTCGAATACGCCTCGTTGCTTGCCTTCGATTCCTCTTCGGCAGAAGCCAAGGGGCGTCGTCTCGCGACGGCTCTCCGGTCCGCCACGAAGCAACTGGCGAAGGAGGGGCTGTCCGCAGATCAACGAGCCATCCTGACTCGCTACTACGGCGGCGTGTATTTCTCAGTGGCCCAGGCTGCTGAACTGGACGCGCTCCTCGACGTTGCGCACGGACTGCCCCTGCGGCAGCGGGACTATTTCCTGGCGATGGTGCTCAGCACGGCGAGCGAGATTGTGAACACGGTAGGGAAGCAGTTCGCGCAACCGATTCGACCTCGTGATGCGCAGGGCCAGCCGAAACGTCACTTGACTCGGCAGATCATTAGGGACCGCGCGCGCGAACCGCGTGACGCGTTTCTACATTGGGCCGAGCGCTACGACGCAGTCCCTCGAGCGAGCCATCGTCATCAGACAATTCGCGCCGACTACCGCGATTTTCTGAAAGCCCCTTCGAGCACGCCGAGCGTGGTTTACGCAGACCCGCCGTACACGCGCGATCACTACAGCCGCTTTTACCATGTGCTGGAGACGATGTGTCTCCGAGACAACCCGACGGTGTCCACCATGCGTCTCGGCCAGCGAGATGTCATGAGCCGTGGCTTCTACCGCGTCGACCGCCATCAATCCCCATTCTGCATCAAGAGCCAAGCGCCGGCGGCGTTCACGGCGCTGTTCGAAGGGGTAAAGCGACTGAATGCGCCGCTCGTCGTCTCGTACTCGCCGTTTCAGTCGTCGGAAGGTGGGCGGCCGCGCCTGATGACGATCGATGGCTTGGTGGAGTTGGCGGAGAAGTCGTTCAAGCGGGTGGAGGTGCGATCCGTGGGGCGTTACGCTCACAACAAGCTCAACCAGACGCAGCGAAACGCGCGCGTTTTCTACGACGCCGAAGTGCTGCTCCTCTGTAGCGGTTAAAGCAGGGGCGAGTTCGGCCAGAAGTTCTGGAGCCGAACTGAACTCAGGGTAACTCTCCTCATGAACCGAGCCGATCCGCTCCAGAGCGCTTCTAGAATTACATTCGCTTTCGCGTAGTCTGTTTGATCAGGCATCAGAAGTTGATAGCGAAAGCGTCGTGTTCCAATGCGGCGGAACATGACAATTGGAGGGGCCGCATCGGGATATGCGAGCCCATGCGCGGCCTCCAGTTCGATACGAAAATTCTGGCTTTTAACCGCCACGCTCTGGCGAATTTCCGCTTGTCCCAGCTTTCCGTTGCTGTCGACGTGCCACAGGACCACGCGGCGCGTCGCCGATGGGTGAAGGTGAAAGAACGAAGTGAATGTGTCGTAGTTGAAATTTGCCTGAGCCCAACGAGGCTTCTCTCGGCCACCCTTGGGTAATTCCGCGACGAGAACGTCGTCGTCCGATGACGGCGGCGGGGGCGCGGCGAAGATCTCGTCTTCGGCGTCGGGTGCGACCACCAGATTCTTCTTGTTTAATGCAGCTCGGGCGATTGCTTCAGGATCAGACACTTTCCGTAGTTCAGACTGATGACGGGCCTTCCAGCCAGCCCACTCCGTCTCCACCGTCGCCGCCGCGTTGAGGCCGAACTTCTGCCGAGAGAACGCCTCCCAGTTTCCGTGCAAACCGCCAGGAGTGAGATTGCCAGACCCGACAATCGCCTGACCGCCGTCGGCATCTCGAAACCACGCGAACTTTGGATGAAAGATGCCGTCTTTCCGGCCATGCAGGAACGCGCGAGCGACGAGCTTCGGGTACCGCCTGCTCTCTTCTTGGAGTTGCTCCAGCGACCCCACCGTTGTGATCGCATCCAGCCCGACCACCAGGTCGAACGAAGCCCGTCTCACAAAGTTCCGGAAAACCTTGTCGCTGAACAGCGTGGCAATCCCACGCTGCGATGCGTACGCGAAGATCGCGCCCCCTGAGGTGGCATCTTCGCATCCTGCGAGGATGCTCTCTAACGTGGTCGTCGATTCAGCGTCGTCCGGGTCTTGCAGGCAAATGTAAGAGTCCACCAGAACACGATGGCGTCACGCGCCCTGCAGATCAACAAGTTGCACGCGATTGCTCTGCGGAACACCATCACTTTCGGCGTCGAAGGCTGCAATCAGATGATCCCTGATCAGCGCTGACACCAGGTCAGAACTCGCCGGTGATCGCTCCGCCAGCAGCTCCGTAGGTACCGCCCCATGCACCCAGCCACACGGGAAGGTCGCCGAGACGCACGTCGACGGTGACCCCCAGAACCAACGGACCAGCGATCGGCACGGCTGGTTCACGCCACGACGCTCCTACCTGCGCGCCGATGCGATAGCGCGCCAGCTCGAGCTTGGTGCTACTCGTCGCACTGGAGGCTTCTGTCGACACCGCGGTTGATGAACCTTCCGCTGTGCTGCGGTCGCGCGTCGAGTGCTCTTCGATCGTCGCGAGCACCGCGCCACCGTCGGGCGCCGACAGAAGCACAGGCGTCTTCTTCGTGTACGTGTCGACGATGCGCGCCTTCTTCCACTTCACGACCTCGCGGCGCACGACCTTCACGTCGACCGTCGTCTCGGTGATCACCGGCGGGTCGAGCCATCGCGCTGCAGCCGCCGCGGCGACGAGGGCGACGGCGAGCAGCGGCCACACCAACCACCTCGAGGCGGTGTCGGTGAGCTTCACGACCAGCAGCCCGCGGCGAACGACCCGAGCAATGCGAGCACCCCGACGACTGCGGCGCTTCGCACGATGAAGTCACGCAGCACGAAGAGGTCGGTCACAGAAACACCGGCGGCGGGAAGGGCATCGTCTTCCAGCCCTTCATTTGCACGTGCGGCTGGTCACCGGTTTTGAACACTTCGTCACGCCAGCGGCCTCCCCACTCGAAGCCCTGGGTCTCGGCGAAGAGACCGAAGACGTGGAACTCGCGACGCACGAGCTCCGGCAGGTTCTCCCAGGAGACCCACCGCTTGCCAGTGCCGCCGTTCGCCGCGGGCACGTACGGCAGAAAACTGACGGGCCACACATCGAGTGCCGCGGCACGGCCGTGCGGTGTGCTGCGCAGCGTCGTCGCCTTGCTCGAGCCCCCAGCCGCGAGCTGCGCCTGCAGCTTCTCGTCGGTGCGCACGCCACCATTCGGAGCGACCACGATGTCGTGAGAGCCGTGCTTCGCCCACTCGTCGAGCAACGCACGCAGGTCTGGATGAACGCCTCGAGCTCGCTCGAGATGAAGAACAGCAGGCATCAGCGCACCACCGGAAGTGAAGGGTGACTCCGGCGACGCGGAGGCGAGTGCTCGAGGCGCTCCTGCAGCTTCGCCAGGCGGCGGTCGGTCTCTTCGACGATGCGCTCGAGCGTGTCGCGCACGGACTTCAACGCGGCCTCGCTCTGCTGCTTGAGCGTCGCCACTTCCTTGCGGGTCATCATGATTGCCTCGCGAGTCTGTCGGCCGCCTTGTCGAGAGCGTCGAGGCCATCGGCCATCTTCAGCCCCAACGTCACCGCCGCCGTGTTCGTCTGCAGCACGACGGCGTGGAACTCCTTCAGGTCGCTGACGCGCGCGTTTCGCTCAACGTGCAGGTCTCGGTAGAGCCGCCACACGACGAAGAGCAGCACGACCACCACCGTGGCCAGCGCCTTCGTGTTCATGTCGTCGACGAGCTTGTGAGGGTCGACCGGCAGCGCGGCCTGAGCGAGAGCGGGCAGGGCGACGAGCACCGCGAAGGCGACCAGGCCCCACCGGATGAGAGCGCCGAAGTTCACAACGAAGACGGTATGCCCGCGCTGGTAACACCCGTCCCGTTACCAGCGGGTCAGCCCTCGCTCGTCGGCAACGGCGGCGGCGTGTTCTCCGTCGCCGCCTGGTACGCCGCGACGACGGCAGGCGTGTGCACGACGCGCGCGATGTCGCGCACGCGTTCGTTGGGTTCCGCTTCGAAGTCGTCGCCGGGGAGAATCACTCGGCCTTCCACGGGGCCGCGCGCGACTTCGACGCCATCGCGCACGATGCGCGAGTAGCTGAACACGAGCAGCTCGCCTTCGGGCTGCACGCGAATGTGGTCGATCACGCTCTCTTCAGACAGCGGCATGCGGAGCTCCCTTCACCTGGTGTCGAACTTGATGACGTCGAGTGAGAAGTACGTGTTCCAGCCGGCGACGCCGCCGGAACAGTCGACGGTGCCGTTCGCGTTCACTCGGATGTAGCAGTAGCCGCCGCTCGCGAAGACCGTGAAGAGCGTCTCCTTCTGCGAACGAAAGCCGCTGGGCAGCGTGAAGATGGCGGCGAGCGTCAGCGCGCCGGCGGGCCGCTGAATCAGCCCGCGCAGGTGCACGGTGCCGCACGAATCCTTGTAGTACCCGCAGGGCTGGTGCGTTCCCGAGTAGTTGCTGAAGCTGTTCTGAAACGTCGGCGCCACCCATGGTGACTGCGCAATCGCCGTGATGCCTGACACGATGGTGATGGCCTGCTGCTGCGTCGACGTGAGACCAGCGCCGAGCGTCAGCTGATTCAACCCCGTCGACGACTTCACGGCGATGCCGGCCGCACCAGCACCGCCACCACCGAGCGCGTTTCCGATGACGATGCGGTGCGACGAGTTGCCCAGGCTCCAGTCGCCATCGGTGTTCACCAGGTCCCACTGGTTCGCGCCCGCGATGCGCATCGGCGAGGGGAACCCGGTCTGCAGCACGGTGAGCGTCGCGCGCGAAAAGGCTTGGAGCTCGAGGCTGCCGATGCCCCACCACGCGGACGACACGATGGTGTCTCGAACCGCCGCCACGCGCGCGAAGTTCGCGCCGGCGGGTGGCGTGAGGACCGTCGAGTAGCGGGACCAGGTGTTGATGGTCGCGAACGTCGGCGTCACCACCAGCGTCGTCGTGCTCAGCAGCGTCGTGCCGGCGTCGCTGTACCAGAGCACCCGGAGCTCGAGGTTGTCGCCGGGCTCCGTGCAACGCAGCCACCCGACGAGCGCAGCAAGCGGCGCGTCGCCGATGCCGAACACGTCGCTCGTCATGCCGGCCTTGCCGATGAACTTCACGTACCGGCCGACGGTGGTGTCGCTGTCGACGGTGATGTCTGCGCTGCCCCATTCGCTCGAGCTCCAGTGCGACGGTGGGCGCGCGGTCGTCGGGTAGTCCTCGAATCCGCTGTTGAGGGGACCGCCGAGCACCGCCAACGAATCGAGCAGATCCGCCGTCACTCGCCCGGTGTTCGCCGAGACGCCCTTCGACGGCTGCCCGCGCACCACGCGGCCGTTGCGCACGCTGCGCGGCACCACGCGGGCGACGAGCGGCAACCCGCCACCGCGACCTGCGACCGTCACACGGTCACCCTTCGTCACAGCCTGCAGCGTGCTGCTCGTCGGCGGGAAGGTGAGGCTTCCGCTGTCGGAGACGTGCACCTCGTACTCCATCAGCTGCCGCGCTCGGTCGACGGTGGAATCCTCGAGGCGAATCTCGATGCCACCAGGAACGCTGACGGGCACCGGCCGCACGGTCTTCGTGCCCGGGTAGTGACTCATCGGCGGAACGCGCTGGTTCCCGTTCCCCGATGCGCCACCGATGGCCGTGTAGATGGGGTTGTCGATGAGCACGGCGATCCACACCAGCGCGCCCAGCGACGGCTTGCCGCGGAGGTCGAGCGTGGTGCGCAGCTTCGCGGTGCCGGCTTCGAAGTTCTGCGCGAACTTCGTGACCGCCATCTTCTGCGTGCTGTCGAACACCCGTCCGTCCGCGTCGAACGAGTAGAGGTCGCCCGTCTCGGTCCAGGGGAACCCACCGGTGAGCTCGACGCTGAAGTCGGCGGTGGGCTCGCTGCAGTCAGACAGCGCGGCGTTCACCATCTTGGTGGCCTCGGTCACGCTGTCGATGTTGCTGGCGCTGCCCTCGGCAATCTCCGCCCAGAGCTCGCCGTACTTCGCGATGCTCGTCGGGTTCGTGACGGTGACTTCCTTCCGCTTCGGGCTGCCGTCGGGCCAGAGGTCAGACGCGTCGCTGAACTTGATGGTCCACGCGTTGCGGATGTTCTCGAGCGTCGTCTCGAACTTCGACGCCATCTTGTACTGCGGTGCGGTGAAGGCTGCGTCGGCGAGCGTCTTCGTGCGCTCCGGCTCGTAGAGCGTGAGCCGGAACGCCGATGTGCCTGGGTCCCACCGCATGCGCACGTCCCAGCCGATTTGCTGCGCCAGCGCGCGCACCGCGTTGAGCGTCTTGTCGCGCCCCTGGAGAAACTCCTTCACCGCCCAGCCAGGTGACGCCGGCGTGTACAGGGTGACAGCTGCGTCGCCCGCGGCGCGCGACGTATCGAGGATGGTCTGAATGACCTGCTCGACGGGCCGACCAAGCGCCTGCGTCGCGCCGATGTACGTCCAGACCGCCGTGCCGTCGGCGACGGTGCCGCTCGTTGGCCACGTGGGTTCAGCGTTGGCCGTCGTGCCGGCAGTGGTGCATCGGTAGAACTTCCCCTGGCCGGGGTCATCGTCGCCACGCGAGGCGGGCAAGACGTATTCCCCGACGACCACCGTCATGCCGGCTTCCCATGGACGCAGCGCCGGCGTCGTGCCGCTGTGCACCGCCAGCGAGTAGACGAGCTCCTTCTTGATTTGCTGGTCGGCCAGCCTGCCGGCGAGGTCGCGCCCACCGAACTTCAACGCGTCTCCCGCCGGGTCGATGGTGTCGATGCGCCCGCGGAAGACCTCGAGCCAGTCACCCGCGCCAGGCTCGCGGCCGACGGGCACGACGGCCGCCTCGATGCGGAACTCGCGGTTGAGCTGCAGGAGCGCGTCTGACGACGCGGTGTGCACGAAGCCCTTGTTGATGGCGCTCGCGGAGATCCACGGCGAGAACGAGAGCTTGAAGAACTCACGCACCAGCGTGACGTCGGCCGTGCGGTGCGGCTCCGACACGCTCTCTGCCCAGGCCACGGTCTTCACCGCGTTCGCGCCGGCGTACGTCGTGAGGTCTCGCCAGGTGCCGCCGGCGTCCTTCACGAGAACGCGAACGAAGTCGGCTTGCACACCAGCCGCGCGCGCGGCGGCCGCCGTTGCGCTGATGGTTCTCATCGCGCGTGTAGCTCCACCTCGAGGGACACGAGCACGGTGCCGCCGCCCACCTTCTGGTAGGCGCCTTCGGTCGCTTTTCCGATGACGGCGCGCGACGTCTGCTCGGTGACGAAATCACCGGTGAGCGTGAGTACGGGCAGGGGGCCGAACGCCGCGTTGGCCGCGTAGACCTGCGAGGGCCAGTCGAGCGGCATCACGTAGGGCACGATGACCAGGTCGTCGAAGGTCACCGTGCCGCTCGAGTTGCTCAGCGCCACGTCGCCGGCGGTCACGGTGAGGAACGTCGTCGCTGTGCCGTCGCTCCGCACGCCGTTCACCCACTTCTGGCCCAGGCTGTTCACGACGTAGTGCACCCACGCGCCGGCGTTGCGCCAGAAGGAGACGGTCCACTGGTCGACGCGGCCGAACATGCTGCGCGTCGCGGCTGCCCAGGCGATGGAGCTCGAGGCGCTGAGCGACAGCTTGCCGGCGCCATACTTCGCGCTGCCGGCACTCTGCGCCGCGGTGCCCGTAGTCGCTGACGGCCCCGTGCCCTTGCTGCCGTAGAGGGTCGCGTCGAAGCTCCACGCCTCGCCCTCCCCACGGAACAGGCTCCACCAGGCGAACGCGGCGGCCAGCGTCAGCGGCACGGTCTTGAAGCTGAAGTCCATCTTCGTCGCCGAACGCGTGACGTACGTCGAGCCGTCGGAAGCCTGGGATTCCTCGCCGACGTCGCGCGTCGTCTGCTGCATGTCGGCCGACGCAGCGACCACCGCGTCAACCTCGATGCCGCACAGCTTGAGCGCGCTCATCGCAGGTTCCCCGCGAAGCCGGTGGTGCGGAAGCTGTCGCGCCGCGCGATGCGCTGCAGGTGGCGGTAGAGCGTCTCGCCATCGATGTTCAGCGTGATGTCGAGCTCGGTGTCGACGTTCCCGAAGACCGATTCAGAGCCGAAGCCCTGGGCGTCGAAGGCGGCCGCCGCGTAGCGGAATCCCGCCGGCGCGTTGGTGAGCGAGCTGCTGAACTCCTTGAGCGCTTCGGTGCTCTCCTTCGCCGCCGCGGCGTTCTCGAGGTTGGCGCCTGCCGCGTCCATCGCCGCGCGGTCCATCTCGGCGGTGCGCGACCACATCGCCTCGAGCACACCCTTGAGCCGGTCGCTCTCGGCCCGCGCCTTCGTGTCGCCGAAGAACGCGGCGATCTCGTTGGCCGCGATGATGATGCCGAGCAGCACCGACGCAATGACCTTGATGACGCCGCTGATGAGCTCGAACACTGGAGCGAGCGCGTCGAAGATGACGCCGATGATGCGCCCCAGGAATTCGAGAATGGGAGCGATCGCCGCGAACAGGTCGCCGAGCGAGTAGAGGATCGGCGCGAGGCTGTTCACCAGTGAGCCGATGCTCTCGAACAGCGGCACAAGCGCCGCGAACACCGGTTCGACGATTTTAACGACGACGCCCAGCACGTTGGTGAGCGCGTCGAAGATGGGCTTCACGAGCGGCTCCACCATCGCGGCGATCTGCTCGATGAACTCCATGGCGATGCCGAGGAACTTCATCGCGCTCTCGGTCTTCTTCGCGATCTCCATGAAGGCCGCCATGATGGCGCCCCACACGCCGCCCTGTTTCGCGCCGTCTGCCACCGAGTTCACCAGGTCACCGACGGCGCCGAGCAGCTGCGTGCCCGATGACGCCAGCATCGGTCCCATGCGCGCGGCCCACAGCTTCACCTCATCGCCGAAGGTCGTCGTGCGCCCTAATTCGCCGAAGCTCTTGTCCAACTTCTTGAGCGACTCGCCCCACGACTCCGCGCCGGCAGCTTCTTTGAACGCAGCATCGATGGCCTTCTCGGTGGTGCGGAACTGCTCGAAGCCGCCCATCGCGCTTTCGGCCTTCGACGCCGCCTCCTGCGCCGCGACCGCTGCTCGTCGGTATTCGACCTCGGCGGTTTGATTGCCGTCGCGGGCGGCCTTCGCCATACGCGCGGACGCCTCGGCCGCTTCGTTCGTAGCCGCCTCCCAGGCCTTCAACGCGGCGTCGAAGTTGGCGAAGCCGGCGGTGCTCTGCTGCCACTTGCCGGCGTCGGTCTCCTTGGCGAACGCGGCACCTCTCTGCGCCGACTGCGAGCGCGTGGCAGCGCGAGAGAATTCGAGGTCGACGGCGAGCTTCTTGTCGAACTTCGCGTCTTCCAGTTTCGCTAGGGCGCGCGCCGCCTCGAGGATGCGGTCACGCATCGCACCGGCCTGGTCTCCGACCTTCTCGAGCTTCTCCGCGAGGTCACCGGTCTTCAGGCGCTCGGCGAGGTCGGCGGTCGGATCCGAGTTGCCGAAGGTGGTGATCTTCCGTTCGTAGTCTTCGGCAACCTTCGTCAGGTCCTCCAGCGCCTTCTTCGATTCGGCGGTGGCCTTCTTCTGTGCGTCGAGCGCGGCCTCGCCGGCTTTCGCGGCGCGCAACACCTTCTCTGCGCTGCGCGTCTGCTGCGGCCCAGCCGCGGCCTCCGGAGCGGGTGCGTCGAACCAGTCGTTATCGGCCTTCGCCGCCGCGGACTCGACGGCGCTCCAGCTCTTCGCCGCTTCCTTCGCCTGGTCGATGGCGAATGAGAATTGGCCGGTGACGACTCCGAGCGCTGCTGACGCGAGATGCCCGATGGTCTCGAGCGCCTTGTCCCACACGGCCACCAGCACCGTGCCCACGTAGGCGGCCCACTTCGTCGCCTCACCGAGCCCCTTCAACGTGTTGGTGAAGGCGGTGGTGAGCGCCTCGTTGCGCATCACCGAGTCGAGCAGCTTGTTGAGCGACGGGAGCACGTCGGCTGCCAGCGTCATCGCGAAGCCGTCGGCGATGCTGCTCAGCTTCGTGAGCCTGTCGTTGAAGCCGCCGGCTGCCTCAGCGGCGCTGCCGCTGACCACGGCGCCGTACTTCTCAGCTTCCGCGCCGGCGGCGACAAGCCCGGCGCTTCCCTTGTTGAGCGTCTCCAGCATCGCCTCGCCGCCCTTGCCGAAGAGTTCGATGGCGAGCTGCGCCTTCGCCGGTCCGTCTTCCATGGCCGCGAACTTGTCGGCGAGCTCGCCCATCACCACGCTGCTGCTGCGCACGTTGCCGGCGGCGTCAGTTGCGGAGACGCCCAGCGCCGTGAACAGCGCTGACTGCTCTTTCGAGCCCGACGCCGCGGCCGTGAGGTTCTTCCCCAGGCCCTGCATGAACTTGCCGAACTCTTCGCCTTCGACGCCGGTCTGCTTGAATGCCCACGCGAGCTTGGAGAAGTCCTCCGACGACTCACCGAAGAGCGCCGCGCGCTTGCCCATCTGGTCGAGTGCGTTGATGCCTTCGCCGACGAACTGAGCCAGCGCGCCGGCGGCGGAGATGGCGGCAGCGCCAATCTTCTCGAGCGCGAAGACGCCGACGAGCGCCTTCATCTGCTTGTCGAAGTTCGCGAGCTTCTGATTCGCGGCGCTCAGGCCCTTTTCGAGCTTCGCCGTGTTCGCCTGCAAATCGACGATGAGCGATTCCAACTTCGCCATGGGTTCCTCTCACTTCTTCGGGCGATGCAGACCGAACGCCGTGCGGATGCGTTGCTTCAGCACTTCCGGGTCTTCGGGCTTCCCGGCATTGGCCGCCTGCGCGAGCTTCGGTGCGAGCCGGAAGTCCTCGATGCGCGCGGTCTTGCTTCCTGCGCTGCGAGCCACCGTGAAGGCCTGCAACGCTGCATGGTAGTCGTCGGCCTCGAAGCCCCACGGCTCTCGGCCGTAGAACTCCATCCACTCGTGCACCTGATCGAGCGACAGGTACTCTCCGAGGTAGTCAGGGTGGGGCCACCCCAGCGCGAGGCATAGGCGGAACAGGAAGTCCCGCTGTCGCCGAAGCGGCCCGCTCAGTTTCCCGCGGGCGTGCCTTCCTTCTTCTTCGCCGCGAGTTCCTGAAGCTTGCTGATGAGGCTCTGTGCTTCGTCCTGGTCGAGCTCGGCGACGAGCGCGCGCAGCTCTCCCTCCGCGATGGGCTCGAGCGTGGCCGGGTCCAACGCCGACGAGGCGAGCGCCTTCACGACGTTGTCCATGCGCTCCTTCAGCGGGAGCTCGGCAGAGCCGTGCAGGGCGATGGCGTCGAAGAACGGAATCGGACGCACGAGCAGCTTCTTCGGCTCGCCCACGTAGGGCTCGAGGTCGAGCTCTTTGGCGCGGCGGCGCCGCATGTTCTTGATGGTGTCCTGCGAAATGAAGCTCATGACGGGTCTCGTGAATGGGGTGGGGGACTGCTGACGACGCGAACGGCGCCGTCAGCGGTGGTGCGTGCGTCGTGAATCACGCCGGCGCGAACTGGCGCGTCACCGGCCCGGAGACCTGCAGCGTGATGCCAGAGATCTTCACGGCCTCGTTCGGGCCGCCGCCGGGACCGGGGAGGTTCTGCACGAAGGCCTCGAAAGTCGCCTTCGTGGGCGTCGTCACGTGGTCGTTCAGGTTGATTTCGAAGTTCCTCTTCGTGCCCGCGGCGGCGAGCGTGAACAGCTCCTGCTGCTGCGCGTCGCTGGCGATGAAGTTCACGTCGAACTGCACGGTGTCGCCGTCGGCGAGGCCAGCGATTCGCTCGATGGCCGTGCTCTTGAGGTGCGTCACCTCGATGCTCTGCACGGTGATGCCCGGCATCTGGAAGTTCGTCACCTCGCCGATTTCGTCGAACGTCTCCGTAGGACCGTCGTCGTTGCCGATGCTGATGGTCGTGCCCTTCGTCGTCTTCGCCTGCGTCGTCATGCTGCTGCTCCTTGGTGTGCTGGCTCAGCGCCAGACGTTGAATTCCATGAGGACGCGGTACGACTGCGTCTCGTCGTCGAAGAGGTTTCGGCCGGGCGACGTGGCCCACACGTCGGCGCCGTGCGTCGGCTTCCGCATCTTCCCGAACGTGTTGACCACCGCGGTGGCGAGGGCTGACGCCTCCGCGCGCGTCTTCGCGTACGCGTCGATTTGTACGCGCGCATTCGAGAGCGTGTTCTCCGGCGCGCCGGCCAGGGTGAGTTCCGGCACGCGGTCGACGACGGTGACCACCAGCAGCGGGTCTTCCGCGTCTTGCGGTGCGACGTCGGGGAAGACGCGCTGCGCCACGAGCGCCGCTATGGGCGCCGCACCGGTCAGCAGCGAGAAGAGCAGCGCCTCGAGGGACATCACCCGCGCCCCTTCTTGATGGCCTTGTCGATTCGCTTCTGGAGCTCCTCTTTCAGCCGCTCGCTGACCGTTGACGCGTTCTCGTCCAGCGCTGGACGGAGGAAGGGTTGCGCGGCCTGCGTCTTCGTTCCGAGCTCAGTGAGGTGCCACCGCCGAGCAGGCGCACCCCGCAGCTGTTCCTCACCGAAGGCCGCTGCGGCGACGCGCGCCTGTTTCATCGCCGTGGTGTTGTTGGCGATGACGATGCCGGCGGCGACGGTCTTGTCCTTCTGCCCGGTCGCGACGGTGATGCCGGCGCGCAGTTCGCCGGTGTCGACGGGCACCTTCGCCATCGCGGCCGTGACTACGGGCTTGAAGGCGGCACGCACTGCAGCCTTCAAGACCTTGGGCCGCGTGTCTTCGGCGAGGTGCTTCAGCTGCTTGTCCAACTGCTTGAGCCCCTGAATCTTCACGGCGCTTCTCCGACGAGCTCTTCAGCGGTGATGACCAACTCCACGCGGCGCCCGTCAGCGTCGGCGCGGGAGATGATGTTGAAGACGCGCCCGCGGTTGACGACGCGCATCGCCGGCGTGACCTCGAATTCGCGGGGGTAGCGGATGCGGAAGATGGTGGGCACGCGGGCTGCGCGGGCGGCCCCGGTGACGACTTCGCTGCCCGTCGACTGCGTAACTTCCGCGCGGCGCACGGCGACGTCGTTCCAGATGAGCCGGCGCTGGCCGGTGTCGTCCTGGAGCTCGGTCTGCGCCTGGAGGTGGATGACCTCCCTCATGGGGCCGGAAGCAGTCATCAGATGCTCGGGAAGCGGTATGGCGCGAGCAACGCCTCGAGCGCCCCGCTGGTGGCAATAGACGTGGTGACCTCCGGCGTGCGGAATTCGTAGAGCTGCGAGACGACGAGCAACACCGCGTGTCGCAGTGGTGCTGGCACTTCCGCTGCCGTCGCCCAACCCACGCGGTACCTCACGCGCAGCGCATCCGGTCGCGACGACATGGTGGGCCACGACGCCTTCGGAAACAGCGCTGCTGGCGTCGCCGTGCCGCCCGGCACCAGGAAGCACGAGGTGAGCGGCAGCTCGTGCTCCACGTCGTTGCCGTCGAGGTAGGCGACACGCACCAGGTCGGCCTCGTTGTGCAGAGCGCCGCCGATGAGTCGGACCGCGCCATCACTTCGCCACGGTGAAACGCTGATGAGTTCCACCTCCTGCTGCATGAGCGCGCGCTCGCACGTCACTGCGACGTGCGAGGCAGCCGACTCGATGAGCTGCTCTACGTACGCGTCGTCTGCTGACTCTTCGAGACGCAGGTGGGCCTTCGCCTCGATGAGCGAGACCGGTGTGTCCGAGGGAGGTGTGACGACGCGGAGGGCCATCGTCGTTACGCCGCCGGCGCGTAGATGGGGCGACCGAGAATGGCGACGCCGGCGATGACGAGACCGGTGGTCGCGCCGACGACGTCACCGTCGAGCCGGTAGTGCGGGTGACGGACGATGACGCCGAACTGGTTGCACGCGTTGTCGTCGGCGGGCGACGTATCGAGTACCGGCTTCGACCCGATGTACTCGTCATCGGGCACGTCGAACCACGTGGCGTTGTCGTCGGAGTACTCGGCGCCGACGGTCGTCGTGCCGTCCGTCACCGTGGCGGTGAGCAGGGCGAACGTGAGCGCGTTGAATCCCCGCGCATCGACGCTGATGCCGGTGAAGTCGGCGGTCTTCGCGCCCGACGCCAGCGCGGGGACGACCTTGATGTCGTGGTGCTGATCCATCGTGATTCTCCTGAAGAAGAGGCATCTCGCTGGGGAGTCAGGCAGGAGCGGCGAGCAGCGCACCTGCTCTGCGCCCGACCGTCGAACGAGTCGGGCGAGAGGACCGGTTACGCGCGAGCGGCCAGCGTGACGACGTTGCTGAGCGTGTTCGTGCCGCCGTTCTTGCGGGGCATCGCCTTGCGCCACTTCGACGCGCCGCCGTAGCGCGCGACGACCTTGAGGCTCTGCAGGTCCTGGTCGAAGGCGAAGTGCATCGAGCTGCTCAGCGTCGAACCGCGGCGCTTCATCAGCAGGTACGACTTTCCGCCGACGAGCGCGATGTCACCCGCGTTGCCGAGCTCGGCCATCTCTTCCGAGCTGATGACGGGCCGCCCGAAGATCGTGCCGTACGGCAGACCGGTGAGACCGCCAGGCGGCAGGTACACGGGCTGATTGCCGATCGTCATCAGCGGGAGCTGCGACTCGACGTCCTGGTTGATGATCCAGAACGCGCTGGCGCGAGCGCTGCGGTGCAGGCGGGCCCACATCGCGGAGATGTTCTCGGCGACGACGGTGTCTGCAGCCTGACCCGACTTCTTCGCGACCTCCACCTTCGAGGCGCTCTGCAGGAAACCGAGCGGCTTGCCGACTCCATCGCCGTTCACGATGGCCTCGTTGAGCGCGTACACGAGGGCCTCAGCGAAGCCGGTGGTCGCCATCGACTGGATGGCGGGCGCGTCCTCGAGCAGTTCGTCGCTGAGGTTCACCAGTCCACGCACCTTGTGAATGGGGATCTCGAGCTTCGAGAGCTTCGGCTTCTGTGCCGTGGCGACCTCGCCCTCACCGTCCCACGACACGGTGATGCCGCCCGTCCACGGCTTCTCTTCGTCGATGGGCTGGACGAAACGGTTCGAAGACGTCGGGCGCTCATCGACGAAGCGCGCCAACGACTCGTCGGCGTCGTCCATCAACTTCTCGATGGTCGCCGCGTATTCAGGCGGCACCGCGTAGCCGCCGTCAGGGAGCACGGCCTCGCGGCCGTACGTGGTGACTGCGGCGGCGATGCGCTTCTCGAGCGAGCCGGTGGCCTTGGACTCGCGGGCAGCCTTCACGTACTCGCCGAGCGAGCTGAAACCGAACGTGCCCTTGCTCGCGCCGGGCTTGTCGCCGCCGGTGACGCGCGCCACCGCGTCGGGCGACGTCTTGCGAAGCGGCTTCGACAGGTCGGCGACGGCCGCGGCCTGCTGGCGCGCCTTCGCCAGGAGCTCCTGCTGCTCCTTCTCGGCCGACTCCTTCTCGGCGATGACGTCCTGAGCGTCCTTCAGCTGCGCCTGCACGGCGCGGATCGCGGCGAGCTGCTCGGCCGTCGCCGGCGTGCTCTCGATTTCCGACGCCATCGACGTCAACTTCGAGGCGAGGCCCTCCGCGTGTTCCACCAGAGCGGCGAGCGCCAACAACTTCATCTGATCCTTGTTCATCGTGTTTCCTTGTGGGTGCTGCGGTGTGGTGGCCCGACGCGGGCCGCGCGCCCCTGGGCGCTCAGTTCGTCTTGGACTTTCGGAGCAACTGCTGCGCCTGGAACGCCGCCACGTGCGCCTGCGTCTTGGCGATCAACGCGGCGGTCTTCGCTGCCGCGTCGTCGCCGCCGGGTACCGGCGTGTCGTTGTCCTCGCGGTACGTGCCGACGGAATGGGTGAACCCGAGTTCCTTCGCCTGGTCCGCCGTCATCCACGTCTCGGCGTCCATCAGCCCGCGGAGCTTCTCGAGCGGCTGCTTCGTGTGTCGCTCGTAGATGCCGGCGATGTCGCCGGTCACCATGTCGAGCAGGTCCGCGTAGGCGCGCATCGACTTCGCCTCGCCGGCGGCAATGCCCCACGCGTTGTGAATCATCCAGGTGCCGTGCGGCACGGTGACGATGCGGTTCGCGCCCATCACCAGGAACGTGGCGGCCGACGCGACGAGACCGTCGATGTAGACGACCTTCTCGGCGTCGAAGCGCTCGAGCAGCGAGAGCATCGTCTTCGCTTCGAACACGTCACCGCCCGGCGAGTTCACGAAGAGGTTGAGCCGCTTCGCGCCCTTGATGGCCTCGAGCTCGCGGCGGAACCACTCGGCATCGATGCCGCTCCACCACCCACCGATGGCGTCGTAGAGGTAGAGCTCGGCGGTGCCTTCCTTGCTGACCTCGGCTCGGGGCGCCTTCGCGCGGTTGATCTCCGGGCGTCGTGCGCGGGCGGCAAAGCTGTCGGCCAGCTGACGCGCGCGCGCAAAGGCTTCAGGTGAGAACGCGACCGGCTTCATGCTGCGGCTCCGAGACGTCGAGGGGGAAGGGTGCTGACGATGTTGGAGACGTCGTCGCCCTGCTCGAGCGCGGTGATGACCTTCACCGCGAGAGCCCGGGAGAACGGCTCGCCGATGGCTTCGACACACAGCGCGTCGAAGAAGGCCATGTCTTCGAGCAGCACCTGCACCTGCTCGTCGCGGAACCTCGCCAGGAGTGCGAAGCGCTCGAGCTCGCTCTTCGACTTCAACCCGTCGACGCGGTTGGTGAGGCGGCGCGTGTAGCGCGCACACGCAGAGGTGAGCGCGGCCTGAACCGCCGCCCGGGCAGCTGAGGAAGTTGCCGTACCAGGCGCAACCTCCATGACGCGCTTGAGCGTCGTCATGTTCGACTGGACCGTGAGCACGTCGCCGTCACCGCCGGCGTCGTCGAGGCCTTCTTCCGCGCGCACCTCGTTGCGCGACTTGATGCCGTTCTGAACCCAGCCCGCGGCCGCGGTCGCACGCGACTGGGCGTCGCCACGGACCAGGTGCGAGAGGTCGATCTCCGCGTACCACCACGGGCCCTTGCTGCCGGTGTTGAAGACCTTCGCGTTGAGTTCCTGGCAGAAGCGCTGCGTCCACGGGAACAGACAGCTGGTGACGAACTCGAGGCCCTGGTGCTCGATGTTGCTGAATGTCGCGTGCTCGAGGTGGCCGATCTTGTGGAGCGGCACGCCGTAGAAGCGGGCGATCTCCTCGATGGAGAACTTCTTGTCTTCGACGAGTGAGGCCTTCGCTGGTTCGACGGTCGTGGCCACGAAGTCGAACCCGCCCTCGAGAACCAGCAGGCGCTGCGCGCGACCTAGACCGGCGTGGTTCTCTTCCCACTGCTTTCGGAGGTCCGTCTTTTGGTCTTCGGTCAGCTTCGTCGGAGCCTTCAACACGCCGCCGAGCTGCGCACCGCGGCCGTAGAATGCGGCAGAGAAGCGCTCGTGCGCCGCAGCGACCGCGAGTGCGCGCGCGGCGCGAACGATGACGCTTTCGCCCATCAGGCCAGAGAGCGAAGGCCCGCGGAGGTGAATCACGTCGCGCTGCTCGAGCGTGTGCGGCTCGCCGGTCTCGTCGACGACGTCGTAGACGAGCGAGCCGACTTCATCTCGACGAGGCGTGACGCGCGTGTTCAGCAGCGGCCACAATGCAGCGACGCGACCGCCACGGTCCCGACCGATTTCCGCGTAGGAGTTGCCGTCAGCGAGCGCCTGGAAGAACAGGGCCTCTCGAAAACCGATGGCCGTCATCTCGTCGTTCGGTCGCGTGTTGAGCAGCCACACGCGGTTGTCGCGTTCGATGCGCCGCCGGCGCTTCGTTCCCTCGATGGGCTCGTAGACGTTGAGCGGAGACGCCGCGATGTTCTTCGCGATTACGTCCATGCACGCCCACACCGCGGACAGCATCAGGGCGTCTTCGCGGTTGAGGTTCAGGCCGGCGAAATTGCCCGGCATCGAGCGCGAGTACAGGCGCGAGTCTCCACGCCACCCGAAGGCAGCGAGGAACCCGCGCACCATGCCCGCGAACGAGAACGCCACGACCCGGGTTTGTAGGGCCGTGCTGGTAACACTCGTCCGTTACCACTCTCAGAGCATCGTGAACCCGGCCACCGTCTCTTCTTCAACTGGCGCCACGATGGAGCGACTGCGCGCCATGATGGCAGCGACGATGCCGTCGATCTTGCCGGCCGCCTTCGCCTTGTTCGGCTTCATGTTCCCGGCTTCGTCTTTGGCCAACACCACGTTGTTGGCGCACCAGCGGAGCACCGGATTTCCGCCGTGCTTGAGCCTCTTCGTGACCACGGAGACTTCGAAGTCTTTCGTCGCCTCCGAGAGAGACTTGTAGCCCTGGCCACACTCCACGCAGACCGGCCTGTCTTCACCAGGTTCCAGCGTGGCGATGCCTTCTTTCACCAGGTCGTTCACCAGCTTCTGAGCGCCCCACGGGTCGAACGCGAGCTCCGTGATGCGGAAGCGACGGGCGAGGGTGCGCAGCTCTTCCTTGATGAAGTCGTAGTCGATGGCGCCCCCGGGTGTGGCGGACAACCAGCCCTCGCGCCTCCACTGCTCGTAGTGCGTGCGGCCGCGTCGCGCTTCTTCGTCGATGCGCTCTTCCGGAAGCCAGAAGCGACACAGCAGCTCGAGGCCGCGCTCGGTCTCGAACTCCAGCACCAGTGCGGTGAGGTCGAGCTTCGACGAGAGGTCGAGACCACCGCGGCACACGCGCCCTTCAAGTGCCGCCTCGAAGTCTTCGCGCGGTGCCGGCGAGGGCTCGCACTCGCGCCACTTCTCGAGCGAGAGCCACGCCGTGTTCTGCTGGCTCCAGATGTTCAGGTGCTTTCGCAGGTACTCGTTCAGCGCCGAGGGCAGGGCGCGTGCTTCCTCCGCGCGCTCGCGCAACCACGCTGGTTTCACGCTGACGGCCCAGTTCGGATTCGCCTTCTGCATCGCGACTTCGCTGAATGGGTCGTCGCCTTCGTCGGGGGCGGCGACGAACGCGAAGAACGCGTCGTCGTCGAACACTCCGTCGAGCACCTTCAGTGCGTAGTCGTGCTTCTCCCAGCCGATCGACTCCGGCCGGAACACGCCGGCGGTGGTGATGGCGATCATCATGGGCTCGCGCCGCGCGCCTTGGCCCGACTGAATGACGTCCCACATGCCGCGCGTGCGGTGGGCATGGAGCTCATCGGCGATGCCGGCGTGCGGGTTGAGGCCGTCCTGTGTGTCCGAGTCTGAACCCAGCGGTTTGAAGAACGCGCCCGCGGCATCGAAGGTGATGGAATCGGCGAGCACCTTCACGTGCCGCTTGAGCAGCTCGCTCTTGTTGACGGTTTTGCCGGCCTCGAGCCAGAGCAGCCGCGCCTGGTCCTCCTTCGTCGCGAATGAATAGACCTCCGCGCCCGGCTCCTGATCAGCGACGAGCAGGTAGAGGCCGAAGCCGGAAGCGAGCAGCGACTTGCCGTTCTTCCTCGCGACCTCGATGTAGACGGTGCGGAAACGCCTGGTCCCGTCGGCGCGCACCCAGCCGAAGACGATGCGGATGATTCGGCGCTGCCATTCCTCGAGCAGGAGCGGGCGTCCGGCCCATTCGCCCTTGTGGTGCTTGCAGAACTTCTCGATGAACTGCACGACGCGCTCGCCGAGCTCGGGGATGAAGCGGAAGCCCTTCGGATGACCGCCGGGCTGCAGCGAGAGCGCGAGGTCCTTCTCGTGTCGCTCGAAGCAAAGGCGCTCGTACTTGCCGACAGCGCGCACGAGGTCACCCGGCGTTGTTCACGAGCGCGAGTTTCGGTGCTCCGAGGAACTGACTCAGCGGGTCCGCGTCGGGCGCGTCTTTCGGTGCACCAGGCGAGCCCATCTTTCCTCGGCTCGCCGGCGTGAGACCGAACTCGCAGCCGTAGCGCAGCGCCTGCGCTCGAGCTTCCTTCGCGACGGTGAGTAGCGGGTGCGCGTGCATCGCGCCCGTCGTGGGATTCACCACGGTCATTCCGTCGCGCTCGATTTGCTTTTCGGCCTTCTGCGCCCGGTCGACGGCGGTGCAGTACATCGCGAGCGCGGTGCGGTCCGCCTCGGTCAGCAGCTTCGCGCCGTCGAGCAACGGCACCACGCGGTGCCATTCGGTCTTCGCGGTCTTCGTGAGCCACGTCGGCGGCGCGGTGTTCACCGGCGCGTCAGCACCGATCGAGACGGGTTCTGCTACCTCTCGCGACTTCTTCAGCGTGCCGCGAGCGCGCTTCACCGACGTCGGCAACCGGTTGTGTCCGCCCGAGCCCTTACCGCCCACCGGAGGCTCCATTTTTTCCTGCGTTTTGCTGCCCGCGCCGCTCCAAAGGTTGGGGTCGGTCTACGGGGTCGATGTGGGCAGAGATTTCGACCACCCCACCCACCGGCGGACAAATGGCGTGCCAGCTCATCGCGTTCATTCACCTCTCCCTGTCTTCGCGCCGTGGCAGTCGAACGGTGACGTGAAGTCACAGAGCGCCTGCCAGTTCGCTTCGTTCCAGAACAATGCCTCGTCACCGCGATGGGGCTTGATGTGATCAACGACGCGAGCCGGGGTCACGCGGCCGTGTCGTTGGCACTCAGCGCAGAGCGGGTGAGCAGCCAGGAACGCGGCTCGTGCCTTGCGCCAGCGGGCGTCGTAGCCGCGTTCATGCGATGTGCCGCGTCCACCGAGCGCGCGAGCTGCCGCTCCTCGAGACACGTGGTCAGCGCAGAAGCGGCCGCCGCGCACCAGAGCTCGGCACGCCGGCGCCGCGCATGGTCGGGGCGCGGTCACTGGCATGCGGCCCACCTCTTCGCCATCGACGCGAACCGGCGTCGCTTGCGCTGGTAGTCGGTCTCGGCGTCGGCCTCGTACGTCTCGAACGCCGCGGTGAGCAGGTCGCTGATGGTGAGTTCGCACGCGCGCGTACGAATCGGCGCGTCCATTGGGAGCCCCAGTCGCTGTCGGCGCCGATGCGTGGAGCACATGCCCCGTGCGTCCAGTCGACGCCCACATCCCTCGATCGAACAGACACCCGACGTCATCGCGCTTCCCTCGGCGTCAGCGTGAGCGACGACGCCACTTCGTTGCCCCAGACGTCCCAGCCGGGCGCGGGCCGACGGGCGAACAGCTCGACGTACGGCCCCGGCGAGACGTGCTCGATGTGTCTCCCGAAGACCTCCGGCTTCACCGAGTGCTCGGTGCGCTCCGCCTGCACCAACGTGCAACCCTGGTGTCGGCCGCGCTCGCTCGTGCGGTACCCGACCGAACCGCGAACGCCGAAGAGCAGTTGCTCGGTGGCGCCGCGGAAGTACTGCCCCAGGCCGATCTGCGGCTTCCCGTTCTTCACCTTCGCCCACGTGATGCACGTGACGAAGCGGAAGCCCCACGCCGTCATCACGCGCAACCCGTCGGGCAAGAAGTTGTTCGTCACCCAGAGATACAGGTGCGCGTCGCGCTCGAAGAGGTCGTGCACAGGCAGCGCGCAGATGGAGTCGGTGGTCATCAGCGGGTAGTGCCGATCTGCGCCGCGCTTCACCTTTCCGCCGCCACGCTCAGCCCACGGTGGATCGGCCATGCCGGTGGCGAATCGCTTGGTTGGCGCGAAGAGTTCGCGGTTGCTCATGGGCAGTAGAACTCCATGGCGATGGCGTGCTGTTTCGGCGCGCCTCTCTGCGCATCGGCGACGAACACCACGCGAGGATCGCGGTCGTCGACACCGATGCACTCGGCGATGCCGTCGCGCACCGACTTGAACGCGCTGGTGAGGTTGTCGTCATCGAGGTCTCGGGGCGAGACACGAACCAGCCTGACGACGAGCGGAGCAATGTTCTTTCCCACCGCGTCGACGAGTCGACGTCGATGCTTCGCGAGCACCATCTTCACAAGACGTCGGTGAGCAGCGTGAGTGCCCGCGTGAACCTGCCAGCCACCTCGAGCGTTCGCTCTCGATGAGAGTCGGACCGGGAGCGAGACCGAAACGTCGGGCACGCGGGCAGCGAGTACTTCGAGCGCGGCGAGCTGGCGGCGACCGTGTTGAGAGAGCGTCACGGGAGGCTCCCGAGCTCGCGACCGATGCAGTCGACTTGCACGCCGTTGCGCCAGTGAGGACTGTGCGGGTGCGGAGAGTCGTACCGCCAACCGCCGCAATCAGGGCACCGAACGATGCTCCGCACGGCGTAGTTCACGGTGCCTTCGATGGCCTTGCCCGGTCGGCGGCTCGAACTCGTCGTGCGATGGCTGAGGCCTCGCTCAGCAGGAACGAGGTTGGTCCACTCGTAGGCGTAGCCGTACGTGATCGGTGCCTCGTTCACGCGGCACTCCCGCGGTGACGGCGGTCAACGTCCCACGCCAAGAGGTTCGTCTCATACGACAGGTAGAGCGGGTGTTTCGGCGAGCCGTCCTTCGTGACGCCGAAGCACATCGGCCATTTTCCGAGATGCAGCGCGAGCTCCGACACGTGCCGCTCGAAGTGTTCGCGACCCGGCACCTTCGTCGAGCCCCACGCGAAGACGAGCTTGTCCGCTCGACGAATCGCGGCCTCGATGTGCTGTGCGTTCTCTCCACCGCGAATGTCCACGCCGCGCGCTCGAGCGCCGAGGAGCTCGTCAGGGTCGGTGGCGCGGTACGCGTAGAGGTTGACGACCTCGATTGCAGAGAGCTGCCACCGTGCGGCGAAGCCCATGCACTTTCGAATCGTTGGGTCGTCGGCCAGACCGTCGGCTGTCGACGGGTTCAGCATGACGAAGCACATCGTCGGTGGCGACATGTGCGGCTCGGCCGGGTTGAACCAGTTGCGCGAAAGCAGCCAGCGGTACTGCTCTGCGGCGTCGAACGCTGCGAAGCACTTCGTGCCGTTCTTCCGCTCCGAGAACTGCTGCGAGATGGAGATCAGCTTCATTCCGCCTCCGGGGCGATCCGCTTCAGGTCTTCCGCGAGCAGCGCAGCGCCCTTCGCGCCGCCGTACAGGCACGGCCACGTGCGCGGCAGGTCGGCGAGGTCTTCGGCGCCGAGCTCGCGCAGAACCGCGAACCTCGATTCGCCGTGGCTCTCGTCGCACTGACCGCAACGACGCTCGGCGCGCTTCGCCGCATGTTCGGCGCGAACTGCGGCGAGCAGCTTCGTCACCTTGAGGGCGTTCTTCGCGGTGACTCTGCGCCGGGTGAGCTGCAGCGAAGGTGACTCCGCCGTCGAACCGAGTCGACGAGCGATCTCCCGCTTCGAGAGGCCGAGTCGACGCAGCTCACGCAGCGCCGCGCGCGTCTCGACGGCACGCACGAGAGCACCGTCAGCGATGGCGGATGCGTCGACCGCCATCAGGCGCGCGGCGGTCTGCGCGCGCAGCTTCAGCTTCCGACCAGTGCGAACGAGGCTGATCGCCGAGAGCGAGACGTCCGACGCGGCGGCGACGGTGCGCCGGCCAATGCCTTGCTTCGCGAGCTCCGTGAGGTGGGCACGCACGGACGCTGCGTCGACGAGACCGTTCGGCGTGGCGCGCGCTCGAGCCCGCGCGTATTCGCGATTCGCCCGCCGGCACTCGTCGCAGCGGCATTTCGAACCCACGTAGCGAGCGCGGGTGCCGTGAGGGAACCCTCCCGGGGGCGCGTACACCGCGATGCCGCTCATGCGACCCCCGCCTTCGCGGCACGCAGCCACTCTGCGGCCTCCGGTGACTGCCCGAAGCCCTCATCGAACACGCGGTCACCGAAGCGATCGGCGAGCGGGTCGAAGTGGGTTTGGCACAGCGGCAGGCCTCGAGGTCCGCACGGGCTTCGGTCACCACGGTGGCCGTCGAACAGCTCGAGGTCGCAGACGGAGCACGTGCCCGCCGGCGTCACCTCGATGCTGTCGGAGTACACGTTCGGGTTCGTCGCCGGCTTGATCGACGCGCGGGTCGCGAACTGCTCCCACTGGCCGCTCGGGCCCGCGAACCCCGCCCACGGCGCCCCCTGCGACCGCCAGTGCTTGTCGACCACGAAGAGCTCCGCGGCCCGCCAGAGCCGGCGCTCGTCACCGCCGACTTCGCTCAGCGCGTGGCTCCACCAGTTCCCCAGGGAGCGCGGGTGAGGTTCCTTCTCGCGCACGGCTCCGAGCGCGCGCTTTCGGAGTTCCTGGAACGCGCTCCAGAAGCCCCGCGCGCCTTCCGCCACGTCGGGCGCGGTCTGCTCGTCGACGAGTGGCACCTCAGGACCCGGCGCCGCGCTGCGAGGCGCGTCAGCGCCCACATCACTCTCGTAAGAGAGTGATGTAGATCTGTCCGCTGACCGCTGTCCGCTATGCTGGTCCGATGGCTGGACGCCGGGTGGCGCGTCGGCTGGTGGACGGCTGGCGTTCGGCTGGTGATTCGGCTGGGGAGCGCTCACCCGCGTCTCTGGCGCCTTCGACGCGAACCGACCCCCCTCACGAGCTGCCGACGCTCGAGCGCGGCCTCCCAACTTCGCCGCTTCCCGCGCCTGCAGTCGGCGCTTGATGGGGCCGAAGTAGCGCGACATTCCGCGCACCCGGAACATGGGGGCGCCGTCGTCGGCCGATTTCGCCGGCTCGAGCAGCCCGAGCTCCACGAGCAGCGCAGGGTCGACTTGGTGGCCGCTGGCGAGGTGGAACCGACGCCGCACGGTGTCTTCCGCGAGCACAACGGAGGGCTCGGTGCCCGCCGGGGTCTCGTTCACGATGCGCTCGAGGTCGGCGGGGCGGCCGCACATCTCCCACCACTGCACGAGGCTCCCGAGCACGTGTTGCGGCGTGACGTTCATCACGCCCGCCAGCGGCGCGACGACGCTGGTTCGCACCGCGCGGTCAACCTGCACGTAGGGCAGCGGATCAGAGCTCCGCGATTCCCGTTCCGCGTGGTTCACGGAGCACGCTCCGTGCGCTGGGCGTGCGTTGCGGTGAGCGACGCAGAGCAAAATGAAGCGAGATGCAGCGAAGGGCGCGGCGTTGTCCGCGCGTAACGCCTCGAAACGACAAGGCGAGCAAGACGAAGCAACGACGGGGAGGTTTTCGGCTCGCTTTCACACGGCGGGGGTCCCAGGTTCGAAACCTGGTGTGCCCACAGAGAATAGAAGGCCGGAGTCGCGGAACAGGCGGCTCCGGCCTTCGACTTTTCCGGCCTCACGTCGTTAAGTCGCTTTCGTGATCACGCTGCTCACAGCGTGGCTGCTCGCGCAGGCCACCATCTATTCGTGGACCGACAAGAAGGGCGTCGAGCACTTCACCGACGACCTCTCGACGATTCCGAAGGGCGTCAAGGTGCGCACCACGGAAGGCGCCGTGGTCAGCCGCATCGAGAGCGACGTGGTGGTGAACAAACCAGTGGTCACCCAGCAGGCGAAGCCGGCGCCCGACACCTCGCTGGCGAGCGAACAGCAGTGGCGCTCGTTGTTCCGTGCCGCGTATCGCCGGGTGAGCGATCTCGAAGAGGACATCGAGCGTGACCGGAAGCAGGTCGAAGAAGTGAACGGCATGCCGATTCGCGCCGGGTTCACGTGTGCGCAGGGGTGGTGGGGTTCCGCGGGCTACGGCTCGACGCTCATGGTCAATGGCGGGGGCCTCAGCGCTTCGACCGGTCCGACCATCACCACGCTGCCGACGGTGGCGCCTTGCTACTACTCGCTCAACCCCGAGTACGAGCGGGTGCGTGAGCGCCTCGCCAGCAACCGTCGTGAGCTGCTTCGCGCGAAAGCCGATCTCGACGAGCTCGAGCGCCGCGCCTCGTTCGCCGCGGTTCCGCGGGAGTGGCGTCACTGATGACGATTTCGGTCAGATTTTCGCGCTGCTTCGCGTAGTTGTTCGTTCACGACCTCGTAGCTCAGTTGGATAGAGCGGTGGTTTCCTAAACCGCAGGCCGCTGGTTCGATTCCAGCCGAGGTCACTTTGCTTCCCGTCGACGCCGTTCCTGCCGCAGTGATGGACGTGGTTCGCGGGCTTCACGCCGCCGGTTTCCGCGCGTTTCTCGTCGGCGGGTGCGTGCGCGACCTGCTCCGGGGAAAGCAGCCCAAAGACTTCGACCTCGCCACCAGCGCGAAGCCCGAAGAGGTGCAGAAGTTCTTCAAGAAGGTGATTCCGACCGGCATCGAGCACGGCACCGTGACCGTCGTGGTGAACAAGGCGCACGTCGAGGTCACCACCTTCCGCGCGGAGGCCGAGTACGTCGACGGCCGTCGCCCCTCGAAGGTCGAGTTTCACGAAGACATCGAAGCGGACCTCGGTCGCCGCGACTTCACGATGAACGCCATCGCGTGGGATCCCGAGTCGGGAGTGATCGTCGATCCCTTCGATGGTCAGAAGGATCTCGCGGCGCGCACCATTCGGGCGGTCCGTGTGCCGCTGGAACGCTTCCTCGAAGACGGCCTTCGCCCGATGCGCGCGGTCCGCTTCGCGACGGTGCTCGAGTTCGCCATCGAACCCGAGACGGAAGCGGCGATCACCCAGACGCTGCACGTCTTCAAGAAGGTCGCCGGCGAGCGCATTCACCAGGAGTTCGTGAAGTTGCTGATGGCTCCAGCCGCGTCGATGGGGCTCGAGCTGCTGCGTCGCACGGGGCTGCTCGGCGAGTTCTTCCCCGAAGCGAGGCTCGAGCACCTCGACGCCGTCAGCCGGGCCAGGCCCGACGAGGTCGTACGGCTCGCGGTTCTTCTTCTCGGCGTTCCCAGCGCGCGCGATGTGCTCATGCGGCTCAAGTTCCCGAGTCGCACTGCCGACGAGGTGGGGGCGCTGGCGCAGCATCCGCAATTGCCGTCGACCCGTTCGTCCGACGCCGATCTGCGACGTTGGCTCGCCAGGCTCGATGCCTCTCGCGCAGCGCCGCTCTTCGACGTGCACGAGGCGCTGGGAACGGCGCCAGAGGGCCTTCGCAGCCGCGTGGAAGGCCTCTTGTCGACGCTCCCGCCACTGACCGCCAGGCAGCTCGCGCTCGACGGGAAGGGCATCATGGCGGCCCTGGGAACCGGTCCTTCGCCGGTCGTCGGCCAGGCCACGCGTCACCTGCTGGAACTCGTGCTCGAAGACCCCGCGAAGAACACCGCGGAAGCCCTCGCTGCCGCCCTCCACCGTTTCCCACAGGCTTTCCCACAGGCTCCGGCTTCCAAGCGCCCCTCGGTTCCCCCGGGAACCGTGCCCGCTCGGAAGAAGGTCTGAATCATCAGTGACTTCATGCGGTTAGGTCGCTGCTGCGAATGTGACACCGTGCGAAACCCACATCGGCCCTGAAGCGGCCAGCTTGTGGAAAAGGTGTGTTTGACCGTTTCCAAGGAGGGGGTTTCAGGTTACCCGAGGCTGTGGCATCGGAGGCCCATGCGCGTCGTCGTCGCCATGTCGGGAGGGGTTGATTCCTCCGCCGCAGCCGCTCTCTTGAAGGAACAGGGTCACGAGGTCATCGGCATCACCCTGCGTGTGTGGAGCTACGAGAGCACCGCGCAGTGCGGCAGCTGTTGCAGCCCCGACGACATCGATGACGCGCGCGCGGTCGCCGAGAAGCTCGGCATTCCGTTCTACGTGTCGAACGTCGAGGAGATGTTCAAGGACAAGGTCGTCACGCCCTTCGTGCAGAGCTACCTCGGTGGCAAGACGCCGATTCCCTGCGTGGCCTGCAATCAGGACGTGAAGTTCGGCTTCCTGCTCAAGCGAGCGCGGCAACTGGGCGCGAAGCTGGCGACCGGCCACTACGCGCAGGTCAGCGAAGTGAACGGCCGGTTCGAGCTCCAGCGCGGCGCCGACGTCGCGAAGGACCAGTCGTACTTCCTCTTCACGCTCGGCCAGGACGAGCTGAAGGACATCATTTTTCCCGTGGGCCACCTGCAGAAGGCCGAAGTGCGCGCGATCGCCGAGCGCCACGGTCTGGTCACCACGCACAAGGCCGAGTCGATGGAGATCTGCTTCGTGCCCGACGGCAACTACTCGCGCTTCGTCGAGAAGGTCGCGGGGCCGCAGCCCAGGGGTGAGATCGTCACGTCCGATGGCGAGGTGCTCGGCGCGCACGACGGCATTCACAAGTTCACCATCGGTCAGCGCAAGGGCATCTCGATCGCGCACACCGAGAAGCTCTACGTGCAGCGGCTCGACGCCGTGAAGAACCAGGTGATCGTCGGCCCGGCGGACGAGGTGGAGCGCGGCAACTTCCACCTCCTCAAGCCGCACTGGGTCGATGGCGCGCCGTCGGCTGATTTCCCCGTCACCGTGCGCATTCGGCATCGTCATCAGGGCGTGCCGGGCAGGGTGAAGCTGGAGCTCAACGGCCACTTCAAGGTGCACCTCGATGCGCCGGCGCGTGCGGTGACCCCAGGGCAGGCGGCGGTCGTGTACGACGGCGCGCGCGTGCTCGGTGGCGGGTGGATCGTGTGAGGTTCGCGCTCGTCGCGCTGCTGCTGGTCGGTTGTTCGAAGGAACCTGCCAGGCCGGTGTGCGGCCTTCACTCGGCCTCGGCTCCGGTATCGCTCGAAGGAAAACGTGACGTGGTGTTGTCGGTCGGCGCGCGGCTGATGCCCGCCGATGAGCTCGACGCCGACGGTTGGGCGCTGCTCGAGTGCTTCGGCGGCGCGCTGCGCGTGCTCGACGACGAGAAGGTGAAGGTCGGCGATCTGAAGGAATCGAAGATCGAAGCAACGACGATTCCCCGTTTCGTGTTGCGCGACGGCAAGCCGGTGAAGGCCGAAGCGCTGCCGCCTTCGATGCTGGTCCGCTATTCCGACAATCGCTTCACGCCAGCCTCCATGGCGAAGTCTTCCGGCCCCACCAACGCCGAGTACTTCGCTGCGTTCTTCACGCCCAACGGCCTCGCGAACCTGAAAGGCCCGCCGCGTGGTGAGGGGCCCTCGGCGCTTCCACCGCCGTCACAGCGCGCGAAGCTGGCGAGACTCCACGCCGGCGCGCTGGGCGAAGGTGGCCCGATGCTGAAGGTCGAAGACGATGTGGTCTTCGCCGAGACCGCCGACATGGCCACCGCTGCGCTCGTGGAGGGCGACACCTACATGCTCGGACAGACGACGCGCCTCGTGCTGCCCGATGGCGCTGAAGCCACACTGCAATTCGAGGGTGACGCGCTCGAACTGGAAGGTCCGATGGACCTCCGCCTGCGCTAGTCTTCACGCCCTCAATGCGCGCTTCGTGGTTCGTCGTGATCGGGTTCGTTGCTGGCGTTGCGATTTCCTGTGGTCCGCAAGTTCCGGCGAAACCTCCGTGTGGCGCAGACAACTGCGCGGGGTGCTGCAGTGACACCGGTGATTGTCTGGCCGGCTCGGCGGTCTTCGAGTGCGGCGCGGGCGGGGCCACGTGCCAGGTCTGCGCGGCCAACCAGGTCTGCAACGCCGGCGCGTGCGCGAACTTCGAAGGTGGCGACTACGACGCCAGCTTCCCCGACGCACCCGACGCCAGCGTGAATCGCGATGCCGGTACGTTCAACCCGACCGACGCCGGCATGAGCGGCAACGACGGCGGCGCGGGTGACGCGGGGCCGCAGAACGTCAGCTATTCGGCGCAGATTCAGCCCATCTGGGACGCCAAGTGCGACGCGTGCCACAGCTGGAATTACGACAACCTCATCAACAACAACGGGCGCGTGGTGCCGGGCATGCCCAACAGCTCCACGATGTACACGCGCACGTTGTCAGCCGACATGCCGCGCGGAGGTTCTGCTCCGCTCACGGCGACGCAGCAGACGCTCCTGCGCGATTGGATTCTCAACGGCGCGCCTCGAAATTGACGGCGTGCCACATACAGCTACTTTGTTGTTCATCACATGCGTGACTCTCACCGCCTGAAAGAGAAGTACGAGCTCTCGCTCGACAACCGCCAGATCGTCTCCATCACCGTCGCGTCGCTGGTGGTGCTCGGCGGCGTGTTCATGTTGGGCGTGGTCGTCGGCAAGAAGCTCACGGCCGAGACCACCGCGCTGTCCCAGCAGGCGCCCACCGACCTTCTCGGTCAGCTCGATCGCCGCACCGAAGAACTCGAGAACGTGAAGGCCGACGCCGCGTTGACCTTCCAGGAAGAGCTGGCGCGCAAGACGCCCACGCTCATCGCCGAACCGCCCGTGGTGAAGCCGGTCGAAGTCGCGAAGCCCGTCGAGGCCCCGAAGCCGGTCGAGCAGAAGGTCGTCGAAGCGCCCCGGCCGGCTGCTGCGCCGTCGGCAGAAGACGAGACCCCGGTCGCAGTGGCGGTCGCTCCGAAGCCTGAACCGAAGCCCGAGCCCGCGAAGTTGCCGGACACGCCCAAATCGGAGCCCACCGCGACGCGCACCGTGGACGCGGGCGGCGCATCGCTCAAGGAAGCCTTCGGCAAGGCGCAGAAGTCGCCCACCGAGACCGTCGCCGATGGCCAGTGGACGGTGCAGCTCTCGGCGTATCAGGAGCGGGGTGAAGCAGATCGCTTCGCGGCGGGCCTGCGCGACAAGGGGTACGCGCCGTACATCGTGGAAGCCACGATCCCCGGCAAGGGCACCTGGTATCGCGTGCGCATGGGCCGCTTCGGGTCGAAAGACGCGGCGTCGCGCTACATGGACGACTTCCGGCGGGAGACGGCGCTCAACGCCATCGTCACCACCGCGAACTGAAGACCCGGCGAGGGCCCGCCGGGCGCGACCCGGAACTCAGCTCTCGGAGTCCGGGTTCTTGGTCCACTTGTCGACGTTGCCGTCGCCGTCGAGATCTTCACCGATGCGGTCGACCTGGTTGTTCTCCCAATACTCCCAGTAGTCGACCTTCCCATCGCCGTTGGTGTCGCGCTCCTTCCGGACGATCTGGCCCTTCTCGTAGAAGACCCAGAGCGAAGGGCGACCGCCTGACAGGTTGCGCTCCTTCCGGACCACGAGACCCTTCTCGTAGAAGATCACCTCGTCGACCTGGCCGTCGAAGTCGAGGTCGAGCGCCTCGCGGCTGATCTGCTCCTTCTCGTCATACTGGCGCGCGATGTCGACCTTGCCGTCCCAGTTGATGTCGAGGTCTTTGCGGGAGACGCGTTCGATCTCCTTGCCGTCGGCCCCGACCGCCTTGACGGTGTAGGTCCAGACGTCGGGCTTCTTGTCCTTGTTGAGGTCGAACTCGCTGACCGTCTCGCCGTCGGCCTTCTTCTGGCGAATGTTCTCGGCGACCTTCTCGCCATTGGCCGCCTCGGTGTCGCCCTTGGCGCCATCGGTGGTGGCGCAGCCCACGAAAGCGAGCGCAGCGGCGAGCAACGACATCCTGAAAGTACGCGTCACGGTCATTTCCTTGCCCTCATCTGCTGTCGACATAGCGTCACATACGTCCATGGCGCGCAAAAAGATCAGCACCACGATCTACATCACGCCCGAGCAGAACGAGCTGCTCAAGCTCCTGAACCAGAAGACCAAGGTTCCGGTGGCTGAGTACATCCGCCAGGGCATCGATCTCATTCTCGAGAAGCATAAGGACGACCTGCCGGGTCAACAGACGCTGGGCCTCTAGGGTCGCGCGTAGAGCCGGTTACCGACGATCAGAAATCGGCCGTTACCGGTGCTTCCGATGAACTGGACCCACGACGGCGCGTTGGCCGGAGTCACGAGCATCAGGTACCCGTCGAGCTTGCACGTGCCGGTCTGTTCTCCCACGGCCGCGGCGTTGTTGATGCCGATGGTGACGGTGCCGTCGTCGCGAAACGTGTAGCCCGAGCCAGCCGATCTCCAGGTGCCCATCAGGTGCTCGCGCTTGACCGGAGCGATCGGTCTTCGGCGGGCGGGCCCCACGTCGAACCAGCGGCCCTCGTCGTCTTCACCCTTCGAGAACGGCTCTGTGTACGAGAAGCGATCGTACGCGCGCGTGATCGCTTCGCCCTCGCGTTTGAAGGTGCCGACGGTCGAGCCGGCGGCGCGATGTCCATCGAGATCGAACAGAAATGGTCCACCGGGCCGGGGGCGAAGCACGTACGTGCCGTCGGGCAGGTAGAGCTCGACGACGGCGTCGAGTACTCCGGTCGACTGCAGCTGCGGGTACCACCACAGCCCCTGCGGCTCGCCGGCGTTCAGCTCCGCGTCGGGAATGACGCTGCCCTTGCCGCTGGGCAACCACCCGGGACTTCCCGGAAAGAGCTGCGGCGTGTCTCCGGTTGGAATTTCACCGCGCGCCGTCGCGTGGCTGACCGTCCTGGCTTCTTCGTCGACGAACGCCACCATCACCGCGCCCAGAACGCAGCAGCTCGACACCAGCGCGGCTCCTGCGATCAACGCGAACAGGAGACCACGTCGTCTGGCAGCGGGCTGATTCAAGAGACGCGCATGGTACACGCCAGCCATGAGCGCCTTCAGCGACAAGCGCATCGTGGTGCTGGGCGGCTGCGGCTTTCTCGGGTCTCATCTGTGCGAACGACTGGTGGGCGAGGGCGCGACGGTGATCGCGGTCGACAACCATTCGACCGGTGACGTGCGCAACGTCGAGTCACTCCGCGGCGAAACGCGCTTCTCGGTCGTCGAACACGACATCACCCAGCCGACGACCGTCTCGGGAGACGTGCACTTCGTCTTCAACCTCGCCTCGCCCGCGAGCCCGAAAGACTACGACCGGCTGTGGCTCGAGACGATGCGCGTCGGCTCGCTCGGTACGCAGCACGGCCTCGAGATCGCCGAAGCGAAACGTGCGGTCTTCCTGCAGGCGTCGACCTCGGAGATCTACGGCGACCCGCTCGTGCACCCGCAGGTCGAGTCGTACGCCGGCAACGTCGACCCCACCGGTTCGCGCGCCGTGTACGACGAGGCCAAGCGCTACGGTGAAGCGCTCGTTCAGGCGTTTCGCCGCAAGCGCAACGTCAGCACCCGCATCGCGCGCATCTTCAACACCTACGGCCCGCGCATGCGGCTCGACGACGGCCGCGTGGTGCCGCAGTTCATCTCGCAGGCCCTCACGGGCAGCGACTTCACGGTCTACGGCGACGGCACGCAGACGCGTTCGTTCTGCTTCGTGACCGACACCGTCGACGGCCTGGTGAAGCTGGCGCTGTCCGATGAACCAAACCCGGTGAACCTCGGCAACCCGCGCGAGCAGTCGATGCTCGAGTTCGCTCAAGCTGTGCGTACCGCGGCAGGAGGCGGCGGGAAGATCGTCTTCGCGCCGCTGCCGCCCGGAGACCCGAAGCAGCGCAAGCCCGACATCACGCGCGCGAAGATGCTGCTGGGTTGGGAGCCGCGTGTGCTCCTCGAAGATGGGCTCTTGAAGACCATCGAGCACTTCAAAGAAAAAGCCCCCTCCCGGTGAAGGGAGAGGGCTGATTCACGAGGCCAGGCGGGTCGCGTTACGCGCGAATCTCGGCCTTCGCTTCTTCACCCGTCGGCGCGCCGGCCACGAACGGGCTGCGCTCCAGCGCGAACGTCAACGCATCGTCGACGTGCTTGGCGAAGGTGAACTCGAGCTGCGTGCGGACCGATTCCGGCACGTCCACGAGGTCCTTCTTGTTCTTCTCGGGCATCAGCACGCGCTTGATGCCTGCGCGGTGCGCGCCAAGCACCTTCTCGCGCACGCCGCCGATCATGCCCGCGATGCCGCGGAGCGTGATCTCACCGGTCATCGCCGTGTCGCTGCGCACCGGAATGCCGGTGAAGAGCGAGGTCAGCGCGGTGGCGATCGCCAGGCCGGCCGACGGGCCGTCCTTCGGAGTCGCGCCGTCGGGGAAGTGGATGTGGATGTCCGTCTTCTCGAACGCCGTGGGCGGCAGGCCCATGCGCTCGGCGTTGGCGCGCAGCCACGAGAACGCGGTGGTGACCGACTCCTTCATCACGTCGCCCAGCTGGCCGGTGATGGTGAGCGTGCCCTTGCCGGGCATCTTGGTCGCTTCGATGAACAGAATGTCGCCGAAGCCCAGCTGCGTGTACGTCAGGCCGACGGAGACACCGGTCTGCGAGGTGCGCTCGGCCACGTTGAGCTCCATGCGCTTGGGGCCCAGCAGCTCTTCCACGCGCGGCGCGTCGATCACCTGCTTCTCGGGCTTGCCCGACGCCACGCTCACCGCCACCGAGCGGCACAGCTCGGCGATGCGACGCTCGAGGTTACGAACGCCCGGCTCGATCGCGTACGCGGTGATGACCTTCTCGAGCCCCGGCGTCGTCAGCTCGAAGTGCTCGGCGGTGATGCCGTGCTCCTTGAGCTGCTTCGGAATCAGGTGATTCCGCGCGATGTGCTCCTTCTCGATGAACGTGTACGAGCTCATCTCGATGATCTCCATGCGGTCGCGGAGCGGCGCAGGAATCGTGTCGAGCCGGTTCGCGGTGGCGATGAACATCACCTTCGACAGGTCGAACGGAACGTCGAGGTAGTGATCGCTGAACGAGTTGTTCTGTTCAGGGTCGAGCACCTCGAGCAGCGCCGCCGACGGGTCGCCGCGGAAGTCCGCGCCGAGCTTGTCGATTTCGTCGAGCAACATGATCGGGTTGCGTGAACCGGCCTTCTTCATCTGCTGAATGAAGCGACCGGGCAGGGCGCCGACGTAGGTACGGCGGTGACCACGGATCTCCGCTTCGTCGCGCACGCCGCCGAGCGCCAGACGCACGAACTTGCGGCCGATGGCACGGGCGATCGACTGACCCAGCGACGTCTTACCGACGCCCGGAGGCCCCGACAGGCAGAGGATCGGGCCGCGCATGTCGTTCTTCAACTTGCGCACGGCCAGGTACTCCAGCACGCGCTTCTTGACGGTCTGGATGCCGTAGTGGTCGGCATCGAGCTGCTTGCGCGCATTCTCGATGTCGAGGTTGTCCTCGGTGATCTTGTTCCACGGCAGATCGGCGATCCAATCGAGGTAGGTGCGAGCGACGGTGTACTCGCTCGACGCCGCGGGGATCGTCTTGAGGCGGTTGAGCTCCTTGTTGGCGACCTTCTCGACTTCCGGAGGCAGGTTCGCCTTCTTGATGCGCTCACCGAGCTCATCGAGCTCTTCCTCGTCTTCACCGATCTCGCCGAGCTCTTCCTTGATCGCCTTGAGCTGCTGGCGCAGGTAGTACTCACGCTGCGTCTTCGACATCTCGCCCTTCACGGCAGAGTCGATCTTCGACGACAGCTTGAGGATCTCGCGCTTGCGGTTGAGCACCTCGAGCACGAGCTTCATGCGCGCCTTGAGGTCGACGGTCTCGAGAACGGCCTGCTTCTCTTCGATGGGAACGTCGACGTTGGCGGCGATGAGGTCGGCCAGGTGACCGGGGTGCGTGATGCTCTCGACCAGCTCGGTGGCCGCGGCGGGCAGCTCCGGCATCATCTCGATGACTTCACGCGCCAGCTTCTTGAGGTTGATGGTGAGCGCCTCGATCTCGACGTTGTCGGCGGCGGTCTTGTCTTCGACCGGCTCGATGCGCGCCTTGAGGTACGGCGACTCCTGCACCAGCTCCATCACGCGGAAGCGCGCGAGGCCCTGCACGACGAGCGAGTAGTTGTCTTCGCCCATCTTCAGGAGCTTCACGATGCGGGCGACGGTGCCCATGTTGTAGAGGTCGGCCGCGCCGGGATCTTCCTCTTCGGCCTTGCGCTGCGTCACGACGCCGATCACCTGGTCGTCACGAACCGCGTCCTTGATGAGCGCAATGGTCTTCTGGCGACCAACGGCGAGCGGCAACACGCCACCGGGGAAGAAGACAGAATTTCGAAGCGGAAGAATGGGAAGGACCGAGGGGATGTCGTCCTTGTTGATGGCGCCGGGCGGCGTCATCGTGGCCGGCAGTGCCTGCGCGCCGACAGCCTTCTTCTTGTCATCGGACATGTTGAGTATTCGCCTTGTTTCAACGGTTTGGGAGGGAACGCCCTCCCGCGGGTGACTTCAACGAGTGGAGGCTAGTCACTTTTTCCCGAGCCGCAATCACTGCGTCGAACAATTGCCGTTTCTCGCCCCGGTTGGTCGTCCGGTGCATGATGCACGGCGATGCGCACCCGCACGCTCCTTGCCACTTCCATCCTGATCTTCGTCGCGAGCTGTCAGGGCTGCTTCGGCTGCAAGACGTCTCCCATCGACAACCCCGAGCTGATGCTGCCGCGCGCCTGCGAATCGGCGCCGCCGCTCATCGAGCCGCCCAAACTCGACATTCTGTTCGTCATCGACAATTCCAACTCGATGAAAGAAGAGCAGGAGAGCGTCGCGCGTGAGCTCACCGGCTTCATCGACGAGCTGCGGAAGGGTGGCGGCGTGCCGTCGGACTTCAACGTCGGCGTGGTGACCACCTCCGTCTATTTGAATGGGCGCCTGGGTTCGCAGCCGTTCTACGTCCAGTTCCCTCAGCAGGCCGGAAAGCTGCGCCCGGTGCCTGCGCAGCTGGCTGACGGTGGTCTCGACAACGAGAACCCCGCGGGCGAGCGGCTGCTGCTCGGTACCGACCCGGATTTGCTGCAGAAGTTCGACGTCCTGGTGCGGCAGGGCGTCGCCGGGTCAGGCCAGGAGACCCCCTTCGAAGCCGTTCGTCTCGCGTTGTTGACCGACCTCATCGACGTTCCGCTCGAACAGGGGGGCAACAAGGGCTTCCTCCGCGACGAAGCGCGTCTGCTCGTGGTCGTGCTGACGGACGAAGACGACTGCAGCGAGACCGTGCGGCCGCCGACCGTTTCGGTGGGCGACAACTCGGCGGTGGCGGACTGCACCGACAAAGAAATGCAGCTCACGCCGCTCAGCGAGTACCACCGCATGTTCACGCAGGACCTGAAGAACTCCGACGGCACCGCCAAGGAGGTCATCTGGACTGCCATCGCGCCGGTCGGCGAGACCACCAAGGCCGCGATGGCGATTCTCGACGGCAACCAGGTTCGCAACATCGACTGCCCGACGTCGAACCAGGCCGGGTACCGCCAGCGCGCGATGGCCGAGATGTTCGACAGCACGCTGGTGAATCTCGATTCGATCTGCAAGCCGTCGTACCGAGAGACGCTCATCAACATCGCGCAGCTGGCGTCGGTGGTTCAGAGCATCGAAATCTCGAACGTGCCCGACCCGCGCCTGTTGCAGTTCGTCATCACGCGTGGTGACGGCACCACGGAGAACTGCACCACTGCCAACAACGGCATCGTGTCGTTCTCGCAGAGCAGCGACGGCGCCTCGGCTCGTGTGCAGTTCGGAAATCAGTGCCGCCGCCGGGCCGATGACCTCTCGATCGTCATCAAGATCCTCTGCGCGACGTGACCTGTAGCTTTCTGTAGCCAAAAACTTGCGCGATCGATCACGTGGGGCACTGTCGCGTCGTCATGGCGAGCCAGAGCTTCACGTTCTTCTTCACGACCGACACCATTCGCGCGACTGACCGCAGCCAGTCGACCTTGTGGGCGCCGGTCGCGGCCTCCAGCACCAACGCGCAGGGCATTTCGTGGGTGAAGCCGGTACGCTGACGTTCGCGTGCGGCTGGCCTACTTCGATCTCGACAAGACGATTCTGGCGGTGAACTCCGGCAGCCTCTGGGTGCGCCGTGAGGTCGCGCTGGGGCACTTGTCCAAGCGCAAGGCGTTGCGCGCGGCCAGTTGGTTGCTCACCTACACCATGGGTTTTGCGTCGGCCGATTCGATGGTCGAAGAGGCCGTGGCGACGTTGCGCGGCACCTCGTCGAACGAACTTCGCGAGCGCACCACGCGCTTCTTCCACGAGCAGGTCCGGCAGACGTACCGGAGCGGCGCGCTGCACGCCATCGAGCGCCACCGTGCAGCCGGCGACCGGCTCATCATGCTCACCTCGTCGACGAACTACCTCGCGGAGTTGGTCGCCGACGAGCTTCGCTTCGACGCGGTCTGCGCCAACGAGCTCGAGGTCGACGCGCTGGGCCTTCACACCGGGCAGGTCGTGGGCGGCTTGTGCTTCGGTCCAGGAAAGCTCCGTCACGCCACGCGCGCAGCCCAGAAGTTCGGCGGCGACGTGAAGAGCGCCGCCTTCTACACGGACTCCTTCAGCGACGTGGCGGTGATGGAGGTCGTCGCGCAGCCGGTCGCCGTGAATCCCGACCCGAGACTCAAGCGCCGCGCGCAGCAGCGCGGCTGGCAGATCGTCGACTGGGGCTCGTACGCCGGCTGAGCTTCACGGTTGTTCGAGCTGGAGCAGCAGCTGCGGTGACATCTTCTGCTTCACCAGCACCTCCTGACATCGCCCAGCGCTTCATGTGTGAGTCCCCCGACGGAGAACTTCACACTGCTGACGGTCGGCTGTCTTCCGGTTTCAGCTCTCGAGGTCGATCGACACGATCTTCCCGCAGGCGTCGAACCGCGTGCACACCACGTGGTCGATCTCGCCGGGGGCTGCGTTGAAGTCGAGCTGCAGTGAAAGCGCAGACGGCGTGACCGACGCTTCCAACCACGACCACAACTTCTCCGGCTTGAGCATCTGCACGAAGCCTTCGCGCGTGGTCTTTCCAAGTACGTCGGGCGCTTCGTCCTTCAAGAAGTCGAAATACATCGACGTCGCGCTGCCTGACTCGACAACGTCGAGCGCCATCTGCGCGCGCGCGGTCTCCGTGAGCGCCTCCGGGCGACCGCACAGCAGCGCGATGGCGTCGAGCGTCTCGTCCGACACACCCGCGATGCCGTCGAAGTGAATCGACACCAGGACGTCGTCGCCTTTGATGGTCACCACCTTCTGGAAATCGAAGCTGCCGTCCGCTGCGGGCTCGAGAACTCCGAACCAGGCGTGCGTTCTCATTGCGCGGGCGCGTCAGTCACTTCGACGGCGAGGACCAGCGTCTGCTTGGGCGTCAGGCACTTCTCGTCGCTGCACACGCTGAAGGACAGCACACCTTCGATCTTCGCCACGCCCTTCGCCTCGGGCGTGAGCGGGAGCGCGATCTCGACGGCGCAGTTGTCTTCCTCCTTGTCCTTGCACGGCGTCTTCTTCGTCACGTTCGAGAGCTGCACGCGCTCGCCCGCGTACTTCACGCCTTCGGTGGAGCTCGGCTTGAACGACACCGGGTAATCCGGGTTCACGTGAAAGCCCGACTTCGCTGCGATCGAGACGGTGGCGATCGACTCCTTGCCCACCACGTAGGGCGGCGCCGCGGCGATCGCGACCTCGAACTCCGTGCCGGCAGAAGGCGGCGGCTCCGGCTGTTCGGCCCTGGCTTGCGGAAGTATGGGAGGCGTCGGCGCAACGGCGACTTCTTCCTTCTTGCAGGCGGCGAGCATCAGCACCGTGGCGGCGAGAATCGTGCGGGTCATGGGCGCACACTAACGCCGTGACCGCGACGGTCGCGCAGACTTCTTGCCCAGCGGGCGGGGCAGGTGACGCAGGCCCATCCACCCGAGTGCAGACACGTGCCTGGCGACCTCTTCGATGTCGTAGCGCTTGCCCTCCTTGGCCAGCCACTGGCCGACCTGGGTGACCATTCCCACCAGCGCGTTCGCGTAGATCGGAGCGAGATCGGGGTCGTAACCAGCGAGCTGGAACTCGCGGCGGAAGATGTCGTCGACGCGCATCGCGAGGTCGTCGATCACGCGCGTCAGCCCTCGTCGCGCGTTGGCCGTCGGCGAATCGCGCGTGAGCACTGCGAAGCCCGCCGGCTGTTCGCGCGTGTACGTCATGAAGGCCTGCACTGCGCCCTCGAAGCGCTGGCGCGGGGTGCCCGCCGAGATGCTCTCCGACACGCGATTGACGAGGAACTCCATCTCGCGGTCGACGATCGCCGCGTACAGGCCCTCTTTGGCGCCGAAGTGCTCGTAGATGATCGGCTTCGAAACGCCGGCGCGCTGCGCGATGTCTTCGATCGGCGCCTCGTAGCCCTGGCTCGCGAACACTTGTCGGCCAATCTCCATCAACTGGGCCCGGCGGTCCGCTGCGGTCAGACGCAACTTCTTCACGTTGTTTCCCTCCCTACTCATCGGTAACTTACTCACCGGTAAGTAGTCATGGAACATCCAAGCTATCGACACATTGCACAGGCCATCCGCTCGACCGACGAGTGGAGTGACACCGAACCACTCGCCTTCGAAACCGAGGGCGCCGACGTCTACCGGCTCGCGTTCCGGTCGCAGCAGGCCGCGCACCTGCTGGGGCACCAGGCGTATCGCTGCGAGCACCACGGCCTCGATTTTCCGGGCGAGCCGGCAGACGACGGCGTGCCCGACTGCGACGTTCGCGAGAACCTCGAGTTCCGCTACCCGTTGCTGCGCACGCACGGCAACCCCGAGCGCGAGAAGCACGTCATTCTGCTCCTCCACGGGCTCAACGAGCGCAGCTACTCGAAGTACGTGCCGTGGGCGTACCAGCTGTGGAAGTCGACCGGCGCGGCGGTGGCGCTGTTCCCGCTCTGTTTCCACGTGAACCGCGTTCACCCCAACTGGGCGCGCGAGATCACCCGTGCGCAGCAGCGCCGTGACGAAGTGCCGCGCAACGAGAACGTTCACGCCTTCAACTGCGTGCTGTCCGAGCGCATGGACGCCCGGCCTGAGCGCTTCTTCTGGGGCGGGCTGCAGTCGTACTTCGACGTCATCGACCTGGTCCGCCAGATCCGCTCGAACGAGCACGCGCACATCGCGCCCGACGCGCACATCGACCTGCTCGGGTATTCGGCCGGCGGCTACCTCTCGCTCGGGCTGCTGCTGCTCGATCAAGACGGGCTCTTCCAGGACAGCCGCGCCGTGCTCTTCGAGTCAGGCGCTGCGCTCAAGAGCACGCACCTGTCTTCGCGCCTCATCATGGATCTCTCGTGCGAGATCTCGCTCATGAAGCTCTACGTGCGCTTCACGGGCCGCATGGCGAGCCCGCGGTTGCAGCACTGGCTCACGCACCACGAAGAGGGCCGCTGGTTCCGCGCGCTCTTCGGTGAGGAAGCTGAACGTGAAGGCCTCGAGAAGCGGCTGCGGGAGATCGCTCCGCGCGTGATGGCCATCTGCAACACCAACGACGACGTGATTCCTGCCAGCGCGGTGTTGAACACGTTGCAGGGCCTGCACCGGGACACCGGCGTTCGCGTCGAGACGTTGACGCTGGGCGTTCACGAGCACCCCTTCGTGTGCCCCGACTACAACCAGCGCGATCGCCGCTTCATCACCGAGTACCTCGACGAAAAGGTGCTCGGGCGCGGCTTCGAGCAGTTCGTCGAAGCCGCCACCAGCCTGCTCAAGCGTTAGTTCGCGTACTTCACGCCGCAGCCGTAGGCCCTGGTGTCGGCGGTCTTCACCGGCTTGCCGGCGGCCAGGTCGGCGAGCGCGGCGTCGACGTAGTTGATCAACGTGCCGCCCTGCGGCGACTGACCTTCGCCGTCGGGTGAGTTGTCGATCGCGCCGCGGTACACCACGTCGCCCTTCGCGTTGATGACGAACATGTGCGGCGTGTTCGTCGCGCCGTACGCCTTGCCCACGGTGCCCGACTCGTCGAGCAGCACCGGGTTCTCGAGCGCGAAGGTCTTGATCGCCGCCTTGTTCTTCTCGACCCCATGGCCCTGCTTGCCGACCGCGCTCGAGTTGATCGCCAGCCACACCACGCCGTTCTTCTGCGCGCGCTTCGCGGCGTCGACCAGGGAGGCTTTGGTGTGCGAGTTCTTCACGAACGGGCACTCGGGGTTGAACCACTCCAGCACCACCGTCTTGCCCTTGAACGCCGAGAGCTTCACTTCCTTGCCGTCCAGGTCCTTCAAGGTGAAGTCCGGGGCCGGCTTGCCGAGTTCCGCACCCGCGAAGGCGGGCAATGCGACGAGAGCGATGAGCGAGAGGGTCTTCATGGGCCGCCGGTATAACGTCCGCCGCTCATGATCGCTGCGCTGCTCGTTGCGTGTGTGTTGACTGCGAAACCTCCGGCTGATCCGCGGAAGGATCTCCTCGATGCGATGGTCGTCGAGCTCGATCGCAACAAGGCCGAACTCAAGCTGAAGGAGAACCGCGGCCCGTACTTCATCAGCTACCAACTCAAGGATTACGACCAGAAGGAGATCGTCGCCCGCTACGGCGCGCTGTTTCAGGACGCGGTGGGCCGTGACCGCCAGATCTTCGTCGACGTACGCGTGGGTGATTACGACTTCGATTCGTCGGTGGAAGACGAGTTCGACTTTTCGACCTCGCTCAAGGGCTCGAGCTACCTGACGAAGAAGTCGGCGCCCATCGACGACTCACCCGCGGCGTTGCGAACCGCGCTCTGGCTGGTGACCGACGAGAAGTACAAGACGTCGCTGTTCCACTACCTGAAGAAGAAGGGTGAAGACGTCTACGTGGTCGACGACCCGAAGCGGCCACCTTCGTTCACGAAGGAGTCGCCGGACGTGCAGGTCGGTGTTCGCGCGCCGTTCGAGTTCGCGCACGACACGTGGGTGAGCTTCGCGCGCGAGATGTCGACGAAGCTGGCGAAGGAGCCCACGTTCTTCGATTCGGAGGTGCGCGTGACGGCCGACAAGGTCGTTCGCTACTTCGTGAACACCGAAGGTACGCGGCTCATCACCGAAGACACGTTGTTCGGGGTGCACGTGACGGCCTTCACGCGCGCCGATGACGGTCAGTTGCTCGAGAATTCGCGGCACTGGTACGCGCCGCTCGAAGCGCAGTTGCCGAACGAGGCGTCGATGCGCGCCCAGGTCGACGCGATGATGAACGACCTCAAGGCGCTGCGTGCGGCGCCGACGATCGACCCGTACACCGGGCCCGCCATTCTCGAGCCCGACGCCGCGGGCGTGCTGTTTCACGAAGCCGTTGGTCACCGCCTCGAAGGTGAACGTCAGGACAGTGACTCGGAGGGCAAGACGTTCCGCGGGCAGGTCGGCCGTCAGGTGTTGCCGTCATTCATCTCGGTGATCGACGACCCCACGACGCGCGAACGCATTGGTACGCAGCTCAATGGCTACTACCGCTTCGACGAAGAAGGCGTGCCCGCCCAGAAGGTCGTGCTCGTGCAGGACGGCGTGCTCAAGACGTACCTGCTGTCGCGCAAACCGGTCGAAGGCTTCTTGAAGTCGAACGGCCACGGTCGCTCGCAGGGCAATCGAAAGGCGAAGGCCCGTATGGCGAACCTCATCATCGAATCGAAGAAGCGGCTGAGCGACGCCGAGCTGAAGAAGCAGCTGATCGCCGAAGCGAAGAAGCAGGGCAAACCGTACGGCCTGCTCATTCGCGACATCACCGGCGGCAACACCAACACCACGGGCTTCGGCTACCAGGCGTTCAAGGGCACCCCGCGCATGGTGTACCGGGTCGACGTGAAGAACGGCCAGGAGACGCTGGTTCGCGGCGTGGAGATCGTCGGTACGCCGTTGTCGTCGATGAATCGGATCATCGCGACGGGCACCTCGGAGGGTGTCTTCAACGGCTTCTGCGGCGCGGAGAGCGGCATGGTGCCGGTCTCGACCGTCGCCCCCGCGGTGTTGCTGCAGGAGATCGAGCTGCAGCGGTCACTCGAGGGTCGTGATCGCCCGCCGTTGCTCCCATCGCCGAAGTGATTCCCTTCACGCTCGAGCATTGGCTCCGCGCTGACGAAGACGCGCGCCTCATCATTCTCGATGCGGTGTTGGAGCGGATGCCGCCCGGCTACCGGAGTCAGCGAGATGCCGGGCATCGCGTCGGCGCTTTTCCGCAGTTCGTTCACGAAGAGACGGGCGTGGTCTTCGACGTCATTCTCGGTGGTCGGTCTCTCTTCGGCATGACGGAGCTGCGCTGGCGTCGCGTGATCTCGACCCACGCCATGTGGGCGGTCGACCTGGAAGCGGAGAGACGCGCGCCGCCGCTCGATCGTCGTCAAGCGGCCACGCTGATGCCCTCGCGTGAGGTCGAGATTTCGCCGGCGCTCGTGGCCGCGGGGCCTGTTCCCTTCGTGCTGTTGAAGAAGTTCGGGCTCGACGAAGCGCGGTTGACCAGTTGGGGCTTCGAGCCCACGCAGCTCGAGCTCGTGCTGCGCGCGGTCACGCGACTTGGCTGGCGCGCGCCGTCGGAAGCCGAGTGGGAACATGCGCTGCGCGCCATCTACGGCGATCGAATCGACGGCGGCCGCGTCGACGGTGGCGACCACTCGATCGGTCGTCACCCCGAGCTGTGCCGCGACGATTTCGCAGAGACGCTCGCGGGCTACCCAGAACGTGGAAGTCGTGGAAACGGCCACGAGGTGCTGCGCGGGAATACCCGCGCGCCTTCGTTCATTTCCCACTGGAACGCCGAGGTTCTATGGCCGGGGCGTAGCCGGCTTGCGGACGTCTCCGGGCGTATCGCCTTCAGGCCGTGGGTCGATCTCGTCGGGTGACAACGCACGCGGCTTGATGAGCTTGCGCAGGTCGAGCTTCTCGTCCGACGGCCGGCGCCCCACGTTTCGAAAGCCGCGCAGCTTGATGAACACCAGGAAGTCTTTTTCGTAGCGCTCGAGTGGCATGCCCATCGCGTCCTCGAACGCCCTGGCGAAGTCTGCGCCGCTGCGCATCACGCTCATCAGCTTCACGATGCGTTCTTCGCCGAAGCGCTGCGTGAGGAAGGTGAAGGCATGCAGCGCGAAGCCGTAGACCGGCTGGTAGTAGTCCTCCGACAGATCTTCGCCGTCGACGAACACGTCGAAGTCGGGATTTCCGGCGAGCCACGCCTTGGTGTCTTCGAAGCTCGGGTAGAGCCGTTGTTGGCCTGCGGTGAAGATCGCCATGCCTTCGCGGAACCACAGCGGGATCTTCTTCTTCGTCCAGTCCTCGGCCGACGCCGACCGTTGAAAGAGCAGGCAGTGCGTCACTTCATGCAGCACCAGCTGCCGCAGCGCTTCTTCACTCGCGTTCCACGTCGAAGGCGCCTGGAAGATGACGTCGTCGTAGCGGGCCCACGCGCGCAGCCAGCTGAAACCGCGGCGGTGCACCGCCGCTTCGAGCCCGTCGTGCGTGCTCACCACATACACGGTGACGCGTTTTTCCAGACCTCCCCAGCGACGAAGCCCATCATCGGTCGCGAGCAGGGCCTGTTCGACGCGGTGGACGTCGGGCTCGATGAACCCGTCGCTGCGAATCACGAAGCGCGAGTCGACCGGCTGCGCCTTGATGAGCATCGCCAGCGGGCCAGTGCAGCCCGTGACCAGCGCCAGCGACAACCACCAGAACTTCATCGCTGCACTCCCAACAGCTCGAGGACCGCGCGCCCAACGTCAGCGACGGTCTCCATCGTCGGCAGCGCACCGGCACCGAACGACAGCACCGAAACGCGGTTGAGCGTGTGGCTGCGCGTCGAGAGATCTTCCACGTTGCCGTGGTCGCTGCAGATGAGCACCTGCGCGTCTTCCGGTCGCCGTGCGATCACCTCGCGGGCGAAGGCGTCGAAGGTCGAAATGGCCTGCGTCGCCGCCGTGAAGTCCTGCGAGTGGCCGGCTTCGTCGGCGAGGTAGTGCTCGAAGAGCGTGAAGTCGGCCGCGAGGCTCCAGAAGATCTCGGCGGCGCGCTTCGGGTCACGTGCCGGCACGGCGAGCCGTCGACGATTCGCGGTTGAACCATCAATGTCGTGCGTGAGCCCACGTTCGTTTCGCGCGTCGTCGAGTGTTCGCAGTTCGACGTCAGCCGCGGCCATGGCCAGGGTGCTGGCCGACGGCTTCAGCTTCTTCACGAAGCGCGGAGGAATGACCACGCCGTCTGCTGCACCGTCACGATGTTTGAGCCCCAGCGCCTCGAGATACGCAACGGGGTACGAATTGGCGAACGTCGCCGTGCGCCCGCTGGCGAGAACGTCACGCACGATGGAATGCGCGCTCAAGATCTCCCGCAGCGCTACGTTCGGGTACCCCAACACGTGACGGCCGATGATGCGCGGCGCGGGCCGACCCGTGAAGATCGCAGTCTGATTGCTTGCCGACTGTGGCCGCCCGGGAACGCCGAACGTGGTGTCCACGTCGTGCCGCGTACCGCCGAGTGGAAGTGGCGCGCCGCTGCCGTCTGCGAACTGCGACAGCAGGTAGTCGGCACGCGCGAGGGGGTTCGTCGAGGCATCTCTCACCCCGACGCCCACTCCATCGGTGAAGAGGATCGCCACCCGCATCGGCGCGTACTGTAGCCTCAACACGCCCATGGCCTTTCACGGAGATCTGTCGAGCTACCCGTTGCCGGATCTCCTTCAGTGGCTCGATTCGTCGCGCAAGAGCGGGGCGCTTTCGTTGTCGTGGGAAGCCGGGCAGCGGAAGGTATTTCTGCTCTCGGGCCAGATCATCGCGGCCTCATCGCCGGGGCTCTGGGAGCGCCTGTCACGCGTCGTCGAACAGACCGGCGACGTTCGTGGTGACACCGCGCTGGCTGCCTTGAAGCGCGCTCAGTCACTCGGGCCGCAGGGAGACGCGGCGATTCGGCAGATCGCCGAGGAAGAACTCGTCGGCAGCCTCGTCGATCTCACGCCGACGAATGGACAGTTCCACTGGTCCGAAGACATGGACCGCGGCGAAGACGAGTGGATCGCGCTCGAGGTGTCGCTGCGCCACGTGCTCTTCGAAACCCTGCGGCGCATGGACGAGGTCAAAGACGTCGAGCGCGCGCTGCCGCACGAGCAGCTGGTCATTCGTGGCGCGGTCGGCGCGAAGCCTTCGCACGCGCTCCAACGCGCGATTCTCGGCATCGTGAATCAAGCCGACGACGTCACGCTCAGCCGCGTACGCATTGCTCTCGGGCTCCCTCGAAGCGTGGTGGCGCGCGCGGTGTTCGACATGTTGCGTGGTGGGCGCGCGGTGGTGATGGGCGCCGCGCCGATCGACGTCGATCCGGTCGCCGACATGCTCGAGAAGGGCGCCGTGCTGGTGCGCGAGCGGCAGTTCGACGCAGCGGCCTTGATCTTCGCGTCGTTGCTGCAGAGTGACCCCGGAGACCGCCGCGTGCGCGAGTTTGCGCGCATGGTCGAGCGTGAACACGTGGCGTCGCTGTACCTCGAGATTCCGCCGGTCACCCGCTTCGCTGGTCTGCACGAGCCCGGTCAGCTGTCGAACCTGCGGCCCGAAGAGCGCGCGATCGTCCGCTACTTCGACACCGGTTGGGATCTGTCGGCCGTGGTGCTCGGCAGCACGCAGCGCGAGCTCGACACGCTGCGCACCGTCATGCGCCTGATGCGCATGGGCATTCTGCAGCCGATGGGCTGATCACTGCTCGGGTGTCGGCAGCCCGGCCTGCGACAGCCGAATGAAGAGCTGCGAGAGCACGAAGAGCGAAAAGGCGGCGTCTTCGATGTTCGCGGCTCCACGCTGCGCGCGCGTGTAGAGGTCGAGCACGTCGCGACCGTTCACGCCGAGCAGAAACGCCTGGTGCGCGAGCGACGACTCGCCGGCAAAGGCGAGGCCGCGCTGAACGGTTTCGATTGCGGTGCGCAGACAGCCTTCGAAGTCACCTGCGGCGTAGGCCGTCTCGGCGACGCGCGCCGGGTCGATCAGCGCAGCCGGCGCCAGCGCGGCCACCGGCCCCAGCTGAGGGCGGCTGACGACGACGGGCTCCGGCTGCGCGCTGATGTGCTCTTCGACCTGCGAGGCGAGTGATGAGCCCGAATCGCGCGACAGCGTGGGCGTGGGGGCCGACGGGCGCGGCTTGCCCGAGGGCACGATCTTTCGCGCGCGCAGATCTTTGATGACGAGGCGAATCATCGCCTTCATCGCGTCGAGCACGCCGTCGCCGCTCATGGCGATGGTCTCGAAATCGGGGACGTTGCGGCGATTGACCTGCGCGCGCATCGCCGTGAGTGGCACCGCGTTGGCGAGGTCGCGCTTGTTGTACTGAATGACCAGGGGGAACGTGTCGAGCGAGATGCCTTGCTCCGACAGGTTCTCTTCGAGGTTGGCCATCGACTCGCGGTTGGCGTCTTCAGCGCCGGGGTTCGAGTCGGCGACGAACACCACGCCGTCGGCGCCCTGCAGCACGAGCTTGCGAGTCGCGTTGTAGAAGACCTGGCCGGGCACCGTGTACAGCGCCAGCCGCAGCGCGTACTCGCCGACCTTCTCGACGCGCACCGGTAGAAAATCGAAGAACAGCGTTCGATCTGCTTCGGTGGGCAGCGTCATCAGCTCGCCGCGGAGCGACGGCTTCACCGTTTCGTAGATGCGCTTGAGCGTGGTCGTCTTGCCCGAGAGTCCGGGGCCGTAGAACACGACCTTCGCGGCGATCTCCCGCGCCATCACGTTTACCGTGCTCATGCGGTCTTCCTCTTGAGCGGGTCGTTCTTCCGGAGAACGGCTTCGACCTGCCGAACCGCGCGTTGGGCTGCGAGCACTTCGCCTTCGAAGCCGAGGCCCGGCAGCACCTGGCGGCTCGACAACAGCACGCGCTTCCACGGCGACTGGGTGCCGTGCCCCGAGACGCCAAGCCACGACGACTCAGGCAATTGAAAGAGCGGGGCGGGCTCACCTTCGCCCGCCACCACGCGCGGAGCGTCGAGCCACGGCGTGGTCTCGGCCGTGATGTGCGCCTTCGTGAACGGCATCACGCGCGCCACGGCCGCGTGGAGCTGCGCGGTGAAGGCACGCACTGCAGGTTCACCACCGGCGCGCAGACCGATGGCCGCGAGGCCACTGACGGCGAGCACGCGTTGCTCCGCGTTCACGCCCGGCAACACCTGAAGCAACAGCGCGCCACCTTCGAGCTCCGGCGCTTCGAGGAGCGCGAGCGTTCCGAAGCCACGCGGCAGTGCACGTTCAGGCAGCGAGAGGTGCAGCGTGAAGATGGCCTTGTCGGCATTGACCTGCGGCAGCGCCTTGGCCGCCGCCTTGCGCTGCTTGTCCGGCACGAGGCGCGTGAGCACGTCGAGGTCCATCGCTGCGACGACGAAGGCCGCACGGTAGACGGCGTCGTGACGGCTCAGGCGAACACCGGCGCCGGCGCCTTCGAGCACGAGTCGTTCGATCGGTTCATCACCGGGCAGAACGTCGGCCCCCAGCTCTCGCGCGCGATCGGCGAGCTGCGCCCACAGCCCTTCACGACCGCCGGGGAAGATCGCCGGGCCTGCCAGGGTGCGACCCAGCGTGCGCGCGCGCGCGAGGGGGACGTCGGAAGAAGAGACGAAGGGCCGCAACTTCGTCAGCAGCTGATCGGCCGGCAACGGCGTGTCGGTCTCGAGGCCCGCGAAGCGCGCCACGTGCCGCTTGAACTTCCACCGCGCAATGAGCCCGTCCGGTGGCAGGTCGGGCTTCGACTGAAAGAACGCGTCACTCGCGTCGGCCGAAGCCTGTGCCTTGCGCGTCAACTCGTCGAACGCCTCGGCCGCATCACCGAGCGCGCGAGCCAGCTCGGGGCCGCGCCGTTTCTCATCGTGGGTGAGCTCGAACCACTGGCCAGGCGAGAGCAACTGCAGCGACGTCGCCTGCACCATGCGGCTGATGACCGCCGACAACCCCAGCTCCGAGAGCACCTCGTCGAATGCCGGTGTTCCCTTGACCGGTGGAATCAGGAAAGGCGCCTGCGGCAGCTTCAACTCGCCGTGCGTGTACGGCTGGCTGAGCCCGTCGTGCGGCACGTGCAGCACCTGCAGGCCCCGCCTGGCGAGCAACGCCGTGGCGATGATTCCAGGCAGCTGACCGCCGACGACGATCGCGTCGTACACGTGTCGACCGGGCGCTGTTCCGCGACGAACCGGAGGTGACATTCAGGGCGACTCCCGCATCGTCACGCGACGGCCTTCGAGCGTGACCTGACCGCGCGCGATGGCCTGCACCACGCGCGGGTAGAGCTTGTGTTCTTCGGCGTGCACGCGCGTCGCGAGCGAGGCTTCGTCATCGGTCGCGAACACGGGCACCGCGGCCTGCGCGATGATGGGCCCCGTATCAGTACCCTCGTCGACGAAATGCACGGTGACGCCGGTGACGCGCACGCCTTTTTCGATCGCCTGACGAACCGCGTGCAGGCCGGGGAAAGACGGCAAGAGCGCAGGGTGGATGTTGATCACGCGGCCCGGAAACGCGGCCAGAAAGGTGGGCGTCACCAGACGCATGTACCCGGCGAGCGCGACCAGCTCGATCTTCCGTTCGTTGATCGCTGCGGCGACGGCGCGATCAAAGTCGTCACGCGAGGTGAAGGTCTTGTGATCGATGACCACCACTTCGACCCCCGCCTGCTGCGCGCGTTCGATGACCTTCGCGCCGGGCACGTTGCACACCAGCAGTTCGACGCGTGCAGCGCTGCCGGCCACGTTGATGGCGTCGACCAGCGCCTGAAAGTTCGAGCCCGAACCCGAAGCGAGCACCGCGACGCGCATCATGGATCGACGCGGGCCTCCGCCTCGGCGCCGGGAGTGCCGGCTTCGATGACGCCCACGTCCCACGCCTGCAGCCCGCGCGACGACAGCAACTCGAGCGCTGCCTTCACGTCGGCTTCGGCGACGATCACCGTCATGCCGAGGCCCATGTTGAAGGTGTTGAACATCTCGTTGCGTTCGACTTCACCCAGCTTCTGCAGCACGTCGAAGATCGGCGCGCGCTTCCACTTCGATTCGTTGAGCACCGCGCGCGTACCGTCGGGCAGACAACGCGGCACGTTGCCGGGCAGCCCGCTGCCGGTGATGTGCGCCATGCCCTTCACGGCGAGCTTCTCGTTCAGCGCCAGCATGTCCTTCACGTAGATGCGCGTGGGCTCGAGCAGTGCGTCGCCGAGCTTCACGCCTTCGTACGTGTCGGTGAGCTTGAGCCCTGCGTCTTCGAGAATGCGGCGCGCCAGCGAGTAGCCGTTGCTGTGCAGCCCCGATGACGCCACGCCGATCACCCGGTCTCCGGGGCCGATGTTCTTGCCGTCGATGATCCGCGACTTCTCGACGATGCCGACGGCGAAGCCCGCGAGCTCGTATTCGCCTGCCGTGTAGAAGCCGGGGAGCTCCGCCGTTTCGCCGCCCAGCAGCGTGCAGCCCGCCTGCTCGCAACCCCTGGCCACGCCGGCGATCACCTTTTCGGCGCGCTCCACGTCGAGCCGCGCGGTGGCGAAGTAGTCGAGGAAGAAGAGCGGTTCGGCGCCGCTGGTGAGCACGTCGTTGACGCTCATGGCGACGAGGTCGATGCCTACCGTCTCGTGACGGTCCATCGCGAACGCGAGCTTCAGCTTGGTGCCCACGCCGTCGGTGCCCGAGACGAGGATCGGCTCTTTGTACTTGCCGGGCGGAATCGCGAAGAGCCCACCGAAGCCGCCGACGCCACTGAGGACCTCGGGGCGCCGGGTCTTCGCCGCGTGCGGCTTGATGCGCTCGACAAGCGCGTCACCTGCTTCGATGTCTACGCCAGCCTGCTTGTAAGTCGTGCCCACGCGGCGGCTCTTACCTGTTCGTTCACGCCTTCACCACGATTGCCGCGTAGGCTTCCGCCGCCCAATGAAAGAGCTCCTTTCGCGGAGGCGGTACGAGGTCATGGCGCTGCTGACCTTCGTGCTGTTCGCAGTCGTACACTTCTCCACCTCGGCGCCGATTCTGGGGCTCACGCGCGAAGGAAATTTTCTGCATCGCTTCGTGCAGAACTTCGAAGCGCGCATGTCGACCGTGTTCTTCCGGCTGCGGGGCGAGAAGCCCGCGCACCCCGACGTGGTGGTGCTCGAGATCGACGAGCGCGGCGCACAGAAGTTCGGCCTGTGGCCGTGGCGAGAGGCGCTCGCCGTCGCGCTCTCGAACCTCATCGACGCCGACGCGAAGGTGATCGGCCTCGACCTCGCGTTTCTCGACGCCGACCCCGGAGAGCCGACGGCCGAGAAGGCGTGGCTGGCGACGCTGGCCGCCGAGCCGCAACTGCCGGCGTCGTTGCTGCCCTTGAAGGCTGCGCTCGAGGCGCGCGTGAAACGGTCGCCCGACGACGCGCTCGAGGCGTTCTTCAAGAAGGCAGGGCCGCGCGTGGTGCAGGGCGTGATTCCCTTCACGCAGGAAGAGACGAAGACCATCGCCGGCGCGCAGCGCACGCTCTACAGCCAGAGCGCGAGCCGGGTGGTGCTGACGCAGGCGCCGGGGCGAGTGAAGGGCTCGGTGGTCGACCTCACCGACGTCGAGGCCTACCCGTACGTCGGCGTGCAGATGCCGCTGCCACGCTTCGCCGCCGCCGGCTCGAGCTTCGGTCACTTCGGCACGCTGCCCGACATCGACAGCACCATTCGCCGTTCGCCGATGCTGGTGCGTCTCGAAGACGCGCCGGGGCTGTTCCCTTCGCTCGCGTTGCAGGTGGCTGCGCAGCAACTCGACGCGGAGATCGTTCCCATCGTCGACAGCGGTGCGCTGCGGGCGATCGAGCTGCGTGGCGCGCGCACCGTCGAGATCCCGGTCGACGAGGAGTTGCCGCTCACGCTGGTGAACTACCCCGGCAACGTGGGCTCGTTCACGCGCCTGAGCATCGTCGACGCGTACGAGAACACGTTCGATCGCTCGAAGGTGAAGGGCAGAGCGCTGCTCGCGGGTGTGACCATCACCGGGAGCTCGGGCGATCAGCGGGTGACGCCGTTCTCGGAATTCACCGCCGGTGTGTACACCCACGCCTCGCTCGTCTCGAACGTGCTGGCCGGTGACTTCCTCTCGCGGCCGCAGTGGCTCGGCTACCTCGAGTTGACGTTGATGCTGGCGCTCGGGCTGGTGATCGCCGTCGTCGTGCAGCAGCTCCGCTCGTTCCCCGGGAAGCTGGTGGCGATCGTCGCCGTGCTGGTCGGCTTCACCGTGTTGACGCTGGTGATGTTCTCGAGCGGCTACAAATTGCACTGGGTGGTGCCCACGCTGCACCTCACGGTCACCGCGTTTCTGTCGGTGTTCCTCGGCTACCTGTCGCTCGATCGCGAGAAGGTGAAGATGCGCAGCACGTTCTCTCGCTACCTCGGCGAAGACGTGATGGACGTCGCGCTGCAGGACCCCGACAAGCTCAACCGGGGTGAGAAGCGCGAGATGACGGTGCTCTTCTCGGACATTCGTGGCTTCACGTCGTTGTCGGAGCACATGTCGCCCGAGAAGCTGGCTGACTTCATCAACCAGTACCTCTCGCCGATGACGCAGATCGTGTTCGACGAGAAGGGCACGCTCGACAAGTACATCGGCGACGCGGTGATGGCGTTCTGGAACGCGCCGCTCGATCAACCCGACCATGCGCTGCGTGCGTGCCGCGCCGCCGTGCACATGCTGGAGCGCCTCGAAGAACTGAAAGC
>QFQP01000143.1 GCA_003243425.1 Archangium gephyra | reverse complement strand
GACTCGGCGTGTCGATGACGTCGTAGTCCAGATCGTTCCAGCGGACCTTCGTGGGCAGCCCGTCGGCGGCAAACTCGAGTTCGACCGCCTCGGACATCTCATCCTCCAATCGAATATGTGTTCGATAGTCGGCGACAATACGTCGATCGACTACGACACGCAAGATGTGCCGCTACGGCGCTCAGCGCATGATCCGGGACGGCGTAGTCGAGGGAATAGTGTCAGTCTCCTACCCCGAGTTCGGTGACCAGCTCACGCACGCGGGGAGGTTCGATCTCGTCGCGAATCTCTTGCACTCACTCGAGGGGCTGGCCAGCGGAGTCGTCGAGTTCCCAGTCGAAGTAGCGCCTACAAGCGCAGAACGGCATCCGTCACCGCAGACCACCGTCACGATGACGTCGGACAGTCGCTCGGAGGGCGCGGAGAGCGCGAGTCATGCCGATGCTGATGAGGATGAGCTGAAAGGCACGGCGTTGCGTCGTCAGCGCCCGAGAGCCGCCGGCACGGGAGTCGCGTTGTCGGGGCGTGTCTGGGTGCCTTCAGACTCGCCGGCGAGTTCGACTTCGCGGTCGAGGCAGGCAATCGCGATGTCCAACGCCTGCCGATAGCTCATGCCGGCGGGGTGGATCTCGCCACGCACGTATCGGACGCGCGGCCGCGGGGATTCGCTGGCTTCGCTGTGGATGGCGTCGCGCTCGGCGCGCAAGCGGTTCAGCAGATGGTGGGTGGGATGCGTAGCGCGCTCAAGCCAGAGCTGCAGCCGGCGGCGTTCTAGAGCGAGCTCCCGGTCATGCTCCCGTCGGCCCAGCCGTGGCGGAGGTAGAGACGTCGCGATTGGCGTCGCGGGACTCGATAGCGCGTCCACCGGGCCGGAGGGTACGGGGTTGGCTTCGCGGAGGATAGCGGCGCGACGCGGTTCATCGAGGTGCTCGAGGCCGGCCCAGAACGCGTCAGCAGCACGCGCATCGTCGAGGATCTCATCCTCGCTGCGTACCGTGCGGCCGAGCGGCGCCGGGTAGGTGGCGGACATGGAGCGGCCCTCCCGTGTCATGTGAGACACAGGTGCCATCGGCGGCTTGGGCGCGGTCTGGTGCCTGCCAGAAGAAGTTCAGACGCCTGGACGGAGGAGTGCTACCCAACGCCCGCGAGCGTTCGGCGCGCCCGGTCTCGGATTTCGCGTCTCTCCGCGGCACTGAACTCGGGCGGCGATGCGCCGTCGGTCATTGCCTGCCGGCGCAGTTCACGGCGCATCCGTCGGGCCAGGCTCGCTTCGCGAACTCGCGCGCGGAAGAGCAGGGCGAGACTGACCGGCATGAACAGGATGAACTTCAGCATGCTGATGACGACAGGAATGCTCGCGATGTGCGCCCAGCTGTGCCAGCCCCACTGCTGGTAGCCGGTGGACAGCAGCAGATAGAGCCCGTAGTAGACGGCGGCCCCGACGACGCCAACGGGGACACCCCACTTCAGCCGGTCGCGCCGACGGAAGTAGCGCAGCGCGATGTTGCTGGGGAAGAACGTCTGGCAGAACCAGATGATCTTGGCGACGATGGTGAAGCACAGGGTGATCATCGGGCGGCTCCTCTCAATCCGT
>QFQP01000142.1 GCA_003243425.1 Archangium gephyra | reverse complement strand
GCACTCAACTAAATCGCTCAGATCTCCCGCGAAAGTGAACTGAGCCACGCATCTTCTGAAGGTCCTCCCCGGCGCCAACCGGTGGAGGACCTTCCTCGTTATGCCGTCTGCGCCAAGGGCAGCTCCTCCTGGGTTCGCTCGATGAAGCGACGAACGTCCGCCTTGCGGAGTTCCTCCTGGACGTAGGCGGGGACATCGAGTCCCTCGAGCTCTGCCATGCGCATGGCGACGTAGCTGCTGAGCGGGATGCCCAGTGCGTCGGCCTTCTGCTGGTAGACGTCGTGATGATCGACCGGCACGCGCAGCGAAATCGGGGTGCGGGCGCCGCGAGGTCGCGTTCCTCGCTTGCGAATCTCCTGAGCCATGCGACATTCCTAGCACTAGATGAATGCTGAATACGGATTGACTCCCGGCCCCGCGTGTCGCGGCGTCGCAAAACCCTCATGTCTCTGACAGGTGTCGGGCGAACCCCGGATCGGACATTCGCTCCGAGATTCTTCTCGCCGCCGTCGACTCTCACCTGCGCCAGCGGCACTGTTACGCCTTCGGCCTCGTGCGCGTGCGCACGTCGCGAGGCTCTTGTTGGGAGAGGTGTAACAGGGTAACGCCGCCGAAAATCCGGCAAAGTACAGGGAGAATTGAGCGGACGCTGTTACCTCCGGGAGGTGTAACAGAGCACAACAAAGCGGTAGCGGGCACCTGGACGTGCGCCACGACGCCGCGCTGCGGACAGCTGATCGGGATCAGAGAAGCGAGACGGGGACTTCCCAGACTCGGGTGGATGATCCGTCGATCTGGCGTACCGTGGTGGTGTGCCCCGGGGTGTGTCCGGCGCCGAGCTCGACCAGGCCGAGACCGATGTTTCGAGCTGAGAGCACCGACGGATCGATGTCGCTGCGATCGCTCGCGCGCATTCGTGCATGTTCTACGGCATCGGCGGGACGGACGAGCACGACGTCGTCGCGCCGCTCCCCTAGCTGGCCGCTGCGGAGGCTCGGTCGCGAGAGCTCGAGGAACGCGGCCGCGGCCTCGCGCGTGCGTGGCGTGTTGTTGTCGCGCCGCCGGGCCGGTGGTGCTTCGACTCGTGGGCCGTTGGAACGGGCGTCCACGTAGCGGCGGGCGCTGGTGACGACGTCGTCGAGGAGGCCTTCGTGCAGCACCGGGAACCCGAGGGTCGCCGCGACGGTCGAGGAGGAACCGGGCCGCAGCGGACCACGGATCCATCGCAGACCGTGGTCGGGGTCGTCGTCGAGCTCGTCGACGACCTCAAGCGCCGCGGCGAGAATCTGCAGCCGCATCATCGCGCCGTCGCGAGGAATCGACTCTCCGCTCGCCCAACTCTGAACGGTGGACGGGCTGACCCTGGTGACCTCGGCGATCGCTCGTGTCGGCAGCAGCCGGCGGGCGGCCCTGACCGACTCGGATGCGGTCGCGGAAGGGTCCATTGTGCTCAGCTTCGCGTGAGGTTCTTCGCCAGCTCGAAGGCCGCGGATCGCTCGAAGACCTGCGCGGCGAGGCGCACGACCTCGGCCCCGTGCGAGATCAGTGGGCCCTTGCGGTTGACGAGCGCGATCGGCGATCGCGGATCGAAGTAC
>QFQP01000141.1 GCA_003243425.1 Archangium gephyra | reverse complement strand
GCTCTCCTTTAGCGTCATTGCAGCGTGGAGCACGCAAGCGCTGAGTGACGATACGCCGTGAGGACGCCCGTCCCATTGTCGAGCGTCCGGGTTATTTTACTATCGTCCGGCACCTCACGCATTTCGGACGATCGGCAGACTTCCCGGACGCTGGGACGGCAGGAGCCCCTCGTCGGCGATAGTCGTTGGCGCTATTCGGTGTGGCGGCTCAACAAAAAACAAAGTCTAGGAGAGAGGTCATGGCGTCTCGTGTTTCTACGGGGCAGATCGAGCGTTTTGCGGCGGTCGTACCAACCAGCACATATGGTCAGCGCTTCTGGTCCGGGACCAAGCGGCTCGTCGCGAGTCGGCTGCGCAGGACGGTCTCGCGGATACCAGGCTTGGCGTTCGTCCGCTCGCAAGACGATGCGCCGCGTCTTCAGGAACTTACCTCGAAGAGCGACTTCATGGCCGCTTGGTTTCGAAAGCCTTACGGAACGCCTGACAAGCCCGACACGCTCGAAGAGATGCCGTGGTCCTACATGGAGAAGCACCAGGAGGACATCCCGTTCTTCGGTCTTCGCGAGTACTGGTATCCCGCGTTGGAATCGCATGAGCTTCCAAACAACGAACACCGGTCGATACGACTCCTTGGTGACAATATCATTCTGTTCCGGGATGAGGCCGGAGCTCCCGCGGCGCTCGAGAACCGTTGCCCACATCGGTCGGCGCTACTCTCGCTTGGCGAGGTCAACGTCTGGGAAGTCGGGACGATTACCTGTCGCTATCACGGCATGACCTTCGACAAGCGCGGGAAGTGCGTCGCGTTCCTGTCGGACGGGCCCGATAGTCCGGCCTGCGGGAAGGTCAATGCTGTCGCCTATCCGACCGAAGAGGTCGGCGGCATCATTTGGGTTTATATGGGCGTGAAGGAGCCCAAGCCTTTCCTCGACTCGATGGCGCATGCTCGCGAGGTCATGCACGAGGGCATTACGGTCCGGCATCGCGTCACCGTTCCCTACAGCCACCTCAACCAGCTCGATAACACGGTCGACGTGACCCATGTCGGCTGTCTTCACCGCACCTGCGATCTCTTCGGCGACCAAAAGATGGGCGGGGGCATCGCGTTCGAGGAGCTGCCTGGCAACGGTATCTACGCTCACCTCCGCGACACGGGCGGGCATGGCGGAAGCAAGGCTATCGACGAGATCCGCTGGTTCATGCCCAACCTCGTTCACCACGGCGAGGAGTTCATGGACGGCGGCGTGCATGGCCTGTGGTTCTGGTTCGTACCCAATGACGCCGGTTCCTTCACCGGTTGGCTTATCGGTTCGATCAACGAGAAGAAGGTAGGCAAGGCCCGCGCAAAGATGATCTCGGCGATCCTTGGAAGGGCGCTCGTCTCCGACAGCCTTCCCGGCATGGCCTGTTTCCTCGGAGGTGACGCGCCGATGCAAATGTCGCAGGGGCGGGTCGTGCGCTGGGATATTGAGCAGCTCGCACGTACCGATCGTGCCGTGCTGAAGGCGCGTCAGATGATGAAGGCCGCCTTTAAGGAGGAACAGGAAGAGCGCCGTGCGCGCGGTTTAGATCCGCTCGCACATCGCATCGCACGGACGGGCT
>QFQP01000140.1 GCA_003243425.1 Archangium gephyra | reverse complement strand
TTCACCGGCATGCCGACGCAGACCGTCAAGAGGGCGGTGACCAGTCCGTACGCCGTATCCGCTTGTTTGACCGCCTCGCCGGGCAATGACTGCTTCGGCGTGCCGGGTGCGACGCACCCCGACCTGGGCGGGCAGTGGTTCTCCAACAGCGTGCAGAGCTGGGAAATGGCGCCTGCCTCGCTGGCCGCGCAGACGCCGATCCATGTGCGTACACAGGGCAGTGAAGAGTCCCTACGCGACCCCTTCACCGGCGAGGTCACCAGCAAGGTCGCCACCACGTTCACCTACGGCAGTCACGGCAACGTGACCCAGACCGTCGTGGATACCTATACCGGCGCCTCGAGCCTCACGGCCACGCAAATCACCCAGAACACGTACAGCGATGACGTCGTTGCATGGCGGCTCGGGCGCCTGACCGCTAGCACCATTACCCATCGCCGTCCGGGCTATCCGGATGTGGTGCGCACGGCCGGCTTCGGCTACGCGATGAGTGGCGCGAAGACGGGCTTGTTGACACTGGAGCAGACTCAGCCCGGCGGAGCCGCGAACTTGGCTTCGGCCAACGCATATGCGCTGGATGAGTTCGGCAATCGCCTGCAGTCGGTCACCTGTGCCGCGCCCACGACGGGTTGTTCGTTGTCCGGTTTCGTGTTCCAGCCATCGAGCTTGGATGCCATCCGCCGTTACTCGCGCGTGGAGTACGACGCCCAGGGCCGATTCCCTGTCTCGACGTACGAACCCTTCTGGGACGGCACCAGTGGGCAGGAGCGACGCACCACCTATGTGGTCTCACGCAATATCTTCGGCGAAGCCACCGATGTGCTGGACGTTAATGGTGTGCGATCGCTAGCCATCAAGGGCGCGCTGGGCCGCGACTACTTCAGTTGGAGCCAGACTACGCCGCAAGCTTCGCCGGGCAATGGCGGCATCATCGGTACCACGACCTACCGCTGGTGCAGCGGCGCCGGTGCCGTTGCCTGTCCGGCCGAAGCGGTGTTCCGACAACAGGTTGCCGCCACGGCGGCCGCCCGCCAATGGACGTGGTTCGACGTACTAGGCCGTCCGATCATGAAGGCCAGCGAGACCTTCAATGTCGGCGTGATCGATCAGGACGTGTCGGCCACCTGTACGCAGTACGACGGTGTCGGACGCGTGGTGAGGACCTCCGTACCGTTCTTCCTGTCCGGCACTGCGGGTACCACCGGTCCGAGCGAGGTGGCAAGCGTCTGCTCTGCGCCTTCCCGGGCTTGGGCGACCACCACCTTTGACCTGCTGGGCCGCCCCACACTGATCCAGGCTCCGGATGGGTCTCATCAGAGCACACAGTACGCAGGACGAACTACGACAGCCTGGGATCAGCGCAGCAACCCGATTGTGCAGGTGCTTAACGGCAAGGGCGAGGTGCTGACCACCCAGGACGCCAGCGGGTTCACCACACAGTTCACCTATCAAGCCGACGGCAACGTGGCCAGCGTCACTCGCAACGCCGGCGCCGGCACGATTACCAATAGCTTCGGTTACGACGTTCTGGGTCGCAAAATTCAGCAGGTTGATCCTGACACGGGTACCACCACGCTGGAATACAACGCGCTGGGCGAGGTGATC
>QFQP01000139.1 GCA_003243425.1 Archangium gephyra | reverse complement strand
CTGCATCGGCGCTTCGGCGTCGGGCACCGCGTCGAGTATCGCGACATCGACCTGCGCGAGGGGCTGCCCTTCCGAGACGACTTCGACGTCGTCGTCTTCAAGTCGGTGCTCGGCGGGCTCGGCGACGACCCGGCGTTCGCGCGGGACGTGATGGCGCAGATCCACGCGGCGCTGCGACCGGGCGGGCACCTGCTCTTCGCCGATAACACCAGGGGCGGCATGCTGCACCGCGGCGCGCGCCGGCTCGCCTACCGGATCCGCCGGTCGAGCTGGCGATACCCAACGCTCGCCGAGCTCGACGGGCTGCTCGCCGGCTATCGGGACGTGCGGATGCGCGTCGGCGGGGTCGCCGCCGTGTTCGGCCCGACCGAGGGCATCCGGGACGTCCTCGCGCGCCTCGACCGGGCCGTGCTCGAGCGGCTCGCCCCGCGCGACTGGCACTACATGGCCTACGGCACGGCGAGGCGCTGACGAGGATCCGCGGCCGGCGCGGGCTTCCTGCCGCCTGGGGCGCATCCGCTAGGCTGACCGCACAATCGAACACTGGCCGCACACGACGCGGGAGAGTCCGGGGCACCGCGAGGTCCCGCCGGACACCGTAGGAGCACGCCTCCCCGCCAATCTCTCAGGTCCAGCACCGCGTCGCACAGGCCGCTCTGGAAAGCGATCCGCACCCGGGATCCGCCGACGGTGAAACCCGGGCAGCAGCCCGGCGAAGCTCTCAGGCACCATGACAGAGGGGGAGTCCGCATCCACGCTGCATCGCGCCAGGAGGACCCCGTGACCGACCGCGTCGACACCACGACCGACACCCAGCACGACGCCCCCGTCGCGCCGAAGCGCTCGCCGCTGCACGCGGTCCACGAGGTGGCCGGCGCGACCTTCACCGACTTCGGCGGCTGGCTCATGCCCGTGCGCTACGACTCCGACCTCGCCGAGCACCACGCGGTGCGCTCGGCCGCCGGGCTCTTCGACATCTCGCACATGGCCGAGCTCGCGATCACGGGTCAGCAGGCGGCCGCGTTCCTCGACGCCGCGCTCGCCGCGAACGTGTCGGCGATCCCGCTCTCCCGCGCGAAGTACACGATGATCCTCGAGCCGGACGGCGGCGTCATCGACGACCTCATCGTCTACCACAACGCGCCAGGCGAGTACCTCGTCGTCGCGAACGCCGGCAACCGCGACGTCGTCGTCGCCGAGCTCGCGGAGCGCATCCGCGGGTTCGACGCGAGCCTGCACGACGGCACCGAGGCCTACATCAGCGACCTGACGCGCCCGCTCAAGCTGCTGCTGATCGAGGCGGCACGCCAGCGCGAAATCGCCTGGCTCGATATGGTCGAAGAGTTTGCCAGCGGCGCAAGCAACGTCATTAGCATCCGCGCGGCAGCCATGCGCATCCTCACCACCACCGAACGCGAAGGCGTAAGCCTGCTGCTGGACACCTACCACCAGATCGAGCAACGCATCTGGCTCGCCATCGCCGAGCGCTTCCACCTGGCGCCGGAGCTGCCCGAGTGCGTCAAGCGCGCCGACATGATCGCCCTGGCCACCGAGAAGCGCGACCTTCTACCCGAGCACCCAGCCCCCTGGGAATGCCTCGAAGGCTAC
>QFQP01000138.1 GCA_003243425.1 Archangium gephyra | reverse complement strand
CTTCCAGCGCGCGCCAGGCTTCGGCGTAGAACGGGCGCGCCACGCGGTTGACGATAAAGCCCGGCGTGGAGCGGCAGCGCACCGGCTGTTTGCCCCAGGCGCTCACGCACTGACAAAGCTGCTCAACCACTTCCGTTGAGGTGGCAAGACCGCTCACCACTTCCACCAGTTTCATTACCGGTGCCGGGTTAAAGAAATGCAGTCCCGCGACGCGTTCCGGGTGTTTAAGGCCCGCCGCGATAGCGGTAATCGAAATAGACGAGGTATTGCTGGTCAGCAGCGCCGACGGCGAACAAATCTCTGCCAGTTCGCTGAACAGCGCTTTTTTAATTTCAAGACGCTCGGAGGCGGCTTCAATCACCAGCTGTGCATCGGCTAGCTGCGTTAATTCGGTCGCTGGCATAATACGCGCCAGCAGCGCCTGAGCCTGTTCGGCGCTGATTTTTCCCCGGCTGACGCGGGCGTTCAGGCGCTCGGCAATGCCGTCGATGGCGCGAGTAATCGCCTCGGCGGAAATGTCATACAGACGCACCGCGTGCCCGGCGCTGGCCGCCACTTCGACAATCCCGGCACCCATGGTGCCGCCGCCAATCACGGCGACGGTGTGAAGAGTCTGACTCATGGCTTATTTCCCGCTGAACTGTGGTGGACGTTTGGCGAGGAAGGCGCTGACGCCTTCGCGATAGTCGTCGCTGCGACCGGCCATACGCTGGTAGTCGCGCTCAAGCTCAAGCTGCTCATCAAGCGTGTTGCTTTCGGAAAGCTGCAAGGCTTTCTTAATCAGCCCCAGGCCGTAGGTCGGCTGGGTAGCGAAGTGGCGTGCCATCGACAACGCGGTGTCTTTCAACCCGGCGTCGTCCACCACCTGCCAGATCATCCCCCACTGCGCGGCCTGTTCGGCGCTGAGGTTATCGCCCAGCATCAGCAGGCCGACGGCGCGCGCACGGGTGGTTACGCGCGGCAGCACCCAGCTTCCGCCGCAGTCCGGCACTAAACCGAGCTTGCTAAACGCCATCACAAATTTGGCCGAGCGCGCGGCCAGCACGATGTCGCAGCCCAGCGCTAAGGTTGCGCCTGCGCCTGCCGCTACCCCGTTAACGGCGCAGATTACCGGCTTTGGCAGCGCGGCTAAACGGCGCACCAGCGGGTTGTAAAAGCGTTCCACCGACATGCCCAGATCCGGCGCGGGGCCGCTTGGGTCGACGTTACGATCGTTCAGATCCTGTCCGGCGCAAAAACCGCGTCCGGCACCGGTAATCAGCAGGCAGCGAATGGTGTCGTCACGTTCTGCCTGCTTGAGGCACTCGGCAAGCTGCTGGTGCATCACGTCGTTAAAGCTGTTGAGTCGGTCCGGGCGGTTCAGGGTGATGGTCATCACGCCCTGTTCCACTTCGCTGAGAATGAATGCGTCCACGATTAGCGTCCTTTGAATTCCGGTGTGCGTTTTTCTAAAAAGGCGCTCACGCCTTCACGACGATCTTCAGTGCCGCTCAGCAGCGTAAACAGCTGACGTTCCTGCACCAGACCGGCCTGTAAGCTCACTTCATGCGCCAGACGCAGCGACTGTTTCGCCGCCCGCAGCGCCAGCGGTGAGTGGCGGGCGATGGTCGCCGCCAGC
>QFQP01000137.1 GCA_003243425.1 Archangium gephyra | reverse complement strand
CATCGCCGCACGGTCGCGGCGTCGAAAAGATCGCGGTTGTACTGGCACTCCAGGCGCAGTTGCCCGTCCACTTGCACGGCGTTCACCGACAACTCGAAGTTGTCATGGCTGCGCGGATTGGTGGTGAAGTCCAGCTCCAGATCCTGGAAGCCCGTCTTGGCCGGATCCAGCGCCTGGTCGATATTGAAAAGCACGCTGATCAGCGGCGTGCGCGAAGGATCACGTGCGACGCGCAATTGCTGAAGCAGCGTGCCGAACGTGTAGCGTTGATGGTCCAGCGCGTCCAGCAGCGTTTCCTGGGCCGCGTCCAGGCTGTCGGCGAAACTGCGGGCGTGGTCCAGGTCGAAGCGCAGCGGCAGCAGGTTGACGCAGTGGCCGACAAGATGCTCATGCCCGTCCACCGACTGGCCTGCCGCGGGAATGCCGACGACGACGCGATCCTGGCCGCTGATTCGCGACATCAGCGCAGCGAATCCGTTCAGCAGCGTGGCGAACAGGCTCACGCCACGCCCCGCGCCGAGCTTCTTCACGCCGGCCGTCAATGCGGCATCGAGCATGCGGTCCTCGCGGGCGGAGGCCGTCGTGCGGTGCATGGGCCGCGGATGATCCAGCGGCAGTTCCAGCACGGGAAGCTCACCGGAGAAACGCGACAACCAGTAGCGTTCGTCGGCGGCGTGGGCGTCACCGTGCGGATGCATCGCGCTGTCCAGCGCATAGCCGGCGAACGAGGCGGCCGCTGGCAATGCCGCCGACACGCCGCGATACAACGCACCGAGCTCGCGCACGATGACCCACCAGGACCAGCCGTCGCACACGATGTGATGGGCATGCATCAGCAACAGGTGGTCGTCCGCCTGCAATCGCAGCAGTTCGGCGCGGAACAGTCGACCTTGCTCGAGGACGAACAGCGTGTCGACACCCTGCTGCCGCCGCGCGTTCACGGCCGCATCGCGAGCCTGCGGGGACAGCGCGGAGAGATCCTCGAACGCCGTCGCGAACGCCTGCGGTTCGAGCACGCAGAAGCTCTCGCCATCCGGGCCGATGCTGGCACGCAACGCGTCGTGCCGTTCGACGACGCCGCGCAGCGCTACCTGCAGCCGATCCACATCCAGCGCGCCCCGCAGCCGCAACGACACCGATTCGTTGTAGGCCAGCGAAGCATCATGGTCCAGCTTGGCCGCCAACCACACTTCACGCTGCGGTTCGGTCGTCGGCACGACACGCTGCAGCGCGCCTCCGGCGAAAGGGTCGTAGTCGACGCGCGTGCGGCCACCCTGACCCGTCACTTGGATGGCACTCATGCGTCCACCTTCGAATACTGGCTAGGTTGGTCGGGATCGGCCAGGTACCAGCCGGGCCGGCCATCGGGATCGCGCCCGAGGCGCGCCCCGGGCACGGCCGGAAGATCGGCGTCCATCACCCCGGGCACGCCGGCCGTCGCGTCGCCCGGCAGCAGCTTCGCTTCCTGCAGTTCCAGCACGGACTCCTTGTAGGCCTGGATGATCGCCTGGAAATCCGCCTCGCTATGCGCAGTGGTGAAGAAGCACGGGAAGTTGTCGAGGATGTGGATGCCGCGGCTGCGCATCATGGCGAACAGCAGGTCCTGCAACGGATGGTCT
>QFQP01000136.1 GCA_003243425.1 Archangium gephyra | reverse complement strand
GGGCTTGTCGTGCGCCACGTAGAACAGATGATATTTATCGCCGATCTTCGTGATGTCGCCGTCAATCGTGCTGATCTTCGCCTTGGGATAGGTGAACAGCGGCTTCGGCGGCGCGGTGAGCGTGGTGAAGGCGTCGTCGGCATGGGTGTAGACCATATGGTCGGTGTCCGTGCCGTCGCGCGTGCTGTAATAGACCATGATCTTCTTCGCGGCCGGATCGTAGATCATCTCCGGCGCCCAGGCGGTGCCGATCTTCGCGGTCTCCGGGAAGAGCCTGTCGACGCGGACGATATGGTGCGTCCAGTGCACCAGATCGAACGACTTCATGAAGATCATCGCGCGATTGTTGCCCCAGCCGAACGCCTCGGCCGGCCGCTCCCACCGCGTCGTGCGCACGCCGTCGCGCTCACCGAAGATGTGCAGGTCGGTCATCGCCAGATAGAAGGCGCCGTCGGGCCCGCGCATGATGTGCGGATCGCGGATCCCCTTCTGCTCGGCGATGTCGCGGCCGAGCAGCACCGGTTCGCCATTGTTGACGTCGGTGAAGCTGTAGCCGTCGCTGGAGACGGCGAAGTGGAGCGAGTGGGTCTCGTCCTTGAAATAGGCGAACAGATAGGCCGATTGCTCGGCCTCCGGCGCGGGCGCCGCGCCCGGCGTGATGGTCTCGACGATATCGAGCTGCTTCGCCGCCATCGACGTGGAGGCGGAGAAGATCAGGGCGAGGGCCGAAAGGCCGGTGCGGAAGACGGTCATCGGGCTGGCTCCTGGCTTATTCGACTTCGATCAACGTCACCGACTTGGACGGTAGCTGCACCTCGACCCGGCCCTGCGACAGGCGCGCGGGCAGCGGCGCCGGCACGAACGGGTCGGTACCGTCGAAGGTGATTCGCGTGTCGATGCGGTCGGCGGTCAGCGCCTTGGCCGTAGCGCGCTTCCACGTGCCACCGTCGAGCTTGATGGCGACCTTGCTCGCCCGCGCCGGATCGAGGTTGACGATGGTCAGGTGCAGCCTGCCCGCCTTGTCCTTCGAGGCGGAAACGCTGAGGCCGGGCAGGCGCACCGCGCCTTCCACATAATCCTCCGCCCGCACCGTCGCCGGCAGCAACATGGCGCCCTGGTGGACCTTGTACATGTCGAAGACATGGTAGGTCGGCGTCACCACCATCTTCTCACCCTTGGTCAGGATCAGCGACTGGATGACGTTCACCATCTGCGCGACATTGGCCATGCGCACGCGATCGGCGTGGCGGTTGAAGATGTTGAGGCTGTGCCCGGCGATCACCGCGTCGCGCAGCGTGCTTTCGAGATAGAGTTGCGACGGCGCATCCTTCTCGCTCGCGAACCAGGCGCCCCATTCGTCGACCGCCAGCGCGATCTCCTTCTTCGGATCGTAGCGGTCCATGATCGCGGAATGGCGGGTGATGAGGTCGTCGGTCAGCGTCGCGCGCTGCAGCGCGCTCGCCCATTCGGCGCGGCCGAAGCCGACATTGCGGCCCTTATTGTGCCAGTCATTGCCGGCGAAGGTGTAGAAGTGGAGCGAGAGGCCCCACATCAGCGGCCGTTCGACGATCAGGCTGAGCGGCGTCGGGTTGGGCCGCCACTTCACCGCCTGCGCCATCAT
>QFQP01000135.1 GCA_003243425.1 Archangium gephyra | reverse complement strand
CTAGAGAGCTGAACCGCTAAGCGGAAGCGCGGAAGCTCGCGAGCACGTAGAGGTTCGCGATGGCGGCAGCGCGGTTGGTGTCGAGTTCGTTCTTCCGAGTGCCGCGGTAGCGAGCGCGGTTTCCTTGGATGGCGCCGAGTCGCGCGAGACGGTGCTCGACGACGACGCGCTTGCGGAGTTCACGTCGGCCAGGCGTCGTTCTCCGGCGGGCGCGCAGCTCGATGAGGAGGTCCTCGGCCTCGTGGATGGTGAGAGACCTCTTCTCGCTGGTGGTGCACTGGGCCTTGAGCGGGCACCCAGCACAGTCCTTCGGGTCGAAGAAAGCCTGGAGGCCAGGCGTGATGGACGCCGACTTCCCGGCGGGACACGTCACCTGCTTCGCGGCGAGGTCGATGGCGAAGTCGTCCTTCGTGAAGAGGCCATGGTTGGAGACGGCCCACGCCCGTGAATTGACGATGACGCCCGCACGATGGAGCCGGACGACGACGGGGCTGGCGAGGTAGCCGCGGTCGATGTCGAGCGTCTCGAGCTCGCCGTGGGCTGTGGCTTCGGCGAGGAGTCTCTCGGTGGGCTCATGCTCGCGTGCGTTGGCGGGCTCGACAGCCGTGGAGAGGATGAAGCCGTTGGCGACCGCGATGTGGCGTTTGTAGCCGTCGATGCGCACAGAGCGGCTCTTCCGGCCGTGACGCATCTGCGTGTCAGAGATGGAGATGACGCGCTCGCGCGCGACGCCTTGCGTGATGCGCACTCCGCCGCCACCGGGGTCCGGCTCGGTGTCCTGTCCGACAACATGATGCAGCAGCGCGAGGGCCTCCTTGAGGGGCGACTTCGCCGCGTGCGGCTTTGCGCGCTTCGCGACCCACGCGTCGAGGCGTTCTACTTGCGAGACGAGGTGGTTGAGGGCTTCGTGTTTGGCCTCGTCATCGTCCCAGTCGATGTCCAGCGAGGCCTTCACGCTGTCTTCGGTAAGCGCCTCCAGTCGAGCCGCGCGGATGACTTCTGCCTCGTCGACGTCGAGGGCTGTAGCCACCAGGTGCACCACCTTCGACATCGCCCGGCCGATGAGATTCCACGTGTCTTCGACGCGCCCTGCGCCGTCGAGTGGAGAAGAGTCGAGCGCAACGCGGAGTCGCTGCCAGCCGAACTTCTTCGTCTGCTTCGCCAACTCGATGGTCTTCTCGACGAGTCGCTTGTCGAGGTCGTGCGCAATCATCCGCGTGCGGAAGCGCACCAGCGAGCCCTGCCCGAAGGGCGCCGTGGTGCTGCCCAGCGTGCCCAGCACCAGCTGCCATCGTCGGTCATTCTCAGCAGCGTCGACTGCGTCGGCGTCGCCGAGGCCGTCGTACCGCTGCAGCAACATCACCATCGCCAACATTGCTGGCGCGCACGGCGCCTGCCCGCGGGGCGCGTAGCACTCGATGAGTTGCTTCTCGAAGGCCTCGTCGAACAGCTCGCCGCGAATTTCCCAGAGGAACTTGTAGAACTTGCTCGACGCGCGCAGCCGCTTCGCGACCGCCTCTTCTTCTTGACGCTCTGCAGCCGGATGCCAGTGCATCCCCGCTACAGATCATCTCCACGTGTTTCGTGTCGATCCCGTCGTGGCAGTTATGCGGATCAGCTCTCTAG
>QFQP01000134.1 GCA_003243425.1 Archangium gephyra | reverse complement strand
CAGATCAACGAAGAGCTCGAGCGCCAGGGCGTCATCTTCATGGACACCGACACCGCGCTGCGCGAGCACCCCGAGTTCTTCGACGAGTACTTCGGCACCGTGATCCCCGCCGGGGACAACAAGTTCGCGGGGCTCAACACGGCCGTGTGGTCGGGCGGCTCATTCGTGTACGTGCCGAAGGGCGTCCACGTCGAGATCCCGCTCCAGGCCTACTTCCGGATCAACACCGAGAACATGGGCCAGTTCGAGCGGACGCTCATCATCGCCGACGAGGGCAGCTACGTGCACTACATCGAGGGCTGCACGGCGCCGATCTACAAGTCGGACTCGCTGCACTCGGCGGTCGTCGAGATCATCGTGAAGAAGAACGCACGCGTGCGCTACACGACGATCCAGAACTGGTCGAACAACGTCTACAACCTCGTCACCAAGCGCGCGATCGCGCACGAGGGCGCGACGATGGAGTGGATCGACGGCAACATCGGGTCCAAGGTGACGATGAAGTACCCGTCGGTCTTCCTCGTCGGCGAGCGCGCCAAGGGCGAGACGCTGTCGGTCGCGTTCGCCGGCCCAGGCCAGCACCAGGACGCCGGCGCGAAGATGATCCACATGGCGCCGTACACGACGAGCTCGATCGTGTCGAAGTCGATCGCCCGCGGCGGCGGCCGAGCGGGGTATCGAGGCGAGGTGCGCGTCGATCCCGGTGCCCACCACGCCGCGAACACGGTGCGCTGCGACGCCCTTCTCGTCGACACCATCTCGCGCTCGGACACGTATCCCGCGATCGACATCCGCGTCGACGACGTGCAGCTCGGCCACGAGGCGACCGTGTCGCGCGTGAGCGAGGAGCAGCTCTTCTACCTCCAGTCCCGTGGCGTGCCCGAGGACGAGGCGATGGCGATGATCGTGCGCGGCTTCATCGAGCCGATCGCCCGCGAGCTCCCGATGGAGTATGCGATGGAGCTGAACAAGCTCATCGAGATGAACATGGAAGGCTCGGTCGGCTGATGGGCACGAGCATCGCGCCCGTCCAGACCCGGTCGGAGCGCTTCACCTCCGGCGCGCACGACGACTTCGCCCCGGTCACCGGGCACGAGGCCGAGTGGAAGCTCGCACCCGTCGCCTCGTTCGCCGATCTCATCGACGGCCCGCTCGACGGCGCCCGCACGCCGCTCACGGCCGATGACGCCGACGGCGTGTCGGTCGTCTGGCGCCCGCGCGCGGAGACGGTCGTCGGTGTCGCCGGGCTCCCCGAGGATCGCGCCTCCGCGAACGCCTGGAGCGCGGTCGCCGAGGTGCTCGAGATCGGGGTCACGGGCGTGGTCGAGGCCCCCGTGCACCTCGTCCGCGACGGCCTCGGCACCGCGCCGAGGGCCGCGCACACCGTCATCCGCGCCGCGCGGGGGAGCGTCGCGACGCTCGTCGTCGGCTCGACCGGATCGGCGCGCCTCGCCGAGAACGTCGAGATCGTCGTCGAGGACGGCGCCAACCTCACCCTCGTCTTCCTGCACGAGTGGGCGGACGACGCGGTGCATCTTGCCGCGCACTTCGCCACCGTCGGCGCCAGGGCACGGCTCAAGCACATCCTCGTCTCGCTCGGCGGCGGCGTCATCCGGGTGAATCCGTCCGCGCGGCTCGCC
>QFQP01000133.1 GCA_003243425.1 Archangium gephyra | reverse complement strand
GTCGTGCGTTCCACATCGGCGGCCAGCTGGACCAGCAGCGCGTTGATCTGGTCGACCGCGCGTTGCGCGCTCTCGGCGTTGCCGCGTGCGGCGAGCACCTCGTCCCACGATGGATACTCCGCCGCGCTCGCCGGGAGCGGTGCGATGAGTACCGCAGTCCCGAGGGCGACGGCCTGAATCGCGGCCGGGAAGCCGATGCGCCGCCGCCGTGGATCTACGGTCATCGTGGCTTTCGCCGGGCGCCCGCGGAAGCGGTCGCCCCCACGGTGACGCCGCCATGACCGAATGATCGGCGGCACGGCGTCAGCTCGCATTCTCGGTAAGCCAGACCAATGGGTCGACCACCTGACCGTCGACCTCTAGCTCGAGATGCAGGTGCGGCCCCGTGACCATGCCGGTTGCGCCGACCAGGCCGACGAAGTCGCCGACCTTGACAGCGTCGCCTGACCTCAAGGGGCTCGATCCTGTTTGCATGTGCGCATAGAGGCTGCGCACCCTCTGCCCGTTGATCACATGCTCGATGTAGACGTGGTTCCCGTAGCCACCACCCTCCTCTTGCTGGAGCGAGACGATTCCGTCCGCAATCGCATAGATCGGGGTGCCGTCGCCCGGGTTGAGGTCGATGCCCCGGTGGTCGGTGGAGCATCCACCGCATGGCGAAGGCCGCCATCCGAAGTCGCTCGACATCGGTGCCGCCCCGGGGAAGGGCCAGCGCACCGGGCCGCTCCACGACACCGAGTAGATGCCCGCGAACTGCAGCTCGAGCGTTTCCGCGCGAGAGATGGATGTGTAACTGTCTCGCGCATCAACGACCGGAGCTTCAACGGCGGCGCCGATGGCGAGCTGCTGTGCCGGGTTGGCGTTGCTGGTCTCGCCCACTGACGCGAGGATCACATCTGCCTTCGGCACGAACGCGGCTTGTGCAGGGAGGACGGTAACGAGAACCAGGGCAAGCGCCGCTGATGCGGAAACGACCGTGCGGGTCACGCGCGTCAAGTGGGTATCGGAGGCAAGCGGCCTTCCAATCAGTCGAGACCTGTCTGTGGGCAGACAGGCGAGCGAACGGGGTTGACGGTAGGCGGTCCATAGCTGTTGGACCGACCGGCGGACCGTTCAGGTACGACTGATCGAAAGTAGAAGAAGTGAGGGCGCGCGATCGGGGAGGGTCACCAGGAACGACTTGCGTGCGGGCGCGGGCCGCTCAGATGGGGTCGTCGAATGCGACAACGACCGCCACAGCCGTAGAGCTCGTGGAGCGAGCAGGAGACTGCACAGGGCAAGGAACACACAGCCGAGGAGCGCAGCAGATGCGGCAGTGGATTCGAGAATGGCCGATGAGTCGGCGCCGACTTCGGGACTCGCCTCGATCTCAGACGCCAGAGCCTCAGTTGCGATGGCGGATGCCGGGGTCGTTAGACCTTCAGTCCGGTCGCCGAGGCTGCCGTGGATCACTCCCATCAGCACGGCGGCGACAAGCGCCAGCAACGCGAGCAGATCCCGCATGCGCTGACTCGACCGGTTGACCATCAGTTCATACGGTAGCCGGTCGGGCGCTGGGAGAGTACTGACGCCGCCGGGGAACCCGCCGTCAGTCCAGCGCCCGCCGCTTCGGGCCTTCCTCGTGCTCGATCCCAGCGTGCTCC
>QFQP01000132.1 GCA_003243425.1 Archangium gephyra | reverse complement strand
CGTTGACCGGCCGATGGCGATGAACCGACGTGAGGTGCTGAAAGCGACGGCGGGCGGACTGGCCACCGCCGCGATCCCGCGCGCGCACGGTGCGGCGTCCTCCGGTGCCGGCGTTACCGTGCCGGGTGCCGACATGACGTTGTGGTACCGCCAGCCCGCACGGGTGTGGGTGGAGGCATTGCCGATCGGCAACGGCCGGCTCGGTGCGATGGTGTTCGGGGGCGTGGCGCTGGAGCGGTTGCAGCTCAACGAGGACACGCTGTACGCCGGGGGACCGCACTTCGCGATCAATCCCGGGGCGAAGGAGCACCTGCCGCGCGTGCGAGAAGCGGTGTTCGCCGGCCGCTACGCCGAGGCCGAGGCGCTGGCCAACGCCACGCTGATGGCGGAACCGCTGAAGCAGATGCCGTTCCAGCCGCTGGGCAACCTGTGGCTGCAGTTCGACCGGCTGGATGGCGTGTCCGACTACGTACGCGGGCTGGATCTCGATGCGGCCATCGCCAGCACCACGTTCCGCGTCGGCGCCGGCACGCACAGGCGCGAGATGTTCGTGTCGCCGGTCGACCAGTGCCTTGTCATGCGCTGCACGGTCGAGGGCGGCGAAGCGATGGTCGGCCGCATCCGTACCGCCAACGAACACGCGACCACCACGCGCGTCGACGGCGACGGCTGGCTCGTCAGTGGACGCAACGTCGACAAGCATGGCATCGCGGGCCGTCTCCGGTTCGCGTTCCGCGTGCAGGTCCGCCACCAGGGCGGCTGGGTGCGTGTCGAGCAGGACCAGATCGTGTTCGATGGCGTGCGCGAACTGGAGCTGCGGCTGGTCGCCGCGACCAGCTACGTGCGCTACGACGATGTCGGTGGCGACCCTGAGGCCATCACGGCCCGCCACCTGGCCGGTTCCCGGCGGAAGTCGTTCGCTGCGCTGCAGGCCGATCATCTCGCCGAGCACCGTCGCCTGTTCCGCCGCGTCCGCCTGGACCTCGGCCGCACGGCCGCCGCCGACCTGCCGACCGACGAACGCATCGCGGCCTTCGCGCAGGGCGACGATCCCGCACTGGTGTCGCTGTACCACGCTTACGGGCGCTACCTGCTGATCTGCAGCTCACGGCCGGGCAGCCAGCCCGCCAACCTGCAGGGCATCTGGAACGACCTGATGGATCCGCCGTGGGAGAGCAAGTACACCATCAACGTCAACACCGAGATGAACTACTGGCCGGCAGAGGCCAATGCGCTGGCGGAATGCGTCGAACCGCTCGAACGCATGATCGGCGATCTGGCGGACACCGGTGCGCGCATGGCGCGCGAGATGTACGGCGCGCCGGGCTGGGTGGTGCACCACAACACCGACCTGTGGCGCCAGACCGGTCCGATCGACGGTGCGCAGTGGGGCCTGTGGCCGATGGGCGGCGCCTGGTTGCTGCAGCAACTGTGGGACCGCTGGGACTACGGCCGCGATCCCGCCGACCTGCGCCGCCTGTGGCCATGGCTGCGTGGTGCGGCGGCCTTCTTCGCCGCCACGCTGCAACGCGATCCCGGAACCGGCGCCATGGTCACGGTGCCGTCGCTCTCGCCGGAGAACGTGCATCCGTTCGGCACCACGCTCTGCGCCGGCCCGACGATGGACGCGCAGATCCTGCGCGACTTGTT
>QFQP01000131.1 GCA_003243425.1 Archangium gephyra | reverse complement strand
AAGGAGGTCGTCAGTGAGTACCTCAAGAGCGTCAGCTACCGCGACGGGTTCGTCAGCGTGATCCGTCTTCCGACGTTTGAGGTCGTGGAGGTCGTGGTTGACCCGCAGCGCAACTCGGGGCAGCCGACGATCGATCGACTCGGCGTGCGTGTCGAGGACGTGCTCAGTCGAGTGAGGGCCGGTGAACGCATCGTGGAAGTCGCGGACGATTTCGGGCTAGAACCGAAGGAGATTCGATCGCTGATCCTGCAGGCCGCGTAACGTGCCTTCGCCTCGGTTCCTCCTCGACCGGTCACTCGGTGGGCGCAAGCTCGTAACCGCCCTCCGTGACGCGGAGTGGGATGCGGTCACACTCGCCGAGCATTTCGGCGAAACACGAGCGCAAGAGATGCGCGATGAGGAGTGGATCAGCGAGGGCACGGCTGCCGGGTTCGTCTTGATCGCGAAGGACCACCACGTTGCAACCAGGCCACTAGAAGCGCTCGCGATCTACATGCACAATGCCCGCGTCGTTACCTTCGCCCGAGGTGACATCACCGCCGAGGACATGGTCGCGCTTTGCCTGAAGTTCAACACGCAAATCCACCGCCTCGCGACGGTCACCCCGCCGTTCGTCATGTCGCTCTCGCAACACGGCCTTCGCCGCAAGCACCTCAACTCGCCGACGGCCTGAAACCTGGTCGGCTTGATCGGCGAGATGTCTCTTCTCTCGTGGTCAGCCGGACAACATATCGTCGACACTGACCTTGGAGGCCCATGCCCGAGACCTGGATCACGACCGCCCCGGTGGTCATCTACGACATCCTGTGCGAGGCGCGGAATCGTCTCCTCGGCACATACAACGTCCGAGAGGCTGATGACGAGAAGGTCGTCGAGTTCGCTCTCACAATCGACGAACGTGTCGCCGCGGTCGCCCTCGATGACCTCGACGCGCAGCGAGCTCTCACCGCAGCGTTCTCCGCTGAGCGCGACGCTCTGCGACAAGAGCGCAGGCCCACCTGAAGGACGACAGGAGTCTCGCTAGAGGCACGAGCGCGCTCACGCATGCTTGCCGATGCCGATGTTCGTCTGCACACCCTCGTTGCTAGCGTGTGCAGGTGCCTAATCCGCTAGCCATCAACGACATCCGATCGTCTGCGATGGAGTTCGTCCGTGATTGGCGCGACGCTCCCGGCTACGAGGAAGGCGACGCGGCCCCATTCGTGATCAAGCTCTTTCAGGTCTTCGGTGTCGACAAGGCAGTCGCGGGGGTCTTCGAGTTGCAAGCTCGTCGCGCGTCACGCAACTACGCCCACGGGCGAATCGACGCACTGACCGACGACGTCATCATCGAGATGAAGTCGGCAGGTAAGGACCTTGTCGAGGCGGAGCAGCAGGCCATCGACTACCTGCCGAGCTTGCCGAAGCTCGGGATCAAGGTCCCGCGCTTCATCCTCACGAGCGACTTCAAGAAGTTCCGTCTGCTCGACACCCACAGCCCGCACGAGCCGGCCTTCGAGTTCACGCTTGACGAGCTGCCGAATGAGATCGAGCGCCTCCAGTTCCTCGCAGGCTACGAGCCGCCCAAGCTCAGCACGGCGCAGCAGGAAGACGCCTCGATCAAGGCTGCGAAGATCATGGGAGGCCTGTACCGGGTGCTCGAGTCTTCGGG
>QFQP01000130.1 GCA_003243425.1 Archangium gephyra | reverse complement strand
CCGGAGGAATCGCTCAAGCAGCAGCTGCTGGGGCAGGCCGTTCTGAATTTCACCGTGCGCCGCAAGGTGGCGCGGACCGTGCTGCCGCTCCATGGTGTAGTCCTGCTGGTCGGCCCCCCGGGGACGGGCAAGACTTCTCTGGCACGCGGCCTGGCGCACCGGATCGCCGAATCCTTCAAGGGTCAGCCCTTCAGGCTCCTCGAAGTCGAACCCCACTCGCTCACCAGCGCCATGCTGGGAAAGAGCCAGCGCGCCGTGACGGACCTGTTCGCCAAGAGCATCGCCGAAGCGGCGCTGCGAGGCCCAACGATCGTCCTGCTGGACGAAGTCGAGACGCTGGCCGCCGATCGATCGAAAATGAGCATGGATGCCAACCCGATCGACGCCCACCGCGCCACTGACGCTGTGCTGATCCAGCTCGACGCCCTCGCGCAGCAGCACCCGGACCTGCTGTTCGTGGCGACCAGCAACTTCCCGAAGGCGGTCGACAGCGCCTTCACCTCACGCTGCGACTTGGTGCTGGAGGTGCCGCTGCCGGATCGCACGGCTTGCCGGCAGATCCTCATCGAATGTCTGGAAGGATTGGCAGCGACCTACCCAAAGGTGGCGGCGCTCGCGAAATCCGCGATCATCGATGATTGCGCCGACTCAGCGGTGGGGTTGGACGGGCGCGCCATCCGCAAAACGGTGGCGGCGGCGCTGAGCAGCTCGCTGGACATCGCGCTCGATCCCAACAAGCTCACCGTCCCGGTGCTGCGCGCCGCGCTCGACCGGGCCCGCCGGGTGCGCCTCGACGGGGGGCTGCAGCGATGAGCACCGTTCGCCGCACAATCCGCAGCATTCCGTACCGGGATTCGGTCGCCACTTGGCGCTTCATCACGGCGTTGCTGACGCAGGGCAAGAACGCCACCGCGGCCGTGGAACTTGAGGCTGTCGCCGGCGTCGCCGCGAGTGTGATCGGCGACGGCTCCATGCGCCAGGCCCCGATCGTGGTGACTTGCGACGGTCCACGCACCCGGTTGTATTGCACCTACGACGAAGACGCGCTCGACGAGGCGGAGGCAAGCGAAGACGCGCTGGGCTTCGATCCGCTGAAGGGCGACTGGGCGGTGTCGCTGCCATGCCAAGCCGAGGACCTCGAGTGGGTGCAGCGTGCGCTGGCTGGCTCGAGCAAGCGCATTACGGCTCGCGACGCCGCCGAAGGTTTCGAGGTCGCCGACAGCGCGGCGGCGGCGACTAGCAACGCGTTAACCCTCAACCTCGAGGGGCTGCTGAAATGACCACTGTCAGCGTCTACTCGTACACGCACTCGGTCCGCTACGTGGCCGACAACATCCTCAAGAGCCTCAAGGACATCCTGCTCTTCAGCGGCCTGGATCCGCAGAAGTTCGTGCAGGACAAGGAAAGCAACTTGCGCGCCCTCACTGCCTGGATGGAGTCGCAGCACCTGCGTTCGGTGAAGCTGCAGATCATCGACCCAAGGACGGACACGATGGTGTTCCGCTGGGACCTCGAGATCAGCTACGGCTGGACCGGCGGCGATGGATCGTTCTGGACCGACACAACCCAGCTGCGCTACGCGATCACGAAGGCGGGGCTGGTGCCGAGCCAGTGCCGCTACTCGCTGCTGCTCACCGTCGCGCCCGGCGCACCTGA
>QFQP01000129.1 GCA_003243425.1 Archangium gephyra | reverse complement strand
CGCGCTGACTTGCCAGCGCATGTCGCGGGACGACGGAGCGGCCATCGCATCCTGCTTCCAGGCCGCCTGTTGCAGGCATGGCGCATGCGCGACACCGTGCCGGCGGACGATGCTTCGTTGCGTGCTGGCCGGGAAGCGCTGGTGCACGAACTGGCGCACAGCTATGACCGTGCCCAAGGCAACGTGCTGTCCGGCGACCCGCGCCTGCGCGATCTGGCGGGCTGGCAGCGCAGCGTGCTTCCCCTCGCTGGGCGTCGCTCGCGCAACGATTTCGTCGCCCGCACACCCGATCCTTACGAACTGGAACGTCCGTCCGAGTTCGTGGCAGTGAACCTCGAGCATCTCGTGCTCGATCCCACGTACGGCTGCCGGCGTCCCGCGCTGCATCGCCATTTCGCGGAGCACTTCGACCTTCCCACTACGGCGGAGGCCTGTGCGCCCGGGCTGCCGTTCCTGGACGTGGATGCCGAAGGGGGCGATGCCTCGCTGCTCGCCCTCGATCCCTCGCGCGTCTATGCGGTCGACTATCTGCTCGCCGAGGGCAACACCCAGGCGATGAGCCGCTGGGGGCACAGCATGCTGCGGCTGGTGATCTGCGCGCCCGGGCGTGCGCCCGGGCCGGACTGCCGATTCGACCTGGCCCACCATCGCGTGCTGTCGTTCCGTGCCTTCGTCGGTGACGTGCAGATCTCCGGCTGGCGCGGCCTGACCGGTTCGTACCCGTCGCGCCTGTTCCTGCTGCCGCTGGACCAGGTGATCGAGGAGTACACGCGCGTCGAACTGCGCGGGTTGCAGTCGATTCCGCTACGCCTCCAGCAGGATGAGGTCGTGTCGCTGCTGGAGCGCGCCGCCCAGTTGCACTGGAGCTACGACGGCCGCTACTACTTCATCAGCAACAACTGCGCGGTCGAGACGTGGAAGCTGCTGCACGACGGCGTGCCCCGGCTGGCCGGTGAATCCTTCGCCAGCATCACGCCGACCGGCCTGCTGAAGAAGCTGACGCGGCGCGGCATCGCGGATGCGAGCGTGCTGGACGATCCCGAGGATGCGAAGCGGCTCGGCTACTACTTCGAACCGATGAGTGCCCGCTACGACGCGTTGTTCGCCGTCGCACGCGCTTCGCTGTCGTTGCCGCAACCGGATGCGCAGGCTTGGCTGGCGCTGTCACCGACCGACCGGGCCGCCTGGCTGCCGCGTGCGGATTTGCGCGCCAGTGCGGCGCTGCTGGTGCTGGAGAACGCGGCGCAGCGCCGCCAGCAGCTGTTGTTGCGCGACGAGCTGAAACGGCGCTACCTGGGTCGCGATGCCCCTGCCGACATCACACAGGCGCTGCAGGCGCTACGGACATGGCTGGGCGATACCGGCTTCGTCAGTCGTCCGTCGGAGCTGGTGCCTGAGGGCTACGGACTGCCGCAGGCGGAGGAGCGCGCCCGCGTCGCGGACGAAGCCCGCGTGCGCGTCGCGCGCCTGCGTGAACAGGACGGGGTGCTGCGTGAAGAACTGGAGCGCTGGCTGCCTGCCGACCAGCGCGAGGTACTGCAAGGCATCGAGGCGAATCTCGAGACGATCGGTGCGCGCCTGCGCGCACTGGATGCGGCAAGCGCGTCGTAGGCCGGAACCTCAGTCGGCGCGGCCGCCGAACTCGCCGGTGGTCGTGTTGACCAGGATGCG
>QFQP01000128.1 GCA_003243425.1 Archangium gephyra | reverse complement strand
GGTGCGTCGGCGTCCCTTTGCGCATGGCGAGCAGCGCGAAGCCCACCGCAAGGGCAAGGGTGCCGGCACCGACGTGGACGGCGAGGTTTGCGAGATGGTCGGGCGACATGGGGTTCCCTGGCGCCGGAGCAGGACCGTCCGGGCGAGCTCCAGTATTGGCGGGCGCACGGCGAGGCATGGTGCCCGGCCGACGAATCGCGGTGATCGCCGACGAATCCGCTGGAGCCGGGTGCGAGATCGGGCGGTGTGCACACGCGCCGCCGGATCTGCAGCGAATCGGGTCGCGCGCCTCGCCTGTGCGCCGGTCCTGTCCCCGTCAGCGTGCCGACCGCGTTGGACACGGTGGGGGCCGCGCAGGCCGGGACCGAGGGATGTGCGGCATGGTCGGTGCGATGACGCGGTATCGAAGGATCATCCCGGCGATCGGCCTGTTGATGCTCGCCGCGTGCACCCCCAGCCATTTCGAGCCTCCCCAGCTCGCCGGACGGCCGGCGCTGGTCGACGATGCCGGCAAGCCACGGCTGTGGGTGCTGACCAAGCAGGAAGAACAGCGGCAGGTGGCGGTGGGCGGGCCGGGCCGTCGGTCCGGTGGCAGTCGCGACGACACGTTCTTCCACTTCGACCTGCAGGCGCTGGATACCGAGACCGCGCGTCCGCTGTGGAAGCAGCGCCTGCTCACGCTCGGCGACGACGAAGCGCGCGGCACGCGACCGTCGCGCGTGATCGGCTCCGCGGCGCACGGTGCGCTGCTCGGGCAGGACGGTGGCGTGGTGTGGCTGGTGCTGGACAACGAGCCGTGGGCGGTCAGTGCCGCCGACGGCAAGCCCATCGCCAACGAGGCGGGGATCGAGGAACGCAATCCGGAACTGAAAGGGCTGCTGCCGAGCGAGTCGAAGTTCTACGGCTTCGACCAGGGGCTGGTGGTGATGACAGCCGACGCGCGCCAACTGGTGATCCGTGGTCCCGCGTTGAAAGCGGTGCCGTACGTGCCTGTGCCAGTGCCGGTCGCGCCGCCGGAACTGAAGTCGAACGGGACGCCGCGCATCGTGCCGTTGCGCATTGCGATCGGCGACGTGCCCGCACGGCTGGTCGAACTCGATGGACAGCGCATCGGCCTGTATTCCGATGCGGAAGCACGCGACGCCGCGGACGACACCTTCGGTGATCACCTGCGGTATCCGTATTCCATCCTCAAGGAAGGCGCGCAGGTGCGGCGCCGCTTCTGGCACGCGAACACCGTGCCCACGACGCGCTTCGACGAGACGTTCGACCGCTTCACCGCGTTCACGCCCATCGACCCGGCGCCCACCTTCCTCAACGGCCGCTTCGTGAAAGTGCCCGGGACCGACGACGCGATGCCGCTCGACCCACCCGCCGGCGTGCTGGTCTGGCACAACACGCGGATCGACAACGAGGGCCGGCTGGCGGTGACGCGCCTGGACACGACGTTGAAGTCCCTCTGGACCACCGAGTTGCCCATCAGCGAGACCCCCAACAGTCCCGCCGTCAGCTACTGGCTGCTGCCGGGCCGCCTGCTGGTGATGGGCGCCCGACAGACGCTGGAGGACGGCGTGACGTCGTGGCAAACGCACGTGGTCAGCGTGGCCCTCGCCGATGGCAGCAGCACGACGTGGCAGATGGACGCGAAGTAGGGCGGATTCACGCCCGCCGTCC
>QFQP01000127.1 GCA_003243425.1 Archangium gephyra | reverse complement strand
GACTTTCATCTCGGTCACGACCAGCCTGACGACCGGCGGCGTGGCCACCGTCGCAGCCAATGGCGGGACGCTCGACATCGTTGCGCTGACGGCGAGCGCAGGCGCGACCCTGACGGCGTCGGACGCGGTCACGCTTGGCTCGGCCAGGGCGACCGCAGGAGGCATCTCGGTCACCTCGACGAACGCTGGCATCGCCGCTGCGCGCATCGAAGCGGCGCGGGACGCGACTCTTGGTGCGGCGGCCTCGATCAGCATCGCCAACAGCCTGATGTCGGGCGGCGCGGTCAACGTCACCGCTCGCGGCGGGGTACTGGCGATCGACAGCCTGCTCGCGGGCGCAAACTCGTCGCTGAAGGCCGTCGGGGCGGTCACGCTCGGTAGTGCCAGGACGACCGATGGGGACCTCTCCATCAGCTCGACCGGCGCCGGCATCACTGCTGCCGACGTCAAGGCTGAGGACGATGCGATCCTCTCAGCAGCGACCGGCATCGTCGTCACGAACGGTGTGATCGCGGGCGGTGGTGCTAGGCTCGACGTCAGTGACGGAGCACTTGAGCTCAGGAGCCTGAACGCTGGCGCGACGTCGGCGCTGATGGCATCAGGGGCGATCACACTAGGCAGTGCCGCGACGAGCGCGGGCGATCTCGCGATCGCCTCGGCCAATGCAAGCATCACCGCTGCCGGCATCGACGCGGCTGCCGCTGCGACGCTGACCGCGGGCACGTCGATCGCGATCACGACGAGTCTGACCACGGGCGGTGCGGCTACCGTCGCCGCCAATGGCGGAGCGCTCGACATCGTCGCCCTGACGGCCGGTGCAAGTTCAAGCCTGGTGGCGTCGGGGGCGGTGGCGCTCGGCGAGGCCACGGCGACAGCGGGGAAGCTCTCTGTCACCTCGTCAAATGCTGGCGTTACCGCTGCGAGCATCGATGCCGCCCAGGACGTGACGCTGACCGCGGAGACGTCGATCGCGGTGAGCGGTCACCTGACCGCGGGCGGTGTGGTTACTGCCGCCGCCAATGGCGGAACGCTCGACATCGTTAGCCTGACCGCAGGTGCAGGCTCGACGGTGGTGGCTTCGGGCGCGGTAAGGCTCGGCTCGGCGACGAGCGCGGCTGACCTGTCGGTGATCTCGACGGGCGCTGGTGTCGCGGCCGCGACCATTGCCGCGGCAGGCGATGTAACCCTTGCTGCGCGGACCGCCATCGCCGTCTCGGCCGGGATGACGAGCGGAGGAGCTGCTCATCTCGACGTCAGCGATGGAACGCTCGATGTCGCCAATCTGGTAGCGGGGCGCAGTTCGGTGCTGACGGCACGGGGCGCGGTCAAGCTCGGTAGCGCGACGACCAGCGCGGGCGATCTTGCCATCGCCTCGACCGATGCCGGCATCGCGGCCTCGAGCATTGTCGCAGCTGGCGACGTAACGCTCGGCGCAAGGAGCGTCATCGCTGTCGCGAGTGGGCTGTTCAGCGGCGGGGCAGCCCATCTCGATGCCGGCAGCGGGTCGCTCAATGTCGCGAGCATGCTCGCCGGCGGCAGCTCGACACTGACCGCCTCGGGTGCGGTGACGCTCGGCTCGGTCACGGCGATGGTGGGGGATCTCTCGGTCACCTCGACGAATGCCGGCATCACGGCGGCCAGCATCGATGTGGCGCGGGATGCAACGCTCAGGGCGGGAGCTTTCGTCTCCGTCGC
>QFQP01000126.1 GCA_003243425.1 Archangium gephyra | reverse complement strand
CGCGACATTGCCTTCGACCCGAAGCAACTGACGGCCACCGAAGATGCACGCCTGCGACGACGCCTGGAACTGGCGAAGCGCGAACTTTCCGCGAACTCCAGCAACGTACTGACGGTGGATTTCACCCTGGCGGGCGAGCCACGCCAGTGGCAGGTCGACGAGGCCGCGTTCGCTCGCATCTGCGAACCACTGGTCCAACGCATGCGGGCGCCGCTGGAGCGCGCGATGCGCGATGCCCGGCTGGCGCCGGGGCAGCTTGACGACATCGTGCTCGTCGGTGGCGCCTCGCGCATGCCGCTGACGGCGCGACTGGTGTCGCGGATGTTCGGACGGCTGCCATTGCGCCACATCAATCCCGACGAGGCGATCGCACTGGGGGCCGCGGTGGCCGCCGGCATGAAAGCGCGCGATGAGAAGCTCGAGGAGATCATCCTCACCGACGTCTGTCCGCATTCGCTCGGCGTCGATACGGGGCGCGACGATGGCCACGGCCAGGTCACGACGGGCCTCTTCTCGCCGATCATCCACCGCAACGCCACCGTCCCGGTCAGTCGCGTCGAGCGCTACCAGCCGATGCGCGACCTGCAGACGCAGGTGGAATTCAACATCTACCAGGGCGAAAGCCCGCGCGTGGAAAACAACGTCAAGCTTGGCACCATCACGGTGAAAGTGCCGGCGCGCGCGTCCCACGAAAACCCGGTCGACATCCGCTTCACTTACGACGTCAACGGCTTGCTGCAGGTCGAGGCAACCGTACTGGCGACGGGACAAACGCATGAAGTCGTCCTGCAGCAGAACCCCGGCGTGCTGTCGCCGGAGGAGATTCGCCAGCGCCTAGCCGCCCTGTCCGAGTTGAAAGTGCATCCGCGCGACCAGCAGGAGAACCTCGCGCTGATCGCGCGCGCGGAACGGCTGTACGAGGAGTTGCTGTGGGCACGCCACGACCTGCAGGACGCGCTCGTGCGGTTTCGCGCGGTCCTGGACGGCCAGGACCCGATACGGATCCGCGAGCATCGCGCCGACTTCGCGCGGATGCTGGAGCACATCGAGGCGCAGGCGTGAGCGAATGGCCGTACGACCTGCTCGAGATCGATGACGACGCGGACGAACGCACCATCAAGCGCGCGTACGCGCGTCTGCTCAAACTCACGCGCCCCGACGAAGACCCCGCCGGATTCCAGCGGCTGAACGAGGCGTACCAAGCGGCCCTCTCGTACCAGCGCGACACGACGGTCCAGCTGGCTGACGAGGACGTCCTGGTCGGGACGACCTCGCTGCTGCCGATCCTCGAGACGGACCACTCCGATGGACGGGCGACGCACGTCACGCCTCCTGGCGGCACCGCGGAGCCTTCCAGCCCAGCCGCGGCGCGCGTCGACGAAGCGCGATTGCGTGACGATCTGATGACGCGCGCCACGCACGAGTTGCCCAGTCTCCTGCGGCAGCATCTGGCGCAGCATCCCGACCTGTACTCGCTGGAGGTCAAGCGACGCATCGGTTCGGATGTGTTCGAACAGATCGCATACGAGGACAAACCCGTCTCCCCGGGCAACCTGGCGGTGCTGGGTGAATTCTTCGGCTTCACGCCACCGGAATGGCTGGAACAGCGTGCGCGGGTCATGCGGGCCGTGGAGAGCGAGGACACAGATGCCTTCGACGAGGACCGCCCGCTGACGATCCGCCAACTGAAGCGCCCCTTCCGATGG
>QFQP01000125.1 GCA_003243425.1 Archangium gephyra | reverse complement strand
CGCCAGGGCGAACGGCAGCATGGCCTCTTCGGTATCGCCGCCCGCCATGGGTGGCTGGAAGCTGTCGACCTGCTTCCAGCGCGCTTCCAGCAGCGGCCGGACGGCGTCGTTGACGTAGCCCACCGATCCCAGGAACGGCGGGCCGCCGGTGCGCGACAGGAACAGGCTGACCGTGTCCGTCATCGGTGCGACCCGTCGGCGAGCTGCGAGGCCGCCCACACGGCCAGCTTCTCGCGGCCGATCTTGGCGTTGTGGCGGATGTCGACGGGAAACCCGGGGTGCGGCAGGTAGGCGACGATGCGCGCGGTGTGCGGGTGGCGTGCGGCGATGGCGCGCAGCTCGGCTTCGATGCGCGCCGGATCGGCGGTGACGCCGGGCTGCAGTTCGTAGCACAGCACGGGCGATTGGCGACCTGCATCGCCAACGCCGACCAGCGCGGTGCGACGGATCTGCGCATGCGTGTTGAACACGGGCTCGACCTGCTCGGTGTAGAGCGGACCGTCGGCGGTCTCGACGCGCTGCGTCTTGCGGCCGCAGAACCACAGCCGGCCTTCGCCATCGAACCAGCCGACGTCGCCCATACGGTGCACGATGCGCTCGCTGCCGTCGGCCTGCGTTTCGCGGATCTTGGCGATGCGGGTGGCGGCATCGCGGCGGAAATAGGTGTCGGTGGCGGTGGGGCCGGCGACGGTGATCTCGCCCACTTCGCCATCAGGCAACATCTCAACGTCGGCCCAGTCGGCGATGGCGTCATCGATGATGCGGATGATGCGGACCTCGTTCGGCGGCACTGCGCGACCGACGCAGGTACCGGCGCCGGCTTCGGTCGCGGCGCGCGTGGCTTCCAGCTCGCGTCCTTCGATGACGGCGACCGGCAGGCATTCGGTGGCACCGTACGGCGTCCAGAACTGTCCGGTCTCCGGCAGCAGCGTGCGGATCTTCGCCACCACGTCCGGGGGCACCGGCGCGCCAGCCGACGTCACGCGCTGCGCGCCCGGCAGCGGCTGGCCGTGGTCGGCGAGCACCTTCATCAACGCGGGCGAGCCGAACAGCTGGGTGACGCCGAAGCGTGCGATGGCCGCGTGCAGCTTGTTCGGATCGGCGCTGGCCGGTCGCGTGGGATCCATGTCGGGGATCACCGACGTCAGCCCCAGTGCGGGATCGAACAGCGCGAACGGCGGGAACGTCGGCAGGTCGACACCGCCGGGCTGCATGCCGAAGGCGCTGCGCAGCAGTTCGATCTGCGCGACGAAGTGGCGGTGGCGATACACCACGCCCTTCGGCACGCCGGTGGAGCCGCTGGTGAAGAGGATGCCGGCGACATCGTCCGGCGAGGTGTCCGCCAGCTGCGCTCCTGCGCCGGTGCCGCACGCTTCGATCTTCGCCAGCGTGGTGCCGCCCCAGGCCCAGCGCGTGCCGGCGGTGACGATCTTCGTCGCCGACTTCGCCCAGCCCAGCACGCAGCGCGCGACCTGCGCCAGCGGTATGCCGATGAAGGCATCGGGTTCGGCTTCGTCCAAACACTGCTTCAGCGCGCGACGGTCGATGCCGGGATCGACCAGCACCGGCACGGCACCGGCCTTGAACAGCGCGAACATCAGCAGGAAGAACTCGGGTGTGGGCCGCACCATCACCACGGTGCGCGTGCCGCGGCCGATGCCGTACGCACCGAGGCCGGCGGCGATGGCGTCGCTGCGCGCATCCAGCTGCGCGTAGGTGAGCTCGCGGGTGTAAC
>QFQP01000005.1 GCA_003243425.1 Archangium gephyra | reverse complement strand
GATCTGCTCTTCGGTGAAGTTGCTCTTCCGTCCCATCGTCGTCCTCCTGCCCTGCTCGGGCATTGAAGGACTCACGCTTCAACTGGTCCAGTTTTCCGGGGGCACGTCACGAGCACCTCGCGGCCTTCGTGTCGTCGTTGCCCGAGAAGCCCATTCTCATCGGGCATTCGTTCGGCGGTGCCCTGGTGCAGCTGTTGTTGGACCGCGGGCTCGGCGCGGCGGGCGTGGCCATCGACTCGGCGCCGGTGAAGGGCGTGCTCACGTTGCCGTGGAGTCAGGTCAAGGCGCTGTTTCCGGTGCTGAAGTCACCGGGCAACAAGACGAAGGCAGTGCCGCTCACCCCTTCTGAATTTCATTACGCGTTCACCAACACGCTGAGCCGTGAAGAGAGTGACGTGATTCACGAGAAGTTCGCGGTCGCCGGCCCGGGGCGCATCGTGTTCGCGGGTGCCACGGTGAACTTCGAGTCGAAGCCCGACGCGAGGGTCGACTACGCGAAGGCCGACCGCGCGCCGCTGTTGTTCATCGCCGGCGAGAAGGACCACATCATGCCGCCGAAGGTGAACCTCGCGAACGCGCGGAAGTACAAGAGCGGGGTGGTGGCGTTCAAGGAGTTCGCCGGGCGCGACCACTTCACGTGTGGCGAGGCGGGCTGGGAAGACGTGGCGACGTTCGCGCTCGAGTGGGCCGAGAAGCCGAGCGCGTTCGGCGTGCAGTGAACGAGTTCCTCAGCGCGACCCGCCGTCCACCGCCACGCCTGCATCAGACGGGCACGTCTCGCTGCTCACCGGCGTCGGGAAACGTGACGTCTCGCACAGCACGCGCGCGGTGCTCGTACACGGTGCGTCGTTCCACTTTCCATCGGCGAGGAGCTGACCGCAGTCTTCACCTGCCGCGCCTGCATTGTCCGGCTGCATCGGCGCCCAGTTGAACCAGCCCGGCGTCGCGCCGTTCGCCTTCCACAGGCCTTCGGTGTCGCTGTCGTCGAGCGCGAACCACGCCGGCGCTGCCAGCCCCGAAGCCAGGGCGACGCTCTCCTGCGCGCTGTCGATTTCTGCGAGCAACGCGCCCTGCTTTTCGCAGAACGTCTTCGCTGCCGGCCAGGTCACCGGCCCCGCACACGACAGGTACGCGCTGTCGCCCCACACCTTGAGGTCGCAGCCCAGCTTCGCCTGACACTCTGCGCTCGAGCGGCAACCGAACGGAGCGCGGTGGGCCTGCACGTTCGCCGGCGCTTCCACGCAGACGTCGAGTGAATCGAACCAACCGTCTTCATCGGCGTCTTCGATGTCGAGCGTGGTCACGAAGAGTGCAGGGCGAGCGACCCCACTGCGGCTCGCGAACAACTCGGGCACGCCGTCCTTCTCGAGATCGACCACCAACGCGTCCACCGTGCGCGTGGCGTTGTCGTTGCCCACGATGTCGGGCGAGTAGTCGAACAGGCGGCCCAGGCCGTCGTTGCGGAGGAAGCGCATGCGTCCGGCACGTTCGACGACCACCACGTCGAGGTGACCATCGAGGTCGACGTCGACGAACTGCGCTGAATCGGCCGGCTGAACCTCAGGGCTCAGGTGCGCTTCGGTGAGGTTCGCGAAGTGCGCGGTGCCGTCGTTGAGCCACACCTGGTCTTGCGTTTCGGTCGGCACGTAGAGGTCGAGCGTTCCGTCGTGGTCGAGGTCACCCACCGCGGCGACGCCGGCTTTCGGCGAGCTGTCGACGGGCAACGCATCGGGCGCCGCGAGCTGAAAGACGCCGCTGCCGTCACCGAGGAACAGGCGGCACGTCTCGTTGGTCATCGAGAAGAAGAGGTCGGCGTCACCGTCGCCATCGAAGTCGGCGACGCTCACCCCGGTCGCCGCGAGCTTCGGGCCGGCCAGTTTGCTGGACGCGTCCACGAATCTTCCGCGGCCGTCGTTGGTGAAGAGCATCACCACCGGCGCGTCGGTTGCGTCGAGCGCTGAAGCAGTGACGATGAGGTCGAGGTCGCCGTCGCCATCGCTGTCGAGCACCGTCGCGCGCTGGTTCGAGCCGTACACGGCGGGGAACTTCGACGCGGCTTCGCTGAAGCCGCCGCCTTCGTTGCCGAACAACAACTGCGAGCGCGTCTTGCCGGCGGTGCCGAGGAAGAGGTCGACCACGCCGTCGCCGTCGAAGTCACCGGCCGCCACGGAGTACACGTCGCTGCGCGCCACCGTGCCGCCATCGACGCCACCGTCGAGCAGCGTGCCGGGCACGTCGATGAGCCGCTGCGTGAGCTTCTCGCCGTCGTTCACCAGCACCGACACGCCCTCGCGCCGCGCGGCCTGGAAGAGGTCTTCGTCGCCGTCGCCTTCGTAGTCAGCGGCCGTCGAGAGCGCGCCCTCGAGCGGACCGGCTTCGAGCTTCACCTCCGTGGCGTCGACGAGGAGGAACGGGAGCCGCTCGTACGTGTAGCCACCGTCGAAGCGCTGCTTCGATTCACCGGCGGTCACTTCGATGGTCGCGAGGCCCGCGATGCCCGAGGGCGTGACGACGGTGAGCTCGGTTTCGGTCTGCTTCGTGACGCGGCCCGGGCGGCCACCGACGATGACCGTCGACGACTTGTCGAAGCCCGCACCGGTGATGGTGAGGCGTTGACCTCCGCGCGCGGTGCCTTGCGTGGGCGCGATGCCGGTCAGCTCGAGCGGCGTGACCTTCGGCGGCTCACACGCCACGAGCGTCAACGCAGAGAGAACGAGTGCTGAGCGGTTCATGGCCGGGGCTCCACGGAGAGGTAGATGCGCGACTCGGTCGGCACGCTGGCGACGAGCAGCAGGTCGTCGTCGCCGTCACCATCGAGGTCACCGGTGCGCACATCGCACAGCGTTCGTGTGGCCACCGGCAACAACGGGGTTCTGTCGGCGAAGCGGCCGTTGCCTTCATTCACGTAGAGCCGCGCCGCCGCCGCGCTGTTGCCGACCACGATGTCGAGGTCTCGGTCGCGATCGAGGTCGACCATCGACACCGACGTGCCCGCGGAGTTGTCGACCGGGAACAACGCCGGCGTGGCGTCGAAGAAGTGCGCCGAGCCATCGTTGAGGAGCAGCCGGTCTTGACCGGCGCCCACCGCGACGAGGTCGACGTCGCCGTCGTGGTCGACGTCGCCCGTGGCCAGACCCATCACCACCTGCACCGGAGTTCCCGGCAAACCACCGGGCACCTCGGTCAACACGCCCGCGGTGTTCATGAACAGCAGCAGCCCGATGCCGTTGGGCGCGGTCGCGGTGCTGACGATGACGTCGTCGTCGCCATCTCCGTCGACGTCGGCCAGCGTGAGGGCACGGGCGGCGGGAATCGGCAGCGACTTCACGCCGGCGTCACCTTCTTCACCGAGCAGCAGCAGCGATGACGACGTGGGTTGCAGCTCGCGCACCGTGAGCGCTCCACCTGCGGCGACGATGAGGTCCTTGCGGCCGTTGCCGTCGAGGTCACCCAGCGTCACCGCCTGCAGCGCGGGGAAGTTCAGCGCCGGGGTGCCATCGAGCCGGCCGGCGACGTTCAGGTACACGCTGCCGCCGTCTTCACGCGCGAGCACCGCGTCGGGGTAGTCGTCTCCGTCGAGGTCGGTGAGCGCGAGCAACTTGGCCGCAGGCAGCGGCTTCGGCGCCACGCCTGCGTCGTTCGTCATCACACCGGCGTCGACGTTGGCGTCTGCATCGACGGCGGCAGACAGGAAGTTCGAGCGGCCATCGTTGAAGAGCACTTCGCAGCGCGCGCCGCAGGTGACGAAGTCGAGGTCGCCGTCCTGGTCGAGATCCGCGATGGCTGACGAGTTCACCGTGCCGTCGAGCGGCGTGAGCGCGTGCGGCGGGGCTTCGACGAAACGCAGCGTGAGCGGCATCACCTCGAGCCCGCCGAGCAGCTCGGTCTTCCATTCAGATTTCGGAGCGAGCACGAACGGCTCTCGGCCCGCGTACATCGGCGGCGTGCGCACCCGGAGCTCGTATTCGGAGATGAACTCTGCGCGCAGCGTGCGGCCACCGAGCTGCACTTCGGCGTCTTCCTTGATGAAGCCGGAGCCGGTGAGGGTGAGCACTTCCCCGCCGCGCGCGGTGACGGTGGTCGGCGAGACCTTGTGAATGGTCATGGGCTGGTTCGCGGTGACGATTTCTGATTCGCCGACGCAACCAGCGAAGAGCACGGCGAGCATGAGAGCCAGAATCCCCTCACCCTGACCCTCTCCCCGCCGGGGAGAGGGGAGCCTGGTTCTCAGCAAGCTGATCAGCACCGCGATGATCAACAGCCCTTCTCCGCTGGACGAACACCCGGTGCTCGTCAGCTTCATCATCTCGGGCTGCTTCTCTTCTTCCTTCACGCTCTCGGGCGTCGAACCGTCGGCATTCAGCACCAGCAACGACACGCTCAACTCACCGTCGGGACAGATGATGGGCGTGCGGCCCAGACCTTCGAGCTGAAACTTCTCGACGATGCGCGCGCCCGGCGTGTTGGGCACTGCGATTTCGAACGCGAAGCGGCCCACTTCACCGGGCGCCACCGGGTTCATCAGCCCGGCCGCGAGGTCGTAGCTGGGCCACGAATCGGTCGTGAATGCGCTCACCGTCTCTGAGCCGCCGCGCGCCGCGAGCCACACGTCACCGCGCTCCCAGATCTTCTTCCCGGAGTTGGTGAACTCGACCCAGATGGTCGCCTTGCTGCCCGCCGGCACCGAACGCGGGAACGAGTTGTCGATGCGCGTCGCCGCGTAGTCACGGTCGCTGGCGCCTTCGGTGGGGTTGCCTTCGTCGGTGTCGCCGTCGCAATCGTTGTCGAGGCCGTCGCATTTTTCGTTCGACGGCTGCACGAGCTGACGACACGCGAGATTTCCGCCCTCGCAGCGACGGCGTGCATCGGCGCACACGCCTTTCTGACCATTCACACAAACCTGATTGCCGCCGTCGGGATCCGGCCCCGCGCACGCCGACCAGCCGCCCCACTGGCAGTTTCCGCCGCACGAGCGGGCGCTGGTACCGCAGTCACCACAGGCCCTGCGTTCGACGGCGCCGGGCGAACACGAGCACAGCGTGCCGCGACGAATGACGTAGCCAGAGTTGAACCTCGAGGCCGCGAACGAACGCGTGAGCACGCTGCCCGAGCAGCCGCTGCAGCAGTTCTGTTCGGTCACCGTCACGCCGCCGCCGCCGGCTCCGATGGTCCAGGCGACGTGGCCGTAGCGGCCCGTGGTGGCGGTGGCGACGGCGCCGGGCACCGCACCGACGAGCTCGAAGCGCGGGTCGACGCGTGCGTTACCAGCCCACGTGTTTGCGTTGCCCCAGTTGTTGGGCCCGATGCCCCAGTTGCGGCACATGCTTTCCCACGCCCACCAGGTGCAGTTCGAACCGTTGGGGCAGCACGGGTAGATGTTGGTCGGTCGGCCGCAGGTGTTCTGATGCCAGACGCCTCCGCAGAAATTGACGGCCTGTGCAGGCACAGAACAGAACAACACGACCGCAATTGCAGTGATTCGAATCGAGGTCTTCATCGCGACACCTCGAGTTCCATCTGCGAGAGCACGAGCTCGAAGAGGTAGCGCGGGTAGTTCGAAAGCTCGGCATCGGCGTCGACCACGCTCACCCGGTACACGCGTTCTTCGGCGGCGAAGATGGCGAAGCCCAGCGAGATGGCCATGGGCGAGCGCGGCTGCTCGAGGAGGAACGCGGGGAGATTGGCGGTGGTGACTTCGCGGTGGCTGACGCGGGTCTCCTCGTCGATGAGGAACGCCATGTTCTCGTAGAACCAGTCTTCGAGCGGCTGTCGCGTCGGGTTGTCCCAGACCTCGATGATGACCGCGATGCCGTTGGTGGTGTGGAGCTCGACGAGGTGGCGGAACTTGTACGTGGGCAGCGTGGGGTCGAAGTGCTTCACGTCGGCGCCGACGCCCGCGGGCAGCGGAATGCGGAAGCGGCTCTCGGGCTCGTAGAAGTTCTCGACGACGGGCTCGGTGTCAGGCGCGTCGGGAACGACGACTTCGACGGCGTCGCGCCGGGTCGACTTTTCAGCTGGCGACTCGGTGCAGCCGGCGATCAGCAGGGCGGCGAGTGCGATGCGCGTGTCCATGCGACATTGTCGGACTCCTGCGCTGACGCACTTTTGAGACACGCGGTAAACGCGGTTGGCAAGGACGCGGCATTTCCCGAGCCATTACGGGCGTTTTGTTTCGGAGAGGTGAGGCTGGTCATCTGTTGCGAGTGCGGGTGCCGGCTCGCGCTGGCCACCTCGACCGTGCGACTTCACGCGTTCCTCTTCGCGCGGGAGCTGCACATGGTGATGGTGATGACGCTGCTCCTGTCGATGTCGTCCGCTGGGTTGCTGTCTGAGAAGGAACCGAAGGCCGGTCAGCTGCTCGAGACGCTTTCGATTCCGGAGCTCGAGGCTGAACGGCAGAGGGTGACCGATGCGATGCCGAGCACGGTGCCTCCCGTGCTGTTGCTGCTGGGCGGAGGGCTCGGCGCTGCGACCGCGCTCACTCTGCTGCTGGTGGCGGATCTCGGCGGCAGCGCGGTGTTCGCTTCGCTGTTCATTCCGATTCTCGTCATCGCCGTAGCGTCGGTGGTCGCGCTGGTCGCTTGCATCATCTGGATCGCCGTCATTCTCCCGCAGATACGAGAGAGCAAGGACCAGCTCGTGCGCATCGAGCTGCGGCTCCAGGCATTGCGTGGCGACCCGACTGCGAACCCGGCGGGCGGCATGGCGTTGCTCACGTTTTGACGAATGAGCATGCGGGTGTCGATGGTGTCTTCTGCGGAGCACGACGTGTTGGAGTTGCTACGCGAAGGTTGAGCAATCGCGACATCGCCGAGCGCCGTCGTCGTTGGCTCGATGACACTTGCCGCACCGTCCGCGCGTCACCATGACGAAGGCGATGCGACGACAGGTGCTGTTCATTCAAGGTGGTGGTGAAGGCGCGCACGACGAGTGGGACAACAGTCTCGTCGAAGGTCTCAGGCGTGAGCTCGGTGATGGCTACGAAGTTCGCTACCCGCGCATGCCCGACGAGGCTGATCCGAAATACGTGACGTGGGCCTCGGCCATCGAAGAGGAGATGTCTGCGCTCGACGACGGAGCCATCATCGTGGGGCACTCCATCGGTGGGACGGTGTTGATCAACTACCTCGCGACGCGCACGCGAAAGAAGCTGGGCGCGGTGGTGTTGCTGGCCGCGCCGTACATCGGCAAGGGCGGGTGGCCGAGTGAAGAGATCGAAGGTGATCGCGAGCTCGGAAAGTCACTGCCGAGCGAGTTGCCGATTCATCTCTTTCACGGCGACGACGACGAGACGGCGCCCGAGAAGCACGTCGATCTCTATGCGAAGGCGATTCCACAGGCGGTCGTTCATCGCGTGAATGGTGATCACCAGCTCAACAACGACATGACCGAGGTCGCGCGTCACATTCGCGCGCTCGGCTGATCACTTCGATCGTCGCGTGGCCTTTTTCTGCTTCGTGACAGGCCATGAGATACGCGTCGACGAAGTCGGCTGATTGATCCACGTACTTCGTCAGCCCGTCGAACCGCCGCCGATACGTTGACCTTCGCGCGACGCAGATTGCGAACGAGCTTCGAGCATTCGTCGTTGCGTCGAACGTTGAGCCGCATGAGAGAAATGTTCTGACAGTTCTGTCTCTCGGCGGATCGCGCACGTGCGGAATGCACACGTGAGGCGCGGCGTTGGTACGGCTTCTGGAGGGTGGCGTGAAACGAATGGCGACGTTGTCGGGTGCGACGCTGGCGGGGCTGATCATCGGGAACCTCGACGTTCCGTACGAACGCTTCGGAGAGTTCCTTTCAGCGCTCTTGCTCTCGCCAGTGCTCGTGGTCGTGGGCAGCCGAGCGGCGGGTCAGCCTGCGTTCCTCGGGCCGTTGTTCTGGCCGGTGTGGTCGCTGCTCGCGTGGCGCTGGTGCAAGTGGCAGCACGTGGCGACGGTGCCCTTCATCGTCGCGTGGTCGGCGCTCGGGTCCTTCCGGCTGCTCGAACGATTCGACATGGTGATGTCTGCATGAGCGAGGCAGCCGCCTTCAGGAAGGCCTGAGCCCTTCGCCGATGGGGGCGCCCATCCACTCGGCATAGGCCTCCGCGTCAGGGCACGCCTGCGCGATGACCACGTCGAGGGGATGAGGTTCTGCCACCAGGGCACGGCCGACCGTCGCGTGGGCGATGCGGTCCATGCGGAACAGCCGGGGCGCGTCCTTGTCGAGGTCCCACGCGAGCACGTACCAGGCGGGTTCGTGCAGCATCACCGCCACGCACTCGATGCGCCGTGAGCTCCGCGCGCCGTGCCAGTCGACGTACTCGACCGCCATTTCCCTGGATCCCGTGAAGCACCGTTCGAAGACGGACAAGAGCGCGGTGTCGATGGCCCCGACGGTGGTCACGACGGCAGCGCTTGCGGGGCGACCGATCAGAATACGGCGCTCGAGGTTTCGCATCGCGCGCCGCTGCATCGCGGACAGTGCGCCTCGGGCCCGGTCCAACGCGGCCTCGGCTGCATGCACGAAAGGCCTCCGAGGGCTGGCCTTCGAGATGGCCACCGACAGCGCGAGGCCGATGAGCTCCGCGACGTCGAAATGCGCGGGCCGCGGGTGACTGTCTGGCGCAACCCGAACCCCTCCGCCAGGCCCGGGCGCAGTCTGGATGTCGTGCCCCGCCTCCCGAAGTGCACCGATGTCCCGGTAGGCCGTGCGCTCGGACACCTTCAGCTCGCGGGCGACCACGGCCACCGTCGTGGAGCCCCGGTGCAGAATGTTGAGCATGCGGTCTCGGCGCGCGGCGGTCTTCACCCGCTGCACGGTACGTCGATCACCGACAGCTCGCGTCAGGGAATCTGGGAGCGGCGCTGCATCACTGACGGGTTCTGTCAGGGACGGCTGCGATGAGGAGGACTGGCCACTGATGGCCCCAGGAGGAAACCTCATGTCCAGTCCACACGTGCTCCCTCAACCCACTCGCATCGCAGTCAACGGCGTCGAACTCGAAGTCTTCGAAGCGGGCCACCGCAACCGGGGAAGGCCCATCGTGCTCTGCCACGGATGGCCGGAACACGCCTTCTCGTGGCGCCACCAGATGCACGCGCTGGCGGAGGCGGGGCACCACGTCATCGTCCCCAATCAGCGCGGCTATGGCGGCTCCTCCCGTCCAACCGAGGTCGCGGCCTATGACCTCGAGCACCTCTCCGGTGACCTCATCGGGCTGCTCGATCATTACGGCTACGAAGACGCGACCTTCGTCGGGCACGACTGGGGAGCCATGGTCGTCTGGGGGCTCACCCTGCTGCATCCGAACCGGGTGAAGCGGTTGATCAACCTGAGCCTGCCGTACCAGGAGCGAGGCGAACGACCCTGGATCGAGTGGATGGAACAGGTGTTCGGCGGCGACTTCTATTTCGTGCACTTCAACCGGCAACCCGGCGTCGCCGATGCCGTCTTCGCTGCGAACACGCGCCAGTTCCTTCGCGACCTCTACCGGAAGAACCTTCCTCCGGCCGCGCCTGCCCCGGGGATGGCGTTGATCAACCTCGCGACGGCCCAGGACCCCCTCGGCGAGCCCGTGATGAGCGAACGCGAGCTGGACGTCTTCGTCTCGGCCTTCGAGTCGGGCGGGTTCACCGGAGGCATCAATTGGTACCGAAACCTCGATCGCAACTGGCAGCGGCTCGCGGCGGTCGACCCCGTCATCCAGCAGCCGGCGCTGATGATCTAAGGCGACCGGGACCTCATCCCGAGGTTCGAGCGACTTCGCGAGTTCGTCCCCAACGTCGAGGTCGCGAGCCTCGATTGCGGCCATTGGATCCAGCAGGAGAAGCCGGAAGAAACGACCCGGCTGATGCTCAGGTGGTTGGAGAAGCAACACGCGGGCTGATCACTTCTTCACCACGCCGAGATCCACGTACGCCTGATTGATCATCACCACGTACGGCCGTTCTTCGAACGTGAGGCCGCCCTTGCCGTCGTGCTCGATGAGCTCGAGCTTGCCCATGCCCGCGCCCATGGGACCGATGGAGTAGTAGTGCGCCTGCAACGTGTACGGGTACGCGCGCTTGTCCTTCGGCAGGCGAATCGTGAAGCACTCCGGGCCGTAGCCGGTCGTCACGTCGGCATAGAGCTCACCGCCGCTCGGCAGCTGCTTCTGTGAATAGAACGCGTGGCCGCCTTGACCGTCGTAGATGTGGAAGTCGACGTCGTTCGCGTCGGTCTCCCAGTTGAGGACGAAGCGCAGTGACGGCTGATCTTCCACTGTTCCACCGAGCGTCTTCATCTTGCTGAGGATCTCCGACTTTCGAGCGGGTTCGGCCTTGATCCACGCCGCCGCGATGAGGCCGAGATCGTCACGCAGAATGCGATCGACGCCCGCGAAGCGACCCGCCGGGTACGACTGCTTCACGCCCGTCGACATCGCTTCGAACGCCTTCTCGAACTTGCCCGCGCGCACCAACGCAAACGCCAGCAGCCGATGCGAGGCGGGGTGATCAGCACGTTGATCAGCCGCCACCGCGAACGAATCAGTCGCGAGGTCCAGGCCCTTCGCAAGACGTTCCAACCGAACACCCGCGAAGCGACGCAGGTCTGCGCGCGCCGGGAACAGGTCGATGATGGAGCCGTACGACCGCGCGGCCGTCGATTGATCTCCGCTCGCTTCGTACGCCTCACCCATGGCGACGAGCGCGAGCAGGTCACCGGGCTGCTCTTCGTGCCAGCCGCGCGAAATCGCGAGCGCCTTCGCCTTGTCGCCCGATGAAATCGCCGTCATCACGTCGAGGAACTTGCCGGTGTACGGCACCGGGCCCTTCGTCGGTGCTTCCGCGCGTGCTTGCGAAACGGGCGCCTGGCGACGCGCGGGTGACGGAGGCGGAGGCGGCGGAGCAGGTGAGGGGGCCGCCGACACGTTTCGTGAGCGCTCCTCTTCACGCTGCTCGACGGCGGCGACCGGTTCAGCGGCGGGCGGTGCGCCGCCAGGTGCAGGTGCCCCGTCAGCGCTCGGCGCACCACCGCCGAACGCGTTGTCGAACGAGTCGTCGCTGAGCTCGGCCTTCTCCGTCGAGGCGACCAGCTTCTTCGGCGACTCCTTCGGTTTCGCGAGCGGCTTCGGCGCGGGCGGAGGCGGCGCTTTCGCGACCAACGTCTCTGGCCCGCGCTTCACGCGCGCGACCTTGCCGTCCTTCACCGTCAACACGTCGACCAGCGCGCGGCGGTCGATCTTGAAGCGCGCGTAGTCATCCTCGGTCTCGAGCACGAGCAGCGCCGTGAGTGACGAGAGCACGCGCGACTTGATGGACACGTCCACGATCGCGTCTTTGAGCTTCTGCTTCTCGGGAACGCCGTCAGCGCGGTCCAGCTGCTCCTCCAACTGAGCGATGCGGGCGCGCGCCCACGCACGTTCCAGCAACGGGCGATCCACCGACGCCAACTTCGTCGGGGCGACTTCGAGTGCACGGCCACCGATGACCGGCTTGAACGCCGCGTTCGCCGGCAGCTGCGCGTACACCAGCACCGCATCACCGGCCTGCACGCCCGAGAGCGAAGTCGGCCAGACCGCGGTCGCGCCTTCGACCTTCACCTCGAGCTTCGACTTCGTGGACAAAGACAATCGACGCGCGAGTTCAGCCGGAGCGAGTGAACCGTCGAGCACCGCACCGTCACGTTCGAGCGAACCCTGCACGATGCGCGCGAGCGCCGCTTCGTCACGAATGCCGCCCACCGCGATCGCGTCGATGCGCTTCACCGACGACTTCAGTTTGAGCACGGACGCGGTGAGGTCGTTGCCGCTGGTGACTCCGGCCGTCATCACGCCGTCGGTGACGATGACCACACGGGCGGTGGGGTTCGCAGCGACGTACTGCAACGCGAGTTCAATGTTCGATGCGCCGAGCGCGCTTCGTGCACGCAGCGCCTTGCTCTGTGCATCACCGAAGCCCGACGCCGGACCTTTGTAGAGCGGCACGACTTCTTGATCGAACGCCACCACGTTCACCGGCAACGTCTTCGGCAGCGCGTTGATCAACTGCTGCACCAGGGTCACTTCATCTTTCCAACCGAGCGCACGTGAGCCCGACGAATCGACGAGCAGCGTCAGTGCCGGCATCGCTTCGGGCGCCGTGTCGGTGACGGGGATCAACCGCGCCGCGACGAGGTCACCGGAGCGAACGCCGACCCCGGCGCGAACGGGAACTCCGACGAAGTCTGCGTTGGGAACGAAGCGCTTCTTCGCGAGCGTCGTGGTGCCGCTCACGCCACTGACCGCGACGTCGAGCTCACCGACCTCAGGCAGGCCCTTCAGCGGCAGCACGTAGTTCGCGTCGGCAGCGACGAGCTCGTGCGAGTACGAGATGATCAACTCCTTCACGCCGCGCGCGGGGATGGGGAAGACCTTCGCCGTGAACTCGTTGCCGCCGTTCTGCTCGAGCAGCGCAGGGTCCTGACGACGGTGGAGGAAGTCTTCGTACGCACGCCGCGCCGCCTGGCGCTCGACGACTTCGCCTTCCTGCCACTTGTCGTTCAGCTTCATCGCGAAGCGGCTGATGGTCGCGCCCGGCGGCAGCGTGACCTTGAACTGCCCTTCGATGACGCGATCGAGCGGGTTCTCGAAGGTGAGCGTCATTTCGGTGAACGCGAGCGGGTCCATCACCACGCCGCGCGCCTGGAGCTTCACCAGCTTGAGGCCGGTGCCGTCGGAGGCGGTGAGCGAGACGGGTGCGTCTTCAGTGGCGAAGGCGAGGGAAGAGACGACGGCCAGCAGGAGCGGGAGTCGCATGGGTGTGGTGGCTTCTTAGTTGAGTTTGAGAGCGCAACATGGCCGTCTGCCGCGGGGCGAGGAGACTTCGTTCAGCGCGAACTCAGTACGCGACGCCTACCTTCGACGCGCTCTTCTTCGCGCCCGCGAACACCTCGTCGTCGAACGAGACCTCGCCCGACTTTTTCGCGTTGCTCTTGATGAACTCGTCACGCTTCTTCGAGAGCTCGAGCAGCTTCGCCTGCAGCTCCTTCTGCTCGGCGGTCGCCTTCTTCACGGCGGCCTCGCGTTGATCAGCCGGCAGCGCGCGGAGTGATGCGGGCAGATCTTCGTCCTTCATCGTGTTCACCGCGGTCGGGTCGGCGTTCAGCACCACACCACCGCGCACGCTCACGTCGGCCATCGGAGCCGCAGGCGCATACGACTTCGCGCGATACGAGACGCGATCGGCGTTGCCTTCCACGCTCATGCTCTTGAGCTCCTTCAACCGGGTGTCGCCCTCGGTCCGCGCGGTCGCCGTGCCGCCGACCATCGTGCGGTCCGCGATGCCGTCGCTGAGCTTCTTCATCTCGGCGTCGTACGGCGTGGCCACTGCGACCATGCCGCCCGACTGCTGAATCGACACGTACGTACCGTCGGCCAGCTTCGCGAGCTCCGCGAACAACGCGCCGGTGCTGCCGTCAGCGCCGCATCGCACGGTGTTCACCACGATGCCCTTGGCGATGGCGTTCTTCGCCCAGGTGCGCGTGTTCCACCCGTCGTTGTAGTCGTCGTGCGCCGGCGCATCGCCGACGAGGAAGATCATCCGCGCGGTCTTCTTGTCCTGGCTCCACTGCATCAACGAGACCGCTTCACCGAGTGCCTGACCCACGTGCTCGGGACCATCGCCGCCGCCACCGGCCTGGAAGCTCTGCAGGTTCTTGTAGACCTCGTCGAGGTCTTCACTGAGCTCGAAGCGCTTCGTCACGTACTCGTCGGTGCGGTCGCGGTACGCCACCAGCCCCACACGAATTCGCGGGGTGGGTTTGCCTGAAGCCAGCCGGCTGGCGATGGACCAGATCTTCTGTTTCGCGCCTTCGATGAGCCCGCCCATGGAGCCCGTGGTGTCGAGCACGAACACCACGTCGAGCGTGGGGCGACCGTCGGGTTTCTGAATGTTCGTGGGCGGTTGCGGGGCCGGAGGCTCGGCGGCGAAGGCAGGGACCGACAACGACGCAGCGACGAGGAGCGAGCGGAAGAGAGGGCGCATGGGCCCTTCAACGCGTCAGTCGCAGGTTGGATCTACGAACCCCAGCCCAGCAGCAACACCGAGCCGATGGTGAAGATGGCGTAGGGCACCATGCCGGCGGCGGCCGCATAGTCCTTCGCGATGCGCTGACCGAAGAACAGCGCCACGATGTTGAGCGCCGCCAGCACCGAGCCGATGAAGGCAATGAGCGGCGTGCGGGTGAACAACAACGTCACCACGCCACCTGCGCAGAACACGCCGGCCAGCACTTCGAGCACGGTGATTTGAAACAGCAGGACCGTGGTGAAGCGACGCAGCGGTGTCTTCGAGAAATAGCCGCCGATGTATTCCTTGTTCCCCTTCCAATCGAAGACCTTGTCGAGGCCCGATTGCAGAAAGAGGATCGCCATGAAGGCGCTCGCGAGAATCTGTGCGACCCACAGTGAAACGGAGTGCATGCGGCGCCGAATAGCACGGTAGAGGAACGCGCGTGACGACACTGCCGGTGCTCGGACTTGGGCTGTCTTCGAACGCGCAGACCGCGGACTTTCCGCGCCCGTACGCGCTGCTCGATGCACAACCGGGGTTGTACGACTACGTCGAGTACTCGGCGCCGCTGGACATCGACGTGGCGCGGGCCGAAGCGACGCTGTTCCCCGAGATGGAGAAGCGCCGCGCGGACGTGCCGCTCGTGTACCACCCGGTACACATCAACCTGTGGGGCCCGGAGCTGGAAGATGCCGAGCGGCTCGCGGCCTGCGCGGCGCACGTCGAAGCCGTGGGTTCGCCGTGGGTCTCGAACGATGTCGGCTGGTGGCACCACCGTGGGCAGGCGTTGCCGGGGTATCTGTATCTGTCGCCTCCGTTGAGCGCGGAAGGTGTCGAGCAGTGTGTCGCGCACGCGGTGCACGTGAAGAACGCGATGCCGGTGCCCATGTTGCTCGAGAACCCGACGGTGATGACGGCGCGCGGTGCGCTGCACGTGCTCGACTTCATGGAGAAGTTGTCGACCGCGAGCGCGTGCGACGTGTTGCTCGACGTGGGGCACCTGTTCTCGCACCAGCTCGCGCGGGGCCTTTCGTTGACCGAAGGCCTCGATTCATTTCCCTGGGAGCGCGTGCGGCAACTGCACATCGCCGGTGGCGTGGTGAAGGGGCAGACGTACCTCGATGATCACCCGCAGCCGATTCGCGATGAGGTGTGGGCGTTGTTCGCCGACGTGTTGAAGCGGTGTTCGCGGCTCTGCGCGGTGACCTACGAAGGTGATGGTCACCCCGACGTGGTGGCGGTCGCGAATCTGAAGAAGCTCCGGGGCCTGCACCTCCCCTCACCGCGCGCGCTGGCCGAAGGGCAGGCACGGGCGCCAGAACTTCCCTCGACGGCGCTGACCGCGACCGGTGTCTGGGCGCTGCTCGACCAGACGCTGCGCGAACCTTCGCCCGAGCTCGACTTCCGGCTCACCGTGCTCGCGGAAGCGCTCGACCGCGAAGTGCCGATTTCCCGGCGCGCGGTCGCCCCCAGCGCTGATCAACTCCGCCACTACCCGCTGCGAGAGTGGCTGGAGCACGGAGCCAGGCCCCTCGCTGATCATTTCCTCGCGTGGGCGATGAAGGAGTCACGCCGCCCGGAGCTCGCGGGTGCCGACGCGCTGGTGTCGCTGGAACTCTGGGCGCGCACCACGCATGCGCGCGCGCAACGCGCCACGCCGGGCCCGGTCGACGCGACCTTTCCCATGAACCTCACCGAAGCGCTGCACGCCTTCCACGCGCTCTCACGTCACGACGCGGGGTGGGACGGCCTGCTGCAGTGCGCACGTCGCGCCACGCCGGGCCCGTGGAGGTTGCGGCTCTCCGCGCGTGGTGCTTCCGTCCACATCGACCCGCTCGCATGAGACGACTCCTCGTTCTGCTGTTGATCAGCGGCTGCACCACCTCACTTGCACCCGAAGACTTCTGCGCCCAGCAGTGGATCGCCCGGTGCCAGGCCAACAAGCGCTGCCGCCTCTGGTCGCCGGCGATGGAGTGCCCGATTCCCCCCGACACCGCGTGCGCCGAGCGCCTGCAGTCATGGGTCGACGCCGGTGTGTTCACGTACGACGGCACCGCCGCGAAGAAGTGCCTCGACGCGTTCGAACGCCGCAGCTGCGACGAGCTCTACGACGAGCCGCTCGAGTCGGGCGACGAAGCGTGTGACCGCTACCTCGTCGGCACGCGCAAAGAAGGCGAGTCGTGTGGTGGGTGCCAGGCCCGGCTGGTGTGCATCAACAACTCGACGGGCTGCGGCACGTGCAGCCCGAAGCCGGCACCCGCAGAAGACGGCGAGTCGTGCGCGTCACGACCGTGCGGCAGCAACTCGTACTGCAACGGCGATCAGCTGTGCACGCGCCTGCCGGGTGACGGAGACGCGTGTCACGAAGGTCGCTGCCGCCTGCCGTTCCGCTGCTCGGAAGACGTGTGTGAGCTGCCCATCGGCCAGGGCGCGACGTGCGTGGTGAACGAGCATTGTCAGGGAGGGCTGTGGTGCGAACGCGGTATCTGCCAGCTGCAAAGGGTCCGCGGCTACGCGTGCGGCGCCGACGTCGAGTGCCGCAGCGGTCACTGCTTCGAAGGCCGGTGTGTATTGCTGACGCCGATTGGCGAAGCCTGTGGCGTGGGCTGCGCGGCGCCGGGCGTGTGCGTGAACGGAACGTGCGAACGCGGTGCGGAGGTCGGCGAGTCGTGTCTCGAGAAGGGCTGCGCGTTGGGCGTGTGCGTCAGCGGTATCTGTCGTGACCCGACGCTCGAGTGCCGCTGACTCCAGCTCGCACCCGGACCTCCTGAACACCTGTCTGTACCGTATTACTTGCGGGCTCCCAGACGAGCTTCGCCACCTCGGGTACGCCTTCGAGCACCGCCCCGCGGTAGCCCATCGTCGAGAGCTCGAGCAGGTTGCGCGGGTCGGCGGTGCCCACGGTGCTCACCGCTTGCGGCACAGGAACACCTCGTCGAACGCGCCGTCGTCATCGGCCGGGCGTTGAAAGGTGTCGACCTGAAAGCCCACGCCTTCCAGCACCTCGACCCACGTGGCGCGCGTGAAGAGCCCCTCGGTGTGCCGGTCGTGCACCGCGCGCACCTCGACGCCGTCGCGCAACAGCAGCGCGTATTCGACCTGGTAGGTCTCGTCGTCGGGGTCTGCGTCCCAGCTCCACTCGATGCCGTGCAGTGAACGCGCGCCTGCTTCGCACTCGAGCAACGACGAGCCCTTCTCGAACGACTCACGCGTGCAGTCGGGAGCGAAGACCGCAGCGCCGCCGGTGCGCAGATGAACGAACGCCGTCTGGGCCGCCTTTCGGAGGTCGTCGCGCGTGGTCATGTAACAGACCGCGTCGTGCACCATCACCGCGTCGAAGGTGCGGCCCAGGCGCAGCGTGCGCATGTCTCCGAGCAGGTGCTCACAGTCGGGGTTCTGCGCGCGTGACAGCGACAACATCGCGTCGGACACGTCGGTCAGCGTGCAGGCGAACTGCTGCTTCAGGAACCACGCGTTGTTCCCCGCTCCGGCGCCGAGGTCGAGCAGCGTGCGCTTCGCGCCGTCGATGCCACCCAGGAGCGCCTGCAGGTACGCGGCGGCTTCCCCTTCGTGGTCCGCCCGCGGGTCGAGCAGCGCGTACCAGCCGGTGAGGTCGCCGTAGAGGAGCGGTGTCACCCTGACCGTACGTTCGGAACCCACCCCTGGTTTCCGAACCAACGGTGCTTACCGGTGAAGCATGAGGCGCCACCACGTGAGGTCCTCGGGGCTGCGCTCGGTCGGCTACGACGAGCGTTCCAGCATGCTCGAGGTCGAGTTCGTCAACGGCCACGTCTACCGGTACTTCGCGGTGCCGAAGGCGAAGTTCGAGGCGTTGCTGTCGGCTGACTCGGTCGGCTCGTACTTCAACGCGAACATCCGCGAGCGGTTTCCGACGCAGGCCCTGAAATGACCGGGCAGCGTTGAGCGCGAGCGGCCTTTCACCGGCGCGTATCGTCCTTAAGAAGCGGCCATGTCGCGTTGGAGCGCCCTGAGTCTCGTTCTTCTCGCCGGTTGTGAAGGACTGCCCGCCGAGTCGTACTGCCGTGAAGTCACCCGCGCCGAGTGTGAAGCCTCGAAGCGCTGCGGTCTGCTGAGCCAGTCGGTCGACTGTGCGCGGCCGCTCGTCAGCTACGACTGCCTGTTTCAGTACCGCGCGGCGCTCGACGCGGGCACCCTCGAGTACGACCCGAAAGCCGGCCAGAAGTGCGTCGACGACGTGCGCGCCAGCACGCAGTGCATCGGGGGGCGCTTCGTCATTCCGAGTTGTCGCGACGTGCTCGTGGGGCAGGGCGCCGAAGGTGAACCGTGTGGCACCTGCGGCGCGGGCCTCGCGTGTGTTCGCAATTCCACCACCGACTGCGGCGTGTGCACGAGGGTCGACACGCCGACGCTCATTCCTTCGAAGCGTGGAGAGCCGTGTGTGTCACCGCAGGTCGACGGCATCGGTTGTGAGCTCGATTCATGGTGCGGCGCGGCCGACGGCGGTTCGGTGTGCCTGCCGCGCGCGGCCCTCGGTGAAGGCTGCATGACCTCGACCTGCGTGCTCGGAGCCTGGTGCAAGGAAGGGGTGTGCGCTCCGCTCACTGCCTTCGGCCAGGCCTGCAGCGACGCGTCGTGCGAAGGCGGCCTCACCTGCGTGGACGGCACGTGCGACATGCCGCTGGGCGTGGGCGTGGGCTGCAGCGCGAACTCCGAGTGCGCGAGCGGTCTGTGTCTCGATGGAACCTGCGCGGTGGGGCGGCCCTTGAAGAGCCCGTGCTCTGAAGAGGCGCCGTGCCAGCCGGGCCTGCACTGCGTCGAGGGCACGTGCGCGCCGCTGCCGGTGCATGGTGAAGCGTGCAGCGGTCAGTGCGGCGCGTTGGGTCAGTGCATCGACGGCGTCTGCTTCGATGCGACGCTGCAGGTCTGTCGGTGATCAGTCGGGCACGACGCCCAGGTAGTGCATCAGCAGCCCCACACCGATGAGCAGCGCCACCGGAATGCCCAGCATGATCAACGCGGGAAACCCCCGCCGCGGCGGGTTCTTCTCGGCGTCGACGCAGGCCTCGCAGATGGGCGGTTCACCCAGCGTCTGACACGACGCACACAGGAACGTGCCGCAGCGCCCGCACGTCGCGCGCGCCCACTGCTCGTGCACCGGGCACAGCGCACCCTCGAGCGGGTCTCCCTCGGCGCCGGCCAGTGTGGGAGCGGCTTCCAACAACGCCTTCGCGCGCTCGGCATCGCGTTCATGCACCAGCACGCGCGGAAGAATGGCGGCCGGCAACGTCGTGCCTCCGAGCAGGTTCGAATGGTGCTCGCCCTGCACCACGTGCTCGATGCCTTCGCCGGTGAGCAACGAACGCACGTGCGCGGCCTCGATTCCGTTCGCACACTCCATCAACAGCACGAGGTCGTTGCCCATGGTGCGAATGATATAGCGCCGCCCATGCCTTCGAACCTCGTCATCGTCCGTCACGGCCAGAGCGCCTGGAATGAGAAGAATCTGTTCACCGGTTGGGTCGACGTCGACTTGACCGCGCTCGGCGAGAAGGAAGCGCGGGCCGCGGGCCAGCAGATCAAAGACGCAGGCCTCACCTTCGACGTGCTGCACACCTCGTTGCTCACGCGCGCCGTTCGCACCGCGCACCTCGCGCTCGAGACCGCGGGGCAGGTGTTCCTGCCGGTCAACCGCACCTGGCGCCTCAACGAGCGGCACTACGGCTCGCTGCAGGGCAAAGACAAAGTCGAAATGGTCAAGCAGTTCGGCGCCGAACAGGTGCAGCTGTGGCGCCGCAGCTACGACGTGCCGCCGCCCCCGGTGACGGTCGATCACGAGCACCACCCGGCGAGGGACCACCGCTACCACCGGCTCGCCCCTGACGCGCTCCCCGCCGCCGAGTGCCTGAAGGACGTGGTGGCCCGCGTGCTGCCCTGGTGGCACGACGACGTCGTTCCGCAGCTGCGCGCCGGCCTCGACGTCATCGTGGTCGCGCACGGCAACTCGCTGCGCGCGCTCATCAAGCACCTCGAAGGCATCTCGAACTCGGACATCGTGGAGCTCAACGTGCCCACGGGCATGCCGCGCCTGTACCGGTTCAACGACGACCTCTCGCTCGCCGAGAAGCCGCGGTACCTCGACGAAGCCGCCGCCAACGCCGGCGCCGCCGCGGTGAAGGCCCAGACCGGTTCGAAATGATCCGCCGGGTGGCCTTGCGGAGCTGGTCTCAGCCCTGCAAGGTTCGCCTCGCTCCTCCCCTGCTCACATCTGATTTCGCGCAGTTCCCTGTCGTCGTTCCTCAGAAATTCGAGGCCGTCATGAAGAAGAAACTGTTGGGTGCCCTGGTTGCGGTTGCTGTTTCCTTCACGACGGGCTGCCAGAGCAACGCAGCTGGCGGCGGGAGTTCTTCGAACGGTTCTGTGGGCATCACCCGCGACGACGCGCTCGTGTACGCCGCCGACGCCGACCTCGACCGCGTGTTCGTGGTCGACACCAGGACGCGGCAGGTGGTGCGCACCATCAAGGTCGGCCGCCAGCCCGAGAAGGTGCTCGTCGGCTCCGACGACACGGTCTACGTGACCAACCGCCTCGAGCGCAGCGTGTCCATCATCCGCCGTGGTGAAGACACCGAAGCCACGCGCCTGCAGACCGCGGTCGAGCCGGTGGGGTTGGCGCTCTCGGCCGACAACAAGACGCTCTACGTGGTCAACGCCACCAGCCTCGAAGAGTCCGACTTCGGCACGCTGATGGCCTTCGACACCGCGACCTTGTCGGTGAAGTGGGAGACGCCGGTGGGCTCCGAGCCGCGCGGCATCACCATGCTGGGTGACGGCAAGGTCGCCGTGTCGCTCTACAAGCAGGGCGACCTGGTGCTGGTCGACGCCAACTCCGGCAAGGTGCTCAAGGCCGGCTCTGACCTCTTCGAGAAGCTGAACGCCACGTCGCTGGGCATCGTGTCGCCGACCTCGCCCGGCACCCCGCGTGACCTGCCGGCGCCCGAGCCGTTCTTCCCCGGCCAGCAGGTCGGCCCGCAGACCGGCCGCGCGCGTGGCATGGAAGCGCTCACCGTTTCGCCCGACGGCAAGCAGATCTACGTCGCCTCGCTCATCGCCACCGACAGCGTGTTGCAGACCGCGACCGGTGGCGGCATCGACCAGCCGATTCCCGGCGGCTCGGGCTACGGCGGCGGCAGCTGCGGTACCACCGCGGTCGCGTCGGCGGCCATTCTCACCTTCGACGGTGAAGGCAACGCGCAGGTCGACGACCTCCGTACGTGCACCGGTACGGCGCAGAACGAGCGCCCGCCGATGATGATCACCACGCCGGTTCGCGAGATGCCGATTCAGGGCCCGCGCGCCATCGCGTTGGACGCCACCGGCCGCTACCTCTACATCGCCAACTTCGAGTCGAACAACGTGGCCGTGGTGCGCACCACCAGCGAGCGCAAGGACACCAGCTTCGGCCGCACCATCGACATCAACGGCTTCGGCGGCGCGGGGTCGGTCGAGAAGCTCATCAACGTCGGCAACGGCCCCACCGGCATCGCGCTCGCGGCCGACGGCGCCAGCGCGTGGGTCTACAACGCCTTCGACCACTCGCTGACGCTGCTCGAAGGCGACAAGGCCGGCGGTGAAGTGTTCGCCAAGGCCACGGTGCGCGTGAACACCGGCCTGCCCGCCGAAGAGCAGGAGCGCTACTCGGCCGCGCAGCTCGCCGGCCGCCGCCTCTTCTTCTCGGCCACCGACGCGCGCATGAACAACCCGGCCACGGGCATCAGCTGCGGTACGTGCCACCTCGAGGGCCGCGAAGACGGCCACGTGTGGAACTTCCCCGACGGCCCGCGCCAGACGCCGTCGTTGCAGGGCCGCAAAATCATGCAGACCGCTCCGTTCCACTGGAACGGCGAGTTCCCCAACCTGCTGGCGTTCATGACGCACACCGTTTCGAACCGCATGGGCGGCAGCGGCGTGTCAGTGGCGATGGAAGAGCAGATTGGCGCCTTCATCGACGCGATGCCGCAGGCCGACAACCCGCACCGCACCAGCACCCCTGAAGCCATCGTGAACCGGGGCCGCGCGGCGTTCGAGAAGGCCGAGTGCAACACCTGCCACGGCACCGACAACTACACCGACAACACGTTCGCCGACGTCGGCACCTACGTGACGGCCGGCGCGGTGCTCGACGACATGCGCTTCCTCCCCAACGGCGGCCTCAACACGCCGTCGCTGCTCGGCCTGGCGCGTACGGCGCCGTACCTGCATGACGGCAGCGCGCAGACGCTCAAGGCGCGCATCATGAACGGCAAGGCCGCCGACAAGCACGGCCGCACGTCGGTGCTCAACGACGGTGAGGTCGACGACCTCGTGGCGTACCTGAAGACGCTCTGAGCGCTCGGAGGCACCGCACGTGACGGCGCGGTGCCGTGGCCGTCGAGAACGCAACCCGGGAACGCAGCAACTCGCTTTGCTCGCAGGGCCGGCGTCAGCAGAAGGAACGGTATGAGAACCGTGACCTTCCTGATGCTGGCCCTGTTGTCTTTCGGCTGCTCCACCACGCACGTGCTCGACTCGTGGAAGGCAGAAAACGCCTCGCCGCTGAAGCGGTCGACGAAGCGCGCGGTGGTGGTGGTCGCCAACAACAAGGAGCGCCGGGAGCGCGCCGAAGCCGCGTTCGCCGAAGACATCAACGCGGTCGTCGCCCGCAACCTGTTCACGCCCGAGGAGTGGCAGGACAAGGATCTGGTGAAGGCGCGCCTGCTCGAGCAGGGCTTTGAGGAGGTCGTCGTCATGCGCGTGGTGGGCGTCGAAGAAGAGCAGACGCGCCTGCGGGGCCCCATGTGGAGCAACTGGATGGGCCTCAACACGCCGTACGTGCCGAAGACCCGCGTGGACCTCGTGACGTCCATCTACGACATCACCGAAGGCCGGCTGGTGTACCAGCTGTCGTCGCACACCTACGAGCCGACCAGCGTGGAAGACACCATGGCCGAGCAGGTGAAGGCCGGGCTCAAGCGCTTGCGCGACGACGGCATGCTGGTCGACTGAAGCGGCCGCTCAGAGCGAGCGCAGGTACGCGATGAGCTGGTGCTTGTCGTCGACGCTCAAGGCGCCGCACGTCTCGAGGTGCCCGACCGCGGTCTGCGCCGGCAGTGCCACCGTGGGCCGCGGCTCGAGGCAGAACAGCTGCTCGAGCGACGTGACCGAGCCGTTGTGAGAAAGCGCGTCTGCCACGCGAGCCCGGTCAGCCGCGGTGCCTTCACGCCCCGCGTGACGTAGCTCGCGTCGCCGCCCAGCCCGCAGCAGGGGCCTCCGTCGGGCGGCGCGTTGTAGATGGTCGCGTACGCGTCGTCGGTACCCACGTCGGCAAAAGGCATCGGCGCGCTCTCGCCACTGGGCCCGTCGTGACACCCGCGGCAGCCGCGCGAGACGAAGAGCTGTGCGCCCGCCTCGACCGCGCCAGCGTCGGGCTGCGCCTCGAGCGGCGGCGTGCGCAGGGTGCGGACGTAGTCGGCGAGCGGCGCCAGGCGTTCGGTCGGCCAGTCGGCGGCGCTGGCGCCGATGACCACGAAGCCCTCGAGGAAGTTCTCGAGCGTGGGCACTCCGCCGTTCCACGCGAGCCGCTCGTGCGCCATGCCAGCGCGCGCCCGCTGCTCGGCGTCGGGCAGGTTCCACAGCGGGAGAATGCGGCTCACCGTCCACACGCCGTCTTCGATGAGCGGCTTGGTGAGGAAGTCCATGGTGCCGGTGTTGAGCGAGAGGAAGCGCTCCTGCTCTTCGACGGTGAGCTGCGCGTCGTTGCCCGCGCCGAGCAGCTGCAGGCCCACCAGGCCCGCTTCGATGGAATAGCTCGAGCTGGCCTTCGCGGTGGCGACGTGGGGCGCCAGCTCCTGCCGCAGCTGCGGGTGCACCCCGGGGTCGGCGGCGTTGAAGCCCAGCGACAGCGGCGCGCCGATGGTGGTGATGAAGCGGCCGTAATCGAGCTGCAGGTTGCCGTAGCCCACCGCGTAGCGGCCGTCGGGCATCTTGCCGAAGTGGCACGAAGCGCAGGTGAACGCGCGCGTCTCGACCGAGCCCAGCTTGCCGGTGGTGGGCGCGAGGCCGACCGGCATGCCCGCGTCACTCGCGGGGTCTGCGACGAAGCCCAGCTTCTCGAAGCCGCGGCCGAAGTAGCCCGCGTAGAACTTCTGATTGAAGTCGAGCAGCGGCGACGGCACGCCGACGGTGCCGAAGGTCTCATAGAAGAACATCCACTTGCCGCAGCGAAGCCGCGTCGTGGCGTCGGTCGCGCCGGCACGCAGCGCGGCGCAGGCGCCTTCCAGTTCGGTGCGCTCCAGCACCGCGGTGAGCGAGCGGTCGACGTCGTGGGTGAGCGAAGGCGTGGTCGGCCAGCGGCGCGGCGCGTGGCCCGCGTCAGGGGCCTGCTGGCCCGCGTCGCTCCCTGCATCGATGGAGGTGTCGGGCGGGAAGAAGACGCTCGCGTCGGCTTCAGTCGACGGCGCGCCCGCATCAGGCTTCTGCATCGAGCCGCAGGCCGAAGCGACGAGCACCACACCAAGAAGGAACGGCTTCATGCGGCGGGCTTCTTCCACCCGGCGCGCAGCACCTCAAGGCGCCACCGCAAACCCGAGGGCGCCTTCAGCGATTGCGTGACGACGGCATGCGGCTCGACTGAAGTGGCCTGATGGTCACCAGCTTCCTCGTGGTGCAGCTCGCGTTGGCGCAGGCCGGCATCGTCAACGGTGAGGTGGTGGTGGTCGCCGACACCAACGGTGCAGCGCACACCAACAGCAACCTCGTGGCGGGGCTGGGGTCGACGCTGTGTGCCTTCGCGGCGCGCGGCGTGGCCTATGCGAAGCCAGACGTGTTCGACGTGGTGGTGGCCTTCACCACGCACCCGCTCACCGGCGGAGTGCTCACCAACGACGCCACGCCCAAAGCGACCATCGTCCGTGCGTCGGGCACCGGTTACACGTGGGGCAGCCCGCTCATCGTGTTGCAGCCCTCGGAGTTCGGGAGCGCCGCGCAGCTCTCGCACTGCGTCTTCATGGGCCCGGTGCAGAACCTGCCCGCCAACCCCGACGACGACTTCCGGCAGCCCGCGTTCCCCACGGGGACGATGCCGTCTGGCACCACGGGCATCGAGGTGCTGGGTCATGAGCTCGGGCACCACTGGCTGGTGCAGTCGGCGTACGACAAGGGCGACGGGCTGCGGGCCATGCATCGGTCCGACGCGCGCGAGCCGGCCGACGGCCTCGAAGACCGCGTGAGCATGGCGCAGCTGCACTGGAGCCACCTCGCGGACACGCAGTCGGTGATGTACGGGAACTTCATCACCCCGCTGGGCAACGGGCAGTTCAAGCTCGAAGGCGGAGCGCGCAAGTACGGCCCGATGGACCAGTACTTCATGGGCCTGCGCGCGCCCGAAGAGACGCCGCCGCTGCTGGTCATCAACGACGGCTCGCAGATGGGCCTCATCGGTACGCCGCTGCGGCGCGGTGAATCGACGACGGTCTCGGGCACGGCGGTGAACGTGTCGGTCGCCGACTTCGTGCGCGCTCAGGGCGTGCGGGCGCCGGCGTTCCCGAACGCGAAGCGCTGCTTCCGGCTCGCCTTCGTGCTGGTGACGCAGCAGGGCACCACGGCCACGGCTGATCAGCTGGCCCTGGTCGATGCGTATCGGCGCCGCTTCGAAGGCTGGTTCTCGTTCGCGACAGATGGCCGGGCCAACGCGGTCACCTCACTCGACGTGTTCGAGCCGTGCCCCGAGCCGCCGCTGGGCATGGACGGTGGGGTCGTCGAGCCGATGGATGCTGGCGTCGAAGTCGACGCGGGCGTCACGGAACAGCCTGATGCAGGAGCGCCGAGCAGCGACGCTGGGATTCTTCCGGGAAACAACGATGCGGGCACGACGACGGAACCGGGCACCGACACCACGAAGTTCAAGCCGGGCTGCGAGTGCGATTCGGTGCCCGCAGGTGCGCTGTTGCTCACACTGCTGCTGACGTCACGACGCCGTAAAGTTCGCGGTCATGGACGCGAAGAACTACCGCATCAAGAAGGGTGACACGTTGTGGGCCATCGCCCGTCGCAACAACACGACGGTGGCGAAGCTGCAGAAAGACAACGGCATCAAGGACGCGAACTTCATCCTCGCGGGCGCCAACCTGAAGATCGGGCACAGCGGTGCCAGCTCGTTCTCGCCGGCCAGAGCGAAGCCGCCCACGAAGGCCGCACCGCGGAAGACCACGTCATCGGCGCCGGTGGCGAGCTCGGGTGCTGCCAGGGGCTCGGGGAACCTCGCCGAGAACGCGCGCCGCGTGGCCGCCAGCATGGGTGGCTACCGTTCGCGTGGGTTGTGCGCGACCGGCGTGAGCCGCGCCATTCAGAACACCTACGGCATCAAGGTGTGGGGCAACGGCAATCAGATCGACAACAACCTGCCGAAGAACAAGTTCAAGCAGGTGAACATGTCGCTCGAGCAGGCGCTCAAGACCCCTGGCCTCATTCTCACCTGGGAGCGCACCTCGACGCGCCTGGGCAGCATCTACGGTCACACCGCCATCACCTCGGGCGACGGGCACACCACGTACAGCGACTTCATCGAGCGCAACACGACCAACAATGGTCGCAGCGGGCTGAAGATCTTCGCGCCCATCTGAGGTGTTGTGCCGCGATAGTCACTGAGATGGTAACTTAGTGCCGTCTCGGTGACTGTGCGACCACTGCACATTTAGAAAAAAAGTTCCGCGCCCGTGTGCATCACGCGTCCCGTTTAGCTGTCGAAGTCGAACGCGCGCGTGGCTCCATGGCTCGAGGGGGCGGTGGAGCGTGATGTCTCAGCACGCGTGCAGAACTCGCGCTGGCCCCGCGACTTCGGAACAAATGACCCAACGTGTGGTCGTTTTTTGAGCGAAACCGGTCAATTTCAACGACCAGAACGAGTGTGGCTCACGCCGCGTCGTGCCGAGGGCCCGCTGCGCGCTGGGCTCGCTTTGAACCCATCGCTGCCGCCCTCATTCCTGCACGCTCGTGACTGAGCAGAGCGCCCGTCGGCCATCGTGCTCGAGAACCGCGCTCACTCTGCAGGCCTTCATCACCTTGACGGTCTTCGCGTCACGTCGGTGCAACTCGCGGTTTCGGCACCACTCGAAATACCGCGCGTAATTCCCCCCAAACGTAAAGCCCGCGGACAGATCCGCTGAAACCCCGCACGCCACGTGGCGCCGACAACCAGGCACCTATGGCGACCTACCGCATCAAGAAGGGCGACAACCTCAACAGCATCGCCCGTCGTTACGGCACCACGGCCTCGGCGCTCGCTCGCGCCAATGGCATCCGCAACGTGAACCGCATCGTCGCGGGCAGCACCATTCGCGTCACCGGTCACAGCTCGGTCAGCTCGTTCACCCCTGCACGTTCGTCGCGCACCGCGGCTGCGGCTCCCGTGCGCGGCGGCAGCGCGCGCGGTTCGGGCAACCTCGCGGCGAACGCCCGTCGCGTCGCCGCCAGCATGGGTGGCTACCGTTCGAAGGGGCTGTGCGCGACCGGCGTGAGCCGCGCGCTCGCCCGCACCTACGGCATCAGCGTTCGTGGCAACGGGAATCAGATCGACAACAACCTCCCGCGCAACCGCTTCCGCCAGGTGAACATGTCGCTGGCGCAGGCGCTGCGTACGCCGGGCCTGGTGCTCACGTGGGAGCGCACCTCGACGCGGCTCGGCCGCATCTACGGTCACACCGCCATCACCGCCGGTGACGGTCGCACCAGCTACAGCGACTTCATCGAGCGCAACACGACCAACAACGGCCGCAGTGGCCTGAAGATCTTTGCGCCGATCTGACGCCATCGCGCGGCGCTACAAGCCCGTCTTGCCCGGGGCCCAGTAGGCGACGTTGGTCAACTGGCGTGAAGGAACGCCAGCGGCCTTGAGCGCCCTGTTGAGCCGCTGAATCGCCGAAGCCCGACCCGTCAGGATGCCATGCATCGCGGCGGTGTGTCGGTACGCGTTCAGCAGCTCATGCTCGACCAGCCCCAGGTGCCGGTCGCCTTCCTCCCGCACGACGAGTCGCGTGGTCCTACCCAGTCCGAACCGTTCGACGACCGCCCCTGCGTCTTCGAGCGAATTCACCGTCGACCCCCGCCTCGTCCTGCACCAGTGAGGTGACGAAGTCTCCGAAGACGAACTCGACACGAGCTCCGACCGCCTCGAGGAGCACCCGACAGAGGTCGTCGCGCAGAATCTCGACGTCAGGGCTGTCGAGCCGACCGCCCGTCAGCGTGCGCTCCGTGCTGCGGAAGAGTTCGTCACCGTTGGCGTCGACGACGGCGATGCCCGTCAACTTCGTGCTGCGGTCCCGAATCGTCGAGAGGACACCCATGCGCGACGCGACCTCCAGCGCCGGCCCACGCACGTCGAGCGCATGGCCCCCGGGTCGAAGGTGTGACGCTCGTTCGACGACGGTGACCTCGAAGCCGTAGCGCGCGAGCCAGTAGGCGACGGTCAGACCAGAGATGCTCGCGCCGGAGACCAGGATGCGGGGAGACGAAGCGTTGGGAGTTGTCATGCATCGCCGCGTACGCCCGCCCAAACCAAGCCGTCCAAGACATTGATGGTTCGTCTGTATTGCCTTTCATGCAACGGTTGCGTGCATGGAACTCCGTCACCTGCGCTACTTCGTGACCATCGCCGAGGAGCTCAACTTCCGGCGCGCTGGCGAGCGGCTTCACGTCTCGCAGTCGCCGCTGAGCCGGCAGATGAAGGACCTCGAGGAGGAGATGGGCGTCGAGCTCTTCGCGCCGGAGGGGCGTGGCATCAAGCTCACCGCCGCCGGGAAGGCCTTCGCTGAGCGAGGGCGCAGCATCCTCTCGAGCGTGGAGGTGGCGGTCGACGAGGCGCGCGGCATCGCCGAAGGCCGGCTGGGCACGGTGAGCATCGGCTTCGAGACCGGCACCACCTTCATGGGGTCGATGCTGTCGCTGGCGGTGGCGTTCCGCCGACGCGCCCCGAAGGTCGGTCTTCAGCTCACGCCGATGAGCAGCGCCGAGCAGTGGGCCGCGCTGCGGCAGGGCACCATCACCTTCGGCTACGGGGCCTACGCACCGAGCGACGAGGCGCTCGACCATTTCGAAATGGCGCGCGACCGGCTCGGGCTGCTCATCTCGGCGGACCACCCGCTCGCCCAGCGCAAACGACTGCGGCTCGCAGACCTCGGGGCCGAGCGCATTCTGCTCCAGCCGCGGCAGCTCTACCCGAGACTCCACGCCGACATCATCACGGCGGCTCGTGAACAGGGCGCTTCGCTGCGTGTGACCGCAGAGGTGCTCGACCTCGAGGCCCTGCTCGCGCTCGTGGGGGTTGGCGACGCCGTCACCTTCGCCTCGGAGAAGTTTCTCGCGCCCGCGTCGCAGACTTCCCTGCTCTGGCGGCAGGTGGAGGATCTGCACCTCCACCTGTCGGAGGTGGTGGCGTGGCGCGTGGCAGACGAAGGTACGCCAGTGGTGCGCGCCCTCATCGACAGCGCACGCGAGGTCGGCCCGGTGCGGCGCGTCGTGACCAGGCGCCAACGCCCGGAAAAGCCAGCGAAGCCTCCGCGGCGGCGGCGCTGAGAACGCTGCCATGCGCGCGACTGATCAGTTGCTCAGGCACGAATTGAAATGCAGGTGCGTGCACCGCAGCGGGCATGCGGTCAGCGCGGTGCGGAGTACTCGAGGCGGGGCGCGCTCGCGGCTGATGCGCTGATCAACCACCCCGGCCGTTCACACACCCAGCGGTCGTCGACAGCGTGCACGGTTCAGGTCGTGCTGGCGCTGAGAACACCTGCAACGAGCGCGGCTGATCAGCTGATCAGCCACGCCCGGCACTTCACTTACATGCCTGCGTCGACACCGGCGTCCAGCTCGATGCCCGCGTCGATACCGGCGTCGAGGTCGATGCCCGCGTCGATGCCGGCGTCGAGCTCGATGCCCGCGTCGACCCCCGCGTCCACCTCGAGACCGCCGTCGGTCTCGGTGCCGGCGTCGGTGCCGCCATCTTCCTCGGTGCCGCCGCCACCACCGGTCGCCGAACCGCCACCGGTCGCGGCGCCACCGCCGGTCTCACCGCTGCCACCGCCCGTCGCCGAGCCGCCACCCATGCCGTTGTTCACGCGCGCGGTGCACTTGCCCGACACGCACGTCCACGGGCCGCCTTCTTTGGCCGCGCAGTCGTACTGGTCGACGCACTCCGCCGAGCAGCCGGGCATGAACGCCAGCAGCGCGCCCACCGCAAAGGACAACCCCAACGCTCGACCGAGCGTGACCTTCTTCGTCTTGTTCATTCGTGTTTCTCCCAGGAAATCCGCGTTGCACGCGCGGAGGTCGTTCGACCGTATGCCTGTCGAACCAGCGCGGCAACGCGTATGGGCGGTTCTCTGACACGGTCCAAAGACGGTAGCTTCGAGGGCGCAATGACAGACGAGTTGGACGACCGCGCCCGCGACGTGCTCCGGGCGGTGGTGCAGGAATTCATCACGTCAGGTGACCCCGTCGGCAGCCAGCAGCTCACGCGTCGTGGCGAGTTCGAAGTCTCTCCCGCGACGATGCGCAGCGTGCTCTCGGAGCTCGAGGCGCAGGGGTTTCTCGAGAAGCCGCACACCTCCGCGGGCCGCGTGCCGACGGACCGCGGCTATCGCCACTTCGTCGACCTGCTGCAGTTGAAGGCGCCGTCGGTCGTCGACCAGCAGCTCATCGAGTCGGGCCTCTCGGGGCCCACGCTCGAAGATCGACTTCAGGAAGCGGGCCGCGTGCTGCACCACATCTCGCGTCACGCGGGCGTGGTGCTGATTCCCCGGCCGTCGGCGGGGTCGCTCACGCGCATCGAGTTCGTGCGGCTCGCCGATGACCGCGCGTTGGCGATTCTCGTGGGCGCCAACGGTCAGGTGCAGAACAAGCTGGTGATGCTCGAAGCGCCGATTTCAGGTGACGCGCTCCAGCAGGCCAGCAACTACTTGAACGAGCTGCTCAGGAACGCGACGTCCATCGAAGACGTGCGCAGCCGCATTCTCCAGGAGCTTGATTCACAGCGCATGCAGTACGACGAGCTCGCCGCGCGCGCTCTCAAGCTCGGGGCCGCGGCGACCGACGTGTCGTCTTCCGAGCGGGTGGTCATCGAAGGCACCGGCAGCTTCCTCGAAGCCAAGGAGTTCGCCGACGACGTGCGCCGCATGCGCGCGTTGTTCAAGGCGCTCGACGAGAAGCACAAGCTGTTGTCGTTGCTCGACCGCGTGCAGCGCGCGCGGGAGATGCAGATCTTCATCGGCGCCGAGAGCGAGTTCGGCAGTCAGGGCGACGTGACCGTGATCGCGACGCCCTACGGCACCGGCGAGCAGGTGCTGGGCACGGTGGGCGTGATTGGCCCCACGCGGCTCGACTACCAGCGCGTGATTCCGCTCGTGAACTTCACGGCGAAGGTGCTGTCGCGGGTGCTGAAGCCGGAATGAGCGAAGGCGGCGGCAGGTTCGCCGGGTCTTCTTCTTTCGGAATCAGGTTGGGCGTCGGAGGCGCAGGCGCTGGCTTCTCGTCTTGCGGCGGCGTGACGGGGTTGGTCGGCGCGAGCGTGGGCGTCGCGTTCTCGGGGTCACCGGACGTCGGCTGCACCGGCGTGGTGGGCACCGCGGGCAACAGCGGCTGCTCGGTGGTTTTTTTCCGCGGCGGACCGAAGTCGAAGGCGACGCCGAGCACGAGGCTGCCGCTCAGCACGACGCGGGCGGTCTGCGTCCAGACCGACGCGATGGCACCGTTGATGGCCACGTAGGGTTGAAAGAGGTCGCTCTTCTGCAGCGAGAGCGTGGGGCTGATCTCGATGACGGGGCCACCACCGTCGAAGCCGCACGCGCCGCCGCCGCACGTGAACTTCATGAGCGCACCGATGCCACCGGCGAAAGAGAACGCGAACGCACCGACGTTGAAGAACGGCGTGCGGTAGCGGGGGAGCAGCGTCGCGGTGGTCGCGACGCCGGCGTCAAGGAAGACGAAGAAGTTGTGCGTGCGCAGCTCGAGCGCGCCCATCACCTCCGATGGGATTCGCGCGTCGAGGGCGACGTCGAACGTCGGCGTCACCGGCCCCAGGGTGTTCGAGACACCAGCGCCGAGTTCGACCCCGAACCCCGCGGCGAAGGCGGGCGCACTGATCAGCGCGAGAACTGCGAAGAGACGCTGACGTCGGCCCATGCTGCGCACCTATTGACCGCGAGAAGCCGATGCAACACCCGCGGTCGAAGGCGGCGGCTTCGCGAAGTTGAAGTGCACGCCCCAGGGCGAGCGCGCCCGACCACACCACGGCGCCACTTCCGAGCACCACGAAGGCCGAGCCATTGAGCGCCACGTACTCGAGCGTCGGTTCGAGCTCCATCGAACACCGGGGTACGGCGAGCAGAGCTCGGGAGCGCACAGGCCGATGAACTCACCACCGAGCCCGACGCCGGCGCTGAGTGTGAACGAACCAGCGACCCCGTTGGGTGAGCGCCACACGAAGGCCGCGCTGCCGAAGTCAGCTGCGCCGGGCTCGCCACCAGCACCACGACCCACCTTCCCACCGAGCCATGCACACAGTTTTTCACGGAGCGGCGGAAGCGAGAACGGTGACGCAGCGTTAGACCGTCACCATGTGGAGCTGGCGCCTGGCCCGGGTCGCGGGCATCGACCTCAAAGTGCACGCGAGCTTCCTGCTGGTCATCGTCATCGGGGCGATGCAGTGGGGTGGCTTCGGTGTGCACGGCGCCATCTTCGGCGCGGTGTTGATGCTGCTGATGTTCGCGTCGGTCACGCTGCACGAGTTCGGTCACGCCTTCGTGGCCAGGGCGTTCGCCATACCGGTCAAAGACATCACGCTCTACCCGATTGGTGGCGTCGCCCGGCTGACGCGCCTCCCGAAGACACCGCTGCAGGAGTTCCTCATCGCGCTCGCCGGGCCGGCGGTGAACGTGGTGCTGGCGGTGTCGCTCGGCCTCGTGGGGCTCCAGTTCTTCCCCTGGTCAGACCTCGAAGCGACCATGCGCAACCCGTATTCCGAAGTGCCCGGGGTTCAGACGCTGGTGGCGATGCTGATCAGCAGCAACGTGGTGCTCGCGGTGTTCAACATGATCCCCGCGCTGCCGATGGACGGAGGCCGGGTCTTCCGCTCGGTGCTCTCGTTCTTCATGAGCGCCGACACCGCGACGAAGGTCTCTGCCGCGCTCGCCCGGCTGCTGGCCGTGGGCTTCTTCGTGCTCGGCTTCTACGGCAACCCGATGCTCAGCATCATCGGCCTCTTCGTGTTCTTCGGAGCCGGGGAGGAGCTCGCCGCCCAGAAGGCCGCGCGCATGCTCGACGGCGTGCACGTGGGCGACGCCGTCAACGACTACGCGCCGCGCTTCTCTCCGGACACCACCATCGCCGAGGCGCTGCCTGCGGTCATCGGCACCAACTACGACGCGTTCGCCGTCGAGCAGTTCGGCCGCTTCGTGGGCGTGGTCACCCGCCGGGACTTCAAGGCGCACGCCGACGCGCACGGGCCCTACGCGTACGTGGCCGGCGCGATGCTGCGCGACGTTCCCCGGGTGCAGGCCACCGATTCCCTCGAGGTGGCGCGCTACAAGATGGAGGAGAGCGAGGTGCCCTTCGTGGCGGTGCTCCGCCAGGGCCTCTTCCTCGGGGTGGTGACGGAGTTCGACGTGATGATGCTCATCGACCGGCTCATGGGCGCCACCTTCACGGCGGCGCCCAGCGCACGCGGCGTTACTTCCGAATCTGGAACTTGATCTTCTCGGTGCCGAGCGTGAACTCGTCGCCGTCTTTGATCTTCCGCTTGGAGATCTTCTCCTTCGCCGGCCCGAAGAAGGTGCCGTTCGAGGAGTTGAGGTCTTCGAGGATGAAGTCGTTGCCTTCCTTGGAGATGCGCACGTGCTCGCGGCTGACCCGGTTCGAGTCGATGACGAAGTCGCACGACTTGCCGCGGCCGATGTTGAAGGAGTCGGACGTCATCCGGTACGGGTCGCGGCCGGTGACGAAGAGCGTCAACGTCACGCCACCACCGCGGGCGCGCGGGGCGGGCTCCGGCTCGGGCTCGGGTTCCGGCTCGTCGTAGTTCTCTTCCGGAGGCGGCTCCTCGTCCTGCGGAGCGTCGTAGTTCTGATCATCCTGTTGATCGAACGGGTTGTCGTCCTCCTCGGGCGGCAAATCGGGTTCCGGTTCGGGCTCGGGCTGCACCTGGGCGCGCGCCTTGATGCCCGGAGGCGCCGACGGCTGCCGCGCGGGCAACGCCGAGGTGCGGCCGCCTGACGCCACCTGCGAGGCGAGCGCCGACGCGGCGGGGGCGGGCGACTGCACGCCGGCACCTTCGCTGGCGCGACCGGGGACCACGTAGCCGTTGAGCCGCGCGAGCGTGAACACCGCCTGCGAGACCAGCGAATCGACGGGAACGCCCATCTCCGACGACATCAACTCCAGCGCCTCCCACAGATGAGGCGGCATCGAGACCGACTTGGAATCAGACATTGCGGGCGGACCATACCGCCGGGGCACGCGCTGTCGAACTTGAGTTTCACGAGGTTCGTAGGCACTGACAGCCCATGGGACTCTTCGACACCGCACGACCGAACCCCGCCGGCTACCGAGACGTCAACGTCACCGACGTGAAGCTGCCCGCGCAGGGCTACCGACTCATCGACGTACGCGAGCCGCACGAATACACGGGTGAGCTCGGTCACATCAAAGGCGCGGCGCTGGTGCCGATGAACTCGGTGGTGGCGCAGGCCGCGAACTGGAACAAAGACGAAGAGCTCCTCTTCATCTGCAAGAGCGGCGGCCGCTCGGCGAACGTGGCCTCGGCGCTGCAGCGCATGGGCTTTACGAAGACCATGAACCTCGTCGGCGGAATGCTGGGCTGGAATGCCGCGGGCCTCCCCACCGAGAAGTAACTGGAAGCGGTGGCTCTTGTGGGCCGCGCTGACGTGGGTGGTGGTCACGGTGTTGCCCGTGGCCTGTTTCCGTTTCATCGACCCGCCGACCACCGCGTTCATGCTGGCGCACCGGCTCGACGACAAGCCGGTGAAGCAGAAGTGGGTGCCGCTCGGGAAGATCAGCCCCAACATGCAGCGCGCGCTCATCGCCGCTGAAGATCAGAAGTTCGCCGAGCACTTCGGCTTCGACGTGCAGGCCATCGAAGACGCGATGGAGGACCGGCTCGAGGGCAAGTCGTCGCGCGGCGCGAGCACGTTGACGCAGCAGGTGGCCAAGAACCTCTTCCTCTGGTCGGGCCGCAACTTCGTGCGCAAGGGCCTCGAGGTGTACTTCACGGTGCTCATCGAGCTGCTGTGGAGCAAGGCGCGCATTCTCGAGGTGCACCTGAACATCGCGGAGTACGGCGAGGGCATCTACGGCGTCGAGACCGCGAGCCGCGTGAACTTCGGCAAGTCGGCGGCCTCGCTCACGCAGGAAGAAGCGGCGTTGCTGGTGGTGGTGCTGCCGGCGCCGAAGGCGCGCCGGGTGACGGCGCCGGGCCCGAAGACGCGGCAGCGCGCGAACTGGGTGCTCGAGCAGATGCGCCACGTGAGCCTGGAAGCGGTTCAGTGATTCGCGACGCGCTCTTCAAGGCCGTCGCCGACGACATCGACTCAGACGCGCCACGGTTGATCTTCGCGGATCACCTCACCGAGTCGGGCGACCCGCGCGGCGAGTTCATCACCCTGCAGTGCACGCCCGACAAGACGCGCCGGCAGCAGCTGCGTGAAGCGGCGCTGCTCAAGAAGCATGGCGACGCGTGGTTCGGTGACTTCAAGAAGTGGGCAGATCGGCCGTATTGGTACGAGGGCGCAGACTGGATGGAGGTCAAGCGCGGCTTCCTGTGGGGTGCGTTCGTTCGCCTCGGTACGCGCGGCACCCTGAAGGAGCTCTTCACGCACGCGCCCCTGCTGCAGCGGCTGCGCTTCGAAGATGAACGCATCGAGCCGGTGCCGCAGTTCGAGCAGCTGCGCGTGCTGCACGCGACCTACGCCTCGGCAGACCGGTTGATCAGGTTGATCAACGAAGGTCACGCGCGTGGGCTCACCACGTTGATCCTCGGTCGTGAAGATCGCGCGCGCCATTCGTTCGAGCGACCGGCGGCCAACCTCGCGCAGCACCACGCCCTGCAACGCGTCGAGCTCTCGCACGTGAACATCAGCGCGTTCGCTCCCGAATTGTCGGTGCTGCACCTGACGGCCACCCCCGACACCTCGGAGCAGGTGTTGTCGTTGCCACGAAAGCCATTGCGTGAGCTGTCGTTGGAGACGCGCCGCTTCGCGCCCGTTCACGCCATCGCGCTGGGCATCGACGCGCCCGGGCTCGAGTCGCTGCGCCTGAAGATTCCGACGTTCGATGCCGGCGCGCTCGAGGTGCTGGTCGACGTGTCGTGGCCGAAGTTGAGGTCGCTCGAGCTGCGCTACGTGGGGCTCGGCACCAACGGCGCGCAGCTCGCGCGATGGCGAGCGCCGTTGCTGGAGCGGCTGGATCTGCAGAGCGCGGCGCTGAGTGATGGGAGCGTGTCGGCGGTGCTGGCGTCGCCGCTGATGAATTCACTCCAGTCGCTGAGCCTGCAGGGCAACCACTTCACCGAGCGGGGGCTGGCGCCGTTGTTCGCGCGCGACGCGGTGCCGCTGCGGGAGCTCGACCTGCGTCGCACGAAGCTGCCAGACAGGGCCATCGACACGCTGCGCGCCCAATTCCCCGGCCTCGACGTGAAGGTCTGAACGCCGGGCATTACAGTCTTCGCCGATGAACGGTTTTCTCTCAGCCTTCGTTCTCGCGCTCGCCGCCAGCGGAAGCGTCGCCAGCGCGCGGCTCGCACACGGAACGCCAGTCACGCTCGCGTGGACGGGCGCGGTGCTCTTCGGTGTGTTGCTCGTCTGGTCGAGCACCACGAAGAAGGGCCGCTGGGCCTCGCTGCTCGCCGCTCAATTCGCGGGTGCGACGCTCGGCTCACTCGTCGCGCATGCGCTGTTGATCAATGGTGACTCGGCGCTGGTCGAATCAGCACCGCAGTGGGTGAACGACTTCGTCTTCATCACCGCGTTGCTCGCCGCCGCGTGGAGCGTCAGGCGCGGCTCCGCGCTCGCGATGCTCTCGGCCGGGTTGCTGCTCGCGTACAACTTCACGGCTGCGTGGTGGCACGTCGACCACTTCGCCGGGTCCGCCGTTCAAGACTTCGTCGTCGGTCGCACCATCGCCGTGGCGCTCGGCCTGCTGGTGTTCGACGTCATCTGGTCGGGCCGCGAGCTCTCGAGTTGATCACCGCCGGTCGAGCGCCGGTTCTGACGTCGACGGTGTTGCCTCGACCCGTCACTGTCGCCTCGACCCGACAACCGCAGATGCCCGAGCCCAGACACGGCGGCGAAGACGAGCACGCCGACGCTGACAGCAGCAGCGCGAGGCCGAAGCGCTTCACGGCTGGAGCACCACCCCACCATCTGCGTTGCGCACCTCCCACACGGTGAGCTCCTTCGAGCGGAACTGCTGCGCGGGGTCTACGAACAGCAGCGTGTTGCAGCCCTCGTAGCCGCAGCCCGGCGACGTGCGCGTCCAGTACTCGAAGTCGAACGCGCCGCTCGTGTCGGTGACGTCCATCGGGCCGCTCTCGCCTTTGCATGACACGTTGATCCCGGAGACCGACGTGCCGTCGGCTGCGCGGGTGTTGCCTGAAACCGACAGGGTCGTGTCTTCCCAGCAGCCGCAGAGGCTCTGACACGGGTCGGGCGAGGGGCACGACGAGAGCGCGAGGATAGCGAGCACGAAGATTGTTGAGCGCATGCCCGCGGCCCGAGCAACGTGCGTGCCGGCACCTCAGCGTTCGCGGGTGACGCCCATGCGGCGGCGCAGCGTCGTCACCAGCATGAAGAAGACGTGCACGGTGCCGAACGCGAGCACGTCGTTGTCCTTGAGCTGCTGACGGGCGCGCAGGCGCACGGTGTTGAGGAACGTCCCGTTCGAAGAGCCGAGGTCTTCCAGCACCGCCTGCGCGTTCTTCCACTCGATGCGCGCGTGGTACTTCGAGACCGTCTCGTCTTCGATGATGACGTCGCAGTCGGGCGCGCGGCCGATGCGAATCGAATCGTCGACGACGATGGGCGGCAACGGCGCGACCCACAGGTCTTCGAAATCGAACACACCCTTCGGGGCGGGCGGCACGCGCATGTCGGGCAGCCGCGCGGTGGGCCGCAGCTCGTTCGAGCGCTTCACTTCAGGCAGCGGGCGCTGCACGAGCACGAAGGGGCCCAGTTGCCGCGCGAGCTCTGCGTCGTCGAGCTTCCGCGTGAGGGCGTTGAGTTCGCGAACGCTGAGCATGAGGCCCGAGTGTGGCGCGCCAAGCCCGGGTCGTCACCAGCCTCGAGACAGGCGCCGCGCCCAGCGAGGGCTCGAACGGCTCGAGCCAGGCCGACAATTCCCTGGCCAACGCAGGCGCGGTGTACGTGTTCGCGTTACAGAGTGGCACGTGGTCGCAGGAGGCGTGGCTGAAGGCGTCGAACGCCGGCGCGCACGACCAGTTCGGCATCAGCCTCGCGATCTCGGCCAACGGAGGGACCCGGGCGGTCGGCGCGCCGTATCGGTGTGGCACCAGATCGCCTCCGTGAAGGCCTCGAACACCGACCCGGGTGACGGCTTCGGCCTGGCCAGCGCGATCTCCTCAGACGGGCGCACGTTGACCTGTGGCGCGTTGGGCGAGGACTCCATCGGCTACGACTTCAACAACGTGCCGGCGCAGTCGAACAACGCCTACGCGAGCGCGGGAGCGGTCTACGTGTTCTCGCCATGACGAACCCTCACGGCCGCCCACGCTCCTGCCCCGAGCGTCAGTCGCGCGTGAAGATGCGCACGAGTTCGCTGCTGAAGAACTCGCGCGCGTTGCCCGGCGTGAAGTGCGCGACGTCGGGCCGGTGCTTCACCGAGACGATGAGCCCACCGTTGCCCCGCGAAAACGTGAACGCGTCGCTCTGAATCGGCTCGTAGCCTGTGAACAACTGCGGTCGTTCACGGCGCAGCGTCAGCAGCCTTCGAATCAACGTGAGCCGTGTGAGCCCCAGCTCGTCTTCACGCAACGGCGGCGCGGGCGCTTCGAGCGAACGGGCGCGCAGCGCATAATCGACCGGCCGCCGGTTGTCGGGGTCGACGAGCGCGAAGTTCCACAGCTCGGTGCCCTGGTAGAAGTCAGGCACGCCGGGCAGCGTGAGCTTCAGCGCCGTCCACGCGAGCGAAATTCCCCGCGCGGTGTGCTCGATTCGCTTCACGAACGCCTGCAACGGCCGCGCATCGAACGAGTGCACGAAGGCCTTCACCTTCGCTTCGTATTCCGCGTTCGGCTTCGTCCACGAGGTGTGCACCTTGGCTTCTCGAATCGACTTCTCGACCGCCGGCCACAGCCGGTCTTCACCAATCGGCGCTGCGCCGATGAAGGTCTGCAGCACCAGCTCGCGGGTCGGGCCGTCGATGTCGCCCTCGAGCATCGGCGGGAGCTCGTTCGCATGCCACGCCATCGCCACCAGTCGCGCGCGCACGTCTTCACTGCGCTTGGTGTCGTGCGTCGACGAGCTCAGCAACCGTCGCGGCCAGTTCGCGTCTGCTTCTCGCTGCAGCTCGTGGAACGCGTCGACCGACAACCCGAAGTGCTCGGGGCTGCCGCCGACCTCGTTGAGCGCGAGCAGTCGCGTCGACCGGTAGAACGTCGTGTCTTCCACGCCCTTGGCCATGGCCGGCGCGGTCAGCTGCTGGAAGCGCCGCACGAACGTGCCTTCGAGCTCGCCCTTCTTCTCGAGCCGCAGAATTCGCCCGATGAAGTCCACGAGTTCACCTTCGACTTCTGACTTCTTCGTCTCTTCGATGGCGTGACCGATGAGCGCGCGGTCTTCGTCGGTGATTTCACCGCGGGTGGGCGCGACGTACGAGCGGTACACGGGGAAGGCAGCCACCAGCGCCCGGAGCGCGTGGTGCATCTGATGGCGGCTGTAGTCGCGCAGCTCGGCGTGCCGTTCACGGAGCTCGACGAGCGTCGCGGTGAGCCGGTTCACGTCGGCGGCGAGCAGCTCGACCAGCACCTGCTTGCGCGCCTCGGCCGCGAGCTCTTCGAAGGTGCGCTCGTCGCCGCGGGCCGCTCGTTCGCGCCGGGTGAGCACGTCTTCGGCTTCCGGCGGGAGGAACAGCTGCGTCACCTCGGCGGCGTGCTCGTAGCCGGTGGTGCCTTCGACCGGCCAGGGCCGCAGCGTCTCGTCGAAGCCGAGGATCTTCTCGACGTGAATGCTGGCGCCGCCCACCAGCGCGCGCAGGCGCTGCAGATACTCGGCGGGGTCGGCCAGCCCGTCGACGTGGTCTACGCGAACCCCGTCGATGGCGCCGGTGGAGATCAGCTCGCGGATCAACCCGTGAGACGCGGCGAACACGCGCGGGTCTTCCATGCGCAGGCCCACCAGCGTGGCGATGTCGAAGAAGCGCCGGTAGTCGAGCTCGCGCTCGGCGGTGCGCCAGAACGCGAGGCGGTAGTTCTGCCGGTCGAGGAACTCGCTGAACGCGGTGGTGTCGTCGCTCAGCGCGGCCAGTGCGTCGTCGACGGCCTTCGCCAGCGGCGCGTGCTGCTCGAGCAGCTCACCGAGCAGCTCGAACAGCACGTCTTTGTCGCGATGCCGGCGCTCCACGCTCAGGTGGTCGGTGAGCGACGACTGCGGCAGCTCGGCGAGCCCGTCGGCGATGAACGCCAGCCGCTCCGACAGCGACGAGAGCCGCTTGAGCATCGAGCCCAGCGCGCGCGGCGCCACCGGCCAGCGGTGGTCGAAGTAGGCGATGACGAAGCGCGCACCATCGCGCTCGAGCTTCAGCTCGCGCCGCTCGAGCACCCGCGCGTAGTGGTCGCCCAGCACCGGCAACAACACGGTGTTCGCCAGCTGTTGTTCAGGCGGCGTCCAGTCGACGTCGAACACGAACGCAAAGTGGCTGGCGGGGCCGTTCTCGAGCACGTCCCACCACCACGCGTTGCGCGCGTCGGCGATGGACATGTGGTTGGGCACGATGTCGAGAATGATGCCCAGCCCGTGCGCGTGCGCGGTGGTCACCAGCGCGTCGAAGCCCGCGCGGCCACCGAGCACCGTCGACAGCTTGGTGTGGTCGACCACGTCGTAGCCGTGCGTCGAGCCCTTGGCGGCTTCGAACACCGGCGACAGATAGAGGTGACTGATGCCCAGGCGCGCGAGCCACGCCACCTGCTTCGCCGCGTCGGCGAACGTGAAGTCGGCGTTCAACTGCAGTCGATACGTCGCGCGCAGCGGCCGCTCAGTCATGGCGCAGCACCACCAGGCTTCGGGGCTCGAGCTTCAACGTTCCGCTCTTCTCGATGCGCAGCGTTGCGTCGCGCGCGGTGTCGAGCACCACTTCGCCGCCGCTCACCTTTTCCCAGAGCTTGAACTCGATGGGCTCGTGCGAGGCGTTGAAGAACAACGTGAACGAGTCGTCGGTGACGCGCTGACCACGAGCGTTCGGGGTCTTGATCTCCTGCCCGTTGAGGAACACCGCGAAGGCCTTTGCGTACCCCGCGTTCCAGTCGTCATCGCTCATCTCCTGGCCGTCGTTGCGCAACCAGTGGATGTCGGCGTGCTCGCCGCGGATCACCTGCCCGTCGAGGAAGCGGCGGCGGCGGAAGGTGGGGTGGTCCTTGCGGAATTTGATCAACCGCCGCGTGAACTCGAGCAGCGATTGATCCGCGTGGTCCCAGTCGATCCACGACAGCTCGTTGTCCTGGCAATAGGCGTTGTTGTTGCCCTGCTGCGTGCGCCCGAGCTCGTCGCCGTGCAGCAACATCGGCACGCCCTGGCTGAGCATCACCGTGGCCAGCAGGTTGCGCTGCTGCTGGGCGCGGAGCGTGTTGATGCCCGCGTCGTCGGTCGGGCCCTCGGCGCCGCAGTTCCACGAGCGGTTGTGGCTCTCACCGTCGCGGTTCTCTTCGCCGTTGGCCTCGTTGTGCTTGTCGTTGAACGACACCAGGTCACGCAGCGTGAAGCCGTCGTGCGCGGTGACGAAGTTGATGCTCGCGTACGGCCTTCGCCCGTTGTGCTCGTAGAGGTCGGAGCTGCCGGTGAGGCGTGAGGCGAACTCCGCCATGGTGCCTTCGGCGCCGCGCCAGAAGTCGCGGGTGACGTCGCGGAACTTGCCGTTCCACTCGGTCCACAGCGGAGGGAAGTTGCCCACCTGGTAGCCGCCGGGCCCCACGTCCCACGGTTCGGCGATGAGCTTCACCTCGCGGCACACCGGGTCTTGATGAATGAGGTCGAAGAAGGCCGACAGGCGCCCGGCCTCGTGCAGACCCCGCGCGAGCGCGGCGGCGAGGTCGAAGCGGAAACCGTCGACGTGCAGCTCCGTCGCCCAGTAGCGCAACGAGTCCATCAACAGCTGGAGCACGTGCGCGTTCAGCATGTTGAAGGTGTTGCCGGTGCCCGTGTAGTCCTGAAAGTAGAAGGGGTCTTCGGCGAGCCGGTAGTAGGCCTGATTGTCGAGCCCCTTGAAGCTCAACACCGGGCCCTGGTGGTTGCCCTCGGCCGAGTGGTTGTAGACGACGTCGAGGATGACCTCGATGCCGGCCTCGTGCAGCGCGCGCACCATGGTCTTGAACTCGCGCACCTGCTCGCCGCGTTGCCCTGACGACGAGTAGCCGGCGTGCGGCGCGAAGAAGCCGATGGTGTTGTAGCCCCAGTAGTTGCGCAGCCCGCGGTCGAGCAGATGCGAGTCGTGCACGAAGTGGTGCGTGGGCATCAGCTCGAGCGCGGTGATGCCCAACCCGCGCAGGTGCTCGATGGTGGCCGGGTGACCGACGCCCGCGTACGTGCCGCGCAGCTCATCTGGCACGCCGGCGATGCGCTGCGTGAGGCCCTTCACGTGCGCCTCGTAGATGATGGTCTCGTGCCACGGGGTGCGCGGCCGCCGGTCGTTGCCCCAGTCGAAGCGCGGGTCGACCACCACCGAGCGCGGCAGGTAGGGCGCCGAGTCGGCGTCGTTGAGCTGCCGTTGATCTCCTTCGAAGCGGTGCGTGAAGAGCGCCTCGTTCCACTTCACGTCACCTTCGATGGCGAGCGCGTAGGGGTCGATGAGGAGCTTGTTCTCGCAGAAGCGGCGGCCGGCTTCGGGCTTCCATTCACCCTTCGCGCGGAACGCGTAGCGCTGACCGGGCTTCACGTTCGGCAGGTAGACGTGCCAGCAGAACGCGGTCTGCTCCTTCATCGGCACGCGCTCTTCGTGGTCGTTGTCGTCGAACAGGCACAACGTCATTCCGTTCGCGTTCTCACTGAAGACGGCGAAGTTGGTGCCTTCACCGTCCCACGTCGCGCCGAGCGGGTACGGTCTTCCGGGCCAGATTTCTCGAGTCATGAATGTGCCTGCAGCAAGGTGGCGCAGCGGCCCTGGAGTCTCCAGGCGCCTGCACCGTCGGGAATGGAGATGACGCCGCGCCCACCGAAGCGCGCGTCTTCGGACGAGAGGACGAACTTCCACCGGCTGCCCCGCGGTGGCGCGAGCAGCGGTTCGGAGCAGGGCGTGAGGTCTCGGTCTGCCCCGAGCGAGAAGAGCAGCAGCAGGTCGGCGCCGTCGTCGGCGAACCACCGCAGCACGAGTTCGCGATCGCTCAACACCGCGGCGTCGAATTGATCTCGACGGGGTGAATTGATCAGCGCCGTCTTCTTCCGAAGCGCGATCAGGTCCTGATGCAGCGAGAAGATGTGCGGCTTTTCGTCCCACTTGAGCCGCGCCTTCTCGAACCCGTCGATGGGCGCCGTGGGCAGAATTCCCTGCGCGATGGCGGACTTCACCGACGCGAACTTCGAGAGGAACTCGGCGCGGCCTTCGGTCACCAGCGGCTGGAGTTCGGCGTTGTGGTCGACGAACCAGGGGAAGGGCGTGTCGGCGAAGCACTCCTGGCCCATGAACAGCATCGGGGTCTGTGGGAGCAGCAGGTGCAGCACGCCGAGCGCGCGCGCCGTGGCCTCACCAGCGAGCCGGTGCAGCCGTTCGGCGCGCAGCCCCACCGAGACCTGGTCGTGGTTCTGGAGCGCGAAGACCACGCGGTGCGGTTCGGTGCGGCGCAGGTCGGTGCCGCGTTGATGCTTCGAGAACGCGAAGTGCTGCCCGGCGTAGAGCGAGTTGCGCAGGGCGAGGCTCACCAGTTCCCGCGCGCTGCCGTCATAGTCCTGCAGGTAGCCCTCGGCTTCGCCCGTGGCCGCGACGCGACTTGCATGATGAAAGTCGTCGACCCAGATGGCGTCGAGGTTCGCGCCGCCGTCGTTGATGGGCTGCACGAGTTTGCGTTCTTGATGATCTGCCTCGCCGACGAGCCACACGTTGCGCGCCCCTGCCGCCGCACGCGCGGCTTCGGTGATGTCCGCCACGATGTGCCTGGGCGAGTCGTCGAACAGGTTCTGGGTGGCGTCGAGACGGAGCCCGTCAAAGTGGTACTCGCGGACCCACATCGCCGCGTTCTGCGCCACGAAGGTGCGCACGCCCGAAGCGCCGGGCCCGTCGAAGTTCACCGCCGCGCCCCAGTCGGCGGGCCGTTCACTGTTGAACCAGGTGTCGGAGAACTGGGGGAGGTAATTCCCGTCAGGACCGAAGTGGTTGTAGACGACGTCGAGCACCACGCCGAGGCCGTGCGCGTGCGCAGCGTCGACGAAGGCGCGCAGCTGATCAGGCGAACCGTAGGTGCGATTGGGTGCCCACAGGTTCACGCCGTCGTAGCCCCAGTTGTAGTTTCCGGGGAAACCATTGAGCGGCATCAGCTCGAGCAGCGTCACCCCGAGTGACTTCAGGTAGGGCAGTTTGTTGATCAGCGCGTCGTAGGTGCCTTCCTTCGTGAACGCGCCGACGTGAAGCTCGTAGACGACGTGGTTCTTCGCGCCCACGCCGGGCCACGACGCGTCGGTCCACTTGAAGGTGCGCGGGTCAACGACTTCAGACGGGCCGTGGGGACCTTCGGGCTGCCAGCGGCTGCACGGGTCGGGGAACGCCTCGCCGCCGTCGAGCTCGAAGCGGTAGCGGGTGCCGGCCGGCGCCTCGAAGGTGCCGCTGAACACCCCGTTCTTTCCGACCAGCGCGTGACGTTCGACACCGGCGCCGCGGTTCAACAGCACCTCGACCTTCGCCCGCTTCGGCGCCCACACGCGGAAGACCGTGCCCTCGTCGGTCACCACCGCGCCCCAGTGATCTCGGCTCTCACTCAACACGGCGCCAGAACTAGTGACGTTCGCCATTCCAGCGAGACGACGTCACTGATCCGCAACATGTTGGGGCCGCAGGGCTCCGCGTGGGAGTAAGGAGCGCGCGTGGGCGAAGAGACGAAGCGCGCAGTCGAGAGCCTGGCCGTCGGCGTGGTGGTCGCCGTGCTGCACGTCACCATTCTGTCGAATCGCTTCGAACACCCGCTCGGGCGTGGCGCCGTGACGATGCTGCTGGGCTGCGTGTTCGTGACCGGAATCCTGTGGTGGATGTTGGCGCTGCGGACGCTCGCCGATGGTGGCTCGGTGAAGCCGGAGATCCCCGACGGCTGGGTGTCGATGAGCGCGACGGCGTGGGTGTTCGCGCTGGTGCCTCCGCGCGCCGAGAACTTCCTCGACGTGCCGACGGTCGACGACTTCGCGTGGGTCTACGTGCCGGTGTGTCTGCTCAGCGTGTTCGCGGTGCTCGCCGCGCAGAAGGTGTTCAGGGCGCGCACCGAGCTCAACGTGTGGAAGCGCCTCGCGTTCGCGCTCGGGTGTTCGCTGGTGTGCACCGCGGTCGCGTTGTTCTTCGTGGCCCGCGGTGAGGGCGCTGGCGCGCTGGCGGTGCGTTCGCTGGCGTTCGCGGCGGTGGCGTTCATCGGGGCGGTCGTGCTGCGGCCTCGATGAGGGCGGTCTCTTCGGGTGGCGTGGCGGAGGTGCCCGTCGCGCGCTGGCCCCGCAGCCCCGAGAGGAAGGAGCCCACGTGTTGCGCCCACGTTGCTCGTGCCGAGGGCCCGTCGCGCGATGCGCAGCCCCATCAAGGAAGCAGTCAGACGTCGAGCCGCAGCTGTGGCGCTCGCTTCTGCAGCGCCGTACGCACCTGGTTGAGCCAGTCCTTCGACTCCACCATGCCGTGCGTCACGACGAACGACGCCCAGTCCGCTCCGAGCGCATTGCGTTGCCGCGCGTCCCGCTCGATCGCCGCGCGCGACGAATGATGGGCTCGACTGTCGACGTGGAGCACCACCCGCTCCAGGTGCCACAGGAAGTCGACTCGCATCACCTCGCCCATCGGGTGCTGTGCCTTCGGAACCGGTAGCTTGCTGCGGATCAACGCGGTCCACACCCGTGACTCCAGCGCCGACTCCAGCATCACGCCGTGACGTTCCGCGAAGACCTGCCGAAGCGTCGCCAGCCCACCGTGACCACGGAGCGGTCGCGTCGAGACGTACTGAAAGAGCGACTGCATCTCTCGCGGGTACTTCAACGTCGCCGAGTCGAAGGCGAACGTGAATGGCTCGCGGCTCATCACTGAAGCGAGGTCGACGATGGTCCGGCCGATGGGCGTCACCACGAAGGGCCCGATGCGGTGGTCGGCGCGCACGTGCTTCACGTGGTGAATCGCGACGTCTTTGAGCTCGAGCTTCGTGTCGCGCGTGATTCGCGCATCGATGACGCGCGGCCGGCGAAGGCCCTCCAGCCGATGAAGCCAACCCGCGGTCCAATGCGAGAGCGCGGCGCGACCGGGGCGCAGAAGCTGAGGGAGAAGTGCTCGCTGCTCCCAGCTCTCCGCGACCGTTGAGAAGCGGTACACGCCGCTGAAGACCGTCGAGAGGCGGCCGTGTCGGAGCGCCCGATGTATCGACGAGTCAGCGAGGCCTACGGCGCGTGCCTGCTCGCGGGTGATGAGTCCGAACTGATTTCTTCCCACCGTCTCCGCCGCCGACCAGTTGTGCATCGCGAGCGAGTACCACGCGGGTCTGACAAGCGAGCCCGTGAGCGGGGAACGACGGCCTCGATGGAGGCGGCGACGACGGTTCGCGCAGCATCGCGCTCGACGCCAGCTGGCCTCGCGACCTCGCAGCGAAATGAGCCAACTTGTCGTCATTTTTTGAGCGAAAGCGGCAAATTTCTACGACCAGAACGAGTTGCGCCGACCTCGTGGCGTGCCGAGAGCCTGTCGGCGCCGCGCTCCGCCTGAACCCCCTCACCGCCTCCATTGAGGCTTTTGTCGATCTCCCGGCCTCCCATCCGACGTCTTTACGAGGCCCATTCCGCCCGGCATTTCCGCCGGCCCAACGGCCCAGAAAGACGACGGAAAACATGCTCACGCTCACCTCGTTCATCTCGCTCGATGGCGTCATGCAGGGCCCCGGCGGCCCCGGCGAAGACACGCGCTTCGGCTTCACCCGCGGAGGCTGGGTCGCGCCCTTCGTGGAAGACAAAGACTTCGGCGAGACGGTCGGCAAGCGCTTCACCAACGCGTCCGCGTTCCTCCTCGGCCGGCGCACCTTCGACATCTTCGCCAACTACTGGCCGAAGGTGACCGACCCCGACAACCCGGTCGCCAGCCAGCTCAACACGCTGCCGAAGTACGCGGTGTCGAACACGCTGGGGTCACCGACGTGGGCCAACTCGCACGTGGTGAAGGGAGACGTCGTCGCGCGCATTCGTGAGCTGAAGGACCAGTACAAAGAAGGTCAGCTCCAGGTGCACGGCAGTTGCGACTTCGCGCAGACGCTCATCGCCAACGACCTCGTCGACCTCTACGAGCTCTTCGTGTTCCCGGTGACGCTGGGGCAGGGCATCAAGCTGTTCGGCAACGGCACCCGCGCGACCACCCTGAAATTGATCAGCTCGAAGGCCTGCGCGAACGGGCTCGTCATCAACCACTTCGAGCGCGGTGGTGAGCTGAAGACCTTCACCATCGGCGAGTGACGTCATTTCCCCGCGGTCTTCTCTTCGGCGACCTTCTTCCGCGGAGGGTCGTCGGGGCCGGGCTCGTTGGGGTTGCGGCCGGTGCTCCATTCCTTCTCGGGCGCGCGGCAGATGCCGAGGCCGTCGCACGTGGTGCCAGGGCAGCACGGGCCCGGCTTGCACGACATGCCGTTGCTCGCGCACATGTTCCGGGGAAGGCAGCGTTGCGCAGACGCAAACGACGAACCGAACACCATCAACACGAGAATGAGGCGCATGGCCGCCCCGATTGTAGTCACTGCCGGCGCGCGCGTGCCCGCTTGACGGGCACCGACATCGGCTGCGTCTGCTCCAGCGGCAGCTGCGCGAGGTGGTTGACGATGGCGGCCTTCGGCAACGTCGAGGGCCCCAGCGACAACACCGCGGCGATGTACCGGGCCTGCGCTTCGCTCGCGTATTCCAGCGCCACCGACTCGCCGCTCGACGACTCGGCCTGCACCGTCCACGTGGCTTCTCTCTGAATGACTGCGGTCGAGTTCCAGCTCATGGCGCGCCCTCCAGGCGACGTGAAGTGCGCGCAGCATGCCTGTAGCAGGCGATTGCAAAAGTTTTCGGCCAGCGGAATTCGAAGGACGTCATGCCCAGCAGCTAATGCGGCCTTTCACGGTGCCAATTGCTGAGTGGTTTCAGAGACATGCGCGCATCGCGGTTGTCACCAGGAGGAAACATGGCGCTGTGCATCGGCCTGCACATCGACGGAAGTCGTCATGCACATCACCGCCGCTGTGCACGGGCAATTTCGGCCACTTCGCGCTGCGCACGGTCGCTGCACTGACGCTGTGCATGCTCACGACCCGCCCCGATGGAGTTCAGGTGAAGCACCTCTCGGCCACCCGCGCGCTGATGCCGCTGCTCATGGAGAAACGGAGCGAATCGACGGTGTTCTTCGAACAGACGCTCGACGTCACCGACACCCAGCGCTTCGTGGACGCCTACAACGCGCAGCACCCCGAAGACCGCATCACCGTGTTCCACGTCTTCATGTGGGCCGTCGGTCGCGCGTTGCACGAGCGCCCGCGCCTCAACCGCTTCACGTCGGGGGGCCGCATCTGGCAGCGCAAGGGCGTGCACCTGTCGTTCGCCGCGAAGAAGAAGAAGCTCGACGACGCGGCGGCGCTGGTGACCATCAAGCGCGAAGTGCCGCAGCACGCGTGCATCGCCGACGTGGCGAGGCTGCTCAACGCCGACATCCGCACCGGGCGGTCGTCACGGCAGCGCCCCGAAGACCGGGAAGTGGCGCTGGCGACGCGCTTGCCGGTGTTCGCCACGAAGCTGGCGCTCAAGTTGATGCGCTGGGCCGATGCCTGGAACCTGCTGCCTGCGAGCACCCTCGCGCACGACCCGCTCTACACGAGCATGTTCGTCGCCAACCTCGGCAGCGTGGGGCTCGAGGCCGCGTACCACCACCTCTACGAGTGGGGGAATTGCCCGTTCTTCGCCGCGCTGGGCAAGACGAGAGAAGAGCACGGCCGCTTGAAGGTGCTGGTGCGCTACTCGTTCGACGAGCGCATCGACGACGGGTTGTCGTGCGCGCACTCACTGCAACTGGTGAAGGACTACGTCGAAGCGCCGCTTCGTCACGACAGCGGCTCGCTTCACCTGCGCGTGGCGTGAGTCACTTCGTGGGCGCGCCACCGTCGGCGTCGGGCTTCTTCACGTACGCGGTCAGACACAGGTCCTTCACCACGCGGGGAAGACCTTCGGTGAGCTCCAGCGCCTTGCACGCGCTCTCGTTCTTCCACACGGCCGCGGTGTCCTTGTCGTTGGGGTCGATGAAGGTGAGCTCGTCGCCCGACCAGAACAGCGCTTCGGTGAAGAGGTCTTCGTCGAGGTTGGCCTTCAGGGTCTCGAGCCGCTGGTCACCGCGCTTCACTTCACCGCTCCAGCGCAGGGCGAACTGTGAACCACGAAGGCTGCTGACGATGCGCATGCCGTCGTCGACGGTGCCCACGCGCGTGAGCCACACCTTCGGCGCCAGCCTCGCTTCGACGGTGTGCTTGGTACCGCCCGGCAGCTGCGCGACGGTGAGCGCGCCGTTCTCGAGCAGCATCGCCCAGGCGGCGTGTTGCTCACCGTCGGGGCACCACAGCGCGTCGTCGTCGATGGTGGTGCACGAGAGCGTGCGGTTGGTGGGGCAGACCTTCGCCGGTGCTTCTTCGGGCGCCGGGTCCCACGCGTCGATCCAGTGCCGCTGCCAGCCGTCGATGAGCTTCGAAATCTCACCCGGGCTCTTCTTTTCGATGGCGCGCGCGAAGCGGGCCTCGAGGCTCTCTCCGCCGGCGACGCTCTGCGCTTCCTTGAGTGACGCCAGCAGCGCGGCGGGCAACGTGTGCCTGGCCACCAGGGTGTCGAGCACGTCGGGCTTGCCGCGCCACTTCGCCACCGCGGAGATCTGCTGCTCACGCAGCGCGACGTTCACGCGACGCAGCCGCGAGCTCTCGGCCTCGAACTGATTCTTGAGCGTGCTGGTCTGCGCGGTGAGCACGTCGAGGCGGCGCGCGAGCTCCTGCTCGTCACGCTGAACGGCCGCGAGCTCGGCCCGTTTGTCAGCGAGGCCACGTTCACACCCGCCGAAGAGCACGAGGCTGATCATCACGAGCTTCTTCACGGGGCACCTCCCGCGTCGACGCCGCCATCGAAGACGGGCACTCCAGCGTCGACCACCCCCGCGTCAGCGGCGGCGCGTTTCGCCGCGCGCTCGAGTTCATCGGCGAGTTGCTTCGCGCACAGCTCGGTGAGCCGCTTGCTCTTCATGCGCTCGACGAACGCGCAGGTGTCGGCAGTGTTGAGCGCCTCGACCGGCTTCTTCCCGTCGACGAACACCCTGATGCCGTTGACCTTCTGCGCGTAGCACCCGGCCATCAACAGCGCGCCATCGGCCGGCTTGCTCGTGACGAAGCCCTCGTCGGAGTACAGCTCGAGCGAGAGGCCCTGCACGTCGTCTTCATCGGTCTCGAAGTTGTCGGCCAGCACCTGGTTGTAGGTGGGGAAGCTGATGATGGCGTCGCCTTCGTCGTAGCCGCCGTCGGCGTCGGGCCCGGTGCGGTTGTGGAAGTGGAAGACCCCGGGCGACACCGTCGCCACGTATTCCATCGTGCTGGCGAGCAGCGCGTCTTCCTCGGTGGGGTCGGCGGCGCAGTTGGCGCGGCACTCCTGGTACGCGAGCTCGTCTTCCGCCTGCCGAGCCGCTTCGGCCGCCTGCGCTGCCTCTCGGCGTGCGGCGACCAGCTCGGCAGGCTCGTCGTTGTCCTCTTCTTCGCCCACGTAGCCGTCACCACCTTCGTACGGGTCGTAGCAACCGTTGCGGCCGAACCGGTCGTCGCAGGTGCTCTCGCACGAGCTGGCGAGGTTCTCGGCATTGCAGGCGTTGAGCTCGCTGGTGTTCTCGGGCGTGTAGAGCTCGGAGGAAGGCGCGGGGAAGTCGCCGACGATGACGCGGCCCTCATGGAGGAACGCGAGCCGCAGCGCGCCGACGTCGTCGTGACCGGTCAGCGGCGAGCTGCAGATGGCGATGGTGGGCGCGTCCTTCGTTTCGGCCAGACGCGTGCAGCTCCAGGAAAAGTCCTGCACCGTGCGCGGCGGTACGCCTTCGCACGCGTCGGGCACCTCGGGCGTCCTGCACTCCTGCTCCTGCTGCTTGTCGGCTTCTTCGTCGGCGGCGTTCGCTTCGACGCAGGGCAGCTGGCGCTGCACGATGGTGGCGGCGAGGCGGCCGAGCTCGGGTGACTTCGTCTTCAACGCGTCGTCGAGCAGCAGCCCGTCGGGCACCGGTTTCCCTTCGAGTACCTGGAGCGCGCCCGAGAGCCGGGTGATGGCGTACTCCGCGGCGTCGGCGTCTCTGGCGGCCTTGCGACGCGCTGCTTCGACGGCGTTCAGCTCCTTGACCATGTCGGCGCGGCGAGCCGGGCCCTGGCGGCGGTGAGCTCGGCCTCCGTGGTCTTGAGGCGCTCCGACTTGCAGCCCACGACACCAACCAACACGCACAACAGGACGCGTCGCATGGGCGCGGACTCAAGCGCTCTCCTTCTCCATGCGCCAGCAGGGAGAGATCTGCGGTGTACACCCCCTCGGGTTTGCGCTGCGCGACGTCGGCGCACGAAGGCCCTCGCCTACGTTCGCGCGCGCATGAAGCGCGTCATCTTCCTCTCTGCATTGCTCTTCGGCTGTGAAGCGATCGTCGGGGGCGAAGGCGCACCTGACGCGAGCCTCGAACCAGCCGATGCCGGCCCGGTCACGTGCACGCCGGAGCAGGCGGAGCTCGAACGCCACGCTGGCACCTACCTGCAGGCCACCTGCGCGCACGCCGGGTGTCACGGGCCCGCGGGTCCACGCGCGCCGAGCTTCGCGGCGGCTGATCTGAAGTCACTCGTCTCGAGTGGCTACGTCGCTGCAGGCCGTTCCGACGTGAGCCCGTTGATCAACCGCATGACCACGGCTGATCCAAAGCTCGCGATGCCGCCGACGCAGGCGCCCGCCGCGGGTCAGCCGTACGTGAACCCTGATCAGGTCGAGCTGGTGCGCCGGTGGATTGATCAAGGCGCGAAGACCGGCTGCATCGAAGCGCCGGCCCCGCCGCCGACCGACGTGAACGCGCTCCGGCAGAACGAGCTGTTCACCTGCACGCAGCGAACCGATTTCGAGCCGCGCTATCGCCGCCTCGGCAGCCCGGAGTGGATTCACGCCTTCGGTGGCGCGCAGCTCGACCCCGCGATGGTGGCCAACCCGCTGTCTGATTCGCGCGGCCCGTACACGACGTACTCGCGAGACCAGAGCCTCGACGTGACCAGCCTGCAGCTCTACCTCGACGTGCTCGCCAACTCGCGCTCGTTCTCGGCGGGGCCGGTGATCAACGACTGGAGCGCCTGGTACCGCGACCCACGCACCGGCGTGACCAGCTTCACGTGCATCACCGACGCATCGGTGGCCGTCAGCGCGGTGACCACGACGTGCCGCGACACGTTCATCGACGCGCTGCTCACCCGCATTCTCTCGCGCACGCCGATGCCCTCGGAGCAGACCGCCATGCGCGAGTTCCTCGACTTGAAGCTCAGCAACGAGCCCTCGGCGGCCGAACGGCAGAAGACGCTGCGCCTGGTCTACGAAGCGGCCTTCGTGCTGCCCGGCGCCATCTTCCAGGTGGAGGGCTCGACGGCTGGCACCATCTCGGCCGACGAATATGCGCAGCTGCTGACGAGCGCGCTCAGCACGCACGCCGCGAGCAACTTCATCGTCGGTTATGGCCCGCGCCCGGAGCTCGCGTGGCTCACCGCCTTCCGCGCCGCGCAAGACGCAGGCGTGATGAACGAAGACGCCCTGCGGGCGCAGGCGGCGTTGGTGTTCGACGTGCAGAACGGCTTCGCCGGTGGCGAATGGCCGGCGACGCCGCCTGCGCGCCCCGACCTGCAGAGTGACTGGGGCAACACCGAGTTTCTCCCGTCGTTCTTCGAGCACGACCCCCTGCGCGCGCGCCGCGGCCGCTACTGGCTCGCGCCCCGCATCGCCGCCTTCTTCCGCGAGTACTTCGACTACGCGAAGGTCGGCTCGATGGCGAAAGACGTGCCCGCCGCGACGAGCGCGTTCGACGTTCACGACCCGCAACTCCACGGGCCGCAGCACCGCATCGCCGAGTGGGCCAGCGCGTCGTGGCGCGTGAACGTGGGCGACGACCCGACCATCACGCAATACGAGCCGTACTACGACGCGCAGCTCGATGACGCCATCGCGCGCATGGTGGTGACCGCGGAGCGCAACGACGAAGACGTCTTCCGCGCGTTGTTCACCGGCCGCACCTTCAGGACCGCGGCGAGCATCGGGGGTGACTTCATCGCCAGCCGCCCCACCGGCTGCGACGTCGACCTGTGTGCCCGGTGGCCCGTCCCCGGCGGCGCGAACTGCTGCGTCGATCCGCAGCATCAATGCGTGCCGCACTCCATCGCCGCCGACGGTGGTGTGGTCGGCATGTGCGCGACGCCCACGTGGGAAGCGCTGTGGCTCGGCGCGTCGTTTCCGTACTCAGGCGCGGCGCCGCTCACCGACCTCCAGGCAGGCGTTGGCGGGGTCGAGGTGGTCAGCGCCATCTTGAGTGACCCGGTGAATGAAGCGCGTTGGGTCACGCTCCCGGCGAATGAACGCTCGGGCGTGTTGACGCACCCTGCGTGGCTCGCCGCGCATGGCGCCAACGCCGAGAACGGCCCCAGCGCCGTCCTCCGCGGGTATTGGATTCGGGAGCACCTGTTCTGTGAGTCGGTGGCGGGCCTCGACCTCGTTCAGCTCCGCGCGCAGCTGGGCGGAGACCCGACGGCGAGCGCGCGCAGCCGGCTCGACGCCACCTTCGGCCCCGACGCGTCGGAGCTGCGGTGCTCGAACGGCGCGTGCCACGCGCTCATGAACCCGCTCGGCATGCCCTTCGAGATCTACAACCACGCGGGCTTCGTGCGCGCCATCGACCACGGCCAGCGCCCGAACGGCTCGGCGACGATTCCCAACTGGCCCGGCCGCGGAGAAGTGGTGGTGAGCGACGCGCTCGAGTTGAGCCGCGCCCTCGGAGACGACCCGCACGCGCGCCGGTGCTTCCTGCGGCACGTCTTCCGCTACTTCGTGGGCCGTCACGAGACGCCCGCCGACGCCTGCGTGCTCGCCGACATGGAGACCGCGTTCTCTGGCGGCTCGCTCTTCGCCGCGCTCGAAGCGCTCTACGCCAACGACGCGATGCTCGTGAGGACCGCACGATGATGAACCGACGACACTTCCTGGTGGGCGCCGCCGGCCTGCTCGGCGCGCGGCGTGCTTTCGCGGCGCCGGCCACACCGCGGCGCTTCGTCTTCATGCTGTCAGGCAACGGCTTCGACGGCCGCGTGTTGATGACACCCGAGCTGCGCGACTTCGCGCGCATCAACCGCGGCGGTACCCCGATTCCAGACGACGGGCGGTGGGGCGAAGACGGCGCGGTCTCGTACGGTCGCATGAGCGGCCCCGAGGTTCTCAACGGCGACCTCACCACCGCGCCGGCGCTCGTGAACCTCGGCAACCTCGCGTCGAAGGCGTGCGTGGTGCTGGGGCTCTCGTCGCGCATCACCGGCGGCTCGCACGCCGCGAGTCACGGCGTGCTCTCGTCGACGCGCACCATCGCGGGGAGCCCCGGTGGGCCCACGCTCGACGCGTACCTCGCCGCGTTGCCTTCGGTGCGCGGCGCCGGTGGTGCGCGCACGCCCCTCGCGGCGATGCGCGTCGGGTACAACCCCGATGGCGGCACCACCATCGCGTACACCACGTGCGCCGCGGCGGCCGGTCGCCCGTTGCCGATGCTCAACTCCACGTTGGCCGCGTGGACCGCCTATGTCGCGCCGCTCGCGTCGGCCGATGGGCTCGCGCAGCTCGCAGAGCGGGCCGACGTGTTGAGCCTCGCGCGTTCGCAGTTGGCGGCGCACGTGGCCCCGAGCGCAAAGACCGCCGCGCAGGTTGCGCAGTACCGCGGGGCCGTCGACGACATGACGCAGGACCTCGACCGTTTCCGCGCCGTCGCCGCCGCCGCCAACGGCGCGATGTTGCCGCCGAAGCCCACCGCGGGCCGCGCGCCGCTCGACCAGTTGCGCGACCACTGCAAGACGGTGTCAGCGGGGCTCCGCTTCGGCGTGAGCAACGTCGCCGTCATCGGCATGGGCGTCGGAGGCGCGTTCCACAGCATCGACTACGGCGCCGAGTTCGGCCCGCTCGCCGGCAAGCAGAACCACGACGAGCGGCACAACTACAACAGCCAGGCCGGCGACGCGGGCTCGGTCGTCGTGCAGCGGCAGCAACGGCGCGCGGCCTTCTTCGACGTGTGGCGCGCGGAGGTCGAAGCGCTCGTGTCCATCGCGCGCGACCTCGACGCCACGCCCGAACCGGGCACCAGCGGCACCATGCTCGACCACACGGTGCTCCTCTACACGTCGGACAACGGCGACGGTCATCACTCGGGCGCGAGCGAGTTTCCGGTGTTGATGCTGGGCGGCGGCGCGCTCGGCCTCGAGACGGGTGGCCGCACGGTCGTGTACCCCGACATCGCCAACGGCGCGCAGCACCGGCAGCTCTCGAACCTCTGGCAGACCATCGGCGGGCCCGTCGTCGGTGAGAAGCTCGAGCTGTTCGGCAGCGAAGGCGCGACGCGCATCGCGCCGGGCCCGCTGGCTGAACTCTTCGACGCCAGTTGATCAATCGCAGCCGACGCGGGTCTCGGCGAGCACCACGTCGTCGACCCACGCGCGCAGCGAGACGTCGTCGTAGGTGTACAGCCCGATGCCCAGGCTCGGCTGCGCCGGCAACACCCACGGCCGCGTCGCCATGCCGTCGGTGCAACCCGAACCCATGCCGACGGCTTCGACCTGCAGCTCGCCGTCCTGCCACATGCGCAGCGCGCCAGCCGCGGAGTCGAACTCCCACTCGTAACAGAACCACCGGCCCACCGGCGTGGCCCTGGCGGCCGGTTGACCCGAGCCCCAGCAGTCCTGCCATGGGTTGATGACGAAGAAGTTCGCGAACGGCGTGCGCCCGCTGTCGTGACGAAAGCCCACCTGTGAATAGGTGCCGTGCATGGGGCTGAGGCCTTCGAGCGTGACCCAGCCGTGGCGGCGGCTCTCGGCGTCGCCCGGCATGCGCTCGCCGAAGAAGAGCGCGCGGCCGAACACGTGGTACCCGGCGTCGGGCGTGAAGAACTGCGCCGGTGCCACCTGCAGGGTCGCGCGGCCCCGTTCGAGTTCGACGCGGAGCGCACGCCCCGGTGACCGTGACCCCGCCGGCGGCACCGCGGTGAAGAGCCCGCCGTCGTCACTGAGCTGCGGCCGCCAACCGGCGTCGTCACCCTCGAAGTTCTCGCACCACGCGCGCGGGGGACAGGCGCGACCCGCGTCCACTCCCGCATCGACGCCCGCGTCGTCATCGTCATCGTCATCGCCTGCGTCGTGAAGGCCCGCGTCCCACACGCTCGCGTCGGGCTCGCCGGCGTCAGGGGGAACCTCGCTGATGAGCCCCACGCAGCCCTGGAGCACCACGACGCACGCGAACCGAAACGGCCTGAACATCGGCCGACCCTACGCGCGGTCGTCGAGCATCACGGCTCGGATTTATCCGCGGAAATCACGGGAGGGCTCGAGCGTTGAACGGTTCGCATGGGGACGCTTCAACGCATCGTGCACGTGATGGTCGCCAGCCTGTACGTGTTCCTCACCTCGTTGACGGTGCTCGCGCAGCTGGTCAACGAAGAGTCGATGGCCGGGCTCGCGCTCACCGGGCTGATGGGCGCGTGGGCCGGCGCCAGCGCCACGCTGCGCACGCGCGGCAGCCTGATTCTCGCGGCGCTGGGCGCGGCGGCGTTGGCGCTGCTCTCGATTTTTCCAGGCGCGATGCACGACTCGCTGCGCCTGTGGGTCGGCGCGGTCATGGCGCCGCTGGCGATGGTGGTGTGGGTCGTCGTCGTGTGGCGGCGCGCGACTGACGAAACGGTAACTGCATGAGTGGGTTTCAGTTCTGAAAGCCCGGGTGGCCGTCACCCCGTCTCATCACCCGCAACTGTGCGGATCGACGCTGTCACACGGGTGGCACGCAGTTCGCTCTGGGCCCGCGCATGCTCGTCGTCGAAACACATGGTCTGGCTGGCTCCTCTCTCGATTCGCTCCTGCCACCTCAGGCGCATGTGTGGGATTGCTTCAACTCGGCGCAGACGTACGCGGCGGCGTTCGAAGTGAACGAAGCGGCGATGCGCGCGGGCTTCATGCCCGACGAAGCGACGACGTTGTCTCTGGCGTTGGCCGAGCTGGCGAGCCGCGCGGTCTCGCAGGCGCGGGGCGGTGTCGCGTCGGTGTTCTTCAGCAGCGATGGCTGGCGCCTCGAGGTGTGCGATGCGGGGCCCGCGTTGAATGCGCCTCCGACCCTCACGGTGAGCGGTCAGCTGTCGTCGTTGCGCGTTCACCGCCGCACCACGGGTGGTTCGCTGGTGGTGGCGCAGTACACGCGTCGCGCGTCGGCGTAACTGGCAGTTATCGACGGTCGATGCCTTCGTAACGCAACGTCATCGACGGTTCGTGCGTTCATCAAGCCATGAACGCGAACCTCTGGCGGCAGCGGCTTTCCAACTACGCATGCGGAGCGCTGACGGCGCTGGTGAGTCTGACCGCCGGCAGTCTCGTGCTCGGGGTGTACGCGCTCATCACGAAGGTGACGCCGCTGGCCTGGGGTGAGTCACCGCTGGCGTACGTGGCGGCCTTCATCGCCGTCGACTTTCTCTATTACTGGCAGCACCGCGGTGAGCACCGCTCGCCGATGTTGTGGGCGATTCACGAGGTGCATCACCAGGCTACGCACTGCGACGCGTCGGTGTCGCTGCGCACGTCGGTGTTGTCACCGCTGTCGGTGCTGAGCTTTCACCTCGTGCTCGCGGCGGCGGGCGTGCCGTTGAAGGTCTACCTGCCGGTGTACGCGGTGCACGTGGCGCTCATCTTCCTGCTGCACACGAAGCTGCCGAGCGCGCTCAATCGTGCGGGGTGGGTGTTCAACAGCCCGTACCTGCATCGCGCGCATCACTCGAATCACCCGGGGCTGCGGGGGAAGAACCTGGGTGGCGTGTTCATCGTGTGGGACCGGCTGTTCGGGACGTTCGAGGCCGCGTGCGATGAGGCGACGACGTTTGGCATCGGTCAGCGCGAGGTCGAACTGAATCCGGTGTTGGCGAACGTGCGGCCGGTGCTGCGGTGGTGGCGTCGCGCCGGCCGACAGGGAGCGTGAGCGCAGAGGATTTCGTGCGTGCTCGTCCGTACGGGCCTCTCGCGCTCGAGCGGTAGGCGCACAACTGCGTTCGCCGAACATGTCGTCGTTTTTTGAGCGAAAGCGGTCAATTTCTACGACCAGAACGAGCTGCGCCGACCTCGTGACGGGCCGAGGGCCTGTTGGCGACGCGCAGACGCTCGAGCCCTCGAGGTCGGCCTCCCTTCAGGCGCCGTCGGGTGTCGTCAAGCGCTGGCGAAACCGCCCCACCTCACCGCGCGATCATCGTCGCCGACAGGCGCGCGCTCGGGTTCACCGAGAGCCCACCGTCGTTCACCATCGACCACGTGCCGCCGTCGGGCGTGAACACCCAGAAGTCGTGCAGCGTACGCTGGCCCTCGTTGTCCACCTCGCCACCTGCGTAGACATAGAGGAGCCCGTCACGCTCGACGTGCGCGGCATTGAAGCGCGCGCGCGGCCCGAACTTGTTCAGGTTGGTCCACGGCTCGGTGTTGCTCACGTCGATGGCCTGCGTGTCGTCGAACACCACCGCCGGCGGGTTCATCAACGACACCACACCCGAGAAGAGGTGCGCGGGGTGGCCACCGAACAACGCACCCGCCGCGCGCGCCGGCGCCCAGCCCGACGGGTACGGAGGAATCGGCGAGGGAATCCACCACTTCGTCGTGGTGTCGAACTGCCAGAGCTCGCCGAGGTCGGTGAAGATGACGCCGTGGTTGCCGCCGTAGAGGAGCACCTTGCGCTCCACCGGGTCATACGCCGCGCGCGCGTTGAAGCGGACGCCCGGGCCACCGTCGGCGGCGCTGCCGTGAACCTCGGTCCACTTCGCGGTCGCGAGGTCGAGCACGTACAGGTCGCTCAACGGCGCGCCCGCTTCGGTGGTGCCGCCGAACACGTAGAACTTCCACTCGCGCGTATCGACCGCCGCGGCTGACGCGTAGCGCGGGGTGGGCGGCGTGCCGGTGGTCGTCAGTTTGCTCCACGCCGGTGGCACCACTGCGAAGTCGAGCACCCAGGTGTCGTTGGCCACCGCGGTGCCCGCGCCGTCGATGCCGCCGAACACCACCATGCGATTTCGCGGCAGGTCCCAACCGGCCACGTGGCCCGCGCGGCCCGGAATGTTGCCGGTGGGCGAGAGCGCCACGAACTGGTTGGTCGCGAGATCGAACTTCGTCACGTCGCGGAACACGCTGGAGCTGACGAAGTTGAGCCGGCCTCCGAACACGATGAGCTCATTGGCGCGGCACAACGAGTCGACGCACTGCTGCCCGGGCCCGCACGCCTTGTTGCAGGCACCGCAGTGCAGGGCGTCGCTGGTGAAGTCACGCTCGCAGCCGTTGGCCGGCTGACCGTCGCAGTTGCCCCAGTTCGTCTCGCAGCTGGCGACCGCGCAGGCGCTGGTCTCACAGCGCGCCGTGGCGTGGGCGAGCACGCACCTGTTGCCGCAGGCGCCGCAGTGGTTGAGCGAAACGCGCGTGTCGATTTCACAGCCGTCGATGTCGTCGTCGTTGCAGTTGCCGAAGTGCTCGTCGCACTGGCCGGTGCTGCAGCGCGACTCCGAACACACCGGCGCGGCGTTCACCGACATGCAGACCTTCCCGCACACGCCGCAGTTGTTCACGTCGTTGGCCGTCACGTACTCGCAGCCGTTGTCGCGCACGCCGTCGCAGTTGCCGAAGCCCTGCTTGCAGTTGAGCTGACAGCGGCCCGCGCTGCACGACGGCGTGGTGTTGTCGAACGCGCACACCACGTTGCAGCCGCCACAGTTGGTGCTGTCGGTCTCGACGTTGCGGCACTTGCCGTCGCAGCAGGCCTCGCCGCGTTTGCAGTCACCGTCTTCCCTGCACGAGCCGGGTTCCGGGTCGGGGCAGCCCATGAAGCCAAGGCACAGGAGCGCGAAGACGCGAAGTCGCATGGGCCGCAGCATGCCACGCGACTGGCACGTTGCTTGTTCTGTACGCGCCCATGAACTCGAGATGGGTGGTGTTGTTCGCTGCTGTTCTCTGCGCCTGTCCGCGACCGGCCGAGGAGCCGTGCCTCGGAAATTCGACTCTGTGTGACGAGCCCGACGCGGCGCCCCTGACGCGGGTGTCGTCGGCGCCGGAGAACTGACGTTGCTCGATTGGGTGGATCGCCGCGGCCTCCCGCATCAACTGACGGAACTGGGCACGCTCGAAGGCAAGCCCTGGGGCGTGAACGCGTCGTCGTTCGTCGTGGAGCGCCACTGCGATGGCGGCGCGTGCGACTACGAGTGGCGTGGCGATGATGGCGCGTTGATCCGCTCGCGCGCGAACCTCTCGCCCGTGGCCACCGGCGTGGTGACGCGCGATTGCCGACACGCGGCGGTGCTCGAGGTGGCGACGCGCGACGTGTGCCGACGCGGCGATGGTTCGACCATGAACCGGTTTCGCGGCACGTGGCGGTTGGTGTCGCTGCTCGACGGCGCCTCCGCCATGGAGCTCCCCGTGGTGACCTCGGACTTCATCGACGATTCCTTCACGGCGCAGGGCAGCTACGCGCGTGTGAACCTCATCGACGAGCACACCTGCGACACGCTGGGGCCGCAGTACCGCGCGACGCGCGCGCCCTTCGAAGCGCCCAGGGTGTTGCGCGGTGAGCCGACCTCGACGTGGGTCGAAGCGGAGCTGAGTGACGGCCGGTTTCTGATCAGCCTGCCTCCCGAGAAGCGGGTCGTGGTGGCGCCGGAAGATGATCAACCGTGGGAGACCCTGTCGTCACAGGTCTTCGACCACGGCGTCGACGGCGACTTCGTTCACGTGTTCGAAGGCTGGCCCCACCGCGAGGTGATCAGCGCCGACGTGGTGGGCCGCGTCACCCGGCGCACCACGTTGCCCTTCAACGAAAGTGACTGGATGTCGGTGGCGCCCGCGAACCGCTTCCCCGTGTTCCGTTCGCACCCGCAGGCCGACGGCACGCCGTACCTGTTCGTCGATGGCCGCGGCGAGTTCGACCAGCGGCGCGTGAAGGTCGGGGCGTTCGAAGGGCGGCGCACGTTGGCGGTCGCGGGCCGGGAGCACTTCGCGGTGTTCTTCGACCAGCCCACGGAGTCGATGCGTCGAATCGACCTCGCGACCGGCGCAGTGCAGACGCTGGGGGTGTCGCCGGGCGTGCTGACCGCGGTGGGTGATGGTCGCGGCGTCGTGCTGCAGAGCCGTGAAGCCTTCTGGGTCATCACCGCGACGCAAGCCGTGAAGCTCGGGGGCCGGCCGGTGCGGCTCGTCGACGCGCGGTCGATGGGCGGCGCGAGCTCGTTGCCGCAGATGCAGACCGTGCTGCTGGCGACGGCCAGTCCGAGCGGCGGCTCCAATGGCCTGACCGCGTGGCACCTGCCGACGCAGCGCGTGGTGCGGCTGACGAATCGCTCAACCTGAACGAGCCGTACCAGGCGCCGTACTCGGCGACCTCGCGCTGTGAGGCGCCGGGCTTCGTTCGGGCGATGGGCGCGCCGGAAGAGTCAGCGAAGCAGGTGGCGTCGACGCTTCACTTCACGGAGTTCGTGCCGAGCGCGGCGTCACGTGAGCGCTTGTTCGAAGTGCCCGCCGACCTCAGCGCCGAGCCGCGGCTGTTGGTCGACGTGCCGCAGGGTCAGTGTGCAACGCCGCTGCGCGCGATCGACGGTGGGCGCTTCTGGGTGCCGTTGCCGAACGCCGACGGTTCGGTGCGCACGCTCGTTGGTGAGTGAGCGTGGAGCCCGCATAGAGAAATGAATGGACAGCTGTTCAGTGGGGCGGTGTGTGCACGTGCCCACCGCTCACGCCGCGTCGCGAACGACCAACAGCCGCTGCTCGGTCATGCCTTCGATGGCGTACTTCACGCCTTCGCGACCGAGCCCCGACTCGCGCACGCCGCCGTACGGCATGTTGTCGACGCGCCAGCTCGGCACTTCGTTGATCAACACGCCGCCGACCTCGAGCGCGTCCCACGCCTTCATCGCGCGATGAAGGTCATTGGTGAACACGCCGGCCTGCAGCCCGAACTTCGTGTCATTCACCTCGGCCAGCGCTTCGTCGAACGAGCCGACCTTCGACAGCACCACCACCGGGCCGAAGGCCTCTTCGGTGACGAGCTTCTGATTGCTGGGCACGTGCTCCATCACCGTGGCCTCGAGCATCGCGCCGTCGCGACCGCCACCGCACAGCACCTTGCCGCCCGCGCTCTTCGCCGCCTGAATCCACTCGTGGAGTCGCTTCGCTTCCTTCTCGGAGATCATCGGCCCCAGGAACGTCTTCTCGTCCTTCGGATCTCCGGCGACGAGCGCGCGCACCGCCAGCACCAGCTTCTCGCGCAGGGCTTCGTAGAGCGCCTCGTGCACGATGATGCGCTGCACCGAAATGCAGCTCTGACCCGATTGATAGAAGCCGCCGAACACCAGCCGCTTCACGACGTCGTCGAGGCGCTCGCGTTGGTCCTCATCGACGATGCACGCCGCGTTGCCACCCAGCTCGAGCACCACCTTCTTCTTTCCCGCGCGCGCCTTGAGGTCCCAGCCCACCGCGGGTGAACCGGTGAACGACAACAACTTGAACCGCTCATCGGTGGTGAACAGATCTGCCCCTTCGCGATGCGCGGGGAGAATGCTGAACGCGCCCTTCGGGAGCGACGTCTCGGCGAGCACTTCACCAATCAACAACGCGCCAACCGGCGTGCGGCTCGCGGGCTTGAGCACCCAGGTGCAACCCGCGGCGATGGCCGGCGCGACCTTGTGCGCCGCGAGGTTCAACGGAAAGTTGAAGGGGCTGATGAAGCTGCACGGGCCAATGGGCACCCGCTTCGTCATGCCGCGATAGCCCTTCGCGCGCTTCGAGATCTCGAGGTTGAGCACCTCGCCACCGATGCGCGTCGCCTCTTCGGCGGCCTCGCGAAAGGTGTCGATGAGCCGCGTCACTTCGCCCTTCGAATCGTTGATGGGCTTGCCGGCTTCGATGCACAGCGCCATCGCCAGCTCGTCGGCGCGCTCGGTGAAGCGCTTCACGCAGTGCATGAGCACGTCGCGCCGCTCGTACGGAGCCACCGCCGCCATCTTCAGTTGCGCCCCAGCGGCGGCCTCGATGGCCGCGTCGATGGCCTTCTCGTCGGCCATGGCGACCTTCGTGGCGACCTTGCCGGTGAACTTGTCGGTCACCTCGAGGTCTTCGTTGGCGAACACCGCTTCGTTGGCGAGGAAGTAGGGGTAACGCGGCTTGAGGCTCATGGTGAGACGTGTCTAATGACCAGTCGTGCCCGACGAGCCCGACATCACCGATCCGGAACTTGCGCCGGTGCAGACGACGGAGCCGACGCTGCCCCGAGTGGCCGAGACCGTCACGCAGCTCGACCCGGTGTCGCCGGCGAACACGCTCGACCTCGAGCCCGTGGTGCCCAACACGTTGGACCTCGAGCCCGAGGAAGTGCCGACGAAGAAGCCGCTCTTCGACGCGCCGGCGAAAGAGACGAGCGCACCGCGACGCACGGCCTTGAAGCGTTCGGCAGGTGACGGGTTCGCAGGGGCGTCAATGCCGAGCGTGACGCCGGTGATGAAGACGCCGGAGCAACGGCAGAAGGCCATCAAGCTCCACCAGTTCGGCGCGTGGATCCTCCTGGCGTTGATCAGCTCGGGAGTTCTCGTCGTGCTGACGCTGCTGATCCTCTTGTTCCGTTGATCACCGCTCGCGGTCGCGGTCGATCCGCGGCAGGCCGTCCAGCTCGTCCTGCCACATCGCCGAACGCAGCCGGCCGCGCGTGGTCTGCTTCAGCTCGTCGGGCGGGAGGTTCCCCATCCACCTCTCGCCGTGCCACGCGCCCAGCAGCCCGAGCCCGAAGCCGATGCCACCACCGACGAGCACCTTGGTCACGTTGAAGTGCAGGAACCACGTCGGCATGAAGAACGACATCAGGAAGGTGATGACCACCGAGAGGAACGCGCCGACCGCGGGCTCCATCAAGCGACGGCCGGGGCTCACCACGCCGACCACCACCCCGCCGAAGTAGAGCGCGAGCAGGTGCATCAACATCTGCACCTGGTAGTGGAACATCGGTGACACGTACTTCCCCGCGATGAGCGGCCCGAGCCACGTGCCGATGAGCAGCTCGATGGCGAGGAAGAGCACGAGGCTCAGAATCGTCCACGCCGTCGAGAACGGTCGCTCGTTGGGGTCGCGCATTGCGCGTGAGATTGGCCGCGGTTCGGGAAAATACTTTCCCTCGCGAGTGACGCACTTACGGTCTTGCGCGTGACGGCTCGAACGCTCATCGCCGCGGCCTCGAATCTCCTCGCGCGTGGTTTCCAGGTCGTGCCGACGGACCGCCAGTCGAAAGATGGTGAGCCGGTCAACGGCCTCTACGCCGTCGCCCGTGCGCTGCGCAAAACGCTGGCGATGAAGGCGCCCGACTTCGCCGTCGCGTTGGTCGACAAGCACGCGAAGACGCGCGGCTACCCCGAGCTGCTCACCGCGCAGCTCGACGCGCTGCCGACGCTGTGTCGAACGCTCGGCTTCACGGTCATCGAGACCGACGATGAACTCTCGCTCGCCGCCAGCTACGCGCGCGCCGCCGGCGGTGACGTGTTGCTGGTCGGCGTCGACAAGCGCCTCGCGCAGTTGGTGACCGAGCGCACGTGGTGGTTCGACGCCAACAAAGACGTTCGCTACACCGAGGAGATCGTCGAGAAGCGCTTCAACGTTCCTCCACGGCAGGTCGGTGAGTGGCTCGCGTTGGTGGGCGACGAAGACCAGCTGCCCGGCATCGCCGGCATCGGCGCGAAGGGCGCCAGCGAGCTGCTCACGGAGTACGGCACCGTCGCCACCGCGCTCGAGAAGCTGGGCGAGCTCAAGGGCCGCGTGCAGAAGGCGCTCGACGCCGGCCGCGGAGAACTCCCGAAGGTCCTCGCGCAGGCGATGCTCAAGACCGACCTTCCGTTGCCGGTGCCGCTCGCGGAACTGACGTGGTCGCCGCCAGAGCCGAAGGCGGTGAACGCGCTGTACGACGAGCTCAACTTCCGTGAGCTGCTGCAGGCCGAGCCGGAGGCGAAGGTCGACGTGCAGCTCGTTCGTGACGCGCAGACGTTGAGCGCGCACCTCGCCAACGCCACGCAGCCGGTGACGATTCAGGGCGTGCTCGAGGACCCGGCGCCGGTGCTCCAGGCACTTCGAGGCATCGCGTTGTGCGCGCCGGCGTTGCTCTACGTGCCCGCCGATTCAGAAGCGTGGGCGCCGCTGCTCACGTGGCTCGAAGACGCGGAGGCGAAGAAGTCGGGGCACGACCTCATTCCGCTCCGTGTGGCGGTCGCGCGGCTCGGTCGCGAACTGCGCGGCATCGTCACCGACTCCGAGTGTCTGTCGCATTTGACGCAACCCTCGAACTGGGCGCCGCATGACCTGACCACGGTCGCCAGGCACGTGCTCAGCCGCGCGCTGCCCGAAGATGACGGCGAGCTCGGCACCGGGAAGTCACGCAAGCAGTGGGCGGCGCTTCCGGTTGAACGTGTCGCCGAAGTCGCGGCGCTCCGGGCGCAGGCCTCTGCGCAGATCACCACGCAGTTGTTCCCCGAAGTCGATCAACGGCTGCTCGGTGAATACCTCGCGCTCTCGCAAACGCTGGTGCGCATGGAGCTTCACGGGCTCGGCGTCGACGTCGAAGAGCTCGAGCGCGCGAAGACCGCGTTTGCCGAGATGGAGGCGGAGCTGGAGAAGGAGATCACCGCGCTCGCGGGGCATTCCTTCAACATCAACTCCAGCAAGCAGCTGGGCGAGGTGCTGTTCGAAGAGCTGAAGTTGCCGGTGGTCTCACGCACGCGCACCGGCTGGAGCACCGCCAACGAAGCGCTCGAGCGCATCGAGCACGCGCACCCCATCGTCAGTCTGGTGATGCGTTGGCGAACGTTGCGCCGGCTGCGCGATTCGTGGCTCGTGTCGCTGCGCGAGTACGTCCACACCGACGGGCGCGTGCATTCGCGCTTCCACGTCGCGCGGTCGTTCTCGGGGCATCTGATCAACACCAACCCGGACCTCGGTCGCGTGCCGGGTCGGACTCCCGAGATGAACCGCGTGCGGCGTGCGTTCGTGGCGCAGCCCGGCTGGGTGTTGATGTCGGTCGACTACAGCCAGTTGGGGCTCTACGTGCTCGCGAACCTCACGAAAGACCCGGCGCTGGTCGAGCCGTTGAAGTCGCGCTCCGACATGCACCGCATCACCGCGGCGGCGGTGTTTCAGAAGAAGCCCGAAGACGTCACGCTGGTCGAACGGCAGCGCGGCAAGGTGATCAACTTCGCGACGTTCGCGGGGCAGGGCGCGAGTGCGTTGGCGCTGCAGCTGGGGGTGCCGGCTTCGGAAGCCAAGGCGTACCTGGCTCGCTTCGACGCGCACTACGCGAAGGTGCGCGAGTTTCAAGACGAGCAACTGCGCCTCGCGAAGGAGCAGGGCTTCATCACCACCATCGCTGGCCGGAAATGGCCGATTGGTGGAATGGAGTCCCTCGATTCGCAGCTGCATTCGTATGCAGAGCGGCTCGCGCGTCGCGCCACGCACGAGGGCTCGGTGTCCGACGTCGGTCGCAAGGCGCTGCTCGACGTCGACCGTGCGCTGCGCGAACGCGGCATGAAGGCCACGCCGGTGATGCAGATCCTCGACGAGGTGCTCTTCGAGGTTCCGAAAGACGAACTCGCTGAGGCCGCGAAGCTCTGCGCCGACGTGATGCGAAAGGTGTACGACTTCGAAGTGCCGCTGGTGGTGGGCGTGGAAGCCGGCCCCAACTGGGCGGACCTCGAGCCCGTCGTTACCCACCAGGCATGATCACCCTCACGCTCTTGATGCTGCTCTCGGCTGATCCATCGTCGAAGACCGCCGAGGAAGTGAAACGCGACGCGAAGGCCACGGTCGATTCATCGAAGCGCTACGCGACCGAGAAGAAGGACGAGTTCGTCGCGCGTATGCAACAGCGCATCGACGCCGCGAAGGCCGACCTCCGCGGCGTGAAGAACGACGCGAAGCAGAAGGCGACGGAGGCCGGTGCAGATCTCGATCAACGCGCCCAGAAGGCGAGCGGCAAGTTGGACGAGCTGGGCAAGGCGGGCGGCAGCGCGTGGTCGAGCTTCAAGGAAGGCGTGGAGAACGCCGTCGATGAGCTCGAGCAGGGTGTGAAGCGCGCCAAGGAGAAGTGATCAGCTCATCTCAGAGGAACGTGAGCCCGAGCCCGATGAGCGCCGGCACGGCCTGCACGAAGAGGATGCGCTTCGAGACCGTCGCCGCGCCGTACACGCCGGCGACGATGACGCAGCCCAGGAAGAAGCGCACCAGCTGCAGCCCGAACGACGCGTCGGGGTGCACGATGCCCCAGATGAGACCCGCCGACAGGAAGCCGTTGTAGAGGCCCTGGTTCCCCGCGAGCACCGCCATCGTCGCGGCCTTCTCGGGCGTGTTGCCGAACGTCTTGAGGCCGATCGGCTTCTGCCAGAGGAACATCTCCAGCGTCAGGAAGTAGAGATGAAGAACGGCGACGAGCCCGGCGACGACGATGGCAGCGATGTGCATGACGAGTCCTTACGGCGTGAGGAGTGAAGTGAGGGCCGCGCGCAGGGTCTCCGGCGCGGCGAAGTCGGGGAGGTCTCGATAGAGCGCCGTGCTCTCGTGGGTGGCGGCGAGCCGCTGCGCGTGCTGCAGCACCGACGGCGTCACGCGCGGCAGGTGCTTCGTGAACACCCGCTCGCGGCCGTCGAGCTTGCGAACGTGCTTCGCACACCGACACTTCGCTGCTTCGTTCACCACGCCACAGTGGGACGTGAGGAACTCGCGCATGCGTTCACGCGCACGTGAGAGCCGCTTTCGGTACGTTGCCGGCGCCACGCCCGTGACGTCTGCTGCGTCATCACCCGAGAGCCCCAGCACCTCACCCACCACGTACGCGAGCCGGTGTTCTGCATCGAGCGTCTGCAACAACCCCAGCGAACACTGCAGCCGCACTTCGCGCGCGAGCAGCCTGTCTTCGGGCGAGGTCAGCGTGGGCGCCGGCTGATCATCGACGTGCTCCAGCACCGGTTGACGACGCGTCTTCGCGCGCAGCAACGCGTTCGAGGCGATGCGGAAGCACCACGTGCGGAACGACGACTCACCGCGAAACGAAGACAGGTGCGTGATGATCTGCACCAGGATCTCCTGCGTCGCGTCGGCGGCGTCGGCCGGCGACCACAACATGCGCAACGCCAGCCCGTAGATGTCGTCCTGCACCGCGCGCACGAGCGCATCGAGCGCCGTCCGGTCTCCACGCAGGGCTTGTTCGACGAGCGCGTTCATTTCGGTCATTGGAGACATGGCCCCGCTTCTTTGTGACCGACTTTCGAATTCCGCTGGGAAACCGAACGCTTACAGCGTCGCCAGCTCGGCCTTCAGCTTCGCCTCGAGGTCTTTGATGCTCGAATAGACGATGCAGCGGTGGGCCTTCACGTCGAACTGCAGCTCGTTCACGTCGCGCACCAGCAGCACCGTGCGCCAGCACCGCTTCTTCTTCGTCGAGCCCGCAGTTCGCGCCATGCAACGTGACCGCGAGCGTCTTCGTCGGCTCGCCGAGCGCTTCCACCGCGCGGGCCGCGAACTGCCGCACGTCGTGGTACCGAACTTGCGCAGCGACACGGTGCCCACGAAGAGCACCTCACGCGCGCGCACGCTCCCTGCGAGGCGACGCGCTTCACCTCGTTCTCGAGCGCCTCGAGCGTGCGCTTGTTCACGCCGCGCTCGTGCAGCCGGTTGGCCACCAGCCCGTCAGAGGAATGGAAGCCCTGCGCGAACTTCAGCGCCAGCACATCGGCGTCGACGTCGAGCAGGTCGCCCTGCGTGATGGAGATGACGGCGCTCATTTCACCGTTTTGGTCAGCGCCGTCGGAATGCGGAACTTCGCCTGCTTGCCTTCACGTTCGACGGCCACCACGCCCTCCATGAACTGGTGCGAGACCCACGCGAACAGGCGCTCGCTCGGCGTGCCCGCGCCCACCCACTGCGGAATCCACTCGTCGAGCTCGGTGCCGCCCTTCACCAGGTGCATCGTCCAATCGGCTGGCGGCAGGCCCAGGTAATCGGCGCACACGTCGCCCGCGAGGAGGCGAATGAGCGAGTTCGGAATGCCGTCGAGGATCGGCCCGGGGAAGTAGTCCTGCATCATCTGCACGAGCGGCTGAATGAGCGTCTTGCCTTCGGGCGCGTTGGCCCACTGGCGATCGCGAATGGCCTCCATCAATTCCTGGCCGTCGAGGATGTCGCGCGGCAGCAGCTGCTCTTCGATGCCCAGCAGCGTGCCCACCACCTTCCACGTGTGCAGCCACGCGTTGGCTTCTTCGACCGAGTACGCAATGCCCAGCGTGCGCAGCGCCTCGAGCGTCACCACCGAGAACGTCATCAACGTGCCCGCGAGATCTTCCTGATTGATGGGCAGACCGCGAAGCGCGGTGTCCCACTTCGGGTCGGGGCGTTGCAGCAGCAGGTGCCGCACCGTCGCGTGCATCAGCCGCACCTTCTGAGCGGTACGAATGCCGCGGCCGTCCTTCTCGAGCGCGCCTTCGTCGAGCACGTCGAACAGGAACTGCGCGGTCTCGAAGATGCGCTGTTTGGTGTGCCGCGTGAGGCCCTGCGTCTGCACGATGACGTACGCGCCGTGTGCCGATGCATACGCCTGCGGCAACGAACTGCAGAACAGGCCCATCGCCACCTGCCATCCAGTTCGCGTGAACAATCGCTGGGCGATTGCCAACTGTTGTTGATCAGCCCACGCCGGCAGCGCGGTGTCCTTGAAGTACGCCTCGGCTTCGTCGGGCAGCTCCGGAGGAATCGGTTGATCCGTCCGGAAGATGTTCGACATCAGCTTGTTCACTTCCTTCGCTTCGCCGCGCGCGAAGATGGCCCTGATGACGTCGTCGGCCTTCGGGTCCATGCGATGGCGAGCCGCGTCGAGGAACTCGTTGCTCCACCGTTGGCGTTCGTCGCCCGCGGTCGACGGGTGCTCGAGGTGCTGCAGGTACAGCCCGAGCGCCTCCGCCGGGTAGAACCACGCCGCGTACGGGTACAGGTAGAAGGTGTCGGGCGGAATGTTGGTGTGCAGGTACTCGCCGTTGGGCCACGTACCGTCGGCGCGCTGGCTGGCGATGATCAGCGCAATCGCCTTCTTCACCTGCGGGTTGTCGCCTTCGCCCGCCTTGATCAACCCCTGCACCACCAGCCCGGTGAGCGGCAGCATCGTCGGGCCGATGCCCGCTTCGGCTTCGGTCTTGTACGAGGCCGGCGTCTCGCCCCAGCCGCCGTCGGCGTTCTGCTTCGAGAGCACCCACTTCACCGCGCGGCGCACCCAGTCGGCCTTCATGTCGACACCGACCGCGTGCAGGCCGAGCAGCACGAACGAAGTCGCCGACAGGTAGTTGACCACCCAACGGCCCCACCACGCGCCGCTGGCGGTCTGCTGCTTCTTCAGGAACTCCACCGCGCGCTGAACGTTGGGCGACGCGTTGTACTTCTCGCCGACCTGCGCGAGGCCGTGCAGCACGCGAGACGTCACGTCTTCGGTCGCCGGGTCCTGCACGAAGGGAGGCGGGTCGATGACGAGCGGGATCATCGCCAGTTGGTTGGCGAGGTCGACCTTCACCTGCTTCTCCATCACCGGCCCGGGCGGCTTCGAGCCCAGCTCCCACACGAAGGCCGACCAACCGCCGTCGTCGTTCTGCATGTCGTAGAGCCAGCGCTTGGCGAGCTCCGCGGTCTGCGAGAGCCGGTTGCGCAACGTGGGGTCGAGCTTCGGGTCGTCGAGCGCGGGGCCGATGGCGCTCAGCACCACGCCCGCGTCGTCGTTGTCCGGCATGGAGTGATTGGTCTTCTGAAACCCCCAGCCGCCCAGGCGCACCGCGTTGGGTTTGCGGTTGTTCAGCTCCGGCTGCGGGTGCGTGAGCGACTGCGCGTCGGCCATCCACTTGAGCGCGCGGCCCAGGTCCTCGTCGGTCGCCGGCACGCCTCCGGCGAGCAGCGAACGGGTGACGAACGCGGTGCTCCACACGTCGGTGCCGTAGCCGGGAAAGTGCAGCCCGGTGGCGTCACGAATCTTCTGCGTCTCGAGCCAGCGCAACGCGCGGTCCATCATGGTCTTGGCTTCGAGCGAGCCGATGGCCTTGAACATCGGCAACGCCATCGCGGTGATGGACGACGCGCCGTTGACGCTGCCTTCTTCGTTCTGGAACTGGCGGAACAGGTCGAGCGCGGTGCGGCCCTTGATGCCGTCGATGAAGCCCTTGAAGTCACCACGCAGCGACTGAATGGTGATGTCGGCCTGAATCGCGCCCATCAGGATGCCGGCGTGGAAGCGCGTGCCCATGAACGCCATCGCGCCGGGCAGGCACATCGCGGTGGTGTTGGGGCAGGGCAGCTTCTCGGCGTCGAGCAGCCCGGCCATCGCCAGGAACAGCGCCGCGAAGTCGCCCTCGCTCATCTTCTCGATGACGTGCGCCACGCCACCGTGCAGCTCGACCCAGCTCCTGGCCTTCTCGGCCGCGGCGTGCGCCCCGCACAGGTACAGCGCCGCCCATGCACACGCGGTGGCCCCGAGGTCGCCGTGCCGCGCGAAGGGCTGAATGGTGAACGAGCCGTCGGTCTTCTGCTGGCCCTCGAGCCACTTCGCGGCCTGCCTGGTGTCTTCTTCGTCGAGCTGCTGGAGGTGCTTGAGCACCACCACCGTCTGCGACGTCACCCATGTGCCGATGTCTGCCGGGACGTCCCACGAGCCGTCAGCGCGCTGCGACTTCCACAGCACGCGATGGGCGCGATCCATCGCGAGTTGAACCTCGTCCGCCTTCGGCTCCGCCATGTCGACTTCCCCCTGATGTGAAACGGAATGCTGCGCGGGTCAGCGTGCGACGTTCATCGCGTACAGGCACGCGACCCCATCGCGCTGCTTGATCTCGATGCGGTCGGGCCAGCCATCGAGCTTCCCGGAGCCCGCCGACAGCAGGCCCGCGTAGAAGCCGGGAACGTCGCTGACGTCGTTGAGCCACAGCTCGTACGAGTCGGGGCCGAGCACCGTGAACCTGGTCTCGATGAAGTTGGCGCCGCTGCGGAGGTTGTGGCTCAGACGTTCCAGCGTGCGGCGCGTGCCGAACAACCGCGCCGCCGAGAACATCGCCTTGCCGAGCACGCCTTCGGTGAACTGCTCGACCGTCGCGCGGCCCAGCGAGCGGTGCTGCTCTTCGGCAGCGACGCCGGGAAAGAGCTCACCACCGATGATCTTCACGGCCCTGGCCCACACCTCTTCCGGGTATGCGGGCTCCGTCTTGTGCGGAGGCCCGATGCGCAGCGCGTTGAGTTGCTGCTTCGTCTCCGGCTTCAACTTCTCCCAGGAGATCTTGATCAGCGGTTCAACGGAGCTGCTGAAGATGAGTTTCGAATTGCTGCCGGGCGCCATGAGCCGCAGCAGGCTAACCGAAGTGCGCCACGGTTTTGTCCACAGTCAGCAGGAACGCCCGAATGGATTTTTCCAGTGCGGGGATCGGCGTGTCTTCGAAGCGGGTGTGCGAGATGCCGGGGCTCGACTGCGCGAACACCATCGCCGTGGGCACCAGGTCGGCCATCTCCGCGGCGTCGTGCAGCGGGCCTGACGGCAGCTCCGGGGCAAAACCGGTCACCTCCTTCACCGAGCTGCGCGCGAACTTCATCAGCGTCTCGTCGAACAGCCGCGGCGTGATGTGCAGCAGCGGACTCCATTCCACGGTCACCAGGTGCTTCTTCGCGGCCTTCTTCGACGCGGCGATGGAGTCCTTCAACATCTTGCCGAGCACCTTCTTGTCGAGCGCGCGCAGGTCGATGGAGATCTCCGTGGAGCCGGGCACCGCGGTCACGAAGTTGGGCTCGACCTTCACCACGCCGCACGTCGCCACCACGCGGGTGCGAGGCGTTCTGCCCGAGTACTTCACCGAGATTTCGCGCGTGGCCAACGCGAACTCCGCGGCCGCGAGGAACGCGTCTTTGCGCAGATGAAGCGGCGCCGCGCCGGAGTGCGCTGCCTGACCCTTGAACGTGAGGTTGTAGCGCTCGACGCCCATGGTCCCCAGCACCACGCCCACCGGCTTCTTCATGTCTTCCAGCACCGGCCCCTGCTCGATGTGCAGCTCGAGGTACGCGAGCGCGTCGAGCGCGTCGAAGTACGCACGTGCGGTCTTCATGCTCTCGAGCGAGTAGCCGTTCTCCTTCAGCGCGTCGGGCAGCTTCACGCCGTTGCGGTCGACGAGGTGCGCGAGCTCCCGGTGCGGGTCGAGCGAGCCGGCGGCTGCCGCAGAACCCGTGAGGCTGCGGCCGAAGCGCGCGCCTTCTTCATCGGCCCAGTCGACGAGGTGAAGGGTCAGCGGGTAGCCCAGCGCCTTGGCGCGGCGAAACACTTCGAGGCCCACCACCACGCCCAGGCAGCCGTCGAGCCAGCCACCGCTCGGCACCGAGTCGATGTGACTGCCGATGACCAGGCTCTTCGTGGACTTCGAAGTGCCAGGCAGCGTGGCCCACATGTTCGCCGCGCCGTCGAACGTCACGTCGACGCCGAACTCGCCCTTCAACTTGCCGGCGAACCATTCGCGCGCCTTGCGCCACACCGGCCCCCACGCCACCCGCTGGGCGCCGCCACGTTCGTCGGAGGTGAGGGCCTTCAACTCCTTCAAGTCTGCGATGACGCGAGCGCCGGTCGGTTTCATGGGCCGCGCACTTTAGAGCCCGCATCTTCGTTGTCAGTTCGCTTCGAGGCCGTACACCCGCGCATATGGTGGGCAAGACACTTCACGGAGCCGTTGAGCACGGTTGGCGCGATGGCCGGGGTGATTCGTGAATGCCTTTGCTGAGCCACCCGAAACCGGCGCGTTCTCAGGTTGCGAGAACGGAGCATCTCTCTCGGAGACGCCCGCATGAACCGCATCAAGCTCGTTCCCCAGAAGCAGCTGAAGGCGATTCGCGAAGTTCCGGTGCGCATCAAGGGCAGCGCGACGGGCGGGGTGGGCAGCGGCGCGGCGCCGCGGGTGGCGACGCACTTCGAAGCGCGCGCGAAGCAGCTGGCCAGCAAGGTGCGCGGGCAGGCCCGGTTCGACCCGAGTCACCTGCAGTGCGCGATGAAGGGCACCGGCAAGGGCACCAACACCGCCGGTGCGTACACGTGGTTCAACGTCGGTGGCCGCGGCAACGACGCCTTCGACAAACTTCGCGACCTCATCAGCGGCTTCTTCGGCCGCTGACCCCGCAGCCTCGGAGACCTCCCCATGACCGGCATCAAGAACACGTCGAATCGCGCGGTGTCGTCGGTGAGGCTGCAGAAGCCGGGCAACCCGCGCCAGAAGCCCGCCGCCGCGCCGCGCGCTCCGGTGCTCAATCACTTCGAGGCGCGCGCCAGGCAGCTGGCGAAGGTCGCCCAGCAGGTCGCTGCGGCCGTCAGCAAGGCCGCCAAGGGCAACGACAAGCCGGGGTCTCCCACGGGCGTGTACAAGCCGATGCCCCCGCCTTCTTCGGGCGCCAGCGAGTTCGAAGCCTGCAGCCCGCCTCAGGCGCGGCCGGCGGTGCTCACCCACTCGACCGACGGCGAAGTGATTCCGGTGAAGGGCAACGGCGGTTCGGGCCGGGGCACCATCACCCGCGCCGGCAACTTCTGCACCGACGAAGGCGCGCCGGAGACCGTCCTCGTCTGACTATTTCAGCAGCGCCTCGAACTCCTGCACGCGGAAGGTGACCTCGCTCTCCGCGTAGCTGCTCCGCGACTTCTTCAACCACTCGCGCCTCGCAGCGCCCGTCGAGCGCAGGGCGAACGCGCGTTCGATGTCGCCGCGGTATTCGCCGTCGCGAGACGATTCGAGCGCGAGCGCGCGGCGCAGCAGGGCGTCACCTTCGGCTCCGCTGGTGACGCGCCCGAGCGTGGTGAGCGCCACGATGAGGTCGGGGTGCTGCGCGTTCACCGGCTCTAGAATGGCCTTTGCCTCCTTCGCCACGCGCGCGGCCTCCGCTTCCGAGCCGGTCTCGAGCAGCGTGCGGCTCCACAACGCGAGGAGCTTGGCGCGGCCCACCGGGTCCTGCAGCTTCTCGAGCGAGCGTTCACGCAGCGGCAGCGACGTCTTGAAGTCACCGCGCAGCTCGGCGAGCGACGCCAGGTTGTCGAGCAGCGTGGTGAGGTCTTCGGTGGCCTTCGCGCGGGTGAGGATGTCGAGGGCCTCGTTGAGGTTCTTCTCGGCGTCGGCGTAGCGCACGGCCACTACCTCGACCGCACCCACGGCGGCCCGGGCGCGCGCAGCCACGAGGCTCTTCGCGCCGTAGACGCGTTCAGCGGTGCTCAGCGACATGCGGCGCAGCTCGAGCGCGAAGTCGATGTCACCGGCGTTCTCGGCGGCGTTCGCGAGCTCGATGCGGGCGTTGTCGGCGCGCTCGGAGTCGGGGCCGTTGGCTTCGAGGCGCACGGCGTAGGCTTCTTTGAGCGGCGCCAGCGCGGCTTCGGCTTCACCTCGCGCGACCAGAGAACGGCCCAGGTAGGTGAGGTACGCCGCCTTCCATTCACGGCCGCCACCGGCGCGGGCGATGAGCGACTCCACCAGCGGGCGCAGCGCTTCGAAGGCCTGCGGCTCGACGAGGTAGGTGTCGAGGAGATCCAGCCCTGCGCGCGCGGCGACGTTGGCGGTGAACTGAGAGGGATCCCGCAGGCCGCTGGCCTCACGTACCGCGCGTTGCAGCAGCCGGCGTGACTGCGGCGGATCATTCAGAGACAGGCGCTGCGCGAGCAGCAACGCCGCGTGCGCGATGGTCGGCCCGTGCTTCGTCGCTTCGGCCACGGGCAGGACTTCACGCGCCTTCGCGGTCGCCTGGTCGAGCTCCCCTATCAGCGCCAGCGCTTCGACCTCATCGAGCCGCTTGCGAACCGGCTGCAGCTGCGCGCGCAGCGCTTCACTCTCGTCAGCCGCGCCGGCTTCGAGCAGCTCTTCGTCGCTGCACCCCACCGAGGGGAGCTCGTTCGAGATCGAAACCAGTCGCTCGGCGGGGACCGCGCCGACGGACACCTCCCGCAGCACGGTGCCGAAGAAGCCGAGGCGGCGATCGAGACACAGCCGCCGGAGAAGCTCGACGCGTTCACCCTGCGCACCGCTCGCGCTCGCTTCGCATGACGACACGCTTCGCGTCTTCCACTCGTTCGCCCACGCGCTGAACCGCGCGCTGGTCGCCTTGCGAACGTTGGCGTCGGTGCTGATCAACACCTGCTCGAGGGCGCGTTGAACCGCCGGGCTCCAAACGGTCGCGAGGTTCGTGGCGGCGCCGGTGCAGTCGATGCGCTTCGCGCGCGCGAGCGTCGCAGTGACGCCGAGCAGCATCACCACGGCGACGGCGGTGATGACCATCGTCGCACGTCGCGCACGCCGCTCGAGCGACAGCGCGTCGAGCAACGCGTCCATCGATGGGTAGCGTTGCGATGGTTCGACCGACAGCGCGCGCCGCAACGCCTCGTGCACCCAACGCGGTGAGCGGCTCCCGGCGAGCGCTTCATCGAGCGTGCGCGCGAAGGTGAATTGATCCGACCGCGCGTCGAAGCGGCCTTCGAACTGCTCGGGCGCCATGTACGCGGGCGTACCGGCGTTCACTCCGGCCTGCGTCACGCGCGAGCTGATCCGCGAAGCGCTCGGGGCTTCCCTCGGCCCCGTCGCCTCGGTCTGTGCGTACGCCAGCGCGAGGCCGAAGTCGGTGACCTTGGCGACGTCGTCCTTCACCAGCACGTTCGACGGCTTGAAGTCGCGATGCACGAGGCCCGCGGCGTGGGCAGCGGCCAGACCACGGCCGGCCTGGGCGAAGTGCTGAAGAATCTGGCGCCAGCTGCGCGTACTCTCGGTGAGCCACTGCGCGAGCGTCGGCCCCTTCACGTATTCCATCACCAGGTACACGCCGCCCTGCGGGTCGAGCCCGGCGTCGAACACCGACACGAGGTTGGGGTGAACCACGCGCGCCATCGCCTGCGCTTCGCGCACGAGGCGTTCACGTGAGTCGTTCGCGGTGTCGGCGTCGAGCAGCCGCTTGATGGCCACGAAGCGGTCGAGCTGCGGGTCGAACCCGCGCAGCACCTGACCCATGCCGCCGCGACCCACCTCGTCGAGCAACACGTAGCGGCCGAGCTTCCGTTCTTCGACCGGCGCCTTCTCGAGTCGATCCAGCGCGTTGCTGCACTCGTCACAGCCCGCCAGGTGCCGCCGCGCCACGAGCGCCTCGTCGCGGCCGAGCTCACCGCGCGTCAGCTTCGTGAGCACTTCGTTCGAGAGGTGGGCCACGGGCGTGCGCAGTCTACGCAACTCTCCGACCGTGTCTTACGAGAACCCCTGTGAACTCACGCCGGGAGACCGTCATGCCCATCAAATCCCTCAGCTCGACGACGCCGAAGCTCCCGCGCGCGGAACCCATCAAGAAGAACGTCGAGGCGCCTCGTGCGGCCGCTCCGGTCGACTCGTTCTGCGAGGTCATCGAAGTGAAGGGCAACGGCGGGAGCGGCAGGCCGACCATCACCAGGGCCGGCAATGATCAGTGCGTCGTCGCGCCGCCTCCGTTGATCATCACCGCCTGATCAAGAGCAGCGCCAGCAGACCAAGCAGCAGCAGCAGCCCAGCTCCGACGATGATCAGCCAGGGCGGCTTCGAGCCCGCGGTCACCGGAGCTGGTTCTTGAACCCGAACCCCCTCGGCACGCGTGACCCGCGAAGACGCCGCGGGGTTCGACGCGACCGCCGTCGCGGTCTCGTGTTGCGGCAGCGGCTCCGAAGGCACCGGGCCCGCGCTGCGCGCTTCGTCAGCACCTTCGGTGGCGTCGCGGCCGAACGCGCTCACGAGATCTTCGTAGAACGCGCGCGCCGTGGGGTGCCGCTTCGAAGGCTCCTTGTCCAACGCGCGATCGATGACGCGCGCCACCGGCAACGGCACCGCCGCGTTCGCCCGGCTGGCCAGCGTGGGGGCCGCGTTCACCTGCAGCACCATGATGTCGCCGGGGTCTTTCACGTTCTTCCCGAACGGGTGTTCGCCCACCAGCATGTGCCAGGTGATCAACCCCAGCGCGTAGAGGTCGACCGGCGGGTCGCAGTCGTCCGAGAGAATCTGCTCGGGCGCCGAATAGAGCGGGGTGCCCACGAAGTAGCCGGGCGAGGTCAGCCGCGCGGCGTCACGCTGCCGGCTCACGCCGAAGTCGAGCACCGTGAGCCGGTCGTTCGAATCGACGATGAGGTTCGCCGGCTTCAGGTCGCGATGAACGACACCGCGCGCGTGCAGGTAGTCGAGCGCACTCGCGAGCTGATCCAGCAACGGCAACGCCTGCCGCACCGACAGCCGCGTGCGCTCCTTGAGCAGCGCGTCGAGCGTCTGGCCCTCGGCGTACTTCATGACGATGAACGGCACGCCGTCGGCCACCTCCACGCCGAGCAGGCCCACGAGGTTGGGGTGCTCGAGGTGCGCCAGCAGCTTCGCCTCACGCAGGAAGCGATTGACGAAGCTCTGTTCTGCGACCAGCGCCGGCGCCAGCCGCTTGATGGCCACGCGACGGTCGGTGGTCAGCTCAGTGGCCAACAGCACCTCGCCCATGCCGCCTTCGCGAGGGTTCGCTCGATGCGCCAGCGCCCCGCGAGCGTGGTGCCGACCAGCGATCTGTTCGAACCCCCGGCCATGCGTGGCGAGGCTAGCTCACACGAAGCCCTTCGACTCGAGCAACGCATCGGCCCGCGGGTCGCGGCCGCGGAAGTTGCGGAAGGCAATCGCCGGGTCGACGGTGTTGCCGACGCTCATCACGGTGACGCGCAGCCGCTCAGCCGTCGGTTTGTGGAACGCGTCGCCTGCTTCCTTGAACGCCGCGAACGCATCGGCCTCGAGCACCTCGGCCCAGATGTACGAGTAGTACGCCGCCGCATAGCCATCGCCCGAGAAGATGTGACCGAACGCCGGAATGCGGTGGCGCGGCACGAGCTGCGGCGGCACGCCGATTTCGTCGCACACGCGCTTCTCGAATTCCCTCACGTCGACGCGCGCTTCCCCCGCGAGGTGCAACTTCATGTCGAGGAGCGCGCTGGCCTGCGCTTCGGCCGTCGCGAAGCCCTGGTTGAAGGTGCGCGCCTTCTCGATGCGCTCGAGCAACGACGCAGGAATCGACTCGCCCTTCGAGTTGGTGAGCATGCGCAACACGCGCGGCGTCGACAGGAAGTTCTCGTTGAACTGCGAAGGCAGCTCCACGAAGTCGCGCGTGGTGTTGGTGCCCGACAGCGACGGGTACGTCACCGACGAGTTGAGCCCGTGCAACGCGTGACCGAACTCGTGGAACATGGTGCGCGCGTCGTCCCACGAGAGCGTCACCGGTTCGCCCGGGCCGGGCTTCACGAAGTTCGAGTTGTTGCTCACCAGCGTCGTCACCTCGCCTTCGAGGCGGTGCTGGTCGCGGTACGCGCTCATCCACGCGCCCGACTGCTTGCCCGCGCGTTGGTAGGGGTCGAAGTACCAGTAGCCGACGTGCGTGCTGCCGCGTTTCACCTCGTAGACCTGCACGTCGGCGTGGAACGTGGGCAGACCTTCCACGCGCACGAAGCTCAGGTCGTAGAGCGCCTGGGCTGACGCGAACATCGCCTCACGCAGCTTCTCGAGCTGCAGGTACGGCTTCACTTCGTCGAGGTCGAGGTCGTACTTCTGTTTGCGCAGCTTCTCGGCGTAGTGCCGGTAGTCCCACGGCTGAATCTGAAAGCCGCCGCCTTCCGCGTCGACGATGCGCTGGCACTCGACGACGTCGCGCTTGAATTGTTCGACCGCCGGCTTCCACACCGCCTGCATCAACTGCAGCGCGGTCTCGGGCGTCTTCGCCATCATGTCGCCCAGCTGCCAGTGCGCGAACGTCTCGGCGCCGAGCAGCTTCGCGCGCTTCGCACGCAGCACGAGGATGTCGCTGGCGATGGCGTTGTTGTCGTTGGCGTCGCCGTTGTCGCCGCGCTTCACCCACAGGTTCCAGCCGGCTTCACGCAGCGCGCGGTTGGTGCTCGAGGTGAGGAAGGGCTCCATCGACGAGCGCGTATTCGAGATGACCCACTTGCCCTCGAGGCCACGTTCCTTCGCGTCGGCAGCCGCGGCTGAAATCTGCGCGTCACTCAGGCCGCCGAGGCCTTCACGCGAATCGATGGTGAGGAACTTCTGCTCTTCGTCGGCCAGCTGGTTCTGCGCGAAGCGGGTGAAGAGCGTCGCCAGCTGCTGGTTCAACTTCGAGAGCTCGGCCTTCTGCGAAGCGTCGAGCGCCGCGCCCTGGCGGACGAACTGCGTGTACGTCACCTCCATCAAGCGCTGTTGTTCCGGGTTCAGCGTGGGCTTGCTGTCGTGAACGAACTTGAGCTTCGCGAACAGCTTCGGGTGCTGGGTGATGCGGTCGCGAAACTGCGCCAGGCGGGGCGACAACTTCTCTTCGAGCGCGCGGAAGTCGGGCGTCGAGCGTGAAGAGCTCCACACGTAGAACAGCGTCATCGCGCGTGAGAGCGGCTGGCCCGAGCGCTCCAGCGCGACGTAGGTGTTGTCGAACGTCGGCGGGTTGGGGTCGTTGCCGATGGCGTCGATTTCTTCGAGGTGCAGCGCCATGCCTTCTTCGATGGCGGCCTCGAACTGCGACACCTGTGTCGTGTCGAACGGGGGAACACCACCATGGGGACCACGCCAGGGCTCGAGCATCGGATTCATGGGTGCGCACGAAACACCACGGAAGGTGCGCAGGCGAGCAACGCGTGTGCAGGTTCGTGCACAATGCGCGGCCCGCCCTCCCCGAAAGTTCGTTGGCCCCGGTGTTGCTCAGCGTGTGTGCATGAACGCTCTTCTGCTCGTCGTGGTGTTGGCTGGTGTCCAGAGTGAAGGCGCGTTGACGCCGCCGCCGATGCCGCCGCCGGTCGAGGTACAGCCGGCTCCGCAGTACACGCCGCCGCCCCGAAGTGATGCGCCGATGCGGGGCACGTCGCCGAAGCGGGAACAGGTGCGCGTCGACAATGGAGGCCGCATCGGCGCCGGGGTGTCGCTGCTGGCCGTCGGGTACGCGGCGTCCATCGTCAACACCTCGGTGTATTGGTTCACCGATGGCGTGCGGCAATGGAGCTTTCTGGCGCTCGTGGGCATTCCGCTCGGCATCATCGTGTCGGCGATCCCCGTCGCGGGGCCGTTGGTGGCGCTGGTGAGCGACCTCGCGTCACAGCAGTGGAATCAGCAGAACTTCGCGATTCGCACCATCGTGAACCTGGCGTCGTTGGCGATGCAGGCGACCGGGTTGGTGTTGCTGGTGACCATGCCGCGCGCGCCGAAGAGAGACGCGTTCGCGGTGACGGGTTTCGGCGCGTCGCCGGTGGAGGGCGGCGCGGTGGTGGGCCTCGGCGGCCGCTTCGATTTCCCGTATTGAGAGTCGCGTGAGCTGGCGTGTCTACATGGTCCGCTGTGTCGACGGGTCGCTCTACACGGGCTGCACGAATGATCTCGTCAAGCGTGTGGCCGCGCACAACGCGGGGAAGGGCGCTCGCTACACGCGCAGCCGGTTGCCGGTGGAGCTGGTGTGGAACGTGCGCGTGAAGGACCGGTCGGCCGCGTTGTCGCGCGAGGCGAAGTTGAAGCAGCTGACGCGGCTCGAGAAGTTGAAGCTCGTGGAGCGGAAGAAGAAGCCTCGAGATGCACGGTGATGAGACGTGCTTCGCACCCATGGCCGCGAGTGCCCCGGCCTCGGCGCTGGAAGTCGTTCCGCTGAGTGAAGTTGGAGCCCGAAGCGGAACCAGACGCCTGAAGGGTGAAGTGTGCGCGTCTGCGCGATGATCAGCTCGTCGCGAACGTGCCTCTCGACTTCGTGGCGAGTTCGCTCAACTGGCCCGAGCGGGGTCGCGACGACGACCCGATTCCATCGAGGCTTTCGTCGCGCGCGTGGCGCTCCGGTTCGTGTCGAATTCCGCGCAACCGGCCCCGAGTTTGGGAGCGGATCCGGCCCAAACCCCGGGCCAGAACGGCTCCATCACGAAGCCATCGTCACTCGCGCGACCAGACGCTCGAAGTCGAGAGGGCTCTGCGAGGTGGGCGGCCCATTCGCGGCCATGAACCCTCTCCATTCGAGGCCGTGTTTCGGGTGCGGATGCGATCAACCCGACTGAGGCGCTCGGACGTCAAAGGGGGCAGCGCGAATCAGAACAGCGCGTACACGAACGGAGCGACCGCCGAGAGTCCGTTGGTCGCCACCAGCAACACCGCCGCCAGCAGCAGCACGACCAGCAACGGAATCAGCACCAGCCGGTTCTGCCGTGCGAAGTGCGCGACGAGGTCTCTGACGGTGCGCAGGCTCGGCATCAGCCCGCCCACCACGTGCGCCACAACAGCCCGAGCGTCGTGGTGTAGCCCTGCATGGAGTTCACGATTCTGCCCTGCGCGTCGAGCACGAACACCGTCGGGAACGCGTCGATGTTCATGGTGCGCTGAAAGTCATCACGCGCCAGCACCACGGGGTAGTCGACGCCCTGATTTTCCATGTAGCCGCGCACCTCGCGCACGTCGTCGAAGCCCGTGGCCACCGACACCACGTTCGCCTTCGTGCCCAGCCAGCGGTGCACGCGCGAGACGTTGCCTGACTCGGCTTTGCAGACCCCGCACCACGGCGCCCACACCGCGAGCAACGTGGGCTTGCCCTGGAGCGACGCCATGGCCACCGCCGCGCCGTCCAGCGTGCGGAACTCGTAGGCGGGCGCGTCACCACGCGGGTGATTTCGCGTCTGGAAGGCACCGATGGCGGTGATGATCACCGCGATCAACGAGAGCTCCACCGCCCAGCGGAACACACGCGAGCTTCGGTACTTCTCCAGGGCCGATGACCACCAGCGCATGGCGTCGACTTAGCGCAGGGCGTGACCGGGAGCGCGTTCATCGCCGCCCGTTCGGCGCACGGCGCTTTGCGTCACGGCCGCGGGAACAAGGGCGGCTGCGCCAGAAAGCGCACCGTCTTTCCACGATGCGGCTGCGCGGCGTGCGCGAGGAACGGGTGACAGAGGTACACGGTGCCGGCCTCTCCAACCGCGAAGTCGACGTGGCCGGCGTCTTCGAGCCGCTGCGCGACCTCCATGAACGAGAGGCCTTCGTCGCCGTGCGGCTTCAACATCGCCTCGACGGTGCGGTGCGAGCCGACGCGAATTCGCGTGGGTGCGTCGTCGGGCCCCACGTCGGTGAAGAGGAACAGCATCAACAGCGCGCGACCGCGCGAGGCCGCGTTGATGCGCCACTGGAAGTAGTCGTTGGGGTCCGCTCCCGGGAAGCTGGCGTCGACGTGCCAGCCGTCGTCACCGGGCGGTTGAGCAGAAGGGAACCGCGCGACGACGGTTCCGATGGCGCGCGCCGGGAGCCAGCGGCCGGCCCCCACGAGCGCATCGAAGCTCGCGTGCAGCTTCGGGGTGTTCGACAGCTCGATGAACTCCGGCTGCGAATACATGCCGAGGCGGATGACCGGCCTCGTCCACGTCGTCGGGTCGTTGCGGTCGACGCCGGTGTCGCGCCAGAGACGGTCGAGCGCGGCGTTGGCCTGGGTTCGCGAGAACGCGCCGTCGATGCGCACGAAGCCGCGTTGGTCGAACTCTTCTTTCAGTGAGGGCATGCAGCGTTCACGTACCGACCGCACGCACCTGACGCGCGGCTTTGGCGAACGCGAAGAACTGCGGCGCGAAGCGTGACGGCAGGTGCACGACCTTGAGCTGCACGTCGCGGTGCGCCGGCGCCCACACGAGGAAGAGCTCGTCGAGGAACTCGTCGCCGAGCGCGGTGATGCCGGTGAAGTCGAGCTCCACTTCTTTCGCTTCGACGTCCATCAACAGCAGGCGCGCCGAGAGCCGGTAGAGCGAACCCGCAGACGCGACTTCGACGCGTTGGCGAAGCGGCACCACGCGACGGCGGTAGCGGGCCGCGCGCGCCTTGCCGGTGACCGAGAGCCGCCCTTCAGCCACCCATTTCTTCAAGTGGCGATGCACGGCCTGCCGCGTGACACCGGCCAGATTCGCGAAGTCGGAGCTCGAGAACTCGGCGCCGCCGTTGACGAGTCGCTCGAGCACGTCGGTGATGGGTTGGGGCACGCCGCGAAGCTACGGCCCTGGTGCAGGTGCGCAATTTTTCGGCCCGCGTTGACGATTCATGCGCCGCGCATTGACGAGGTGCCCGTTGACGATTCGGGCGTGTTGACGCGGTTGGCGCGGGAAAGTCGTCAACGCGAGGCGACGGTTGACGATTCTCGTGGCCGCGAGTGCAACAAAAAGCCCGCCTGCCGGTGCTCTTGCAGCACTCATGGTTGCGCAGCCTTCCGCGCAGTGTCGTCACGTCACTTCGGCCACTTGTGACCCGGGGAATGACGTCGTGGCGACCCGGTTTTCAGGGGCATGAAGACGACGACGCGGGCCGTGCGTTTCGCCGTTGCCGAACGACTCAGTCACCTCGATGCCACCGCACGGGACACGCTGGCCAGTCGCGCCGGAGTGTTCATGCAGCGGCCGTTTCTGTCGGCGTTCGAAGCCGCGACGCCAGAGAACGTGTCGCCGCGCTACGCGCTCATGTACCTGGGCGACGAACCTGTCGCCGCGCTGCACTTCCATTTCGTGCGCATCGAAGGCCGTTCCGCGCTCCCCGGCGCCGGCGTCGCGCAGCTCGTCGACGAACGCGCGCTCGTGCTCGGCAACCTCGCGGCGTGGGGTGACACCGGCCTCGCCATCGCGCACGGAGTCGATGAAGCGCTCGTGTGGCGGGAGGCGTTGCACCTCGTCGACCGCCTGCGCCGCTTCGAGAAGTCCGAAGGCGCCATCAACGTCGCGTTCGTCAAAGACGCGTGCGCCGATGAGGATGCGCCCACGTTGCGCCGTCAGGGCTATCGCCGCGCGCCTTCCGGCCCCGACATGGTGCTGGCGTGTGAAGCGTCGTGGAACACCTTCGACGACTACCTCGCGTCGCTCGCTTCGAAGCGCCGCCGCGCAGTGAAGAAGATTCACGAAGACGTGGCCGCTGCGGGCTACCGCGTGCAGCGCCTCTCACTCGAAGACCTCGAGCGTCACGAAGGTCGCCTCGACGAGCTGTACGGCCAGGTGTGGGCCAACGCCGACGTGCGCCCGCTGCGCCTGTCGGGTCGCTTCTTCGTCGAGCTGCAACGCCGTCTGGGTGACGACTGCGTGATGACCGGGCTGTTCCGCGGCGCGTCGCTCGACGGCTTCGGCGTGAGCCTGAAGAGCGGTCAGACCTGCGTCGGCTACTACCTGGGCTTCGACAAGGCGGTCGACGCACCTCTGTATCTGCGGTTGCTGGTGGCGATCATCGAGGCGGGGACGGCCTGGCGCTGTAGCCGCATCTCGATGGGGCGCACCGCGGAAGAACCCAAGGCGCGACTGGGTGCGGTTGCGGGGTCGAGCGGCTTGTGGGTGAAGCACCGCACGCCGCCGCTCAACTGGGCCGTCGGCGCGGTGTTGGGCTCGTTGCAGCAGCCGGCGGTGCCCTCCTACCGCGTGTTCCGCGAGGCGCCTGCCAGGAGCTGACCCGCGACGGTACGCGATGGAGTTGAGCGTCCATACAAGCCGTGTCACATGCCGCTCATGCGTCTGTCCGTTTCTTTCCTCGCGCTGGCACTGACCGCCTGCGGCCCGTCGGCGACCCTCACCGTGAACAGCGAGCGCAACACCGCACTGGGCGACGGCAAGGACGCCATCGTCATCACCGCGAACGTGAAGGATTCTTCAGGTCAGCCGGCGTTCGGCGCGCTGGTGGAGTTCTCGGTGCCGGTGCCAGGGGTGCTCAGCGGCGTCGCGGTGTCGACCGACGTGCAGGGCAACGCGGTGACCCGTTGCTCGTCGACCCAGGCGAAGATGCTCACCGTCACCGTCAGCACCGCTGGCATCGAGAAGCCGTCGACGCTGCCGTTGACCTTCACCGACCCCGGCGCGACCACCGTCACGCCGGTGAAGTTGCGCTTTTCCCAGTCACCGTCGACGACCCAGGTCGGCAACCTGTTGCGCCCCATTCCCACCGTGGTGGTCGAAGGCGCGAACGGTGAAAAGACGGACTCGACGGCCAGCATCACCGTGCGGCTGACGCCGGGCTCGTGCAACGGCCGCCTGGGCGCCAACAGCCTGCTGACGGTGACCGCCACGAATGGTGAAGCGACCTTCAACGGGCTCGTCGCCGACGCCGTGGGCACCGGCTGCACGTTGGACGCAGACGCGGCGGACCTCTCGCCTGCGACGTCGACGGCGTTCGACCTTCAATGACCACCCGCTTCGTTCACACGCGCTTCGACAGGGCGTTCGTGAACGGAACCCGGTTCAAGCACCGCGTCTTCGGCCGCGTGACCGTCGAGGTGCGCACGCTGGCCACCTTGAAGCTGCCCAGCGGGCGCATGGTGCTGGGCGACCCCTTCGAGATGCCCTTCGGCATGCAGTCGAGGGAGCTCGCGGTGCGCGCGCCCATCGGTGCGTTCCCCGTCGACGTGGCCATCGCGCACCCGGGTCAGGACGCGCGGGTGGCCTGCGCGCGGGTGCGGTTCTCGAACCGACCGGCGGTGCGCTGGGACGTGGCGTACTTCGCCGACAGCGAGGCGAGGCTGCCGACGTACGTCGTCGACTCGGGCACCGGCTGTTTCGTCGACCGGCTGGCGTGCAACGCGGTGACGCCCGGCATGTCGGGCACGTGGGTCGCTGCGTTCGACCACAGCCAGCGCACGTGGGGCTGGCTCGACGCGAAGCTGAGTGACGCCAACATCGTCATGTTCTCCACCGGTGCGGGCGACGGGCAGTTCCTCTCGTTCTGGGGTTACGACGCGAAGAACGAGCTCGCCGAGCTGGTGACCGACTTCGAGACGTTGATGGAAGACACCAGCTCCCACGTCGAACTCACCTTGCCGCTGGTGAAGGGGGCCCTGAAGCGCCGCGAGTTCGACACCCATCAGCTCACGGTCACTGCGACATCGCCTGCGTCGGTCGCGGTGGGCGGCGAGGGCCTCGTGAAGCTCACGCTCAGTGACGGTGCGCGCGTGCTCGAGCAGCGCGGCGGCGACGAGACGGTGTACTCGTGGAAGGCCCCGGCCAGGGGCACCACGTTGAGCGTCGAAGTGCTCAACGGCGGCAGGGCCTGCGACGTCGAGTGACCGCGCGTCACTTCGCGCCGTGCATCCACTTCACCATCGGCCTGGCGAGCAGCAGGTACAGCACCGCGGCGCCGAGCCCCAGCCACACCATCAACTGAAACGAGTCGCCGTACTTCGCGGCGGCCATCATCGGCGTGGCGTCCTTCACGCCGTCGAGCGACGTGAGCTTGCTGAACTGCGCGGCGATGACCTCGGAGTACGCGGTGGCGAGGAACCACGTCCCCATCATCAACGAGACGACACGCTTCACCGACAGCTGCGTCACCGCGGCAAGCCCGATGGGCGACAGGCACATCTCACCGACCTCGAGCACGAAGTACGCGAGCATCAGCCACCACACGCTCGCCAGCGGCGCGGTGTCGGTGATGCTGCGCGCGGCGACGACCAGAGGAATGAACGCCAGCCCGCCCAGCGCCAGCCCGAACACGCTCTTGAGCGGCTTCGAGGGGTTCAAGTTGCGCTTGTCGAGCCACGGCCACAACCACGCGAACAGCGGCGAGAGCGCGACGATGAAGAACGCGCCGAGGCTGGTGGACTGGCTGGCCGTCATGTTCCAGCCGAGCACGTTCCTGGTGAGCATGCGGTCGGTGAACGCCAGCCAGCTGCCGTACGTCTGCTCGTAGAGCGAGAAGAAGAGCAGGCACGCGAAGATCAACAGCATCAGCGAGATCATCTGCTCGCGTTCGACCTTCGTGCACTTCTTGACGACGAACCACACGAACCAGATGCCCAGCGCCACGGACACCAGGTGCATCGCGCTGTGCACCGTCCACGTGCGCTGAATGAGCTGCCAGACCACGAGCGCGCCACCGAGCGCCCCGAGGTAGATGAGGTGCTCCAGCGAGAGCGGGCCGAACTTCTTTTCAGCCAGCTTCCCGGGGGCCGGTGATTCCGCGTGGCCCATCAAGAACCGCTGGTTGGCGATGAAGACGACGAGGCCGAGCACCATGCCGATGCCGGCGGCTCCGAAGCCGTACTTCCAACCGTACGTCTCGCCGAGGTAGCCGCACACCAGGCTCGAGCCCCACGCGCCGACGTTGATGCCCGCGTAGAAGATGGTGAAGCCCGATTCACGGCGCGGGTCGTTCTCTTCGTAGAGCTTGCCGACGATGGTGCTGATGTTCGGCTTCAGGAAGCCGACGCCCATGATGATCAACGCCAGCGAGAGGTAGAAGACCTGCAGCGCGCCGTCGTCACGCTTCACCACGCCGTCGACCAGCGAGGCCTGCGCACCTTCGAAGGCCATGCCGAGGTGACCCAGCACCAGCAGAATGCCGCCGAAGATGACGGCCTTGCGCATGCCCAGGTAGCGGTCGGCCAGCAGCCCTCCGATGACCGGCACTGCGTAGACGAGACCGCCATACGCGCCGATGAGGTCGTACGAAGGGTCGTCACCGAACAAGTGGTACTTCGTGAGGTACAGGAACAGCAGCGCCTTCATTCCGTAGAACGAGAAGCGCTCCCACAGCTCGGTGAAGAAGCAGACATAGAGGCCGATGGGGTGGCCGAACAGTTCGCGTGACGGCGCGTTGGTGGTGCTCACCTCGCGCCGCGTAGCACGTCGTCACTCGGTCGAGGCGCAGTCGACCTTGCTACCGGCCTTGCACGACGTCACACACGCCGGGGTCGTCTTGTCCTTCCCGCCGTTGTTGTGACAGCGAAGCTCACAGGCCCAGACGTCTTTGGGACTGCACCACTTCTCGTACTGCGCGTCGTAGCTCGCGCTCCACGGCGCGCCGAGCCTCAGCTCGAGGTCGGGCACCTCGCGGCAAGCGAACGCGTTGCCGTCGGCGCAGGCGTCGCGGGCGATGCTCAGCAGCTCGGGCCACAGCGCCTTGTTCCCCCGGCCCAGTTCCAGCACGTCTTCGCAGGCGTCCACGTCACCGCGTTCGCAGGCGTAGCGCGCGTAGCGCATCGACTCGGCGGGGTTCGACTTCTTGAGGTCTTCGCAGACGAACAGACAGCTGCGGCGATCTCCCGCGCGGCACCCTTCGCGCACCACCGCGGTGGCCGCCGCCTGGTCGCCGTCTTTCTCGAGCTCCTGCGAGAGCAAGAGACACGCGAGCGGCTCGGCGGGGCAGTGCTGCCGCCACAGCGCCCGGGCGCGCGGCACGTCTTTGAAGCCGCTGCGGCCGTCGTTCAACGCGGTGGCGAAGTTCGAGCACGCCAGCGCGTCGCCCAGCTTGCACGCGCGCTCGTACAGCGGCGTCGACTTCGCGGGCGTCCGCTCCACGCCGATGCCCTTGAACCACGCGACCCCGAGGTTGCTGCAGCCCCGCGCCGAGCCGAGGTCGCACGCGCGCTCCAGCCACTGCACGTGCTTCGAGAGGTCCTTCTCCATTCCCCGGCCAGCCTCGGCGAGCTCGGCCAACTCCATGCACGCTTCGCCCACGCCCGCGTCGCACGCGCGGGTGAAGCGCGCCACCGCCGAGGGCAGGTCGTCGTCGAGCTCCGTGGAGGCGACCCAGAAGCACGCGTACTGATCGCCGTCGTCACAGTCGTTGAACACGGCCTTCCACTCGGCCGAGCCCGACGGGCGCGGGCGCAAGGTGCCGCAGCTCACCAGCAGCGCGGCGAAGAGCAGCAGCGCGGGCTTCATTTCGCCTCCCGGCACTGCGGCAGCTGGCCTTCGACCTGCTCGACGGAGCGCTCGGCCCCGGTCATTTCAGAGGCCATCGCGCGCGCGGCCTGCACCGCGAGCTTCGCGTCGGCACAACGCCCGGCGTGCATCAAGAACCCGGCGTCGAGCAACGCAGCGCGCAGCGACCACGGCGCCAGCGCTCGCGCACGCTGCGCCGCTTCGAGCCCACGCGCGTCGTTCAACCGCTGCGCGATCTCGGCGAAGGCCAACAGCGCCTCGAGCGAATCAGGCGCGCGTTCACGCAACGCCTGCAGCGCCGCGAGCCGCTCGTACAGGGGCAGGTCCTTCCCTGCGGCCCACGACAACGCACCCTCCAGAGAGTCTCGGTAGGGCGCGACCGCGTCGGTGCGCTCGGGGCCGCTCACCGTGTCGTCGATGTGTGCCACGGCCACTGCGGCCGGGGTCGGCTTCACCGACAGCTCGAGCGCCAGCGCGCTCTCACCTGCCGCCTTCTTCGGCTCGCGCAGCTTCTTGAAGAGCAACCGCCGTACGAGGTGCACCTCGCTCCCCGACAGCTCGCGCAGCGCCGAGACCTCGGGCGTGCGGCGCGTGCGCGATTCCCAGCCCGAAAAGCGCCCGGCAGCGACGTAGGCGACGACCCTGTCGTGCAGCGCCGCCCACTCCTTCGACGGGAACACGGTTTCGAAGGCCTCGAGCGCGGGCACGGGCCGTTGCAGCGCCACGAGCAGCTTCCGCAGCCGCGCTTCGTCGCGATTGGCGAAGTAGTGCAGCCAGGCCCAGGCCGAGAAGTAGAGCGTTCGGGTCTCGTCGGCGTTGCGCGGCTTCCAGCGCCAGAGGGCCTGCAGCGGCACCACGGTGGTCGACACCGAGTCTCGCCAGCGGCCGAAGCGAACCGTGTCGCTCGACTTGAACTCCGCGTCGCCGAGGTACTCGGCCAGGGCTTCCGCGAACCACCGGGGTTGCCGGCGGAGCCACGACTGACTCACGAGGTGCACCAGCTCGTGGGCGCTCGACGAGAGCACCTGCTGTGAGGTCTCGAGCGTCTCGGTGACGAGCACCGGCGTGTCTTCACCGGCCATGAACCCTGACGTGTTCTCGATGAACTCGTTCGACCCGCCAGCCGCCATCATCACCACCAGCAGGCGCGCGGACGACTCGGTGGGCTCGTGGTTGAAGAAGACCGAGTACGCGTCCCACAGGCGCTCGAGCTTCACGACCTCTCGCTGCAGGTCGGCTGGCGGCAGCTCACCCACCACCTGGAAGTGGTTCGACGTGACCTCGTAGACGGCTTCGCCTCCGTGCTGTCTGCACTCGAAGCGATGCGCGCTGCAGCCCGACAGAATCAAACACGCCACCCAACCCCATCTCGTCATGTCGCCGCGACCCCTAGCACGTAAAGTCTCGGGCCGCGTGGCGACCATCGGCATGGGTGAGAAGAATCTGGCGACGCTGCTCAAGTCGATGCAGCCCGTCTTCCTCGAGGGCAACTGGAGCTTCGTCACCGTGCCCAACGGCAAGCCGATGCCTCCGGGGTTGAACCCCATGGCCACGTTCCGCGAGCCGGAAGGCATGTCGCTGCTGCTCGACGACGCCGACGTCGCGAAGAGCGGGCTGGTGGCGGCGTTTCACTGCAAGGGCATCTCGCTCAACGTGAATTCGTCGCTGTATGCGATTGGCTTTCTCGCGGCGATTTCAGAGGTGCTCGCCAGGCAGGCGATGAGCATCAACATCATCAGCGCCTTCAACCGCGACTACCTGTTCGTGCCCGTGGCGCGCGCCGACGAAGCGCTGCAGACGCTCAAGAAGCTCGCGCGCAACGCGTAGCGCACGTTTCCCACGCGTGACGCGCGGCCGTGGGGGCTGGTCAGCGAGCGCAGAGACCTTCATGAAGTCGTTGGAGGTCAAACATGACGCGAATCGAGAAGTTGACCATCGCGGTCACGGTCGTCGTGCTCGGCATCGGGTCGATGGCCTTGATGTGGACGAACCGGCAAGCGGGACAACCGACGCGCGACGACGGCGCGGTGACCACCACCCCTGCCCAGCCAGTCACCACGACGAGAACCGAAGCGCCGCCGGTCGCGCCACCCCGGCCAGCGATGCCGGCGCCGATTCCCGCGGCGGTCACGGCGCCTCGAGAAGACACGAGCGGTGGTGTGGCGCCTCAGGCGGCGGTCGCGCCGGTGGCCCAGGCGGCAGCGCCACCGAGTGACGGGGTGCAGCCGACGGAAGATGAGCGCGCCCAGCGGCGTGAACAGCGCAACCAGGCCGTGCGCTCGCTGCAGGCCATCGAAGCGCAGCTGGCGACGGGGAATACGGACGGTGTCGATGAGGTGTTGTCGAACACCGGTGAGCAGCTCGATGAACCGGCGCGCGGCGCGGTGTCGGCGGCGCGGGTGGCGCTCGAGAACAAGGACCTGACCCTGGCTCGCGCGGAAGTGATGCGCGCAATCGCCGCGTCTCCGGTGCGCTGATCAGGGCTTCTTCTTTTTCGCTGCCGCTTTGGTGGCCGCATACACCTCCGCGAGTTCGCGCTCGGAGGGTGGATAGATGTCGAACCAGTCGCAGCGGTACACATTCTCGCGATCACGGTCGAGCGTGGCGAAGTCGGTAGGGATGTTCACGCCAGGTTTGCCGCGAGCCTTGTTCACCACAATGGCGGTCAGCGGCGGAAGTTCGTTCGCGTTGCAGTATTCCGCGACGTGACCAAGGATGTCTTTGAGAACACCCGCTGCGCGTCTGCGAAACATGAGTTCACCCAGCATCTCGTACGTCAGCGTCTGCCGATTCATTGCGTGCCCAACGAGAATGATCCACGCCTGAACCGCGCGGGCAGGATGTGAAGCGCTTGGATTGAATGGTGTCATCGGTGATCTCCTGATCAAGGCAGCTTCCACGTGTAGCCGGCGTTCGGCGTGCACGAAGTCATGTTCGGCAACTTCACCAGCTCGAACCCGCCTTCACTCGCGATGGCCGGCAGCCCGCTGCCCTGCCGCGCGATGACGTAATTGAACCACCCCTGCTGGTGCGGCGTGCCCGGCATGTAGAGCGGCGCCTTCCGATGCAGGTAGGTGATGCCGCCCGTCCACGCGAGGTGCGTGGCGTCGATGCGCAGCCCGCACAAGTCACGCTGCCGGCTCGCCGCCAGCATCAACCGGTTCACGGTGCCGAAGTCGTTCCACGCGCTCGACTGTGCACGCTCGAGATAGCTCCCGACGTCACCCATCGTGAGCTTCGGGAAGGTGATGGCCGAGTACGCAATGAGCGCTCCCACCACCGCTGCAACGCGCGGCGCGAGGCCTTCACTCAACTGCGACAACGCGATGCCGATGAACGCGCACGTCAGCGGGAGAATCGGAACCATGAAGCGCAGCTCCTTGTGCGGCACCGCGAGGTGCAGCGCGAGGAACATGAGCACCACCACCACCAACGACGTAGCCCGCTTCAACGACGCGAGCAGCGACGCGCCCAGCACCAGCGTCACGCCCGGCATCGAAGTGAAGAGGTACTGAAAGTAGTACCCCCACGCCGACGTGCCCCACTGCGCCCCGCGGTTCTCGACGATGTTCACGCGGTAATAGACGAACGCCGAATGAAACCAGCCGCCGTACTTCGCGCTCGGCACGTCTCTCCACGCCGCCGCGTCCCACGCGCCGAAGATGAACGCCCAGAGCACCAGCACGCCGAACACTTCCAGCGTCGGCCGCCACTGCTTGCCGCGAAGGGAACGCACCACGAGCACGCCGAGAATCGCCACGCACACCACGCCTGACTGCAACCGCGCGATGGTCGCAAAGCCCAGCAACGAAGCACCGAGCCACCGCGGCCCACGTTCATCGAGCGTCAACGCCGCGCCCCACACGATGCACACCGCCGCCAGGTTCTCGCTCATCGCGCGCGGAGAGAAATAGAGCGCGAGCGCGCACAGACTCCACGCAGCTGCCGAGACGGTCGCTTCCAGTTCACGCGCGCCGAACACGCGCGACAACCGATATGCGCCGAGCGCAGCCACGAGCGACAGCGTCGAGAACGCCAGCTTCGTCACGTGGATGTAGGTCGATGGAGAGTCGGCGCCGACCAGCTTGCAGAGCCACAACCACACCGCCACGAAGCCCGGCGTCGCCCAGGTGCGCGCGCCTTCGAGGTATTCCCAGGCGACCATGCCGTAGCCGAACACCAGTCGGTGCGCGGGCTCGAACGACTGGTAGATCTCGTCAGGCCAGTTGATGCCGTCGTCGGTGAAGACGATGTACGCGCGCAACAACAGGCCGATCGTCAGTGAGCCGAACAACACCGCGCGCGGAAGTTTTTCTCTCGGCCACAACTCCATGAGCCGCGCCGATTAGCACGCCGTTGCGCTTGTGATGAGATGACGCGCGAAGCGTCGGGGGGGAGGCATCACATGCGTTGGCTCGTCTGGTTCGTCGTCATCTCTGAATCTGCGTTCGCGTCATCGGTGCTGCTGGTACCTGCCGACGACAAGTCACGGCCCGCTGCCGAAGCGATGGTCGAGACGATTTCCGCCGAGAAGCTCGTCGCCAAGATGGCGCCCGCGGGTTCACCGGCCGTGAAGTGTCTGGCCACGCCCGAGACGCGCGACACCTGCCTCGCGGTGATGGAAGAGAAGGCGAAGGTCACCGGCATCTTCATCGTGAACGCGGCGATGAAGGGCGCGAAGGGTACCGTCACCATCGAGCTGTTCGCCAACGGGGCCGTAGTGAAGAAGGAGACCGCGAAGGTCGCGAAGGCGAAGTTGAAGAAGGACCTCAAGAAGCCGGTGTTGTCGCTGTTGAAGGCGATCCCCGCTGATCAGCCCGCGCCCGTCATCGCCGCCGCCGTGACCCCGGTCGTCGTCGACACGCCCACGGCTGAGCCAGCGCCCGTCGTCGACGAACCGAAGAAGGAAGCACCGGTGCTCACGCCGAAGACCGAAGCAGCGCCGGTCGCTGCGGTCGACGTGAAGACTGAAGTACCGCCGGCTCCGAAACCGAAGGTGGCGGCGTGGGTGATGACCGGTGTGACCGCGGCGGCCATCGGGGTCGGCGCCACGTTCGGTGCGCTCGGCATGACCAAGCGCTCGCAGCTGGAGCGCGCGCCCGACGGGGTGTCGCCGTACTCGTACTCGCAGGCCCTCGCGCTGCAGCAGGAGGCCAACCGCGACCTCACCATCGCGACGGGCGTAGGCATCGGCGCCGGCGTGAGCTTCGTGGTGACGGCGATTCTGTGGGGTGTCGAGTGAAGCGCGCGTGGCTGGTGATGGTGTGTGCGTTGTCGGCGTGCGAGTGCGCGCAGCTCCCCGAGGCGCTCTTTCAGTGTGAGAGCGACGGCGCCTGCGCGCAGGAGGGCTTCACCTGCGGCGACGATGGCCTGTGTCACCCGCCTGCTGCAAATGACGCAGGTGTTGACGCAGGGGAGCCCGACGCGAGCGTCGACGCGGGCGAGAACGATGCCGGTGTCGATGACGCAGGCTTTGACGCAGGTGTGGAAGACGCGGGCGTCGAAGACGGTGGCATGCACGTCGACGCGGGCCTGCCTGACGCGGGTCTTCCCGACGCCGGGCCCGCCGACGCTGGCTGCGTACCGACCGGCGCCATCGACGAGCCGGATGATCAACAGCTCGACGTCGACTGCGACGGCTTCGATGGTGACCTCTCGCGCGCGGTGTTCGTCGACCCGGTGAACGGTGACGACGCCGCCGCCGGTACGCGTGACGCACCCAGGCGCACGCTGGCGTCGGGGCTCTCGCTGGGGCGCGCGCAGCTCTACCTCGCGACGGGAACTGCGAACGCCGGCACGCTGCAGGTCGACGACGCGGTGAGCGTCTACGGCGGTTACGACGCCACCAACTGGTCGCGCAGCGCGACGTACTCGGTCATCTCTGGTCGCCTGTGGGCAGCGCCGCGCGACGGTGGCCGCGTGGTGCTGGAGCAGCTCGACGTTCAGCCGCCAGCGGTGACGCAAGACGGCGTGGCCTCGTACGCGGTCACGCTGGTGAGCGCGGCGTCGACCTCTCGCATCACGCGCTGCAGGCTCAACGGCGGCACCGGGGGTGACGGCGCCGATGGCTTCGATGCAGGCGCGTCACCCAACGGAAATACCGGCGCGGCGGGCGCCATCGGCGATGGTGGCCCGGGTGGCGCGGCGGTGTCGTGTGGTGATGCGGGCATGAGCTTCGCGGGCTTCGGCGGTGGCGCTGGCGGCACGGTCGGTTCGCTCGGCGCAGGAGCTGACGGCGAAGGCGGCTCACTCGCCGGCGACGGCGCGGGTGAGCACGTGTGCCTGCTGCCTCCGTGTGTGGGGTTCGATGGTGGCGCCGGCCTCACGGGCCCCGCGGGTTCGATGTCGACCACGCGCGCGGCAGACCCCGCCGCTGACTTCCTCGGTGGGCTCGACGGCGGTTGGTGGTTCGGCGCGCAGCTGTCGTCGTGGACGCCCGCAACGCCCGGCCGTGGAGGTGGTGGTGCCGGCGGTGGCGGCGCCGTGTCGGTGGCCGGCGTCATCGTGTCGCGCGGCGGTGGCGCAGGCGGTGGCGGCAGCGGCGGGTGTGGCGCGCGCAGCGGCACCGCGGGTCAAGCCGGCGGTGCGTCCATCTCGCTGGTGCTGTGGGCGAGCTCGCCCACGTTGAGAGACGTGCAGCTGGTCGGTGGGGCCGGTGGTCGCGGCGGCAACGGCGGCGCAGCGGGCACGCCGGGCACGGGCGGCATCGGTGGCCCGGGCGCGCCGGGTGAGAACGTGAGTGACGCGGGCATCGGCGGCAGCGGCGCGCGCGGCGGCAACGGTGGCGCCGGCGGGCCCGGTCGTCGCGGTCCAGGAGGCTGGGGCGGCCCGCTCGTCGGCGTGTTCTGCGGCGGCGGCGCGAGCCCGAACGTCGACGCCACGGTGACGTGGCAGACGGGTACGCCAGGCGCCGCGGGCAACGGAGACCCGAACGGTGCGCCCGGCGGCGAGCCCGCGAGCGGCTTCAGCGAAGGCTGCCCGTAAGTCGCGGTCTCCAACGCGCGCCCCGGGAGCGGCGGGAATTCGTGCACAATCGTCGGCGTGAGTACCTACGCCACCGCGCTGTCGATTCCCGTCTCTCGTCTGCTGGAGGACCAGCTGTACGACCTGAAGCTCGAGCTCCTCGAGGGCCGTGACGGGCTCGACCACCCCATCAGCTCGTCACGCATTCAGAAGCCCGGCCTCGCGCTCACCGGCTTCACCGAGCACCTGCACCCCGAGCGCATTCAGGTCTTCGGCAACACCGAGATCAGCTACCTGCGCACGCTCACCGAAGATCAACAGCGCGACGTGCTCAGCAAGCTCTTCGATTCCACGCTCGCGTGCGTGGTGGTCACCAAGGGCCTCGAGCTCCCGGTGCCGCTCGTCGAAGGGTGCCGCGCGCACCACCTCGCGCTCATGCGCACGCCGTTGATCAGCTCGGCCTTCATCAGCCAGGTGCAGAGCTTCCTCGAAGAGGCGCTGACCGCCACCGGCTCGATGCACGGCGTGCTCATCGACGTGTTCGGCGTGGGCGTGCTGCTGCTCGGCAAGTCGGGCATCGGTAAGTCCGAAGTGGCGCTCGACCTCATCATGCGCGGGCATCGGCTGGTGGCCGACGACATCGTCAACCTCACCCGCCGCGCGGGCGACGTGTACGGCCACGGCAACGACCTCATTCAGCACCACATGGAGATCCGCGGCCTCGGCATTCTCAACATCAAGGACCTGTTCGGCGTGGCGTCGGTGCGCGACAAGAAGAAGATCGAGCTCATCATCGAGCTCGTCGAGTGGGCCCCCAACGCCGAGTACGACCGCCTGGGCCTCGACGAAAAGACGATGCCACTCGTTGGTGCCGACACGCCGCTTTCAGTGGTACCGGTGCGCCCGGGCCGAAACATGACCACCATCGTCGAAGTCGCCGCACGCAATCACCTGCTCAAGCTCCGCGGGCACCACTCCGCGCAGGAGTTCGCCGAGCGGCTGACGCGCGCCATCAGCAAGACCTCCGGGCCGCGCCCCAGCACGCCGAGCGGTGTTCAACCGGTGCGCCGGCACGACGAGGAGGAAGTGGAGTGAAGAGCATCATCCTCATCTCCGGCATGTCGGGCTCGGGCAAGACGACGGCCGTGCGCGCGCTGGAAGACGCGGGCTGGTTCTGCATCGACAACCTGCCGGCGCCGCTGCTCATGAAGGTCACCGAGCTGGGCGAGACGCGCGACCAGCTGGCCTTCGTGGTCGACGTGCGCGAGCAGCGCTTCTTGAAAGACGTGCCCCAGGCGCTCGAAGAAGCGCGCCGCGCCGGTCACCGTGTCGAGGTGCTGTTCCTCGACTCGTCAGACGAAGCGCTCGCCCGCCGCTATTCCGAGACGCGCCGCCGTCACCCGCTCGCGGGCAGTGGTGGCGTGCTCGAGGGCATCGCCAAAGAACGTGAAGCGCTGCGCCCGCTGCGTGACCACGCCGAACACGTGCTCGATACCTCGAGCCTCACCGTTCACGAGCTGCGCCGGCAGATCACCGCGCGCTTCGGAGGCGGCAACAACGGGCTCTCGCTCACCGTGATGTCCTTCGGCTTCAAGTACGGCGTGCCCTCGAACGCCGACATGGTGCTCGACGTGCGCTTCATGCCCAACCCGTACTTCGTGCCCGAACTGAAGGCGCTCACCGGCAAAGACCCGCGCGTCGCGTCGTTCGTGCTCGACCGCCCCGACGCGTGGGTGTTCCTCGACAAGACCTACGAGCTGCTCGAGTTCCTCGTTCCCCGCTACCAGAAGGAGGGGAAGAGCTACGTCACCGTGGCCATCGGCTGCACGGGCGGCAAACACCGCTCGGTCGCGGTGGCGCACGCGCTCACACAACGTCTCAAGCAATCGAACTTCGGCGGCACGGCCCAGCTGTGGGACCGCGACGTCGACAAGGAATAGTCGTCATGCCGTTGGTTCCAGGTCTTCGGGTCTTCCGCTCGCCCATGCATGGCTATGGCGTGAAGGCGCTTCGTGATTTCGCTGAAGGTGAAGTGTTGGGCGACGTGGAAGGCGTCGCGTGGCACGACGGCGAGTGGTGGGACGACACCTACACGCTGCGCATCACCGACGTGCTCTCGTTCGACATGGTCTGCCAGACGCGGTGGATCAACCACTCGTGTGAGGCCAACGCTGAAATCGACCTCGGCGTCGACGAGAACGGCGAGCCCTGGGCCCGTGTCTACGCGTGGCGCGACATCAAGGCCGGCGAAGAAATCACCTTCGACTACGAGTTCTCTGCGGAGCACGCCCAGAAGTGTTTCTGCGGTGCCGCAAAATGCCGCGGCATCATCGTGCGCGAAGAAGAGCTCCACCTGGTGACGCAGAAGCTTTGACGTCTGGCACCGGAGCCCGGGTGGACGCGCGCCGTGCAGCCGTTCATCATCGCGCATGGTCCAACGACTCGAGATTGATGCATCGCAGCTCTCGGCGCTGACGATTGAAGCGGCAAGGAACCTCGTCGTGCAGTGCTTCTTCGAAGCGCAACGAGAGACCTTTTCTCGAGCGGCAGACAGGCTCGGTGCCCCGACCAGCGACGAGGAACTGCGGCGCATGGTCGAAGGCGCCGTGCGGCTCTCGTTTCGAGCGACGGGTGGCGATTTCGATGCGCCGACCATCGCGACGTTGGCCGCGGCCGTCGAGAATCTCGCGGCGCGCGCTGCCAGCATGGGCACGCCCGCCGACATCGTCGCCCACCACCGGCAGCAGCTCGAGAAGGTGTTCGCTGCGCTGCCGGCAGAGTGATCAGCCCAGCTGGTAGTTGACCTTCACTGCGTCGTGGTCAGACGCGTAGCCGCGCTGAATGGTGCCGCCGGTGCGCTTGAGGTCTTTGTTCCGGGTGTGCATCACGTAGTCGAGCGTGCTCGCGCCGTGCGTGCCGACGTGGAGGTCGTTGTCGTACTTCACGCGGTTGCCGAACAGCTTGTAGCTGTCGCGGTTGAAGTCTCCGCCGATGATGACCGGCAGCCCCGAGCGCTCGAACTTCGAGACCATGTTGCCCATCTTGCGCATGTGGACGGCCCACATGTCCTTGCGCCACTCCTTGGCCTTGTTGTTCTTCGAGTTCCACGCGCCGCTGATGAGGTGCGTGTTCATGCGAATGATGGTGTCACCGGTCTTCTTGTTCTTGAGCTTCACCCACGTCACGTAGCGCGCCGGTGAGACGTTGGTGTGACCCGCCGAGGCCCCGTTCTTGTGGGTGCGACGGAAGCCGGAATCGACGAGGTCCCATTCCTTCTTCTTCCACGAGATGGGGTTGGGAATGCGGTAGTTGCCGTGCTTCGGCATGTAGTGCCCCCAGTCCTTGCCGAGGCTCTTGATGGCGTCGAAGTAGCGGTCGCCGTTGGGGCCCTTCACGGTGCTGATCTCGTTCCACCCGATGATGTCGCCAGCGGCGGCGGCGCGCTTCACGTCGTGCAGCACCTTGTCCTGGCTCATGGGCGGGTTGCTCTTCACGTTGATGTTCACCGTGGAGAACTTCGTCTTGCCCCGGGTGACGTTGGCGGTGGTGCCTTCGTGCGCCTCGCCCGAAAGCTCGAGCTTCTTCCAGATGCGGCCACCGACGATGCCGTTGGCCTTCCAACCGTTGCTGCGCTCGAAGCGCTTGACCGCCTGCCGGGTGGCCTTGTCGAAGTTGCTGTCGATGGCGCCCTTGAGCAGCCCGCGCTCCTTGAGTTCCTGCTCGAGCTTGAGGACCGCAGGGCCGGTGGAACCGACCGAGAGACGGCGCTGCGGCTGGGGCTTCGGGGCGGGCTGAGCGATGACGCGCATATGCCGAGGTATCGGCCACGTCGCGCCTGCGTCATTTCGGGAATCCGCGTGCGGGGTTTACATTTTGCGGCGAATTTTCCGCGACGTTTGGGGCGGAAGCGCCAGTGTATTCAGGGTCTTGGCGCGCTGACGGACTCCTTCGTTCTCGCGCAGTCGACGTCGTCAGAATGATGGAGCCGAGCGCCGGTGCGCGCTTCTGTGCGAGCAGAAACGGGTGCTTGGCCGACGGTCCCGGTTTCGCAGTGGAGCTCGGTATGAACTCCATCACGCGCTTCCTCGTGCTCGTCTCGTCGTTCGCATGCATCGGCGCCTGTGCCACCACCTCCGCAGAAGCTCAGAGTCGGGCGCAGGCCCACCAGTACAAGTCGGATCAGGCCGCGGCGCGCGGGTTCTACGGCGCGGCCGCGAATGAGCAGCGAAAGGCCGCCGACGCGCACCAGGACGCAGTCGACAAGGCCATCAAGGAAGGCGTGGCGATCCCCGCGCAGCCGCAGCCGGGCGACGGCAACCCCGACGGCGGCGCGTTCTGATCAGCGGGAAGCGATGCACGCCGCGTACACCTCTTCGGCCGCGCGGAACGCAGCCTCCTGATCAGGGCACACGTCTTCGCCGAGGTTGTCGGCACAGCTCGCGGTGCGGCACTCGTACGTCGCCTTCGCCTTCTCTTTGATCAAGCTGCTCGCGGCACATGCCTCATCGACGAAGGCCCACGTGTTCCTGAAGTGCTGCTTGCACGAGACGATCGTCGCGGCCTTGTAGTTCTCGCTCATCTCGCGCTCGTTCACGCACACTGCGGTCTTCTCGCAGAGCGCGTCGGTCACTTCGGAATACTCATCCGCCGCGCGCTCGACCCCGAGGGAATGATCAGGCGACTTCACGTGCGCCATCACGCCGAGCGGAGGCCCTGCATTCACCACGTACCCCGCGCGGCACTTGAAGCGCACCTCGCTGAACACCGCGCCCGCCTTGCTCGCCCGCATCACGTAGTCACCCGGCGGCACGCGGTAATACAGAACGCCACCGTCGATGCTGGTGCTGGGCTGGTTCTTGTCGGGGATGACGTCGTCGTTGAAATAGATGGGCCCGCTCTCCGGGCGCGCGGCGGGCTCGAGCAAGACCTGGACGCCCGGCATGCCCTGACGAAGTGCGACGTACAGACCGCCCCCGAAGCGCGCAGCCGTGGTGGCGATGGCGCAGAAGCGATCTTCCTGCGGCGCGAGCGGCATCAACGCCGCGAGCAACTCGTACAGCTCGTTCGACACCACCTGAATCGGGAACGGGTGAATGCCCTTCGGCCCGACCTTCAGGGTCGCGGTCTGCGTGCTCTTGAAGCCAGCCGCCTCGACCACCAGCGTCACGTCGGTGCCCACCGCGATGCCGTCGAACACGAAGTGCGCGTCTTCCCCGGTGGTGAACGAGAGGTCGGGCCGCTCGAGAATGGTGACCTTCGCGCCGCTCACGCGCTTGCCGGCGACTTCGGTGGTGAAGGGAAGAATGTCGCCTTCGATGCTCGTGTATTGCTTCTCGGGCTCCGGAGGCGTGCAGCTCACCGCCATCGCCACCGTCGCGCAGAGAAGAAGTCGCATGCGACAGGCTTAGCGGAAGGCGTGCGGCGGCCGGGGCAGGGCGCCCAGGTCGTCACGTGCGAGTGACGACCACTTCGTGTCACGTCACGCCGCCGTGCGTGAGTCGGACGGTTTACCGAGCGATCGCCAGGCCGCGTGTAGACCCGACGTGAGGTTGTTGGCACATCAGGTGAGTGGTTCTTCCTGTTCGCGCGGCGCATACGGTCGACGAGCTCGCGCAGGAGCTGCGACGCGTGGCCGCGACGTTGAAACCCGGGGTCGACGACCACCGACATGATGACCGCGTTGGGCGCGGCCGGGTCGTGACCGAGCGCCTTGAAGGCCTCGTCGGACATCACGACCCCGTCGAGCTCGACCACGAGGAAGCCGTCGGGGTGCTGCGGCAATGCGGGTCGAGCTCGTCCCGAGCGTCGCGGCTTCGTCGCTTTCATGGGCGCTGCGTTCGAACTCGCAGCAGCGGTCGGCGTCACCCGGGCGGGCGAGGCGGAAGTTCATCGCCGCGCGCGCTTTCGGAGCAGTGAGAACATCAACCACGCCAGCACTGGCGTTCCACCGCCTGAACAACCGCAGCCACCGCTCACCGGAGGCGCTTCTTCAGGCTCCCCCGCGTCGATGCTCGGCATTGCCGCATCGTCCACGGCAGGCTGACCCGCATCGGGCGTCCCGGCATCGACGACCGGCGCCAGGCCAGCGAACTCGTGCGCGCCGACGTCAGGCATGGTGTCTCGGAGCAACCCCTGAAGATCCTCGAGCGCCACCACCGTCGACGCGAGCGCCGCATTCCGCGCCGGGTGAGACGCACCGATTCGCCACCGCGCGCGGCTCGCCCTCGTCCGTCGACGTGAACGCGTCCACGGCTGAGGCTGACTTCAGGTTCCCGACGGCGTCGAAGTTCGGCTTCACCGCCACCGCCGCCTTGTTGGTGGGCACGTCGACCACCAGGTTGTTGGCCACCACCCCTGCACCATCGCCCGCGCTCCAATCGAGCACGCCGTCCGCCGCGGGGCGCACGATGGTGTTGAACACGAGGTCGATGCGGCGCTCGCTGGAGTGACCGACGCCGCCGAGCATGATGCCCGCGTTCCCACAGTCGACGAGCAGGTTGTTCTTCACCGTCAGCTTCGCGTCGCGCCCGCCGATGGCCACACAGTCACGCTGCGCACCGAGCACCACGTTCCGCTCGATGACGCCCTCCACGCGGGGGCCGATCGGAAACCCGGTGTCTTCGCCCGCGACGTTGCGCGAGCCTGCCGCGACGATGACGTTGTCGTGCATCCACACGTTCTTGACCTGACCGACCTTCAGGCCCTGATACCCGGGCCGCTCGATGACGTTCCGGGCGATCTCCACGTCTTCCCACGTGAACGAAGTCGGCTCCTTGTTCATGCCCACGAACAGACCTTCACCACCGACGTCGTGAAACCAGTTGTCGTGAACGAAGAGCCCGCGCTGCACGGGGCACGCCGCTTCCTCCGAGCCGTGACGCAACGACGTGTACGAGGTGCCGAACACTTCGAGATGATCAAGCTCGACGTGCTGCGCGCAGCCGCCGAGAGAGACGCCGATGACGTAGCCCGCGTCGGTGCCGTCGATGATCAACGCGCGGCCGCCGTCGCCATCGTCACCGGTGATGCGCAGCCACGAAACGTCCTGCGCGGTGATGGCGACGTTGGTGCCTCCGGCGATGCGGAGCGTTCCGTCACACGCGCGCACCGTCACCACGCCCGCGTCGGGCTTGACGTCGTGAATCCACACGTCGCTCACGGAGCCCGCTGACAGACACACCGTCTCTCCACCTCGCAGCGCCGCGCCATTCACGTTCTTCCGCGCGTTGCCGGTGAGCACCACGTCGCAACCCGCGTCGCACGGCGTCGCTTGCGCAACGAAACCAACGACGCACAGCACCGCTCCCAGCAATCGAGACATGCCGCGCAACTTAAAGTGACTCTCCGAGGTGACGGTCCTTCGATGCGCGTTCCACGCTGTGGAGAATGTCTCCACTGACGACATCGGCTCACACACGGCGTTGATGTCGGTTCCGCGGCGCGGCGTGATTGAAGAATCAAACTTCGCGACGGTGCGCCCGCTTTTCACCTGCGGAGGGTTTCCATGCGGCGAGTTCTCGTTCTGCTCGCGGTGCTCCTGTGCGGCTCAGCGTTCGCCGACACGTACACGAAGACCAGGCACCCCATCGTGCTGGTGCACGGTCTGCTCGGGTTCGATTCGCTGCTGGGCGTCGTCGACTACTTCCACGGCATTCCCGGCGAGCTGCGTGACGGCGGCGCGAAGGTGTTCATCGTCGACGTGTCGCAGGCCAATTCGTCGACGCTGCGTGGCGAGCAGTTGATTGATCAACTCGACACCCTGAAGGCGCTGTACGGCTTCACGAAGTTCAACCTCATCGGTCACAGCCACGGTGGGCCGACGGCGCGTTACGTCGCCTCGGTGCGGCCCGACCTCGTGGCGTCGGTGACCAGCGTCGGTTCGCCGCACACCGGCAGCAAGACGGCCGACCTCATTCGCACCGTCGCTCCGAAGGGCTCGGCCCAGGAGGCCATCACCGCCGGCTTCATCAACGCGCTCAGCACCTTCGTGGGCTTCTTGTCCGGCAGCGCGGAGCCGCAGGACTCCCTGGCGGCGCTCGGGTCGCTCACCACCGCGGGCGCGGCCACCTTCAACGCGCAGCACCCGCAGGGCAAGCCGACCAGCGCGTGTGGTCAGGGCGCGAACCTGGTGAACGGCGTGCGCTACTACTCGATGGGCGGAACCTCGGTGCTCACCAACGTGCTCGACGCCAGCGATGCGCTGATGGGCGCGGGCGCGCTCGCGTTCGGCTTCGAACAGAACGACGGGCTCGTCGGCCAGTGCTCGTCGCACTGGGGCACGGTGCTGCGCGACGACTACGGGTGGAACCACCTCGACGAAGTGAACCAGCTGGTCGGTCTGCGCGGCCTCTTCTCGTCGTCGCCGAAGTCGGTCTACCGCTCGCAGGCCAATCGTCTGAAGGGGCTCGGCCTCTGAGATGAAGTGGGGCGTGGCCGCGGCGGTGCTGGTGTTGCTGGCGGCCGTTGCGTGGTGGGCCTCGGTTGATCAGCCGGCGCCCGTCGCCGTTGCTGCGGATCAACCGGTCGTCGCTGATCAGCGCCCCGTGACGAACAACGCGCGTGAAGTCGAGGCGCGCGTGGTGGCCTCGCCGCCGTCGCTCAAAGGCACCGAGCTCGATGGAGAGGTCTCATGGGTGCCTGATGGTTCGGTGCGCATCGACCTTTCGTTGCGACGGCGGTTCGATCACCTGTTGTCGGCGATTGGTGAAGTGACCGTCACCCAGGTGCGGACGCGGCTCGAGAACGAATTGAGGCCGGTGGCCTCGGCAGACCGGGTCGCGCGCGTGCTCGCGCTGTTCGACCGCTACGTGAAGTACCTCGACGCTGCGGCGCGAATTCAGCCGGAGCCTGACTTGAAGCAGCGGCTCGCGCAGGCGCACGCGCTGCGGGTCGAGACGCTCGGTGAAGAGGTGACGCGTGCGTTCTTCGCCGATGAAGAAGCGGCCGACGCCTGGGCCATCGAGCGCCGTGCGTTGCTCCAGAGCGGTCAGGCCACGCCCGAGCAGCTGGCGGAGCTCGACGCGAAGCTGGCTCCCGAGGCGCGCGCGGTGCTGCAGGAGGCGGCGCTGCTTCAGGACACGGTGCGTGACACCGCCGCCTTCGAAGCGGCTGGCCTCAACGCGGAAGAGCGCAGGCAGGTGCGGGAGGCGAAGGTCGGGGCCGAGGCCGCGCAGCGCCTGGGCGCGTTGGATGAAGAGCGCGCGAAGTGGACGGCGCGCTTCGAGGCCTTCAAGGCGAAGCGGAAGGCGCTGGAGCCGCTCGACGCGGCCGACGAGAAACAGCTCGACGCGCTCCTCGAGCGTGATTTCACGGAGCCCGAGCGGCGGCGGGTGCAGGCGTTGTTGAACGACTCACCGTGAGTAGCCGAGCGCGGCATACACCGCGCGACCCAGCCACTCGCGCAGCGCGCGGGCCGTCTGCGCCAGGTACTCGCTTCGTGGCGCCAGGTGTGGATCAGCCCCGGCTTCGCGCAGCCGCCAATCGACCGGCAGCGTGTCCACCTCGAGGCCCACCGCGCGAAAGCAGCCCACCGCCCGCCGCATGTGAAACGCGCTGGTGACGATCACCACCTGCCTGGCGCCGAGCGCTTCGAGCACCGGCTTGGTCAGCACCGCGTTCTCGCGCGTGTTGTTGGCCTTCATCTCGATGACGAGCTGCTCTTCGGGCACGCCCAGTGACTTCAGAACCTCCGCGAGGTTCTCCGCCTCCGTCTTCAACGGCCCGCCCAGCGCGCCGCCGCTCAACACCGCCACCTTCGCGCGCCCCGACAGCAGCAGCGCTCGCGTCGCCAGCACCCGCTCGAAGCTCTCGTTCCACCCGGTTTCGCCGGGAGAACTCCCCAACGGCGACGACACGCCGCCGAGCAGCACCACCGCGTCGTAGGTGACGTCGGGCCTCAGGGTGTTCTCGGCGTCACTTTCCAACGAACGCCAGAGCCGGTTCGAAACCGCCGGCAGCGACGCCAGCAGCAGCACCACCAGCCCCGCCACGATGACGCGAAGTCCCACGCGCCGACGCCGCTCCGTTCGCGTCAAAACCAGCCCGACGGCAAAGCACGCGAGGCACCACCACAACGGGTCGACGAACACATCGAGCAGCTTCGAGAGGACGAAGAACATCAGCGAAACCAACATGCTACCTTCCGTCGCCTCACGCGCTCCTTTCCGAAGTGCCGGGGAACGGGAGCGTCGCCAGGGTGGATCTTCAAAATGCTTCGTCTTCGTGTCCTGCCGTTGTTGTCGGTCGTGGTGTTCGCGTCGTGCGTCGAGCCTGACTCGGCGCTTCGGGTGGACGTCGTCGTCAAAGACGTCGGTGGCGTGCGCGTGCGCGCCGACTGTCTGCGCATTCAGGTGCTCGACGAGAAGAACGCGGTGCTCGGGCAGTCGGTCTTCGCGCGGCCGCAAGACGACACCGCGGTCATCGCCATTCGTCGCGGCAAAGAATTTCCCCGAGACGTGGGGCTCCGCGTGCAGGGCCTGCAGGGCCGGTGTGACGACGAGAGCACGCTCAAGCTGAACGCGCAGAGCGACGTCGTGCAGGCGTCGTTCCCCGAGCGCGGCTTCAGCACCGTGGCCATCGAGCTCGGGCCGCCCAACTCTGCGCTCGACGGAGATCGCGACGGCTGGGTCGACGCCAACAAGGGCGGGCCCGACTGTGACGACAGCGACCGCACCATTTTCCCCGGGGGCACGCAGGTCTGCGCCGTGCAGAAGGACACCGACTGTGACGGCTTCATCGGCTGTGACGACTCGGAGTGCACCACCGCCAGCGTCTGCGCCAACCCGCCCACGCGGCTGGTCATCACCTCGATGCCCGCGCTCGAGATGTCGCGCCATACCTGCATCGGGCCCTTCGTCGCCGAGCTGCGCAACGCCGACGGCGTGCGCACCGCCATTCGCAACACCACCGTCAACGTGGCGTCGTCGGTGCCGGGCCTCACGTTCCACCCCACGTGCAACGACACCTCGACGGACTTCACCATCGCCTACGGCGCCAGTCAGTTCTCGTTCTACGCGAAGGCCGACGGCGCGGTGCGTGGCCTGGTGACCGTCACCGCCACCGCTGACCGCGTGCCCACGCCAGCCACGGTGCAGCTCAAGGTCAAGGCCTTGCCGGTCGCGAAGATCGTCATCACCTCGCCGGAGCGCACGGTGACCGCGGGCTCGTGCAGCACGCAGACCATCGACTTCGAGCTGTTCGACTCGATGAATCGCCACACCGACGCCGACGACGACGCCATCGTCTTCAACCTCTCGGCGAAGCTGGGCGCCGCCACCGTCGCCGACCTGCTCTTCAGCGACGGCATGTGCGGCACCGTGGCGCCCACGCTCAACTTCCCCTCGGGCGTCGGCAACGCGTCGCTGCGCGTGTCGAACACCCGCGCGGGCACCTACGAGGTCACCGCGGTGCGCGGCGCCATCAGCGCCACGCAGAACGTGACCGTCACGCCGGCGGCACCCAACAAGCTGCAGCTGCTCAACGCGTTCCTCGTGCTCACGCCGCAGGTCTGTTCGAACGGCGGCTTCGGCGTGGAGCTGGTCGATGCCTTCGGCAACGCCGCGCCCGCGCCCGCCAACAGCACGCTCACCGTCGAGCAGGAGTCGACCATCGAAGGCGTGACCTTCCACAGCGCCGTCGACTGTCTGCCGCCGGCCACCAGCACCGTCGAGTTCACGGCCGGTCAGTCGCAGCGCTTCATTCCCACCCGGGGCACCTTGAGCCGCACCGGCCGCGCGCGCGTGACCACCAACATTCCCGGCGTGTTGATGACCGACTGGCTCAACGTCAGCGTCGGCGTGGGCGCGCTCACGTACTTCGACCTCTCGGGCCCGGGGCAGACCATCACCGCCAATGGCTGCAGCGTGACGCCGATGTCGTTCGTCGCGCGCGACGTGGCCGGCAACCCCACGCTGGCGCCCGATGGCGGCGTCACCATCGACGTCAACGCCTCGCTTCCCGGCGGCGACCTGCGCTTCTTCACCACCTCCGGCTGCCCGCCTGCCAATGGCCGCGCCGACGTCTTTGTTCCCGGCGGGGCACCCGACGTGCGCGTGTATTTCTCGGGCACGCGCGCGCGGCCGGCGTTCGCCTTCACGGGCACCAACGCCACCTACCCCGTCGACGGCGGTGTCTCGGGCAACGTCATCACCCCCGCGGCGCCCACGAAGTTCTTCGTGAACCCCGACGCCGGCGTGACCACCGCGGCCAGCTGCACGCAGTTCACCGGCTCGTTCTTCGACACGTGGGACAACGCCACCGGCTACACCAACGACCGTCAGGTGACGGTGATGCCGGGCACGCTCACCGTCTCGCCGACCGGCGCCTGTGGTGGCGGCATGGCGCTCGCGCCGGCCAACCAGTCGACCTTCGACTTCTTCGTGGGCTCGAACACCGCCGGCGTGTACCCGATGACCGTCAACGTGGGCGCGCTGAGCGCCAACGCGCGGCTCACGGTGAACCCCGGCATGCCGCAGCTGTCGGCCAGCACCGCGACGCCCAACGTGCGCGCGGGTGAGTGCGTGAACATCGCGCTCGAGCGCCGCGACGGGCAGCTCAACCCCACGCCGGTCACCACCACCACCAGCTTCCCGGTGACCGCCGGGGCCCGCACGTACGTGTTCGCGCAGGGCAACTGCATGGGCGCGGTGGACGCCGGCGCGACGATGAACGCGGGTCAGAACACCGCGACGTTCTCGGTGCGCCCCATCGCCGCGGTTCCGCAGAACGTGGTCATCGACGCGCTCGGCGGCACCAACCCGCAGGTCGCGCTCACCGTGCAGCCCAACGTCACTACGCGCTACGAGTGGGCCAGCGCAGGCACGCCGCTGGCGCTCACCGCCGGGGCCTGTTCACCGGCGCTCACCGTCACCCGCTACGACGCGTGGGACAACCTCGTCACCCAGGGCAACGAAACGCCGGCGCTGACGTCGATGAACCTCGTGCAGTTCTTCAACACCTCCGGTTGCACCGCGGGTAGCACCATCACCACCGCGCTGGTGCCCGACGGCCAGGGCGTCTCGAGCACCTTCTACGCGCGCGGCACCTCGGCCGACGCGGGCGTGATGCGCGCCGACTTGAACGCCGCCAATGGCACGCGCGCGGTCGCGGTCTCGCCGTCGACGGCGCACCACCTCGCGTTCGCCACCGCCCCGGGCTCGACGCAGGCCGGCACCTGTGAAGGCGACGTGCGCGTCGACCTGCGCGACGAATTCGAGAACCGCGTGCAGCCTGCCGGCACCGTCAGCGTGAGCCTCTCGACCGACGGCGGTGTCGGCCAGAGCGGCGGCCCGGTGCTCTTCAGCGACATCGGCTGCAACACGGGCATCAGCTCGGTGGAGCTCACCGCCGGCGCGCCCGTGGCCAGCTTCCGGTTCCGCAGCATCCGCGCCACGCCGCCCGGCCCGCCGCTGGCGCTCATCGCCAGGACGGCCTCGCCCGTCACCTCGACGGCTTCGCAGGGCTGGGTGGTGACGCCGCGTGACGTGGCGCGCCTCGGCTGGACCGAAGCGACGCCCGCCACCGTCAACCGCTTCGAGTGCACGCGCCTGGGGCCGGTGCGCACCGAAGACACCTTCGGCAACGTGGTGGCTCCCACCTCGACGCTCGCGTTGCAGGGCCCGCTGGCCGACGCGAACCTCGGCGCCCAGTTCTTCAGTGACGCGCAGTGCACCGCTGCGGTGCCCGCCAGCATCGCCACCGGCACCACCACGTCTCAGCCGTACTACGTGGTGGCCACCGGCGCCGACGCGGGCACGGTCATCGCGCGCTCGGCGACCGGCAGCATCGTGTCTCCCGCCATCACCCTCAGCCTCGTGGGCACGCCGGGTTCGCTGACGGTGAGCGACGCGGGCTTCGTGGAGGCCTCGGCCTGCCGCCCGGTCACGGTCGCGCGCCTCGACGGCTCGGGGAGCGCGGTCACGAAGGGTGAAACGTCGTTCATCCTCACCAGCGCCAGCGCCTCGGTGACGCTGCACCCGACCCCTGACTGCGCAGGGGCGGGCAGCGCCACGGTGAACGGCGCGTTCATGGCCGGTCAGTCGACGGTGACGTACTACCTGCGTGGCCGCTCTTCGAACGGCGCCGAGACGGTGCCGGTGACGGTGACCGACGTGCTGGGCGGGTCGACCGGCAGCAGCACCGACGCCACGGCGCTCCCGCTGGTGCGTCGCGGCAGCTGCAACATCGCCGACAACGCGTCCAACTCGCGCTGCGAGCTGAGCCCGCCGCTTCCCGGCAACGACCTGTCTCGTTCGTTCCTCCTGTTCAGCTCCACCGGCGGCGATGCCAGCGCGAGCCTCAGCAACGTGGCGTGCAAGCTCGACGCGACGACGAACGCGGCGGTGGTGTGCAACCGCGCGGGTGATGGGGCGGCCCCCGCGGGAGATCAGTCGCTGCTCATCGAGTACCAGGTGGTCTCGTACGGCCGCAGCGTCGACGCGGGCGGCATCACCGTGCAGCACGTGCCCAGCGGTGTGACCGACAGCAGCGGCTCGTTCCCCGTCACCATCGCGCCGGTGCCGACGGGCGAGAGCTTCGTGCTGTTCTCGACGTACGGCACGGGCAGTGAGAACGGGGCCGACGACTTCCCCACCATGCACCTCGAGAATGGCACCACGCTGCGGGTGCTGTCGGCGGGCGCGAAGAACTACGAGGCGCAGGTGGTGTCCATCAGCGGGGCGCAGGTCGACCGCGGCGAGGCGGTGCTCGATGCGGGCGTGTTCTTCACGCAGGTGCCGGGCATTCCCGCCGCCGACGTCTCGCGCGCGTTCCTCCTCTATTCGGTGCGTGGCGTCGACCGGCCCGACGGCGGCGTGCAGGAGATGTGCAAGCGCCAGGTGCGCGGCGGCTTCGACGGCGGCGCGGTGTACTTCGCGCGCGGGTTCAACGCGGCCACCGAATGCGGTGTCGACCCGGTGCAGATCCGCTGGGAAGCGGTGCGCCTGCCGGCGGCGAGCGCGCAACAGCAGCTGGTCAGCGTGGCGGGCAGCGGTGGTGGGCTCACCAGGACCAGCAACTTCAACTTCGCCGCGGTGGTGTTGAACCGCTCGGTGGGCTTCGTGGGCGGCCAGGGCCCCGGGGGTCAGAGCATGGGTGAAGGGAACTTCTTCGACGCCACCGGCGGCAACGGCGACACCGTGGGCTCGTTCCGCTCGGCGCTGCGCTTCAACAGCACCACGCAGGGCGTGCTCGAGTGCCGCAACTCGGGCGCCGGCAAAGACTCCCAGTTCAACCCGTTCGTCGTTCAGTTCGCCCCGTGACGGAACGCGGGGTGGCGATTACAAACCCGCCACCCCATGAGTGAAGTCAGCAGCGAAGACCTGAAGGCCGTCGAAGCGCTCGCCCGCGCGCGCGCGTCGGTGGTGGAGCAGATCGAAAAGCGCGTCGTTGGTCAGCGTGAGGTGGTGGAGCACCTGCTGATCAGCCTGTTCTCGCGCGGTCACTGTCTGTTCGTCGGTGTGCCCGGCCTCGCCAAGACGTTGCTCATCAGCACGCTGGCCGAGGTGCTGAACCTCTCGTTCAACCGCATTCAGTTCACGCCCGACCTGATGCCGTCGGACATCACCGGCACCGACATCCTCGAAGAAGACCGCGCCACCGGCCGCCGCGAGCTGCGCTTCCTCAAGGGGCCGCTGTTCGCGAACATCGTGCTGGCCGACGAGGTGAACCGCACGCCGCCCAAGACGCAGGCCGCGCTGCTGCAGGCCATGCAGGAGCAGCGGGTGACGGCGTCGGGCCGCACCTGGGCGCTCGAGCCGCCCTTCCTGGTGTTCGCGACCCAGAACCCCATCGAGCAGGAAGGCACCTACCCGCTGCCCGAAGCGCAGCTCGACCGCTTCATGTTCCTGGTCGACGTCGGCTACCCGACGGCGGAAGAAGAGGTGCAGATCGTCAAGCAGACGACGGGGCACACCAACGTGGCGCTGCAGAAGGTGTTGTCGCCCGAGCAGATTCTGGCGCTGCAGGACCTCGTGCGCCGCGTGCCGGTGCCCGACCACGTCATCAAGTACGCCGTCGACCTGGTGCGCGCTACGCGCCCGAAGGAACCCGGGGCCCTCGATTTCGTCGCCAAGAACGTGGGCTGGGGTGCAGGCCCCCGTGCCAGCCAGTACCTGGTGGTCGGCGCCAAGGCGCGCGCGGTGCTGCAGGGCCGGTTCGCGGCCACCGTCGACGACGTGCGTGCGCTCGCGCGGCCGGTGCTGCGTCACCGCGTGTTGCCGAACTTCCACGCTGAATCGGAGGGCTTCACCAGCGTGAAGCTGGTCGACTCCATCGTGGCGGCCGTCAAGCCGTGATGAACGTCGCGCTGCTGGCGCTGGTGCTGAGCGGTGCGCCGGAGCTGAACACCGAAGGGTTTCGGCTCTACCAGCAGGGGAAGTACGGCGAGGCGCTCGCCAGGTTCCGTGACGCCATCGCCGCCGACGAGCGCCACGCGCTGGCGCAGTACAACTTCGCGGCGACGCTGGGGTTGTTGCGCAAGCGCGGCAAGACCTGCGAGTTCGATGCGTACCAGTCGACCATCGTCGAGCATCTGGCGAAGGCGGTGGCGCTCGATGAACGGCGCCGCGCGCGCATGCAGCGAGACGCCGACTTCGACTCGGTGCGCGACTCGCTCGGCTACCAGCGGTTGCTGAAGCGTGACCCGGCGAACGACGCCGACGTGAAGGCGCTGCTGATTGCGCTCGCGTTCCTGAGCCCACCGCAAGGGGCCTACGGCCACACGGTGCAGCTCGACCTCAAGGCCGACGGCACGCTGACGTGCTCGCAGGTGCTGGTCGACGAAGACGTGAAGCGCGTCACCACCTCCGGCACCTGGAAGGTGAAGGGTCGCGCGGTGACGGTGTCGTTCAAGAAGAAGGTGGCGGGCGTGACGAGCGCGGTGGGCACCTTCAACGCCGCAGGGCACCTGGTGTTCGAGACGCCCGCGTGGGACCTGTCGAGCGACCGCAGCGACTGCGACGCGTGATTCGCGGCGGGTGCGTCTGCGCGTTCGGTGGTCAGCTGCCATGCGCCTCGCCTCCTCGAGGCCATGCGCGCAGGTGATGCACCCGCCGGCCCGGGGGTCTTCGCCGCACCTTGACGCTTGTCGCCCCGCGCGGGGAAACGCACACTCCGCCGCCATGTCGACTGCCCAGCACTACAAGCCCAACGTTCGCGACACCTTCTTCAACCTCTTCGAGTTCCTCCGCATTCAGGACACCGCGCTCGGCAAGAAGCCGTTCGGTGACCTCGACGAAGCCACTGCGCGTCAGACCATCGAAGCGATGTTGCCCATCTGCACCGGCGTGATGGCCGACGGCTTCGTCGAAGGTGACCGCGTGCCGCTGGTGTTCGACCCGAAGAGCCACTCGGTCACGCTGCCGCCGGCGATGAAGAAGGCGATGGCTGCGTACTTCGACAACGGCCTCAACCTGCTCGACCTGCCGCAGCACCTCGGTGGCCTCGGCGCGCCGCCGACGCTGGCGTGGGGCGCGTTCGAGTTCGTGGTCGGCAGCAACGCGGCCGCGGCCTTCTACTTCCTGGGCAACGTGCTCTCGCGAATCATCGACGAGCTCGGCACCGACGCGCAGAAGAAGCGCTTCGTGGGGCCGATGCTCGAGCGCCGCTGGGGCGGCACCATGGTGCTCACCGAGCCTGACGCGGGCTCTGACGTCGGCGCTGGCCGCACCAAGGCGAAGCAGGTCAAAGACGACGTCTACCACCTCGAAGGTGTGAAGCGCTTCATCACCAACGGCGACTTCGACTCGACCGAGAACATCATTCACCTCGTGCTCGCGCGGCCCGAAGGTGCGGGCCCCGGCACCAAGGGCCTGTCGATGTTCATCGTTCCCAAGTTCCTGGTGAACGACGACGGCTCGCTCGGTGAACGCAACGGCATCTTCTGCACGAACCTCGAGAAGAAGATGGGCCTCAAGGCCTCGGCCACGTGTGAAATGACGCTCGGTGACTCGACGCCGTGCGTGGGCTGGCTGGTGGGCAACGTGCACGACGGCATGCGCCAGATGTTCCACGTCATCGAGCACGCGCGCATGGCGGTGGGCGTGAAGTCGATGGCCACGCTGTCGACCGGCTACTTGAACGCGCTGGCCTTCACCAAAGAGCGCAAGCAGGGCGCCGACCTGATGGCCGGCCGCGACAAGAACGCGCCGCGCGTGACCGTCATTCACCACCCCGACGTGCGCCGCATGCTGCTGCTGCAGAAGGCCCACGCCGAAGGCATGCGCGCGCTCATTCTCTTCGCCGCGTCGATTCAGGACGAAGTGGAATTGAAGGGCGGTCACAAGGCGCCGGAGGCGGCGGAAGCCAGCGCGCTCAACGACCTGCTCTTGCCGCTCATCAAGGGCTACTGCAGTGAGAAGGCGTACGAGCTGCTGCACCTCGCGCTGCAGAGCTTCGGCGGCTCGGGCTACCTCACCGATTACCCGCTCGAGCAGTACATCCGCGACCAGAAGATCGACACGCTCTACGAGGGCACGACGCACATTCAGGCGCTCGACCTGTTGATGCGCAAGGTGGCGAAGGACGGCGGCGCGACGTTGCAGGGCCTGCTCGGCCGCGTCGCTGAGACGGCCGGCGGCAACGAAGGCGGCGACGAGCTGAAGGACGAGCGCGCGGCACTCGGCGAAGCGCTGGGTCACCTGCAGGCGGCGTTCGGCGCGTTGATGGAGAAGCTCGGTGACTCGCTGTACCACGTGGGTCTGCAGGGCAACCGCATGCTGTTCGCGCTGAGCGAGGTCATCATCGGTTGGTTGCTGGTGCGGCACGCTGGGGTGGCCATCGAGAAGTCGAAGAGCGCCGACTCGAGCGAGAAGAACTTCTACGCAGGCAAGGTGGCGTCGGCGAAGTTCTTCTGCCGCGAAGTGTTGCCGAACATCGCGCTGGTGCCGCAGTTCGTGTCGAAGTCGTCGCTGCAGGCGATGGAAGTGTCCGAAGACTCGTTCTGATCCTCCCCACGTCCGAAAAGCCCTCTCCCCGACGGGGAGAGGGTGTGGGGACACGTCGCGAGGCTCACCCGGCGAGGAGCGCGCGCATGTGCTTCACGTACGCGTCTTCGCCCCCGGAGCGGCGCAGCGCGACCTTCTGCTTGATGGCCTCGGTGGCCACGTAGCGGAGCTGCTCGCTGCCGTCGGTCGCCGCGTCGAACATCACCTGCGCGACCTTCTCGTCGGTCGCCGACGCATCGGCGTTCGCGTTCGCCTGCAGCTTTCCGAACATCGCGCCGGCCTGCGCGAAGAACGCCTCGTAGCCGGGCACCACCGACGACGCCGCGCCTTCCCTTCCCGCGCGCTCGTTGAACGACGTCGCCACGCCGCCGGGCTCGATGAGCTTCACCTTCACCCCGAAGGTGCCCACCTCCCACGCGAGGCCCTCCGAGAACGCCTCGAGCGCGAACTTGCTGGCGCTGTAGAGTGACGCGGTCGGCAGCACGAACACCCCGGCGCCGCTGCTCACGTTCACGAAGACACCGGCCTTGCGCTCGCGGAAGTGCGGCAGCACCGCGCGCGTCACGTTCATCACGCCGAAGACGTTGACCTCGAACAGCTCGCGCACCTTGGCGTCGCTCACGGCCTCGAAGACCGAGAACAGGCCGTAGCCCGCGTTGTGATGACGACGTCGATGCGGCCGAACTTCGCGAGCGCCTCTGCCATCGCGCGGTTCACGCTGGCCTGGTCGGTCACGTCGAGCGGCAACACCGTGCACCCGTCGATGGGCCTCGGCGTTCGCATGGTGGCGACGACGTTCCAGCCCTTGTCGCGAAAGAGGACGGCTGCGGCGTGACCGAGACCGGTCGAGGCGCCTGTGATGAGCACGGTGTGTTTCGAGGTCATGGCACAGAGATACGCAGTGGCCAGTGATGCAACAACCGACGCAATTCGAGATGCGCTGATGCAGAGTTCAGAACAATGAGGCGCGACGGAATCTTCGAGTTGCAGGCCGTGCTGGCGATCGCCGACACCCGGAACTTCCGCGCCGCGGCACGGGAGCTCGACTTGAGCGCGAGCGCACTGAGTCACGCAGTGAGCGCGCTCGAGAAGCGGCTGGGCGTGCGGCTCTTTCATCGAACGACGCGCAGCGTGGCGCTCACCGACGCGGGGGAACACTTCGTGGCGCGCATTCGCCCCGCGCTCGGTCAGCTGCAGGGCGCCATCGAGAGCATCAACGACTTCCGCGAGACGCCGCGGGGCACGTTGCGGCTCAACACCAACGAGCCGTGGGCACGGCAGCTCTTCAAGCCGGTGGTCGTCGAGTTCTTGCGGCGCTTTCCCCAGATGAAGGTCGAGCTGGTGTGCGAGTCGCGCGTGGTCGACATCGTGAAGGAGGGCTTCGACGCGGGCATCCGCCTGCGCGACACGGTGCCGGCCGACATGGTGGCAGTGACGTGTTCACGGCCGCAGCGCAGCATCGTGGTGGCGACGCCGGCCTTCATTCGTGCGCACGGAAGACCGAAGACGCCGCAAGCGCTGCTCGAGTTCGACTGCGTGGTGCTGCGCCGGCCGAACGGCGGCCGCTACCACTGGGAATTCGAGCGCGATGGTCGCTCGCTGGAGGTCGACGTGAAGGGTCGCATCGCCGTCGACGCGTTGTCGCTGCTCATCGACGCGGCGCTGGCGGGGCTGGGGTTCGCGTACGTCGGCGAAGAAGAAGTGGCGGATCTGCTCGAGCGCCGGCGGCTCGTTCGGGTGCTGGAGCCATGGTGTCCGACGTGGGCGCCGCTGGCCATCTACTACCCGGGCCATCGGCACGTGCCGGCGGGGCTGCGCGCGTTCCTCGACGTCGCCAGGGCGTCACTGAAGTGACGGCAGCTGTGCACCTTCGGTCGCCTCGAACCACTCGGCGAAGCACGGCTCCCACGCGTGGGTGAAGCGCGCATGTTCGACGAACTTGCGAATGATGTCGGCCGCGCCCAGCTTGCGGAGCAGTGTGCAGCTCGCCGTCGACTGCAGGCGATGGCGACGGCCACAGGCGGTGATGACCTCAGGAATCCGCACCTCGAGCTCGTGACGAAACGCTTCTTCAGGGAACGTCTCGCTCCCGGGCTCCTGCACGGTGAAGTCGGTGCTCGTGGTCTGCCCTGCGCAGGTCGTCGTGAGCGAAATGATGACCTTCATCTGACGCAGCTCGAAGGTGCGCAGCTCGTCGTCTTTCGCGGCCGCCTTCGGCTGCTCGCACCGCACGTTCCACTTCACGTCGAGCCCGCGCGGCAGTGACGGAAGTTCCGTCGGCTTCGGCGCGTCACAACGCCAACGCGCGGTGTCCCAACGGCCCGCACTCGAGAGCTCCGGCGCCTTGTCGCCGCCGAACTGCTCGACGAGCTTGAGCTGCAACCACTTCGCTTCTTCGACGTTCGCGACTTCACGCGCGCGTTCACGGTGATGCGCGAGCGCCTTCGCCCGCAGGGCGCTCACGTGCTTCGCCACCGACGGCACCTCGGCAAACGGCGTCGCGAGCTGGGCTGCGAGGCCCGGCTTCGCGGCTTCCACGCGCGGCCACACGCTGTTCTTCCTCTGCTCGAGCTCACGGAGCGTCTCGGTGTGCGCGCCGCTCGGGGCCCACGGCTTCAAGGCGCTCAACAACCTGCCGAGCTTCACCACGTCGGGCGACGCGTCGAGGCACTGCCGCGCGGCCTTCTCGAGCTCCGGTTTCACCGTCGTGTCTCCGGGCTCTGCGCGCTCGACGATGCAGTCGACCTGCGCGCACGGCGTCACCTCGTCGCACATCGTCTTCGGCATCTCCGGGGCCGCGCCCATCGAGTCGGGCGCGTCGACCTTCAACTTCGACAGCTCGGTGTCGTCGCGGCGCTCGTTGCCGGCGGCCGAAGCTTCACGCGACGTGCGTTGCCGTGCCTCTTCGAGCAGCGCCTTCAACTGCGAGGCGTCGTCGCCGAGCATCTCGTTGACGGTCGCCGCACCGTACGTCGCCGTCATCGCGTCGAGCTCGGTCTGAACGTCGTTGAGCCCCTGTTCCTCGCGACGTTCGCGCAGCCCGTTCACCACGTGACGCGCACACGCCCTTCGCGCGGAGTTGATGCGCGCGGTCTCTCTCACCAGCTGCTCGCCCGGTGCTTCCGCCATCAACGCGTCGAGCTGTTCACGCGCGCGCGCGTCGAACGCCGCGAACGAGTCGCACGACGGTGCGTCTTCGATGAGCGACGAGCGCGACGCCACGCAGGACGAGAACACCAGCGCGCCAATGGCAAGCATGCGCATGTCTGCGAAGACGAGCCTGGAGTTGTTTACGTAAGCACTTTGGCGCTGGTCGTTCATGTCTGTGATTGCGACCTTTGTCTTCAGGAGGACGTACACAATGAGACGAAAGAGTGTGGTGTCTGGTCTGGTGTTGGCTGTCGTCTGTGTCGTTGCGCGGGCGGCGGAGGCGCAGTCGTTCTACACGGTGAACCTGAGGGCTTCGAACGGGCAGTACGTGGTCGCAGAGTGGGGTGGTGAGCGCGAGGTGAAGGCAAACCGCAACGCTGCCGGTGCCTGGGAGCGCTTCGTCCTCATCGACCTCAACGGTGGAGAGTTGAACGCCGGAGACCCGGTGCGGGTGCGTGCGCAGAACGGAAAGTATGTCGCAGCGCTTGCCGGCGCGGTGAACGCCCAGTCGGTCAATTCGACGACGCTGTGGCAGCAGTTCGTCATCTCGAAGTCGAACGGCACCACGGGCCGCATCTACAGCGGCGACGGCATTCGCCTGCGCGCGTGGGACGGCTTCTGGGTGACCGCGGAAGGTGGCGGCGGCGACGTGCTCAAGGCAGACCGCTCGGTCGCTGGTCCGTGGGAGGCGTTCTCGCTCACCATCGTGTCGCGCGCATCGACGGACCCCAGCCCGCTCGACCCGACGTGGGTGTCGTCCTCCACGCTCATCTACAAGATCGTCACCATGCGCGTCGCCAACGGGCACTACGTGGTCGCGGAGTGGGGCGGAAATCGTGAAGTGAAGGCCGACCGCACCGTGCCTGGAGCGTGGGAGCGCTTCGTGGTGACGGACCTCAGCGGAGGCCAGTTGGTGTCGGGCGACATCATTCGCATTCGCGCGCAGAACGGGGCGTACGTGGTCGCCGAGAACGGTCTGGTCAACGCCAACCGCGGCAGCGCCGGGCTGTGGGAGTTGTTCCGCATCGTGAAGGCGTGGGGTGGCACCGGCGTCATCAACTCCGGAGATCAGGTCAACCTTCAGGCCTGGGACGGTCGCTGGCTCGTCGCCGAGCTCGGGGGCGGCGCTGAAGTGAAGGCCGATCGCACCGCTACCGGCGCGTGGGAGGCGTTCACCCTCAACGTGCTCACCTCAGGCCCCATCGACCCCAGCCCGCTCGGCGAAGCGTGGACCGGAGGACCGTCGACCCCACCGGCGCCTTTTCCGCCCATGCCAGCTGGCCTGCGATGGGTCGGCGAGCCGCAGTGCAGTCCGCAGACGGTGTTCTTCGCGAGCCGCGTCACCGACCCCAACACGTACTACCAATACTGCTGCAAGCCGACGACGGGCGCCTCGGGCACTGCGCACTGCCCCGTGGGCAACGTCGAATTCTCTCCGGATTGCCGTCAGTACACATCGTCGGTGCCGGGCGTGCGGTTCATGCAGCCGTGGGGTTGCGTCGCGCCTGAGTGACGTCGCTTCGCCTTCGTCACCTCCGCGCGGTGTGGTGAAGTGCCCGCCGCGATGAAGGTCGGTGAATGCCCATCATGCCGAGCGCCCGTGGAGTTCCCCGCGGGCGCTCCGCGCATCAAGGTGTGTGAGTACTGCAACACCGTCATCGCGCGAGACGGCGGCTCGTTCGAAGCCCTCGGCAAGGCGGCAGAGCTCGTCGACACCGAATCACCGCTCAAGGTCGGCCTTCACGGTCGCTACGGCGGCACGCCGTTCACCATCAAGGGGCGCATTCAGAAGACCCGCGACGACGCCACGTGGGACGAGTGGTACCTCACCTTCGAAGACGAACGCGAAGCGTGGCTCGCGGAATCCGAAGGCGACTGGAAGCTGCTCTTTCCCGTCACCAACGCGCCCACCGAGTGGAGCAGCAAGCGGCCGCTCGACACCTTCAAGCTGCGCGACACGCTCTTCGTGGTCGAAGAGATCGGCGTGGCGCGCACGGTGTCGGCGCAGGGCGAGCTGCCCGACTTCGCGCGCGACCATCAGTTCATCGACGCCACCGGCCCGCGCGGCACGTTCTGCTCCATCGAGAGCGCGCGTCACGGCAAGCAGCTCGAGGTCGGCTACTTCATCGGCAGCTTCGTCACGCTGGGCCAGCTGGGCTTCGATTCGTCGGAGCTCGAGCCCACGCCGCGAAAGACCGCGCTCGCACACGCGCGCTGTACGCAGTGCAACGGCCCGCTCGACCTCAAGGCGCCCGATGCCACGAAGCGCGTCGCCTGCCCGTACTGCAACGCGCTCATCAGCGTCGACGCCGGCCACCTCAAGTTCCTCCAGCAGCTCGAGAAGCCGCCGTACGAGCCCGCGATTCCACTCGGTGCCGTGGGCCGCCTGCGCGAGCCGGGCAGCGACCCGAAGTCGCCCGTCATCGCGTGGACGTGCCTCGCCCACCTGGTTCGCAGCTGTGAAGTCGAGAACGTCCGCTACCCGTGGGACGAGTACCTGCTGTGGAACCGCGACCACGGCTTCCGCTGGTTGATGGACAGCAACGGCCACTGGACGTGGCTCAAGCCGCTGCCTGCGGGCGAGTGCTTCTTCGCCATTCGCGAAGTGAAGTTCGACAAGGAGCTCTTCCGCCAGTTCCAGAGCGTGTTCGTCACCACCGACTACGTGGTCGGCGAGTGCTACTGGCAGGTCAACGCCGGAGACGTCGCGCAGGCCGACGAGTACGTGGCGCCGCCCCGCTCCATCAACGTCGACCGCACCGAGAACGAAGCGACGGTCACGCTGGGCACGCTCATCGACGGTGAAGAGGTCCAGAAGGCGTTTTCACTCAAGAAGAAGCTGCGCACGCCGACCGGCATCGCGCCCGCGCAGGAGAACGTTCGTCGCAAGCAGGCCGGCGAAGCGTGGACCTGGAGCCTCGTGTGGTGCGGCGCGCTGGTGGCGTTGGCGATGGTGTTCGCGATGCTGGGGTCGACCGAGCAGTACTGGTCCGGCAGCTTCTCGGTGCCGCCCAACGCCACGCCGGCCAGCCCCGAAGCGCAGCGCTTCAGCGAGCCCTTCGAGGTCAAAGACAAGGTGCCGCTCGAAGTGACGGTGTCGGCGAGCGTGAACAACAACTGGCTCGGCGTGTCGGTCGACCTGGTGAACGAAGCCACCGGTGAGGTCATCGAGGTCTACGCCGAACCCAGCTTCTATTCGGGCGGCAGCGGTGAAGACGCGTGGACCGAAGGCAGCCGCGAGGTGACGCGCTCCACCGACGTGGTCGACAAGGGCACGTACATCGTTCGCGTGACGCCACACTTCGAGCCCTCGCGCGCCACCGACTACACGGTGACGGTGAAGGCCGACGACGGCCCCGGCTTCTGCCCGGTCATCTTCATTCTGCTGCTGCTCATCTACCCGGTGTTCCTGAGCCTGAGCGCCGGCAGCTTCGAGACGCGCAAGTGGAACGACGCCGTCTTCCAGACGGCGCCCAACGTCAGCTCGTTTCCGTACGCGAAGGTCGAGAGCGATGACGACGAGTGAAGGAGGTCACACGTGAAGTACCTGGGTGGACTGTTCGTGCTGCTCTACGCGGCGATGCACGTGATGCACCTCGACCGCTTTCCCGACGAGGAACGCGGTGAGTTGCCGGCTTCGGTGCGCTCGGCGCCGGGCGGAATTCTGCTGTGGCACGACGGCTTCATGGGAGGAAAGTGATGAAGACAGACGTTCTCTTGCAGGGGGCAGTGGCCTCGCTGCTGTTCTCGTTCATCGGCATTCTGGTCTTCGTCGCCGGCTTCTTCGTGGTGCGGAAGCTGCTGCCCTTCGACGTGCACAAGGAGCTCGAGGTCGACCAGAACACCGCCGTCGGTCTGGTGGTGGCCAGCTTCATTCTGGGCCTCGCGTTCATCGTGGGCATGTCGATTCATGGCGGTTGATTCACCAGCGCTCGAGTTCTGGTTCGATTTCGCCAGCACGTATTCGTACGTGGGCGCGATGCGGGTCGAAGGCCTGTGCCGCGAGGCTGGCGTGGCGCTCACGTGGCGGCCCTTTCTGCTCGGGCCCCTCTTCACGCAGCAGCTCGGCATCAAAGACTCACCGTTCAACGTTCAGCCGGCGCGCGCGAAGTACATGCGCCGCGACCTCGAGCGCGTGAGCAGCAAGTACGGCCTGGCGTTCACGATGCCCGCCGTCTTCCCCCAGCGCAGCATTCTCGCCGCGCGTGTGGCGTGCGCCGCGCTCGAGCAGCCGTGGGTCGGTGACTTCATTCGCGCCGTGTTCCACGCGGAGTTCGTCGAGGGCCGCGACATCGCCGACGGCGAGGTGCTCGAGGGCGTGCTGCGCGCGCTCGACGTCGATGCGGCTCCGTGGCTGGCGAAGGCCGGGCAGGAAGACACCAAACGACAGCTGCGCACCTTCACCGACGAAGCAGCCGCGCGCGGCGTGTTCGGCGCGCCGAACATGTTCACCCGCGGTGAGCACTTCTTCGGGCAGGACCGGCTCGACGACGCCATCGCCTGGGCGAAAGGTTTCACGTCGAAGCCGTGACGTGGGTCTGACGACTCGACGCCGGCCGCGCAGCGCTCGAGACTTCAGGTGGGTGGGGGAGTCTCGAGCGCGCCGCGGGGCTCGAGCGGGAGCGCTGCCGCCGGGAAGTCCGGGTTGATCATTGCTTCGGGTGACAGGCTTCTTGAATCGCCTGCACGAGGCGACCGCACGGCTGACTGCCGGCGTACCCGAGGGCCTGACACTTCTCGACGGCCCACTGCGCGCTCGCGAAGATTTCACTGCGCACGGGCACGCCGGTGCAGAAGCCAGCGGGGCGTCTGGCCTTGTCGATGCAGGCCTTGAGGAAGATCTTGTGCTCGGCCTCGTCGACGATGCTGTTGCGCTGCGTGAGCTTCCCGAGCGCTGCCGACACGCACTCGTTGGCGTCGTGCGAGTACGCGTATTCCCCGGCCTCCGCGTGCGCGCGCTCGGTGACGCCCTTGAGCCGCTCCTTGTTGGCCTCGAACCAGAAGTAGGCGGCCGCAGAGAGCCCGCCACAGAGCAGAACGAAGAACACCACCAGCGCGAGGACGATCTTGAGCCACTTCGGCATGCGCGCTTCTTACCGCGTGAACGAAGATGCGCCGGTGCTCACCCTGCAGATGCGTGTCATCGCGATCGTTTCGGAGTGGCTGGCGCGACCAGCCGAGAAGGTCGGCGTGGAGCGCGCACGCGAAGCGCTGGCGAAGGCCGCGGGGTCACCGGCGTTCATCGTCGGGAAGGTGGCGAGGCTCGCGCAGATTCGTGACGACGTGATCTCCGGCGTGAAGGTGCGCCGGTACGTGCCGCACGACGCGGAGCCCGGCGTCATCGTGTTCTTTCACGGCGGCGGGTTCGTGGTGGGGAACTACGAGACGCACGCCCGGCCCGTGAGCGCGCTGGCGGCGGCGACGAAGCGCGAGGTGATTGCCGTCGACTATCGCCTGGCGCCCGAGCACCCGTACCCGGCCGCGGTCGACGACTGCGTCGCGGTGACGAGCGCGCTGTCGGGGCGGGTGGTGGTGGCGGGTGACAGCGCCGGCGGCGCGCTGGCGACGGTGGTGGCGCGGCGCCTGGGCGAGAAGGTCGCCGCGCAGGTGCTCATCTACCCGGTGACCGACAACGTCGACGAGCTGCCATCGTTCGAGACGTTCGCGCGCGGGCACTTTCTGTCGCGCGACACCGTGCGGTTCTATCGGCAGTGCTACGCGCCTGACGTTCAGCGACGGCACGAGCCCGACTGTTCACCGTTGAGAGCCGGGTCGTTGAAGGGGTCGGCTCCGGCGTACGTGCTGCTCGCGGAGTGTGACGTGGTGCACGACGAGGGCCTCGCGTACGCGCGGAAGCTCGAGCGCGACGGCGTGGCGGTGAAGCTGGTGGAGGTGCCCGGCGTGCTGCACGGGTTCTTCAACATGCAGGGGTTGCCGGTGGCGACGCGGGCCACCCGCGAGATGGCGGCGTGGATTGTTTCGGCTTTCGAAACAAATCGACGCGGGCAGCTCAGCGGCGCGTGAGGCGACCGGCGACGTCGAACCCGCCACCCGCGGCCGGCGCCACGCGCGTCACCTGCATCGCACCGCGCGCCTCGCCCAGCTTCACGTCGAGCTCCGCGCCCACGGGCGGTTCCATGGTGGCGTGAAACAGGAGCCCCTTGCCCGAGACGTTCTTCGCGTCGCCGTGAAACTCGACGCCACTCTCACGGTCCATCACTTCGACTCCCGTGCCCGTCGCGTCGACTCGCTCGTCCATGCGGTTGTTGATCATGTCGCCCACGCTACGAGCGTGTAGCGGCCGGTCAAAAAATGCAGCGCGTCATGTCCCCTGCGCCCACTCCGAAGGCGCGGGGCCCATCTGCAGCACCAGCGAGCCGCCCGCCTTCACGTCGGCGTGCTTCAGCACCGCTACGTTCAACGGCGCACCGTTCAGCGTCGCCGATTGCACGTAGATGGCTTCGGCCGACACGCCCTTCGCTTCGATGGTGAACACACCGCCGCCGGGCAGCTTCACCTCGAGCCTGGGGAACAGCGGCGAGCCGATGATCCACTGATCAGTCCCCGGCAGCGGATACAGGCCCGCCGCCGCGAGCACGAACCAGCTGCCCAGCGTGCCGCCGTCGTCATTGCCGGGAACACCGTCGGGTTTCGCCGAGAAGAACGTGCGCCGCGCCCAGTCGGTCCACTTCGCCGCGAGCTCCGGCCGCCCGGCCTGCGCGAACATGAACGGCGCCTGAATGTCCGGCTCGTTGCTCGGCCAGTAGTAGCTGCGCGGCAGGTACCGGAGCTCGTAGTTCGGGTCTGCCAACGCCGCCGCGTGCTCGGCGGGCGCACCGTCGAAGAACGCCGTCAGCGCAGCGATGAACGCCTCGCGGCCCCCGAAGACCTCGTCGAGCCCGGCGAGGTCCCACGCGGGCATGAACGTCGTCTGCCAGCCATTGGCTTCGGCGTAGTGGTCCCAGCTGCCGGTGGTGAACGCGTCGGTCACCTTCGTGCCATCGGCGTGCTTCGGGCGCAGCACCCCGAGCTCTGCGTCGAACAGCTGCCGCCAACCCTTGGCGCGCGTTTCCAGTTGCGCGGCGTCATCAGCGTGGCCCACGTGACGGGCGAGCTGCGCGAGCGCGAAGTCGGCGTGCGCGTACTCGACGGTGATGCCGACGCTGCGGCCCGACTCTTCCACCGGCACCCAGCCGCGCGTGGTGTAGCCACCCATCGCCGCGCGCGAGCCACGCGCGGGGTTCCCGAGCGCTTCGGTGCGGAGCGCCGCGTACAACGACGCCGCGTCGAGGCCGGGCACGCCGCGCAGCACCGCGTCGCTGATCACGATGTCGGCTGGCGCGCCCACCATCGTGCCTGCTTCACCCGTGGCCATCGGCCAGCGCGGAAACCCGCGGCCGTCTGCGGCCATGCGCGTCAGGCTCTGCACCGACCAGCGCGCGCCGTCTTCATGCACCAGCGAGTAGAGCGGGTGCACCGTGCGGTACGTGTCCCACAACGAGAGGTCGGACAGCATCACCTCGCCGCTCGCCACCGACGAACGCGCGCCACCGAACGTGTACGCGCCGTCGACGTCGCTGATGATGGTCGGCATCAGGAACGCGAGGCGCAGCGCCGAATAGAAGGTGGCGCGGTCTTCTTCTGAACCGCCGAACACCGTCAGCCGCGACAACCGCTCGCGCCACGCTGCTTCCGCGGCCGCCTTGTGCGCCTCGAAATCGAACGTCGGCATCTCGGCTTCGAGGTTCTTCGTCGCGCCCTCCGCCGACACCAGCGACACACCGAGCATCACCTCGACCGGCTCGCCGGCGGCGAAGCGCAGCAACAGCGCTGCATTGCCCGCGCGCTGCACCACTTCGTAGGCGCGACTGGTCTTCAGCTCGAACCACACGCGATTGCCGCCGAAGCCGCGCGACATGCCGCCCTTCGACAACAACGAGCCGCGCAGCGTGGTGTCGTTCACCCACGTGACCTCCTGCTCGGTCAGCTCGCCGCCCGACAGCGCCTCGCGCAGGTCGAGCACCACGTGCGGCGTGTCACCCGCGGCGAACGTGTAGCGGTGATGTGCGGCGTGCACCGAAGCGGTGAGCTCGGCCTTCACGTCGTTCCACTTCGTCAACGTCACCTCGTACGAGCCGGCGCGCAGCACCTCGGAGCGCTTGCTGAACTTGCTCTGGTACGTGCCGCGGTTGAGCACGTTCGCTTCGCCCGACGTCACCGGCATCAGCGAGAGCACGCCCCAGTCGGTGGCGCCCGTGCCGTGGAGATGGAGCTGCGAGAAGCCCATCACCGTGTCGTCGTCGGCCCAGTAGCCGGAGTAGTGGATGAAGTTGAGCGTGCCGTAGCGGCCGCGCGTGTCGGGCCCCGCCTTCACCAACCCGTGCGGCACCGCAGCGCCCACGAACGCCGAGCCGTGGAAGTACGCGAAGCCTCCCGTGCCCATCGCCGGTGACGCGTACGCGAGCGCGTCTTCGACGGCCGGCGGTAACGACTCCGACGAAGCGGGGGAACAGGCAGCGAGCGCGCATGACACGACGATGACGATTCGCTTCACGGTCACCCAGACGTAGCACCACCGCGCGTAGTGACGCGCGCGCGCGCGGCAAGATCTGGCGCGGTCGATCTCGATGCTTATCGATCTCGTCGTTGGCCCCACTCAACCCAGTTGAAGCTTGGCCCCACTCAACCCAGTTGAAGCGAGGAGCAACGAATGTCGTGGAAGAAGGCTCTCAGAAGGCACCTCAACTCGACGGAGCACGACCGCCCGGAGCATGAAGATGCTGAACGCCGCTCGGCGCACGTCGAGGAGCTTCGTCTCGTGATGCGGATCATCGCGAGGGTCTTTCGTGAAGCGCACGGCGAGCTGCTCGCCGCCAACCGGCGCGTGATGTTCGAGTTCGGGCCGGAGCTGCACGGCCTGGTGCTCGACGGCCGCCGTCTCGAAGTACGGCTGGTCGACGACGATGATCAATCGCAGGCCATCGCCGTGCGACGCTTCGGCGCACCGCCTTCGGTGCTGCGGTTTCGTGATGGCGCGCTGGTCGACGAGCAGGGTACGCGCGTGTTGTCGGTCGACGCGCACTTCGGCTGGCTGGTGCTCGACCTCGTCTCGCCCGGTGCTTCAGAAGCGCTCTGAGGCCGCTCGACGCACGCACCCCCGTCGCAATCACGTTCGCGTCGCAGACCGCTAGGCTCGCGCGCACATGAAAGTTCCCTTCAACGGGTTGCCTCGAGTCGTGCGTGAGCGGTTGGTGAAGCTGACGACTTCGAAGGAGCAGGACCCGCTGCTGCTGATCAGCGACCCGGCGTGGAACCTGGGCTGGTTCAAGTACCTCGTGGCCTTGGGCGGGCTCGGCGTCATGTGGTTCTGCGTCGACTATCTGCTCAGCCGCCTGCGCTCCGGCATTCACCCGCGGCACGACGAAGAGGCTTTCTACGGGCTGGCCGCGGCGACGTTCTTCTTCCTCGCCGCCAGCATGTCGGTGGTGTTCAGCCGGTTGTGGAAGCCGCCGCCCTTCCGCGAAGGCCTGTTCGTGTTTCCTTCGGGGCTGCTGAAGCTGTCGGGCGGTGACGTGTTCTTCACGCCGGTCACCTCGCTGGGTCGGCCCACGCTGGTGACGGTGCGGCGCAACGGCAGCTACTCCCACAGCCGCCTCGAGTTCGGCGGGCCCTTCACCTTCACGTTCTACGGAAACGACAAGGCCGAGGCCGCGGTGAACAAGGTGCTCAACGCCAAGCAGTACATGGCGGCCCTGATTGCCTCGAAAGACGAAGCCGCGATTCGCCAGTTGGACCCCTTCGCCGAATGTTCGTTGTCAGGCACGTGGACGGTGCCGGGCAACCCGCACATTCCGGTCGAAGGGCCGCTCGCCACGCCGGTGCCGGGGCCGGCGCGCGCCATTCAGTTCGGTGGAAGTCTGCTGCTGGGCATCGCCGTGGCCGGCGTCGCGTGGTTCGCCTTCGTGGCGCTCCACGGCCGCGCGTAGAGATGCCCCGCGCTACTCCTTCAAGGTCTCGTCATCGCTCAGGTCGCGCCTTCGAATGCGCGTATCGAGCTGGCGTTCGAGGTCGACCTCCTCCATCTCCACCGTGGCGGGCGTCAGCGGTGGCACCGGGTCGAGCAGCAAGGTGACGTTCTCGAGCGCGGCCAGGAATTCGCGCGCCGACTGCCAGCGCCACTCGCGGCGCTTCTCGAGGCCCTTCTCGACGACGGCGCACAGCGGCACCGGCAGCCACGGCACCACGTCGCGCATCGGCCGGCGGTCGCCGATTCGCAGCTTGTTCATCAGCGAGAGGATGTTGGGCGCGTCGTACGGCACTTCGCCCACGAGCAATTCGTAGAGCATCGCGGCGACCGCGTAGAGGTCGGTGCGCGCGTCGACTTCGCGGGCGTCGTGAAACTGCTCCCACGCCATGTACGACGGCGTACCCATGGTCATGCCCTGCGCGGTGAGCTGCGCGGCGCCGAGCACCTTGCTGATGCCGAAGTCGAGGACCTTCGCGTGTTCGCGCTGTGTGCCGTTGGGCTCGCGCACCCGGGTGATGAAGATGTTCGCGGGCTTGATGTCGCGGTGCACGATGCCCTTGTCGTGCGCGGCCGAGAGCCCGCGGAGCACCTGGCTGACGAGCTCCACGGCGCGCGACGGGTGCAGGCGGCGCTCGCGCTTCACGATGGCCTTGAGGTCTTCGCCGTCGAGGTACTCCATGGCGATGAAGGCCACCTGGTCGGCCGTCACCTCGGCGTCGACCACGCGCACCAGGTGCTCGCTGCCCACCGAGGCCGCCGTGGTGGCTTCGCGCAGAAAGCGCTCGAGCACGTTGGCGTCGGTCATCAACGCGGCCTTGAGCACCTTGAGGGCGACCTGGGCCTGCGTGCGGCGGTGGCGCGCGAGGTAGACCGCGCCGAAGCCCCCGGTGCCGAGCAGCTTCTCGACGAGGTAGCGGTCGATGTGGGAGCCGCAGGGCCCGGGGTCTTTCATCGACCGGTTGGTGCGCGGGCAGCGGGCCGTGTCTTCGGCGTGGGTACGGCCGCAGTGCTGACAGAGCGAGGTGCCCACCGGGGCGGGCATTAGGCAGGCGCCGCGCGCGCTCGTCAATTGATCAGGGCAGCTCCACCAGCAGCTCCTTCTGCATTCGGCTCTCTTCACCGCGCCGCGGGCGCACGCCCACGTCGAGCACGGGGATCAACTGGCGGTCGCGGAGCATGTTCACCAGCGTGGTGGGGTCAGCGCCGCGCACCCCGGTGAGGTCGACCACCATCTCTCCCACCTCGCCGGGCCTCCAGACGCGGCCGTCGCTGATGGGCAGGTGCGCCACGGGCTGCTTGTCGGGTGTGAAGAGCGCGACGCTCACGTTCTGAAACTGGGTGCCGAGCGGGAACTCGTCGCCCAGCTCGAAGCGCACGCGCGTCAGCACCGGGTCGATGATGAGGGAGCACACCGGGCACACGTCGCCCGACGGCTGCGGCCCGATGCCGGCGAGCTGCTGCTCGGTGTACCGCGAGTACTGCCCCAGCAACGGCGGCGTCGGCAGCCCCGCGGGCGCGCCCCACGAGCGTCGGCACGAGGGCTCGGCGCGCGCCACGGCGGCGAGCTGCCCCGAGCTCCAGCCCGGTTCGCGCGGAGGCACCGGCGGGCAGCCCAGCTCACCACCGGTGACGCCGAAGCAGCGCTGCATCGCCCCGGCGCACACGTACCCGGTGCTGTCGCCGATGGCCGGGCCGGCCGGGTGGCTGCTGGAAGACAGACAGTCGACGAGCTCGATGCAGCCGGGCGTGAGGGTCTGCACCGCGTCGTCGGCGCGGCTGAGGTCGATGCGGCGGGCCTTGGGGCCGAGGCACATCGGCTGACCCGTGAGGTACAGCAGGCGCGAGATTTCAGCGGCCCGCGGCATGTCGATTTGACCGGCCCAGGGCACGCGGCCCAGCACGTGCGCCGCCGTCGCCGACACCAGCGCGGTCGCCGCCGAGGTTCCCGTCACCGCGGCGGGCAGCTCGAACCCCACGGCCGAGCCCACGTCGGTGCACGACACCTCGCTGTCGGCGGTGTGGAAGTGGCCGCGCGCGTACACGCGCTCCCCGGGCGCGTAGAGCCGTACCTGCGCGCTCTGCAGCGTGATGAGCGCCGCCGAGTCGTTCCAGTTCGACGCCCCCACCGGCTGCACCCGGAGCCACGTGGGCGTGGTGGCGGAACACGACTGCAGCTCGCCGAGCGCAGCGGGGAAGAACGACGAGGTCAGCGCCGAGGTGGTGACGCCACACCGGGTGGCGGTGCGGCTCTGCGCGCCCATGAGGTCGTTCTGCGCGTACTTCTCGAAGGGCTGATTGCCGCTGGCCGCGGCCACGAAGACCGCCGGGCCCTTCTCGTCGAGCACGCCGGCCACCTGCAGCACGTAGCGCATGGCCTCACCCGACGGGTCTTCCCAGGTCGAGCAGCTGCCGGCCGAGAGGTTCGATGGAATGAAGAGGTTGGGCGGTGCACCGACGCTCAGGTTCACCACCAACGGTCCGGTGCGCTTGAGCCAGTCGTGCTGAAACAACGCCTCGTCGGTCGCGCTCGCCAGCGCGGCGAGGCTGCCCACGCCGTACTCGTCGAGCGCTCGGTACGAGGTGATTTTCGCGTTGGGCGCCACGCTGCGAATCAACGCGGCCATGTGCGCGCCGTGCGCGTGGTACCCGTCGGTGGGGGGCTCGTAGGCGGGCAGCGGCTTTTCGTTCGCGACGCCCAGGTTCCACCACTCGGCGACGGGCACGCCGGTGTCGACCAGCGCCACGTCGACGTCGCGGGTCACGCTGCCGGGCCGCGCCTTGATGCGCTCGTCGGCCCACGCCAGCGTCGAAGGCGCCGCGTAGTACTCGGCGTCTTGCACGCGCACGTTGCAGCTGCGTGAGACCAGCACGTCCGCCGTGGCGGGCGAGGTCGGCACCTTGATGCCCTGACCCTTCGCCGCCGCGGCGCGCAGCTGTTTGACCACCTCGCAGCGCGCCGACGCGTTGGGCGTGGTGCGAAACCAGGCGCCCTTGTGGTTCTGCTCGAAGGTGACGATGAAAGAGCGCCGGTGACCGTCGAGCCGCTCTGGAGGAACCCCGGTGCGGCGCACCGGCAGCGTGGGGGTCAGGCGCGCGCGGTACTCGCTGGCCAGCGGGCAGCCGAGGCCTCCACAGAACCAGCTCGGTGAAATCACCAGCTCGCTGGCGAAGGTGGTCTCGAAGCCCGACAGGAAGGGCGTCGCGCCCAGCGGCACTTCGAGCATGAAGCGCTCGTTCGAGCAGGGCCGCTCGTTGGTGCCGTTCGACGAATACGGCAGCGGCACCTGCTGCGCGAGCGCCTGCGTGGCCAACGACACCGACAACAACGCCACGGCAGAGAGCCGGTGAGAAATGAAGCGCGTGTTCCAGTTCATGGTGCTCCTCGCGACGGGTTCGAAAGCGGCAGCACTTCTACTGACGATGGAGGCTCTGCCTTTTTTCGCCTGAAGCACAAAAGAGTTTCGGCGACACCCAAGTAAGAGCGTCGCGCCATGAATGACGACGAACTCGACGCGCTCCTGCGAAGAATTCCAGACACTTCGACGGCGCATCAGGAGACCCCGATGCGCATCGATGACGCGGAGCTCATCGCCTACCGCGATGGAAAGTTGCCCCCCGAGAAGGTCGAGGCCGTCGAGCTGTTGCTGGCCAAGAGCGCCGACGCGCGGCTGTTGCTGCAGGCCCTGCGGGAGCCGGTGATGGCCGACGACGTCGAGTCGGTGGTGTCGAAGGTCACGCTGCCGGCCAACGTGGTGCCGCTGCGGCGCCGCTGGGTGCCGGCGGCCGTCGCCGCCCTGGCCGCGGGCGTGCTCGCGGTGGTGGTGGTGGGCAACGCGCGACAGGCCCCGCTGGGTGCCTACGCCTTCGAGCTCGAGGGTGGCGAAGCGGCCACGCGCGGCGCGACGCCGGGCGCGCGCACCATCGTCGGCCCGGCGAGCCGGCTGGTGCTCCGGTTGCGCGCCGAAGAAGCGAGCGACGCGCCGCGGGCCCTGGGCGTCTTCGTGGAAGACGAACACCAGCGCCTCCTGCCGGTCGACGGCGCCGACATCGCGTCGTCGCGCGGCTCCTTCGAGGTGACGTTCTCTGGCGGTGCGTGGCTCGGGGCTCCCGGCGCGCACGTGGTGTGGCTGCACGTCGCGGGTGACGAGGCCGCAGTGAAGCAGTGGGTCGGCAAGACCGCGCGCGGTGGTGAAGGCTGGTGGCGGGTCGACGTGGAGCGCCGCGAATGAGCGCGCCCGCGCACGAGATGCTGGCGCTCATCGCCGCCGTCAGCCGCAAGGACCGCGGGGCCACGCGCACGCTGGTCGAGCGGCTCTTCCCCGTGGTGCGCGCGCGGGTGCGGCTGGTGCAGGCGCGGCGCAGTGACCTGCGGGCGTTGGACACCAACGACCTCATTCAGCAGGTGTTCGTGGTGCTGCTCGAGGCCGACGCCCGGCAGCTCGCGCAGTGGGACCCGGCGCGAGGCGCGTCGCTCGAGGGCTTCGTGGGCATGGTGACGGAGCGCGAAGTGGGCAACGCCGGGCAACGCGCCGGCGCGCGGCAACGCTTCGAGGTGATGACCGATGCCCCGGCTGATGCGGCGCTCGATGCGTCGTCGCCCGAGGCGCAGACCTCGGCGCGTGATGCGGTGAGCCGGCTGGGCGCCTTTCTCGACGCGCAGCTGCCGCCCCGGGGCCGTGTGGTCTTGAAGTGTCTGTACAGCGACGGCCTCGACGCCGATGAAACGGCGCGTGCGCTCGGCGTGAATCGGCAGGTCGTCTACAACTGGCAGCACCGCATTCGCTCGTTGGCGCGCGAGTTTCAGACCGGCGGCGTGTAGCGCCCCCGAGGTTCTGCGGTGCGGCTTCGCGAGCCTGCTAGGAACGCCGCGTGCTGCGTGGCGCGTCGTGCGGGCTGCTGCTGCTGTGTGCCGCCGGGTGCCGGCGGGAAGCGCCGCTCCTCGAGGTGCAGGTGCTGGGGGCGAGCGCGGTGCAGGGTGTCGATGGCGGTGAGCGCTACTGGTTCGACGCTCCCGACGCGCCGCGGCTCATCACCGACGCGACGACCTTCAGCTGGTCACCCGCGGCCGAGGTCACCAGCGTGGTCGACGGCGGCGTCGTCTTCTCGAGGCCCGCCGACGGTCTGTATGCCCTGACGCTGCGGCGCGACGGAGCGACGCGCATCGTGCAGCTCGGGTTCAGAACTTCGGTCTCGAAGCTGGCCGATTCGTTCGCGGCGAGGGCGCGCGTCAACCTCGAGAGCACGCGCGCAGCGCTCGAAGGCGTCGCGCCGGAGGACTGGCCATGGGCGTGCCTGGGCGTGGCGCGCGCCGTGCCTGTCGGTGAGCGCTCCGAAGCGCACGCGCGGTGCGCCGAAGGCGCCGAAGCACGCGGCTTCTTCACCGAGGCCGTCAACCGGCGGCTCGCGGCCATCTACTGGGCGCGTCGGGCGCGTCAGTACGGCCAGGTGCCGGCGCTCATCAGCCGGGTGCAGCGCGCGCTCGAGCAGCGCCCCGACCCGCTGACGGCGGCGCGGCTCCACTATCAACAGGGGCTCTTCTTCGCGGGCTCGGGGCAGCTGCGTGAAGCGACGGCCGTGTTGCAGCAATCGGCGCTGGAGGCAGAGACGGCAGGGGTGCCGGGCGAAGCGACGGCGGCGCGCGCGTACCTCGCGGTGGTGTCGTCGGAAGCAGGCCGCCACGCAGAGGCGTTGAAGCTCGCGGCCGAGGCCGAGAAGGGGTCGACGGCCGGCCTCGCCGACGCGCGAGGCGTGCGCAGCAACGTCACGTGGGTGCGGCTGCGCGCGCACACCCGGGGCCTCGCGGGCGTCGACGTACCGTCGCTCCGCGAAGAGCTCACGCGTCAGGTGACCGAAGCCGAGACCGCGGGCGCGCGCCTCGACGCGTCGAACTACGCGTCGAACCTCGCGTGGCTCGAGTTGTTCGAAGGCAGGCTGGCCGCGTCGCAGGCGGCGCTGCAGAAGGCGCGGGCGCTGGCCGATGGCGCGCAGACCGTGGAGGCCGTGTTCCTCGACTGGCTCGACGGTCGGCTGGCGCTCGCGTCGTCAGACGGCGCGGCGGCGGTGCGCGCTTTTCAGAGAATGACGGGAGACCCGCTCGACGCGGAGCGGGTGCCCGAGTCGTCGTGGCGCGCGCAGCTCGGGCTGGCCGAAGCCTGGCTGCTTCAGGGCAACGCCGTCGAGGCGACGCGGGCCCTGGCCGAGGCGAGACGCTCGTTGTCGTCGCAGGCGCGTGGCTTCGGAGACCCTCGAGAGCGGGTGTCGTTTCTTCAGGACCGCCGCACCGCCATCGCCGACGCGGTGCGTGCCTTCGTGAAGGCCGGCAAGTGTGACCTCGCGTGGCGACTGGCTGACGACGCCCAGGCCTCGCTGGCGCGGAGCTTCGAGGCCGACCGTCGCGTGCGCCTCGCGCAGTTGCCTCCGAAGGCGCGCGAAGCGTTCGAGGCCGCAGAAGAGCGGTGGTCGAACGAGCGAGAGGCGCTCCTGGCAGACGTGGCGCCGTCACTCGCGTCGGTGAAGGAGCTCGAGGCGTGGAAGGAGCGTCGCGCCGCGCGCTACGCGGCGTTGAGTGACGAAGCCACGCGGCTGGCGGCGTCGCTCGACGCGCAAGCGCCGCTGCCGACGCGCCCCGCCTTCGAGCCGTCGTCGCTCGCGCGCGACGAAGCGCTGCTCGAGTTCTTCGATGACCTCGCGTTCTTCGTTCGTGGCGGGGGCCCGGTGACGTGCGGGCGTGACGCAGGGCAGCTCACGAAATCGCCGCTTCGTTCGCTCGTCGTCGTCGACCCGGCGGGGCGCCTGTCAGCGTCGTCCTTGCGCGCGTTGCTCGAGCACGCGTCGGTGACCTTCGTGCCCAGCGCGGCGTGGCTCACGCAGCCCTGGGCGCCGGTGCAGGGCGCGCCGCTCGTCATCGGAGATCCACGCCGTGACCTCCCGGCCGCGCGTGACGAGGCGCGCGCGCTGTCGAAGCAGTTGAACGGCGAGCTGCTCGAGGGTGACGCGGCCACGCTCGACGCCATCACCGCGCGGTGGTCTTCACGGCCGCTGCTGCACTTTGCAGGGCACGGCCGGGTGTCGGCTGGCGCGCCCTGGGAAGCGCGGTTGGACCTCGCGAAGGGCCAGTCGCTCGACTTCGAGTTGTTGCTCGCGCGGCGACCGTCACCGGGGTTGGTGGTGTTGAGCGGGTGTGAGACCGGGCGGCCGCTCGACGGCATCGGCCTCGCAGAAGGGTTCCTCGCGGCCGGTGCGCGTCACGTGCTCGCCACCACCGTCGAAGTGAAAGACGAAGACGCCCGCCGCTTCGTGGAGCGCTTCTACCGGCTCGGTGGGCTCGAGGCCCCCACGGAGGCCTTCCGGCTCGCGGTGAAGGAAGCCGACGCCGCGCACGACGAGAGCTGGAGTCAGTGGCGGTTGTTCGGAGCGCCGGCGCGGTGACGACGCATCACCCGGAGCGTGAAGCGGGACCTCGCGCCGAGCTGATCAGCCCTGCTGCACGGTCCACAGCACGCCGAACTGCATCGCCGCGCAGACCAGCACCATGAGGTGCATCACCTCGTGGTACCCGAAGACGGCCGGGTTGGGGTTCGGCCAGCGGCGCGCGTAGACCACCGCACCCAGAATGTAGATGGCCGAAGAAATCAGCATCACCGAGATGCGGCCCCAGCCCAGCAACGGCGGCAGCGAGAGCAGCATCGGCAGCGCGCACAACCCGAGCACCACGTAGAGCCCGGCGCGAACCCAGCGCGGCCCGTAGTTGTTCAGCGTCGAGTACACGATGCCGCCCAAGTTGCCGGCCCACATGCCGACGAGCCCCCACGTCCACGTGTTGGGAGAGACGAGCGCGGCCAGCGGCGTGTAGCTCCCGGCGATGAGCACGAAGACGCCGACGTGGTCAGCCATGCGAAGCCGGCTGCGCGCGGCGTGGCTCCACATGGGCCGGTGATAGAGCGCCGAGAGCCCCAGCATCAGCGACAGGCTGACCGCGTAGATGACGCCCGCCACGAAGCGCCAACCCGTCACCGGCGCCACCGCCATCGCCCAGATGCCCGCCAGCGAGACCACGAAGCCCCAGGCGTGCGAGCTGCCGCGGTACTTCGGCTTCACTTTCTGGTCGAGGCGAACAACGGCGGGGGGAAGCGTCGAAGTCACGGGAGCGACGCTCCTAATCTGAGAGCCGACCGTTACGGAAGCCCCACAGAAAATCTGGATACTTGCGTTCGCCGTCGGAGGTCGTCCCGCGGTAACGCGCGCAGGGCTGATCAGCTACTGCACGTCGTTCCACGTGCCTTCTTCGCCGGGGCCGGCCTGCCAGTCGATGCGGCCGAGCCCACGCGGAACCGAGGTCGCGGTCGCCGCGAACCAGTAGATGCGACCTGGCCGGTCGACGCCGATGGCGAGGTAGCCCTTCGTGGCCGCCTCGAGGTTGAGCTCGTAGAAGCCGTTGGTCTTCGAGCGCAGGGCCTGCAGCGGCTCGGGTGAACCGCCGTCGGGCAGGTCGGTGAACGGGCTCGTGGCGAACCAGCCGACGTGGGCGCCCACGCGCGGTCTGCCCAGACAATCGGCGCCCTCGCAGCGCTCAGTGAGCTGACCGTAGAGGCCCTGGGTGATGGTGACCTGCGGTTCGACTTCGGAGGTCAGACAGCCCGAGAGCAGGCACGCAACGAGGAGCAGGCGCATGGCGCTGCTTCTTAGTCGGAAGCGCCGAGCAGGCGACTGGCGAGGCTGGCGACGAACAGCGCGAGGAACACCGACACGGCGATCTTCGGCTCGCGGTACTCGATGAAGAGGAAGGTCACGGCGAGCCACGCGAGCCCGGCCAGGAGGGTGATGACGGTCATCGGCGCAGACCTCACGAGCTCCGGTGCTCTGATCAGCAGCCAGACACCGACGGCGCCGAGCGCGACCTGCCCGATCGAGAAGCAGGTGTTGAGGCCGTAATACAGCGTGGTCTCGGGGCTCGGTGCGCGAACGCCGCGCAGCTTCTGAGACACGACGTCGGCGATGAAGTGCAGCGTGCCGGTGAGCGTGAGGAAGCCCTACGCGCCATACGACAGCCAGGTGTTGATCATCGGAAGGTCACTCCGCTCAGCCGCTCTGACTCGGTCCACAGCCGCGCAGCGTTCGCTTCGTCCAGCGCCTGCTTCGGCACCTTCGAGAGCGCCGGGTAGCCGCGCGTCTCGCTCAGCTTGTCGGGGCCGTAATACGCGCCGGGCTTCGCTTCCTTCGCGGTGGCAGCGAACAGGGTCGGCAACGCGCCCTGCGCCGCGGGCTGAAAGAGGAACCACAGATACGAGCGCGCGAGCCCGGCCATGCTCGTCTTTCCCGGCGCGTTGTGGAGCAGGTCGGTGCGCGAGACGCCCGGATGCGCGGCGATGCTGGTGATGCCCCAGCCGTTGGCGACGCTTCTCCGCTGGAGCTCGAAGGCGAACATGAGGCAGGCCATCTTCGACTGACCGTAGGCCTTCATGGGCGTGTAGCTGCGCTCGGCGTTCAAGTCGTCGAAGTCGAGGTGACCTTCACGCGCGGCGACGCTCGAGAGCGAGATGACGCGAGCGCCGTCGAGCAAGGGCAGCAGGCCCGCGGTGAGCGCGAAGTGACCGAGGTGGTTGGTGCCGAACTGCAGTTCGTGACCGTCGGCGGTCACTTCACGCTTCGGCGGCGTCATCACCGCGGCGTTGTTGATCAGCACGTCGAGCTTCTTTCCCTGGTTGAGCAGCCGTTCGCAGAACCCGTGCACCGACTGCAGGCTGGCGAGGTCGACGGCTTCGAAGCGCACCTTCGCGTCCGGTACCTGCGCGCGCACCTTGTCGACGGCCTCCGCGCCTTTGGCGGCATTGCGGCCGGCGATGATGACCTCGGCTCCGGCGCGGCTGAGCGCGAGCGCGTCTTCGAAGCCCAGCCCTCCCGTACCGGTGACGACTGCGAGGCGACCTTGCTGCGAGGGCATGTGCGAAGTGTTTCAGTTCATGCTCATGAACTACGGCGGGCCCGCCGGGTCGGCCACACCGTGCGCGGCGACACACTGTCTGATAGAAACAGACAATGAGCCTCGACCTCGAATCGCTGCAGGTCTTCGTGCGGGTGGCCGAACAACGGAGCTTCACCGCCGCCGCGCAGCAGCTGGGAATGCCGAAAGCGCGTTCGTCAGCGCACGTGCAGCGGTTGGAAGCGCAGCTGGGCACGCAGCTGTTTCAGCGGTCGACGCGCGTGGTGCACCTGACGCCGGAGGGGGAACACCTGCTCAAGCTGGCGCCGGGGTTGTTGTCGCACGCGGAGGAGGTGGGGACGTTGTTCCAGACGAGCCGCGCGATTCGGGGGCGGGTGCGCATGGAGTTGCCGGTGATGGTGGCGACGGACTTCGTGATTCCGCGGTTGCCGCAGTTGATGGCGCTGCACCCGGAGTTGCAGGTGGAGATCTGCGCGAGTGACCGCATCGCGTCGGCGAAGCGAGAAGGGTTCGACCTCGTGTTGCGAATCGGCGTGGTGAACGACGAGACGCTCGTGGGGCGGCGCATCGGCGAGAGCACGATGATGAACTGTGCGAGCCCGACGTACCTGCGGCAGTACGGCATGCCGAAGACGTTGGAAGATCTGCGCAGTCACGTGGTCGTGCACTACGCGGCGGATCAGGTGGCGAACTTCGAGTACCGGGATGGTGCGCAGTACCGCGAGGTGCCGATGCGAAGTGTGATCACCGTGGACAACTTCGAAGCCTACGAGGCGGCGTGTGTCGCGGGGCTGGGCATCGCGCAGATTCCGCGGCACGGCATCGAGCGGCATGCAGACAAGCTGGTCGAGGTGTTGCCAGAATTCGTCGCGCGCCCTGCGCCGATCTCCGTGCTGCACACGCACGGTCGCTCGGTGCCGAAGCGGGTGCGGGTGGTGATGACGTGGTTGGTCGACGCGTTGACCCCGCTGGTGCAGCAGATCAGCTCTTGAACGGGGGGGTCGTCGACGTCGCCCAGCGCATCGCGTTGATCCGCACGGCAGCGGCACTTCGTGAGTTCTCGTCGCGGCGCTCACGCACGCTTCGTGATGGGTCTTTCAGAAATGGCACGCGCTTTGACGCGCTCGTGACGCGGTCACACCCGCAGCGAGAACAGCAACTTGCGTCATGAGAGAGCAGGGGTCGGGTCGACGCGGGTCGCGCCCACGTGTCTGACAGATACGTGAGCGCGCTCTTTCACGAGGCAGCGCCCGGCGGTCGCGCTCGCAAGTGATCGAGATCAGGCGCGTCGATGACGCAGTTCACCGCGTCAAGAACGGGGCCATTTCTGAAAGACCCATCACGAAGCGTGCGTGAAGCGCGTCACCAATTGTGAGAGGCCGAGGTGCCGATGGGGACGTGCACGGTCATGGACACCAACCCACCGCCTCCCTGATCAGCCCTCAGTCCACTTCATCGCAGCGCCTGCGCGGCGGCCTTCGCATCGGCCTCACTCGCGTACACCCCGAACGCGAGGACGTTCACGTCAGTGCGCGCCGTGTTTCCCTCGAGCGACTCCAGACACCAGCCTTCCGGCACCTGCTTCGTCACCGCTCTGAGATTCACCCGCACCACCCCGAAGCGGCGGGCCATCCCGCTGCGGAACTCCTGCGGCATGAACCAGCACGCGTGATTTCCAAACGCCACCTGTCGCGGCCCCGCCAACTCACGACCGATGAACCAGTCACCACCGGCGCCACTGCATTCTTCCTGGGCGCGGAACTCGACGGCGAACACACGCTCGTCAGCGCCGGGCTTCAAGGCGTCGACGGTCGCGGCTTCGGGGCACTGCGCGTTCGCGAACACCTGCGTCGGCTTCGGCGCCGTCACCATCTGCGGAGGCGGCATCACCACCGACGCGTCGGGAAACTCGCCTTCGACGAGCTCACTGCGACCACACGCCGCGAGACACAGCAGACCGATGAGAGAGGAGCGCACGGCGCGGGACCATACTTCGCGTTATGGCCGCTCCACATGGCGACCCTCGAAATCGGCCTCGACACCTTCGGCGACCGCACGCTCGGCAGCGACGGCAAGCTGGTTCATCACGCCGACGTCATCCGCAACCTCGTCGACGAGGCGGTGCTCGCAGACAAGCTCGGCCTGCACTTCTTTGGCGTGGGTGAGCACCACCGCGACGACTTCTCGATTTCCGCACCCGAAGTCGTGCTCGCCGCCATCGCCGCGAAGACCGAACGCATTCATTTGGGCTCTGCGGTCACCGTGCTCAGCTCCGATGATCCCATTCGCGTCTTTCAACGCTTCTCGACGCTCGACGCCGTTTCTCGCGGCCGCGCCGAAGTGATTCTTGGCCGCGGCTCGTTCACCGAGTCGTTCCCGTTGTTCGGCTTCGACCTGCGCAAGTACGAGCTGCTGTTCGAAGAGAAGCTCGAACTCTACTCGAAGGTGCGCGCCGGTGGCCGCGTCGAGTGGCAGGGCAGCACCCGGCCTCCGGTGCCGGGCATCGAGGTCTATCTGCCCGTCGAGAACGGGCTGCTGCGCACGTGGATTGGTGTCGGTGGCACGCCGGAGTCAGTCGTGCGCGCCGCGCACTACGGCTTCGACCTGATGCTCGCCATCATCGGAGGCGAACCTGCGCGCTTCCGCGGCTTCGTCGACCTCTACAAACAGGCGCTGATCGAAATGGGCAAACCCATGGGCAAGGTCGGCGTGCACGTGCCCGGTCACGTCGCCGACACCGACGAACGGGCAAGAGAAGAGCTGTGGCCGCACTACCTGGCGCTGCGCGCGAAGATCGGCCGAGAGCGCGGCTGGCCTCCGCCGACGCGCGCGCAGTTCGACGCCGAAGCCGGCCCGCGTGGTGCGTTGTTCGTCGGCAGCCCCGACACCGTGGCCACGAAGATCGCCGAGACCGTGAAGACGCTCTCGCTCGACCGTTTCGACTTGAAGTACTCGAACGGCCCGATGCCGCACGCGCTGCTCATGCGGAGCATCGAGCTCCTCGGCGGCAAGGTGATGCCGAAGGTGCACGCGCTGCTCGAAGGGTGATTCCGCGCGCGGGGCCGCGTGCTAGGTCGCGCGCATGGCTGAGAACTTCATTTTCACGATGCAGGACCTCCGCAAGGTCAAAGGCGGCAAGGAGATCCTCAAGGGCATCTGGCTGAGCTTTTTCCCCGGCGCGAAGATCGGCGTCATCGGTCCCAACGGCTCCGGTAAGTCCACGCTGCTGCGCATCATGGCCGGCTGGGACAAGGAGTTCATGGGCGAGGCCCGCCCCGACCCGAAGGCCAGGGTCGGCTTCCTCCCGCAGGAACCGCAGCTCGACGAAACGCTCGACGTGAAGGGCAACGTGGAGCTCGCGGTCAAGCCGTTCAAGGACGCGCTCGACCGCTTCAACAAGGTCTCTGAAGAGCTCGGCAGCCCCGACGCCGACTTCGACAAGCTCCTCGAGGAGCAGGCGAAGCTGCAGGACTTCATCGACGCCAACGACCTGTGGAACCTCGACAGCCGGCTCGACGTGGCGATGGACGCGCTGCGTTTGCCGCCCGGTGACGCCGACGTCACCAAGCTCTCTGGCGGTGAGAAGCGCCGCGTCGCGCTGTGCCGCATTCTGCTCGAGAAGCCCGACCTGCTGCTGCTCGACGAGCCCACCAACCACCTCGACGCCGAGTCGGTGCAGTGGCTGCAGACACACCTGAAGGAATACCCCGGCACCATCGTGTCGGTGACGCACGACCGCTACTTCCTCGACGAGGCCTGCCACTGGATTCTCGAGCTCGACCGCGGCGAAGGCGTGCCGTGGAAGGGCAACTACAGCTCGTGGTTGGACCAGAAGAAGAAGCGCCTCGAGCAGGAAGAGAAGGCGTCGACGTTCCGCCAGAAGTTCCTCGACCGTGAGCTCGCGTGGGTGTCGTCGAGCCAGAAGGCACGTCAGGCCAAGAGCAAGGCGCGCCTCGAGCGCTACGACCAGATGCGCGAAGACTTCGAGCGCAACAAGAAGACCGAGTCGACGGGCGAAATCTACATTCCGCCCGGGCCGAAGCTCGGGGGCCGCGTCATCGAGGTGAAGAACCTCAAGAAGTCGTTCGGTGACCGGCTGCTCATCGACGACCTCTCGTTCAAGCTGCCCCCCAACGGCATCGTCGGCGTCATCGGCCCCAACGGCGCCGGTAAGACCACGCTGTTCAAGATGATGCTCGGCCTCGAGAAGCCCGATGCGGGCGAGTTCCTCGTCGGCGACACGGTGAAGGTCGCGTACGTCGACCAGTCACGTGACGCGCTCGCGGGCGACAAGTCGGTCTGGGAAGAGGTGAGTGGTGGCCTTGATCAGCTCGATCTCGGTGGCCGCATCGTCGCGAGCCGCGCGTACCTGTCGTGGTTCAACTTCAAGGGCGGAGATCAGCAGAAGCGCGTGAAGGACCTCTCGGGTGGTGAGCGCAACCGCGTGCACCTCGCGAAGACGTTGAAGGAGGGCGGCAACCTCATCCTCCTCGACGAGCCGACCAACGACCTCGACGTCGAGACCATGCGTTCGCTGGAAGAGGCGCTCGAGAACTTCGCCGGCTGCGCGGTGATCATCAGCCACGACCGCTGGTTCCTCGACCGCGTGGCGACGCACATTCTGGCGTTCGAAGGCGACTCCCACGTCGAGTGGTTCGAAGGCAATTTCCAGGACTACGAGCACGACAAGAAGAAGCGCCTGGGCGCCGACGCGTTGATGCCCAGGCGCATCAAGTACAAGCCGCTCATCCGCAAGTGAGTGACGCCTTCGGCGTGAAGGCCGCGCGCGTTCGTGCGGTCTTTCACGCAGCTCTGGTACCGGGTCGAAGTTCGAGGCGAGGTCCCCGAGGGGCCCTGCCTCCTCGTCGGCAACCACAACTTCGGCATGTACACGAACCCGGAGGTCTACATTCTCGGCAGTCACGTGCCTGAGCTGAAGCAGCTCGCACACGACCTGCTCTTCAAAGTGCCCGGTGTGCGCTCGGTCACTCGGCACTTCAACGCGATTCCCGCGAAGCACGAAGACGCCCTGCGCGCGCTGCGTGAAGGTCACCGCGTGGTGGTCTTCCCCGGAGGCGCGTGGGAATCGTTCCGCCCGTCGTCGCAGCGTGACGTCATCGACTTCAAAGGCCGCTCAGGCTTCGTGCGCCTCGCGCGTGAAGCCGGGGTTCCCATCGTTCCGGTGGTCACGGCCGGCGGTCACGACGGCTGGTGGATTCTCTCTCGCGGCGAACGCATCGCCGAAGCGCTGGGCCTCAAGCGATTCCGTATTGAGGTCTTCCCCATCGGCTTCGCGGCGCCGTTCGGTCTGCTCATCGGCCCGACGCCGTTCATTCCGTTGCCGCACAAGATCATCTGCGAAATCTGCGAGCCGATTCACGACGTCACGGACGCTGCTCAGGTCGTTTCGGTGATGCAGAAGAAGCTGACCGAACTCGCCAGCGAGCTGCGCTGACTCAGCCGTCGAGCGAGCCCGTGCCCGCTGCGTCGTAGAGATGCTTGATGGGCCCGAACAACGTGCCGAGCAGCCCCATCACGATCTTCACCAGCAGCACACCCGCCACCAGCGCCGTCACCACCAGCATCAGAAACCGCATCGCGCGCAGCGACGACGCTTCGAGTTCCTGCGCCAACTTCTCGAGCGTGGTGTCGAGCGTGCCTGTCGTCTCGGCGACCGACAGCGCGCCGAGCGACGTGCGGTCCAACACGTCGAGCTTCGCGATCGCCTCCGTCAACGTGCTGCCGGCGCGCAGCGACGCTTCTGCCTTCTCGACGTCGGCCACGATGCTGGGCCGCCCCGTCGCGCGCGTGGAGATTCGAAGCGACCGCTGTACCTCCATGCCCGACGCCGACGCGAGCCCGAGCCCCAGCACCAACCGACTCGCCGCCAGTTGCCGCAGCGGCGCGCCGAGGAACGGAATCCGCCGCACGAACCGGTCCCACGCGACCTCGATGTCGAGCGCTGCGATGACGAACGGAAAACCGAACACGCCGCCCAGCACCGCGGTCGCCGAAATCAACGAGCTGATCAGCCCCGCGAAGTACGACGAGCCCACCGACGACAGACTCGTGGTCGACTGCGCAACACCCAGCAGCGGGCCCACGAACACGAACGCCGCGCCGAGATACGCCGGCCACAACGCGCCCATCACCGCCTGCCACCGCTGCTTCTGCACCCGCTCGAGGTGCTCGACGATGCGCTGCGACACCGCCTGCAGCCGGCCCGCCTCTTCCGCAAACGCGATGAGCTCCACGTACGCGTCGTCGAAGAGCGCGGCGTGCGCCCGCATCGCCTCACCCAGTGAGTGTCCACCTCGCACGTCACGCGCGACCGCCGCCAGCCCACGCGCGATGCCTTCGTCCGGCGCGTACTGCTGCAGCTGAGCGAACGCCGTCGTCAGCGGAACGCCCGCGCGAATGAGTGAATTGAGCTGCCGGTAGAACGCGATGAGCTTCCGCGCGCGGAAGAAGCCCACCACCGGGTGCCGGTACCACGCGCGACGGAGCCTTTCGTTCATCACTTCCCGAGCACCGAAATCAGCCAGCCGAGAAGCGAGAGCGCCAACTCGATGGTCGAGACGGGCTCGTTCTCGGCGACGGCAGTGGTCATTGGGAGGTCCTCGAGAATGAGAGCTGCAAAAAGCCCGCGGACCGAGCTTTTTGTTGCACTCGATGTGTGCGGCTCACGAAAGTCAGTCGCATGTCGCTTCGAATCGCGCTCCTCACGCTGCTCGCCGTGCCTGCCTTCGCCGAGAACGCCGAGCGCGGTCAGCGCAGCGCCGAAGAGGAGCTCATTCCCAAGCTGAACCTGCTGTGCGGCGTGACCTTCACCGTGAAGTACGACCTCGAGTCGCTCCGGCAGTTCAACAAAGACATCAAGTACGACCAGACCTCGGGCAGCAACGAGTGTGACGAGCCGTTCCGCCTCTTGTGGTTGCTGTGTCAGACCGACGCCGGCAAAGCGGTGGTGCGAAAGAACGAGCTGCGCGAAGTGCAGTGCAGAGGCACCGCGAACGAGCTCGGCAGCCTCACCATCAAGAAGGGCGTCATCGTCGTCGAGCGCGCCTTCGAAGAGCCCAACCCCTACATCCGCGCGCACGACCAGTTTCAGACCGCGCTCAAGGTGAAGGTCAGCCCGAAGCAGCGCGACCCCTACTACGACGACGCGTGGCGCGAGTTCCGTCAGGCGCCGGCGCCGGTCACCAGCACCACCGACTACTGTCTCGTCGACGGCAAGAAGGTGAAGCTCGACGTGCAGGAAGGCGAATCGCGCCGCGACGGCACCGTGAAGTGCTTCCAGGACGGCGTGCTCGTGGTCGACCTCACCATCAAGAACGGAAAGAAGAACGGCCTCTCACGTTCCACGCGCGGTAAGGACTGGTACCGCAGCGAGCGCTACGTCGACGGCAGACGCGAAGGCCTCTCGGAGCAGTACGAAAAGAACAAGCTCACCCGCCAGGAGTTCTTCGCCGCTGACGGCCGCGTGTGGACCAAGGACTTCACCGACGGAAAGTTGAAGGAGTACTTCCGCCAGTACCCCAGCGGGCAGGTGACGCTGCGCTTGAGCGACGACGACAAGGTCACCTCGCTCAACTGCGTGCCCGAAGCGCGCGGCGACGAAGTGGTCAACGAGTGGTGCGGCTTCAAGGGCGAGAAGGTGGTGCAGCTCTATGACGGCACGAAGAAGGTCAGCGCCATTCGCACCTTCAAGGACGGTCGCGTGGCGCGCGAAGCGCCGGGCGACAGCTCGTACGCGCAGCGCCGCTCGGTGAGCTTCGATTCGAACGGCAACAAGCAGGGCGAAGAGCGCATCACCCGCGAAGACGGCACGCTCGAGCGCGTGGTGCGGTGGAAGGCCAGCGTGCAGGACGGCGCCGAAGAGGTGTTCGCGAAGGACGGCAAGAAGGTCGTCGAGCGCCTCACGTGGAAGGACGGCTCGCAGACCGAGCGCACCGAGTTCTTCCTCAACGGCAACCCGAAGACGCGCGAGACCACCGACGGCGATCTGCAGACGCGCGTCACCTGGTTCGACGTGGGCCCGAAGCGCAGCGAGGCACAGTTCAAGCGCTGCCAGCGTTCGCGCTGGTGCGAAGAGGGCCTCACGCGCCGCTGGTACGAGAACGGGAAGCCCGAAGAAGAGTCACGCTGGGTCGCGGGCGAACAGGACGGCGTGTCGAAGCGCTGGTTCTCGAACGGCCAGCAGCAGTCGGAAGAGCGCTGGGAAAAGGGCACGCGTCGCGCGCGCAGAGAGTGGGACGAGAAGGGCGCGGTGCTGGCCGATGACGAGTTCGAAGAAGACGGCTCGAGAAAGTTGAAGCGCTGAGGCGTGCAGTGCACCTCGGCTGCGCGGCCGCATCGGCCGGTGACGAGTCAGGACGCGTCGAGCTGTACCGGCACAGCGTGTCTTCGGAGCGCGGCGTGAAACGACCGGCTATCACTGCGGCGTCGTGAACCCGTCTTCAACGCAACAGGGAGTGCTTCTCGGCGTCGCCGCGTACCTGATGTGGGGCCTGTTTCCGCTCTACTGGCCGCTGCTCAAGCCCCTGGGCTCGATGGAGATCCTCTCGCACCGCATCGTGTGGTCGCTCGGCGTGATGGTGGTGTGGCTCGCGGCCATCAGGAAGCTGACGTGGTTCCGCAGCGTGCCGCGCGTGAAGCTGGCGTGGCTCACGTTCGCGGCGGTGCTCGTGTCGTTCAACTGGCTCCTCTACATCTGGGCCGTGAACGCGGGGCATGTCGTCGAGACCTCGCTCGGCTACTTCATCAACCCGCTGATGTCGGTGCTGCTGGGCGTGCTGGTGCTCGGTGAAAAGCTGCGGCGGCTGCAGTGGTGGGCGATGGCCCTGGCGACCGTGGCGGTGCTGGTCTTGAGCTTCGACTACGGCCGCCCTCCGTGGATCGCCCTGGGCCTCGCGCCGTCTTTCGCGCTGTACGGGCTGGTGAAGAAGCGCGCGGGTGTCGGCGCCGTCGAGTCGCTCAGCTTCGAGACTGCGGTGCTGTTCCTGCCGGCGTTCGCGTACCTGGTGTGGCTCGAAGTGCAGGGCACCGGTGGCTTCGGTCACGTCGCGGCGTCGAAGAACCTGCTGCTGATTGGCGCGGGTGTCGCCACCGCGCTTCCACTCGTGTGCTTCGGAGCCGCCGCCAACCGCGTGCCGCTCAGCACCGTCGGCGTGCTGCAGTACATCGCGCCGTCGCTGCAGTTCATGTGCGGTGTCGTCATCTTCCACGAGTCGATGTCGCCGGGCCGGTGGGTGGGCTTCGGCATCATCTGGTGCGCGTTGATCATCTTCGCGGCCGAGAGTTTGTGGATGTCGCGTCGGCCGAAGGTCACGGTCGCCGCGAGCTGAACTGCGGCAGACTGCGGCCGTGTACGCGCTCCTTCTCTCGTTCGAGTACTCGCTGAGCCCGATCGCGCGAAGTTGATCGAGATGATCAGCGCGAAGCCTTTCGGCAACCACGACTCGTACGCGACTTTTCATCGCTCACCGCACGCACCGCCGCGTTCATCGCCCTGAGAAATCAGCGGCAGGACGAAGCGGTCGTCATCTTCATGCGCACGCGCTACCCGGACCTGCGCGGCGTCGAGCGCCAGGTCGCCGCTGCGCTGCTCGTCGACGTGAGCGCCCAGGACCGCGAGCGCATCTTCAAGGACTTCGATTCTGGAGAACTCGAGTTCGACTACGCGGTGCTCAACGAACTCTCGAAGGAACGCCCGCGCCCGCCGGTGTCGCCGGTCATCGTCGAGCGCATCAAGACGGCGTTGAAGAGCACGAAAGACGCGTACCTGAAGGTCAACGCGACGAACGCGCTCTCAGCAGCTGCTCGACCGTGAGCGGCTTGCGGCCGATGCGCTGCTCGAGGAACGGGTTCACTTCCGCGAACTCTCCGTGCCGACTCGCCTGATGCATGCCGAGGAAGATGTCGGCCACCACGGGCGGCAACCCGAACGAAATGCCCTTCGCGCGAAACGCCTCGTCGCTCACTTCGCGGTAGTCGAGCGACACCAGCTTTGCCAACGCCCGCGCGTCGAGCGCTTCAGGGCCCGTCATCGGGGGCGTGCAGCCATCAATCACGTTCTCGTCACACGCGATGCTCGCTGCCCCCGCCGCGAGGTCGTCGTGCGCAGTCCACGACACCACGCCGTTGGCCGGCGCCTCGATGACGCCGGTCTTCAACCCTTCCTCGATCATCCGCAGCGCGCTCGTCGCGTAGAAGCCGTGACGAAGTGACGTCCACTTCAGCCCCGATTCCGCGAGCAGCACCTCCGTCGCGGCATGGTCGTGCATCGGCTTGAAGCGCGAGTTCGCGTTCGCCGCCATGTGGCTCGTGTAGAGGACGCGTTCCACGCCGGCCTGCTTCGCCGCTGCGATGACGTCGCGGTGTTGCTGCACCGAATCGCCGCCCGTCGCGCGCGCGTTTGACGACACCAGCAGCAGGCGCGTCGCGCCTTCGAAGGCCTTCGCGAGCAGCTCCGGTCGCGCGAAATCACCTTCCCGAACACGCACGCCGAGCGCCGCCAGGGCAGCCGCCTTCGACACGTCGCGCACGCTGACCGCCACCTCCGAAGCGGCCTTCCTTTTCAGAACTTCGTGGACCATCCGCTGCCCCAACTGCCCATTGGCTCCAGTGATGACGAGCATTTAGCGTCTCCCAAGTGGGTGATTTCCGGCGTTATCGCCGAAGATGAATCATTGATAACAAGTTCAACGAAGCATCGGCAACACAATCTGAATCGTCGCTATCTGAACGCTGTTATCAGTGGCTCTCCATGGAGCCCGAAGACGACGTTCGCGTGCGCATTCTCAACGCGGCGCAAGACCTGGTGGCGAGGGGCGGTGCCGACGCTGCAACCACGCGGGCGGTGGCCGCGAATGCCTCCGTGCAGGCGCCGACCATCTACCGGTTGTTCGGCGACAAGCAGGGGTTGCTCGATGCCGTCGCGGAGCACGCCATTTCGAAATGGGTTGCGGGAAAGACCGCGCGACCGGCCTGCGCCGACCCGCTCGAGGACCTTCGCGCCGGTTGGGACGACCACGTGAAGTTCGGCCTCGAGAACCCGGGGCTGTTTGCGTTGATGAACACGCCGGGCCGTCATTCACCTGCCACGCAGGCGGGCACCGAGGTGTTGCGGCGACGCATTCGTCGCATCGCCGAAGCGGGGCGGCTGCGCGTGCCTGAAGCGCGTGCGCTGCAGCTCATTCATTCCGTGGGCGTGGGCGTGGTGCAGTCGTTGCTCGAGCAGCCGCCGAACGAACGTGACCTCGAAGTGGCGACGCTTGCACGTGAATCGGTGCTCGCGGCGATCTCCGGCGAGTCCCTCGCGCCTGCTTCGAATGTCGCGGCCGCGGCGGTGACGTTGCGCGCACGGCTCGACGACACGGCGGTGCTCACGAAAGGTGAACGCGCGTTGCTCGAAGAATTGCTGACGCGCCTCTCGGAGTAGTTTGGCGGCATGGCTTCGCCCCGCATCAACTGGACTCCCGAAGCGCTCTCGCACGTCACGCCCAGCCGTCATCACGACCTCGTGAAGGCGGAGCTGCGGACCGCCGCCGTCGCGTGGAACGAGCTGCGGAAGTGGATCGCTTCCGTCGCGGCGACCGTCACGCCCGGCATCGACCCTGCGCTCACGGTGCACGTCTGCACGCTGTGGGGTGGTGAAGCGCCACCCGCGAGGCTCGACGTCGTCGCCGCGGGGGCTGCGTGGCGGCTGCTCGGTCAGGGCGGGGGCGAGAAACAGTTCGCGACGTTCATCACCCGTGCGTTCGGCTTCGAGCAGACGCTCGAGGCGTTCGTCGTCGGCCCGCCGGTGCAGGTGACCTTCAACGACCGGCACTTCGGTGCACCCGCAACGCCGCTCGGCAGCGATGCCTGGAAGGCGATGCGTGTGGCGTGGCTGGCCACCAGTGAAGCGGAGCGTGCGCGTCTGTTGCCGCTCGCGTTGATGCTGGAAGAGACGACGCCTTCCCTGGCTGACGTGCGAGCGCAGCTCGGTGACCTCGACTGGGCGAAGGTGCAGGCGGTGCACGCGCTTCGGTTCGACCTGCTGGCGCAGTTCGGAGCGGACGCCGCGCCGTTGCTCATCGAGGCGCTGGGCGTCGGGCGTGAACACGGCATGGGCGTCGAGCTGCAGCGTGACTTCGTCGCCACCCTCGCGCTCGTCGAGTCACCCGAAGTCGCCGAGCACCTGAAGGCCGAAGCGCAGCTCGACGGCACGAAGGACCTCGTCGTGGGCTACCCGCGTCGGCTGGCGGAGTCGACGTGTACGGCGGTCGATTTTCGAGCCGCGCATGACTCGCAGCGGCGTTGGACGCGCGAAGAATTTCAGGCCGAGCTCCTCCACAACGCCGACGCGCGAGGGCTCGTGTGGGCCACCTATGAAGACGGCTTCATCCTCGACACCTTCCGCATCGGCGCCGACGGCGCACTCACCGTGGGCAGCGGAGATGAATACGAGCTGCCGGACGACGCGCCGATCGGCCTCGCTCACGACGGCGAGCTCGATGCCATCACCCGCAAGCAGTGGCGGAAGGTGTTGGCGGATCACGAGCTCACGCCGCCGTTCACCCAGCTCTCGGACTGAACGCGCTCACTCCACCTCGAGCGCGGCGTTCAGCCGGCGACGGGTGATGGCCGAAATCGGCAGTTTCAACGCGTCTCGAGCCTGCTGCTTCAACGCGGCGCAGTCCGTCGCGCGGTTCGAACACGCCACGTGGGTGAGCAGCGCGAACGGCTCCCAGTACTGGTTCACCGAGTCGGCCTTGTTCGGCGCGAGCTCCTTCTCTGCCGCGCGCAGCATCACTTCGGCTTCCTGCTTCTTGCCTGCATCGAACAGCGCCCTGGCCAGAAAGCCCTCAGCGTTCGGGCCATGCGTCGCCTTCGGAGCCACCTTGCGCAACATGGCCACCGCCTCGGTGTGCAGCGCGAGGGCGCGGTCGAGGTGGCCCAGCGCCTGCTCGGTGAGCGCCATGCCCGTCAACGCGCGCCCGAGCAGAACGTGTTCACCCTTCGGGTACAGCCGCCGCATGGTGGCGATGTTCTCGACCTGCAGCGGCAACGCTTCGGCCGGTTTGCCCGCGTCTCGCAGCGCCTCGGCCTGAAACGTTCGCGTCAGCGCCGCGTACAGCTCGTTCTTCTGCGCGGCGTATTCGTTCGACACCACTTCGAACTGCTTCGCGGCCTCCTCGAAGCGGCCGAGCCCCAGCAGCAGGTTCGCGCGGTCCGAATAGCCGAGCGTGGTGTTCGGGTTGTGCTCGCCGAAAACCCGCCGTGCCTGCGCGATGTAGTCGTCGATGAGCGTCGCCGCGCGCTCGGTCTGCCCCGCACGCCGCACGAGTCGGAAGAGCCGCAGCTGCGAGCGCAGCGACGTGTCGTTGGGCTGCGTGTAGATGCGCTGGTACGCGGCGTGGACCTGCTCGGCCAGCGCGAGCCCGCCCGCGAGGTCGTTCGCCTCGGCCTTCGCCCACGCCAGCATCCCGGCGACGTCGAGCGTCTGCGCGTGCTCCGCGCCCAGCCGCGCGTTTCGCGACGCGTAGGCCCGCTCGTAGAACGGCATCGCGAGCTCCGGTTTGCGCTGCTGGCTGGCGATGGAGCCCAGCTCGCGCCACACGTCTTCACACGCGGCTTCGCGGCCGGCCGGCTGCTCGCACAGCGCTTCGGCTTCGCTGATGGCCGTCTTCTGGGCGTCGAGCTTGTTCTGCTCGCCATACGTGGTGGACCGCTTCTGCAGCGCGTCGACCAGCATCGCGCTGTCGGGCGCGCGCCGGCGAATGATGGCGATGGCCTCGTCGAGCATCTTCCCCGCTTCGTCGAAGCGCGGCGGGCTCACCAGAATCCGCACCGAGCCTGCGAGCACCGCGACCTCCGCCGCGGGCAGCGAGTCGGCGCCGAAGGTCTTCACGCGCAACGCGTACGCGCTGTCGGCCAGGTCGAGAGCCTGCTTGTAGTCACCGACGCCCACCGCCACCTGCGCGAGCGCGAACTCCACGCCGGCGAGGCTCGCGGGCTCCTTCAATTCGGCGCGCGCGCGCTTCGTCGCTTCGGCGATGAGCCGTGAACGGTCGAGCTCTCGCGCCTCCGCCGTCGACGGCGCGAGCACCTGCAGCAGGTGACCCAGGTAGTCCAATTGCGCTTGCGCTTCGGCGGCAGACTTGCGCGCCTTGCCCGCCTGCCACAGCACGCCGGCGACACCGCCGAGCAGCACCAGCACCAGCACGACAGCCGCCGCCACACCGAAGCGGTTTCGCGCCACGAACTTCCGCAGCAGGTACCCGGTGGTCGGGTTGCGCGCCGTCACCGGCCGGCCGTCGAGCCACGCACGCAGGTCTTGCGAGAGCGCGTTCACCGACGCGTAGCGGCGCGCAGGGTCTTCTTCGAGGCAGTGTTGAACGACGGCGCTCAGGTCACCGCGCAGCTCGCGCGCGAGCTGCTTCTTCGACGACGCGCCACGCGCCCGCACCGTCTCGTCATTCGCGTTGGTCACCGCGCGCGACAGCGGCTCGTTGGCTTCGCGGGGCGGGCGACCACACAGCAAGCCGTGCAGCACCACGCCGAGGCCGTACACGTCGGTGGCGGTGGTGATGGCGCCGCCGCGCAGCTGCTCGGGCGCCGCGTAGTCGGGCGTGTGCGGCCGCTCGCGCGTCGCGTCGCTGGAATCACCGTCGAGCAACTTGGCGATGCCGAAGTCGAGCAGCTTCGCCTGGCCGTCCTTCTCGATGAGGATGTTCGCCGGCTTCAGGTCGCGGTGAACGATGAGGTTCTGGTGCGCGTGCTGCACCGCCGCGCAGACCTGGAGGAAGAGCTCGACGCGCTGACGCACGGTGAGCTTCCGCTCGTCGCACCAGGTGTCGATGGGCTGACCTTCGACCCGCTGCATCGCGAAATACGGGGCGCCGGTGTCGGTCACGCCGCCGTCGAGCAACGTGGCGATGTGCGGGTGCTCCAGCGCCGCCAGAATCTGCCGCTCACGCAGGAAGCGCGCGCGCAGCTGCGGCGTGTCCATCCCCAGGCGGATGAGCTTGATGGCCGCGCGCTGCTGGAACTGCCCGTCGTCGCGTTCGCCCAGGTACACCGCGCCCATGCCGCCGCGGCCCGCGATGCCGGTGACGCGCCACGGGCCGATGCGCGCGGGCACCTCGTCTTCCGCGCCGGGAATGAGCGAGGTGACGGTGCGCTCCAGCACGCCGCTGACCCGCGCGTCGGCGGCCAGCAGCGCAGAGACCTGCGACTGCAGCGCCGCGTCGGAAATGGCGGCCAGCGCGGCGGCGCGTGCGTCGGTGTCGAGCTCCACCAGGTCGTCGAACAGCTGGAGCGCGCGGCGGGTGCGTTCGTCGCTGGTCACGAAGCGAGCTCCGCATGGAGGAAGGCGCGGGCCTTGCGCCAGTCGCGCCGCACCGTGCGGTCGGTCACGCCGAGTAACCGGGCGATCTCCTCTTCGGTGAGGCCCGCGAAGTACCGGTACTGCACGACCTGACCCAGACGCACGTCGAGCTTCTCGAGCCGCTGCAGCGCTTCGTCGAGCCGCAGAATGTCGACGTTGAGGTCGTCGGTGGGCACGTCGTCGGACAACGTCACCCGCACTGCGTCACCACCACGCTTGCCGCTCAGCCGAGCGCGCGCGGTGTCGACTACGATCTGCCGCATCGCCTTGCTGGCCACCGCGAGGAAGTGCTCGCGGTCGTTGATCTCGAACTTCGCCGTCGACAGCTTGAGCCACGCCTCGCTCACCAGCGCCGTGGGCGTGAGCGTCGCCGGGCCTGATGCGCCCTTGCGCAGCTGCGCTGACGCCGCGTCGTGCAGCCGCCGGTAGATGAGCTCGTACGCACGAGACCCCGCGTCAGCGTCACCCGCACGCGCCTCGCGCAGCAGCTGGGTGAGCGGAGACGTCTCTTTTTCGTGCGCCATGTCCGGTTCCGACCGCGATTTCCGAGGACCGCATCCAGAGGGGAAGACGACGCCCCCCAACCTACAAGGAGATGCACCCATGAAGAGGCTGATTCTGCTGTCGATTCTTGCACTTACGGCGGCGTGTGGAGGCGGTGGTGGTGGTTCTACCGGCGGGGGTTCAGGGAGCACCGGCGGTGGTTCAGGGAGCACCGGCGGAGGCTCAGGAAGCACCGGCGGTGGCAGCGGCGGCCAGATGGGTTGGCGTGAAATCGAACCGCCCAACTCGTTCTACGGCGGCAGCTACTACGTGCACGGCGTGTACTGCACGGCGGCGGACAAGTGCGTGCTCGCCGCGAACCTGGCCAGCGACCGTGGCGGCGGGGTCTACGCGCTCGGCGCCAACGCCTGGGGCGAGCTGCTGGTCGACGGTGACTACGAAGACGGCACGCTCGATGAGCTGTCGGGCACGCTGGGCGACATCGGCGTGGTGGGCTTCGTGCCCACGCGCACCGGCGTACTGGCGCGCATCACCACCTCGGGCGCCATCGTGACGGCGACCGGCGACATCACGCAGAAGTCGAGCTGGACAGCGGTGGCCACCGGCACCGTGCAGGGCGGCGACTTCGGGCTCAACGCCACGGTGACGTTGCAGTCGACCTCCGACACCGACTGGGTCTTCGTGAACAACAACGGCTACGTGTACAGCGCGACGCAGGCCCCGAACTCCAGCACGCAGTGGACGCGCATCTGGTCGCCGACCGCGGTGCCGCCGTACCCGCTCGACTTCGAGGCGCAGTTCACCGCCGACAAGACGCTGTGCGACTGGGACATCACCACCACCGCGCAGCCGTTCCCCTCGCAGCCTTTCTACGCGTCGAAGGACCTCGGCGTGATGATTCACCCCGCCTACGGCCTGAACCAGAACACGTGGCGTGAGCTGAACCACGAAGAAGCGACGTTCGGCGACCCCAAGGCCGGCCTCTGCATCTCGACCGACAAGGGCCGCCACTTCTACTTCAAGGAGCTGCCCGAGCCGGACACCAACCTCTCGAGCCCGGGCCCGTTCGGCGTGACCTGCCTCGACAACGACACCTGCTTTGCGTTCAACGGCACGTCCTTCCAGCAGAACAGCTACATCTACTATTCGACCAACGCGACGCAGGGGAAGGCGTCGACGTGGACCAAGGCCACGCTGCCGGCCGCGTTCGCGTCGAACAATCAGATCGGCATCTCGGCCATCTTCTTCGCGCCCGACAAGGTGCACGGGTGGGCGGTGGGCAACAACGCGCGTGACCCGATGCTGCTGCGCACCACCGACAGCGGCCACACGTGGACCGACATCAGCGGCCAGGTGGCGTCGCTCGCGGAGTCAGACCTCATCAACGGCTTCGCGCTCGACGCCAACAAGATCTGGATCACCGGCCGCTACGGCTTCATCGCCACCACCGACACCGCACAGCAGTAACGAGCCGACAGTCAGGGGGGAATGGCGCCGTCCGGGTCGTCTTCCGGGCGGCGTTTTCTTACGCGCGCGCCATGCGGAGCGCGTCGGTGCTCCACAACGTCCACGCGACGAGCGGCGGCTGCATGAAGAGCCGCGCGAAGCGCTTGCCGTCGGTGTCGAGCCCGAACGCGCTCCGACGGTTGAGGAACTGGGCGATGTTGCCCGGGAAGACGGCGGTGAAGAACGAAGCGGCCACCAGGCCCACGGGCGCGCGGTGCTTGCTGGTGAGGATGAGCGAGAGCCCGAGCGCGATCTCCACGAAGCCCGAGGCCACGACCGTGAAGTCTTCGCTGAACGGCAGCGACTTCGGCACCTGCGCGCGGAACTCCTTTCGCTTGAAGGTGAGGTGGCTGATGCCGGCCACGGTGAGAAAGGCACCGAGCAGGGTGCGCGCGATGCTGCGGGCAGGCGTCGACGGCGGGGCGGGAGCGAGCAGGGTTCGGGCGTTCATGTCTTCGTCGTAGCGACGGCACGCGCGGTGTGTGGCGTCGTTACCAGCCGGTCATCGTCGGTAGACTGGGCGCATGACGCGCGACGAGAAGGTGATTCAGAAATTGCGTGGGCTGTGTCTGTCGTTGCCCGACGCGACCGAGAAGCGCTCTCACGGCGAGCCCACGTGGAAGGCGGGCAAGGGCAAGGTGTTCGCGATGCTCGACAACCACCACCACGGCGCCGAACACCTGAGCGTGTGGCTGCCGATGCCACCGGGGGTTCAGCAGTCGCTCATCGAGCTCGACGCGCAGCGCTTCTTCCGCCCGCCGTACGTGGGAGGGGCGGGGTGGGTCGGCGTGGTGCTCGACGGCAGGCCCGACTGGGCGATGGTCGAGAAGCTGGTGCGTGAGGGGTTCCTTCACGTGGCCGGCGCGCGGTTGAAGAGCCGCCTGCTCGCCGGCGGGTGAGGGCACGACGTCACCGCGTGACCTGCGCGAGCGGGCGCCGGCGCGCCGACATCAACGCCAGCCAACCGAGGCTCACCACGCCGCACGCCAGCGCCGCGCCCGCGAACTCCACGCGCAACAGGCCTCGCAGCGCGAACGACACCAGCAGCCCCACCTCGGCGACCACGCGCAGCGCTTCGATGCGAATCGCCCAGCGACGGCTCTCGAGAATCGCGCTCCACGAGGTCGCCGCGAGCCACAGCACCAGCGAGAGCAACACCTTGTCGACCGTCGCCAGCGCCGAATCAGGCCGCGTCACCAGCAACATCACGGGGAACCCCAGCGCCACCTGGAACACGAGGTAGCCCTTCGACGCGGGCAGCGGCGTCGACTGGAACTTGAGCTCCTTGCCGTCGCGCTTCCACGCCGAGGGAGGGAGTTGGGGCACACCTTCGGGTCGCCAGCCGGTGGGCATGAACCACACGCGCACCTTGTCGAACCACTTCGGCGCGCGCCACGCGTCGGCCGCGACCTGCTTCCACACCTGGAAGTTGATGAACGTGGGGTCCCACGTGTTGGGCGGCGCCGTCACGCCGTAGCTGCACACCTCGCTCTCTTCTTCGAAGGTGCCGAACAACTTGTCCCAGATGATCAGAAACCCGCCGTAGTTCTTGTCGAGGTAGCGCTCGTTGCGCGCGTGATGCACGCGGTGGTGCGACGGCGTGTTCATCCACGACTCGATGAACTTCGGCAGCTTCGTCACCACGCGCGTGTGCGGCAGCAGCTGCAGCACCAGGTGGAAGGCGACCATGGCGACGACCCACTCGGGCGCGAAGCCCACCAGCGCCAGCGGCCAGTAGAAGAAGAACGAGAAGAACCGCTGCGTCACCGAGGCGCGCAGCGCGACCGCGTAGTTCATCTCTTCGGTCGAGTGATGCGGCATGTGCGCCGCCCAGCCGATGTTGGTGCGGTGCCCGAAGCGGTGGAACCAGTAGAAGAGGAAATCGACGCCGAGAAACAGCAGCACCGCGTTGAGCGGCGTGGCCTCGAGCTTCACCGGCGCGCGCGCGTAGAGCCAGGCCAGCACCGGCAACCAGAGGAACGACACGCCCACGTTCACGCACTGGTTGATGATGGCGGTGCCCAGGCTCGCGACCGAGTCCTGGAACTCGTAGTACCCGTTCTTCTTCCACACGCACCACGCGATCTCCGCGAGGATCAGCAGGAGCACGAAGGGCGTCACGATCGCGTAGACGTTGATGTCCATGGGCGCCGTTGTCGCTCACCCACCGCGGTCGCCGCGTTAACCCGGGTTAAGAAGCGACGCGTGGACCTCTACGAGAAGCTGTCGGCGCTGGGCCCGCTCTCGAGGGCGACGTTCGCGAAGTTGATGTCACTGGCCGAGTCGCGCTCGCTTGAGAAACACGAGTACTGGTCGCGGCCCGGTGAGCCGGTGACGCACTTCGGCATCGTGCAGGCGGGCCTCGTGCGGCACTACTACGTCGACGCGAAAGGGCGCGAATCGGTCAAGGCGTTCCGTGGCCCCGGCGAGTTCAGCGCTCCGTACGCGGAGCTGATCCTCAAGCACCCGTCGCGCACCTTCATTCAGGCGCTGATGCCCACCACGCTGCTGGTCTTCGAGGTCGCCACCTTCGACGCGCTGGCCGAAAAATCACTCGAGCTGCAGACGCTGGCGCGCCGCTTCGTCGAGCTGCACTTCGTGAACAAGGAACAACGTGAGTTCGAGTTCCTGCAGCTCAGCGCGGAAGAGCGGTATCAGCACTTCTGCGCCGAGCGGCCGGAGTACCTGAGCCACATTCCCCAGCATCAGGTGGCGTCGTACATCGGCATTACGCCGGTCGCGTTGAGCCGGATCCGCGCGCGGTCGACGACGAAGCGCCGTCGCTGAGCGTGGGGTCGTTGAGCTCCGACCACACCTCGTTGTGACGCAGCACCGGCAGCGTCGACGGCGCGTCGAAGGCCGCGAACACCGGGCGGCCCTTCACCTTGAGCTGCTGTTCCTGCGTCATCTCCTTGAGCTGCGTCATCGCGCTCTTCACGTGCTCCGCGTCGTAGCGACCGCTGAAGTTCATCACCGCCACCGTGCGCTCGGGCACCAGCTCGAGCTTCACGTTGGCGTCAGTCGGCTGCGGCAGCGACTCGAGCGAGCGCTCCGGCGGCATGAAGAACGAGATGGTGTAGTGGTTGCCGTTGCGCTGCGAGGTGACCGGCGAGGTCATCGCGATCTTCTCGCCGTCGGCGTTCGCGCCGTTGATGTACTCGAAGAGCCGCTTGAAGCCGTCGTCGAGCGCGTTGTCGAAGTCGTCCGGCACGTCGGTGCGCACGAACACGCTCTCGGGGTACATGCGGATCTCCAGGTCACCCTGGCGATCGATGAGGGCGTACGCGGGCTGCTTCTGGAACACGCGGTCCATCTGCCACTTGGCGAGGCCCAGACCCACCGCCACGCCCGCACCAGCGAGCGCCCACTTCGCGGGCTTCGACCACTTGCGGGTGATGGCGGCATGAAGCGCCGCGGCCCCAACGGGCAGCAGCGCCGCGAGCGGCGAGAACATGAGGGCATCGGAGGGCTTCACAGGTCGTTTGGAGCTCATACGGTCTGCGAGGAGCAACTGGCGTGCCCCGGCCCTCCCCCTCGGAGACCTGCCCGAGCACCTGTGACGAATCGCCGCAGCTGTGGCGTGAAGGTGTGTCGCGCTTCACGGCAACGCGCTGCGTCGCTGTTTGGGAACGCGACGAGCGAGGCACCCCCGAAGTGGTCACAACTTGAAGATGCGCACGGGGCTGATCAGCGTCGGGGTGAGCGTGGTGGTCGCACTCGCAGGGTGCCGAGGCACACGCGCGAAAGAGGCGTTCGGGTCTTCGTTGGCACACGCGCCACCGTCGAGAAGCGGCTGCCGTCAGAGACCCACGTGATGAACGAGCTCTCACAGGCGGGCGAAGCAGGCGCGGCGCTGCTGCCGCGTGCGCAGGTGCTCGCCGAAAAGTCGCGTGAGCTGCGTGCGCGCGATGACAAGGCCAATCAACGCGCGGCGGTCGCGTTGGGCGACGCAGACGTCGACGAGAGTCGCGCCGCGACCGCCGAGCTGCGCGCCGTGGGCGCAGAATCAGAGGTGGTGCGTGCGGAGCTGCTGACGCTCGAGAAGGAACTCGAGGCGGCGGTGACCGTGCCCGACGTCACGACGCTGACTGAGGTCGCGACGACCGACGGCGCGCACCTCGCGCGGGTCTTCGCGAAGGCGGGCTGGAGACGCCCACCGGGCGCCGCGCACGGAGTGATGAAGGCCAACGGCTACACCTACGAGAACTTCGAGCTCGCGAAGGCGAGGTCAGTGATGACGGTGTTCATCGTGCGGCCGTGCGCTGACTGCGCGGGCACCACCGGCACCTCACCGGCGCAGACCGCCGCCGCCGCGAAGATGCAGAACAAGGTGTTCCTCTTCGACGAGAAGGCCAACGTGTACGTCGAGCTGATGCCGAAGATCGATGCCTCCCAGGCCGACGCACGGGCGCTGCTCGACGCCATCGTGAAGCCCCAGTGACGTCCGTTGCGCGCGTCGCGCCGCTGTGGTGTCTCGACGACATGCGCACTCTCAACGTGACCCTGGTGCTGTGTCTGGCGCTCTCGGCGTGCAGCGGCAAGAAGGCGAAGGAGGCGTTCGAGCACTTCACCTCGCTGCAGGCCTTCGTGAATGACCGCTTCCCGTCCGACGTGGAGTTGTTGCGGAAGCAGGGCGAGCTCGGTGAAGACGGCGCGCCGTTCCAGGCGCAGGTTTCGGCGCTCGTGAGCAAGCGCACCGCGCTCCGTGACCGCGCGCAGGCCGCGCACACCAGGGCGACCGCCGGTGTCGCGAACTCGCAGCCCGAGGAGGTCATCGGCGCGACGGCAGAGCTCGAGGCCATCGGCAAGGAAGCTGACGCGCTGCGCGTGGAGATCGACGCGTTGATGGCCCAGCTGACGAAGGCCGTCGCCGACGTGCCCGACTCGGTGGCGCTGGCCGATGTCACCGGGCTGACCGTCAGCAAGCTCGAGCGCATCTTCGCGCGCGCCGGCTGGAAACGGCCCGAGGGGAAGAGTGTGAGCACCGCGAAGTCGAGCGGCTACGCCTACGAGAACTTCGACGTCGCGAAGGGCAAGGGCCTCGTCAACGTGTTCATCGCGCGGCCGTGTACCGACTGTGGCGTGGGCGAAGGCGGCGCCACGCCGGCGCAGGTCGCGGCGCGGGCGAAAGAACAGAACAAGGTGTTCACCTTCGACGAGAAGTCGAACGTGTACGTCGAGGTGACGCCCAAGATGGACGTGAGCGACGCACAGGCGCGTGAGCTGCTCGACGCGGTGTTCAAGAAGGAGTGATGAACGAACGCTGCGGCCGCGGAGCGCCTCGTTCGTGGGGGCGCGACCGTGAGCCCGGCTCAGAAGGGCTTCCGACTTCTTTCAGAAGGGTGGTCGTTCTGGTTCTCCAACGGAGGCGCTCCACACGGGCGGCCCCTCGCAACGAGGCGACCGTGGGCGCACTTCGCGATGGCTTCGTGACCTTGAGCGTTCGTGTCTATGAAAACCACAGCCGGCTGTGGTCGCCGTCACCACGAAGCCCGGAGTTGCGCTCACGGTCGCGGCGCGTGACCTCGAGACACTCCACCGAACCGCCAGGGGGCTGACTCACCGTTTTTCATCGGCTCGGCGTGACGCGAGAGACAACGTGCCGTCGGGCGCGACGTCGTACGTGACGAGCAGCCGCGACGTTTCGGTCTCTTCGCAGCTGTCTTCGAAGGTGAGGTGGCCCCGCTCGAACGCAATCGGCGCGAGCTGCAACGTGGAGAGGTGCTGACCGTTGGCCGGAAGGCGCGACCAGCATTCAGCGGAGACGACCTGCTCGTCCGCCGTCAGCTCGAAGACGACCGTCGCTACCGTCCTCATCGTGCTGGTCGGAGGCGATGTCGCCAGCTGTCTGAAGCCGCCGTCGGGCTTCATGAATCGGCCCCTTCCGAACAACATGTCGCCCGGCAGTGCGCGACGCTGCGTCGTCGGTGCGTGCGCGAAAACGGCGTCGAGCAAGGCGCACTCCCGCAGCACCAGCGGGTGAGACCAATCATGAGGCCCCACCACGCCCGGCGGTATGCGTCGAGGCGCGACGGGGTCGTCGGGAACACGCGGCTTGCCGGTGCAGAGCGACACCTCGTGTCCCGTGAAGCGCTGTCTGCTGTCGTGGGTCTCGCGTTCGTGGCACCGCGAGAATGACACCTCACCGTCACCATGAAGTTCGAGCTCGAGCGTCGCTTCGACCGACTGGTCCCAGCCCACGCGCTGTTGAGCGACGCCGACGAAGAGCTGCCGCTCGAGCTCGATGACGTGCGTGATGACGAAGCGCTTCTTCAGTTCGGGCCGTGTGCACTGCGTTCCCGCGTCGTCGCAGTGCAGCGCGCTTCGGACCTGGTCCATCGGCGTAGCGACGAGCGCGAGGCCCAGCAGCGCGCTGATCATCTCAGCTCCAGTTGATGGCGTACTTCGCCGCGTGCCCGTCGAAGTGCAGCACCTTCACGCTGACCTCCTTCGCCCCGGCGATGTGCAGCGCCGCTTCGATGACGCCCGCGATGTAGTGCGGGTTGCCGTTGCACTCGTTCACCTCGCTGACGAACTCGCGCTCGCCCTTCTGCTCGAGCGTGGCGCGAATGAAGTTGTTGCCGCCCCGCAGGTTACCCTCGATGCGCCGGAGCGCGCGCGCCGGGCCCATCACCCGCATCACGGCGATGATGGCTTTACCCATCAGGGTGTCTTCGAAGCGTTGCAGCACGGCGCGGCCCAGCGAGCGGTAGCGGTCGTCGATGGGCCCGGTGAACAGCTCGTCAGCCGCGAGCCTGAGCGCCTGCACCCACTCGCCCTGCGGCACGTTCTTCGGCTTGCCGTCGAGGTCGATGTTCAGCGCCTTCAACTTCTCCTTGAGCGGCGGGCTGATGCGCGCGGCCAGCGCCTTGAAGAACAACGAGTCGACCGTGTGTTCGTAGACGAACCAACCGCTGGCGCCACCCTCGTCAGCCATGCGCGCGACCCTAACTCACGCCGGCGAACAGCGCCGAATCTCCGAACGCAGCCAGCGGTGCACCGGGTCTTCGTGGTGCCGCGCGAGCCACGCCTGGTGCAGCGTGAACCCGCGAATGGGTATCGGCGATTCGAAGATGTGGAGGTTCTTCGTCACCGACGAGAAGCGCTCCAGCAGCCGCCGGGGCGCCGCGAGCACGAGGTCCGTGCGCTCCACCATCAACGGCGCCACCAGGAAGTGCGGCACCCGAATCGCCACCTGCCGCACGTAGCCACGCTCCAGCATCGCGTCGTCGAGCGGACCACCAGGCTTCCCGCCCGGAGCGATCTGCACGTGCTTGAGCGCCGCGAAGCGCTCGAGGGTCATCTTCCCCCTGGTGACGGGGTGCCCCTTCCGCACCGCGCACAGGTACGAGTCGCTCCACAGCTTCTGCGCGAAGAGCCCGGGCCGGTCGTCGACGAACGGCCCTATCCAGATGTCGGAGCCGGACTGCAGCGCGTCCATCGCGTTCGCCTCGCCCGGCCGTGAAGTCACCGTCACGTTGGGCGCCTCCTGGCTGAGCCGCTCGACGAGCGGCGGCAGCAGCATGAGCTCCGTGTAGTCGGCGTGCGTGAGCTTGAACTCCCGCCGGAGCTCGCGGAGCGGAGGGGCGACGACCCCGGTGAGGACGCTCCCGGCCTTCGCCAGCGCTTCGCGGACGGGCTCTCGCAGCGCCAGCGCGCGTTCGGTGAGCACGTGGCCCGCGCCTTCGCGCACGAGCAGCTGGTCGTTCAACACCGCCCGGAGCCGGGACAGCGCGTGGCTGGTCGCCGGCTGCGTCAGCCCGAGCACCTTCGCGGCGCGCGTCACGCTGCGGGTCTCGATGAGCGCGTCGAGCGTCTTGAGCAGGTTGAGGTCGGCATCAATGGGCTGCATGGTGAACATTCTCGGCATCGATTGGATGAATGTCGACGCGAGACGTATTCGTTCAGGCGTCGCAATCAACCCGTTCAAGGAGATACGTCATGTTCGTCGTCGCTGGAGTCACTGGGAATACCGGCAAGGTCGTCGCTGAAACGCTGCTCACGCAGGGCCTCGCGGTGCGCGTCATCGTGCGCGACGCGGCGAAGGGCGAGAGCTGGAAGAAGAAGGGCGCTGAAGTCGCGGTCGCCAACCTCCACGACGCGAAGGCGCTGACCGCTGCGCTGAAGGGCGCGCAGGGGGCGTACCTGTTGAACCCGCCTGATTTCAGCAGCACCGACATCATCAAGACGGCGTTGTCGGTCGCCGAAGCCGTCGAGACCGCGGTGAAGGCCAACGCAGTGCCGCACGTGGTGTTCCTCTCGTCGATCGCCGCGCAGCGCGAGAAGGGCACCGGCCCCATCGTGTCTTTGCACGCCATCGAGAAGAAGCTGGGCGCGGTGCCGGGCACGCACTTCACGTTCCTGCGCGCGGGTTACTTCATGGAGAACCTGCTGGAGAACCTGCACCCCATGAAGGAGCAGGGCGTGCTGCCGGCGATGTTCAGCAAGCCGCTCGAGATGGTGGCGACCGCCGACATCGGCGCGACGGCCGCCGAGTTGCTGCGTCAGGGCAGGTCGGCTCCGAAGGTGGTGGAGCTCGCGGGCCCCGCGCCGCGCACGTTGACCGACGTCGGCCCGGTGTTCGGCAAGAAGCTGGGCAAGCCCATCAACCTCGCGCCGGTGCCGCTCGAGGCGCAGGTCGAGGTGCTCAAGGGCGTCGGTCTGCCGGAGACGTGGGCCAGGGCCTACGCCGAGATGAACGCGGCGGCCGAGCACGGGTTGATGACCTACGAGAACGCGCCGCGTCGTGGCCTCGTCACCATCGAGCGGTTCGTCGAGACCGCGCTGAGGTGAGTGGAGTTCGGCGCAGTTATAGGGCTGCGCATGAGCTCCGAACTCGCCGCGTCTTCGCTCGTCGTCTCTGCAGGCCGTGAGCACCAGCCCGGTGCGTCGCTCAACGCGCCGCTGGTGCCTGCCTCCAATTTCCTGCTCGGTGCCGGCCGCAGCTACGCGCGTGATGACGGCACGCCGACGTGGGAAGCGCTCGAGAACGTCGTCGGGGCCCTCGAAGACGCGCACTGCGTTTCGTTCTCGTCGGGCATGGCGGCGGTCTCGGCCATCTTCGACCAGCTGCGCGTCGGCTCGAAGATCGTCATTCCCGACGACTGCTACCAGGGCGTCGCCGGCCTCGCGCTGCAGGGCCAGCACCGGGGCTTCTGGCGCGTCGAGCGGCTCGCCGTCGACGACACCGCGGCGTGGCTTCACGCGTGCGCCGACGCCGACCTCATCTGGCTCGAGTCACCGTCGAACCCGTTGCTCACGGTCGCCGACGTTCGCGCCATCGCCTCTGCGAAGCGCAAAGACACCGCGTTCCTCGTCGTCGACAACACCTTCGCCACGGCGCTCAACCAGAAGCCGCTCGAGCTCGGCGCCGACTTTTCATTTCAGTCCGCCACCAAGTTCATCGGCGGCCACTCAGACCTCCTGCTCGGCGTGGTGAGCGTGAAGCGGCCCGAGCTGCTGAAGGCGCTCAGGCACTCCCGCGAATTGAACGGCGCCACGCCCGGTGCCCTCGAGGCGTTCCTCGCCACCCGCGGCGTGCGCACCCTCGCGCTGCGGTTCGAGCGGGCCCAGAACAACGCGGCGACGCTCGCCGAGCGGCTCTCCACGCACCCGCGCGTGAGCCTCGTCCGCTACCCCGGGCTCGTCAGTCACCCCACGCATCAGGTCGCGCGTGAACAGCTGAACGGCTTCGGCACCATCGTCACCTTCGACCTCGAGGGCGATGCGTCCGCCGCTGATCAGCTCTGCGCGCGCGTGAAGTTGATTCAGCACGCGACGAGCCTCGGGTCGGTCGAGTCGACGATGGAGCGCCGGGCCGCCAATCCCGGCCAGGCGCATCTGCCGCCTTCGCTGGTGCGGCTGAGCGTGGGCATCGAAGACGTCGAGGATCTGTGGACGGATCTGCTTCAGGCGCTGGGCTGACGGCAGGGCCTCGCCCCGACCTGTCCGTCGGGAGCGCGAGGTTTGTGAAGTCTTGTTCCCCTCGCTCGAACCTCCCCTCTCGCCGCTTGCGCGCCACCTGCGTTGGGTTAGTTCCACACTCCCATGATGGATCCGAACGCTGCGCCCCCGCCGACTCCGTACGTTCCTCCCGCCCCGCCTCCGAAGAAGTCTGGTGGGCTCGGCGCCGGTCTCATTCTCGCGCTCGGGTGCTTCGGGTTCCTGATTCTCGGCTTCGCCGGCATCGTCATCATGGCGGCGCTCGGTGGTGGTGACGGCGCGCCCTCGGGCCCGGTCGACGACGCGTCGATTCTGCGCATGAAGTTGAGCGGCGCCATTCCCGAATACGTGCGGTCGTCGGGCCTCGACGAGCTCTTCGGCACCCCGCCGGTCACCGTGCGCCAGCACGTCTTCAACCTCGAGAAGGCCGCGAAGGACAAGCGCATCAAGGGCGTGCTCCTCGAGCTCGATTCGCTCGAAGGCACCGGCTGGGCCAAGGTCGAAGAACTCCGCGACGCGCTCGTCGAGTTCAAGAAGTCCGGCAAGTTCGTCTACGTCTTCTCGGAACACCTGTCCGAGCGTGAGTACGCGCTCGCGCTCGCGGCCGACTCCATCATCATGCCGAAGGACTCGTGGTTCGAGTTCAACGGCCTGTCTTCCGACATCAGCCACTACCCCGGGCTGCTCGAGAAGCTCGGCATCGAGGTGCAGTACTTCCGCTACGGCAAGTACAAGTCGGTCTCGGGTGAGCAGTCGGGCCGTAAGGCGTTCACCGAGCCCGTGAAGGAGATGATTCGCGAGAACATGAACCTCACCTTCAACCACTTCATCGACGCCGTGGCGCAGTACCGCAAGCTCGACGCCGAGAAGCTGAAGGAGCTCGTGGAGCAGGGCCGCACCAAGTCGGACTGGGCCTTCGAGAACAAGCTCATCGACCAGCTCGGCTACTGGGACGAGGTCGAGAGCATCCTGCGCGACAAGACCGGCGTCACCGACAAGAAGGAGAAGCTGCACTTCGTGTCGGCCACCCGCTACCGCAACGTCGACCCCAACGACGCGGGTCTTCCCGACGGCAAGCACACCTTCGCGCTCATCTATTCGTCGGGGCTCATCGTGGCCGGGAAGGGCAGCGACGACCCGTTCGGTGGCGACTCGACGCAGGGCAGCGACCCGCTCATCAAGGCCATTCGCCGCGCGGTCGAAGACGACGACATCAAGGCCATCATCTTCCGCGTCGATTCGCCTGGCGGCGCGGGCCTGGGCTGCGACTACGTGCGCCGTGAAATCGCGCTCGCGCGTGAGAAGAAGCCGGTCATCGTCAGCATGAGCGACGTGGCGGCCTCCGGCGGCTACTGGGTGTCGATGGACGCCACGGCCATCGTCGCGCAGCCCACCACCGCCACCGGCTCCATCGGCATCTACACGGTGATTCCGAGCTTCGGCGGGCTGTACGAGAAGCTGGGCCTCAACAACGAGACCTTCAAGGTCGGCGCGCACGCCGACGCGCTGGTGCTGGCGCGCACCTTCACCGAAGAAGAAGCCAAACAGTGGGACGCGGACCTGCTCAATTCCTACAACCGCTTCGTGGAGCTCGCGGCCGCCGGCCGTCACATGGAGTTCGACAAGATGCAGGAGTTCGCGCAGGGCCGGACCTGGTACGGCTCGCAGGCGAAAGAGAACGGGCTGGTCGACGAGCTCGGCGGTTTCCCCGCTGCCATCAAGGTGGCGCGCGCGAAGGCCAACATTCCCGATTCCGAAACGGTGTCGCTCAAGCTCTTCGACAAGAAGAAGACCTTCATCGAGCAGCTGTTCGACCGTGACGACGAAGACGAAGAGTCACCCGAGCTGGCGGTGACGGTGCTGGCGAAGACCGTCGAGGCCTCGGGCCTGCGCCCGCTGTTCAAGAAGGTGCCGGGCCTCTCGGGTTTCACGCGCCAGCTGCTTCAGGGTGACGAAACGCTCTTCCCGATGATGGAGTACCAGGTCGAATACCACTGACCGAATGTCACTCATTCTCGACGGCCGATATCGATTGGTGAAAGCCGCTGGCTCTGGCGGCACTGCCAACGTGTTTCTGGCCGAAGAGACGAAGAGCGGCACGAAGGTGGCGGTGAAGGTGCTCAAGAAGTCGATGGCCGAGCAGCAGGACATGCTCGGCCGTTTTCGCCGTGAAGCGGCGACGCTGCAGAAGGTCTCGCACCCCAACATCGTCAAGCTCATCGAGCTGACCGAGTCACCGCAGGGGCTGGTGCTGGTGATGGAGTGGGCCGAGGGGCAGCGGCTCGACGAGATCTCGCTCACGCCCGACGAAGTGAAGCTGGTGCTGGTGCAGCTCGCCAGCGCGCTGGCGACGGTGCACGCCGCGGGCGTGTTGCACCGCGACTTGAAGCCCGAGAACGTGATGGTCGAGCGCGTGCCCGGTGAAGGGGTGCGAGCGCGGCTGCTCGACTTTGGCATCGCGCGCTTCGGTGGTGAGCCTCCGCCCGGCGGCTTCGTGAGCATGCTGGGGCAGGTGGCCGGTACGCCGTCGATTCTCGCCCCCGAGCAGATTCGTGGTGAGACGCCCGACACGCGCAGCGACGTGTACGCGTTCGGCATTCTCGGGTGGCGCATGGTGACCGGCGCGGTGCCGTTCGCAGGCAAGAGCGACTTCGCGACGCTGCAGATGCACCTGCAGGACAAGCTGCCCAAGTTCAAGCCGCTCGACCCGTCGCTGGCGGCGTTCGAGCCGGTGCTGCGCAGATGCCTCGAGAAGAAGCCCGATGACCGGTTTCACGAAGGCATGGAGCTGCTCAACGCGCTCGGCATGGCGACCGCGCCGGCCGTCGCGACATCGGCCACGCCGCTGCCGACCTCGCCTTCGTCGGCGGCCGTCGAGGCGCCCGCGAAGAAGAAGAAGTGGTGGCCGTTCGGCTGAGCTCCTGGCGTGCGGGGGCGTGCGCAGGCAGTGGTCGCACTGTCCATCAGACCGCCACAAGTTACCGTTTCAAAGACAAACGCGTCACAGGTCCAGCGTCTGATTCGCCGAGAGCTGCACCACGTGCCGCTTGATGTTCTCGCGGCCCGTCGCGACGTCTCCGACCCACACCGTCCACGTGACCGGGGCCAGCCCGTCGATGCGCGCGCTGCCAAAGCTGCCGCTGAGGACCGTGGTCGCGTTCTTCTTGAGACACGCGCTCCAGGCGTTCGAGCCCAGCGGCACGTCTTCAGGCTGCTCGCCCTGCACCGCGTAGAGCGCACACACCGCGCCCGTCATCGAGATCGACGCGCCGCCTTGAATCGGCCCGACGGCGACCGGCGTCGGTGGCGACGAAATGACGACCGGCACCGACCACTCGCTCATCATCTGCTCGCTCGGCTTGATGGTGAGGCACGCCGCGCCTTCGTCGAGCCCGACGACCGTGAAGTGGCCGTCGCTCGTGGTCACCGTGCTCGCCGTGCTCACGCCGTTGACGGTCAGCTCGACGCCAGCGGCAGGAACGCCGGGCCTGAGCGTCGCCGTGCCCTCCAGCCGCCCCTTCGCCTCGCGCAGCGTCACCTCGAGCCCCTTCGCGCGGTCTGCCGCCATCACCTTCCGTGTCTCGGGCAGATGCAACGGCGCAGAGACGCGCACCGGGAGGTCGCCGTCAGGCAGCTCGCTGAGCAGACACCACGGCACCGCGCCGGTGCGACACACGCTCGGCCCGATGGTCACCACGCCGATGACCGGCTTGCCGGTGTCGCTCTTCACCGTCACCTTCAGGGGCGACGCGCGGCGTCTCCGTGCGCGAGGTCGAAGGCCACGGTGGCCTGCTGGTGGCCGACGGCGCTCAAGGTGACCGACGCGCCCTCACCCACTTCGAAGCGCCCGCTGCCGTCGGAGAACGTCACCTCGTTGGCCGTGAACGACCTCAGCGGCCGGCCTTCGTCGTCGACCGCACGACCCCTGGCCGCGCCGACCTTCTTGACGTGCAGCTCGACGTGCTGGCCGCGCGAGACGCTGGTCTCGGGCAACGGCGCGAAGCCGGTCGCGTACACCCGGAGCACCGACGACTCGGCGCCCACGTCGCGCAGCTCGACGCGACCGTCGGTGTCGGTCGTCGTGCTGGCGTTGCTCCACGAGGCGAGCGACAGGACGTCTCCCGTCGCGTAGCCGACGATGACCTTCCTGAAGTCTTCGTCGGCGTCGGGGCGCTCGAAGACCACCTTGGCGCCGGGCACCGGTCGGTTCCGTTCGTCGAGCACCACGCCGCTGATGTCGACGCGCCCGCCCAGCTTCACCTCGACGCCTTCACGCGTCTCGCCCGGCTGCAGCACGAGCACTTCGCTGGCCACCGCGCCATGGCCCTTCGCGGTCGCCAGCAAGGCGAAGCGGCCCGCGCGAAGGCCGTGCAGCTCGAACAACCCGTCAGCGTCGGTGAACGTGCGCAGCGTGTCGTCGGCGACGGCGCTCACGTCGAAGGCCGGCATGGTCGCGACCTGCACACGGGCCACCGGTTGGCCGGCGGCGTCGATGACGCGGCCACTCACGCTCGCGGCGGCGTCGAGCACCAGGGTCGTGTCGCCGCGGCTCGGCAGCGCGAGCGGTCGTTGCGTCTTGCGGTACCGCGGGTGCGTGACGGTGACCACGCCCGGCCCGGTGCTGAAGAAGCTGAAGCGGCCGTCGGCGACGGTGGTGACCTCTTCGGTCTCGCCGCCGACCTTGAGGCTGAGGGAGGCGCCCTCGACCGGCGTGCCCGCAGCGTCGACCACGAGGCCGCGAGCGGTGGCCTCGCAGCGGAGCTCGAGCGAGAACTCGGGCTCCAGGGTGGGCCGCACGAAGCGCGCGTCTTTGAGGCAGCCCTCGTGCCCGACGCGCACGGCCAGCTGTCGCGGCGGCAGCGGCGGGGTGACGAAGCGGCCTTCGGCATCGGTCAGCAGTGCGTCGTCGAGCGTGTCGATGTCGACCTTCGCGCCCGTCAGCGGCGCGTGCTGCTCGTCGGTGATGCGGCCACGCAGCGGCGCGCCCTGTTCGAGCGAGAGCACCACCAGCTGGTCGCGCGTGGCGTGCACGTTGGCGTCGGCGACGAGCAGGCCTTTGCGCGCGTGAACCATCACGTCGTTGCCTCGGCGCGCCCGGAGCTGCGCGAGGCCGCGCGCGTCGGTGGTGACCTCGGCCTCGCGCGCGCGCCAGACGGTGGCGCCAGCGACCGGTTGGCCGTCGTGTTCGACCCGCACGGTGAGGTCGACGAGCGGCGCGAGCTTGAAGACCAGCGGCGCGTCGTCAGGCAGGGCGCGGCTGAACGGCATCGGGTCGTAGCCCGGCGCGCTGACGACGAAGAGGTGTCGACCGTTCGGCAACGAGGCGCGAAAGCGACCGTCGGTGGCGGCCGTGACGACGGTCGAGGTCACCTGCGGCTTCGGTATGGCGATGATGACCGCGCCGCGCACCGGGCCCTCGTCGTTCAGCACCACGCCGTCGACTTCACGCGTGTGCTGCACGCGCAGCAGCACACTCGTGCCCGCGCTGACTTCACGAGGGCCATCGGTGCGCCAGGCGACGCGGCCGTCGGCGTGTTCGCCCCACAGCAGGCGCGGCTTCAGGTCGGTGAGGCCGCACAGCGAGAACGTGCCGTCGGCGCCGCTGGTGACGCTCTGCACCGCTTCGATGAGGCCGAGGCGCGGGCGTCGCGCATGTGGTCGAGGCCGTCGACGCAGGTGCACATGGCGCGCGCGCCCGACCTGCAGGGGCAGTCGGCGCTCACTGTCGGCGGCGCAGCCGACAGAGACACCTGCATGTCAGAGACGGGTTCATCGCCGTCGACGATGCGGCCGGTGATGCAGGCCGGCCTGGCGGCGATGCGTGAAGGCGCGTTGAGCAGCGGCTTCGCCACGATGGGCGCGCGCGCGGCGTCGTCGACCTTGAGCTGCGGTCTTCGCGGTACTGGAGCCAGCGCCAGCCGATGAACGCGGCGATGCCGGCCAGCACGACGCACGACAGCGCCAGGAATGTCTTCAAGGGAGGTCGAACGGCTTCAGCTGCCGGAGCCCACGGCGCCCAGCTCGGCGGCCGCGGTGTCCTTCGACGCGACCACCCAGTCGATGTCGGGCGCGCGCTCCACGTTCATCGGCTTGCCGTCGTAGGTCACGCGCTTGCCCGGGTAGATGAACGCCTTGAACATGTAGACGGCGAGCGAAGGCTGGTCCAACTCGGGGTGAATGGTGGGCGCGTACTTCTCGGCGTGCACCTTCGGCGTCAGCGACCAGTGCAGGCCCGGCGTGTGGTGGTGAATGCCGTGAAAGCCGTTGTTGAGCGTGAACCAGTTGAACAGCGGCCCCACGAAGTTGCGTGAGTGGTTCACCGGGTGGTCCTGGTCACAGCCGTCGTGCTGCAGGTAGTTCACGGTGGTGATGCCCCACACCGCGAAGAGGTGCGGAATCCACACGAAGCAGAGCGCCTTGCGCCAGTCGATGAGCGTGACGATGGCCTTCACGCTCCACACGGCGATGATTTCGTAGAGCAGCTGCCGGTTCCACTGCGGCAGCTTCTTCTTCATCACCTTCTTGTACTCGTAGTTGCCTTTGGTGACGCCCGGGCCCACCGCGAGGAAGAAGAAGAGGAAGTTGAGCAGGTTCCAGCGGAAATTGACCTTGCTGGTGCGCATCACGTCTTCGCGCTGCTGGGTGAACTTGTGGTGCGAGAGGTTGTGGCCCGGCACGTACTCGCTGACGGGGAAGCCGTACGAGAGGCTCACCCACACCTGGAACACCTTGTTCATCCACCGCTTCTTGAACACCGGCGAGTGCACCGTGTTGTGCGCGATGACCGCGCAGATCCACGAGCTGACCGCGGTGACGACGACCCACAGCACCAGCAACGGGCCTGACGGGTCGAGCAGCCAGCCACCAGTGGCCAGCGCGGCGTACAGGCACAGGAACATGATGGTGCGCCAATCGGCTGCGTAACGGAGCATGCGCCGAGGCTTCTGACCTACCCCCGACGCCCGGGTCAACTGCTCGGAACGGTATTGGGTAGATACGCAATCCATGCGTCCGTCCCTGAAGCTGCCGGTCTCGCTTGGCGCGGTGTTGTTGGTGATTTTTGCGTTTACCTTCTTCACCACGCCAGAAGGCAAGCTGAACTGGCTGCTCGAGGTGGGCCCCGGGCTGGTGGGCCTCGTGGCGCTCGCGCTGACCTGGAAGCGCGTCCCGATGTCACGGCTCATCTACGTGGCGGTCTTCGTGCACGTGCTCATTCTCGCGTACGGCGGCTACTACACGTACGCGAAGGCGCCGCTGGGCGAGTGGGCGAAGGGCGCGTTCGGCTGGTCTCGCAACAACTACGACAAGGTCGGCCACTTCGCGTTCGGCTTCTTCCCGCTGTTCATCGTGCGTGAGGTGTTGTTGCGGAAGACGAAGCTGGAGCGCGGCGGCTGGCTCAACTTCATCCTCATCAACGTCATCTTCGGCTTCGCGGCGCTCTACGAATTGTTCGAGTGGGGCGCGGCGCTGGTGCTCGACCCCGCCGGTGGCGACGCGTTCCTCGGCACGCAGGGCTACGTGTGGGACGCCCAGAGCGACATGCTCTACGCGGGCATCGGCGCTTGCGTCGCGCTGGTGTTCTTCAGCCGGCTGCACGATGCCGAAATGAAGCGGCTGCTCACTCCGTCGGCGTGACCCAGCCGGCGGTGGGCGAGAGCTTGAGCGTCTGCGCCCGGTCGTCGAGCTCGAGGCGGCAGAAGCCGCGCTCCAGCGAGGTGAGTGACAACGGCATGCGGCACGCCCACTCGCCGGGCGCCTGTGATTCGTTGGTGCACGGGTCGTCGAAGTCGTTGCCCCGGAAGGTGTCGATGACGCGGTAGGTGCGGCGCGCGTTTCGGCGCACGAACTCCTCGGGCAGCGGGCCCTGCGCTTCGGCCGCGGCCATGAGCAGCCACCCCCAGTGCGCACCGTCTGCGAGGAAGTCTTCGTCGTCGGCCGAGTACCCGGAGGGGTTGGTGAAGAGCAGCGCGAGCGCCCGTGCTCTGTCCTTCGCGCTGGCCAGCGGAAGGTTGCCGAACGAGGGGTCGTCCGCTTCGGTGGGCACGCGGCGCAGCGCCTCACTGCACTGAACGCGCAGCAGCATCGGCACCACCCACGGGCACGGCACCTTGAAGCGGGCGATGAGCGCGAAGGCGGTGCTCAGCTCCGAGTAGTCACCCGAGCCGTCGTCTTCGAGGTTGAGCTCGTGGTTCTCGAGCTGCTTGCAGGCCAGGGGCGCCGCGACGTCGGGCTGCAGCCGGAACAGGGCTTCGACCAGCAAGGGTGACGTGTACTGCATCTCGTCCATCGCGCCGCGCAGCGCTTCGATGAACTGCTCGCGCGGAATCTCTTCGTCGGCCTCGACCCACGCGAGCGCGTCTTCGTCGCCCTGTCGCAGCAGCGAGAGCATCGACTCGCGAACGTCTCGGCGGCCCGTGTCGTCGAGCCGGCGCGCCATGCGGGCCCAGGCTTCGTCGCGCGGCGTGAGCTTCTTGGCCTCGAGCGCGTCGGCCACCCCACCGTTGTAGATGTCCTGCGCGTTGGGGGTGCGCTCGAACTCGGCGTCGAGGTCTTGTTCCGAGAACGTGTTCGGGTGCGACGGAATGACGGCCAGCAGCGGCGCGATGTGCGCCCAGTCGACGCCGCCGTCACTGACGATGGACACCGCCCCGCGCAGCATCGGCGCGTCGTTGCGGTACACGCTGGTGTTGATGAACGCCTCGGGCCCCGCGCCGCGGTAGCGCAGCTCGACCAGCTCACCGTCGTGCAGGTACAGCACCCACGCGTCGTCGTTGACGATGACCGCGCCGCGCGTGCCGGCGTCGTCGAACTCGACCTTCACGCGGCGCACCGGCATGTCGAGCAGCTTCACGCGGTCACCGCCGAGCAGGTGGCACGCGTTGCGCTCGATGGGCCCGGTGCGGCGAAGGGGCGCGTCGATGGTCGAGCCCACCTCCACGTAGGTACAGCCGCTGCGCGGCGCGCGCGTCAGCCGGCACTTGAGCTGCGCCCACCAATCGCCGGCGGCCGAGCAGTCGATGTGCTCCGGAACGTCGACGACTCGCACGGTGACGCGCGCCGGCGTGGTGACCTCCGCGACGCGTGGGTCGACCCGTTCACGTCGGCAGCCGGCGAAGAGCGTGAGGACCACCACCGCGCACGACGTGAAGCATGCGCAGCACCTTACCGTCACTCGTCGTCGGGCCGCGTTCGCGCGGAGCCGGGCTGGCCGATGGTCGTCAGCGTGCGCGCGGCGTCGTCGACCTCGATACAGGAGAACGACCGCGCACCACAGCGCGGCGGCTCTCACTTCACGGTCACCGGGATGTCCTTCTGGCTCGACCCGTTGACGACGCGCAGCGTGGCCTGACCCTGGCGCTTGCCGACCACGTAGAGCGTCGACTCACGCGTGGTGACGTCGATGTCGCCCTTCCAGCCGTCCTTCTTCTCGAGCGGGCCCCAGAAGAGTTTCACCGCGTCACCGTCGGCGTAGAGCTGTGCGTCGCTCTGCTCGTCGATGACGAAGCCCACGACTTCACCGACCTCGAGGCCGACCGTGTCGGTCTGCTGCAGCTTCGGAAAGGCGTAGCCGGCGGGCGCTTCCCACGTGCGGCGATTGCCCTGGGCGATTTCCTTCTCGGAATCGTCGCGGGTGATGACCTCGCGTTTGCTCTCGGCTCCGCGCTGCGCAGGGTCGGCGTACACCAGCCGCCAGTCACCGCGCTCCACCGTCTTGAAACCTGCGCACCCCGACAACGTCAGCAACACCAGGAGTTGGATTCGCATGGCGCGGGACCATAGCGCCGGCGGCGGAGCGGTGACGCGTGGCGGGCGCGAGGTGTGAAATCGGTGCGCGGTGCTTTGACGGTCTCGTCTGGTCGAGAAATTCAGGGAGGCGCCGAGGTCTCGGCGGGCATCGACTCTTCTGCGCGCGCTTCGTCGGCCGTGCCACCGACGGCCTCCGCGGAGGTCTTCGGCTTCTTCTGGGCGCCACCGCCTTCGCCGCCGCGGTTCTCGTAGACGGGGTACTTGTCCCAATCGAACGCGCGCGTGGCGTCACCGACGCCGGCGGGCGTGGTCGCGCGCAGCCGGCCGCGCACCAAGGCGATCTGCTGCTGCACGGCGACCGGCGTGGGGTGCGTGGGCAGCGCCTTGACCCACAACTCGATGGCGCCTTCGGGGTCACCGCTGTCGGCCTTCAGGCGGCCGAGCTCGACCCACGCGTGCGACACCAGCTCCGAATCAGGGAAGCGGTCGACGAGATCCATGAACACGCGCTGCGCCTCGGGCTTGCGGCCTTCCATCATCGCCAGCGCCTGACCCCGCAGGTACAGTGCGTCGTCGACGAACGCGCTCGTCTCGTACTTGCGCACCACCTTCTCGGCTTCGAGCTCGCACTGCGAATAGTCCTGCAGCTCGAAGTACAGCTTGGCGACGGTGAAGCTCAGCTCGGCCGACTGCGGAGGGTTTCGCGCGAGCGCGGCGGTGTACTCGGCGATGGCCCCTCGCAGGTCGCGGAACTGGTGCCAGAGAATGCTGGCGAGGTGCAGGCGCGCGTCGAGGGTCTCGGGCGCTTCGGGGCACACGGTGGTGAGCTCGCGGTACACCTCGACGGCGCGTTTGGGGTCTTTGAGCTCGAAGGCGTAGACGTCGGCGGCGCCCCGCAGCGCCCGCGCGCGATACAGCGCGGCTTGCGGCGAGGTGTCGCGATCGAGCACGTCGAGCGTGAGCTTGAACTCCGAGAGCGCGACGTCGGGCTTCTGGCGGAAGAGCGCCTCGCGGGCGCGCTCGAGGTGCGCGGGCGCGTCGTCCTTCTTGCAGGACGTGACGCACAGACAGAGGACGGCGAGTGACAGCCAACGCACGATGGTCGCTCTACCACGTTGTCCCGCGGGTCAGTTCTTCACCGCGTACCGAAGCCACACGTACTGCTTCTTGTAGACGCTGCTGGAGATCAACCGCAGCTGACGAACCCCCGTGTGCTGATCAGCGTCGATGTCGAACACGCTGGGCATGCCGAGCTTGCCGTCGGCGAACGGCATCACGATGAGGCTCACTTCATCGACGAGTCCCGCGTTGAGCCACGAGCCGTTGTTGCTCCCGCCGCCCTGCACGGTGACGCGGCGAAGGCCGAGCAGCCGGTAGAGCTTCTCGGCGACGAGGGCGAGGTCGAGCGTGCGCTTGCCTCCGAAGATGTAGGACACGCCGGCCCGCTGGAGGTGCTCGAGGTAGTCGCCAGTGACCTTCTCGGTGACGATCATCACCGCGTGTTCGGTGTCGACGTTGCCCTGCTTCCAGTGGAGCTTCCCCGAAGGGTCGAGGCCGATCGCGTAGGTCTCTTCGTCGTGCGGGGCGATGAAGTCCTTCTTCGGAATGTCGAAGCGGCCGCTGCGCTTTCGTCGCGGTGACGGCTCGCAGAACTCCGACATGGTGGTGCGGCCGACGATCCACCCGTCGCTCTCGATGGTGGCGGCGGTCTCTTCGAAGAGCTTCGCCGTGTTCCCGGGCCAGTTGCGCGTCTCGGTGCGGCCGTCGACGGCGCTGATCATGTGACACGTGATGTGCGGTCTCATGCCCGGCTGTGTAAGGACCCGACGGGTGCGCGCGCTCATCGTTCTGCTCATGTTCTCGGGGTGCGCGCATCGCGTGACGCTCACGGTGCACCAGGACGGCCGCGTCGAAGGTCGCGGCGTCGACGTGAAGTATCCCGTTCACGGCGAACAGGTGTGGGCCGGCTACGCGACGAAGAAGTGGCTGCCGGAAGTGCGCTTCGATTCAGCCGAGCGCACGACGTTGCGATTGAAGCTCGAGGTGCCCGATGGGTGGACGAGCGCGGGCACGTTCGACGTCTCGGAGCCCACGCCGCCTTTTCTCTTCGCGTGGGCAGCGGGGCGCTTCACGCGCACCGAGTTGGAGGCCGACGGTCATGTGTTCGTCGCGCTGAATGGAAGTCAGGAGGTGCTGCTGAAGACCGCGGCCATGGCGCGCTTTCTTCGAGAGCGGACGGGCCTCGAACTTCCGGTACGCACGTACACGCAGGTCTTCGTTCACGGTGAGGCGGCGCAGGAAGCAGTGGGTATGGCGCTCATCGGTGAAGCCGCGCTGAACGACGCCGACGCCGAGTGGGTGTTCATTCACGAGCTGGCGCACCAGTGGTTCGGGGTGTCGTTGAAGTGTCTCGACTTCGACGACTTCTGGCTCAACGAAGGGTTCGCGACGTTCTTCGTGGGTGCGTGGTTGGAGCAGCTGCGCGGCCGCGACGCATACGAGGCGGAGGTCGCGAGGTGGAAGTCGCGCGCAGAGAAGGTGCAGGGCGCGCTCTCGTTGGCGCCGCCGGGACTTCCGCGACCGCACACCCCTGATTCGAAGTTGCAGCCGCGCGGCATCACGTATTCGAAGGGCGCGCTGTTCCTCCATTCGCTGCGGCGTGAGCTCGGTGAAGCCACGTTCTGGTCGGTGATGCGGAACTACGTGACGACGAACGCGGGTCGCGACGTGACGAGCGGAGATTTCCGACTCGCGCTGGAGAAAGTCACTGGCCGCTCGTGGACCGAGGACTTCGCGAAGCGCGTGTACTCACCCTGACGTGCGCGGCTTGCGATGCGTCGCCAGCGCGGTGAGCAACACGTCGGTCGGCACCGGCTTGAGCAGCACGTCGTCGACCAGCGCGCGGTGCTCTTCAACCACGTCGTGGCCGGTGTGAAAGAGAATCGGCAACCCCGGCCGCAGCGAGCGCATCTGCGCCACGTAGGTGTGCCCGGCGCCCGACGGCATCGCCTGGTCCAGCAGCACCACGGAAACCACCTCGTCGCTGCGCAGCACTGCCAGCGCCGCGCGGCCGTCTTCGGCCTGAATCACCTTGTAACCATGGCGGACCAGCAAGCGCGCGATCGCCCGGCGCAGCGGCGCCTCGTCGTCGACCACCAGCACCACCGCCCCACCACCGTCGGTCAACTGCGACTGCGTCACCGGCGTTCGCACTTCCCGCGCGATGGGGAGGAACAATTCGAACGTCGCGCCGCGCCCGAGCGTGGTGTCGCAGCGCACGGTGCCGCCCAGGCGGTCCGCGCACGCCATCACCGTCGACAGGCCGAGCCCGGTGCCGCTCCCCACCGGCTTGGTGGTGAAGAACGGCTCGAAGATGTGGCTCAACACCTGCGGCTCGATGCCCGGCCCGTTGTCTGAAATGCGCACGCGCACCGTGTTCTCGGACACGCGTTCGCAGCTCGCTTCGATTCTCGGCAGCATGCTCCCCGCGTCACGCAGCGCATCGCGTGCGTTCACCAGCAGGTTCATGACTGCCTGTTCGAGCTCGGCGAGCTGGCAGCGCACCGCGACGCCGCTCTTCAACTTCACGTCGATGATGAACATCGGCTCGAAGAAGCGGCGGCACATGCCGACCACGCGTTCCACCAGCCCGTCTATCGGCTCGATGGTGGTGCTCTGCGTCGAGTCTTTGCGGCTCCACGTGGTGACCTGACGCACCAGCTCGGCGGCGCGCGTACCGGCGACGGCGGCTTCTTCGAGCGCGGCCTGCACGTCGCCCCGGGTCGCGTCTTTCGCCAGCTCGATGGCCGGCAGAATCGTGGCCAGCAGGTTGTTGAAGTTGTGCGAGATGCCGGCGGCGAGCTGACCCACCGTCTCGAGGCGATGCGACGCGCGGAACCGCTCCTCGAGCTCCCGTTGTTCGGTGATGTCGACGTTGCCGCCCACGATGCGAAACGGCGCGCCGTTCTCGTGCATCACGCGCCCGTACACCTGCATCCACCGCACCTTGCCGTCGGGCCGCACGAAGCGGTGCGGCAGGCTGTGGAACTGACCGGTGTCCATCGTGGTGCGGATGGTCTGCTCGACGACGGCCTGATCATCGGAGTGCACGTACTGGATGTAGCGCTCGGGGTTGATGGGGGTGTCGAGCCCGGTGAGCTCGTACATGCGCCGGTTCCACATCGTCACGCCGGTGCGCAGATCGAGCGACCAGACGCCGACGCCCGTCGCGTCCACGGCCAGCCGCACCACTTCGACATCGTCATCAGGAAGAAGCCCCACAGCGCTTTCCAATGTAACGGACTCGCGGTGCTTCAGCGGTACCGACGTTCGACGGCCGTCACCGTGAAGCTCTGCTCGACGTTCTGGTACTCGCCTTCGTAACGCGGGTAACGCCAGCCCTCGAACTGGGCACGCAGGCACTTCGCGAGCAGCGTGTCGTCGAGGTCGCGCCTGAGGTGCGCTTCACCCACCCGGCCATCGTTGAACACCACCCAGCGCACGTCGAAGCGCGCCGCGTCGGGGCGCGTCATGCGTCTGGCCTGCTCGTTGAGACATTCCTGCAGCAGCGGCGCGAAGTGGTCGTTCACCTGGCGAACGTGTTCCGAGGTGAGCCCGGTGCCGGCGGAGTCGCGGCTCCAGTCTTTGAAGGTCCAGTAGCCGAGCGTCTTCTTTTCGAGGGCGCGGCAGGTGCCGGGGCCGTGGGCCTTGTCGTAGGCCGCGCACGTTTGTTCGAGCGCAGCGGTGCGGGCCCAGCGCTTGTGCGCCTCGGGCAGTGACTCGTTGACGACCGCGACTTCACGCAGCGCGTAGGTGGCCGCACCGTCGACGTCGTTCTTCGACTTCGCGTGCGTGATCAACTTCGTGAGCGCCTTGCGGCGCAGCGCTGCACAGCGGGCTTCGCGACACGCGCCTTCCGCCTTTTCGAGTAGCGCGACGAGGCGGTGTTCGTCTTTCTCTCGTGACGCACGGGCCAGCAACAACTTCTGCGCGAGCCACGCGTCGTCGTGTTTGTTGGCGCGCAGCAGCGCGACGCCTTCACACGGCAGCAGCTTCGGAGCGCGTTCGGCTTTCATCGCGCAGGTGTCGTCGTCACCGAGTTCTTTCACTCGGCGGGCCAGTGACTTTTCCTTCTTCGACAACGTGGTGAGCGCGGTGAGTGACGCTGCTCGACAGGCTTCGGCCTTTTCGGGGCCACACGACGCGCGCCAGCTTTCGGCGACTTCGGTCGCAGCGGCGAGATCATCGGCGGCGAGTTCGACGCGGTACGCGAGTTGACCTGCTTGAAAGCGCGCGTCGCCGTCGAGCGAAGCGGCTTCCTTCACGGCAGTCGTTGCGAACGTGCGCGCTTCGTCGAGCTGCTTCTTCTTGAGCGCCGACTGACCTGCAGCGAGCGCTTCTTTGTACGCGAGCGCGCGGTCGACGACCGGTTCGGCGGCAGGCCGTTGAAGTGCGGCGACGGGCTTTGCTTCTTCGCGGTCCCACGCCTTCGCGAGTTCTTCGTTCGAGCCGTCGGAATCGGGGATGTTCTTCTGAACAACCTGATCAGCGCTCGTCGCGGTGGGCTTCACCTGCGGCGCTGCACAGGAACAGAGGAGGATGATGAGAACCGGCCACCACATCGGCGCGCGAAGCAATCACAGTGGGCGACGTTGCAGCGATGTGACGTGGGTACGCACATGTCGCACGTGCGCGTACTGAACATCTGTCGCACTGCTTATCTATGTGCGGCGCCGGCCCTGAAGGGGAAGGGTCCGAACGTCTTCGGCCCGGGTCGTCACGGGCAGGCCCCTGGGCACGACGCGAAGTGAGCAACCGTCGTTGTTGTCGTCGTTTCTTTCCGCTTTCGCTCTACGAATCACCACATGTTCCGCGCGCTCACCACCACGGCAAATTTCCATGCCTCGCCTCCACACCTGAGCGAGAGTGCCCGCCATGCGTCGACTTCTCGTCTCCTCGCTCGCGGTGGCCGTGACTGCGTGCAGCGGTGGCAGCTCGCGTACGGCTGATCAACTCGCGGCGCTTCAGAAGAAGAAGGAAGCCGAAGCGAAGGCGAAGAAGGAAGACAAGCTCGAGGCCATTCCGACCGAGGTCGTGAAGCTCGACCCGCCGTACGACGATTCTCAAGCGCAGGTGATTCTGCCCGACGGTCCGTGCCCCGAAGGGTTCTGGGCGCTCTTTCAGGGCGACGCACCGGGTGCCGACGCCGCCGAGAAGAAGGCCAACGCCGCGCGCCGCAAGGAAGTCGCCGAGGCCGCGCGCGCGAAGAAATACATCGTGAAGCTGCGCGCGCCTGCGCAGGTGGTGCTCTCGCCGTACGACGCGCCGAAAGGTCAGTTCACCATCGACGTGCACGGCACCATCGACTGCACCGACTCCATCGGCCGCATCGCCATCGCCTGGAGCGACGTGAAGGCCGGTGACCCCGGCAACTCTGCCGCGAAGGACGGCGCCGAGGTCACGCAGAACGTGTGGGTCGCGCAGCCCATCAAGTTCGACATGCCCATCAGGTCACTCACCGAAGCCAAGGAGTTCAACGACAAGAACCGCTTCGGGCTGTCGGCGCGCATCGGCTTCGGGCTCGGCAGGGTCGAGGTCGACAAGAAGAGCAAGCGCGTGTCGAAGGTCGCCACCAAGGCCGAAGGCGAGTCACTGAGCTTCGGCGGTGGCGTCGAAGACTGGGGCGCGGGCCGCCTGGTGCACGCCGAGGTGCTGGGAATTCGCGTGGCGACCGATCGCGAGAAGAAGCAGCTGTTCGAGAAGAAGTGACGTCACTGAGGCGGAATGACTCGCGCCTTGTGCGTGCCGCCACTTCGCGTGGTGGTTACGTCCCCGGCATCTCTCCAACGAAATGAGGTCACCATGGCGAAGAGCAATGTTTCGAAACTGAAGCCCGCTGACGCTTTGAAGAAGGCCCGCACCGCGCGGCTCGCGACGCCCAGCGACCTGGGTGCAGAAGCGACCACCGCCATCTCGGGCTCGCTCAACGCGCTGCTCGCCGACGTGTTCGCGCTGTACCTGAAGACCAAGAACTTTCACTGGCACATCAGCGGCCCGCATTTCCGCGACTACCACCTGCTGCTCGACGAGCAGGCTGATCAGCTCTTCGCGATGACCGACGTGCTGGCCGAGCGCATTCGCAAGGTCGGCGGCATGACGATTCGCTCCATCGGTCACATCGCCAAGCTGCAGCGCATCTCCGACAACGACGCCGACTACGTCGACGCGCTCGACATGCTGGCGGAGCTGCGTGACGACAATCAGCGCCTCGCCTCGGCGATGCGTGAGTCGCACGACCTCACCAGCGAGTACCGCGACTCGGCCACCACCTCGCTGCTCGAGAACTACATCGACGAGACCGAGCGCCGCGTGTGGTTCCTCTACGAGTCGAGCCGCCGCGGCGACCCCAACACCGGTCACTGAGCCGACGGTTTGCGCCGCCAGGTGTTGATGGCCACCAGCGCCAGCAACACCAGCGTCCCCGCGTAGAAGCGCCAGGTGAGCGCCTCTGCGTCGGGGAAGAGCAGCAACGCGAGGCCCATCGCGTAGATGGGCTCGAGCGACACCGCCAGCGCCAGTGCGTAGGGCTGCAGGGTCTGCAACACGCGCAGGCTCCACAGCCACGGCAGCACGGTGCAGCCCACCCCGAGCCCCAGCAGCAACCCCACGTCCTTCCATGACAGCGCCAGCGGCGCGACGAACGTCTCCGGCGCCCACGCGAAGAAGAGCGTGGTGATGACGAAGGCGCAGGTCAGCTCCCAGAAGGTCATCACTTCGCCCGCGGTCTGCCGCGCGAGCTTGCCGTTCAAGGTGCCGAAGGCCGCCGAGAACAGCGCGCTGCCCAGGCCCATCGCCAGGCCCAGCGTGTCGGTGTGGGTCTCGACTTTGACCAGGAAGCTCACGCCGGCCATCACCCCGAAGCCGACCAGCGCTTCGCCCGCGTTGAAGCCGCGCTTGAAGACGAGGGGCTCCATGAGCGCGGTGAAGAAGGTGGTGGTCGACAGGCACAGCACCGCTACGGCGACGCCCGCGTACTTGATGCAGCCGTAGAAGAGCAGCCAGTGCAGCGCGACCAGCGTGCCGACGATGGCGAAGGCGCGCAGCTGCCGGCCGGTGATGCGCCACGGCAATTCTCGCCACCACAGCACCGCGGGCATCACCACGATGACCACCAGCAGGCGGTACCAGACGAGGGGGATGGCCGAGACGGAGATGGCCTTGCCGAGGATCGCGGTGAAGCCCCACACGAAGACCGTGAGGTGCATGAGCGCGTGCGCTGCGGGGTGTGAGAGCGGTTGTTTCACGGAGGCGAACCGGCGCGGCTCCTAACGCAGGCGCCCTCGAAGCGCACATCGACAGCACTCCGCGCGGAGGAATAGCTTCCGCGCCCCATGTCGAGCAGCCCGACGAAGCCGCCTCCTCCGGTGCAGGACGAAATTCTCACCAGCCCGGGTGAAGCCGCGTACCTGGACCCGTTCGAAGAAGGCCACATCACCACCACGCACACGCTGGTGGTCGAGAACCGCACCACGCTCAAGGTCCGCAAGTGCCGGCTCGCGGTGTCCGGTGGCCCCGACCTCGGGAAGGAGACCGTCAGCGACAAAGAACGCCTGCGCGTGGGCGCCCACAGCAGCAACGACCTGGTGCTCGTCGAAGACCGCACCGCCAGCCGTCACCACTTCGAGATTCAGTACACCGAGCGCGGCTACCTGGTCATCGACCTCAACTCGACCAACGGCACCTGGCTCGACGGCCGCCGCATCGAGCGCGCGTACCTCTCACCCGGCAGTCAGATTCGCGCCGGTCAGACCACGCTCTCGTTCTCACCCATCGACGAAGAGCTGACCGTCGAGCCGGATCGCGACGGCGAGCTGTGCGGCATGGTCGGCCAGTCGGTGAAGATGCGGCAGATCTTCGGCCTCATCCGCAAGATTGCGCCGATGGACGTGTCGGTCGTCATTCAGGGCGAGACCGGCACCGGCAAAGAACTCGTCGCGCGCGCCATTCACGAGCTGTCGGGCCGCAAGCGCGGGCCCATGGTGGTGCTCGACTGCGGCGCCATTCCTCCCAACCTCATCGAGAGTGAGTTGTTCGGCCACGAGAAGGGCGCGTTCACCGGAGCGGTCACTGCACGCCCCGGCGCCTTCGAGCGCGCGAATGGCGGCACCATCTTCCTCGACGAGCTGGGCGAGCTGCGCACCGACCTGCAGCCCAAGCTCTTGCGCGTGCTCGAGAACCGCGAAGTGCGGCGCGTGGGCGGCAACGACGTCCAGGAGGTCGACGTGCGCGTCATCGCCGCGACCAACCGCGACCTCGTCAAAGAGATTCAGACCGGCAACTTCCGCGAAGACCTCTACTTCCGGTTGTCGGTCATCAACATTCAGCTGCCGCCGCTGCGCCAGCGCCGCGAAGACATTCCGCACATCATCCGTAAGGAGCTGAGCGACCCCGACCTCGTGGCCCGCCACGGCAAGAAGCACGTGAGCGCTCAGGCGATGAGCATTCTCATGCAGTACGCGTGGCCCGGGAACATTCGCGAGTTGATGAACGTGATTTCGCACGTGCTCACGTTCAGCGACGGCGAAGAAATCGACATTACGCACCTGCCGGCGCGCGTGCAGGGGCACACCCAGGAGCAGCCGCTGCCCTTCAACGAGCACCTCTCGTTCAAGGACGCCAAGGAGCAGCTGCTCGAGAACTTCGAGCGCGAGTACATCGGTCAGGTGCTCAAGCGCTGTGACGGCAACATCAGCCGCGCGGCCCGTGAATCAGGGCTGCACCGCAAGAGCATCGAACGGCTGGTGAAGAAGTACGCCCTCGACGCGAAGGCGATGAAGTCGAAGAGCTGAAGCGGCGCCTCACTTCGTGGGGCAGGTCGACTTGCAGCCCTCCATGCGGCTCTGGCACGCCTTGAGGCAATTCATCATCTTGTTCACCAGCTCGGGGCGCTGCGCGTCTTTGGGGTCGATGGTGCAGGCCTTCATGCAGTCCGACGCCTGAACGTTGCACTTCGTCTGGCAGTTCTCGCCGTGCTGGTGCTGGTCGGCGAACGAGAGCGAGGCAGCGAGCATGACCACCGTGAGGGCGAGGCGCATGCGCTTCACTGTATCGCAGCGGTGTGCGGTTACCATCACCGCTCCGTGGTGCCTTCCGTCCAACTCTCGGTGATTCAAGTGGCTGCGCTGGCAGCCGTCGGCCTCGCGTGTGGAGCGTGGGTCAAGCGGTCGTGGCCGGTGCTGGCGCGGCTCAACATTCCCACCGCCATCGTGGGCGGGCTGGTGCTGGCCCTGCTGCAGCTCGCGCTCAGAGATCGCCTCATCAACTTCACGATGGAGCTGTGGTTGCGCGACCTGTTGATGGTCACGTTCTTCACCACCATCGGCTTCGGTGCGCGGCTCAAGCTGCTCAAGCAGGGCGGGGTGCCGGTGCTCGTCTTCTTCGCGCTCTCGCTGTTCGGCGCGGTGATGCAGAACGTGCTGGGCGTGGGGCTCGCGTACGCCTTCGACCTGCACCCGCTCATCGGCGTGGCGTCGGGCAGCGTGGCGCTGACCGGCGGGCCGGCGACGGCGCTCGCCTTCGGCGAAGAGTTCGAGAAGCTGGGCGTGCAGGGCGCCGCCGGCATCGGCGTGGCGAGCGCGATGTTCGGCATCACGGCCGGTGGGCTGCTCGGTGGTTGGCTGGGAGGCCGCTTCGTCGCCGCGGCGCGCGCGCACGTGGTGAAGGGTGAAGCGCACGTGGAAGAGGCACCTGCCCAGCTCGAGTCGGCGCGGGTGTTGCCGATGCTGGCGCTGTTGGCGGTGGCCATGGGCCTGGGCAGCGTGGTGTCGAGCGCGTTCACGAAGGCCGGCGTGGTGTTGCCGGCGTACGTGGGCGCGATGCTGGTGGCGTCGGTGCTGCGAAACCTCGACGACCTGCGCGGCGAGCCGTTCGTGTCGGAGCCCATCCTCGAGACGGTCGGTGACGCCGCGCTGCAGCTGTTCATCGTGATGGCGCTGTTGACGCTGCAGCTGTGGACGTTGTGGCAGCTCGCGTTGCCGGCGCTGGTGATGCTGGTCGCGCAGGTGGTGCTCGTGGGGCTGCTGTGCGTGCTCGTGTTCCGGGTGATGGGGCGCGACTACGAAGCGGCGGTGACGGCCGGTGGGTTCAGCGGCTTCATGCTGGGCACCACCGCGAACGCCATGGCGTGCATGAGTGAACTGACGAAGCGGCACGGGCCGGCGCCTCGCGCGTGGTTCATCGTTCCGCTGGTCGGTGCGTTCCTCATCGACTTTGCGAACTCGGTGGTGGTGACTGCGTTGATGAACTTCTTCGCGGAGGCGCCAGCATGAAGCTCGAGTGGGAAGACCTGCGGTTGCTGGAGGCCATCGAGCGCACCGGCAAGGTGGCGGCGGCAGCGCGGGAGCTGGGCCTGTCGTTGTCGACGCTCTATCGGCGCGTGGGCCTGCTCGAGTCGAGCGTCGGGCACGTGTGTCTGTTGCGCGGCGCGCAGGCGGCACGTTGACCGACACCGGGCGCGCGCTGGCGGGCGTGGGGCGGCGCACGCGCAAGTCCATCGACGAGGTGTTGTCAGAGCTGCGCGCACAGTCGACCCGGGTGGAGGGCGAAGTGACGCTCACCACCGTCATCGCGTTGATGCCGTTTCTCGAGAAGCCGCTCGCGGCGTTGGAGCGCGCGCACCCGTCGTTGCACGTGACGGTGCACCTGGGCGACGACGGCCCGTCGGTGCGTGAGCGGGAGGTCGACCTCGCGCTGGCCATCGTGAAGCGGCCTCCGCAGGGGTGTTGGGGCCGCCGCATCGCCACCTTGAAGGCCGGGGTGTTCGGCACGAAGGACGCGATTGCACGCGAGCCGCGCAAGTTCCTGGTGCGCTCGCTGAACGAGGTGCACTCACCGGAATCGGCGTGGGAGCGCGAGCACGTGAAGCACGTGGCAGCGCGCGTGCCGTACTTCGCGATGGCGTCGTTGGCGGCCAGGGGCGTGGGCCTCACCATGCTGCCGCACCTGCTGACCGCGCCGTACCCGGAGCTGGTCGAAGTGCCCGAGTACGCGAAGTCACTCGCGGCGATGGAGCGCCCGCTGTGGATTCTGACCCACGCGGAGCTGCGCAAGGTGCCGCGCGTGTCGACAGTGATGAACGCGGTGGCCGACGCGTTCGAAGCGACGTGAGCGTCGAGCTCAGGTCAACGCCAGCCGATCTCCCGCGCCGTCACGTCGCCGATGCGCACCTGCTTGAGTGACGTGGGCAGCTTCCCTTCGCGTTCATTGACTGGAATTTCGCCGACCATCACCTCGGCGAACTCCTGCGCATAGCCCAGGCCGGGGTCTGCGAAGCCGCGTTGCGGGCGCGCGTGACCTTCCTCGTCGTAGCCGTCTTTCGCGCCGAGCAGATGCAGCAGCTCATGGGCGACCGCGAGCAGCTCCAGCGTGATGGCCGTGTCGCCATTCGTGCCGTCGACCAGCCCGATGGAGCCGCTGGCTTCACCCAGGCCTTCGACGCGATGCGCTCCGCCCGTCGACTCGCGCAGGCCAACGACCACCGCGAGGTCGTGCTCGTCGGCGCCGCTGCGCTCCACCAGGTGCTGCAGTTGATTGCGCAGCTCCAGCGCGCTCTGAGAATCGGCCAGCCATTCACCGGTGCTGGAAGGCAGCGCAGGGGGCGCCGCGTCGACCACCTGCGGTGCCACTTCGATACGCAGCGGCCGCGCGAAGCGGAACGCGTGACGTTCGGCTTCTTCCGCGAACCAGCCGTCGAGCAGCTGCGCACCGTCGGTCCACGCCTTGCGGGTGCGTTCATCGACGGGGTGTGCGCTCGCCAGCACCAGCGTCACCTTGAGCGGCCGCAGCCACGCACGACGGCGCTCGAGCTCGCGATGCCGCAGCAGCCCCCACACGCCGACGGCCGCGAGCACCAGCAGCAACACACCCACGCGCAGGCGCTTGAAGCCCTCGGCCCTTCGCTGCTTCGCACGGCAGTCGACGCACTGCGGAACGCACAGCGGGCACACCGAACGTCGACACGACGCACACGACGCGTCAGTGGTCAGCGTGGGGTGCGAGTCACAGCGCGCGCTGCTCGGGGGCACGTCGACGACCTCGCCTCCGGTGTCTTTCGCGAGCGCGCTGGCCGTCACGGCGTCGAGGTCGGCGGGCAACACGCGCGCGCTCGCCAACAACACCTGTGCGTCTCGCGGGGTGATGCGCAGCGTGCGAGCCACCAACATCGCCGCGGTCTTCGAGTCAGTCGCCGTGATGCGAACGCGCACGCCGACGTTCTAGCCGACACGCGGGGCGCGCCGTCTGACCCGCGCCGCGCTGCGTTCTCGTGTGGGCGCTCGGGCGCGACTACTTCAGCGGGTCGAGCGACTTGAAGTGCAGGGCAGCGCCCGGCGCCGCGGCCTCGTTCCCGGCCACGTCGACCACCGAGAGCTCGAGCGTCCAGACGTCGGCGGTGGGCACGAACGCGCCGCTGCACATGCCGTGACCGATGGCCAGCCGTTCGCCGGCCTTCCAGGGGAGGAGGTACTCCGTCGACTTCGCGCCGCGAAGCACGCGCGCACGAATCAGCGTGGTTTCGTCGTCGACGTCGACCTTCACGAAGGCGTTGTCGGCCGGCCCGCAGCCGAGCTCGGCGTGCTCACCGCTCAAGGCGACGGGCGCAGACTTCCACGTCGGCGCGACGTCGTCGCGAGACGCGGCGACGTTCCAGTTGGCAGGCAGCGAGAAGCCCGGCGGCGTCTTCTTCCACGTGAGCGCGTAGTGGAGGCCCGGCTTCAGCGGCTCGACAGGCACCAGCACCGCCTGCGCCACCTTCATCTCGGCCACGTTGGTCTGCTTCACCGCGAGCGCGACGCGATGACCGGTCGCGACCAGCGCAGGCCCGAAGCCCGCGAGCTTCTCGACGTCACCGGTCGCCGTGCCGAAGGCGCCGATGATGACGCGGCCATTCACCGGAAGCGTCGAGCCTGCCGCGGGCCAGACTTCCCAGTACGACGACATGCACTTGGCGAAAGACGGTGACGCGAACGTCAGCACGGCGAGCAGACAGAGCGCTCTCATGGGGGCTGCGACGCTCCACGCGCGCGAAGCGTTCCCTCACGTCGCGTCGAGCCGTCGTCCCGGGAGTCGGAGGACCGCTGCCGGGCTGGCGCGACGCGCGTCACGGTTCAGGGACCACCGGTACGCCGCCCGAGAGCACGCTGGAAATGAACCTCGACACGTCACGCTTCGCGCTCTCGTTTCTGAACGCCACGAAGTGACCGTCGTACCCGTCAGGCGCGTACTGCCGCAGTGCGGCCGTGGCGACGGCAGGCATGGTGATGTTCGCCGTCACGCTCGTCACCGCGGTCAGCGGGAATTCATCGACCGTCGGGCCCACGAGGCGCAGCCGCGCGCCCATGGCGAACGCGCTCTGCACGTTCTTCGCGGTGAACGAATCGTCGCGGCCCCACACCTGAAACACGTGCCGCGCGTACGTGCTGCCCGACACGTCGCGCGCAGCGAAGTGGAGCGGGTCGACCACGTCGCTCCATTGCTGCATCAGCCCCAGCACCGGGTGGTTCACGGTCACCGAGGTCGGCGCGCCTTCACCCAGTGCGCTCCACAACACGTTGGTGAGGTCGACCGGCGCCTGCTTCGAAGTGAGCGCTTCGGTGAGGTTCGCCGACGCGCCCGAGAAGACCGCACCGTCGACGTCGACTTCGCGCGCGAGGAACAACGCACCTTCCGTCGCGCCCTGCGAGTGACCCCAGAACACGATGCGCGAGGTGTCGAGCGGCGGCAGTTCAGAAGCTGAGAGATTCCTCAGGTATTTCGTCATCGACAGCAGGTCGGCCGCGCCCTGCGCCATCGTTCCGCGCGCCGAGAGTGGGTTGGCGAAGTTGAAGACCACGTCATCCGGCGAACGCGTCTGGCCATTCACGCCACGCCGCGAGCCGTGACCGACCTGGTCGAAGCCCAGCATCGCGACCGGCGCAGACGTCGCCGCTCCATCGAGCGCGTGACTGCGGAAGCTGCCGCCGGTGCCGTGCGCGTAGAGCACGACCTTCCAACCGCCAGCGGGAGCTGCGCCATTTGGCACCGTGAGACTCGCGCAGACCTGTTCGGTGCGAACGACGGTGGGCGAGAGGTCGCCACCTTGCGCTGGCGTGAGGTACGGCGCTTCGCCTCTCTGGAACACCGGCAGGGAGATCAACGCCTGCCACTCGTCGAAGCCGACGGTCGTTCCACACGCACAGGGTGACGGCGTGTTGCCACCACACTTCACCCAGGTGCTCGCCGTGGGTGTCGGCTGCGCAGCGACCGAAGCCGCCAGCGAGTCCATCAGCCGGCGCGGGTTTTCGACCGTGAACACCGCAGCGGAGAGGACATCTTCGCGCGTGAGGTTCTGCTCCGCGGCCCAGGTGCGCAGCTTCGCGAACTTCGGCCACGCAGCGGCCTGCACGGCATCGGGCGGGGTGGTGTCGCGCATCATGGCGATGAAGTCGTCAGACGCCGTGAGCTCGACACCGGTGGTGCCCTTGAGGCCCTTGAGCACCACCACGGCCCACGTGCCTTCACTCAGCGACTCACCGAGGTACGGCCGCACCGCGAGCCAGTTGTCGCAGATGTAGCGATTGCGCGAGACGTTGAGGTGCACGTTGAGCCCGTGCGCGTAGCCCTCGCCAGTCTCGAGCTTCACGAGGCGGATGTTGGGGTTCGCGCTGCGCACGTCGAGGCTCGCGAAGTCGACCGGGCCGTCGAACCGCAGCAACACCGTCGGTGCGGCGCTGAACGGCTCGGCGCCCAGCACGTCGAGATAGCGGCCCAGGAGGTCGAAGCCGAAGATGGGTGACGGGTCTTTCGGGTGGCGCGTGAAGTCGACGCGGCCGTTCGCGTCGCGCGCGGCGTCGCTCGGGTACGGCAGTCGATAGAAGTCACTGCGCGTGGCCTCGTCGTCGCTCTCGCGTGGCAACACGAACACTGCTTTCTCGGCAGAGGTCTTCGGGGCGTTGCAGCTCGCTCCGGGCCACGCTTGCGAACCGGTGCGCGGAAACGCCGGTGGTTGACCATGCGGCGCGGTCGTCGAAGTGAACGGTGAAATCGCGCACGCGCCACCCACGCACATCAGGCCCTGCGCGCATTCGGTGGCGACGCTGCATTCAGCGCCGATGTCCTTGCGGCCTTGCGCCAGGCAACGTGCGTAGAGCGTCACCCCGTCGAAGCCGCAGCGCAGTGGCGGCGCACAATCACCGTCGCCTTCGCACGTCTCGCCGGTGACGCGGGTTCCGCCGGGCGCGCACACGCCGCGCTTTCCGTTCGGTGCGCAGTAGCCCGAGCCACACTCCACGCCGAGAATGCACGGCTGGCCGTCGGGGGTGACGCCGTGGCCTGCGCAGATTTTCGCTTCAGTGCACGCGAGACCGGCGCGGCATCGCTCGGTCTCACATGACGCTCCGAGGCCCACGCCGGGAGGCAGCTGCTCGGGAGAGTTCGGGTTGGGATTACAGCCGACGACGACCACCGCCCCCAGACACGACAGAACAACTCGGAGGTGCATTCGCGCGCGACGCTACTTCACCAGGCGACGTCGTAGTGGTGCGCCGTCGGCTCGAGCTTCTCGCTCGCGATGCGGCCCTGCCTGGCGAGCGCGAACCCGAAGTCGAACAGGCCGTGCCACACCGGGCTGACCGCTGCGGGAACCTCGTTCGGGAAGGTGAAGGTCACGTGGCCACCGCCGCCCCCCTGGCGCGGCTCGAAAGTTCCGATGACGCCGCGAACGCCCGCTTCGAGGAACGTCGGCAGTCGTGACATCAACGCTGCCGCGGGCTCGCGCGAGAACGCGAGCAACACCGACGCGAGCGGCTTGATGAGCGGACCCTGCCGGGAATGTGCGGCCCAGATGTTGCCCTGAATGACCGCCGAGCGGCCGCGCAGCGTCTCCCACGTCGAGAGCACCGTGCAGAGTTCACCGCCGGGCCACCAGCGCTGAACGCCGGGCTCGTCGACGAAGCGGCGCGGCTCGTCGCGCAGCTCCGCGCGCACGGCCTCGAATTGACCGAAGTGACGGAGGCTCGCCGCGAGCGCCGTCGCATACGTCGAGCTGACCTTCCAACCCATGTCCCCCATCGCTGCGGTGAGGGTAGCAGGCAGCTGCGTCGCCGCGAACCGGGCCACGTGACCACGATGAACGGCGTCAGCGCGTCGACGGACGACTGGAGGTCGTGCGTGATGCTGCCTCTCGGAAGATGAGTCACGAGTTGTGCGTGCTCGCTCCAGATGCGGAGAACGGAGGCCTTCGTGGAGATGGATGTGAAGGGTTCAGGCCCTGCTCGCGTCGAGCAGGCCCCGCGGCGCCAACGAAGTCACGCAACTGACGCCGGGTGGTCAGATCACCCGGTCAGAACCGTAGTTTCTGACCGCCGAACGCCGAGCTTCACGAAGCTTCGTGAGTCGCGTCACCCGGCGCTCGAAATGAGGGGCGGCACGGGAGGGGGCAGAAGCGAGACCCGACGCCCCACACCCATTCAGAGCCGTCGTTCCGTTGCGCTCCGGCGACCTTGAATCGGTCGTTACCGTCGTCAGTGCGGCGCGCGTGCGGCTGCCTCTCGGAAGATGAGCCACGAGTTGTGCGTGCTCGCTCCAGATGCGGAGAACGGCGGCCTTCATGGAGACGGATGCGAAGGGGTTCAGGCCCTGCTCGCGTCGAGCAGGCCCCGCGGCGCCGACGAAGTCACGCAACTGACGCTCGGGTGGTCAGATCACCCGGTCAGGACCGTAGTTTCTGACCGCCGAACGCCGAGCTTCACGAAGCTTCGTGAGTCGCGTCACCCGGCGCTCGAAATGAGGGGCCGCACGGGAGGGGGCAGAAGCGAGACCCGACGCCCCGTTCCCGTTCAGAGCCGTCGTTCCGTTGGCTCCGGCGACCTTGAATCGGCCCGTCACCGTCGCGGTGAGGCTGCGCACGCCGACGCACATCGTGAGCCAAGATGACGGTGGCCAGCGCTGCGCCACCGAGCGTGGGCAGCCAGCGCGGCCGTTGTGGGTAAAGCGCGATGGTGCAGAGCCCGTCGTCGAAGTGCTTGAGAGAAGCGCGGAGCGCGAAGTCGGTCGCGGTGCCGAGGGCGCTGCGTGGCTGGCCGAAGAGCGCGAGCTCCCATGAAGTGTGCAGGTAGGGCTACCCGACGCCGCGAAGAATGGCGCGCATCACCGCGGGCCGTGAACGAGGCGCTGGAGGTGCTGTGGCGCTGGGCCACGGAGCGTCGCGACGTCAGCGGACGCGTAGGTGCTGACTTCGGCTGTTCACTTCCTGAGCAGCGAGCCCTCGAGGAAGAACGCCAGCACGGCAATCGCGATCAGCCACGTCCACAACGGCGTCGCGTTGTGCGGCCCCGACGACCCAGCGGTGCGCACGCTCTCTTCGCCCAGCCAGTTCGACAGCGACTCCATGTCGTGGCGCGACAGGTTGCTCGCGTTCGAATCGATGCCCGCGGCGAAGCCCAGCTTCGGCAGCACTTCACCTTTCGCGTCGACCACCACGTACGGCCCGGGCTCCGGCAACGGCCCACCGGTGACCGCCACGCTCGAGGGCAACGGCGTCAGCGCCACCTCTGCGCCCGACGCTGCCTTCGCCGACACCGGCGACTGGCCGGCCTCCGGGCTCAACGTCACCGCACCACCGACCTGCGCGCGCACTTCTTCACGCTCGTCCAGCGTGCCCGTCAGCCACGCGGCCACGCGCTGCATCAACGGCAGGAACGAGGTGCGAATCGGCAGGTCGCTCCAGTCGCGGTCGACGGTCGACGCGAACACGAACACGCGGCCCTGCCCCCGACGGCCCGCGAGGAACACCGGCGCGCCATCGTCCATCGTGCCCAGCACGTCGGTCTGCACGCCCTGGCTGTCACCTTCGAACAACACGTACCGATAGAACCGCGTCGACAGGAGGCCCTCCCGCGCGCGGCCGGTGAACGGCAGCATCACCGGGTGGTTGAGGGCCACCTGCGTCAGGCGCGCGGCCCGCGTCGCGGCATCAGGGGCGGCCGGTTCGACCGCGGTCTTCACCACGCGCAGCTTGCGCGGCAGCACGTCGGCCATCGTCGCGTTCCACGCATCGGGGTCGACGCGGTCACCGACGCTGACGAACAACCCGCCGCCGCCGAGCACGAATTCACGCAGCGACCGCGCGACCTCCGGCGCCGGTGCTTCGACGTTGAGCAGCAACACCACGTCGTAGTCGCTCAGCTTCTCGCGCCACGCGGCGTCGGCGTCACGCACCACCGCGCGCACCGGGCTGCCTGAAGCCGAGAGCGCTGCTTCCGTGAAGAACGCCTCGTCGCGGTACTTCTGCGGCGACGGGTTTCCGTTCACCAGCAGGGCCGTCAGCTCACGCGGCACCGAGAGCACCAGCGAGCGCGCGTCGTCGTCGGGGAGCGCGTCGGCTTCGAGCCGGCCGGTGATGGTGGCGACGCCGCCCTTCTGGAACTTCCACGCCAGCGTCTTCTGCGCGGTGCCGTCGGCGGCGACGTCGACGAAGCCCTTGGCGACCACCTCACCGTCGACCTCCAGCCGGAGCTCCACGTCGTTCATCGGCTCGTTCGAGAAGTTGCGGACCGCGAAGGTGAACTGCCAGGCGCGTGCCCCGAGCTGCGGGGCCGCTTCGGCGCGCACGTCGACCAGCGCGTGGTTCGGCAGCGGCTTGCCCTTCGCCACGTCACGCACCACGAGCTCCGGCTTCACCTTCTCGCCCTTCGACGTCATGCCGAACGGCGCCTCGGCTTCGAGGTTGAGCGAGCCCTGGGTGAGCGCGCTGACCAGCACCAGGCGGCGGTTGGGGAGCGGGGAATCGTCGAGGGCCCGCGCCGCGACCTCGAGGCAGCGGTTCAAGTCGACGGCTTCGAAGCCCGGCTGCGCGTCGTCGATGGCGGACAGGAGCCGGGTGCGCTCGAAGCCCACGGGCGCGACGGCGGTGGGGTTCTGCGTGCAGATGACGAGGGTCGCGGGCTCTTCGTTGGTGAGGTCGCGGAGCGCCGAGCGCGCTTCGTCACGGGCGGCGTCGAAGAGCGGGCCGCCGGCGTTCCACCGCATGGCGAAGGACGTGTCGAGGACGATGGTGGTGGCGGCGAGCCCCCGGGGCGTGGCCAGCGTGTCGGTGGACGTGAACGACGGCCGCGCGAGCGCGATGGGGATCGCCAGCAGGAAGAGCGTGCGCAGAATGTAGAGCAGCAGGCGCTTGAGCTTGAGACGTGAGGCCGTGCGCTTCTGGCTGCGGAGCACGAAGTCGAGCGCGGCGAAGGGCACTTCACGCGGGCGACGGCGGTCGAAGAGGTGCACCAGCAGCGGGATGGCTGCGGCCAGCGTGCCGAGCAGGAACCAGGGCGCGGCGAAGTTCATGACCGCGCTCCCGGACCCCGGCGCTTCGGCGCTCGCCACGGCGCCAGCGTCACAGCCGGCCTCCGCGACGACCGATGAACCTCAACAACACCTGGTCCACCGGCTCATCGGTGCGCACCAGCTCGTAGTCACAATCTGCCGCGCGGCACGCGTCCCGCGTCGTCGCCAGGAACCGGTTGAACTCCTCGAGGTAGCTCTCCTTGATCTCCCGGGGGTTCACCTCGATGCGCCGCTCGTCTTCCATCGACGTGAACAACGTCGGGTCATCGAACGGGAAGGTCAGCTCTGCGGGGTCGACCAGGTGGAACACCGCCACGTCGTGCTTGCGACTTCTCAAGGCGAGAATGCGCTTCAACGCATCGGCCCGCTCGTCGAAGAAATCTGAGAACACGCACACCAGGCTGCGGTTCGGCAGCTTCTCGGCCAGCGTGTCCGCCGCGGTCACCAGGTCCGTCTGGCCCTTCGCGGTCGCGGTCTCGAGCGCGTCCAGCACCACTGACAAATGCGACGCGGCTGCGCGCGGAGGCACTTCCGCGAACCTCCCCTGGGCGATCAACGCCACGCCCGCCGCGTCCTGCTGGCGCACCAGCAGGTGCGCCAACGACGCCGACAACACCCGCGCCACGTCGAGCTTCGACAGGCCCGCCGTGCCGAAGCCCATCGAGCCCGAGGTGTCGACCACCATCACCGCCCGGAGGTTGGTCTCGTGCTCGAAGCGTTTGACGTAGTACTTGTCGAACTTGCCGAAGGCCTTCCAGTCGAGGTGACGCAGCTCATCGCCCGGCGCGTATTCCTTGTGCTCGGCGAACTCGACGCTCTGACCCTGGTGCGGCGACTTGTGCAGACCCGAGAGCACGCCTTCCACCACGGCGCGCGCGCGAAGTTTCAGACCGGCGATGCGAGAGAGCGTGGCGGGGTCGAGCAACATGAAGCGCGTGGCTGTGTAACTCACAGCGCCGGTCACTGCATCCCACGGAGTTTCAGGTCTGCGGTGGTACACAGGCGGTCCCGTGTTTTCGACGATTCTCCTCCTGGCGTTGACGCAGGCTCCGGTCACGCTCGCTTCGCCGTCGTTCTCGTCCACCGGTGTCGACGCGCCGCTCGTCGCCGCCTGGCAGGACCGCTTCGTGAGCCGCGTCTCGGGCCCGGGCGTGCGCATCACCACCTCGCGTGACATTCAGACCATGCTGGGGCTCGAGCGGCAGCGCGAATTGCTGGGCTGCACCATCGAAGGCACCAGCTGTCTTGCGGAGCTCGCCGGCGCGCTCGGCGTCGAGTTGCTGCTCACCGGCAGCATCGTGAAGTCCGACAGCGGCTACCTCGCGTCGATTCGGGTGCTCAAGACGCAGAACGGAGAGTCGGTGTTCTCGCCTTCGGAGCGCTTCCGCACCGAAGAGGCCTTGCTGGACTGGCTCGACGAGACCGCTGATGCCCTGCGCAGCAAGCTGGTGCCCGGGGCCGCGCCCTCGCCGGTGGTGAAGTGGATCCCCGCGATGGCCGGCGCCGCACTGCTCGTCGGCAGCGGCGTGTGCTTCGGACGTTCGGGCGCGAAGTACGGCGAGCTGACGAGCCCGACGCCGCCTCGGCTCGAGGAAATCTCCTCCGAGCGCCGTGACGGCGCGACGCTGCAGTGGGCCGGGGTCTCGCTCGCGGCGGCCGGTGGCGTGGCGGTGCTCAGCTCCATCATCTGGGCCGCGGTCGCCCCGGCGCCTGCGAAGTCGGTGCAGGTGTCGCTGGCTCCATTGAACGGTGGTGCGGTGGTCGGCTTCTCGGGAGCGCTGCCATGAAGCGTGTCGTCATCGTGTTGATGCTCACCGCGCTGGCCGCCTGCGACTGGGACGACGCCGAGAAGAAGGCGCGCTGCAGGCGCGACCCGGCATGCGCCAGCAGCGTGATGGACGCCGGTGCTGAAGACGCAGGCGAGCCGGACGCAGGCACCGCCGACGCGGGCGCCGCAGATGCCGGCGTCGACGCAGGCGCTCCGCGCAGCGTCTTCTTTCCCGCCGACGACCCGGTGACCGCGCGGCCGATTGGTCTGTTCCCCGGGAGCGCGGGGCGCGTGTGGGTGGTCGGCGACGTGGACGAGCGCTCCGTGGTGCAACTGCGAGACGCCACCGGCCAGTTGGTACGTGACTTCAGCTTCGATGGCTCCGTGGCGGCCGCGTATGCCGACGGCGAGGTCTACCCGGCGCTCGTGTTGCTCCGTGATGATCCGGATCTCGTCACCCGGCTCCAGGTGCTGCGCGAAGACGGCACCGTCATCGACGGCGGCGCTCGAGGCGGCACCGACGTCTCGCTCTACGTCTTCGGAGGCCAGGCGCGCGTCTCGTTGTGGAACGCCGACTCGACCTCGCTGTCGCAGGAGATCTTCAACGCCGTGGATCTGTCGCCGTTCACCAACGCCGGCTCCACGGAGTGCAACACGGGCCTCGTCGACCTCCAGGTGCAGCCCGAGGCGCGCGGCGGCGCGGTGGCCATCGTCTACAACGCGCCGTCGACCTGCACCTCGACCGGGCCTGCGCAGGGCATCGTCGTCGGGCGCGTGGGCGGCGTGCAGACCATCACGCCCGCCGGTGTTCGTGCGGCCGGCGAGATGGACCAGATTTCGAGCGTCGGTGGCAGCCTCAACGGCGAGCTGCGAATCGTGCGGCGGCCCACCCCGTACACCCTCGAGCTGGGCATCGGCGTGTGGGACGGAGGCGTGCTCCAGTTCGTGTCCGACCGCCGTGTCTTCGCCTCGGAAGGCGTGCTGGGCGGTGACGTGTCGGACAACTTCGTGACCTTCAATTCGCGCGGCAACGTGCTGACCGACACCACCGGCACGGGCTCGTCGACCGGTACGCCGCGCGTCGCCAACGTGGCCCGCATCACGTCGTGGGTGAAGGTCGAGTTGGGTCAGTCCCGCGACGCGCGCATGCCGGTGCTGCGCGTGGGCGAAGACAACGTGTGGGTGCTCTGGGCGCCGGCCGATGGCGGCCTGCAGCTGTCGAATTTCGACACCGAATTACGCCCGCGCTGAGCAGAATCTCCAGTCGTCGCGGGTGGTTGTCGCGCTGTCGATCTGCCGAAAGTCGTTCGTCGTCATTTCGCACCGACAATCAAGCCGGTCATCTCGGAGAGGACTGACCTTCATGAAATACATGGTGTTGATCTACGGAAGCGAAGCGGCGGCGGCGAACATGACCGAGGCGGCGATGCAGGCCGAGCTGGCCGAGTACTTCGCGTACAACGACCTGCTCAAGAAGGAGAAGGCGTACATCGCCGGTGAGGCGCTGCAGCCCATCTCCACCGCCACCACGGTTCGCGTGCGCAACGGCAAGGCGCAGCACACCGACGGGCCGTTCGCCGAGACCAAGGAGCAGCTCGGGGGCTTCTATTTCATCGAAGCGCCCTCGCTCGAGAAGGCGCTGGAGCTCGGCGCGAAGTGCCCGGGCGCAAAGGCCGGTTCGGTCGAAGTGCGCCCCATCGTCGACTTCGGGCCCATGGAGAACAAATGAAGTTCGTCGCGCTCATCCACGGCAACGACGCCGAGCGCATGAAGTGGCCGGAGGCCCAGCAGAAGACCGAGCTGGAGGGCTACTTCGCGTACGACGCGCTGTTGACGCGTGAGCGCGCGTTGGTGTGCGGTGAAGCGCTGGTGGCGAAGCACGTGAAAGGAGGCCAGCTGCTCGGTCTGTACCTCCTCGACGTGCCGAGCCGGCAGCACGCCCTCGAGCTGGCCGCGAAGTGCCCCGGTGCGACCACCGGTGCCATCGAAGTGCGCGCCGCCGTGCCGGTGTGATGCTCGCGCAGGTCTTCCCCCGGGAGTCGGGTCGAGTGCTCGCCGGGCTCATTCGTGAGCTCGGCGACTTCGACGCGGCGGAAGACGTGCTCCAGGACGCGTTGTCGAAGGCAGCGGAAGTGTGGCCCCGCGACGGTGTTCCCGCGAACCCCGGCGCGTGGCTGACGACGGTGGCGCGCAACCGCGCGCGACGTGCAGCGTCGCAAAGCACCTCGGTGTCGAGACGCGTGAAGAAGACGCGGCGCTCGAGCTTGCCGCGCCGGAGCCCGAAGCCGTCGTCGTGCACGAGGTGGTCGATGATCGCCTGCGGTTGATCTTCACGTGTTGTCACCCCGCGCTGGCGCCCGCATCTCAGGTCGCGCTCACGTTGCGGACGCTCGGTGGCCTCACCACGTTCGAGATTGCCCGCGCGTTCCTCGAGAGCGAGCCCACGACCGCGCAGCGGCTGGTGCGCGCCAAGAAGAAGATCCGTGACGCGGGAATTCCATACGCGGTGCCGAGCCGCGACCGCCTGCCCGAGCGGCTCGAGAGCGTGTTGTCGACGTTGTACCTGGTGTTCAACGAGGGCTACTCGGCGACCGCCGGTGACTCGTTGATCCGCCGCGAGCTGTGCGACGAGGCCATCCGGTTGACGCGTGAAGTGGCGGCGCTGTTGCCCCGTGAGCCCGAGGTGCTGGGGCTGCTCGCGTTGATGACGCTTCATCATGCGCGGCGTGATGCGCGCACGAGCGGCGACGGCGAGTTCGTGCCGATGGAGGCCCAGGACCGGGCGCTGTGGCGTCGCGATGAGATTGATGGAGGCGTTCGGCTGCTCGACGCGGCGATGAGCTTCGCCCGGCGCGGGCCGTATCAATTGCAGGCTGCCGTGGCGGCGTTGCATGCGGTGGCGCCGCGCGCGGTCGAGACCGATTGGGTGCAGATAGAACTGTTGTACGGCGCGCTGCTCGCGCTGCAGCCGACGGCGACCGTCGCGCTGAATCACGCGGTGGCCGTCGCCATGTCGAAGGGCGTCGAGGCGGGGCTCGCGAAGCTCGCGACGCTCGATGCCGAGCTCCGTGAGTATTACCTGCTGCCCGCGGCGCGCGCGGATCTGCTGCGCAGGGCAGGGCGGTTCGGTGAAGCGGCGCTCGCGTATGAGAAGGCGTTGCAGTTGGTGAAGAACGCGCGGGAGCGCCGGTATCTGGAGAAGCGGCTTCGTGAAGTGCAGACGCCTCGATGAGGGCAGCGGTGGTCGGTGCCGTGCGTTGTGCTCGTCGCCCCCTGGCCCCGCGATCTCGATACGAGGGCTGCGCAACTGGTTTGCGTGTTGACGGCGTGAAGTGACGACCGCTTCGTCAGACATGTCGCGACCGGTCTTTTAGAAATGGCACGACCTTTGACGCGGTCATGACGCAGCGGGCCCCGCAGGGAGATCAATCGCTTGCGTCATGAAGCGCGGCGGTCTTGACCGCGAAAGGTCGCGCTCACCGCTCTTTGAGACACATGGTCACACGTCGTTCGAAGTCGAAGCGCCACCACGCCCGAAGCGCGACCGCTCACGCCGACAGATCTGCCTTCTTCTTCAAGGCCGCGTCGCGTCGTCGCGTCGCCAACTCGACCGTCGTCTTTGCGACCTCCAACGTCGCTTCGATGCGCGCCACTTCCTGCTGCGCCTTCTCCAGCGCTGCTTCCGCCACCTCGACGTCGCGCGCTGCATCCGCGAGCGCACGCTGCAACGCCTCCCGCTGCTGCCGCTCTTCCTCGGCCCTTCGCGCGGCCTCTGCCGCGAGCGCCGCTTCATCCACCTCCGGTGCCTCGGGCTCGGCTGGCTTCGGCACCAGCTTCAACACCGGCGCCGCACTCGCCGCCGCCGCCGCGAACCCCGCCAACGCGTCGAACCCCGGAGGGTTCCGCTCCTCCACCAGCATCCCCGGCTCGTCGGGCGCGAACCCGTTCATCGCCACGTTGAGCAGCGTGAACTCCACCTTCCGCACCGTCGCGTCGGCCGCCGCGTTGCCATCGGCCTTCAGGAGCTCGGTCGCGCGCGCCAGCAACCCGTGCATCGCCCCGCGCTGCGCCGACATCGCCGACATGTCGCCCTTCTTCACGCGCGCCACCGCGTCCAACAACGCGTCGAACTCAGCCCGGGCCTTCCACCACAGCTGATTGACCGCCCACGCTGGCACCGACGGCCGCGGCTGTTTGCCCAGCGCCGAAGCCGCGGCTTTGTCGTGCGCCTTCAACTCCGCCGCCAACCGCTTGCGCTCCGCGACGAATTCGCCGTGCGAGACCTGGAACAACGCGACGCGCGCGTCTTCAACCCGAGACGACACCTGTCACCTCTTTCAACAACGCTTCCAACCGACGCACGTCGTACGGCTTGGCGAGCGAACGCGTGGTCGGCGGGAGCTGCGGCGGCAGCTCGATGGCCGTGTAACCGCTCGACACCACCACCGTCAGCCCCGGAGCGATTTCACCGATTCTCCGCGTCGCCTCGAAACCGTCGATGCCCGGCATCGTCAGGTCCATCAGCACCACGTCCCAGGCGTTCGGGGTCGCGCTCACGCGCTCGACCGCTTCGTCACCCGAGCCCGCCTCGTCGACCGTGCAGCCCAGCATCACCAGCAGCCGCGTGGCGCTGCGGCGGATCAACGGCTCGTCGTCGACCAGCAGCACGCGCGCGCACAACTTCTCCCGGGCTGCGGCGCGCGGCTTTTCGGCGGCCGCGACCGCGTTGGGCAACGCGGGAAAGTACACGCGACACGTAGTGCCCCGGCCCACTTCGCTCTGCACCGCGATGCCGCCGCCGTGCTTGCGCTGAATGCCCGAGAGCGCCGCCAGGCCCAGCCCGCGCCCCACGCCGCGCGTCGTGAAGAAGGGGTCGAACATGCGCCGCATCACCTCGGGCGTCATGCCGCAGCCCGTGTCTTCGACGGTCAGACACACCACGGGGCCCCTTCGGCATCGGTGAGCGCGCGCCGGCCGGCTCCTGCTCGAGCACCAGCGCTTCGGTGCGCAGCGTCACCGTGCCCACGCCTTCGCCGATGGCCTCGGCCGCGTTGGTGATGAGGTTCATCACCACCTGCTGCACCTGACCGTCATCGCCCAGCACCCCGGGCAACGAAGGTGAGAGTTGCTGCTCGAGCGTCACGCCGCGCGCCATCGACACGCTGAGCAACTCACCGATGCCCTGCACCACCTGGTTCAAGTCGAGCGGGTGCTGCGAGAGGGTGGTGCGCCCCGCGTATGCCGACAGCTGCCGCGTCAACACCGAGGCGCGCGTCACGGCCTGCTGCGCGGTGCCCAGCGCGTCGTCGACGTTCTCGCCCGTCTTCGCCTGCTGCTCGATGACCGAGAGGCTCGACTTCACCACCGTGAGCAGGTTGTTGAAGTCGTGCGCGAGACCTCCGGCGAGCACCCCGAGGCCTTCGAGCTTCTGCGTCTGCACGCGCGCCTCTTCGGCCTCGACGTCGGCCGTGATGTCGCGCGTGAAACCCACCAACCGCGTCGGCGCGCCCTTCTCGTCCCTCACCATCAACGCGTGGGCGTGAAAGTGCAGCTGCCGCCCATCGGGGCGGATGAAGCGGTAGCGCACGTCGAAGTTCGGCGTCGAACCCTCGAGGTAGTGCAGGTACGCCTCGCGCACGCGCTCCCGGTCTTCGGGGTGCACGTGCCGGTTCCACGCGCTGGGGTCGCCCGGCGGCAGGCCCATCATCTCCCAGAAGCGCGGAGACATCGTGAGGCGCCGCGTTCGCAGGTCGTCCTCCCACAGGCCGTCGCGCGAGGCCTGAGCTGCCAGCGCGAGTTGCGATTCACGTTCTCGCGCCTCGCGCAGGCTCTCTTCGAGTTGGCGCCGCAGCGCTTCTTCGGCGTCACGTTGCGTCCGGCGCTGCGCGAGCTCCGTGGGCAGCCACACGCGCGCTACGCCCACCAGCACCACCACGCCCAGCACCACCGTCGCGCCCTTCACCGACGACAAGAAGACGGGAGCCCCCAACGCCTTGAACATCTCGGGCAAGACGCCGTAGTTCGCGCCCCACAAGAGGCCGAAATAGACGCTCTCGAGAAAGGTGCGCGCCGCTTCGGCGATGAGGAACGCAAGCAGCAACCGCACCGTGCGCTCGCCCCTGGTGGAGGGCCACTGGCGCGCGTACACCACGACCACCAGCCCCCAGAGTGCTGCGAGCAACGCGTAGGTGACGACAGCTCCGAGACCGCTCGTCATGCGATGCCTTCTGACCCGTATTCACTGCTGTCGTGCTGCGAAGTTCACTTCAACGACGACGACCACGTGAGGCTGGCCGGGTCGAGCATCAACTCCGTCTTCTTGTCGGGCATCACCGTGGCCGTGGTGGTGGCCTGGCCGCCGCTCGGCAGCTTGATGGTGACCCGGTACTTGCCGCTGTTGACGCGGCGCTGCACGGGAGGCGTGTCCCACGTCTCGCCCTGCACGGTGAGCGTCGCCGACGGGCTGCCCATGATGGAAATCGACAAGCGGCCTTCACCTTCGGGAATCGGCTCGTCTTTGGCCGCGGGCGGGGGGCTGGCGATGGGTCGGGGTTCCGGCGGCGGGCGCACCACCGCGACCACCGGCCTGGGCTTCGGTGTCTTCGGCGTCGGCGTCACCACCGGCTTCGGCGCCGGCGCGTCGTCGATCGTCACCACGGTCTCACCCGCGTCGATGACGCGCGTGTCTTCGGCTTCGGGAGCCGGCGGCTTCACCTCGACCCTGGCCACGGCGACCGGCGGCTTTTCAGGCTGCGAGGTCTTCGCGACCACCACCGGCGGCGGCGGCTTCGTGGCGTCGTTCGCCGCGCCCGACAACGCGAAGGTGACGCCCACGCCGATCAACACCGCGGCCACGAACGCGCCGAGGAGCAGGCCCTTCTTCGGGCCACCGTCACTGGCAGGCACCAGCGTGTCGGTGTGTTTGGGCGGCGGCCGGTTGAGCGGGTTGAGCGCGCGCACCGAGTTCTCGTTGGGCGGCGCGACGGCCGGCGAGTTCACCGGGTCGAGCGCCGTCATCGACACGCGCGGCGCGGCCGAGCTGCGGCTGCCACCGTCGGCGGTCACTTCACCGTTTTCGTCGAGGTAGCCCTCGAGCGAACTCGGGCTGACGCGAACGTGCGCGTCGAAGGCCGCCTTTTCGAGCGCTTCACGCATGGCGCGCGCGGTCTGAAAACGGTCTTCGGGCTTCACCGCCAGCGAGCGCCGAATGACCTCGTAGAAGCCCTTGGGCAGACCGGGGTACGTCTCGTCGAGGTCCTTCCACTGACCACGCACCAGCGCGGCGTGACGGTCGACGTGGCTCTTGTGCTCGTCGAAGGGCGTGGCCCCCGACGCGAGCTTGTAGAGCGTGATGCCCAGCGAGAACACGTCGCTGCGGCCGTCGAGCTTCTTGCCCATGGCCTGCTCGGGCGAGAAGTAGCCGGCCTTGCCCTTGGTGACGCCGGGCATGGTGAGGTTGCGGTTGGTGGCGGCCTTGGCGATGCCGAAGTCGATGAGCTTGAGCGCGCCACCGGTCGACAGCAGCAGGTTGTGCGGTGACACGTCACGGTGCACGAGGTTGGCGACGCCGCCTTCGACTTTGAGCGCGTGCACCGCCTCCAGCGCCGAGCAGCAACCGATGCCGATGGCGAAGAGCGCCTCGTCACTGAAGCGCTCGTCGTACTCGCGCAGCGTGCGGTTGACGGTGGCGAGCGTCTCACCCGACACGAGCTCCATGGCCATGTAGAGCAGGCCGTCGTCGCTCTCACCGACCTCGTAGATGTGGACGATGTTGGGGTGACTGAGCGTGCAGGCGGTGCGCGCTTCGTCGAGGAACATCTCGCGGAAGTCGCTCGACTCCGAATACTCGGGGCGGATGACCTTCACCGCGACCGGGCGGCTGATGCCACCGGTGAGGTCCTGCTCGGCCCGGTACACCTCGGCCATGCCGCCCTGCGCGATGAGGCGCGAGATGGTGTAGCGACCGACTCTGGTACCGGGTTCGAGCGACACGACGTGAGCTGTCTACTTTAGAGGACTTTTGACGGGCCCACGAAGTTCACGACGAAGACTCGTCACGAAGCCGCGGCGCCAGGCGGCCGTGACGGCATCATCGCGCGTGCCGAAAATACGAAGACGACCGCCGCAGCGAGCGACGGTCGTCTCGATTCAACGCAACACCAGAATCAGTTGCCGGCGACCGTGGTCACGTTGACCGCCGCCGAGGGAACGATGAAGCACCGGCCACCGGAGACGGGCGCGTCGGCGTTCAGGTTCCACTCTTCGAAGCGCACGTTCGAGATGCTCGCCGCGAACGTGGCGCCCACCGCGCGGGCCGCCGAGGTCACGTTCAAGGTGCCGGCGCGGCCGAGGTACACGCCGCCGCTGCACGAACCGTCCGAGCAGGTGCGCCCCAGCACCACGCAGTACGGGCACGAGGCGTAGGTGCCGACGTTGGCGAGGTTGATCGAGCCGGTCCCCGTCGCGCCGCCGCCCCAGACGATCTCCATGTTGATGGCGTCCGTGGGCTCCGTCGAGCTGTTGAAGGCCGAACCGACCGCGTACTCGAGGCCGCTCGACGCGGGGTAGTACTCCGCCTTGGTCGCGACGGTGTTGTAGTTCAGCGTCGTGCAACCCGAGCCGCCGCCCGTCGCCGAGCCACCGCCCGTCGCCGAGCCGCCGCCCGTCCCCGAGCCGCCACCCGTCGCCGAGCCACCACCCGTCGAGCCGGTGCCGCCGCCCGTGGTGCCGGTGCCGCCGCCGGTGCTCGAGCCGACGATCGCCGCCTGGCACGACTGCGAAATCGACATGTTCTCGTAGCAGCTGAAGAAGTTGCCCTGCGCCGGCGTTTCGTTGCCGACGGTGCACGGCACGTTGTCGATGCAGTTGGCAAAGGTGTTGAGCTGCGCCTGATCAGCCGTGTTGCACTGGGTGATGGCCGAGGCGCAGTTCGACGGGTTGAACATCGAGGGCGAGATCTGCCCGCACGCTGAACGACCCGCGAAGAACGTGTTCGACGCGTTGATCAACGTCGCGCAGGTGCCTGAGCCGCCACCCGTCGCCGAGCCGCCGCCCGTCGCCGAGCCGCCACCCGTCGCCGAGCCGCCACCCGTCGCCGAGCCGCCACCCGTCGCCGAGCCGCCACCCGTCGCCGAGCCGCCGCCCGTCGCCGTGCCGCCGCCCGTCGCCGCGCCGCCGCCGGTGTTGGCGCCGCCGCCCGTGGGGCCCGCGCCGCCGCCGGTGCCGCTGCCACCACCGGTGCCCGAGTTCTGGAACGCCGCAGTGCAGGCACCGGAGATCTGCATGCTCGCCGTGACGCCGCACTGCGAGTACTCCTCGATGGCCACCTCTTCATCGCCCGTGGCGCACGTCGTCGCCGCGCCGATGCAGTCGGCCCACGTCTGAATCGCCGTCTTGTCGCTCGCGCTGCAGCTGGGCAGCGCCGCGGTGCACGTCGAGGCGATGTTCATCTGCTTCGGAATGCGAACCGTGCCGGTGCCCGACGTGAAGACGCACTCCGACTTGCCGTCGAACCACGTGTTGGTCTGCGTCTCGAGGCTGGTGCACAGCGGGTCGCTCGCGGTGCCGCCGCCGGTGTTGCTCGAGCCACCGCCCGTCGCCGAGCCGCCGCCCGTCGCCGAACCGCCACCGGTCGCCGAGCCGCCGCCGGTCGCCGAGCCGCCGCCGGTCTGACCGAAGCCGCCGCTGCCCGAGTTACCGACGCAGATGCCGAGCTGGCAGGTCTGGCCGAGCTGACACTGCACGCACTGGTTGCCGGCGTTGCCGCAGGCGCTCTGCGAGGCGGCCTGGCACGTGCCCGAGGCGTCGCAACAGCCCGACGGGCATGAGGAGGCACTGCACTGCTTGGGAGCTCCGCACGACGTCGCCGTCGCGCCGGAGAAGCCGATCACAAGTCCGAGAACCAACCACCGGGTCGTAGTCATGGGTCGCCGCGTGAAACACGTTCGAGAGGGGAAGTCCAACGCGGGACCCACAAGCGCCCACAACTGTGCAAGGCAGCGGCGCCATGGCGACTCCTTCGGTGCAAATTCAGATGGATGGCGGAGTGGCAGTGCTGACGCTCGACGACATCGCGCGGAAGAACGCGATGTCACCGGAGCTCGGAGACGCGCTCAAAGCCCGCGTGGCGGAGCTCAAGACCGACGCCTCGGTACGGGCCGTGGTGCTGACCGGCGCCGGCGGCTCGTTCTCGGCGGGCGGCGATCTGGCGATGCTCGAGCGGTTGCAGCAGTCGTCCTTCGCGGACGCGCGGCAGTTCATGCGCGAGTTCTACGGGCGCTACCTGTCGCTGCTCGACCTCGAGGTGCCGCTCGTCTCGGCCATCGAAGGGCCCGCCATCGGCGCGGGGCTGTGCGTCGCGCTCGCCGCTGACGTCGTCTACGTGGCCGAAGACGCGAAGCTGGCGCTCAACTTCGTCCAGCTCGGCCTTCACCCCGGCATGGGCGCCACCTACCTCGTACCGCGCAAGGTGGGCGCGCAGCGGGCCGCCGAGCTGTTGTTCTCCGGCCGCCGTTTCGATGGTCGTGAAGCCAGGTCGATGGGGCTCGCGCTCGAAGCCTTCGCGCCGGGCACCGTGCTGGACAAGGCGATGACGCTGGCCAGGCAGTGGGCGTCTGGTGGCCCCATCGCCGTGCGCGCGCTCAAGAAGGCGCTCGGGGTCAACCGTGCAGCGCTGGAGGCCGCGCTCGAACACGAGGCGCATTCGCAGGCGCAGAACTACGGCAGCGAGGACTTCAAAGAAGGCCTCCGCGCGGCCGCGGAACGGCGCGCTCCGAAGTTCACGGGCGGGTGAAGAGGTCTGAAAAGTTCACGGTACGGTGTCGACACAGAGAACGCTGAGAATCCCCCCGCGCTCCTCGCTGCGACGAGCAGACATGCGTCGCACCGACCGAGGCGGCTCTATGTCACACATTGATCCAGAGTGCCAACTTCCATGATCAGACAGGCGGCGGAAGTCAGGTTTCGGCGCTCTCATGGGTCGGTGCTTCGCCGCCGCGGCTGATCAGCGCGCTCAGATCCTCCCCGCTGGCACCACCAACACATCGCACGGCACCTCACGCAGCAGATCTCCCGCCACGGTGCCCAGCACGGCCGCGCCCATCTGCGAGCGGGCGTGCGTACCGAGAATGAGCAGATCTGCGCTGAACGAGCTCACCGCTTCGGGCACCACCACGCGCGCCGGGCCGGTGCGGCCGTGGAACTTCACCGCCACGCCGGGCCGCGCGCGTTTGATCGACCGCTTCAATTCAGCCAATCGCGTGCGTTGATGTCGGCGCTCGTAGTCGCGCGCGTAGTCGGCCCCGAGGCTCGGGTAGAACTGGCCACGAAAAGGCGCCGAGGTGGCGTGCACCACGTCGAGGGCACCGACCGCTCCCAGCACCTTCCGAGAGAACGCCACCGCCTTCGCCGCCGCGTCATCGACGTCGAGCGCCGCCAGGGCCTTCTCATACGCATGCCGCGCGAGCCGCCGCACCACGAGCACCGGAGTCTGGCCTGCACGCAGCACCCGCTCGGCGGTCGAACCCAGCGCGCGGTCGCGGAAGGCGCGGCCCGGCCCGCGACCCAGCACCACCAGCTCGGCGCGCCGCTTCTTCACCTGTTCGCCGATGCGCTTCGAGGGCTCGCCGATGAGCACCAGCCGTTCGATTTCGCAGCGGCCCAGCAGCTCCGTCGGCCCGCGCGAGGTCAGCGCATACAGCGCGTCGGTCGCGTCATCCACCGCGCGCAGCTGCGCTGAACCCGCGAGCTCCTTCGGCACCACATGCAGCAGCGTGACCCGCGCACCCGGCGCCAGCGGCAAGCGCGCGACGCGGCTCCACACACGGTCGGCGTTCGGCGAGAGATCGACGGAGACCAGCACGGACGTGAGCATGGTTACTCAATGGTCACGTCGCGTCTTTCGGGCAACTCAGTAGCGGTAGGTCTGCCGCGCGTTGCCGTTGAAGACCGAGCCGTTGATGACGACGCCACCCGAGCCGACGGCGCCGTTCGCGCAGCGGTGATTGCTGGCCTGACCGCCGAAGTAGAGCTCGAGCGTCAAGGTCAGGCCGTCGGGGCTGATGCTGCCGCGGCCTTCCTGCGAGTAACCGTTGAACGCCATCGTCACGTCGAAGCACGCGCCGTTGCCGCTGATGTTCGAGAGCTGCACGGAGTTCGTGGTGTACGAGACGGTGCTCGTCGTGACCGCGTGATTGCAGGTGCCGGTCTCGCCGACGCCGGGCGCGTTTTCGATTTCGCCGAGCTGCTGGGTGACGTCGAACCTGCCGACGTCGCCCGAGAAGATCTCGACGTACGCGAAGCACTGCGAGGCGCTGCCGAAGTTGGTGTCTTCGTTGACGCCGTTCGGGAAGGGCGGGATGTCGGCGCCCTGCATCACGAAGGTCCTGGTGTGCATGTAGTTGAAGATCTTCAGCTCAGACGAGAAGTCGAGGCCGCTGCCACCATCGGTCGTGGTGCCACCATCGCTCGTGGATCCACCATCGGTCGCTGATCCACCACCGGTCGCTGATCCACCGCCGGTCGCTGATCCACCGCCGGTGTTGCTGCTCTGCTGGGCGCACACACCGAGTTGGCACGTCTGCGCGAAGCCACAGCTCATGCAGGTCTTGCCCGCCGTGCCGCACGCGCCGATGGCGTTGCCCATCTGGCAGGTGCCGCTCGCGTCACAGCATCCGAAGGGGCACGAGACCGCATCACACTTCGGCGTCGCACTGCCGCACGAGACCGTGACGCCCAACAACACACCGCACAGCAACCAGCCGAAGGGCTTCATGCGCGCGCATCCATCACGCGCGCCGGGTGAAGTCACTGGTTGTCGTCGAAACCATCGCCGCGGAAGTATCGCGTGTCGTCGGCAGGGCCTTCGCGGTTGATCACGTCGAGGCGCTGGTTCAGGTCGTGCAACGTCTGCTGATCAGTCACCGAGTCGAGCATCGACAGCAGGTTCTTCGCCGTCACGTTCCAGTACAGCTCCGTCGACGAGCCGACGACGTCGAGGTTCTTCGTGGTCTTGCCGGGCGTCTTGCTGCGCAGATCATCGAAGTAGCGGAACGTGTTGCAGCCATCGAAGAACATCAGTTGGTAGTGCGCGGGCAGCTTCGTCTTCTCGAGATCATTCGCGCCGAGCGTGACGTGACCGGCTTCGAGCGGCTGGCCGATGACGAAGTTCCCCTTCGTGGAATGAATGTCGTCGAAGTCGGGGCCCGAGCCGTAGCGGCCGTGACCTCCGTACATGATGACTTCGTCGCGCTGCAGGGCGGTCGAGAAGCGCTCCTTCGCGTTCGGCGTCTCCGGAGTGATCAGCTCGAGCACGATGATTCCCTGCTCGACCTCGCGCGTGAGGAAGCGGCCGTCGTCGGGCAGCCCCAGTTGCTGGCGCTGATCAGCCGTCACGTCGACGTACCCACGCTCAGCCAGACCACGCCGCGTCCTCGCCATCTCCGGTTCGTGCGAACCGACTTCGTCGTAGCCAATCGCGATGGTGCCGCGCAGCACACCGTCGGCGAACAGCGCCGCGTAGTCGGGCGAAGGTGACCCCGCAGACTCGAGCGCCTTCAACGTCGCGGCATCGAAGCGGCCGGTCGAAGCGAGCCCCTGCTTCCTCTGAAACGCGGCGAGCGCGGCGGCGGTCTCCCTGCCGAACTGACCGTCGGCGCCCCAGCGCGGCAACGAGTAGCCGGCACGCATCAACGACTCCTGTGCGCGGGTGACGTGCTCGCCCTTGTCGCCGCGGTTGATGGGCTGCTCATCGGAAGAGGTGTCGAACGGCGCGACATCGACGGTGTTGAGACGCATGCGGTGCTCCTCGGTGAAGCGCGGCGTGAGTGCCGCGACGACGTGCCTCCGAGCAGCGCGTGTGCCGCGCTCAAGTCTGCGAATCAGCGACCTCGCCCGCGTGTCGAACCCCCTGCGCGCGTGGACGCCAGTCCGTCTCTCACCGGGTGAGAAGGGGCCGAGATGCTCAAGGTCCGCCTCGTCGAGTCGGAGCCCGAGGTGCTGCTCGTCGCGCATCGTGATGGCCGTGTGCCGCCGTTGACGCCGGTGTCGTTCGACGATGGCGACGCCGGTGCCGGCGGCCATGCGCATCGCGATGAAGGCGTGGACGAAGCGTCGTGGCGCCTGCTCGTACCCGCCGTTCGCTCACGTCGCGCCCATCGTGGCGGTGGTCTTCCTCGCGCCGGTGCTGTTCACCGTCTGCCGGCAAGTCGCACGAGACGACGACGAAGCAGTTGTCGTGGCTGGCGTCGGCCTCGTGGTGGTGTTCCGCCGCTGCTTCACGCTGGCATGGCTGCATTTGCACGGAAGCGGGCGGCCGTGGGTCGCGTCACCAGGCGCTCAGCAGGACGCGTGGCCAGCGAGACCACCGCCACGCCCGCGGAGATCAACGACGGCCCAGCAGTTGACCGAACGTGCGCTGCGGTTCAGGGGCGCGAGGCCCGACGTCCACACCCGTACAGAGCCCTCGTGCAGTCGCCTTGACTCGGCCAGTCAGCGCTTCGACGAACGACTGGAGGTCTCGGGCGGCGCGCGAGTTGAGCCACGAGTTTGTGCGTGCTCGCTCCAGATGGGAGAACGGCGGCCTTCACGGGGACGGATGCGAAGGGTTCAGACCCTGCTCGCGTCGAACAGGCCCCGCGGCGCCAACGAGGTCACGCAACTGACGCTCGGGTGGTCAGATAACCCCGTCAGGACCGTGGTGTCTGACCGCCGAACGCCGAACTTCACGAAGCTTCGTGAGTCGCGTCACGAGGCGCTCGAAATGAGGGGACGCGCGGGGCGGGGCAGGGGGCCGCGCGACCCGACGCCCACACCCACTCAGAGCTGTCGTTCCGTTGCGCTCCGGCGACCTCGAATCGTCCCGTCAGCGCGTCGACCGTCAGGGCCGCTCCAGATGGGCAAGAAACACCAGCCTTCCTGGGGACGGACGTACTCGGGACCGAGCGTTCACGGCTCGGTCGGCGCGGGCGCCGGCGGCTGCTCGACCTCGGTCACCGGCGCGGGCACCTTCTTCAAGAACGCGAAGAACGCCTCGTTGAACGCCTGGCTGCAGTCCAACTGCACCGTGTGACCACAGTCCTTCAACGCGACGAGCTCACTGCCGCGGATCTTCTCGTGGCCGTACTCCATGATGTCCTTCGTGAACCCGCCGTGCATGAACCCGTTGGGGATCAACCGGTCCGACGTGCCGTAGATGATGACCGTCGGCGCGACGATCTTCGGCAGCGACTCACGCACGAAGTCGTCCTTCGTGAGGCCTTCCACGGTGCGCACCTGCGCATACGCATACGAATCGAACTCCGCGTTCTTCGCCAGGCGCACGCGCTCTTCGATGAGCCACTCGTACGACGGGTCCCAGTGGCGGAAGTTCTGGTAGCGGATCGCGCCCCAGATCGCCTCTTCGTCGGCGTCTCTGATCAGCACCCGGCCGTACACGTTCTTGAACCACTGCTTCTCGCGACCGCTGAAGTACTCGAACCCCGCGGGGCTCACGAGCACCAGCGCCTGCACGCGGCTCGGGTAGCGAATCGCCGTCGACAGCGCGGTCTGCCCGCCCATCGAGTGCCCCACCACGATGGCCTTCTGAATTCCCAGAATCGTCAGCAGCTCGTCGACGTTCTCTGCGAACGACTCGGTGGAGTACGGAAAGCCGGCGGGCTTCTCCGACTTCCCGAAGCCGAGCTGATCAATCGCGATCACGCGATACCCGGCGGCCGCGGTCTCATCGAGCTGCGAGCGCCAGAACTTCAGGTAGCTGCCGAGCCCATGAAGGAAGAGCACCGTCTGCTTCGCTTCGGGGTTCAGCTCCACGTACGACAGCTTCGGCGCGTGGCTGAGCTTGTACCGTTCAGCCGCCCCCGGGAGCTCGACCGACTTCAGCGGCCACGCGTTCCCCGAGTTCCCCACGTACGGCACGTCGGCGAACTCGAGCTTCGGTTCACCGTCGTAGCGCTTCACGCACCCCGCGCTGATCAGCGCCACCATCAACAGAATCGTCGTGCGCATGATCAGAACCCGTACCAGGTGTAGGTGGTGAACAGCGCCCACGGGCTCACCGGCACGCGCGCGACGTTGTTGTAGAAATCGCCCTTGAACAGGTACGCGCCGTGGAGGCCGACCGTCATCAGGTAGCGAATCGTCCACCGGAGCTCGGCGTTCACCTCTGCGCCGATGAACGTGCCGCGCCCGGTGCCGCCGAGCGCGTCGCCGGGCACCGAGTTGCTCCACGCCGCAGCGCCACCGAGCTTCACCCACAGCGTCTGCGGAATGAGGTCGTAGCCCGCCGACACGATGCCGGTGCTCAGGCCGTAGCCCTGATTCGAGATGTCGGTGACCGCGCCGGTGTAGTTGTTCACCGTCTGCGAGAAGGGGAAGAGCAGCAGCGTCTTGTGGTTGAACCACACCGCGCCGGGCAGGCCGTAGGTGTTCATGGTGAACGCGCCCGAGTACTGGCCGTCACCGGGGTTGCCGTCGCCCGACGTGAACATGCCTTCGACCGAGATGACGTCGTTGCTCGAGCGCCCGTAGTTCCACAGCAGCTCGAGGTTGGCGCCCACGCCGGCGATGTCGAGCGAGCGCGGGTTGGTGGTGTTCTCGCGCGTCGATTCGTAGCGACCGAAGTTGGTCATCACGAAGCCCGAGGCCGCGAACGGGCCGTGGAAGTAGTTCAGGTTGTAGTTGAAGTTGAGGCCGAACCAGCTCACGTACCCGTTGGGCGCGTCGATGCTGAAGCGCGGCGCGCCCGTGAAGCCCGCGAGGCCGGGGCTGCCGGGGCCGTTGAACACCAGCCCCTCGAACGCGAAGGCCTGGCCCTTCGTGTAGTCGCGCATGTGCCACGCCGACGCGCCGATGTTGAGGCCTTGAATCGGCGAGATGGAATAGTCGAGCGTGCCCATCACCGTGAAGAAGAGCGCCGGGTTGTTCTGCAGCACGCGCTCGGGTTGCGCCGCCGCGATGGGGAGCAACGACACCTTGAACTTGTGAATGCCCAGCTGGCCGTACGCCGAGATGCCGGTGGCGTCGGTGCCCAGGTAGCTCAACTTGTAGCCCTGCTTGATGACGTCGAAGAGCGAGTGCGTCGCCGGGTCGAGGATCGAGTCGTAGACGGTCTGCGTACCGATGACGATGGCCAGCGGCTTCTGCTTCTTGAACGGGTACAGCGCGACGTTGATGTTCTTGGTCTGCAGGTTCACCTGGTCGGCGTTGAAGCCGCCGCCCTGGTTCTGCTGCGCCGCGTTCGCCGCGAGGCCCCACATGAAGTCGATCTCGACCTGCAGGCGGAGCGTGGCGAAGCCGTCGAAGAAGAACGGCGTGTACTCGATGACCGGAATCCACCGCTGGTCGACGTAGAAGGCGGTGTTGTTGCCGGTGAGCGCCGCCGAGCCCGTGGGTGACCCGATGGGCCCGAGCGACACACCACGCAGGCCCGCGGGGTCACCGATGACGTTGGTGACCGTGGCGCGCGTGAAGAAATACGAGATGAAGCGGAAGTCGGCGAGCGGGCCGTCGTTGTCGCGGCCCCGCTCGTCGCGCCACTCCGGGAGTGGATCAAACGGAGCCGTGGGCCCCGCCGCGAGCGCCGTGCTCGCGAGCAACGTGCTGATCAACCAGAAGTGGCGCATGGACGGTTCCGATTACGGGAGGCGGTAGACCTGCTTGGCGTTGCCGGTGAACGCCACCGGGCCGGCCTGCGTCGCGAGCTGCACGCCCGTCGCGCCGACCGCGCCGTCCGCGCAGCGGTGACCGGTCGCCGCGAAGTAGAGCTCGAGGGTGACCGTCTTGCCGTCGGCCGAGATGGAGCCACGGCCTTCCTGCTTGAAGCCGTTGTACGTGGAGGTGATGTCGAAGCACTCGCCGTTGTTGGCGACGTTCTCGATGAGCACCGACATCGAGGTGAACATCACGGTGTTCGCCTTGGTGGTGCGGTCACACATGCCGACGGCGCCGGCGTCAGGCATCTTGTTGAGCGTGCCCAGGTCCGACGTCACCGTGAACTGGCTCGCGAGCGTCGAGATGCTGACCTTCTGGTAGCACTGCGTGCTGGCGCCGAAGTCGATGTTCTCGTTGAAGCCGTTGGGCGAGGTGGGAATGTCGTCGCCCTGCATCACCATCGTCTTGCCTTCGAGGTGCGCGAGAATGCGCGCCGACGTCGAGAAGTCGTTGGTGCCCGTGCCGCCGCCCGAAGCCGTGCCGCCACCCGAGCCGCCGCCGGTGCCGCCGTCAGGGTTCATGTTGCCGCCGCCACAGGCCACGAGGCCACCGACCGCCGCGAGCGCACACATCGTGAGGAGCTTCTTCATGGTGATTCTCTCTTTCGTTACTGCGTTGGGTGAGGGTGAATCAGTGAGCGACTGCGTCAGACGAAGGCTTCGCTTTGACTTCGGCGGGGCCGAGCGCGACCAGGGCCGCGAGCCCCAGCACGCTGAGCGCCACCACGATGGAGATGGACAGGCCCCACGAGAGGCCGCCCTTCTCGTGCATGGCCGCGATGCTCATGGGCACGAACGCCGCGGGCACCGCACCCACGTGGTAGACGATGCCCACCGCCTTCGCGCGCAGGTGATCAGGGAAGAGCGAGGTCAGCAGCAGCGGCGTGGTGCCCGAGTAGCCGGCGCCGAAGAGCCCACCGAGGAAGGCTCCGACCGCCAGCAGCGCAGGTGACGCGCCCACGTACAGCGGCACGCAGATGGCCATGGCGATGGTGGGAATGAGGATCGCCGGAGCCACGCCACGCTTCATGGCGATGAAGCCGCAGGCGATGGCGCCGACCATCATGCCGACGTTGAAGAGCGCGACGTGGAACGAGATGCCGCTGATGTCGTGGCCGAAGCTCTTGAGCAGGTCTGGGTAGTTGCCGATGAGCGCGTAGTAGGCGGCCAGACCCGCGGCCATCGCCGCCGAGCCCCACACCAGGCGGCCCACCACGCCGGGCGCCTTCAGCAGCGCGCCGAACGAGGTGTCGATGGTCTTGTCGACCGCCGCGGCCTGAATGTGCGGCGGCTCTTTGACGAACCACATGAGCGGGAAGATGAGCAGCGCCGGCAGGGCCGCGGTGATGAACAGCCCGCGCCAGCCGTACACGGGAACGACATAGGCCGCGGCGATGGCGGCGAGGAAGTAGCCGACCGCCCAGCTGCCCTGCAGCACCCCCGACGCGATGCCGCGGCTGCGTTTGGGCCACTGCTCCATGGCGAGCGTGGCGCCAGCGGTCCACTCCGCGCCCATGCCGAAGCCGAACAGCGTGCGCAGAATGAGCACCGTCTCGAACGAGCCCGCGAAGGCGATCGCGAAGTCACACGCCGCGAACCACACGATGCTGATCAGCAGCGGCAGGCGCCGGCCCCAGCGGTCGGCGGCCCAGCCCGCCACCATGCCGCCCACCAGGCGCAGCAGCAGCGTGAGCGCGATGGAGAGCGTCGCGTAGGTCGACGACACGGTGAACTCCTCGCGGATCTTCGGCATCACGAGGATGAAGACGGTGAAGTCGAAGGCGTCGAGCACCCAGCCGAACCACGCGGCGGCGAAGGCGATCCAGTGGTCTTTGGTGGGCTCCTTCCACCAGGGGAGTTGTGCGGCGCTCGTCGTCATGGGTCCCACCTCAGAAAAGCGGACGCCATCGACACGCCGCCGCCAGAGGCGCACAGCGCGATCACGTCGCCACGTTGCAGCACGCCGCGCTCGACCGCGTCATCGAGCGTCATGGGAATGCAGGCGTTGCCGGTGTAGCCCCACTTGTCACCGATGTACGGCGCGCGCTCGCGGGGCAGTCCGAGGCCGTCCATCACGGCTTCGATGGCGCGCAGGTTGAGCTGCGTGAAGAAGAAGGCCTTCACTTCGTTCAGCGGAACGCCGCAGCGGTCCGACGTGGTCGCCAGCAGCCGCGGCCAGTGCTCGGTGTTGTAGGTCTTCGGGAACTTGCGCACGAACTTCACGAAGCCGCGCTCTTCCGGCTTCTTCGCGCCGCCCGCGTAGACGCCGAGCGCGTCCCACATCGCGCTGTCGCTCCACAACGTCGAGGCGAGGAAGCCCGGCGTGTCGCTGGCGCTCAACACCACCGCGCCGGCGCCGTCGGCGAAGAGCGTGGCGGTGTGTTTGTCGGTCCAGTCGAGGAAGCGGCTCATGCCGTACGCGCCGATGACCAGCACGTGGCGCTTGGTCTCGTCGGCGCGGATCAGCCCGGCGGCCGTGTCGAGCGCGACCACCCAGCCCGAGCACGCGGCGTTGACGTCGAAGGCCGGCGTGTGGCGCGCGCCGAGCTTGTGGAGCACCACGGCGGCGGTCGACGGGCTGGGCTGATCTCCCGTGTCGGTCGACACGATGATCAGGTCGACGTCGTCGACGGTCAGCTTCGCGCGCTCCAGCGCCTGCTTCGCGGCCTCCGCGGCGAGATCAGACGTGACCTGATCAGGCGCCATGTGAAAGCGCTGCTTGATGCCGACGTTCGCTTCGATCCACTCCGAGACGCCTTCACCGAAGCGCGCATCCATCTGCTCGTTGCTGATCAACACCGGGGCCACGGCACGGCCGGTGCCGGTGATGCGGGCGTGCCGTTTCACTTCTTGTCTCCCTCGCCGTACGACGCGGGGAGCGGGCCTGAGAGCGGGCCCAGGCGCTGCGGCGACAACAACCCGTACTGAATGAAGTGCACGACCTCGTCGGTGACCCGCTCGAGCGCCGCGGGATCTTCCCAGACCACGAAGCGCATGCCGATGAAGTCGGCGATGCCCATCAGCGCGTACGCGATGACCTCGGTGTCGTAGGTGCCGATGTCCTTGACCTGCATCGCGCGCGTCAGCCCACGCGAATACGAGGTGGCCAGGCGCTTGTAGTAGCGGTGGTAGACCTCGGCGTCGACGAACTCCGCCTGCCGCACGATGCGGTACAGGTTGCGGTGCTTGCCGGCGAACTCGAAGAACGCGCGGAAGCCGGCGCGCTCCTTCTCGAGGCGGGTCGTCTTGTCCTTCGACGCGGCGTTCAACGTCTCGCGCAGCCGCTCGCCGAGCTCGTCGACCAGCTCCGTGAAGATGGCCTGCTTGTGCGGGAAGTAGACGTAGAACGTGCCCAGCGCGACCCCCGCCCGGCGGGTGATTTCCGAGATGCTGCTGTGCTCGAACCCGCGCTCTCCGAAGACCTGTTCAGCTGCCTCCAGCAGCTCCAGCCGGGTGCGCTGCCCGCGTACCGTCAGCTTCTTCTTCGTGAGAGTTGAAACCTGACTCATGTTTCAAATCAGGGTGCCTTGAATATGAACATGACGTCAAGTTCATGTGACTTCGCCAGAGATTTTGAGAACTTGTCATGAGTGTTGCATGTCTCATCTTGTCCCACCGCAGCTGGGTATTTCCATGCGTGGCGATACGGAGCCGGCCTCTCACACCGAAAGGTCGTCCGATGCGGAAGCTCTTCATGGCGTGCGCAGTGGGGCTGGTGGCGTGTGGTCCTGGTGGTGAAGTCGGCGACGAATTTGCGAGCACCTCGAGCGCGCTCTCGTACGTGGAAGTCACGGGCTTCGGGTCGAACCCGGGCGGGTTGAAGATGTACGCGACGCTGCCGGCGGCACCGAAGGCCAGCCCGGCGTTGGTGGTGGCGCTGCACGGCTGCACGCAGACGGCGGCCGAGTACCGCAAGGCCGGTTGGGACACCTTCGCCGAGCGCTACGGCTTCTACGTTCTGTACCCCGAGGTGACGAGCGGCCTGAAGTGCTTCGGCTGGTACGAGACGGCGAACACGCGGCGTGGCTCGGGTCAGGCGGCGTCCATCGCGCAGGCCGTCGAGACCATGAAGTCGCGCTACGGCATCAACCCCTCGAAGGTGTTCGTGACCGGGCTCTCGGCGGGCGGTGGCATGACGGCGTCGATGTTGGCGGCGTACCCCGACGTGTTCGCGGCCGGCGCTCCGATGGCGGGTTTGCCCGCGGGCTGTGCGAGCAGCATCGGCGGTTCGTCGGCGTGTCAGCAGGGCACCGAGAAGTCGCCCGCGCAGTGGGCGGCACTGGTGACCTCAGCCGCGCCGAGCGGAACGACGAAGTGGCCGCGCGTGAGCATCTGGAACGGTGATGCCGACTACACGGTGAACGTGAAGAACCTGAACGAGTTGATGGAGCAGTGGACGCAGGTGAACGGGGTTGATCAGACGGTTGATCAGCAGACGACGATTGGTCGCGCGACGCGGCGCGAGTATCGGAACGCGAGCGGGCAGACGGTGGTCGAGACGTTCACGGTGTCGTCGATGGGTCACGGAACCGCGGTCGCGCCTTCGCAGGGCTGCGGGTCGACGGGTGGCTTCATTCTCGACGTCGGCCTCTGTTCCACGGAGTACAGCGTGAAGTTCTTCGGGCTCGACGACGCGGCGCCGGTGGTCGACGCGGGTACGCCGGTGATTGACGCGGGCACGCCGGTGGTCGACGCGGGCACGCCGGTGATTGACGCGGGCACGCCGGTGGTCGACGCGGGCACGCCGGTGATTGACGCGGGTACGCCGGTGATTGACGCAGGTGTTCCGGTGGTCGACGCAGGCACGCCGCCGACGTGCGTGGAGTTCGAAGACACCAACTACAACCAGGTGACGGCGGGTCGTGCGGTGCGGTGCGGCTCGTTCAACAGCTACGTGTGCGCGAAGGGCTCGGGCGAGCAGCTGGGGTTGTGGAACACGTTCTACCGGAGCTGGGTGAAGTCGAACGACGGCACGTACTGGTCGGCCGGCCGCTGCAACTGATCAGAAGTCCGGCGTTCGGCGGCGGGGAGAAGTCTGGGCGTGGCGAACCGCCGGCCCGATTCTCGATGTCGAAATACGTTCAGTCCGCTGCTCTGCCAGCGAGCCGGAACTGCGGACCGGAGCCGTGTGTGTGTTCCTCATTTGCGAGTTTGAACTCGCGCGTTTGTGAATCGCTCCGAGCTGCCTTCTCCTCATACTCAGCCATCGACATCTAAATCGTGGACCAAAGTCTGATCGAACGTTGAAGATGTTGTGAGGCTGCCTCTATGGTCACGCAGGCGAGTTGCGTCCAACACCAGCGGAGGTCAAATGGGTCTGTCGCAGGAAATCGAGAAGTGGCGAAAAGAGATACAGAGTGATCGGCTCTCCATGTCTATCGGGGAACTCGAGGGCATTTACGAGCGAAACGAGATCAATATCCATCCAAAATTCCAGCGCGTTCTTCGCTGGACGACGAGTCAGAAGAGCAAGCTTATTGAGTCAATTTTGTTGAGGATTCCTCTTCCTCCCATCTTTGTGGCTCAGGATAGCAATGGCACGTGGGATGTTGTTGACGGTGCGCAGCGCCTGGGAACAATTTTCGAGTTCCTTGGAATCTTGAAGGACGAGCGCGGTCTCGTCAGACCTCCGCTTGCCCTTGAGGAGTCCACGCTGCTGCCTTCGCTGGCGGGCTGCAGTTTTGATACTGGAGAAACGAAATTCCCATTGCCGGAGCGGCTGGATTTTCGACGATCACGGCTAGAGGCGATCTCGGAATTGGCGGCGTAACCACCTGAAGTTCGATCGCTTTCAGCGGGGGGATCGACAGATGAGGACG
>QFQP01000124.1 GCA_003243425.1 Archangium gephyra | reverse complement strand
GATCTCCCGGTGACCCCCGCGACATTGCGTCGATTGCGGTTCGCTACAAGCAAGCGCTCAGGGCGTTTTTCGTCCGCCGGGTCGGCGATCACGCCGAAGCGGACGACCTGACGCAGGACGTGTTCGCTTCGCTTGTTCGCCGGGCCGACGGCGAGGCGATCAAGAATGTGGAGGGCTATGTCTTCCAGATTGCGGCAAATCTGCTGCGCGACCGTCACCGCCGCCGCGGCGCGCGCCCCGAAATCCATTCCGAGGGTTTCGCTGATCCGTCGTGCCGATTGATCGACGAACTCTCACCGGAGCGCGCGGCGATCGGCCGGGACACGTACGCACGTTTCGTTCGTCTGCTGGAGGAACTGCCGGAGCGTCCACGAACCGTTTTCGTGCTCAACCGGTTCGAGGAAAAGACCGGCCGCGAGATCGCCGCGATGCTGGGCATCTCACAACGCCAGGTCGAAAAGGACATCAGTCGGGTGCTCAGGCTGCTGGGGGAGGTGCTGCCATGACGCTGTTGCGCAAGTCGCATCCGCCCGAAACTCCTGACGAGGCGGCAATCTGGTGGGCCTCGCAACGTCTGCTCGATCCCGTGCGCTTCGCTGAGAACGAAGAGTTCTCGCATTGGCTCGCGCACGAGGCCAATGCGCACGCTTGGCAAGAGCTGGATCGGCGCGTCGAGTTGACCGACGCCTTTGCCGCCATGCCTGAAATCCGCGAGATGCGGCGCGCTGCGCTCGCGCTGGCGCGTGACCGCTCCCGCCTGTCACGGGGAAAATGGATCGTGGGCGGTGCGCTGGCGGCGAGCCTTGCAGCGGCGCTGGTGTGGATCGGTCAGCCCGACGCCGGGCCCGGACCTGCGGATGTCGCGGCTGCCGACCATGTCCGGCGCTATTCCGCGGCGATCGGGCAGCGCCGGGATGTCGTGCTGGAAGACGGGTCGCGGGTCACGCTTGACACCGGATCGCAAATCGCGGTGCTCTTCACAGACGCACGACGCGAGATCGCTCTCCTTGCCGGCCGGGCCCGGTTCGATGTCGCCAAAAATGCCGAGCGGCCCTTCATCGTCTCTGCGGGCAGCAGGCTGGTCACGGCGATCGGCACCGCGTTCGAGGTTCGCCTTCGGACCGACGGCAATGTGCAGGTCCTTCTCGTTGAAGGCCATGTACGCGTGGATCCGACCCGACCCGCTGGCCTTGCCCGCGTGATCCCGGCGCTGGCACGCACCGATCTCGAGCCCGGCGATCTGCTGACGGAAGCTGCTGGCAACGTCGCCGTGGAACGCGGCGACGTTGCGCGTGAGACGGCCTGGAGCCGCGGCATGCTGATTTTCCGCAATGACAGCGTCGCGGAGGCGATCAGCGAGGTGAACCGCTATTCCACGGTCCAACTCGTCGTCGAGGATCCGCGTGTGGCGCAGCTCAAGGTCAGCGGCATCTTTTCCACCACGAGCGGCGAGGAATTCGTCGCGGCACTCGAGGCGCTCTACCCGGTTCGCGCGCGAGCCGCCGCGGGCGGCACGATCCGCCTCGACTGGCGGGACGACACGCCAGGGCGGGAAAACTGACCGGAAAATGACATGTCGCGTTCGGAACACCCAACGGGCCGCGTCGTAGCAGTTGGAGGCACAAGTCTCCGGCTCGAAAGCGAGGGGGCATCGATGCGTAAACGGACATTCGGACCGATCATGGCGAGCGCGCTCGCAGCGGCGGCAGCGGCGTCGTTGCCGTCGGCGGTGATCACGAGCTTGGCCTCGGCATCCTCG
>QFQP01000033.1 GCA_003243425.1 Archangium gephyra | reverse complement strand
CGATTCTCAACTTCGACCCGAAGGCCGCCGCGAAGGTGAACTTCAAGAATGAAGACCGCGCGCCGCTGCTCTTCATCGCGGGTCAGCTCGACCACATCATGCCCAGCACGGTGAACCGCGCGAACGCGAAGAAGTACCGGACCGGCGTCATCGCCTTCCGCGAGTTCGAAGGCCGCGACCACTTCATCGCCGGCGAGAAGGGCTGGGAAGAAGTCGCCAGCTTCGCGCTCGACTGGGCGAACCAGCCGACGGCGTTCGGCGTGAATTGATCAACCCACCCCGAGCACCACGCGCGCGACCGCCACGAAGTGACACGCCGCCGCCAGAATCACGAACGCGTGAAACACCTCGTGGTACCCGAAGGTCGCAGGCCACGGGTTGGGCCGCTTCGCTGCGTAGGCGACCGCTCCGAGCGTGTAGAGAACGCCGCCGAACACGATCCACCGCACCGTGACTTCGCCCAGCGTCGCACCGAGCGCGCTGGTGTACGGCCACATCAACCACGCGAGCGCTGCAGCCAACGACGCGGCCACCCACTTTGGCGCGGTGATCCACACCAGCGCGCGCAACACACCGAGCGTCGCCCCGCCCCACAGCACCAGTAACAAGGAGCGGCTCGATTCAGGCGGGAGCGCCACGGCCAACGGCGTACCCGTGCCGGCGATGAGCAACATGATGAACGCGTGGTCCAACCGTCGCCACCACTGCCGCGCCGACGGCTGCCACGTGGGCCGGTGGTACGCGGCGCTCACCGCGAACTGACCGCACAAGGTGATGAGGTACACCACGCACGCCCAGAACAACGGGCCCTTCGCCTGCGACAACAACCACACACCACACGCAGCCGCGACGAAGAACGCCACCTGGTGCGACACACCACGCAGCTTCGGTTTCACCGGGACACTGACCGTCGATTCCATGACGGCACGCACTCTGGCTCGTCTCACGTCACGTGTCCGTCAGCGATTCGGGCATCATGGCGCCGTGAAGCTTCTTCCGCCGTTCCTGATGCTGTCGCTCGTGGCCTGTGCTCCGCCTCCGTGCGACGAGAACAGCTGCCGCCCGAGCGCGACTGCCGCGTGCGAAGTGGGCCTCGACACGAACAAAGACGGGCTGTGCGACCGCTCCGTCGCCGACTGGAGCGCGAACGCAACGCTGCCGGAAGCCGGTCACCGCCGCGACATCTACGACCTGGGGCCCGCGCTGAACGACGTGCGCGCGCGTGGCCTGCAGCACTTCCTGTCGTGGCCGGTGAACGTGTCGGGCGTGCTCCTGCCGAACCGACCGATGCAGGCGCTGCTCGACCCCAACACGCCCAACGCCAAGACGAAGGACCTCCAGGGCGCCGCGCGCACCGTGCTGGGCTTCGGCACCACGCCTGAAATGTACGAGTACCTCGGGCTTCCCACGCGCGACGCGAGCGCCGAAGCGCAGCCCGGCGTGCCGTGGCCCGACTGGGTGAAGCCCGGTGACCGGCTCGGCGTGGGCACGGTGATGACCGAGCACGGCGAAGCGATGACCTTCTCGTGCGCGACCTGTCACGCCGCGAACCTCTTCGGCCGCACCGTGGTCGGCCTCACCAACCGGAAAGAACAGGCCAACGAGTTCTTCCACAAAGCCGCCGGCTTCTTCCCGCTGCTCGACGCCGACGTGTTCGTGAAGTTGATGGGCGCCGACCGCCAGGAATTGCAGCGCTTCCTCATCACCCAGAAGCACCTCGGCGCCGTCGGCTCGAAGACACCGCAGGTGCGCGGCCTCGACACGTCGCTCGCGCAGGTGTCGTTGAGCCTCGCGCGCCGCACCGACGACGAGAACGCCACGCGCGATGCCACCATCGAATTGAGCCCCCGGCCCAACCAGCTCGAGACCTTCGTGGCCGACAGCAAGCCCGCGGTGTGGTGGACCACGAAGTACAAGACGCGTTGGTTGTCGGACGGCTCCATCGTCAGCGGCAACCCCATCTTCACCAACTTCCTGTGGAACGAGATTGGCCGTGGCACCGACCTCGACGCGCTGCAGGGGTGGCTCACAGACAACCGGCACGTCGTCGACGAGCTGACGGTGATGGTCTTCGCCACCGAAGCACCGAAGTGGGTCGACTTCTTCGGCGCCGCGTCGCTCGACGTCGAGGCCGCGAAGCGCGGCGAGCAGACGTTCCTCTCGGCCTGTGCCTCGTGTCACGGGACGTACGAGAAGAACTGGAGCGACGGCACCCAGACCACGCGCGTTCGCTACCACCCGCAGACGCCGGTGATGGACGTGGGCACCTCACCGCAGCGCGCGCAGGGCATGGCGGCGTTCTCCGACGCGCTCAACAAGCTCACCGTCTCGAAGTGGATGAAGACGGTCGTCGAAGTGCAGAGCGGCTACGTGCCCCCGCCGCTCGATGGCGTGTGGGCGCGCTACCCGTACCTGCACAACCAGAGCGTGCCCACGCTGTGTGAATTGCTCGGCCCGCCCGCCAACCGGACCGCCGTCTTCTACATGGGCGACGATGCCGACCCCGCCGTCGACTACGACCCGAAGTGTGTCGGCTTGCCGGTAGGCGACAAGGTGCCCGCACACTGGAAGACCGACGCGCGCCGCAAGTTCGACACGTCGATTCCCGGCCTCTCGAATCAGGGGCATGTCGTTCCCCCGCTCAGCGTCGGTGAGCGTGACGACCTCATCGAGTTCCTCAAGACGCTCTGACGCCCACCGCTGGCGCGGTCTTTGCGATGCGTGAACGAGATGGTTCCCGCAGACATCGCCGACCTGTGCCATCTCCTGGCGACGCCAGACCGGTGGCCGCTCGCGCTCGAACGATTCCGGGGGCTTCTGGGCGTCGCCGACCTCGACTTTGAACCCGTCACCGCGGGTCGGTCTGACCCAGCTGGTGATCCAGCGACTCCCTGGCGCGAGGCGGTGCGCTGGGAAGGCCACCTGCTCGGCTGGCTGGTGGGCGGTTGCGTACCTGCGAGCACCGACGCGCTGACCGCCATCGTTCCGCTCGTGGCATGGGCGCGGGCCACGCAGCAGACGCTCGACGCCTCGAAGGAGCGGGTGACCGAGGTTCAACAGCTCGCGGCGACGGCGCTCGACTTTTCGGAGTTCGTCACGTGGCTGCTGCAGGCCACCGGTGAAACCGAAGTGGAACAACTGGCGGCTCATGCGGTGCGTCGCGTGCTCGGCGTGGAAGACGCGGCGCTGCTTCGGCGCGCCGACTGTGGCTGGCGCCTGTCGCTGCCGCTCCGTCGCGTGACCGTGAGGGTGAGCTCCCCGGGGAGCGCGCTGCTCGCCGTGCTGTCGGGGCCCACGTTCGACTACGCGCAGGCCATTTCGCCGCAGGGCGACGAGCTGGAGCGCGTGCTGGCTGCGTATGGCCATCAGCACCTCTTCGCGACCGCGCTCGACCTCGGAAACACGCGACCGGGCATCCTCATCGCACTCGGCAGCCAGCCGCTTCAGCTCAAGCCCGAGACGCGGGTGTCGCTCTCACAGCTGGCGACGCTCACCTGCTCGACGCTCGACCACTTCGAACAACAGCGCCGGCTCGACGAGCACAAGAAGTCGCTCGAAGAAGCGCTGCGCATCGCGCAGATGGGTACCTGGGAGCTGTGCCTGCGCACCAACAAGCTGACGTGGTCGCGCGAGTTCCACATGCTCGTGGGTGGCCCCTTCGAGCCGTGCACGCTCGCGTCGGCCGACGGCTCGCCGCAGCTGAACCTCGAGGCGGAGTTCATCGGCAACAGCCGCCTGCGAGACCTCATCGAGACCGGTGAGTCTGCGTGGTCGTCGGAGGTGAAGAAGCTCGACGGCCGCGTCATGTGGACGAGGACATCGTGTCAGCTGGTGCGCGACGACGATGGCCGGCCCCGCCTGATTCGCGGCGTGGCGCGCGACATCACCGCAGAGGTCGAGTCGCGACACGAGCGTGAACGCGCGCTGGCCCGCGCCAGCCGTTACGAGCGCCTGTTCTCGATGGCCGACACCATCGCCGGCGTGTGCACGATGGACGGCATCATTCAGGAGGTGTCGCCGTCGTGGACGCGACAACTCGGCTACGAGCCGCAGGAACTGCTCGGCGTGAACATCGCGTCGTTGCTGCACCCCTCAGACCGCCGCCTCGTGGCGCCGATGTTCGCGCGGCGCTCGTCGCAGGAGCGCTCGGCCGGCGCGGTGGTGCGCGTGAAGAGCAAGAAGGGCGGCTGGCGTTGGCTGTCGTGCGCAGCCGCCACCGACGGTCAGTACGTGTACGCCGCCGCCACCGACATCACGCAGTTGAAGGAAGCCACCGAGCGCCTCGAGCGCAGTGAAGCGCAGCTGCGCCTCGCGGGCGCCATCGCGCGCATCGGCGCGTGGTCCTACGACGTGTCGACGCAGGCGGTGGCGTGGAGCGACGAGGTGCGGCGCCTGTGCGAAGTGCCGCCGAACTTCGTGCCCACCAGCACCGAGATGCCGCGGTTCTACGACCCGGAGGCCTTGAACGCGCTGCGCCGCGCGTCGCTCGCCGCGCTGTCGGATGGCACGTCGTTCGACCTCGAGTTGCCCGTCACCACGTGGACAGGGAAGAAGCTGTTCGTGCGCCACCAGGCCAACGTCGAGCGGGTCGACGGCGTGCCGGTGCGCATCGTCGGCGCCTTCCAGGACGTGACCGAGCACCACATCGCGCGGGAAGCGGCGCTGGAAGCCTCGCGCGTGAAGTCGCGCTTCCTCGCCAACACCAGCCACGAGATCCGCACGCCGCTCAACGGCATTCTGGGCATGACGCGGCTGGCGCTCGACACCCCGCTGACCGCCGAGCAACGCGAGTTCATGGACGCGGTGCTCACGTCTGGCGAGAACCTGCTCGTCATCGTCAACGACATCCTCGACATCTCGAAGATCGAATCAGGAAAGCTCGAGCTCGAAGACGTGCCGTTCTCGCTGCGCCGCACGCTGTCGGAAGCGGCGCGCAATCAGGCGAGCCGTGCGCACTCGCGCGCCCTCGAGCTGGTCGTCGACTGTGACCCCGCGCTGCCCGACATGTTCCGCGGTGACGCCGTGCGCATCGGGCAGATCGCCACCAACCTCATCGGCAACGCGGTGAAGTTCACGCCCCGTGGCCACGTGCTGGTCGAAGCCAGGCCGTCGGCCGGCGGCGTGGAAATCTCCATCATCGACACCGGCATCGGCATTCCGGCCGCGCGCATGAACCACATCTTCGAGGCCTTCACCCAGGCCGACGGCTCGACCAACCGCCGCTTCGGAGGCACCGGGCTCGGGCTGGCCATCACGCTGCAACTCGTCAAGCGCATGGGCGGCGCCATCGACGTGCAGAGCACCGAAGGTCAGGGCAGCCGCTTCACCGTCACGCTGCCGCTGGTGCCCGTGGAAGGCGCCGAGCGGCGCACCATGGCGCTGCATCGGGGCACGGCGATGCTGGTGTCCGACCACGACGTGTCGGGGCGCGCGGTCGAACGGCAGCTGCGGCAGCTCGGCTTCGAGGTCGCGCGCTCCGACAGCCGCTCGGCGGTGCGGCGGCTCCTCGCACGTGAGGCGCCCTCGATTCTGGTCATCGAACAGGAGCTCGAGCAGACCACCGGCCTCGAGCTCTCCGAAGCGCTGCAACAGGAAGAGTCACTGGCGAGGCTGCCGCGGCTGCTGCTGACGCGCACCACCTCGCGCCCCGCGGCCGAGGCGGTGGCTGCGGCCGGCATTCGCCGCGTGTTGTCGCGCCCGGCTTCCGACGTCGAGCTCCGTCACGCCATCCACCAGCTCGAACGTGGTGACGCGGCCCCGGCGCTCACCAACAACACCGACCGTGTTCCGCGACGCTCGCTCAAGCTGCTGCTCGCCGAAGACAACGCCATCAACGCGCGCCTGGCGCAACGGCTCTGCGAGAAGCTGGGGCACCAGGTGGTCCACGTGGTGAACGGCGCGCTCGCGGTCGATGCCGCCGAGCGCGGCGAGTGGGACGCGGTGTTGATGGACATGCACATGCCGGAGCTCGACGGCCTCGAAGCGACGCGCCGCATTCGCATGGCGGAGTTCGAGTGCGGCCGGGGCGGCGTGCCCATCATCGCGCTCACCGCCAGCGCCATGAAGGGCGACGAAGAGGTCTGCCTGGCCGTGGGGATGGACGCGTACCTCACCAAGCCCATCGACCCCGAGAAGCTCGAGCTGGTGCTCCACGAGTTGTCGTTGATGCCCAGCGTCTCCACGCGCCGCGCGACGAAGGCGGGCTAACGATTCACCTGCGAGTCGAACACCTGCGGCCACAGCGCGTCGCAGCGGGCGCGCTTCTCGAGCGGGCACACCATCACCACCGTCACCTGCGTGTCGCCCAATGGAACCTCCACACCGTGCCACGCGACGTCACGCGCCTCGCCGCCGTTGAACACCCGCCACACGCCGTGTGAGCCGGTGCCGTCTTCGTCGGCTTCGAGGGTCGACGGGAACTTCACCTTCACCCGCGCCGCCAACATCGTCGTCACCGCGCGCTGCAGCGTGTTCACCATCGACGGCCTGGTGCGCCGCCGCTCGAGCTCGAGGGTCAACGTGAGGTTCTCGACGCCTCGCGCGCGCTTCTCCTGAACGTTCACGCGGCGGCGGCTGATGTCGAAGTCGAGCCAGGCCCACTCGGCTGGCGGCTGCAGCGAATAGCCGGGCACCGACAGTGCATTGCGGCGACCGTCGAACTTCCACTCCGGCAGGTCGTGCCAGACCTTGATGGTGGCGCGCACGCGGCGATTCACGTCGTCGAGCAGCTCGGCCCAGTCGGTGCTCGAGACGGCCTCGCGCGGCGTGAACACCACGCGCTGCTCGGCTCCCAGCGCCGCGATGTCGACGTCGAACGTCGCGCCGACCGCCTGGGTCACCACCATGGTGCCGGCGAGCCGGTCTCCGTCGATGACGCTGGCGCCACGGGCCTCGAGCGCGAGCCAGGTGGCGTCGTAGACTTCATCGGGCGCGGCTTCGTAGCGGCGCTCGGCGAACTGCCTGGCTTCACCGATGCTCAGCTGCCGCGACGACGCGCACGCCGCCAGCAGCACCAGCCACGCGAGCTGCTCAACCCTTGAACGCGTCATCGATGGCGCGACGCATGTCACGCAGCATCTGCTCGGCCGAGGCGAAGCGCGTGTACAGCTGCTGCACGTGGGCCCACGCCGCCGCGTCACCCACGGGAGTCGCCACTGCTGACTCCGCCGCCTCGCTCGCGCTCTTGAGCTCGCGCGCCACCTGGCTCAAGAGCTGCCGCGCCTCTGCGATTTTTCCTTCGTGCATCGTTACGTCCCCGAGTCTGAGAATACGGTCCACTGCTTCACGGCCACCGGAGCGGCCAGCGCCTTCGACGTGTACTCCAGCGCCGCCACCGAACCACGCTGCTGCCCCAGCCATGCGGCGACGCCCGACGCGTTGTACGTGGCATCGCTCATCGCCACCTGCCACGCCTCGGCGAGCGCCTGGAGCTTCGCGGCCACGTTCACGGTGTGACCGAAGTAGTCGATGCCGGTGTTGAGCTTCACGGCGATGCAGGCGCCCGTGTTGAGCGAGATGCGCAGCTTCGTCGCCGTCTCTCCACGACCGGGAGGAAACGCGGCGTGGATGTCGTGCGCGGCCTTCACCGCGTCGACCGGGTCGTTGAACGACGCCATCACCGCGTCACCGATGGTCTTCACCACCGCGCCACGATGCCTGGCGACCACGGTGAACACTTCGGTGAAGTGCCGCCGCACCTCGACGAAGGCCGCCGGGTCACCGCGCGCCGCGTACATCGCCGTCGAGCCCACGATGTCGGTGAAGAGAATCGTCTGCTCGCCGACCGCCAACTGCACGTCGGCCGCGAGGTAGTCCTCACTGAAGAGGTCCCGGTATTCCTGCAGCGAGAAGAGCTGCCCGGGCCGCAGCGCGTAGTCGCTCCACGAGCAGGCCTCGAGAATGAAGCGGCGCGGCTGAGCGGCCGAGTTGCGGAGCGTGAGGGCCGGCGTGCGATTGACGGTGACGCGCTCGAGCGTGTCGGGCAACCACGTGTACGCCGCCGCGCCACCGTCGCTCACGTCGAGAAAGCCGTACTGCTCGTGACCGTGCACTCTCAACCGGTACGAGCCGGGGTTGAGCGACGGCGAAACTTTCAGCTCCGCGCCGGGCGGCAGCTCGTACTGAACGCGAATGTGGTCCTTCGTCGCCGGTTCGGCGCTGCAGTACGTGCGCTTCTCGATGGCGCGCACCGACTGCTGCACGTGAAAGGTGATTTCCACCGATTCACTGGTCTTCGAGTCGAAGTCGATCTCGCAGACCTTGCACGCGCCCTTCGAGGTGAGCCCGCCGAGCGCGTCGTATTCCTCGGCGACGCCGCGGCAGTGCGGGCAGATGAGGTCCCACGAAATCTCGAGCACGCCTTCGCGCGTGGCGTGCAGCGCGACGCGCAGCAGCTCGTACTCGTCGACCCCCCAGGCCGCGGCGCGTTCACGAATCTGGATGCGGTAGAGGTCCTGCTCGTCGCCGGTGCTGATCCAGTTGATCAGCTGATCAACCAGCCCGGGCGCCAACCCGTCGCGCTTGAGCCTGGTGGCCACGGCCGACAGGCGCGCGGTGACCTCTGCCGACGCAGGGGCTGGCGCGGGCGCCGGTAACTTCGCGTGCTTCACGGCGGCGTACTGCTGCTCGAGCTCGCTGAAGACACGCGTGAAGTCCTTCTGCAGTGACGGAAAGCCGAAGTTGATGGCCACCTTGCCCAACCAGCCGCGCGGCACGATGCCGAAGTACACGTTCACGCGGGTGCGCTCGGGGCCCAGGGCTTCGAAGGTGAACACGCCGTACACCACGTGCATGAAGCCGCGCTCGTAGAGCCGCACCGACTCGATGCTCTGACCGGCGACCCAGTTCCACGGCACCTCGCGCCACTCGTGCGCCACGCCGCCCTGCACCGACCGGCCCCAGCGCTCGTTGCCGCGATCTTCGAAGTGCATGCGCGCGGTGCCGAGCGCGCGATTGAGTCGCGAGGTGTCGGCGACCAGCGGCCACACCGCGTCGAGCGGCATCGACAGCTCGAAGTGCCACAGCCACTCGAGGCGCGCGGTGCCGGCGTGCGCTTTCGGCCACGGGTGCGCGCGCAGCAACGCGTCAATCGTCGGAGGTGGAGGCGGCGTGGCGCTCATCGAAGCGGTCGCGATTATGCGTCACGGCACCCGGTCGCGAACGAGAGATCACCGCTGATTCTGGGGTACCCTGTGCCCCGCATGGCTGGCGCCGTCAGCTGGGTCACCCGCATCACCAACTGGTGGATGCCCGCGTCCGTCTCGGACCCCGAGCGTGATGCGCGGCTGCGCTTCGGAATTCAGGCGTGGCTGGTGACGTGGCCCTTCGCGACCGTGTGGACCGTGGTCGGCGTGCTGCAGGGGCTCTACTGGCAGGCCGCGCTCAACGGGTTGATGGTGTTGCTCGGGCCCATCGTGTTGTGGGGCGTGAAGCGCACCGGCCAGCTGACGCCGTGGTTCGAGCTGACCATGGGCTGCGCGTTGCTGCTCTACGGCCCCGGTATTCTCACGCAGACGCCCATCGAAGAGACCGCGCTGTTCTTCATGACGGTGATCCCGCTGGTGGCGGGCTTTCTGTACGGCTGGAAGAGCGCCGCGGTGTGGACGGGGCTCGCCGCGGTCGGCGGCTCGGTGGGGCTGGTGCTGGGCCGCATGGGCTACACGCTGCCCGGCGAAGACCCCACGCCCACGCTGACCAAGGTGCTCAACACGGTGAGCGCGTTGATCATGGTCGCGGCCTTCGCGGCGCGCTTCTACGCGGTCAGACGCGAGGCCTTCGAGCGGGCCGAAGCGGCGAACCGCTCCAAGAGCCTGTTCCTCGCCAGCATCAGTCACGAGATCCGCACGCCGATGAACGGGGTGCTGGGCATGACGCAGTTGATGCTGCAGGAGACGAAGGACGCGGCGACCCGGGAGCGGCTCGACGCCATCCTGCGCAGCGGCAACCTGCTGGTCTCGCTCATCGACGACCTGCTCGACGTGACGCGGCTCGAGGCGCAGCGGCTGACGCTCGAGATGAACAGCTTCGACCTGCACGTGGTGTGCAGCGACGTGCAGCAGTTGTTCGTGGCGCAGGCGCACGAGAAGCACGTCGAGCTGACCGCGGAGCTCGCGCCGAACACGCCGCGCTGGGTGGTGGGCGACGCACTGCGGCTGCGCCAGGTGTTGTTCAACCTGGTGAGCAACGGGCTCAAGTTCACCGAGCGCGGCGCGGTGCGGCTGCGCGTGGTGCACCGTGACGACGGCGCGCTCGAGTTCACCGTCGAAGACACCGGCATCGGCATCGCGCCCGAAGTGCTGCCGCGGTTGTTCGCCATCTTCGAGCAGGGCGACGCGTCGACCACCCGGCGCTACGGCGGCAGCGGGTTGGGCCTCGCCCTGTCGCGCCAGCTGGTGGCGTTGATGGGCGGGGAATTGAAGGTGGTGTCGGCGCCGGGCAAGGGGTCGCGGTTCTGGTTCGAGTTGCGACTGGCACCGGGTGAAGCGCCCGAAGCGCCGCCGCCCGCGGAGCCCGTCGGCGAGGCGTTGCGGGTGCTCATCGTCGACGACAACGCCATCAACCTGCGGGTGGCGACGAGCCTGGTGCAGAAGGCCGGCTACGTGGTCGAAGCGGTGTCGAACGGCCGCGCGGCGGTCGAGAAGGCGTCGAACGGGAAGTGGCTCGCGGTGTTGATGGACTGCCACATGCCGGAGATGGACGGCTTCGAGGCGACGCGGCGAATTCGCGCGCTGGAGGGTGCGCAGGGCCGCGTGCCGATCATCGCGGTGACGGCGTCGACGAGCGAAGACGACATGAAGGCGTGCACCACGTCGGGGATGAATGACGTGATGTCGAAGCCGGTGTCTTTCGAGGCGCTCGCGCGCGCGCTGGCACAGCTCCGCGAGCGGAGCACCGAACCCTTCCCCGCAGGGCGCTGATTACTCGCGCACCGACGGAGCGGCTTCCAACTTCTCCCGCAACTCCTTCGGCAACTCGCTGCGCTCTTCTTTCATGCGCGCACCCAGGCGCCGCGCCAACGCGAAATCACCGAGCGCCCACGCGCGCGCGAACAGCCGCTCCTGATGCGGCCACGCGGTCGGGAAGGGAAAGTCGAGCTCGCGGCCCTTCGCTTCGGCCAGCTGCCAGTGCGCGACGAACTCCGCGCCGGAGACCTGCTCGAGCAACGCGGTCTCGACTTCTTCCAGCACCAGCCGGTCTTCCTTCGACCACTGCTCGGACAACAAGGCCTCGAGCGTGGGCTGATCAGCCCCGCGCGCCAACGCCGCCAGGGCCTTCACCCCCGGGCTGGGCCGCTTCGCATACAGCGCCTCGAACGCCTCACCCGCCTTCGCGGGCGCATCGCGCTTCAACAGAAACGCGACCTGCTCCAGCTCCTCGGGCGACAGCGACTCACGGGCTGATTCCCACCTCGTGCGCAGCGCCTCTTCATCGCGCGTCAAATGGTCCAACGCGGTCTCGACGGCCTCGCGAAACGGGGCCACTTCACCCAGCGGCGCCCCGTGGTGCATCGCGCGCTCGAGCAACCCCAGGGCCTCACGCGCCGCCGGCGTCAGCTCGTCGACCATCACGTCGCTGGCATCACGAAACCGCACGTACGCGAGCAGCACCAACCACCGCCAATTGGTGGTCTCAGCGCTCACCACGTCACGCAGCAACGTCGTCGCCGCCGCCCAATCATCGTCCTGCAGGTGCTTCGTCAGCCGCGCGTCGCCGGCCTCGGGGAGCCCGTACGGCGGTGCCAGAAAGTGAGTCATGCCCTTGAGATACGCATGGTTACGACGAAAGCCATGTCGCTCACGAGATTGTCTTAATCAGGCCACAACTAGTCTTAACGGGCCTTGGCGAAAGCTAAATGGTGTGCCAGATGAGCCTCGACTTCGTTGTCCAACCGTCTGGCCCTCACAAGGAAAAACCCATGTCGCTGCGTGACTTTCTCGAGATTCCCTACGACCAGCTGGAAGAGCTGAACCTCGGCGTGAAGCAGGCGCGCATCGCCCGCGAAGACCCCGAGAAGTTGAAGGAAGCGCGGATGAAGTACCTGACCGACGAGAAGCGCATCAAGGCGGTCACGGTGTGCTTCACCGACCTCGAAGGTCGGCTCCACATGTTGGATTACGACAAGAAGTTCCTGCTCAAGAGCCAGGACAACCTCACGTTCGACGGCTCGTCGGTGCGCGGGTTTTCGGCGCAGCACGAGTCGGACCTGCGTCTGCACATCGACTGGTCGGCCTTCTACTGGCTGCCGTCGGACATGTTCGGCCCCGGCAAGGTGCTGGTGTTCTCGGAGGTGCTCGGCCGCGATGGCGCGCCGTACCCGTCGGACCTGCGCTCGCGCCTCAAGCAGTGGAGCGAGGAGGTCTACAAGAAGGACCAGCTCGTCGTTCACGTCGCGCCGGAGATCGAGGGCTTCCTGTTCAACGGCCGCGATGCCGAGCGTCACTACTTCGAGAACGGCAAGTTCGAGTACGTGAGCATCGGTGGGTATTACCACTCGCTGCCGGGCGACAAGCTGCGCTCGTTCATCGACACCGCCGCCGAAGTGCAGCGCGCGATGGGCTTCCAGAACGAGAAGGACCACCCGGAAGTCGCGCCTTCGCAGTTCGAGATGAACTTCACGTATTCAGACGCGCTGATCACCGCGGATCAGGTGCAGCTCTACAAGCTGCTCGCGCGTCAGGTGGCCGCGAAGTACGACTGCACCGCGTCGTTCCTGCCCAAGCCGGTGATGGGCGTGAACGGCAACGGCATGCACACCAACATGTCGTTCAACAAGGCCGGCAAGAACCTCTTCTGGGACGCGAAGGGCCAGGAGAGCCTGTCGAAGGCCGGGTGGGACGCGATCGGCCGCATTCTCAACAACGCCGACGACCTCTGCCTGATTCTGAACCCGTCGGTGAACGCCTACCGCCGGTTGGACCCGCACTTCGAAGCGCCGAACCAGATCAAGTCGTCGGCCAACGACCGCGGCTCGATGGTGCGCATTCCCACCGGCAACGAGAAGTCGGCGCGCATCGAGGTGCGCAGCGTGGGCCCCGATGCGAACCCGTACCTGGTGTTCTACTCGCTGGCGCGCACCGCGCTCGAAGGCCCCGCGCCCGAGGCTTCGGACGAGAGCAAGCGCAGCCGCACGCGCTTCCTGCCGGACAACATCTACGACGCGATCCGCCTGTTCAAGGGCAGCAAGTACATGACCGAGCTGCTCGGTGAAGGCGTGTCGACGAAGTACGCCGAAGTGAAGCAGCTGCAGGCCGACCGCTGCCCCAAGGCGCTGGGCACGCTGGTGAAGATCGCCGAGATCCAGTTCCACCACGAGGTGCAGAACCAGTACCTGTGGAACCAGTTCTGAGAATTCTCTGAACTTGAAGTGACGAACGGGAGTGCTCAGAAATGGGCGCTCCCGTTTTCGTTTCGTCGATAGAACGCGCGCCATGCAGCTGACGTTGATCCGCCACGCGATCGCCGAAGACGGTGACGACGATTTCGCAAGACCGCTCACCGACGAAGGGTGGAAGCGCTTCAGCAAGAGCGTGATGACCATGCGGAAGCTCGACGTCTCGTTCACCCGCCTGGTGCATTCACCGAAGTTGCGCGCGGTCGAGACGGCCAAGCTGCTGACCCAGTTGCTCGACGGTGCGTTCGAGTCGACCGAGCTGTTGATGAAGCCGCCGAGCAAGGCGCTGCTCTCGCTGCTCGCGCACGACGGGACGGCGGCGGTCGGTCACGAGCCGCACCTCACTTCGTTGCTCGCGTGGCTGGTGCTCGGCGACGCGCAGCAGGGCAAGCGCTTCGAGCTCAAGAAGGGCGCGGTGGCGCGGCTCGAAGGTCAGGTCGAGCCCGGCGGCATGCAGCTCGTCGCGCTGTGGACTCCCAGACTTCTTCGCCTGCGGTGACTCATGAGTGAACACATCGGAACCATCGAGAAGGACCTGCGTCAGCTCGACGCGCACAAGACGGCCGCGTTGCTCGGCGACCCGGAAGGTGTCCGCCAGTTTCGGCGCACCATTCGGCGAATCCGCGCGTGGCTGCGCATGGGTTCGGCGCGCGAGCTCGAACAGGAGCTGGGCTGGGTTGCGAAGGAGTTGAGTGCGCTGCGCGACCTCGACGTGCTCGACGAGACGTTGAATAGACACACCAGTCGTTCGGCGCGGCCGATGGCGATTCAGCAGGCGGTGTTCGCCTTGAACTCCGAGCGGTGGCGCAAGGCGCGCGCGGCGCTCGAGACGGTGGCAGCCCCGAAGCGTAAAGACGGCGAGCAGCGGTTGAAGGAGCTCGAGAAGGAACTCGAGAAGTTCAAGCTCAGTGACTCGGAGTCGCTCCACGCGTTGCGACGGTTGGTGCGGCGGGTGCGGTTGACGCGCAAGTGGCTCGGGCGCACGACGGCGGATCTCGACGGTGCGCAGAAGGCGCTCAGTGCGTGCTGCGACGTGCTGTTGCTCGAGCGGTTCTCGAAGGCGAACGGCTGATCAGGAGCGTGTACGTCGGGGCCGTCCACCCGGCTCCTCGGCGCGCGTCTTTTCGTGACGCACTTCACGCACGCTTCGTGATGGGTCTTTCAGAAATGGCACGCGCTTTGACGCAGCGCTGACGCACCGCTGCCCGCAGCAACCTCAAGGGGTTGCGTCACGCCTCTCGGAGCGACCGGCCCACGCGACGCGCGCTCACGTCTCTGAAAGAGCGGTGAGCGACCTCTTTCGCGCGCAAGACCCCGGACGTCTCGCTCGCAAGTGATCAGATTCACGTGACGTCATGACGCACTTCTTCGCGTCAAGACGTGTGCCGTTTCTGAAAGACCCATCACGAAGCGTGCGTGAAGTGCGTCACCCGACGCGTCGAGGTCGCAGCGCCTGCTCGCGTCACGCGCGTGCGGAGGCCGGCCGCTCACACCGCTCGTACAGAGCCGTCGTGGTTCCCACTTCGTCTTCGCGGCAGTGCGCTGGTTCGCCATCCTCGTCACCGCATCACCGAATTGAAGCTGGTTCGTTACGGGACTGATCAGATCACCGGCGCGATGTTCGCGGTGAATGGCGTCACATCGTCTACCTCGACGGTGGCGCGGATCTCTCGACGGTCCTCGGCGGCGTCACGGAGCCGGACGCAAAGTCCTGCTGCCCAACACGCCCCCTGGCGAGAACCGCGGGTTCTTCGCGTACTTCCTCGACACCGAAGGCAACCGCGTCGGGCTCCATTCGTTCGGCTGATCCGTCCGCGGCCGGAGATCCGTCCGAATCCGCGGACTCGCTAAGTCATTGGAAGCGCTCAGAAAAGAGCGGGCACGGGCCTTGATTAACCGCGCTCACCCTCTCTTCCCGGAGCCCACAATGAATCGAGTTCTCTCCGCTGTTTCGTCTCTCGTGGTCGTCGTTCTCTCATCGTGTGGTGGCGGCGCTGGCCGCTGCACCGCCGACAGCCAGTGTCCCGTCGGCAGCAGCTGCGATGAGACGGTTGGCGTGTGCGTGATGCCGGGCAGCGGCAGCTCGAATGGTGGCGGTTCGGGCGCGACCGGCGGTGGCAGCGGCGGCAACCCGTCGATGATCTCGGCGGACTACGGAAAGTCGTGCACGTCGGACAGCAACTGCTCGTCGGTTCCTGGCACCACCTGCACGCCCAACGTCAATCAGTGCCTTGCTACTTGCGCTAACGGACAAGCGTGCCCGATGGGCTCGGAATGCGTCGACGACGTCAACGTGAATCGGTGCGTCCGAACCTGCTCGACGCATTCTGACTGTTCGTCAGAGCAGTACTGCAACGAGTCCTCGTACATCTCCTCGAAGATCTGCCTCACCAAGGTTGAGAAGTGGTCGCTCGGGAAGGACTGCACCAGCGACAGCGACTGCGAGAGCAGCGCGTTCTGCGTGAAAAAGACCGGTCAGTCGACGGGTGTGTGCACCAAGGACTGCCAGCGAGTGACGGACTGCGCCGAAGGACAGGAATGTGTCGGCCTGTCTGGAGACCCGGCGTTCTGCTTCGACTTCTGCTTCGGCATTGGCCAGAAGTCGACTTGCCGCAACGGCATGAGCTGCCGCGCAATCAACGGCGTCAGCTACGGCTTCTGCGGCTGAAGTTCTTCAGCTTCGAGGAACAACGCCCCCGGCACATTCGTCCAACTCGCTTCACTTCGAGGGGGACGAATGTACCGACTGACCCTGCTGATCAGCTTCATCTCGACCGCTGTCTTCGCCGGCAGCATCGGCTCGTAATCCTGCGTGAGCGGCAGCAACTTCTACCAACCCGGCACCGGCTGCGGCTCCACCGCTGGCATGCACAAGTCGGAGGCCGCCAAGAGAAACACGCCGCCAAACTCACGGCGATGCCGGCGACGCAGAACGGCTTCCGTCCCGTTCGCACGGTCAAGTGAGCTTCCACTCCCGGTACTTCTCGCGAAGGCAGTTCCCACACGGGCGATAGCCAGCGGCGCGTGCCGTCGCTTCGTCGGCGAAGAACACGCGGTGCTTCTTGTAGGTGTCGCCTTTGGCGAGCGCTCGCAGTGCGCCGGTGCACGACAACGTTCCGAAGACTTTCGCGCGTGAGTTCCCTCCGAGCGTGCCCTTCGTCGCGCTCTCGTAGAACTTTCCATTCGCACCGAGCAGCCGGAACGTCATGCGCCGAAACGTAACGAGATTTTGGCCGCTCGAAGGTGGTCACTACGTACGTACCACCATGCGCGCTCTCTTCGCGGTGTTGCTCCTGTCACTCGCTTCCACGTCGTGTGCACCTCCGTTCTGTAACGGGCCGCAGTGCGAGTGCCGTGAACGCGAGCAATGCCTGTTGCCGACCTGCGACGGCTGCTCGACGCAGTGCACGCAGAACTCGCAGTGCGTGTTCAACGGCGGCCACGACACCATCAACGCCTGTCGCGACGACGGCACCTGCACGGGCAACCTCGGCGACCGCGCGATCGTGGGCTGCGAGAACAGCGCGTCGTGTCAGCTGAACTTCGGTCACGACTCGTCGGCGGTGTGCTCCGGCTCGGCGTCGTGCCGCGTCACCGGCGGAGATCGCCCCGACTTCACCTGCAGCAACGGCGCGAACTGCACCTTCTCGGGCGGGCACGATGCGCGCGTGAACTGCTCGGGCGGTACGTCGTGTTCCATCGACGTGGGCGAACGTGGCGTCATCAACTGCAGCGAAGGCGCGAGCTGCACCGTCACCTGCAAGTCGTGCACGCTCAACTGCTCGGGCGGCGCGAACTGCACCTGCACCAATGGGAACTGCGACCGCTGAATGCGCACACGCCCCATTCCCAGGAGTGGCGAGCTGCTGCCCGTCATCGGCCTGGGTACGTGGCAGACGTTCGACACGCGTGAGCTGGTGCCGCTCAAGGAAGTGGTGACGGGGTTCTTCGACGCCGGGTGCCGCGTCATCGATTCGTCTCCGATGTACGGCCGCTCGGAAGAGACGACCGGGAAGCTCGTCAGCCAACCGCACGCCTTCCTCGCCTCGAAGGTGTGGATTGAGGGGAAGGCCGAAGGCGAAGCGCAGATGCGGCGCTCGATGAAGCTGATGGGGCGCGAGCACGGCTTCGACCTGATGCAGGTGCACAACCTCGTCGACGTCGACGTGCACCTCGAGACGCTGCGCGCGTGGAAAGCCGACGGCGTGTTCCGGTACCTCGGCATCACGCACTACCAACCGAGCGCGTTCGATGAGCTCGAGCGCTTGATGAAGACCGAGTCGCTCGACTTCGTGCAGCTGCCGTATTCGCTGAGTGCGCGTGAGGCAGAAGCGCGGTTGCTGCCGTGCGCAAAAGACACGAGGACTGCAGTGCTGGTGATGCAACCGTTCGCGGAAGGTCGATTGCTCGCGCCGATGCGCGGCCGCGAAATTCCCGACTGGGCGAGCGCGCGCGGCTTCGAGAGCTGGGCCGAGCTGTTCCTCGCGTTCATTCTGCGCCGTGAAGAAGTCACCTGCGTGATTGCCGCGACGGCGAAGGTGTCGCACCTGCGTGAGTTCGTTCGCGCGGGCAAAGGCCCGGAGCTCGACGACGAAGGCGAGCAGCTGTTGATCAACGTGCTGTGACGCGGCGACGCAGCAACAACACCGCGAGCGACGCGATTGCACCGAGTCCTGTGGAACAGCCCGGCAGACGCTCGGCTGGCGTGTCGTCAATGGGCTTCTGGACGACGACACCTGCGTCAGTCACACCTGCATCGACGACGACGCCCGCGTCGTTCACCACCCCACCGTCTTCCAGCAGCACGCAGGTCTCGGCGTTGGTCCCATTCCATGTGAGACAGGTCGCGAACTCTCCAACCGGCACGGTGCCGCCGTCGTCGGAGTGCGACCATGCTGCCCGCTCGAGTGCCGCGAGGTCGACGGAGGGGAAGCCGGCGTCGATTCCGTAGCGCGCCAGGTACTGCCCCAGCGCCTCCGCCGTGCCCTGAACGGGCATCGTCGCCGCGCGAAAGCGACCGTCTTCACCGCAGCGAGGCAGTTGGTTCTGGCCGTAGTCGTTGCCACAGCTCGAGAGCAGCGCACGTGGATCATCAGCGACCACGGTGGAGATGCAGCCTTCGACGCTGGGCTCGTCGAGCGCGGCCTGCGAGATGCGCAGCGGGTTGCGGCACGCGAACCAGCTGGCGTGCACGAGCGAATCACCCGACTTCACCAGTCCGGTCTCGAGTTGGTAAATCGCGCCCACGGGAAGGCCGAAGCGCGGAGCAAACGCGGCCTTCGCCACCGCACACTGACCATCGGCGGTCGCTGCACGCGCGTCGGTGTACGGGGCCATCGCGGTCTGGCCGTTCGCAGCCCACGTCTGCCCGTACTGCTTGCGCCGACAGACATCGATGGCCGGCGTGCACACGTAATAGGTCGGCTGCACCAACGCGGCCTCCTCGACCGTCATGCCATGCGACGTGAGCCACTCCGCGAGCCCGGGCTCGTCACGCAGCCTCGGCACCGTCGCCAGGTTCCGCGTGGCGCGAATGTGGCGAACGACGTCGTCTCCGCCGTTCCACGAAATGAGCGCGCCCATGGCGCAATGCGCATCAGCGTCATCGACGAACACCGGAGACGTCGGCCCCTTCGAGCGCGGGAACTGCTGCGCGTCGATGTAGCGGCGCAGGTCTTCGAGCACGCCTTCACGCGCAGCGAGTTGCGCTTCGCTCAGACGCGCCGGGGTCGAGGTGCGCAGCTGCGTCAACGCGTCTTCGAGGTGCGCCGTGACACGCGCGTCTTCCTCGTCACAGGACCAACCACCGTTCACCGTCACCACCGCCGCGACGAGCAGAGAGAACATGGCGCCGACCCTACGGGAGGCTCACTTGTCAGCCATACCTGATAAGGCGTTCAGTATGAGCAACGACGCCGACGTCATGGAACCGACGCTGTGGAAGAAGAACGGGTGGACCGCGCGGGTCATCAAGAACGAAGACGATGACGGCTGGGCGGTGGAGATCCGCAAGGACGGCATTGCCGAGCCGGTGCTCATCAGCCCGTGGGTGATGGGGCGCGACAAGAAGAACCCCAAGCCCTTCGACGGGCCCGCGTTCGCGACGTTCGTGAAGACCGCGTCTGAAGTGCTCGACCGCTCAGCGCGCCAACGTGATGCGGCGATGAAGAAGCGCGTCGACGTGGCGTGGGAAGGCCGCTGGTACGCGGTATTCCTCGAGCAGGTCGCCGATGAGTACGAACCTCACGCCATCCTGTCTGCCACCGACGAGCAGAAGCAGACAGTGGCGAGCTTCCGCGTGCCGGCGAACTTCAAGTTCACGCGAGAGAAGGCCAACGCGTGGGCACAAGGCGGCTTCGAGGAGCCCTGACGTGCACATCTACAAGGTGGTGACCGCGGCACAGTGGCGCGACGCCGAGGCCAGGGGCGTCTTCGAAGGCGCACCCGTCGACATACGCGATGGGTACATCCATTTCTCCACGGCGGATCAACTCGACGAGACGTTGAGCCGGCACTTCGCCGGTCAGCGCGACCTGCTCATCATCACCTTCGAGAGCGAGACGTTCGGCGACGCCTTGAAGTGGGAACCGTCGCGCGGAGGGCAGCTCTTCCCCCACCTCTACGCGCCGCTGCCGGTGTCGGCGGCGTTGGCGATGACAAAGCGCTGACCCGTCGGGGCCCGACGTACGGCTTCTCCTGATCACACATCCGCACCGAATGCCCACATCTCGACTTCGTTGAGACTTCGCGCGCGACGCAGCACCATCTCAGGGTCGCGTCGAACTCTCGTCGCGGCGAGAAGCACCATCATTCGGGGAATCAAAAAACGACACTGAAGAAGCTCGTGGGCGCAGTCTGCGCGTCGGCGTTGATCATGTCGTGCGGGAGTGGAACCAGCGGGGCTGACGGCAAGACGCCCACCATCAAGCAGGAGCCCGCAGGTCAGAACTGTGTGTACGGAGGCGTGAAGGTCGAGATCGACGGACAAGACCCGGTCTACGCCTGCAACGGCTCTCCGGGGCCCAGCGGCATGAACGGCACCAATGGTGTCGATGGAACCGACGGCATGAACGGCGCCAACGGTATGAACGGTGTCGACGGCATGAACGGCGCCAACGGCATGAACGGTGTCGACGGGATGAACGGCGCCAACGGCATGAACGGTGTCGACGGCATGAATGGCGTTGATGGGACCAACGGCGCCAGCGTGACCGTGACGCCGGTGGGCCCGAACGCGGCATGTCCCACGGGCGGCGTGGAGGTCGTGTCAGGCGACGGCGGCGTTTCCTACGTGTGCAACGGCGTGCAGGGAGACGCAGGGGCGACCGGACCTGCCGGCGCGCCCGGCGACAGTGCGGTCGTCACACCTGAACCCCCGAACGCTCAGGGCCCCTGCGTCAACGGTGGTGTGCGCGTGCAAGTGGGCAACGGAAGCCCGACGTTCATCTGCAACGGTACCAATGGCACCAACGGTACGAATGGCACCAACGGTACCAATGGCACCAACGGCACCAATGGTCTGAACAGCCTCGTGCGATTGGTCGAGCTGACGCCCGGGGCCAACTGCACCTTCGGCGGTACGCAGATTCAGGTGGGCCTCGACACCAACGCGAACGGCACGCTCGACGCCGGCGAGGTGACGCAGACCAGCAACCTCTGTCGTTCGTCCTTGGGGTACTACGTGCGCACGGGCACGCCAGACCACACCACGGTGTTCAACTCGCTCGCGGCGTCGTACCGCTTCGCCAACAACCTCACGAACAGCATCTGGCACCGTGGAAGCAACCGGATTCTCACCGGCGAGTTCAGCCAGAACGGGTACTGGTCGTTCACACCCGACTCCGCCACCTACCCCGGCAACCCGGACCGTCAGACGACCGAGGGCTTCCGTCGGCTCGTGCTGATTCCTGCGACCAACACGGCGGTTTGGACCACGGGCGCAGCGGCCGATGGCGTGGGCTCGGGCGCCTACAACACGGTGCGCGTGGGCAGCATCGACGCCAATGGTCTCATCACGGGTGCGGCCAACGCGATCTTCTCTGATGGCTTCACCGGCGCCTGCCAGCTGAGCTCTTCGAGTGGCACCGAGTTCCTCTGCTACGCGGGCTCGTCGACCATTCGCCGCTACGCGACCACGACCGGCTCGGCGCTGCTCACGTTCGTCGGCACCATCACGCTCTCGGTCGACGTGCCGGCCGCCGGCCGCTGCGCTCCGAACGCCGGCTGCTACGGCAGCACGTTCGCGTTCGACGGGCTCTACTTCTACTTCTCGTCGAACCAGCTCTCGTCGAACAACCTCCAGTACGTCGTCTACAGCGAAACCGGCACCCCGGTGGCGACGGACACCGCGACAGGCAGCGGCTCGATGAACGGCCTGTACTTCGATTGGTCGGTGGGCCGTTATTCGTCGCACGACGGCTTCGGCGGTCGTGCAGCGCCGACGGTGTATGGGAGCGGCTCCGACACCCACACCTTCGGGCCGGTGTCCATCTACCACTCGCTGTAACGCCACTCCGACGGCGCGCCGGTCTTCCGTGGACCGGCGCGTCGGCGACGTGATGAAGCTCCCACGCCGTCGCGGCCTGCCCGCTAGGTCACGCGGCTCACGGTCCACTGGCGTGACTTGCCGGCGAGCTTGAGCTCGACCTCTTCGCCGTCACGTTTGCCCATGAACGCCGCGCCGAGCGGAGACGCCGGCGTCACCACCTGCACGCCGCCCTTCAACTTCGTGCCGCCGCCTTCGGGGGCCAGGAAATACAGAACGGCTTCGCCTTCTTCGTCTTCGAGCTCGAGCAACGCACCGGCCCGGGCCACGTCGGTCTTCGCAATCGACATCACGCCCGTCGCCGCGATGCCCGCCTTGAGCGCCTCGATGCGCATCGCCTGACCCCGCGCGAGGTAGCTCTGCTCCAACGCGCGCGTGTCTTTGTCATTCTCGGGCTTCGCTTCTTCGTGCGTCGCCGCTTCATGCGTGTCGGCGTGCGCGGCGAGCAGGGACTCGAGGGTCTTGTTGAGCACCTCGAGCAGCTCCTTCTTGAGCGCCTCCTTCTTCATTTCACTTCGACCTGCGGGCGCTTCGAATCAGGCCAGTCGACGTGGAAGAACTTGCCGCGAGGCTGGTCGACGCGCTCGAAGGTGTGCGCGCCGAAGAAGTCGCGCTGCGCCTGAATGATGTTCGCCGGCAGCTTCTCGCTGCGGTAGCCGTCGAAGTACGACAACGCCGAAGCGAACGCCGGGGCGGGAATTCCCTCGAGCGCGCAGGCAGCGACGACCTTGCGCCAGCCCTTCTCGGCGGTCTTCACCGCGCCCGCGAAGTACGAGTCGAGCAACAGGTTCTGCAGCCCCGCGTCGCGCCCGTACGCTTCCGTAATCTTCTGGAGGAAGCGCGCGCGAATGATGCAACCGCCGCGGAAGATCTGCGCGATGGCGCCGAAGTCGAGCTTCCAGCCGTGCTCCTTCGCGGCGGCCGCCATCAACTGAAAGCCCTGCGCGTACGCCGCGATCTTCGAGCTGTAGAGCGCGTCACGCACGTCGTCGATGGTCAGCGACACCACGCCGCTGAGCGGCTGCGCGGTGAGCACCTTCGAGGCCGCCACGCGCTCTTCCTTCTTCGCCGAGAGGTATCGGGCGAACACCGCTTCAGCGATGGTGGCGCCGGGCACCCCGAGGTCGAGGCTCGAGGTGCTCGTCCACTTGCCGGTGCCCTTCTGGCCCGCAGCATCGAGCACCACGTCGACGAAGGGCTTGCCGGTGACCACGTCCTTGTGGCGCAGCACTTCAGCGGTGATCTCGATGAGGAAGCTGTCGAGGTCGCCTTCATTCCACTTCGCGAACACCTCGCCGGCCTGCTCGACGTTCAGCTTGAGCACGCCGGTCAAGACGTGGAACGCCTCGGCGATGAGCTCCATGTCGGCGTACTCGATGCCGTTGTGCACCATCTTCACGTAGTGCCCGGCGCCGTCGCTGCCGATGTACGTGGTGCACGCCACCCCGCCGGTCACCGGCTTTCCGGGCGCACCACCGGGCAGCGGCTTGCCGGTCGCCGGGTCGACCTTGGCGGCGATGTCGCGCCACACCGGCTCGAGCAGCTTCCACGCTTCGGGCTTGCCACCGGGCATCAGCGAAGGCCCCAGGCGCGCCCCTTCTTCACCGCCCGACACGCCGGAGCCGACGAACAACAGCCCCTTCTCGGTCAGCGCTTTCTCGCGGCGAATGGTGTCGGTGAACAGCGCGTTGCCACCGTCGACGATGACGTCACCCTTCTCGAGCAGCGGCACCAGTGAGTCGATGACCGCGTCGGTCGGGCCACCGGCCTTCACCAGAATCACGATGCGGCGCGGGCGCTTGATGGACTGCACGAAGTCCTTCAACTCCTTCGCGGGGAGCACGTTGTCGTGCGGCGTGTGTTGCACGAAGGCCTCGGTGACCGCCGCGGTGCGGTTGAAGACCGCAATCTTGTAGCCGTGGTCGGCGATGTTCAGAGCGAGGTTCTGGCCCATCACGGCGAGGCCGATGAGGCCGATGTCGGCGGTGTCTTTCGCGGGATTCATGAGGCTTCCTTTACAGGTCGAGGAACCAGGTCGCACGGCGCGCGCCTCGATGCACGAGCGCCGCAGGGAGTTGAGAGGTCGAATCGGTGCGCGCGACGTTGGCGACGGGCTTCTTGGCTTCGCCGGTCACGAGGAACCACACCTCGCGCGCGTTGGTGATGGTGGGCAGCGTGAACGTCACCCGCTGACTCGGGGGTTTCGGCGAGTCGGTGATGGGGGCGATTTTCGCATGGCGCTCATGCAACAGCGCATGACCTGGAAACAGCGACGCCACGTGACCATCGGGGCCCATGCCGAGGTGCACGAGGTCGAGCTGGTCGGGCAGCAGGCGCGCGTAGTCGGTGGCGGCGGCTTCGGCGGACAGTTCGGTGCGCACCGGGTGAATGCGGGCGGCGGGCAACGCCTCACGCACCGCGCGGTAGTTGCTGTCGGGCGACTCGAGCGGAACGAGGCGCTCGTCGCCGAGGAAGAACTCGATGCGGCTCCAGTCGAGCTTCAGCCTGGCCAGCTGCGCATACATCTTCACCGCCGAGCCGCCGGTGAGCGCGCAGGTGAAGACGCCGCGCGCGGCGATGGCGGTGTTGGCAGCGTCGACGAAACGCGTGGTGAAGTCGGCCCACGAGCACGAAGCGCCGCGCGAACCCGCGGTACGGAAGGCGTCACGCGCCAGCTTGTAGGCGGGGCTGATGACGCCGGTCGCGAGCGCGGCGGTGATGAGCTCGCGGTCGTCATGCAGCAGCTCGGGCAGAGAAATGACGCGGCCGCCGATGACCACCATCGCCTCACCCCGCTCGACGGTCACTTCGAGTTGCAACGCGTTGCGAAGCCACGTCGCCAGCCAGCGGCCTTCACTCGCGTCGGCGTCGGGCACGCGCAGCGCCACGCGCACGTTCTTTTCGAAGCGCTGCTCGTCCCACGACTCGGCGATGGCCTGCTGCCACGGAGCGATGCGCAGCCACGCGAGGTCGATGGCGCCGCTGCCGAGGCCGTCGAAGTCTTCGACGTCGAGCCCGCGTGAATCGACGATGACGCGGCGGGCGAAGTGCACGAGCTCGCTCAACATCGCGCTCTCGGGCGGAACGCCGGCGCACAGCACGGCCGTCGAGATGTCGGGTACCTGGAGCGCGCGCACCAGCGACGGCAAGGCCGCCACCGAGGCGCCGCGGGCCTCGAGCGTGATGTCTTCGGTGCACAGCATCTTCCCGCCGCCGGGGAGCAGGCGGCAGTTGGCGCTCACGAAGGCGCGAAGCGCGTCGGCGCCGTCGGGGGCTTCGTTGATCAACAGTGTGCGCGAGGGCACGAGCTCCACGAAGACCTCGGACAACGCCTTGGCGCGCGCGAGCTGAGCGTCGTTGGTGAGCACCACGAGGTTCCACGAGCAGGCGCGCATCACGGCGCTCGTGTCTTTCGCCGCCTGTCGCCACAGCGAGGCGAGCTCCCGCTCGATGGCGGCCACGTCGATGGTCTGCGGTTCTCCGTGGAGAAAGAGTTCGCGTTCGCTCACGGAGGCGCAAACTAGGAATCCGCTCCTTCACTCACCAGTCACTTGTTGGGCCCACTGGCGAAACGGGCGACGCCATGAAGCCTTGACCCCTCCGCAAGTGGGTCGATCGCAACAGAATCGGGTCGATTCCGTACCGCGCGTCATCCGTCCGTGCTCAGCGCGGCGAGCCCGCTCGACGTGAAGAACTGCACCGGCGCCCGCTGGTGGGCTACGCGTTCCGCGTGAACTGACTCACGGCCGTCGCCACTGGTGGCCATCACGCGCCAGCAGGCGGTCGGCCTCTTCCGGCCCCCATGTGCCCGCCTCGTACTTGTCGACGTCGGCGCTCGACGCGTCCCACGCCTGGTGAATGCGGGAGATCCACTTCCACGACGCTTCCACTTCGTCGCCGCGCGTGAAGAGCGCCTGATCACCCAGCATGCAGTCCAGCAGCAACCGCTCGTACGCCTCGGGCGGTTCGACACCGAACGACGTGCCGTAGCGGAACTCCATGTTCACCGGCTGGATGTCCATGGTGTTGCCGGGCACCTTGGCGCCGAAGCGCAATGACACGCCTTCGTCGGGCTGAATGCGAATGGCCAGCACGTTGGGCCCCTGGCCGCCGGTGCGCCCGAACAACTGCAGCGGCGCTTCGCGGAACACCAGCGCCACCTCGGTGACCTTCTTGGGCATCGACTTTCCCGAGCGCAGGTAGAACGGCACGCCCGCCCAGCGCCAGTTGTCGATGAAGAGCTTGAGCGCGACGTAGGTCTCACGGCGGCTGCCTTTGGTGACGCCCTTCTCGTCCTGGTAGCTGATCTGCGGTTTGCCCGACACGGAACCGTTCGAGTACTGCCCACGCACCACGAAGTCGTCGAAGCGACCGTCGGAGATGGGGCGGAGCGCCTTGAGCACCTTGACCTTTTCATCGCGGAGATCGTCGGCGCCCATCGACACCGGCGGTTCCATCGCGGTGATGGCGAGCACCTGGAACAGGTGGTTCTGCACCATGTCGCGCAGAATGCCGGCCTGTTCGAAATAGCCGCCGCGGCCCTCGATGCCGATGCTCTCGGCGCCGGTGATCTGCACGTGGTCGACGTAGCGGCTGCTCCAGAGCGGCTCGAACAGGCCGTTGGCGAAGCGCAGCACCATCAGGTTCTGCACGGTCTCTTTGCCGAGGTAGTGGTCGATTCGGTACACCGATTCTTCGTCGAGCACCGCGAGCACTTCGCGGTTGAGCGCTTTGGCCGACGCGAGGTCGACGCCGAACGGCTTCTCGATGATGACGCGGCGGAACGGCTTGCGCTGGTCGTGACCGACGAGCTGCGCGTCTCCGAGTTGTTTGACTACCGGCGCGAAGCTGGAAGGCGGCGTCGACAGGTAGAAGATGCGGTTGCCCTGCGTGCCGTGCTGACCGTCGAGGCGCTTGAGGCGTTCGTCGAGCGCGCGGTAGCTGGCGGCGTCGTCGTAGTCACCGGCCATGTAGTGGAGCTTCTGCTCGAAGGTCTTCCACTGCGCGGCCGACGGTTTGCGGCGCGCGTACTTCTCGCAGCCCTCCTTCATCTCGGCGCGGAAGCCGGTGTCGTCGAGGTCTTTGCGCGAAAAGCCGAGCACCGCGAACGAGTCGGGCAGCGCGCCTTCGTCGAAGAGCGAGAACAGCGCGGGCACCAGCTTGCGTTTCGTGAGGTCACCGGAGGCGCCGAAGATGACGACCACCGCGGGGCTCGACCTGCGCTCGCTCACCATGCCTGCTCGAAGCGGGTTCTTCTCGGCCTGCGTCACGTCTTGCCTCCGGGGTGAGAAACGATGCGCGCGGAAACTATGAGTGGGCGTGGCGCGGTGCCATCACTTCGAGTGGCAGCCGGTGGAATGAGGAGGCGTTTGGTCGGAGTGCGAGCGCGTACGGCGCCCGAGAACGCTTCTCGAAGGCGAATGGTTGATCAGGTGTGCGGACGACGCGGTCGACCCGGTGCGGCCCCCTGGCACGCGCGCTTCATTGACGCACTTCATGGAGGCTTCGTGATGGGTCTTTCAGAAGTGGCACACGCTTTGACGCAGCGTGGTCGCGTCGACGCCCGCAGCAAACTCCACGACTTGCGTCATGACCTTCAGCGCGGTCGGGGCGAGCGCGTACAGCGCCCGAGAACGCTTCTCGAAGGCGACTGGGTGATCAGGTGCGCTGACGACGCGGTCGACCCGGCGCGGCCCCTCGGCGCGCGCGTTTTCATGACGCACTTCATGGAGGCTTCGTGATGGGTCTTTCAGAAATGGCACACGCTTTGACGCAGCGTGGACTCGTCGACACCCGCAGCAAACTCCACGACTTGCGTCATGACCGTCAGCGCGGTCGACCCACGCGAAGTGCGCTCACGTGTCTGAAAGAGCGGTGAGCGACTTCCGGGGGCGAGCGCGTACAGCGCCCAAAGAACGCTTCTCGAAGGCGACTGGTTGATCAGGTGTGCTGACGCCGCGGCGCATCCCCTCGGCGCGGCGCGTTTTCATGACGCACTTCATGCGCGCTTCGTGATGGGTCTTTTAGAAATGGCACACGCTTTGACGCAGCGTGGTCGCGTCGACGCCCGCAGCAAACTCCACGACTTGCGTCATGACCTTCAGCGCAGTCGACCGACGCGAAGTGCGCTCACGTGTCTGAAAGAGCGGTGAGCGACTTCGGTGGCGAGCGCGTACAGCGCCCAAAGAACGCTTCTCGAAGGCGACTGGTTGATCCGGTGAGCTGACGACCCGGCGCAGCCCCTCGGCGCGGCGCGTTTTCATGACGCACTTCATGGAGGCTTCGTGATGGGTCTTTCAGAAATGGCACAGACTTTGACGCAGCGTGGACGCGTCGACACCCGCAGCAAACTCCACGACTTGCGTCATGGCCTTCAGCGCAGTCGACCCACGCAAAGTGCGCTCATGTGTCTGAAAGAGCGGTGAGCGACTTCTTTCGCGAGGGAGACCCCACCCCGCTCCGTCGTAACTGATCAGATTCACGCCGCGTCATGACGCACTTCTCCGCGTCAAAGCCTGTGCCATTTCTGAAAGACCCATCACGAAGCGCGCGTGAAGTGCGTCACGTGAAGTCACGAAGCGCAGGGCCCGTTCGCGCCATGCACGGCGAGGCGACGACCGCACACGCCTCACGCGCAGAGCCGTTCCCGCGGTGAGTCGCTGGAGCCTCGACGTCGACCGGCTGTACGCGGAGCTCGACGTCGTGTGAGACACTACGCCGCCCATGCGTCGCGTTCTCCCGCTCCTCGTCGCCGCGCTGATCAGCTGCACCAACAAGCCCGCCGAGGGCACGCTCAAGGTCGTCATCGACGTCTCTGACGCCGCGCTCACCAGCCGCTGCACGAAGCTCTTCGCGCGCGGTTCGATGGAGCTCGTCACCGACCCCATCGACCTCACCAACCGCGAGCAGGTCGTCATCGCCATCTACCAGGGCATGCAGTCCGGAGAGATCGAGCTCGAAGCCGTCGGCTATTCCGACGCCACCTGCACCACCGAGACGGTGCCCGCCGAGCGCACCGACACGACGCGCCACGGCTTCGGCATGCCCGCCGAGGTCACGCTGGTGATGAAGCGCGCCACCACGTCCAACGACGGCGGCGTCGACGCCGACGGCGACGGCGTGCCCTTCCCCGCCGACTGCAACGACGGCGACCCCGCCATCAAACCCGGCGCCACCGAGCTGTGCGGCGACCTCGTCGACAACGACTGCGACACCCTCGTCGACTGCGCAGACCTCGCCGCCTGCGACAACCAGCAGTGCAGCACCGGCGCGCTCTGCACGGCCAGCCGCTGCACCGAAACGCAGTGCAACGACGGCCTCGACAACAACGGCGCCGGCGGCGTCGACTGCTTCGACCCCGACTGCGATGGGCGCGCCTGCGTCAACGGCGGCACCTGCCAGCTCGGCGGCTGCCGCGCCACCAGCGAAGCCGGCCTGTGCGGTGACGGCATCGACAACGACGGTGACGGCGCCACCGACTGCGCCGACCTCGTCGACTGCCCCGCCGGCGCGAGCTGTGATGATCAGAACGGCTGCACCACCACCGGCACCTGCGATGGCGTCGGCAGCTGCGCGACCCAGCCCCTCACCTGCGACACCGCGCCACAGTGCTTCTCGGGCGGAGGCGTGTGCGACGTCGACGCCGGCCGCTGCCCGTTCACCGTCACCCCCGGCAACGGGTGCAACGACGGCAGGGCCTGCACCACCGCAGACTTCTGCTTGAACGACGGCGGGTGCGGCGGCAACGCGACGGTCTGCAACTCGCCCCCGAATGCGACGTGCTTCACGAGCCTCGGCACCTGCTCCGAAGCACTCGACGGAGGCTGTGTGTACACGCCGGTCGCCGCCAACCAGACCAGCTGCGACGACGGCGACGAGTGCACCGCCGACGACACCTGTGACGGTGACGGCGGCTGCCGCGGCATCGCGCCGCTCCCCAGCGACTGCCCGCCGTCGGAGTGCATGACGCGTGATGCCGGCGCGTGCGCGGCGGGAAATCGCTGCGGCTTCACCCCGCTCCCCAACGGCTCGCCGTGCAGCGCCGGGGTGTGCAGCGGCGGGCAGTGCGTGGCCGTCCCGGTCTTCAACTTCCCCACCAGCAACTTCGTCGAAGCCGACCTCCCCGCGTCGCTCGGCGCGCTCACCATCAACTGCGCGTCGGTGACCATCAACACCGGCCTGGCCGACGGTGGCATCAGCTTCACCGAGTGTGACGGCGGCGTTCGCGTGGTGCCGCACACGGTGGTGAGCAACGGCGGCTACGGCGCGCTGCTGCTCTACGTGGACTCGCTGACCGTCGGCTCTTCAGGCCGGCTGCGCGCGCGCGGCTCGCGACCGCTGATTCTCGCGGTGAAGAACAACGCCACGCTCGGCGGCACCACCGACGTCGACGGCTTCGAGGTCAACGCGCTGCAACGCGGCGCCGGCGCCAACGTCGCGTGCGCGGAAGGCGAGGGCAGACCCGGCGGCGTCGGCGGCAGCCCACTCACCGCGGGCGGAGGCGGCGGCGGCGCGTACGGCGGCGTCGGCGGCCGCGGTCACTTCGGCGCGGGCGCCGGCAACACGCTGGGCGGCGATGGCGGCGCCCCGTTCGGCAACGCCACGCTCATTCCCCTGCTCGGCGGCTGCAATGGCGGGCTGGGAGGCAGCGGCAATGACGCCAACCAGGGTCGCGGTGGCCGCGGCGGCGGCGCGCTGCAGGTGACGGCCGGCGGGGTCATTCACGTCAGCGGCAACGTGACCGCCAACGGCGGCGGCGGTGAAGGCGGCAAGAGCGACGCCCGCACCGGCGGCGGTGGCGGCGGGAGTGGTGGCGCGATTCTGCTCGAGGCGCAGCGGCTGACCTCAGGTCAGTTCGGCAACCTCATCGCCAACGGCGGCGCCGGCGGCGAAGGCAGCGGCTATTCGAGCGGCTCCACGGCCTACGACGGTGAGCGCGGCGAGAACGGTCAGCTGTCTCTGGAAGGCGCCACCGGCGGCAGCAGCATCGCGTGTGGTGGCGCGGGCGGTGACGGCGCGGCCCTGAACGACCCGGCGCCCGGCAACGGCGCAGCGCCCAGCACCGTCGGTTGCCCCGCCAACATGCCCGGCGGCGGAGGCGGCGGCGCCATGGGCCGCATTCGCGTGAACGGCTTCGACGGCGGCTGCATGTTCCACAACCAGTCGTGGTTCAGCCCGGCGCGCACGGGCGTCGGAAGCGGCTGCCAGTGACGCGTGATTGGTGTAGGCGAAGGCGCCATGAGCGCCATCGAAGTTCGCCCCGTCACCAACAAGAAGGACCTCGAGGTCTTCCTCCGTGTTCCGTGGTCCATCGGCCTCGACAAAGAGAAGAACTGGGTTCCGCCGCTGCTCGACGACTACCGCAAGCAGTTGGACCCCAAAAAATCGGTGTTCCTCGCGCACGGTGAAGCCGCGACGTGGACCGCGTTCAAAGACGGCAAGCCGGTCGGCCGCATCTCGGCGCAGGTCGACTTCGATTTCGACAAGACCTGGCCGCAAGACCCGAAGACCGCGTTCTTCGGCTTCTACGACTGCATCGACGACGTGGAGGTCAGCAAGGCGCTCTTCAAGGTGGCCGAAGACTGGGGCCGCGCGAAGGGCCGCGTGCGCATGCGTGGCCCGCTGACCATGGACTCCAAGGGCGAGATGGGCGTGCTCATCGAAGGCTTCGACACGCCGTCGATGATCGGCACCACGTGGAACCGCCCGTTCATGGACCAGCTGATCCTCAACTCCGGCTACGAGAAGGCGAAGGACCTGCTGGGGTGGAAGTACGACCGCAACATTCCGATGGACGAGTTCACGCAGAAGATCGCCAAGAAGACGCGCGAGCTCCCCAACGTGAAGATCCGCACCATGGAGCTCGCGCACATGAAGCGCGAGGCCGGCATCATTCAGGACATCTACAACGAGGCCTGGAAGGAGAACTGGCAGTTCACGCCCTTCACCGACCAGGAACTCGAGGTCATCGCCAACGAGTACAAGATGTTCATCGACGAGCAGATTGCCTACGTCGCCGAAGTCGACGGCAAGCCGGCCGCGATGCTCTTCGCGATCCCCGACATCAACGAGCTCATTCGCGACTTCAACGGCGAGCTGATGAAGAACCCCATCAACCTCGTGAAGATGCTCTGGCGGCTCAAATTCAACCGGCCGAAGAACATCCGCCTCATCATGCTGGGCGTGAAGAACGAATACCGCGCGTCGCGTAAGTACGGCGCGCTGGTGGCGTGCCTGTACGAGGAGATTTCGATTCGCGGCAAGAAGGCCGGGTACGACGCCGGCGAGCTGTCGTGGACGCTCGAAGACAACCACGGCATCAACCGCGGCATCGAGCGCATGGGCGCGGCCGTCTACAAAAAGTGGCGCGTGTACGAGCGCAGCCTCTGAGGCTCGGTAATGCTGGCGCTCACCGTCACAGCGCTGCTGGCCGCTGCGCCCGGGTACGGTGAGCGCCTCTATTTCTCTGACGAAGCCGCGCTGACTGCCGGCGCCGTGGTGGCGGGCAACCGAGACGGTGCGGGCTTCTGGTACAACCCCGCCGGGCTCGCCGAGGCCGAAGACACGCGCCTCGACGTGAGCGGCTCCACCTACGGTCTGCGCTATCGCCAGGTGCCTGATGCGCTGGCGATGCTCGCGGCTGACGACCGCCTGGCGTTGTCACCGGCCTCGGCTGACGTGTTCACCTCGCCCAACGTGCTCTCGCTGGCGCGGCGCATGAGTGAGCGCTGGGTGCTGGGCGCCACCGTGCTCATCACCGAGCAGGACACGCGCTCGGCCCAGACCGAAGCCGACGGGCCCTTCTTGAACTCCACGGGCCGCGTGCGGCTCGACCTCGAGACCAACACCACCGTGTACCACGCGGGCATCGCGGCCTCGTACCGGTGAGCCCGAGCCTCAACGTGGCGGCGCGCTCTACGGTTTCCTGCAGCGCGACCGTTCGAGCCTGCAGCTGGGCGTCGACCTCGCGAGTGAAACCGACAACACGTTTCTCTTCGTGCATCAGCGCAACTCGAGCTGGCGCGCGGGGCTCGAAGCGGCCGTGGGCGTCGACTGGCAGGTCAACGAGCAGTGGTCCGTGGGCGCGTGCGTCCGCACGCCGCGCTTCGCGTTCGCCAACTCGACCGACCAGGTGCAGGTCACCACCACGCCGACCGACTACGTGTTGCAGACGCCGATGATGTTCGAGCTCGAGCGCTCGGTGGTCATCGCGCCGCTCCGCCTCATCGCCGGGTTCCGCTTCAGGCCGACGCGCCGCGCGCACCTCTCGGCGGAGGCAGAAGCCTTCGTGCCCCTCGGGCTCCAGAAGACGCGGCGTTGTCCATCTCCGGGCGCGTGGGCGGCAGCGTCAACCTGACCGAGGCCGTGTCGCTCGGCGCCGGCGTGTTCGCGCAGTCGTCGCCGGCGACGGGGCCGCGTGGCTTCGGAGAAGAGGCGCTGGCGATGGTCGGTGGAACCTTCGGTGTGCGCACGTTGACGGTGCTGCCGCTCAAAGACCGCGATCGCCCCATCGCGCTCTCGTTCACCCTGGCGCTGCGCTACGCCGCCGACCTCGGGCGGGTGCAGGGGCTGGTGTTCGACTTCACCGACGCGCGAGCGGCCGGCACCTCGAACGCGGTGTTCCACGAGCTGGTGCCGTACGTGGGCTCGAGCGTGCGCTTCTGAGTTTCGAGAAGCGCTGACGCACGGCTTTACACGCCCCCGGGGAAATTCATGACCGGAGCGGCGACGACAACCGGGCATGACCCAGGTGAACGCCACGTCGTCCTCTGCAGCACGCCGTACGTCGTCGACGTCGTCGGGCCGGTTGCAGCGCGACGCGTCAGGCGCGGCGGTCAAAGAACTCCAGCAGTCGCTCAAGGCGGTCGGCCTGTACGGCGCAAACGCCGACGGCAAGTTCGGCCCGGTGACCGAAGCCGCGGTGAAGGCTTTCCAACGTCAGCACGGCCTGACGGTCGACGGTTGGGCGGGCCCGCAGACGATGGCGAAGTTGCGCGCTGCCGTCGCGCCTCCAGCGCCTTCAGCCGCTGGGAAATTGTCACTCGGCGCGAGCGGCGAAGAAGTGAAGGCGCTGCAGCAGCGGCTCAAGTCACTGGGCCTCTACAACGGCGCCATCGGCGGGAACTTCGGGCCCGGTACCGAAGCGGCGGTGAAGGCGTTTCAGAAGATGAAGGGCCTGACGGTCGACGGCTGGGCGGGGCCACAGACGCTGGCGAAGTTGCGTGAAGCGACGACGTCTTCTCCGGTCACTCCGTCCGGTTCGATTCAGGCGGCGCTCGAGTGGGCGAAGACGCAGGTCGGCGCGCCCTACGTCGGTGGCGCGAGCCCGTTCCGCTACGGCACGCCGGGCAACGGGCAGACGTACCAACAGCAGGGGCAGAAGGCGTACGTCTCGTAGAAGGGCGTCATCGGGTACGACTGCTCGGGCTTCGTGGTGACGACGTTGAAGAAGGCCGGCATCAACCTGCAGTGGCACAACTCGAGCGGCATGAAGGCGAAGTTGCCGGACGTGCCGAAAGATCGGCTGCAGCCCGGTGACCTGCTGGTGAAGGACGGTCACGTGGCCATCTACCTCGGCAACGGGCAGATGATTGAGTCGGTGCCGAGCGGGGTTCGGGTCACGAGCGCGCAGCCGTACCTCGACGATCGGAGCTACGTCGGCCGCAGGCCTCAATGAGCGCAGTCTTTCGAGGGGTGTTCGCACGAGCCCGATTCGCACTGGCCTCGCGACACGGCACGAAGTGCATCCACTTCAGATGACGATTTGCGCACTCTATTGACGAAAAGTGACACGTGAACCGGTCACGACAGCCCGTGTGAAGCGCGCGACGAAATGCCCGAAGCCGAGGGGCCGCGCGCGACGAACTCGACGTACGGAGCACGCCTCGCCCGGCCACCCATGAAGGCTGATCAGCGCATCGCTTCGTGAAGTCTGGTCCACCACTGCGGCGATGAATTGATGGTTCGCATCACGACCTGGTGAACGGCCTTCTCGACGCCCTTCATTTCCAGACGAGCCTTCGTCGGCCCGCCGAACTTCGGGTCGATCAGCCCGACGTTCACGACGGCGACGAGGCCGTCGTGCGCGGTCATTTCTTTCGAGCCACGTTTCGCGCGCACGTAGGTACGAACGGCGCTGATCAACCCGCGGCGATTCGATGATTCGGCGTCGTCGGTCTCGCCGTAGTTCACGAAGGCTTTCACGACCGGCGCGCTGGAACGTCGCTGCCAACCGAACGCGACCTCGACGTCGACGCCATCGACGGAGCCGAAGCCGGAGAGCACGGTCGAGGCCACCAGATTCGGAGCGAGTTCACGCAGCCAACCGGCGGGGCCTTCCGTCTTCTGCAGCGACTCGCCTTGAAAGCGAAGGTCGAGCTTCGGCGACAACCACGCGAGCGTCTGCAGCGCGGTCCTCACCGCCTCAAGGTCGTAGCGAACGCCATCGGTGAAGATCTCTTCGTCGAACTGAAAGCGAACACGGGTGCCACGCGCAGTGGTCGGACCGAGTGCGCGAAGAGGCTCGACGAGCTTTCCTCTCGAGAATGCCGCGGCATGCGCGACACCGTTGCGACGCGTCTCAATCTCCAGCCGCTCAGCGAGTGCGTTGACGATGACGACACCTATACCGAGCGCGTCAGATCGCAGATGAACGTGCGGCTGATGCCCGTCGAGTGTCGCCGTCTGGTGAAACTTCATGAACGCAGGCTCGATGAGCTCCACTGGCATGCCGTCGCCGTCGTCTTCGACGGTGGCCCAGCGATCATCCACTTCGACGCTGATGCGTGTCGCGGCGCCCGCGAGAAACTGGTCGAAGCTGTTGCCGACGAGTTCGAGCAGCGTGTGCCAGAGCCCCTCCGCAGTGGTGCCGCCGAGCACGTACATCCCCTGCCGTGCTCGAACGCGCTCGACGTCCGACTCAGTAGATGAAGGCGTCATTACCGTCGGTGGTGGTGATGAACAGAATGGTGTCGCCCCGCACGCCGGCATCAATCTGCGCGGCGGCATCAATCACCGCCTGCTTCGCGACGTCGTCGTACGCGAGCACGTGGAGGATCTGCTTGTTCCACTGCCACGGGGGGTTCACGTTCTGCGTGCTCACCTGAATGTCGCTGAACTTGCCGTTGAGCAGGTTGCGCGCGTCGGCCACTGGCAGGGGCGTACCCGGCGGGTACTTGAACGCGCGCGCCACGCTCACACCGACGATCTCGCCTTCGATGTTCACGACGATGTCAGTCTTCTTGCTGCCCGGAGGCGTGTACGTGACCTGCGTCTCGGTCGCGGCGAGCTCGGCGAATTCACAGCGGTGCAGCACCTCGAACGCGAACACCTCCGAGTTGCCCGAGCTGCCACCCGCGTTGGGCGTGTTGAACATGGTGAAGCCGCCGTCGGACAGCGCGCCCGCATCGAAGTTCATCATCTCGAAGTCGATGCGGTTCTCGTAGGTCGACGGCAGCGGCGAGTGCAGGTCGATCAGCGAGAGCGGGCCGCAATCACCGCTGATCACGCCATACCCCGCGCGCGGCCCCATCGGACCGGCGTCGGCAATTCCCGCATCGACCTCACCGGCGTCAGCGACGCCCGCGTCGGGTTCTGTCCCCGCGTCGGAAACACCGGCATCGACCTCGACACCCGCGTCTTGATCACCACCGGCGTCTTGCTGAGCACCGGCATCAACGACTCCCGAATCGGTGGGCACCTCGGTGCCACCGTCTTCACCGGGCCCCATCGGCGAGCACGACCACAGCAGAACAACGAACAGACCCAGAGCGACGCGACGCATGCCGCTCGTATACGCGTCTGCTCGGTGGCTTGTCTCCGTGCAGTCGGGGCGACCTCCGCGCGTACTGACGAGCGGCGCTGGCGAGGTCACCCTCTGAACCACACACGCCCACTGAACGCCTGTCTGTACCGTATTCCCTGCGGGCCGATGGCCGTCGTCATGTGCAAATTCGCACATCGCTTCTGCACTGCTGTGTATTCATGCAGACCTGCGGAGGACGTACTCAGTGACGCATGAGACATCTCTCCGTCGCCGTCGCGGTCGTCGTCGCAGCGTGCAGCCCCCCGAGCGAGGTTCCCCGCGAACCGCCACACGACGCTGGCGTCGCGACGCGCGGCCCCATCGTGCAGACCTGGTCGGCGCGCGGCGATGCGAACCCGTCGGTGTACGCCTTCACCGACCTCGAAGACGGCGGCGTGGCGACGGGGCCGCTCAGCCTGCAGTTCGCGCTCAACGAACAATTTCCGCAGATCATCGACGTGAAGCCGAACTACCCGGCCTACGTGCGGCGCGGCTGCGACAACGGCACGCAGTGGGGCAGCGAGCGCTTCACCTCGGTGACCCAGACCAGCGGTGACGCGGCGAAGTTGTCCATCGTCGACGGGCAGCTCCACGTGGAGCTCAAGAGCCACGGCTGGTTCCAGGCGCGCGTCGACGGCGTCATCACCGGCACCGACTGCACGTACCGGGGCAACGCGCTCGTCGACGTGCCCACCTCGCACCTCGTCGACATTCGCGTCGTCGAGATCGCAGGCTTCGAGGTCTCGCACTTCGCGCAACGCTCCGGCTGCGGGAACAAGCTGGTCGTCGCCGAGCGCCAGACGATTCAACTGCCGAAGATCACGGCGCTCGACGTGCGCGACGAAGAATTGTCACCGCTCAATGCGCCCAGGCCGGTGACGTTCAGGCTGCGTGGCGAAGGTGACGTGTTGGTCGACCGGGCGGCGACTGAAACGGTGCGGCTCTCGCCAGGTCGCACGGCCATCGAGCTCGACACGCCGCTGCCGGTGCGCGGGCTCGACGCGCTCTACGCAGTCGACGCGGCGTCGGTCACCGCAGCCGACGTCGAGCTCGGGCTGGTGGTCACGTACATCAAGGGCGAGCAGTGGCACACGCTGGCCGACGGCGCGAGCTACCGCGTGCCGTACCCAGACGAGTCGAACTCCATCTCGGTGCGGAGCCACCGGGTCGAGACCACCGAAGGCGCGCTGTGCACTCAACCGCCAGCCGACTGGTTCGTGGCGACCGTGCAGACACCGAGCACGTGCACGTCGTCGGGAGCAACGGGCGACACCTCGTACTGGTCGAACGTCGCGAAGGTCATCGCGGCCGGCGAGTGCGTCGCTACCATCGGTCTTCGCGGCACCAACCTCACGTGGTCCACCCGCTTCTTCACGAGCTTCTGAGCATGCGCACTTCAATCCTGGCCGTGTTGTTGATGACCGCGTGTTCTGCGCCTCCGGTGCCACCGTCTGATGCCGGCGTCGTCGCGAGCTTCACCGCTGAAAAGCCGATGCAGCTCGACGCCAACCCGAAGACCACCGTGCACGCGGAGATCTACAACGACGGCGTGGCGGTCGATGAGCAGCGCTACGACTTCGCGCTCGGTGCGCCGTACCCGCAGGTGCTCGATGTGCGCGTCGAGCCCGCGTACATCACGCGCGGCTGCGAGAACGGGCTCAAGTTCGGCAAAGAGCGCTTCCTCACGCTCTCGAACGTCACCGGCGATGCGGCGGAGTTGTCGGTGGTGAACGGACAACTTCACGTCGAGCTGAAGCACGAGGGCCGCATGTCGGCGACACTCACCGGCGAAATCTACGACGTGATGTGCGAACGCAGCGGCGAGCTGAAGACCACCATGCCCGCGCGCCACCTCGTCGAGATTCACGTGAGCGAGATTTCGAAGTTCTCGGTCACGCACGTGGCGCAGGGTGGGCGATGCAACGAGCGCCCGATGCTGCTCGCGAGCAGCAAGCCCACGTCGTTCCCATGGGTGACCGCGCACGACGCCGAAGGCGCATTGTTCCAACCGATGAACGCGCCGATGCCGGTGAAGCTCACGGTGCGCTCGACGCAGGAGATCCGAACCGAAGAAGCGGACCTCGGCACCGACCTGCTCCTGCCGCTCGGCCGCAGCACCATCGAGCTCGACACCTCGCTTCCGGTCGAAGGCATCGACGCGTTCATGATCGTCGGTCCATCGGCGGTGACGCTCATGACCGTGGAGTTCGGCGTTCAGCGCGCGAACGTGAAGGGCAGCGAGTGGGTGCCCGTCAACGACGACGTGACGCTGCCCATCTACCTGCCGGCAGAAGACAACTTCTTCACGCTGCGCTCGACCTACGTCGACACCACCGAAGGCACGCTGTGTTCGACGGTGGGGCTCGATTGGTTCGAAGCGCGGTCCGACACGCCGGGCACCTGCGTGGCCACGCCGGGCAACGGTCTTCAGCTCGCGAAGATCATCGCGCCAGGTCGCTGCACCATCGTGGTGACGATGCGCGACGCGACTTCCAACTGGAAGATGAGCTTCACCACCACGAACTGATCAGCCGCCGAAGAACGTGAACGCGAACTGCTTCTTGAACGTCTCGATGGGCATCTGAAACAGCCCGTCGTTCTTCCCATCGGCGCCGGGCTCGGTCTTGCCCCACGGGTTGCGCACGTTCACGAAGCGTTTGCCGTCGCGCTCTTCGATGCCGGTCACCGAGTACACGTGACCCTTGGTGAGGCCGGTGCCTTCGTAGTCTTTGAACGCAGGCGCGGTGCTCGCGGCGACGGGCCGCTTCTCCTTCAGCGCGTTGGAGATCTTCGACCACAGCTTGTCGCTGCTCTCGACGGTGTTGGCGGTCATCGCGCCCTTCTTGCCGGTGAGCGCCTGCCAGATGGTGGTCGAGCTGCGCGTAGGCCTTCTCGATGAGCATCGGCCACAGCTCCTTCACGTCGCGGCCGCGCGTGTACATGGGCGTGGTGCCGTTCTTCGTGGGCATGTCGCCGTCGACGGTGACGGTGATGGGCTCCTGGCTGCGACCGAAGAGCCCGAGGAACGAGTCTTTGTGGAAGGTGACGCTGTACGTGCCGTCGGGGTTCGCCGTCACCGCGTTCTCGATGACCTCGGGGCGAACGGCCGCCATCGCCGAGAGACCAGACACCAGGTAGCAATCACCGAGCGGGCCCTGCACGGGGTCGTCGGAAGACACGCCGCCGATGAAGAGGCTGCCGTTCGCGGGCTTCCACGTGGCGACGTCGCGGTCGGCCTTCGCGAGCGAAGGGTCGGCGAGCTGCCTGGGCTGCCAGCCGGTGTTCGGCGTGCTCGGAGCTGGCGTCGTCGACGGCGCGCTGGTGGTGCTGGACGTCGTGGGAACAACGGGGCGGTCACCGCTGATGCGAGGCATGCGCCAACCTGAGCAGCACACGGCGCCCCCGTGAATCGCGCGGCGACAACCTGAATGAACGCGATGTTCTCAGTGCTTCGGGCAACGCTCGGCGAAGCGCTTCTCACGCTCCGCCGTCCACGCGCCTACTTCGCCCGCGAAGTCCTTGAACACGCCCTTCGCGCGCTGACACAGCGCCGGGTCGCTGGTGAACGCAGGGTTCTTCCACATCGCGTCTTCGACCGAGTCGAGCGTCAGCACCCCCTGCTCCATGCGCAGGCCCCCCTTCGCGTCGGTGTCGAACACGATGAAGCGGTGCTCAGCGCCGGCCTGCTCCCACGTCGGCAACGAGCCGTCGACGCCCTGCTCCGGGTTCCCCGTCCTGGCGAACTGCACCCAGTACGAGCTCATCGCGCGCGCCAGCTTCACGCGCTGCGCTTCGTTCTCTTTCGTGTTCACGCCGAACGGGTCGAACTCGCTGTCTTCGTCGTCGAACATGAAGCCGATCTCCAGGCCGTGCGCGGCGCCGAGCAACTTCGGCACGTCTGCAAAGAACGACTTCGGCTCGTCGGCCCAGTCGAAGCGGTACGCGAACACCGGCGCGCCCGCCTTGCGGAATGCCTCGACCGGCGCGTCGACCCCCATCGCGCGCCACACGTCGGTCACGAAGCGCGAATCGCGCTCGTAGGCGACCTCGTCCTTGATGCGCAGCCCGAGGAACCGCGACACGTAGTGCGGGTTGCCCACCATGAAGAGCTTGAACTCGTCGAGGTTGGTGCCGAGCAGCACCGGCACCTTGGAGTGCTCCAGCGCCAGGGTGACGTCACCCGGCGGCAGCACGTGACCATCGCGCAGCAGCGCCGGTGCGTCGTACATGCCGAAGCCCGGGCCCTTGAACGGGCTGATCAACTGCTCGGGGGTGCGGCCGCGCAGATACGCGGCGAGCTGATCAGCGCTCATGCCGCTGATCACCTGCTTCGCGTCTTCGCGCGTCTTCGCCTTTCCATCGAGCAGCACCTGCGCGACCAGCACCTCGGACGAGCTGCCCTTCACACCGGGCTGCGCGTCGTCGACGTAGTGCCACGCCTGCTGCAGGCCCACGCTGCCGGGAACGCCGCTCTGAATCGCCGCGCGGTGAAACAGCCCGTGCGCGAGCGGTGAAGCGAGCAGGCTGAAGGTGTTGAAGCCGCCTGCTGATTCACCGAACACGGTGACGTTCGCGGGGTCGCCACCGAACGCTTCGATGTTCTGGTTCACCCACTTGAGCGCCGCGATGAGGTCGAGCGTGCCGTAGTTGCCGCTCGCGTCTTCCGGCGACAGCTCGGGGCCGAGCAACGCCGGGTGGTGGAACCACCCGAGCACCCCGAGCCGGTAGTTCACGTTGACGATGATGACGCCGTGCTTGAGCGCGAGGTTGCGCGCGAAGCCGTACACGTTGCCGGTACCGATGGTGTTGCCGCCACCGTGAATCCAGAACATCACCGGCCGCTTCGCGCTGCGCGCTTCGTCGGCGGTCAGCGCGGGCGCGAAGATGCTCAGCGTCAGACAATCTTCGGAGCCGGCGACGACGCCCGTGTCCTTCGCGCCGCCGAGCGGGCCATTCAGCTGCGGGCAGAGGGCGCCGTACCGGGTCGCTTCACGACGGCCGCTCCACGGCTCGGCCGGCTTCGGTGCGCGCCAGCGTTCGGGCTTCGCCGCGTAGGGAATGCCGAGCCACGCGTGGTTGCCCTTGCGCTCGACGAAGCCGACCAGCTCGCCCTGTGCGGTGGTGCGCACGGTCGCGTCTGCCGGCGCGCCCTTCACTTCGGTCCACGGGGCGATGCCGCGCGTCGTCGCGCAGCCGGAAACAACGAGCAGTACGAGCAATGAAGAGCGCATGGGGCCGAGGACCTACGCCAGAATCGCGCGCTCATGTTGACGCTCGTGTTGGTGGTGGTCGTGTCGCAGTCGCCGGTGATTCAACGCTTCTCGTCTGGCCGCGCGACCGTGGAAGACCTGTGGGCGCTGCAGGGCACGGAGGCGTTCTCGAAGAAGGACCTCGCTGCGCTGGAGAAGACCGCGAGCGTCGCCTCGCGGAAGTCCACGTGTGAGAAGCAGCCGCGCGACTGTCAGTACGAGATCTCCGAATGCATGAGTCGTTTCGCGTTCGTTCTCTCGGTCGTCGAAGGCAGAGGGCAGTCGACGCCCAGGTTCCTCGCGTGGGCCGAAGAGGCGTTACGTGGAGATGATCCACGTGCGCTCGCGCCGGCGCGGCGAATGTTGGCGCGGGCGAAGCACCCGGGCATCGAAGCTGAGGCGCTGAAGCTGCTCCGCAGGAACGACTACTCGTGCATCGGAGAAGGCGCGCGCCTGCTCGCCGACGTTCCCCAACTGTCCGACGAAGCACGCGTGGCAGTGACCAACGCGTTTCACAGCGAAGACACCTTGAGCATCGGTGCGCTCGTCGCCACGCGTGACGAGCCGTGGGCCCAGGCGCTGGCGCTCGAAGCCATCCGCTCCGGCGACGGTCATCTGCGCATGGGCGTCATGCGCGCGTTGCGGAAGACCGCGTCGCCCGAGCTGAAGAGCGCCGTGAACTTCGTCGCGAGCTGTGACCCGTCGCAGCGGCTGCAGGAAGAAGCGCGGCAACACCTGAAGTCCGTCGGCGTGGCGGTCACGCCGGTGAAGTGTCCGACACCGGTGTGGAAGCTGGAGAACGGCGTGGTCACCGATGGCTCCGCGCGCGTGAAGTTGAGCGCCACCTCGACGGTGAGCGCGTGTGACGGAGGGCTCGGCGCGTTCAGCGGCCACTGCATCGGCGCGCGGAACGACGGCGAGTTCGGCGGTGCGCTGGGCTTCGTTCGACGCGACGGCGGTCTCGACGTGTTCGCGGAAGGCGGCTTTCTGCACCCCGCTGCGCTCGTGAAGCAGGGCTCGGAGACGATGGTGATTTCGACGCTCGAGCACCTGGGAGGTTCGGGCGGCTTCGGCCGGCTGATCAGCGAAGGTGATGGTGGCGTGCGCTACGAAGCGACGATGCGCTTCATCGGTGCGCCTTCGTCGTGGGCGGCCACCAACGAGCGCCTGTTCATCGCGTTTCCGTCGCACGCGATGACGTCACCGTGCCTCTCCGACGACGCGAAGCTCGCGGTGATGGTCTACGAACGCGACGGCGGGTTTTCGATCGCCGATTCCGAATCTTCGAACTGCCTCTGGAAGAAGTGACCCATGCTCACGCTCGTCGTCGTCATCGCGCTCGCTGCTGGTGAGAACTGCACGCCGGAGTTGTGGTGCGGGAACGAGTTGCCCGAATGCGTGACCCCGCTCGCGCGTGAGCTGCACAAGGCGCCTGCGTCACCGAAGTACGTCACGCGCAGTGAAGAGGTGCTGCGTACCGAGACGGATGAGACGACCCGCATTCTCGCGATGCGCGTCCTCGCGAAAGCGCGCAAGCAGTCGCTCGAGCCCTACGCCCTCCAGCTCGCCAAGGAGAAGCACGACTGTCGCTTCGAGGGCATCGAGCTGCTGGCCAGTGTTCCGAAGTGGTCCGGCGAGACACGCACGTTCATCGAAGAGGGGCTCGAGACCCAGTGGCCCGTGCCGTTCCTGCGGACCATCAGCGCGCGCGAAGAGCCGTGGACACGAGCTCACTTCCTGAACGCGCTCCGCACCGGCAAGAAGCGGCACGACGCGCTGAGGGCGCTCACGTCGCCGCCGAAGAACAGGGAGCTCAAGGAGGCGGTGAACTTCATCGGAAATTGTGACGTGTCGCTGTACGCGCGAGAGCTCGCAGTGAAGGCGTTGGGGAAGCTCACGAAGGTGAAGTGCCCTGAGTCGAAGTGGCGCGTGAAGAACGGCGCCGTCACCGATGGCGTGACGACGGTGCCGCTGATCAGCGCACGGCAGGAACCCGGCGTGAACATCACCGGCGAGACCGCGGAGTGGAGGCGCGGTGATGGCGGGGTGATCAGCGGGCTCGGGTACCTGCCGCTCGGCGTGCTGCAGCGCGGGAGCGAGACGCTGGTGCTCGGGTCACGCGGCGGAATGTTCGGCGCGGTCGGCACGCTCGAGGAGAATTCGATTTCGTGGACCTACGACGTGCCGTCGCTGCCGACCGCGTGGGCCGTCAGCGGTGAAACGGTGTTCGTCGAGATGGAGGCAGATTCTCTCTCGTCGCCGGCGCCGGTCGTGCGAGGTCAGCGTGTGGTGCACGTGTTCGAGCGCGACGGCGGCGTCACGCTCGCGAAATAGCCGCGCTCAGGGCGTGAGCTGATCAATCAGGAATGTCACCGCGTTCGTCGTCGACATCACGTTGTACGCGTCGATGTCCGCTTCCACCGTCACGCCCGCGTCGTACCCGGAGTTCCTCACGGTCACCGCGTGCCGAGGGTGGTGCAGCAGGTCGAAGTTCGCCGTGCCCGGCGCCGTGTTGGCTCCCGCGTTCTGCACGAACACCGGCGGATCATCCGGCGACATCAACGCCAACATGTCCGCATCGGCGCGGTACGCCGCGTACGTGGAGTTCGTCAGCGTGGTGAGGATGGCCCCGGCATCGGCCACGTGTGACGCGGGCAGCCCGTAGAAGCGCACGATGGTCCCACGCAGCGTGAGCTGGCTCAGCAACACGTCGTTGGTCAGCGCCGGGTATTCGGGGCCGTACACGTCGGGCGCCCAGCGAAGAACGTCGTAGGTCGCCTGCGTCGAGAGCGCGGCCGCGGCGGTCACGCGCGTCGACTGGCGTTCGATTTCGGTGCCCGCATCGGCCTTCGCGAGGTCGTCGTGGAACGCGAGCCACAGACTCGTGCCTGCACCTGCCGACGAGCCGTAGACCGCCACGCGCGAGGGGTCGAGGTTGAACACCGACGACCAGCGGCGAACGAACTGCACCGCGAGCGCGGCGTCACCCAGGCACTTGCGCACGCCCTCGGTCTCGACGCCGATGTTCTGAAGCAGCCGATAGTCGGCGGTGATGTACGCGATGCCGGCCGTCGTGAACTGAACGATGGCGTTGCCTCCGCCGGTGTACGCGTTGTCGCGACTGCCGCCCGTGAAGCCACCGCCGTGGAAGAAGATGACGAGCGGCGTGGGTGTCGAAGACGTCGGCAGGAAGACGTCCATCACCTGCTCGGCGTCGGGGCCGTAGTGCAGCCCGTCGACGTAGCGAACCCCGCTCGGGAGATTCGCCACCGGCGATGTCGTGAAGTTGAGCGTCGGCGGCGTGTCGGTGCCGGCGTCGCTTCCAGACCCACCGCCGGTTGCCGTGCCGCCGCCAGTCGCCGTGCCGCCGCCAGTCGCCGTGCCACCACCGGTCGCCGTGCCACCGCCCGTCGCGGTGCCACCACCCGTCGCCGTGCCACCGCCGGTTTCAGAGCCTCCGCCCGTCGCCGCGCCACCGCCCGTCGAAGCAACGCCGCCGCCGGTTGAACCGGCACCTCCGCCACTTCCTCCATCGGGGTTCGTCGCCGAACCACACGCCGCCATCGACACCGCGACTGCCGCCACAAGGACTCGAGTACTCACGCGCATGGCGGCCGAGTGTAGTCCCGGGTCACTCCCATGACGCGGCCACGCGAGCGATGCGTCACATCAGTGACTCCCGAAATTGCCGACCGATGCGTTCGAGAACTCATCGCCATTTGGCGCCTTGCGCAGCGAGGGCGCCTCTCCACCGCAGTGGAGAGGCGGCCTTCAGCTGATCAGCGCTGAATCTGCCCCATGCGGCCGTTCTGGAAATCTTCGGCTGCCTGGATCAACTCGCTGCGCGTGTTCATGACGAACGGGCCCCAGCGCACCATCGGCTCTTCGATGGGCACGCCGGCGAGCAGCAGCAACTCCGCCGGCTGATCCGCCTCGAGCACCACCGTGTCCCCGTCGCCCAGCATGCCCATCTCGCCGTCCTTCACCACGCGGCCGCCGACCTTCGCTGCGCCGCCGAACACGTAGACGAAGCCCTGGTACGCACGCTGGAGCAGCTGCTCGACCTTCGCGCCGGGCTGCAGCGACCAGTGCTGGTAGACGATGGGCGTGCGCGTCTCGATGACCGCCTTCGCGCCGAGCGCTTCACCGGCGATGACCTTCACCTTCGCCAGCCCGTCTTGGCTGGTGGCCACCGGCAACTTCTCGCTCTTCAGCTCCTGGTAGCGGGGCGCGATGAACTTGTCCTTCTTCGGCAGGTTCACCCAGATCTGAAAGCCGTGCATGCGGCCGCCCTTCTCCTGCAAGCGGCTCGACGGCATCTCGGAGTGCACCACGCCCGCGCCAGCCGTCATCCACTGCACGTCGCCCGCGCCGATGAAGCCGCGATTGCCGGCCGAGTCTTCGTGCTCCACTTCGCCCTCGAGCACGTAGGTCACCGTCTCGAAGCCGCGGTGCGGGTGATCAGGCGCGCCGACGGCGTTGCCCGCGGCGTAATCGACCGGGCCCATCTCATCGACGAGCAGGAACGGGTCGACCTGATCCATCCCCATTCTCGGGAACGGGCGCCGCACCACGAACCCGCCGCCTTCCAGCTGTTTGTGAGAACCGAGAACCTTCGTGACTTCGCGTGTCGTCTTCATGACTTCACACTCACCATTCGAACGAACCGGTGCCACGCAACACATCGTTCCGCTGCTGCAACGCGAAGCAGCGCACACACGAGCTGATCAGCGGAACGTCGCGCGGTCTCGCCACCAGGAGATCGCAAACAACACGAAGCCGCCCATGGCCATCGCCACGCCGACCAGCCCGGTCGACGGCCAGCCGTACCCTCCGCTCACCGCGAGCCCGCCGAGGTACGCGCCCAGCGCATTGGCGACGTTGAACGCCGAGTGATTCGCCGAGGCCGCGAGCGTCTGCGCGTCACCGGCCACGTCCATCAGGCGCGTCTGCAGCGCGGGCCCGAGCGCGAAGCCGCAGCCCACCAGCACCATGGCGACGGCCGCCAGCACGGCGTCGTGCGCCACCAACGAGAAGAGCGCGCAGGTCACCATGCTCCACACCAGCGTGCCGGCGATGGTGTTGCGCAGCGACTTGTCGGCGAGCCGTGAGCCGACGACGTTGCCGATGACCATGCCCACGCCGGTGGCCGACAACACGAGCGGCACCTTCGACGCGTCGAGCCCCGCCAGCTGCGTCAGCGTGGAGTTGAGGTACGTGTAGATGGAGAACAGCCCACCGAAGCCGATGGCCGCGATGCCGAGCGTGAGCCACACCTGGCTCTTCGCGAAGCCGCCCAGCTCGCGCAGCGGCGACGGCGAGCCCTGCACCGGTGTCTGCGGCGCGAAGGTGAAGACGAGCGCGAACGAGCCCAGCGCGAGCGCCGACACCAGCACGTAGGCCATGCGCCAGCTGCCGTGCTGACCGAGCGCCGTGGCCAGCGGCGTACCGACGATGGTCGCCACGGTGAGGCCCAGCATCACGCGGCCGACGGCCACCGCGCGCTGACCGGGGCCCGCCATCTCGGCCGCGAGCAACGCCGACACGCCGAAGAACGCGCCGTGCGGAAAGCCGGTGAGGAAGCGCAGGCCCCACGCCCAGCCGAAATCAGGCGACCACGCGCTGAGCAGGTTGCCGATGACGTACGTGCCCATCAGCCACAGCAGCAACTGCCGCCGCGGCACGCGCGCGCAGGCGATGGCGAGAATCGGCGCACCGACGGTGACCCCGAGCGCGTAGGCGCTGACGAGCCCGCCCGCTTCGGGAATCGAGACGCCGAGGTCGCTCGAGACGTTCGGCAGCAGCCCCATGATGGAGAACTCGCCGGTGCCGATGGCGAAGCCGCCGAGCGCGAGGCCGAACTCGGTGAGCCGCCTGGTCTTCGCGTCGACCGTCTCGAACAGCGTGGCAGACAGACTGGCTTGCGGGAGCGGCTCGGCGGCACTCATGACGGCGCGCGGCGCTTAATGCGGAGCGCCACGACCCGCCATAAGCATTCGGCCATGCGCACCGACTGCCCCGGAGGCACGGTGGACGATCAGCGGCGGCTTCGCCGACGGGCGGAACAGGGCGAAGTGAACGCTACCGCCGTGGAACACCGCCACATCTCGTTGGTTCCTTGTTCACCGGTGCGTGTTACTCAAACCAACGTCATGCGTTACGCCGTCATCCTCCTGGCTCTGGCCGCGAGCGGGTGCCGACACGCCTTCCCGCTCCCGTACTCCGCCAGTCAGCTCCGTGCAGACAGCGCAGAAGAATGGAGCGGTCAGGCGCTCGTGCACTACCTCGGGCAGGACAATGCAGACCCCGCGGTGTGCGACGTACGCAGCGAGATGTTGACCCGGCTCGACGAGACCCTGGTCGACCCCTTCGTGGCCTCGCTCGAAGACAACGAGCTCGAGCTGACCACCTGGAAGGACTGTGCGAGCCGCATGGTGAAGTCGATGGACGTCGAGCCGCGGGAGCTGCTGCTCGCCCGGCTGGCGCGCGCGGTGTGGTGGCTGCTCGGTGAAGAGGACGGCGCAGGCCGCCTGCAGACCATTCAAGACGTGCTCATCAAGCGGCCCCGCGAAGACTCCCCGGCGCTGGCGGCGCTGCTCGAGCGCATGCTCACGCGACGCAAGAAGGAGTTCGACGTCGACATGGGCCGCACCTTCGAGTCGATGGTGACGACGCTGGAGCTGGGCCGCGGGCAGCTCAACGGCAAGCCGGTCACCACCGAGGTCATCGACGAGACGCAGGACGAGCGCCTCATCTTCCGCATGAGCAAGCGGCTGCCGTCGCTCGAGCTGCGTGAGGCCGCGCGCGTGCGGCTGGTGCGTCTGCGCATCGCCCGTTCACCGTGGGACGAGGTGCGGAATCACGCCGCCGAGGTCGAGCGCGCGGTGCTGACCACCGGGCGGTGGGCGCAGGCCACCTCGGGGCTCACGTTGCTCAACCCGCAGCCGCCGCTCGAGCTGCCGGTGGAGATGGTGCTCAAACAGAACCCCGACGCGCAGTACGGAAAAATCGTGGTGAAGGGCAGCAACAACGCGCGCACGCACCCGGGGTTGAAGCTGCGCGGCGTGCTCACCTTCGACGTCGGCTGGAGCCGGCCGCTCAACATCTGCGCGCCGCCCGAGGAGCTGGAGGTGGACCCCTGCATCGAAGCGCGTGACCTCGAGTTGAACCTGCTCGAGGTGTCGCTCGACGAAGACGGCGCGGTGTGGATGGCGACGGCCCTGCCGATGAGCCGCGTGGTCGACCTCGCGCGCGCCAACGAGGGGCTGGCGATGTCGGTGCGGCTCGCCGGTCAGCCGGTGACCATCTTGAAGCTGCCGCTCGAGTTCGAAGACCCGCCGTCGTTGCGCTTCACCGGCCCGCCCGGAGAGCCCGGCCCCGCGCTGACCGTGAAGGCCGACGTGCTGGCCAACGCGGTCATCTTTCTGGCCACGACAGCCAATGGGCTGCGCAAGCAGGTGGTGTGGCCGCGCACCGCGCGCAACGACTTCGAGGTGTCGAGCGCCGGTGGCGACGGCGTGAATGGGACCGACGGCGCGCGCGGTGCGAAGGGCGCTCCGGGCGTGGCCGGTGGCGCTGCGACGTGCCCCAGCATGGCCGGGCGCTCCGGGTCGCCGGGTGACCGCGGCGGGCCGGGTGGCGACGGCACCGACGGCGGCGACGGTGGTGACGGTGGCCCGGTGACGGCGCTGGTGCGCTGCGCCGATGGCGTCGACTGTGCAGCGGGGCTCGAGCTCATTCGCGTGCTGGTGCGCAGCCACGGCGGTGCGGCGGGTGAAGGTGGCGCTGCAGGGCCCGGAGGGTTCGGCGGCAATGGTGGCGCGGGCGGGGCCGGCGCGTCGTGCATGGTGAATGGCGCGATGTTGTCGCTCGAGAACGGCTTCAACGGCGCGCGCGGGGCCGACGGCGTCCCGGGCAAGCCGGGGAAAGACGGCGAGCCCGGCAAAGATGGAACCGTGGTCGTGAAGCTCGCAGGCAATTGATAGAGGCGCGGCCATGACGCAGCGTTTCGAGCTTGGCGACAGCGTGGTCTTCAGCCCGTGGGGTGGAGAGCTCCGCCGCGGCCGCGTGATGGGCCTGACCGGTTCCGAGGCGTTGAGCTGGCTCACCGTGGACACCGGGGAAGAAGACGGAGAGCTCCAGGTCTCGTCGCAGACGGCGTACCTCGTGGGCTCGGAGCGACGGCGCTTTCTCGACGACGTCATCTTCGCGGTGGTGCGCGAGTTGACCGGCAGTCACGTCGGCGTGGCGCTCGACAGGTTCTGGCTCGACGCGTGGGAGGCGGACCCCAACGGCGAACAGCTCGAAGCGCTCAAGCAGGCCGAGGCGCTGGTGCGCACCAACGCGCGCGAAGACGTCGACGCGCTCTTGAAGCAGGTGGTGCCGGAGCTCGAAGCGCTCTTCGCCGACCTGCCCGAGCAGAAGCAGATCGCCGTGTGGAACGTGAGCCGCGCGTACTGGTTCGGCCAGCTGCGGTGGGCGAAGCACAGCGCCGAGAAGCTGCGTGAATCGTTGCTGAGCGAGCGTTGGCCCGAGCGGTCGGGTGACGAGGCGTATCAGGAGCTGATCGACCAGGCGAAGCAGCTGCGCGCCCGGTCCCGCGCCTGACGTGCCGGCCGCGGAGCCCCCGACGTTCAGCGCCGCAACCCATCGCGAGCGCTTCCTTCCGGGCCCGCCGGTGTGACACATCGACCCGCATGCCCCGCGTCGTGCAGCTCGAGAAGCCCAGAGAGCCGGTGGAAGTCGTCGACGTGCCGCTCCCACTTCCGCGCGTCGGCGAAGTTCGCGTGCGCGTCGAGGCGTGCGCCATCGGCCAGCTCGACTGGAACCTGCTGACGCTCGACGCACCGCCGCGACTTCCGTTGGTGCCCGGTCACGAAGCGGTCGGCGTCGTCGATGCCGTCGGCGCCAACACGTCGTTCACCGTCGGTGAGCGCGTACTCGTCACCCCGCTGGCTTCGAGTTGCACCGAGTGCGCTGCCTGCCGCAGCCGCGACGTGCGCCACTGCCCGCACGTGCAATGGCGCGGCATGCACGTCGACGGAGCGCTCGGCACGCAGGTGCTCGCGCACGCCAGCTCGCTGATTCCACTCGAGGTGCCGATGGGGCTGCCGCCGCTGCCCGAGGTGCTGACGCCCGACCTCGCGGCGGCGCTCGCGGTGTGCGGCGGCTCGTTGTGGACCGCGGTGGGCGCCGTCCGCAGCCTTCGACTCCTCCAACCTTCACGCGTCGCGGTGTTCGGCGTGGGCGGTGTGGGCCACCTCGTGATTCAGGTCGCGCGCGCGCTCGGGCACACGGTGCTCGCCTACGACGTCGACCCGCAGCGCCTCGAGCTCGCAAAATCACTCGGCGCGCTGCCCTCGGGTGGCGCCGTCGACGCCGCGGTGGTGTGCACGCCCTCGACGCAGGCCCTTCAGCAGGCGGTGCGCGTGCTGCGTGGTGGTGGCCGGCTCGCGCTGTCCGGTTCGAGCCCCACGGGGCGAATCGATCTCGCGGTCGCTGACCTCGTGTGGCGCGGCATCACGCTGACCTGCGGGCTGCTCGGCACGCGAGAAGATCTCGAAGAAGGGCTCGCGTTGGTGCTCACCGGCAAGGTCACGCCGAAGGTCGAGACGCTCGCGCTCGACGACGTGCCCGCGCGCCTGTGGGAGCTGCGCGACCTCGGCTTCGCAGGTCGCCTGGTGGCGTTGCTCTGATCAGCCCGGGCAGTACTTCGCCGTCAGCTCTGACAACGGCACGCCCCACAGCGCTTCGTAGGGCAGCGTGAGCATGTTCTTCGCCTTCTTGCCGCGCTTGTACGCAGCGACGAGCCGGCTGATGACCTTGCTGAACGAGCGCTGCTGCCAGATGAGGTACGGCACGCCGAAGAACACGATGAGCCGCGCATGCCGCAGGCCGAGGTTCGAGATGTAGAACGCCTGGATCTCGATCTCCCCGAAGTCGTCGATGCCGTAGCCCGTCATCATGTGGTGGATGTCGTGCGTCTCGCGGTACCGCTTGTAGAGAACGTCGGCGTTGCTCTGCACCGGGTACTCGTAGGTGAACGGGAAGATGCCGTTCTTCTGGAAGTAGCCCGAGAACACCTTCGCCAGCGTGCCTTCGGGGTACTCGGCCAGCTTCTCGAGCGTCAGCTCCGGCGCGGGCACCGTTCGCCGCGCTTCGAACAACTCCGGGTTCGACGACTGCAGCTCGCGGCCGAGTTCTTCGTAGCGGCGGTCGTCCATCGCCACGTGCAGCTTCCACGCGAGCTCCGGGTTCGCGGCTTCGTCCTTCAACACCGAGAGGCACTGGAGCGCGGTGATGAGCCGCTTGAGCGACCCGTCGTTCCTCTTCAGCGGCGACGGCAACGTCATCGTCTCGACCATGATGACAACCTTTAACGAACCGGACACCGCTGTCCACTAAACCCGGCGACATAGCGGGTGAGCTGCGCGCTCACATGAGCGGCATCACGTCGCCGACGGAGATGTGTCGAATCGGCCGCGCGCCCAACGTGTTGAAGGTGCGCTGCGAAGGCGAGGAGTAAGGTGCGCGCGTCATGCGCACCTGGGCGACGCTGAGCGTGCTGTTCTTCAGTTCGTGTCTGCAGCCCGTGCCGGAAGAATTCGACGCTGGAACTTCTGCGCTCGACGGCTCGACGCCTTCGCGCGTGGAGCCGACGCCCGGCCGGTGTGATTGGGACGGCGGTGGTCTGGGAACCTGTCAGGCCGTGACCGCGTACGTGTACGACGGCGCGGCCTGCCGCCCCGCATGCTCGAACCGTCAGCCCGGTGAACCCGGCGTGTTCGAGACCAACCTGGAGTGCGCGTTCTTCTGTCTGCCGCCTGATTCAGGCATGTGACGTTCAGTCTTCGTCGTAGGGCAACGCGCACGGCCCGCGCCGCGTCGCGAACACGTTCCAACCCGGCGCTGAGCCCGGCGTGAGCCGCGCGAGAAACACACCGCGCAGGTGCACGTCGGCCATCAGCAGCTCGCCGTCGACGGTCCATTCCACCGAGAGGTCGTCTTCACGTTCGGGCAACGCCTGGTCCAACGCGCGCGCGTGTGAAGCGGGGTTGGGAAACGGCGCGTCGAGCGGGTTGCTCCAGTCGGCGACGTCGGGCGTCGGCACCCGGTTGTAGAGCCACACGTCGCCGATGATCTCGCCCTCCGGCTCGTGCAGGTACGCGTAGGCCACGCGGCCATCGTCGTTGATGACGACGAAACACCCGGTCAGCGTGTGGCGGTACTCGAGCAGCACGCGCTACCAACCCAGCGAGATGCCCGGCGGGTCTTCGCACTTACCGTTCATCGGCGCCCACAACTCGGCGGTCTTCTCGGGCAACCCACCCGACGTACCGCCGACCACCAGCACGCGACCATCGTTGAGCAACGTCGCCGAGTGCGTCTTGCGGCTGACCGAAAGCTCGCCGGCCAGACACCATTCCTTCGTGGCGAGCCGCCACCGTTGCACGCGTGACGTGTCGACCGCGTTCGGAGGCTCACCGCCGATGACCACCAGGTCGCCGTCGGGCAGCCGCGTGCCGGTGTGCGCGCTCAGAGACATCGACAGGTGGTTCTCGAAGGGAACCCACTGCGTGAGCCCCGGGCGCCACGTCTCGGCGTAGTTCGTCGACGACGTCGTGGTCTGACCACCGATGACGATGAGCGCACCATCAGCGGCGGCGATGAACGAGGTGCGCTGACGCGGCTCCGACATCGGCGGCAGCGTGGTCCACGTGCGCGCCTTCACGTCGAAGCGCTCGACGTCGGCGATGGACACGCCCGGTCCCTTCTTCTCCTGCGCCGCGTTGCTGCGACCGCCGGCGATGACCACGTCGCCTTCGCTGGTGCGCACCGCGGTGTGGAGCCAGCGCGCGACATCGAGCGGTTGTTCGGTGGTCCACGCGTTCTTCGCGGGGTCGAACCGCTCGGTCGACGCGAGGTGCAGCCGCTGCTCGCGCGCGCCGCCGACGACGAGCACGGTGCCGTCTCCGAGCAGCGTCGCGGTGTGACCGTTGCGGGCGTCCGACATCGGGGTCACCGCGACCCATCGGTTCTTGGCTGGTTCGTAGACCTCGGCCGACGCCAACGCCACGAAGCGGTTCTGGTCACCCACCGACTCGTGCGTGGTGCCGCCGGTGACGAGCACCCGACCGTCGGGGAGCAGCGTCGCCGCGTGGTGGCTGCGCGCCACGGTGAGCGGCGCGCAGGGCGACCAGGTGTTCTTCTTCGGCGCGTACAGCTCACAAGACGCGAGCGTCGAGAGGCCGTCGGTGCCGCGCCCTCCGACGACCAGCACGCGGCCGTCGGCCAGCAGCGTCGCCGTGTGATGCTGCCGCGCGTCTTTGAGCGGGGGCACGCGGGTGACCTTGCCCTGCGCGAACGCAACCGAGCTGATCAGCAGAATCAGCATGAAGCGCTCTCTGCCCGCACGCGGCCAGAGCGTTGGGAAAAGGGGCTTCATTTCGCTGAACATTGCTGGCCCCTCTCCCCGACCCTCTCCCCGCTTCGCCTGGAGAGGGCGTTCTTCACTTCTTGTTGCCCGGCGGAAGCGGTGGGCGCGGCATGGTGCTCGGCCCGCCCACGCGCGGCCCTGCGGAGATCGCCCTGGCTTCAGGCGTCGTCGGCTCGGGCGGCAGCAACGCAGACCGGCCCGCCGCCGGCGTGCGCTCCGAAATCGCGGGCTGCTGTTCGGTCTTCACCACCACCGGCGGCTGCGACAGTTCGCCGCCGCGTTGATCTCCCGCGGCCTCGCTGTCGTCTTCGGCGAGCACGATGACGCGGTCTTCGGCCGCGAACACCAGGTCTTCGGTCTGCGAGGGGTTGATGATGGGCGTCTTGCCGAACTTCAGGTAGCCGATCGCCACTTCACGCCGGTCGCGGGCCACCTTCTGCACGCTGAGCCAGTTGGTGGTGTGCGCGAGCACCGTGTAGCAGGCCGCGCGCTTCAAATAGACCTCGTTGCCGTCGGAGTCGAAGAGGTCGGCGAACACCGCGTTCAACTCGCGCCGCTCCGAGACCTGCGCCAGCAGCATCGACGTCATCTCGGAGCTGACCACGAAGTCGGCGCCGTAGTCGGTCTCGAGCAGGTCCTTGGTTCTGAGGTCGAGGATCTCGCTGATGATGCGCGGCTTGCGGTCACCCAGCGCGCGGAACATGTCGCGCAGCAACAGCACGGTGATGACCGTCTTGGCGTCGGCCTCTTCCGCGTCGGAATCGGTGTCAGCCACCACCATCGCCACCGCGAAGTCCGGCGAGATGACCTTCCGGAGCGCGTCGGGCGACGTGGGGTCGCCCTCGACGTGTTTCAAGCGCAGGTTCTTCAGGCTGCCCACCTGCTCCTTGATGAACTCGCTGAAGGCCTCCATCTCCTGGCCCGGCATCAGCCACGCCTCCGAGCCCGGCAGCACGTAGTTGTCGAACTCCTTCAACATGTCGCCCAGCTTGGGGCTGGTGCCGCACACCAGCAGCCGCTCGGGCTTGCGCTGAATGGGGTCGGCGCCGCGGAACGCTTCGGGCACCACCGGCTGGTGATCAGCCGTGAGCGAGAACGAGTCGTCGTCTTCGGCGATGACCAGCAGCTCGTCGCGGTCGCCCAGCACGTACTCGTCGCTGGGGTTGATGATGCACGACGCGATGCCCTTGCCGCTGACGGTGCGCACGCCGCACACCACCGCATCCTTCATCTTCCACTGTGCGTCGCCGAACGAGGTGCCCGCGAGCTCGGGGAAGTTCTTGAAATAGAACTCGCTGCCTTCGTACGTGAGCAGGTCGCGGTACACCGCCGCGAGCCCGTTCTGCCGCGCGGTCTGCACCATCATGCGCGAGAGCGTCTCGGCCATGGCCACGACCTCGACGCCACCAGCGCCCAGCTGCTCGATGACGGCGCGGCGGCCACTGTCGGCGATCTCGACGACCGCGTGGTTCTTCGACAACGCACCATTCACGCGGCGCAACGCGAGCAGCGCCTTGATGGCCTCGAGGTCTGAGGCGGCCTCGTCACCGTCGTCGGCCTTGTCTTCGTTGATGATGATGATGCTCTTGGCGCGGCCGGCGCCGACCTTCTTCAAGTCGTGCACGCTCGACGGCGAACCCTGGCGCACGACCACGCGCGTGGGCCCCAGGTCGCCCATGCGCTCGCGCACGGCGTTCTCGACCTCTTCTTTTTCAGTCGGCGAGAGAATGACGATGCTGGCGAACTTCTGGTTGGAGTTCGCTTCGCGCAGCTCGCGCAGAATGGCGAAGACCTTCTCGCCGTAGCCGAGGATCAACGTGTGGTCTTCGTCGATGACCGGCGACTTGCCCTTGCGGAGGTCTTCGATCTTGTCGCCGATGGTCGAGCTGACGAGGCCGATGAGCAACGCCACCACGCCGACGCCACAGAGCGTGGTGAGAATGGCGACCGCGCGCACCAGCGTGCCCGAGTCGTCGCCCATGGTGCCGGCGTCGGCCACGCGGCCCGTCGCCCACCACATGGCCTCGAAGAAGTCGAAGGGCTCAGCGCCCTCTTCCGTCGGCTTCGGCATGACCAGGAACGCGAGGAACGCGTTGGTCATCACCAGGATGAGCGAGAGCGCGAAGAGGCCCACGAAGCGGGCCATCGGGCTCCACGAGAGAAAACGGTCGACCTGATAACGGACCTTGTCCCCGAAGCTGGGAACGTCGGACGTGTCTGACATGGGGCGGCGACTCTTCCACTAAGGGAAGCGCTCACCAAGCACGAGGAAGACCACGAAGCGGATCAACCCGAAGCCGAAGAACGCGAAGAGCACCACGCGCCACGTGGCTGAAAGCCCCGGCTCGAGAACGTCCAACTTCGCTTCCATCGCTTCGACGCGGCGCTGCGGCACCAGCGCCAGCGCCGCGAGGATCAACAGGCCCGGCCAGAGGAAGAGAATGAAGGGGTGCGCGCCCAGCGCGGTGAGCAGCTCGCCCTGAGACACCAGCGCGATGCCGCGGGTCACGCCGCAGCCGGGGCACGGCAGGCCGGTCACTGCGTGAATCGGGCAGAGGTCGACGCCGAGCCCGGTCACGGGAAAGAAGAACGAACCGATGAAGCCGACGAGTGACACACGTCGGACCCAGGGCGTCAGAAGCGGCCTCAGCCATGTTCTTTCTTTGCGCACCAACGTGGTCCCGATTGTCCTTGGTAGCACGGAAGGCGGCGTCTACCGTCCGCTCCGCTTCACACCACCTACCCGGAGGGGAAACCCACAATGGTCATGATTCTCGGTCTTCTGAGCTTGCTGATCGGCCTCGTCAACCTTGCCTGCTTGATCGTCTTTTTGATCCAGCTCTTCAAGGCCAAGGGCGTCGGTCACGGCATCGCTGGTCTGTGCTGTGGTCTCTACACGCTCATCTGGGGCTGGCAGAACGCCGACGCGCTCGACGCGGCGAACCCGCCTCCCGCCGGTCTGAAGTACGCGCAGTGGATCCGCATCTGGACGGGGCTCATCGTCGTCAACATCGTGATCAACATCGCGTCGCAGGCGATGGCTCGCATGTGATTCACCAGCGGCTTTTCGTCGCGACGAAGAAGGCCACGCCGATGAGGACGATGGCCAGCAACGCCGCAGCGATGCCGCCGATGATTTGCCCGCCGCGGGCAAGAGATCTACCCGCGGCGGGAGCCTCACCCCGCTCGATTGCCGAGAGCTCCGCGGTGCCCAGCACCAGCCCGACGATGCCCGGCAGCAAGCCACACTGAATTCCCAGCACCGCGAACACCAGCGCAGCCACCGCGCGGCCCGACGGCTTCTCGGTACGGTCGCGGTCCATGCAGTTGGCGCAACGAATGCCACCATCGAGGTGGAACTCCAGACAGCTCGGGCACACGAACGCGCCGCAGCGGCTGCAGTTCTCTACCGCTTGAACGTCGGGGTGCTTCGCACAGCGGGCTCCGGCGAGGTCACGCATCGGAGCTGATGAAACCACGCGCGCACGAAGGGCGGTCCTGAAATTCGGCGCGCCGCCGTGGCGTGGCGAGCGTGAAGGCGCAGCGCGCTGGCATCACATCGGCTTCGGCCGGAACACCTTCGGCGCGCGTTCCGTGCCCTCGAGGTACGGCCCGTTGATCAAGTCGATGCAATACGGAATCGCAGGGAACACCGCTTCGAGACACTCACGAATCGCCGCCGGCTTTCCCGGCAGGTTCACGATGAGCGAGCTGCCACGAATGCCCGCGGTCTGCCGCGAGAGAATCGCGGTGGGCACGCTCTTGAGCGAGGTGGCGCGCATGATTTCCCCGAAGCCGTGCATCAGCTTCTCGCACACCGCTTCGGTCGCTTCGGGCGTCACGTCGCGCTTCGCAGGGCCGGTGCCGCCGGTGGTGACGATGAGCCCGCATCGGTACTCGTCACACAGCTCGATGAGCGTCTTCTCGATGACCGGCCGGTCGTCGGGAATGAGCCGGTACTCGGCCTTCCACGGCGTCGCGAGCCACTCGGTGAGCGTGTCGCGGATCGCCTGGCCTGAGCGGTCTTCGTAGACGCCCGCAGACGCCCGGTCAGACAGGGTGACGATGCCGATACGTGCAGTCATGCGACGCCTGTATGGTGCCGCCCCATGAGCATCAAGTCAGACAAGTGGATTCGCCGTCAGTCGCTCGAAAAGAAGATGATCGAACCCTTCGAGCCCGAGCTGGTGCGCACGAATTCAGCCGGCCAGCGCGCCGTGAGCTTCGGCACCTCGAGCTACGGCTACGACGTGCGCTGCGCCGACGAGTTCAAGGTCTTCACCAACATCAACTCCACCATCGTGGACCCCAAGACCTTCGACCCGCGCAGCTTCGTCGACATCAAGGGGCCCGAGTGCATCATCCCTCCCAACTCGTTCGCGCTGGCGCGCACCGTCGAGTACTTCCGCATTCCGCGCGACGTGCTGGTGGTGTGCCTGGGCAAGTCGACCTACGCGCGCTGCGGCATCATCGTGAACGTCACCCCGCTCGAGCCCGAGTGGGAAGGCCACGTGACGCTCGAATTCTCGAACACCACCCCGCTGCCCGCGCGCATCTACGCCAACGAGGGCGTGGCCCAGATGCTGTTCTTCGGCTCCGACGAGGTGTGTGAAACCAGCTACCGCGACCGCGGCGGCAAGTACCAGGGTCAGACGGGCGTCACGCTGCCCAAGACGTAATCAAGAGGCTCGTCGATGACGGTTCGAAAAATCCTGAGCGCTCGCGCGGCACGGTCTCAAGTCGACGACATGTTGGACGCCCTCGTGGAGGCCGCGGTCTTCATCGGCCGCGCCGACGGTCGCTTCGGCGAAGAGGAGCTCGAGACGTTCATCGACAGCATGCATGAAGTGGTGCGCGCGGCGGTCGGTGACGAGTTCCTCGAGACGCTGGGGGCAACCTCGGGGTTGCTCGACCGCGCACGTCGCGCGCGCCGCACCCTGGTGGACGTGGGCCGCGAGAAGTACCTCGAGCAGCTGGCCCCGAAGTTCCCCGGCGCGTTCGCGCGTGACGGGCTGGTGCTGGCCTACCGCATCGTGCTCGCCGACGGCGAGGTGACCACCAACGAGGCGAAGGCCTTCGAAGACCTGGCCAGGGCGCTCGGCGTCGAGGTCGAAGAGACGCACGTGCTCCAGGACCTCGCCGCCAAGAGCGAGGTCGCGCGTCAGGGCGGCGGCGGGGGCGCGCACGTCGACGCGGTGCTGGCCTTGTCTGAAAAGGGTTGGCAACGGAAACCCGCGAGCGACGCGTATGACGCAGCGGTGCACTTCGGCGCGATGACGCTGGAGCTCAACGCCCGCGAGTCGGCGCTCGACGTGTTCGTGCGCGACGCCGACGGCGCAGGGCCACAGCTGCGGTGCCTGTTCGGCGAGAACCTCGCTGGCCTGCTCGCGGTGCTCGACTCGATGAAGAACGATTTCACGCCCGCGCGGCTGGGCGAGAAGTTGCCGGCGATTCGCGCGGTGTGCCCCGAGGTGTTCGTCGCCCACGCGGGCAAGTTCGCGAAGCTCTGACGCCCGTTGCGGAGCCGCTCGGCCTGCGTTTGCGACCGCTCGGTCACGGCGCTGACGGCCGGCCCCCGCGCCCGTTCATCGTGGCGTGATGCGCAATGCACTGCTGGCGCTGTTGCTCCTCGGCTCGGCAGATTCGCCTTCGTTCGAGCTGCCGAAGTCAGCGCGGAAGTTGTTCGCCTACGGCCGCTGGGGCGACACGCCCGCAGGCTTCAGGGTCATCACGCTCTCGCACCTCGCTGATGGCTGCGTGGGTCAAGCCAGGGCGCGGCCCGAGTTCGAAGCCGAAGCGCGCGCGTGCGTCGCCCATGCGCTGAAGGCCGCGAAGCAGCTGCCGCGTTCAGGCGACGGGCTCTTCGAGAGTCACCTCAATCTGATCTACGGCGCGGCGGATCAACTCGGTGGGTGTGGTGAAGAGGCCGAGCACCGGAGGCTGAGTGAAGCGCTCGCGCGCCGGTCACTGGCAGACCCCACCAGGCACGTTCCTTCGTACCTGAAGCTGCCGTTTCGCTGGCCGGCGGATCAGACCGCGACCCTGGCCTCGCTCGCCCGCTTCGATGCGGCGCATCAGGGCGACACGCTGACGGCACCGCTCGAGGCGTGGCGTGACGTCATGAGCCGGCACCTCGACCCCGCGACCGGGCTCCCGGAATCGGAGGTGACCGGGAAGGCGCCGGGCGCGAAGTACCCGCGAGGGTGCGCGCAGTCGTTCATCGCGCGGTACCTGAGCGAGGCCGACCCGCAGCTGGCGAAGAAGTGGTGGGACCAGTACCGCGAGCACCACTTCGTGCGCCTCGGGGCGATGGTCGGCTTTCGTGAATGGCCGCGCGGCGTCGAGCGCCACGGCGACATCGACTCGGGGCCCATCGTGTTCGGCATCGGTGCGGCGGCCAGCGCGTTCGCGATCGCGGCCGCGAAGGCCCAGGGTGATTCGGCGTTGGCGATGCAGCTCGAAGCGAGCGCGTCGACGGCGCTGACGCTGGGCGCCGGCGGGGAACAGGCCGAAGGGTTGCTGCCGCAGGCCATTCGGTTTCAGGGCCGGTGGCAGCCGGTGAAGTGACCGCGATGTTGCGGGTACGGCGTGAAGACTCCACGTCGCGACGCGATGAAGCGGTTCATGAGTGACGAATCGACGCTGCTGCGCATCGAAGCCCTGCTGGTGTCACTGCGAGATCAAGTCGACCACCTCACCGAGCGCGTCGATGCGCGGCTGGCTGATCAACAACAACAGCTGCTGCAGCTGCGGCGCAGCGCGCGCATCACGAAGCCCGCGGCCGCTCGACGCGGAGAAACTCGAGGAGTCGTCGAGCAGTGACCGGCAACCGCGCCGGGTTCCACACCATCGTCACGCCGGCTTCGATTCGTGGGGACACCTCGACCAGCTTCACGCCCGGGTAGGCCATGCGTCGCACCGTCGCGGGCACCAGGCTGAAGGCCATGCCCTGCGAGACGAGCGCGAACAACGTTTCGATCTGCCCGGTCTCGAGCAGGATGTTGGGCGTCACGCCCGCGCGCTCACAGGCCCCGAGAAATTCACGGTGGAGGTTCGGCTCCTCGAAGCGCGAGCGGTGAATCATCGGCTCACCGATGAAGTCGCCGAAGCGGACCTTCGTGCGCTTCGCGAGCCGGTGCTTCGCGTGGAACACCGCGCACAGCGGCTCGTGGGTGATGACCTCTGACGCCAGCGGCGTGACGTCACCCGGGGTGATGGTGAACGCCACGTCACATTGACCTGCACGCAGGTGCTCGACGAGCTGCGCGGTGCCCCCGGCGATGAGCCGAATGCGCACCAGCGGGTACTTCTCGCGGAACCGCGCGAGCGCCCCCGGCAGCGCAGACAACGCCGTCAACGCGTTGAGCCCGAGCACCACCGAGCCGAGCGCGCCTTCACCCGCGCGCTTCGCGGCCTGCGTGGCGTCTTCGACCGCCTCGAGGCTTCGTCGTGCGTGGAGCAGAAACTGATGCCCCGCGGGCGTGAGCTCCGCTGCGCGCCGGGTGCGTTCGATGAGCGTGACGCCGAGCTCGGCTTCGAGGTCTTTCAACATCTGGCTGACCGCCGGCTGCCCCAGGCCCAGCTTCGCGGCCGCGCGGCCGAAGTGCAGCGTGTCGGACAACGCCACGAACGTGCGCAGATGACGGAGCTCCATGACTCATCATCATTGTCGATGATTCGAGGCGAATCATCGATTTCACAAATATCGACGCCTCACGCAGTTTGAGCGCATGATGAAGTGGATTCTATCCGTGGTGGTGCTGGGGCTGATCAGCGGGTTCATCGGTCTGCCGGCGGTGGCGCACGGCCGGCTCGAGGCGCCCCTCGGCGTGACGTCGGCGCTTCCACCGGGCACGGGTGACGCGAAGCGCGGCGGCGAGCTGCTGCAGAGCACGCTGGTCTGCACCGAGTGCCACGGCAGCGACTTCGGCGGGAAGGTGATGGTCGACGACCCGGTGTTCGGTCGCGTGGTGGCGCCCAACCTCACGCGTGGCCGCGGCGGGCCGGGAGTGCGTTCACTCCACGCGTGGGACCTCGGCATACGCCACGGCGTGGGTGGTGACGGCCGCGCGTTGGTGATGATGCCCTCGGACAGCTACGCGTCATTGTCGGCCCGGGACCTCCGTGACGTCGCCGCGTGGCTCGACGCGCTGGTGCCGGTCGATCGCGAGCTGCCGCCGACGCGCCTGGGCCCCGTAGGCTCGGTGTTGATGCTGACGGGGAAGCTGCGCGTGGCCGCCTGGGGCATCAAGCACGACGAGGTGCCGGTGAGCGATGCGCCCGTGGGCGACCGGGGCGCGTATCTCGTCAACGTGTCGGGTTGCCGCGGCTGTCACGGGCCGAACCTCGAAGGGCACGAGGTGCGGCCGGGCGCGCCGTGGGCACCTTCGCTGACGGCAGCGGCGTTGAAGGCGTGGACGCGTGAAGACTTCTCGCGCGCGCTCCAGAAGGGCGTCGCCAAAGACGGCCACGCGCTCGATGAATTGATGCCGTGGAGGGCGTTCGCGGCCCTCCCGGAAGAAGACGTGGCTGCCTTGTGGGCGACGCTGCGAGACGAGCGCGACGTCGCACCGGCCTCCCGCGACTGACGCGGGCTGGTATGTGACGCAGGTGCAGTGGCTCGACCCACAACCCGCGCGCAGTGACGTGCCAGAGCGCTTTCCGAGCCCCTTCGACGACGTGGCGCCGTGTGCGCTCGCACGGCGGTGCGCCGAGCTGGTGATGGCCGCGCTGCGGAGCGGTCACTTCGCCCCCGGCGTTTCGACCGACGTTCTGTACCGCGACGAAGGCGGGAAGATGTTCGGCGTGCTGGTGGTGCGCGATGCCGCCGGCCGCGTCGGCTTCCTCCAGGCGGTGTCGGGCCAGGTGGAGCGCGCGTGGGTGCTCGAGGGCTTCGTGCCGCCGGCGTTCGACGTGGCGCTGCGAGAAGCGGTGGAGCCTCCGGCGGAGGTGGTGGTGAAGGCGCTCACGGCGCGCAGCGAAGCGGCGAGGACGAGCCCGGCGCTGCACGAAGCGCGCTCGGCGCTGAAGGCCCTCGACGTTCGACACGCTGAAGCGCGTGCGGCGCTCAAGCGGGTGCACGCCGAGAGAAAGCGCCTGCGCCGCGAGCTGCGAGAACACCGGAGCCAGGCGCAGGAGACGACGCGCGACGACGGCCGCGTCGCCCCGAATACGCTCGACGAGCAGAGCCGCGCTGACGATCGCGAGCGGCGGAATCTCGAAGCCCGCTTTCGCGAAGAACGTGAGCAAGCACTCACGCGCCTCAAGCCCCTCGAGCGCCACCTCGCCGCGCTCGATCGCCTGCGCCCGCTCGTCTCGCGCGAAGCCATGCGCCGCATCTGGGACTCGTACGTCTTCACCAACTTCGCGCACGAGACCACCACGTTGCGCGCGCTGTTCCCCCACGGAGATCCACCTTCCGGGGCCGGTGACTGCGCTGCGCCCAAGCTGCTCGCGCACGCGCAACGCCTCGGCCTCACGCCCATCGCGCTCGCCGAATTCTGGTGGGGCGCCCCGCCGCCCGCAGGCGCGCGCGTCGAAGGCATGTACTTCCCGGCCTGCCGCGAGAAGTGCGCGCCGATTCTCCCCTTCCTGACGCGCGGGCTCGACGTCGCCCCGAAGCAGACGTGGAAACCACTGGCCCACGCCGACGACGCGCTGCCGGTGCGTCACCGCGACACGAAGTTCCTCGTGCTCGACAAGCCGGCCGGCATGCTCTCGGTGCCTGCGCGTGACGAGACGGTCACCGATTCACTGCTCGCGCGCGTGCGAGCGTCGTACCCGCAGGCGATGACCGTGCACCGGCTCGACCTCGACACCTCGGGTCTGCTGCTCGTCGCGCTCGACGAAGACACCTACCGCGCGCTGCAACGGCAGTTCCTCGAGCGCACCATTCACAAGCAATACGTCGCGGTGCTCGACGGGTTGATCCGCGCTGATCAAGGCGAGGTGAACCTGCCGCTCCGCGTGGATCTCGATCAACGGCCCCGGCAGGTGGTCGACTTCGAGCACGGCAAGCCGGCGCTGACGAAGTGGCAGGTGCTCGCGCGCGACGCCGGTCGTACCCGCGTAGCGTTCTTCCCCATCACCGGGCGTACGCATCAACTCCGCGTGCACGCCGCGCATCGAGACGGGCTCAACGCGCCCATCGTCGGAGACCGCCTCTATGGGCAACCATCAGCCCGGCTGTTGCTGCACGCCGAAGTGCTGAAGTTCCGCCACCCTGAGACGGGCGAAGAGCTCACGGTCACCGCGCCTTCTCCATTCTGATTCACGCTTCTTCATCGCAGCGGTGCCGTGCGCGGGTGATGTTGAAGCCATGGCTTCAGCAAAAGGTCTGTTCAGCGCCGCGCTCGGCCGCTTCTTCTTCACCAACGCCACGGTCACCGAGGTCAGTGAGCTGGGGCGCAACCTGCGCCGCATCGACCTCACCGGCCCGGAGCTCGCCAACGCCCGCTTCACGCCCGGCGACAAGATTCAGGTCTTCGTGATGGGCGAAGACATGCGCACCTACACGCCGTTCAACTGGCGCGGCGAGAGCGCGTCACTCATCGGCTTCGTGCATGGCGAGGGGCCGGGCTCGCGGTGGGTGAAGACCGTGAAGGCCGGCGACGCGGTTCAGTTCTTCGGGCCGCGCGGCTCGCTCGACGTGGGCGGCATCACCGGCAACGTGGTGGTCATCGGCGACGAGACCTCGTTGGCGGTGGCGCGCGCGTTCTCGGAGAGCAAGCGGGTGTCGGTGGTGCTCGAGGCGCAGCAGCCAGAGGTGACGAACGAGGTCTGCGCGAAGCTCGGCCTGTCGCACGCAGACGTCACCTCGCGCGGCGACGTCGACGGCATGTTCGACAAGCTGTCGGCGCAGCTGAAGGCCGGCGCCACGCCCTACTTCACCGGCCGCGCGGCCACGACGCAGCAGCTCAAGCAGCGACTCAAGGCGGCGGGCCTCTCGTTCGGCGGCAAGACGAAGGCGTACTGGGCCGACGGAAAGCGCGGACTGGACTGAACGCCTCTGCTAGCAGTGCGCGCCATGCGAACCCTCGTCGCGGGGCTGGTGTGCCTCGTCATTGGCATCGGCATCACCGAGTACGCGCGCCGCAACCCTTCGAAGACCGAAGCCGGCGCTGAGACCGACACGAAGGACAACACGCCCTCGAAGCCGAAGTGGCCGAAGGAAGTCGCGACGCTGCTCGAGACCGAAGCGCCCGGCACGGACGCGCCGGGCACCGACGCGGAGCTCGCGGCGTTGTTGACGGTGCCCAGCATCGACGGCGCCAATTTCCCCGCGGTGGCCGGTGGTGCGTTCGAAGCGCGGCAGCTCAGCGGTGGTTTCGGCGCGGCGCTGTTCGTCATCGACGCGAAGGGCAAGAGCGGGCTGGTGCGCGCGGCCGCAGGTGACGCGCCGAAGTTGTTGTTCTCGCGCAACGCGCCCATCAACGCGATTTCGGTCGACGGCAGCACGGTGTTCTTCGCGGAAGGCGGGCTCATCGGGTCGACGCTGGCGCGCGGCGGTGAAGGCGTGACGGTGCGGGCGCGCTTCAAGAACGCCGTGGTGACCAGCCTCGCGTCGTCGGGCGACACGGTGGTGGCGACGGTGATGCCCAGGAGCGCCGACCCCGCCTCGACCGACGCGGTGGGCGCGGTCATCAGCATCGACAGCGACGGCAAGGTGTCGCTCATCGCGCAGGAGCAGGTGAAGCCGCGCGCCGCGCAGACCGATGGCAAGGGCGCGTACTGGATCGCCGGGTACCCCGCGGGGCTCTGGCGAGGCGCGCTCGACGGTGCGTTCAGCTCGCAGCTGGCGGACACGGCCGACGAGCCCATCGCGCTCGATGGTGACGCGGTGTACTTCCGCGCGCCGCTCGGTTCGGGCGTGGAGTTGAAGCGTGTCGGCCGCGCTGGCGGGAACATGTCGACGGTGGCCACGGCCGACGTGAATCAGCTCGTGGTGCAGAGCGGGCTGGTGCGGTTCACGACCGCGGGGGCGACGCCGAAGTTGTACGAAGTGACGAGCGGCGCGGAGCCGACGGAGGTGTTGACGCTGAGTGGTGCGGCGAAGGGTCTGGCGCTCGGTGGCACCACGTTGTTCGTGCTGACCACGGGTGCTGACGGCGCGTCGCTGCTCCGGGCGAAGTGAGTTCGCAGGCCCGCGTATGGAGGGCGAGGTCAGCGTCGGCCTGAAGGGAGGCGGTCGTTGATGGATCTCGTTCGAGCACGACTCGCGCAGTGTTCATGAAAACCGATTCTGGTGAGCGCCGTGGTCGTGGGAACGACCCTGTGACTCACCAGAACAACTCCACGAAGTTGAGTGACGCGCGCGACGGTCGTCCGCAGTCGAGAAGCCAGCACGAGACGACTCGGAGCCTGGCCACGCATCGACGCCGCCCTCTTTCCCAGCCCTCATCGCGTGCTACTTCCCCCGCCCCATGAAGTTGCTCCGCGCCACCGCCGCACAACAACTCGCCCGCGACGACGCGAGCTACCCCGCCTGGGGCACCGGCCTCACCCTCGCGAGCTTCAAGGAACGTGAACGCCGCCTGCGCTCGCACTCGTGGGCGAAGCGCACCATGTCTTCCTGGTTCTGGGTCGACGACGGCAACCAGTTCCTCTCGTCCTGCGAGACCTTCATCGACGCCGCGCGAATCGGCGCACGTCGGGGCCTCGCCGCCACCATCGCTTCGGTCTTCACCGAAGAGCACCACCGCGGCCGCGGTCACGCCGAAGCCATGCTGCGCGCGCTCACCGACGAGCTGGCGAAGACCTGCCTCGCCGCCACGCTGTTCTCTGAAATCGGCACCCGTCTCTACGGCCGCCTCGGCTTCTGCGCCGTGCCCGCGTACGACACCTGGTTCGAGCCACTGGCCGAAGCGCCGAGCGTCGACTGGCTCAAGGCGCCGCTGCCCGACGTGCACCGCGCCACGCCGAGCGAAGACACGCTGCAGCTCGAGCTCAGCTCCGAGCGCCTCGACTGGCAGTTGGTGCGCGAAGACGTCTACGGCACCCGCCTCGACGTGCACGGCGCGCGCGACGGTGACGCGTGCATCACGTGGACCGCGTACTGGAAGACGAAGGAGCTGCAGGTGATGTCGCTCGACGCGCCTTCGCCGAAGCTCGTGGCCGCAGCGAGGCACGTGGCGCATCGCGCCGGTCTCCCGAAGGTGCGCATCTGGGAGACCATGGACTTGTCGACGATTTCCGGGGCGCGCCGTGAAGCGCGCACCGATGAAATCGCGATGTTCCTCCCGCTGGTGCCCGGCGTTCAGGCGTGGACGCAGGTCGAGCGCGGGTTGTGGGCCTGATCAGGGCACCGGCACCGGCTGCTTCACCACGCCGGTCAACACGAAGTCGCTGGTCACCGGCTGACTCCAGAACGAGTCGACGAAGGCGTTGTTGGGAATCTTCGAGAACGCGACGTCGAGCTCCAGCGTCGAGAGCGCGGTGAGCGGAGCGCCCTGGTACGCGAAGCTCCAGCGCGTGGTGTAACCCGAGAGCACGAGGGGGAAGACGGGTTGCTCTACAGGAATGCGCGTGGCTACCGGCGCCGTCGGCTCATTGGGGATGAGCGTGAACCCCTGCGCCGCACCCCGCTCGCCCTGAAAGTCACCGATGACGCCAGGCGTGGGGCCACCGATGTCGGCGTTGAAGAACACCTGCGGCAGCATGCCCGACTGGCCGAAGGCGATCGGCGCCGAGAAATGCACGAAGACCGCTTCGCCGTTGTTCAGCTGCGTCGCCGCGGCCGCGGTCAACGACGTCTCCTGGTACGAGGCCGCCACCGCCGTCACGGGCGTGGGTGTCGCGGTGTTGAAGAAGAAGAAGCCGGTGCGCGTGTACTGCGCACCGCTCGCGGAGATCGCGCGCAGGTCGATGTTGTACTCGCCCACCACGCTCACTGAATTGCCGAGCGGGACGCTGACCATCATGTTGCCGAACGAAAGCTGCGGCGTAACGCTCAGCGACGACGCGCCGTATTCGTTGGTCACGCGCACCACGAGCGACTGCGGCTGCACCGGCTGCGAGAACACGAACTGCAACGACTCACCAGTGCGCACCGTGTTGCGCAGCGGGTCGTTGTCAGCGGCGTTGCGCAGACTGCCGACGTTCGACGACTCGACCCAGAACCCGCCGCTGCCGAGCGCGCCCAGGGTGACGAAGCGAACATTGCCCGCCCCGACGAGCGACGACGCGCTGTAGCTGTCGACGTACCCACCGGTCTCGGGGAAGCCGTCGTTGTCGGCGTCGAGCGGCGAGACGTACAGCTGGTACTGCGCGTTGTTGAAACGCGTGAGCTCCAGCGGCGTGGGCACGCCGTTGAACACCAGCTGCCCCTGCGCATCGGCCACCGCGTCGAGCGTGAGGTGGCTCGTGGCCTGGCTGGTGTTGTCGTTGTTGAAGAGCGTCACCGACACCACTGGCGAGACGCGCAGCGACGCGCGAACGGCCGCCGCCGGCCGGCCATCGGGTCGCGACACCACGAAGCGAACCGTGCCGTTGAGCTCCGCGAGTTGAATGGGGCCAAAGCTGGCGTTGGCGTCGTCGATCGGCACGTTGCCGGCCGCGCTGGGCACGGTGGTCGTCACCCGCGCGCGCGCGAAACCGTTCTTGCTGATGTTCACCAGCACCTGCGAACCCGCGGGCACGTCGGCGAAGCGGAACGCACCACTCATGTCCGTCTTCGTGGTCAGCGTCTGCGCGCTGCCGATGATCAACTCGACGTCGGCATCGGCGAGCGGCGAAAGGTTGGTGGTGGTCACCACACCCGACACCGAGCCGCGCGGCGTCGAAGGCGTGGTCACGTTGGTATTCGTATTGTTGTTGGTGTTCGTGAACTCGGTCGGCGCCGGCTCCACCGGAGGCTGATTCACGGTGATGGTGTCCGGAAATTGCTCCGTCGGTCCGCAAGACGACGTGACGGCCGCGACCGCGACCAGAGCAGCAACGAGCTTCTTCATGTGTGTGGGGTCCTCGCGAGTGGTCGGAAACTGCGCCGCGAACGCTCGAGGAGGCCCCCTGACGGTCAACTGAGTTTCGTCAGAAGCGCGTCGACGAAGCGGGTGGGCGCTTGTGGGTCGACGCGGAAGAACAACTCCGGCTCGACGAGCTCGAGCTCCATGAGGTGCAACCGACCCTCGAAGGGCACCGCGTCAACCCGTGCGTACAGCGTTCCCGGCGCGGCCTTCTCGAGCAGCGCGTTGGCTTCGTCGAGTTCCCGCGCCGACGGAGCCCAGGGCTCGACCACACCGCCGTAGTCGTGCTGCACGCGCCACTCGCCGTGCTTCGGCTTCTTGAGCACGCCGTGGCTGAAGCGCCCGCCGAAGAAGATGAAGGATCGTTCTCCTTCTGCAATCGCCGGCACGAAGGGCTGCAGCAACCACGGCTCACCGGCGGGCAACGGCGCCAGCTCGGTCACCACCTTCGATGCGTCGACGGCGTCGAACAACCGCGCGCCCACGGCGTTGGCGGTGAACGCCGGCTTGAGCACCGCGCGCTCCCAGCCCAGCGTCGCCACGCGGTCGGCCACTGACGAGAGTTCAGACGACTCGAGTTGTTGCGTGGGAATGACGGCGAGCCCCTCCGCCGCCAACGCGGTGAGGTAGCGCTTGTCAGCGAAGCGCAACATGAGTTCAGGCGCGTTGAACACGCGGGCCTTCACGTCGCGCAGCGAGCCGAGGAACGCGCGAAATCGCTCGCGGTGCTGAAACCAGTCCCACGGCGTGCGCATGACAATGGCGTCGAAATCATCGAGCGGGCGCGCCTCGGTCCACACCACCGGCTCCACGTGGACTTTCCGCGCGCGCAACGCGTTCACCAAGGGCGTTTCATCTTCGTAATACGCAGCAAAACGGGTCGACGTCAGGAGTCCGAGGCGCACGCGCGTAGGACATAATCAAAAAGATGCGCTTCACCGCCGTCATGCTGTCGCTGTTCGTCCTCTCGGGCTGCCGCTGCGGGCGCGTGACGGAGGGAACCTGCGACGGCGCCTGGGGCACGGCGACGGTGAAGGGCGCAGAGCTCGACAAGTCGAGCCGCGTGGTCATCGAGCGCAAGAAGACGTGCGAGGACCTCGACGTGGTTCGCTACGAGCTCTCGTGGGGCAACGGCGCCTTCGCCACGCGCTTCAGCCTCAAGGGCGGCGCGCCCACGGTGCTGGCCGCGAAGGACTACCGGCTGCCGTCGAGCGAGTTCATGAGCTTCGACACCACGCCCGAGAAGAGCCCCGAGGGCACGGTGACGCTCGGCCTGCGCGGCATGGAAGGCGACCGCACCGGCAAGCTGGTGCTGAAGAACGGCGGCCAGGAGATGTCGTGCAGCTTCGCGGTCTCGTACGAGACGGAGGGCACGCTGCTCAGCTGCGACCCTGCCGATGGCGGCGACGGCGGCTGAGCAACACCGTAGGTTCCGCTGCGCATGCGAACACTCGTGCTGGTGATGCTGACGGTATCGGTGGCGGGCTGCCGTTGCGGTCCGCTCGATGAAGGGTCGTGCACTGGCACGTGGGGCGGCACCACGTTGAACGGCGCGACCCTCGATGCCGTGAGCCGCATGGTCATCGTGCGCCGCACGTCGTGTCTGAGCGAAGACACCCACGTGTATGCGCTGTCGTGGGGCAACGGCGCCGTCACTTCGAACTTCAGCCTGAACGGCAATCAGCCGACCGTGCTGACCGAGAAGAACTACGCGCTCCCGCCGACCGGCTTCCTCACGTTCTCGGTGACCCCGGAGCCGCCGGCGCCCGAAGGCACCCTGACGCTGGGCATTCGCGGGCTCGAAGGCGACCGCACCGGCACGCTGCACCTCAAGAACGCGACCGAAGAAATGACGTGCACGTTCGGCGTTTCGTACGAGACCGAAGGCACTCGCATCTCGTGTGGTGGCAGCGGCGACGGTGACTGACGCGCGCGGCATCGCGACCGTGCATGCGCTGCATCAGGCGGCGCAGGTGCTGGGTCAGCCGGCGACCCACCCGGTGCTGGTGGTGCTGCACGTGCTCTCGCTGCCGCTCGCGTGGTGGAAGCCGCGCGCCACGATGTGGTTGGTGGCGCTGCTGGGCGTCGCGCAGTGCGTGCTCGCGTTTCCCCGCACGGGGAACCATCTGTACCTGGGCGTGGTGGTGAGCCTGCTCATCGCGCTGCTCGACGACGACCGCGACGAGCTGCTCGCGGTGGTGCTGATCTCGTTCGTGTGGAGCGGAATTCACAAGGCCGTCCACGGGCTGTGGTTTCACGCCGAGACGTTGGCGTGGCTCGCGGTCTCGCGCGCGGACATCAGCGCGGTGTTGCGGCCGTTCTTGAGCGACGCCGATGCGATGCGACTGGGCGCATTGAGCCGCGTGACCGAGGGCAGCGGGCCGTTCGTGCTCGGCGGTGCGTGGCTGATCATCTCCAACGCGGTGTGGGTTTCAGAAATTGCGATGGGTGCGTTGTGGTGGCCCGGGTGGCGCCGCTTCGCGCGGCCGGTGTCGCTGGCCCTCATCTGGTCGGTGCAGCTGGTCGCGCACGAGTGGGAGTTCGCGTTGTTGCTCACCAACATGCTGGTGACGTCACCGCGCGCGCGCTGGCTGGTGGGGTGCGGCGTGTTGCTGCTGGCCGCGTTGCGACTCGGGGTCATTCCCGCTCCGTACTGGGCACTTCACACCCCGTCATGAGACGACGACTCGCGCGCGCATTGGTGGTGTTGGTCGCGGTGTGGCCGCTGGTCACGCTGGTGCTGCAGTTCGGCTTTCACGTCGACCCGTGGAAGCTGCTGTCGTTCGGCATGTACTCGGTGCCTCCGCGGCGAACGGCGACGCTCGGGGCGCTGAGCGGTGAGCCTGCCGAATGGCCGGAGCTCGACCCCAAGACGGCGCGTGTACGGGTCGTGCACGTGAAGTAGTCACCGCGGCCATGCGCGCGCTCCGGTTTCATGTCTTCGGTGGTCCGGAGGTCTTGCGCATCGACGAGCTCGACGCGCCCGCGCCGGGTGACGGCGAGGTGCTCGTCGAGGTGCACGCCGGCGGTTTGAACTTCGCCGACACCGAGCGGCGCGCAGGCACGTACCTGGCGGATCAACCGTTGCCGGAGACGAGCGGGTTCGAAGCCGCCGGTGTCGTGCGTGACGGACCTCGCGAGTGGGTGGGCAAGCGGGTCGCCTTCGTTCATCCGCGCGCGCATGCGGAGCTGTGTGTGGTCCCCATCGCGAAGTTGATCCACCTTCCTGATCAACTCGACTTCGTGACCGGCGCTGCGTTCCCGCTGCAGGCGCTGACCGCGTGGCACGTGCTGCACACGCTGGGCCGGGTGACTGAGAAGGACACGGTGTTGATCCACGCGGCCGCCGGTGGCGTCGGTCAATTGCTGGTGCAGCTCGCGCGCGAAGCCGGCGCGACGGTCATCGGCTCCGTCTCGCGTGCAGCGAAGTTCGACGTGGTGAAGCGGCGCGGGGCGCACCACGTGCTGACGCGCGGCCCTGAATTTCAGCAGCAGCTCCGTGAGCTCGCGCCCAGCGGCGTCAACCTGTTGCTCGAAGGCCTCGGCGCCGACGTCGACGCGCTGACGTCGCTCGCGCCGCTCGGCCGCTGGGTCACCTTCGGCACCGCGGCAGGTCAGCCCGCGCCGGTGACGCTCGAGTCGCTCTACGAGAAATCGGTGACGGTCAGCGCGTTCTGGCTGCGCACGGAGATGCCTGCGCACCTGCGTGAACACGCGACGAACGAGGTGCTCGCGCGCCTGCTCGACGGCCGGCTGCAGCTCGAGACGACCACGGTCCCGCTCGAAGATGCCGCGCGCGCGCACCGGCGGCTCGAAGGCGGGCTCACGGTGGGCAAGTGGGTGTTGACGCTGCGATGAAGCGGCTCGCCTTCACCGTCGTGGCGCTGATGGTCATGCACGCCGCGCGCTACGTGGTGATGGCCGGCGGCGCGTACCTCTTCTTCTGGCGCTGGCGGGGCAACCCGCTGACCGCGAAGGGCCGCACGCAACGGCGTGCGTTCGAACGCGCCGACCTGTGGCGCGAGTTCCGCTGGTCGATGCTCACCTGCGTGGTGTTCGGGGTGATGTTCGGCGTCGCGTTCACCGGGCAGGCACCGAAGCCGCTGACGCATTCCGGGTTCGCCGCGGTGCTCGAGTTCTTCGGGTGGCTCGCGGTGGTGCTGATCATCCACGACACGTTCTTCTATTGGAGCCACCGGCTCCTCCATCACCCGCTGCTCTTCGCGCGCGTGCACGCGGTGCATCACCGCTCGCACACGCCCTCGCCGTTCTCCGCGCTGGCGTTTCATCCACTCGAAGCCATGCTGCAGGGCGTCTGGGCGCTGCCGCTGTTCCTGCTCCCGATTCCCACCGTGGTGTGGCTGGCGTTCGCGGTCGCGGCCATCACCATCAACGTCGTCGGTCACTGCGGCGTGGAGGTCGTGCCGCAGCGGCTGCGCGCGTCACTGCCGTGGCTCAACTACACGACGAACCACGACGCGCACCACGCGCACGTGCGCGGGAACTACGGGCTCTACTTCTCGCTCTGGGACCGCGTCATGGGCACGCGCAGCTGATCAACCCGCGTCGTCAGCGCCGTGCCGGCCGTCTCCATTCCCACACGCAACTGGGCGCGCCTGCCGACGTGCACTAAGCAGCCGCTCCATGCGCAATTCGATCCTTCTGGCCGCCGCTCTCGCCGTCGTCGGGTGCACCAAAGAAGAAGCGAAGACCCCACCTCCTGAACCCGCGAAGCCCGCAGCGCCGCCCGCACGCTCCGGCAAGGTGACGCTGCTCATCACCGGCCACGAGGTCGGTCAGCTGGTGGCCAAAGCGCCGCGGCTCATCACGCAGTGGAAGCAGGAAGACGGCTGGCCCAACACGCTGGCCTTCTCGACCGGCGACACGTTCTCCGGCGCCGCGCTCTCGTCGCGCTTCGACGGCAAGTCGACGGCCGAGGTCATGAAGGCGCTCCAGTACAAGGCCAGCGCGTTCGGCAACCACGACCTCGATCTCGGCCCCGATGTCTTCGACGGCTTCCGCAAGGAGTCGGGCCTGCAGATCCTCGCCGCCAACCTGCGCGACAAGGCCGACAGCGAGAAGCCGCTCAAGCTCGCGCCCGCGAAGATCTTCACGCGCGAGAAGGTGAAGGTCGGCGTCATCGGCTTCACCAGCAGCAAGACCATCACCACCGTGGTCGCCGGCCGCGCCGCGGGCCTCGAGCTCGTGCCGCTCGAAGAGGCGTTCCCCGCAGCGCTCGAAATGGTCGCCGCCGAGAAGCCCGACGTCACCATCGCGCTCATCGACGACTGCTTCACGGTGTTGCAGCCCTTCGCCGACGGCAAGGTCGACCTCGTGGTCGGCACCCGCTGCGAAGGCGAACAGGAGCTCGCCGGTTCGAAGACGCAGTACTTCTCGGTCGGCGACGAGCTCACGCACTACGTGTCGGCGCAGTTCTCGCTCGGCGCCGACGGCACGCGCGCGCTCATCGCCCGCCGCAAAGACGTGTCGACCACCGCCGACGAAGACAAAGACCTGCTCGCCGTGCGCGACCGCTGGCAGAAGGAGCTCGATGCGCAGCTCGGTGAGGTGCTGGGCTTCACGAAGACCGGCTACCCCGCCGACGCCGTGCAGCTGCGCACGCTCGTGGCCACCGCGCTGCGAGACCAGACCCAGGCCGACGCCGCGCTCATCAACAAGAAGGGCATTCGCGCGCCGCTGCCCGCCGGCAACATCACCCGCGAGAGCATCTACACGCTGATGCCGTTCGAGAACGCGGTGCTCACCGCGAAGGTGAAGGGCGAGGTGCTGCAGAAGCTCAAGTCGCACCCCGAGGCCTTCGTGCTCGCCCCCGCGAAGCTCGAGCCCGAGAAGGACTACGTGCTGGCCACCACCGAATACATCTACTTCGGTGGTGACGGGCTGGGGCTCGAGGTCGTCGCTCCCGACCCCGAGCTCAACGGCATGGTGTGGCAGACGCCGGTCATCGAGTGGCTGCGCAAGCAGAACACCACCGACAAGGCGCCGCTCGAGAAGCTGATCAAGAAGTGATCGCCTTCACATGCCGCACACGCAGCACATGCCGCCCATGGTGTTGCTGACGTTGCCCTGCTGACTGACGGCGGTGCAGCCCGCGTCGCCCGCCGCGGCCTGCGCCTGAAGCACGGTGTGGCCCTGGCAGACGCCCAGGCAGGAGTTGCCGGTGTGCACCACGCCGAAGCTCCGGACCGGCGCCGTGTCACCACGCGGGCCCTTGTTTCCGGTCGGGCCCTTGTTGCCGGGAACACCCTGCGGGCCGGTGTCGCCGCGCGGCCCCTTCGGACCGAACTCGGGGATCGCCTGCCCGCGCGTGCGCACGGTACCGTCGGCCTCCACGGTGAATTCGCCACTGCCGTCGGCACGCTCCGCGCGCAGCTGAAGGCCGCCACCGCTGTTGATGAAGTGCCCACCGGCGCCGTCGGGCGAGTTCGACACGCCTTCCACCGCCGCGACGAAGGTCGTCGAGGTGGTGCTGGTGACCTCCGCGCTGACGGCCGCGTTGCTCGTCGTGCTCGACACCGAGAGTCCGGTGCCGCCACCCATGACGTTGAGCGCGGGCTGCGCCAGCAACGCGGTGTTGGTGATGACCGCGTTCGGAGACAGCGTCATCGCCCAGGCCGGGGCGCCATAGCGAAGGGTCCCCAGCACCGAATCAGGGGCGCTGGCGCGCGCGTACTCCACCCGCAGGCTGGTGACGTCTTTCATGGTCTGCGCGGTCGACGCGTCGGACAGGCCCAGCGAGAGCAGCCCCGAGAAGCGCCAATCACTGACCATGACGTTGACGGTGTCTTCCACCAGCACCTCGTCGGTCTTCTCGTCGGTGGCCCGCACGACGACGGTGACGAAGCCCGACTGCTGGCCGATGCGGAAAGCGAAGGGCACCTTCCACGGGCGGCTCTGGGCAAAGGCCGAGCCGGAGATCAGCACCAGCGCGACGGTCGACAACATTCGAAGGGTCTTCATGGCGTGGTCCCTTCAGCGGGTGCTCGAGCAGGTGCAGCACGCGCGGCCGGTGCTGCCGTAGTTGCAGCCGTTCGACGTCGCGCACGGGCTGGCCACCGACGACACCAGCACCGAGCCGCCCGAGCACACACCCGCACAGTTGGTCTCGTTGTTCACCACGCAGAACGTGTCGGCCGCGCCGGCGCCGGGGTCGCCTCTGGGCCCCGTGTCGCCCTTCGGGCCGTCGCGGCCCTGCGTACCCTGCGGGCCCACGTCACCCTTCGGGCCGGTCTTGCCGATTTTCACGTCGCGCACGTAGACGTCGCCGTTGTTCGCCACCCGGAAGTTCACCGGCCCCGAAGCGCTGGCGCGGCCGACGATGAGGTCGCCTTCGCTGTTCACGAAGTGCCCGGCGGCGCCGCTCGACGACACCGCGCGCCCTTCGACGCCGTAGCTGTTGCCCGCGCCCGAGGTCGATTCACCGACGATGCCCCGGCCGGTGGTGCTGCTCGCGGTGGCCCTCACGCCCGTCGAGGTGTTGGTGACGGTGAGCGCCGGCGCAGTCGACGTCGACTTGATGCGCGCGCCCGGCGACAGCGTCATCGCGTACGGAGCCGCCGCCAGGTGCTGCGAGCCGGCGACGACCGAAGGCGTGGTCTCACGCGCCCAGCGCACCGTCGCGGTCTTCGTGCCCGCCAGCAGCGAGGGCGAGAGGCCCTGCAGGGAGCTGCTGCCCAGGCGGTGGGTGAAGCGCTCGTCGTTGATGGTGACGGTGCGCGTCTCGGTGAAGAGCTCCACGTCACCTTCCGAAAGCGTGAACACCAGCCGCAGCGAGCCGTCGGCCGCGCCGGCCACCTTTCCTTCCACCGGAATGGTGTACGCGCCCGGGGTGACGAGCTGCTCGAACGGCGGCAGGTCTGGCGGCGTGGTGACGCCAGTGCCTCCGCCCGCGGCGCCAATGCCGCCGCCGTTGGCGAACGCGACCTGAGCCAGCCGACCTGTCTGGAGGAACTGCAGAGCCACGACGCACGACATCACTGCGAGCCACGTTCGCTTCACGACAAAGTCCTTTGAGGGGGGTTGGGTTGCTGCCCGGTGAACGAAGCCGCGGGTGAACATTCCCCGCGGCCTCGAGTTCATCGCGTCACTGCGTCACGGGCACAGCGCGTGCGACCCGAACGCGCTGTCGACTTCACCGATCCACCCGCACACGTCGTTCCACATGCTCTGGCGCACGCGCGCGGCGCGGTTGCGGCCGCTCCCGTCGCAGCCACCGAACGCCGCGCAGCCCCAGTGCACGGCGAGCACGTTGTTGTTGCGCCACACCGAAGAGCCGCTCTGCGCGGGCCCGGTGTCGATGTCGTACTCGAGCTGCTCGTCGCTCCGGTACGCGTCGGCGTCGAGGAAGTCGCCGTGCCCGTACATCCACCCGTCGCAGTTCTTGTTGCTGAGCGCCGAGGCCTGGCAGCGGCGCGTGTCGGACGTGCCGGTCTTCGAGGGGAAGCCGTAGAGCGACACGTACTTGCCTTCGTACGAAGACGAGTTGAACCACTCCATGCCCATCCACCCGAGCGCGGTGCTGTTGGCGCGGTCCTGCAGGTAGAGGAGCGCGTAGTCGTAGCGGCCGTCGACGCGCCAATCGCGCGCGTACACGCCGCTCCAGCTGACGGCCGTGCCGCCCGCGTTGGGGTGCGTGGCGTTGGTCTGCCCGGGGTGGAACCAGCCGCTGGTGGTCCACGTGCCGGTCTCCGACAGCACACAGTGCGCGGCGGTAATCACGTGGCGCGGGCCCACGCGCGTGCCGGTGCAGCCGGTGAAGCCCGCGGAGCTGGTGCCGTTGAGCGCGCCGATGGTGCGGTACGGGTAGCTGGTCAACGTGGTGGTGCTGGTGACGCGCGCACGGCGATCGTCAGCCAGCGAGTCTCCGAGAATGCCGCGCGTGTGGCGGCGCGGAGGCGCTTCACCGAGCACGCCGTCGCCTTCACCGCGCTCCAGCCGGGCGATGGCCTCGGTCACCTGTGCGTCGGTGGGCATCGAGCCTTCCCACGCGCCGAACCTGTTGGCGTCGGACGGAATCGGCGCGTCAGGCGCGGCGCCCTTGCGGCCGAACGCGGTGCCGTCGGCGAGCACCAGCATCGCCTCGTAGCGCTCCCCATCGGGCGCCAGCCACGCGCGGTCTTCGTCACGCAGCCGCGCGACCTCTTCGGGCGCGAGCTTCAGCGCCGAGTCGGGGTCACGCGACGCGGCTTCGCACGGGCTTGCGACCTTCACGCGCGCCGCGACGCGCTCGAGGCCCCGGCTGCCGACGTCTGCGGCGGTCAGCGCCCAGGGAACGGCGTCGTACGGCACCGCGCACAGCTCGGCGGTCGGCGGCGAGAGCGGCGAGAGCGGCGAGAGCGGCTGGGTCGGTGCAGCGTCGAGGCCGCACCCGGTACCGAGCAACGCCAGCGTCGCAGCGCGGGCGAACTTCCAGACCACGGTGTTCTTCACGTTCATGGTGACTCCTTCGCAACGGGTTGAACTGCGAAGGGCCAACGAAACCCCGGCCGAAAATTCCCGCCGTGCGGCCCGGCGCCGGCGCTCAGGTGCTGCCTGAAGGAGTTTCGATTCGGCAACGTCGCGTGGAGTCACTGGCGACCGCCAACGCTGTGCTTACGGAGGCCTCGTCATGGCCTCTTTCAGAACGCCACCCGTCGACGCCATGGGCGTGCTCATCGATGGTTCGAATTACTACCGCGAGCTGTACCGGGCGATGGTGCGCGCCGAGCACTCGCTGGTGATGTCGGGGTGGCAGTTCGACACCGGGGTCGCGTTGCTGCGCGGCAAAGACGCCGCAGGCGCGAAGACGCCCGTCGACTTTCTGCACCTGCTCAAGCACCTCATCGAGACCAGGCCGTCGCTGCGCGTGTGGATCCTCGCGTGGGACTTCCACCCGCTGCTGGCGATGGAGCGGGAGTGGCTGCAGAAGCTGGTGTTCGACTGGAACATCCCCGACCGGCTCACCTTCGTTTACGACTCGAACCACGCCCCGCGCGGCGCGCATCACCAGAAGTTCGTCACGGTCGACGGTGAGCTCACCTTCGTCGGCGGTATGGACGTGTGTGAAGACCGCTGGGACGAGCCCTCGCACCTGATGAACAACCCGCTGCGGCTGAGCCGTGGGGAGCCCCACAAGCCCTTCCACGACGTGCACTGCGTGATGCGCGGCACCGAGTTCGCCGCCGCCATCAACGAGCTCTTCATCGGCCGGTGGGACCGCGCGAAGGGTGAGCCCTTCGACCCCGACCTGCTCAAGCCCTTCGGCACCTTCAGCACCTATGAGTTCGAGAACGCGCTCCCGGTGCCGGCGAAGACGGTGTCCATCGAGCGCACCGACCCGCATCGCCTGCCCGACAACAAAGACAAGCCGTGCATGGAGATCCTCGAGATGCTGGTGAGCGGCATCGAGTCGGCCGAGAAGCTCATCTACATCGAGACGCAGTACTTCAGCTCGCACGCCATCGCCGAGGCCCTCGAGCGGCGCATGCGCGACGTGAATCGGCCGAAGTTGAACATCGTGCTCATCTTGAACCCCGAGGGTGAGTCGTGGCGCGAAGTGCTGGCCATGGGGCTCTCGCAGGCGCAGCTCATCGATCGGCTGCGCAACGTCGCGAAGGAGACGCAGCAGAACCTGGGCTTCTACGTGACGGTGCCGCACTGCGAGCCGGGTGAAGAGCCCACGCGCACCACGTACATCCACTCCAAGGTGATGGTGGTCGACGACCGGTGGCTCAACATCGGCTCGGCGAACCTCAACAACCGCGGCATGGGCGTCGACACCGAGCTCAACGTGACCGTGCAGGGCGACGAGCCGGAGCTGCGCGCAGCCATCGAGCGCGTGCGGGTGACCCTGCTCGCCGAGCACATGGGCACCGAGCAGGTGCCGCCGGTCGAGCAGCTGGTGCCGTCGCTCGACGCGCTGGTGAACACCACCCGGCTGCGCTTTCACCCGTCGCCCACCGAGGCCGAGAAGACCGCGCTCTCGCTCGTGGACCCGAAGCTCATTCCCTTCGACCCGGACCACGTCGAGCCCGAGGAGCCGGACCTGCTGCAGACCATGGGCAAGGCGCTGCGGCAGCTGTTCGACCAACCGAGGGACAACGGATGAGCCCCAACGTGCGCAAGTGGCTGGTGCTGGGCGTGACCGCGGTGCTGCTGGGCCTCGCGTGGTTCGCGTTGAGCCGCGTGGTGGGCGACCCCGATGACGTCGCCGAGCTCGCGCGCAACGCGCTGAAGCAACCGGCCGGCGTAGTGCTCATTCCCCTCGGCGTCGCGGTGGGCCTGCTGGTCTTCATTCCCGTGACCGCGCTCTTCCTGGGCTGCGCGCTGGTGTTCGAGCCGTGGCAGGCGCTGCTCATCGGGCTGGTCGGCTCGCTGCTCGGCGCCGCCGGCAACTGGGTCATCGGCCGGCTCGTCGCGGGGCCGCTGCTGGAGCACCTCAAGGGCGAGAAGTGGGACCGGCTCAAGAAGGAGCTTCAGGAGAAGCCGTTTCGCGCCACGCTGGTGCTGCGCTTCTTCCCGGTGGGCGGCTTCACGTTGCTCAACATGTTTGCTGGCGCAGTGCGGGTGCCGTTCGGCGGCTACATGCTGGGAAACCTGGTGGGCCTCGCGCCGCTGCTGCTGCTCATCTCGTTCGTGGGCGGCAAGGTGCCCGACCTCATTCGCGAGCCGAGCCCGGTCACCTTCACGCTGATGGCGGTGGGCGTGGCGGTGTTCATCGGCGTGATGGTCTTCGTGAAGCGGCTGGTGAGACCGGCGGCGTGAAGCTCACCATCGCCACCTGGAACGTGCACGAGTTCGTCGGGGCCGACGACCGGCGAGACGACGCGCGCATCGCCGACGTCGTGAAGTCGCTCGACGCCGACATCGTGGCGCTGCAGGAGGTGCCGCTCAACCGCGACGAGACGCCGCCGCAGTCGCTGCTGCACATGCCCGACCTGCACACGGTGGTGGCCGCGCACGAGCGGTGGGACGGCGTGTGGCTGGGCAACGTGATTCTCTCGAAGCTGCCGTTGAAGAAGAAGCGGCGCGTCGACCTCGACTTCCGCACGCACGAGCCGCGCAGCTTCATCGAAGGCATCTTCGAGACCGGCAGCGCGCCCCTGCGCGTCATCGCCACGCACCTGGGGTTGCGCCCGGCCGAGCGGCGCTTTCAGGTGAAGCGCATTCTCGAGAGCGTGTCCGACGACGAGACGTCGGTGACGGTGTTGCTGGGCGACTTCAACGAGTGGTTCCTCGTGGGGCGGCCGCTGCGCTGGTTGCACGCGCGCTTCGGCAAGGCGCACGCGCTGCGAACCTTCCCCGCGAGACTGCCGGTGCTGGCGCTGGACCGTGTGTGGGTCCACCCGCCGCGGAGGTTGATGACCATCGGCACGCGGAGCTCGGAGTTGATCAAACGCGCGTCGGATCATCTCCCCGTGGTGGCGACGCTCGACGTCTGATCACTTCGGCAACACGGTCTCGAGCGGTTTCTTCTCGGAGCTCTGCTTCGCCTTCGTCCACTCGATGAGCGCGGTCTGCACCGATTCCTTCGTCTGCGTGGGGTTGGCGTCGGCGTCGTGCAGCTTGAAGCCATCACCGCCGAGGTAGAGGTAGTCGGTGGTCGCCAGCGTGTACGTCTTCTTCGGGTCGAGCTTCTTGCCCTTGAGGCCGGCCACGCGCGCCTCGAGGTTGTCGGCCACCGCCTGCAGCTGCTCGCCGGTCACCTTCACGGTGACCACCTGGTTGTCGAAGGGCACCAGGTCCCACAGCGACGCGCCGGTGATGGCGCCCGCGGGCAGCCCCTGACGCACACCCTTGCGGTTGAACAACGCGAAGTCGGTCTTGAAGCGCTCCTTGAGCGCGGTGGTGAGCCACGCCGCCATCTCGGCAGAGTCCTGCTCGATGCCGGTCCTGGTGAAGCCGATCTCCGCGCCGAGCGCGTCGTCGAGCTTCTTCTTCCACTCGGCGATCAACTCCCGCGTCGGCTCGTCGGCCTTCGCGCTGCCGTCGATGGTGACGAGCTTCACGTCGCTCTTCACGACCTTCTGCGCCGCGGGCTTGATGAGGTCCACCGTGGTGACCACGCGCGCGTATTCGTTCCAGTGGCGGCCCGGGTAGACCAGCTTCGTCACGCCGACCGTCATCGGGTACACGCGCTCACAATCGCGGCCGGCGACGAACGCGAGGTTCCAATCGGCGTGCGCGGCGAGCAGCTCGGGCATGTCGTGCAGGCAGCCGTCGGTGACGAGCACCAGCACCTCGGCGCCTTCTTTGCGCGCGGCGGGGACCTGCTCGGCCAACGCGGCTTCGTCGCTGATCAACTCGAGGCCGGCGGTGCGGCCGGGCATGGGCGTCCACGTCGACTTGCGCGCCGCGAGGCCGAGTACACCGACCTTCACGCCGCGCCGCTCGACGATGGTGAAGGGCTTGAGGCCCAGCTCGGCGCCCTGCGCGTCCTTCGCCTTCAGGTTGGCCGCGAGGTACGGGAAGCCGCCGGTCCTGGTGTTCGCGAGGAACTGCTCCCGGCTCCAGTCGAGCTCGCGATTGCCGAAGGCCGAGGCCGCGTAGCCCATGCGCTTCATCACCTGCGCCGTCGACTCGCCCTTGAAGTAGCTCGAGATGCTCTGGCCGTTGGCGTTGTCGCCGGTGGAGAGCGCGATGGTGTTGGCGGGGTGGCCCTCGTCGGCCATCCACTTGCCGAGCGTCTCGGCCGCGCCGCCCTGCATCGTCGATTCGTCGGCGACGGTGCGCAGCAGGTAGCCGTTCTCGGCGCCGGTGATGAGAAAGGTGAGCTCGAGTTCCTTCGACGGGACCGAGGCGTCGACGGCTTCAGCGCCGTGCACTTCGGGTTCGACGGGCGCTTCCTTCTTGCAGCCGATGACAGCAGCCAACACCACACACGCAGCGAGAAGTCGGAGGGCCATGCGCCCGCGTTCTACCCACGTCACCGCCCGCAGGCGCGCGTGAACTCCGAGTCGGAGAGGAAGGCCTGGAAGAGCGGCAACCAGGTGTCCCAGTGATGGGTGCCCTTCATGGTCATCACCTGCTCTCGGGGCAGCACCTCGGTGAGCACCTCCGCGTATGGAGCGAAGCGGTCTTCGGTGCCGTGCGACACGTACAGCAGCGGGGCCTTCGCGCCGGGTTTCGTCGCGCTCTGCAGCCAACGCCACATGTCTCGCAGCTCGGCTTCTTGAGGCGAAGGCGCGGTCGCGGGGTCGAGCGGCTCCCACTTCTGCAGGCCGCCTGAGTTGCGGATGTCGCGGGTCAGTCGCGGGTCGCCGAGGAACGGGGCGATGAGCAGCGCTCCGTCGATTTCGTCGGGGTGCTTCGAGGCGTAGCGCGCAGCGCCCATGCCACCCAGTGAGATGCCAACGAGCCAGGTGTGCTCGTAGTGACCTTGCTGTTTCGCGGGCTGTACGACGTCTTCGTCGAGCCGGTCGATGAGCAGACCCTTGATGTAGTAGCCGAAGGTGGCGTCAGCGGCGACGACGTCGACCGAGAGGTTCTTCTTCCGCAGCGACTCGACGAAGCCGTAGGTCTGGAAGTCCTTCGCGCTGTTGCCGATGCCAGGAAGGAAGACGAGCAGACACTTCGCGGGGCCGTCGGAAAGTGAGTCTTTCACCGAGGGCATGAAGCGCGGGGCGGCGGAGCTGGGCGGACACGCGGACAGAACGACGGCAGCGACGACGAGCGCGCGCTTCACTGTTTGATGAACGTGAAGGTGATGTTGAGCAACGTGGCGGTGTTGCCGGTGAGCATCCCGGCGCGCAGGTGACTGTCCATCGGCGTGGCCGAAGTGCGCGCCTGCACGAGGTCGTGGTCGGAGAGGTCTTCGTCCCAGACGCGGAAATCGAAGCCGAGGTTGAGGAGCTGATCAGCAGTCATGGTGCAGCCGCCGGCGGCCCAGGTGGCGGTCGTCGCGTCACCGATGGTGGTGGTGGTGTACGAGATGCTCGTCGCGGTGCTGGGGCACCAGATCTCCACGAAGATGTCGGGCGCCGAGGTGGCGTCCCACGAGTTGTTCACGCGGACCTGCGAAGGGCGAACGAGCCACGTCGACGTAGGGTCGATGGTGCAGGCGCCCGAGATGCACGAGTCGACGGCGGTGCAGGTGGTGCAGGCGTTGCCGTTCGCGCCGCACTGAGAAGTGGTGGGGGTGGTGACGCAGGTCGAGCCGGCCATGCAGCCGGTGCAGGTGCCGGTGCCACCACCGGTCGCTGATCCGCCGCCAGTTGCTGATCCGCCGCCAGTCGCTGATCCACCACCGGTCGCTGATCCACCGCCAGTTGCTGATCCACCGCCCGTCGCTGATCCACCGCCCGTCGCTGATCCACCGCCAGTGGCCGCACCGCCACCCGTCGCAGAGCCACCGCCAGTCGCGGAACCACCGCCAGTCGCGGAACCACCGCCAGTCGCGGAACCACCGCCAGTCGCGGAACCACCGC
>QFQP01000071.1 GCA_003243425.1 Archangium gephyra | reverse complement strand
GGCGCTCGCCTGAGCGCCGGGAGAACACATGCGCATCGCCTTCTTCAGCGCTCACGGCTTCGAGCGTGACGCGTTCAACACCGCCAACGCGCAGTTCAACCACGTGCTGCACTACCTCGAGGCGCGGCTCACCGAAGAGACCGCGGCGCTCGCCAGCGGGTGCGACGCGGTGTGCGCCTTCGTCAGTGACCGGCTCAGCGCGCCGGTGCTCGAGCGGCTGCACGCCGGCGGTGTTCGGCTGGTACTCCTGCGCTCGGCGGGCTTCGACAACGTCGACCTGGCGACGGCCGAGCGGCTCGGGCTGCCGGTGCTGCGCGTGCCCGCGTACTCACCCTACGCCGTGGCGGAGCACGCCTTCGCGTTGCTGCTGGGGTTGATTCGCAAGATTCCGCAGGCGCGCGCGCGCGTGCGTGAAGCCAACTTCCTGCTCGACGGGCTGGTGGGCTTCGACCTCCACGGCAAGACCTTCGGCATCGTCGGCACCGGGCGCATCGGGCTGGCGGCGGCGCGCATCGCCCGGGGCTTCGGCTGCCGGGTGCTGGCCTACGACCAGGTCACCGACGAAGCGCTCGCGCGCGAGTTCGGCTTCACCTGGGCGCCGCTCGACACGCTGTGGGCCGAGAGCGACGTGGTGTCGCTGCACGTGCCCGCCACCACGGCCACGCATCACCTCGTCGACGCGCGCGCGCTGGGCCTGATGAAGCGGTCGGCGATTCTGGTGAACACCAGCCGCGGCGCGCTGGTCGACACCGCGGCCCTGGTGACGGCGCTCAGGCAGGGCCGCATCAAGGGCGCGGCGCTCGACGTGTACGAAGGCGAGGCGGCCTACTTCTTCACCGACAAGTCGGGCGCGGTGCTGCCCGACGAGCTGTTGATGTGGCTCACCAACATGCCCAACGTGCTCATCACCGCGCATCAGGGCTTCTTGACCGACGAAGCGCTGTCGAACATCGCCGTCGCCACCTTGAGCAACGCCACCGAGTTCGCCACCGGCGCGAAGTTGACCAACGCCGTCACCTCGGGAGCGCCGCGGCCGCCGCGCACCTGAGGGGTCCGAGCGCCGCCGCAAGCGACCCGTTAGGCTCGTCTGACTGTGCGGACGTGGAGGCTGCTCAGCGTGGTGTGCTTCGCGTTCACGGCGCACGCGGCGCAGCTCACGCCCGTGACGCTGCAGCTCAAGTGGCGTCACCAGTTCCAGTTCGCCGGGTACTACGTGGCCCAGGAGCGCGGGTACTACCGCGAGGCCGGGCTCGAGGTGCGGCTGGTCGAAGCGCAGCCGGGCCTGGAGCCCATCGAAGAAGTCCTGAAGGGCCGCGCGGAGTTCGGCGTGGGCACCACCGACCTGCTGCTCTACCGGCATCGCGGCCAGCCGGTGGTGGCGCTCGCCGCGGTGTTTCAGCACTCACCGGTGGCGTTGATGACGCGCGCCGGGTCTGGCGTGCGGTCGGTGGCCGACCTCTCGGGCAAGAAGGTGATGGTCGAGCCGCACTCCGCCGAGCTGCGCGCGTTCATGTCGCGACAGGGCCTGGGCAGGGGCGCCGTCGACGAGCTGGTGCACACCTTCGACCCGCGCGACCTCATCGAAGGCCGCGCCGAGGCGATGAGCGTGTACGTCACCGACGAGCCGTGGAACCTGTCGACGGAGGGCTTTCCCTATTCCCTCTTCACGCCGCGCTCGGTGGGCATCGACTTCTACGGCGACATTCTCTTCACCACCGACGACCTCGTTCGCCATCAACCCGAGCTGGTCGAAGCGTTTCGGAGCGCGTCGATGCGGGGCTGGCACGCGGCGATGGCCGACCCGGTGGCGGCGGTGAAGCTGGTGCTCGCGCGCTCGCAGCGCAAGTCGGCGGCGCAGCTGCACTTCGAAGCCGACGCCATGGCGCCGCTGCTGCAGATGGAGCTCGTGGAGCCCGGCTACATGAGCCCCACGCGCTGGCGCGAGATTGCCGACGTGTACGCCGAGGTCGGCATGCTCCCCGCCAACGCCGAGTTCGACGGGCTGCTCTATTCGAAGCCGGAGCCCACACCGACGTGGGTGAAGTGGACGCTCTCGGGCCTCGGCGCGCTGGCGCTGGTGCTGGCGAGCGCGGCGTTCATCATCGCCCGGTCGAACCGGCGCACGCGCGAGAGCGAGGCGCGCTTTCGTGCCCTCTACGAGCGCTCGCCCGACCCCTGCTTCGTGCTGCGCGACGAGCGGGTGGTCTCGTGCAACACGGCCGCCGCCGAAGCGCTGGGGTTCTCTACGCGCGAGGCGCTCGTCGACCGCCGCTGGAGCGAGCTGTCACCGTCGACACAGTCGTCGGGCGAGACCACGGTGACGTCTTCGCGCGCGCACTTCGAAGAACCGCAGAGAGAGGGCGTGTCGCGCTTCGAGTGGGACCTCACGCGGCTCGACGGCGGCAGCGTGCCGTTGCGGGTGACGTTGTCGCGGCTGCCCTTCAGCGGCGAGGCGCTGTTGTACGCCAGCTGTCAGGACATCTCGCAGACGCGCACGCTCGAGCAGTCGCTGCGGCAGGCCACCGTCGAAGCGACCGACGCGAGCCGGCTGAAGAGCCTGTTCCTCGCCAACATGTCGCACGAGGTGCGTACGCCGCTGACGGCCATCATCGGCGTGGCGGAGCTCGGCCGCGACGCGCGCGACCTCGAGGAGGCGCGGCAGTTCTTCGCCACCATCTCCGGTGCGGGCTCGACGCTGGTGGCGCTGGCCAACGACCTGCTCGACGTCTCGCGTCTCGAGGCCGGGCGGCTGCGGCTCGAAGAGGGCCCGGTCGACGTGCGCGCGGTGGTGAAGCAGTCGGTGGCGTTGTTGCGCGCGCAGGCGGCGCAGAAGCAGCTGCGGCTCGACGTCGAGGTGGCGGCCGACGTGCCGCAGTGGGTGACGAGCGATCGCGTGCGCCTGCAGCAGATCCTCACCAACCTCGTGTCCAACGCCGTGAAGTTCACCGAGCGCGGCGGCGTGCGCGTGGCGGTGTCGTGGCACGACGCCTGGCTCGAGGTCGCGGTCGAAGACACCGGCGTGGGCCTCAGCCCCGAGCAGCAGGCCAAGCTGTTTCAGCCCTTCACGCAGGCCGACGAGAGCCGCACGCGGCGGCACGGCGGTGCAGGCCTCGGCCTGGCGTTGAGCCGTCAATTGGCGCGGCTGCTCGGCGGTGACCTCCTGCTCACGAGCGAGGCCGGGAAGGGCAGCGTGTTCACCGCGCGGCTGCCGGCGCCCCGCGATGTGGTCGAGCCCGGGCCGAAGGCGGCGGTGACGGCCGACCTCTCATCGCTGCGCGTGCTGGTGGTGGAGGACAACAAGGTCAACCAACTGCTGGCCACGTCGCTGTTGAAGAAGGCCGGCGCGTCGGCGGAGGTCGCCGAGAACGGGCGCCTGGCCATCGAGCGCCTGCAGCGCGGCGCGCACGACTTCGACGTGGTGTTGATGGACATGCAGATGCCGGAGCTCGACGGGCTGGAGACCACGCGCGTGCTGCGGCGCGACCCGCGGTTCGACGCGTTGCCCATTCTGGCGCTGACCGCGCACGCGCTCGATGAGGAGCGCGAACGGTGCCTGTCGGCGGGCATGAACGGGTACCTGAGCAAGCCCATCGACGTCGCCCTCTTCTATTCGACGCTGCAGCAGTTCCGGCCGGCGCCGCGTTGACTCAATACAGCGCGCGGTAGCTGCCAGCCGGCGCCGGCTCGAAGCGCTCGGCGCGGAAGCACTCGTGCAGCAACGTCTGGCCATAGACCGTCTCGCCGAGCGAGCGCAGCGCCTCGGTGAGCGCCCGCTTCACGTCGCGCGTCAACGTGGGTGACGTCGCCACGCCGTCGTTCGGTGCCTCGTCGGTGAGGGCCAACACGCGGAACCACGACGCGCGCTCCGGCCAGATTTCCTGCAGCCCCGTCACCGGCTCGCCGGCCACCCGTACGCCGGGCGCGAACACGCTGGTGACGCCGCCCTGCCCCTCCAACACCGCCTCCAGCGCGCCGCGGTACGAGCCGGCGAACAGGTCGGGGTCGGGGGGCTCGGCACCACCGCGCCGCGCCTTGAGCCACGCCGCCGGCAGCCGATGCCCGGCGATGGAGCTCGCCTCGGTCCACACCGCGCGCTGCCGGCCGACGTTCACCAGCGAAACGTCCGTCGTCGCGCGCACCACGATGGCGGCACGGTACGAAGAGGTGCCATGACGAATGCAGCGCAGGGCGACCGGGGCGCCGGCCTGCTCGAGGCGCGCGCACACCAGCGGCGGCGCCCACGCGGCATCGACGGTTCCCGACAGCAACGACATGGCGATGGCGTCGTAGCCGTCGATGGCGCTCACCACGCAGTCGCGCTGCAGCCGTGACTCGAGGAAGGCCTGCAACCGCTTCGCCGCGCTGGCGTCGAGCCCGGAACCGGACGGCACTGCGAAGCGGAAGGAACGGCTCACGGCGAGACCGACATCAGCACCATCACCGCGATGATGAACAGCATGCCCGCCCACAACAGCGCCATCGGCGAGCGGCGACGGCGTGAGCTGCGGACGTCCAACGTACGGTACGGGTCCAGGGTCGGCATGACGCCGCGCTTCATCTCCGAGGCCTCGGGCGGCTGCGTGGCGGGTGCGTCAACTCTGCGTCACACCTGTCGCGCGTCGGAACCGAAGGCGACGATTCGCCCCGCGCGCACCCCGCTTTCGTTCAGTGGCGTCGCGCCGGCGCTGAGATGCGCGGAAGACATCGCCCGCTGATCCGCCGGCGACATCGAACCCGCGGTCGTCGGGCGGCAGAACGGTCACGACCGCGCATCGTGAAGCACGGGTGAAGCGGCTGCATGAACGCGCGCGCAGCATCGCGGGCGATGAAGCAGAACTTCGTGACGTGTCGACGCTCCAGGTCGTGCAGGAGGCGACGGCGGGCGAGACGACCGCGCTGATGAACCGACGACACTGAAACAACGCGGCGCTCCTTCGCGCCGTGGCCAGTGACGAGCAGAACGCCGCGGCGCCGTCACTTCTTCTTCGGCGCCGCCAACGGCTTTCCGGCCTTCTTCGCCGACACCGCGGGCCCGAACACCAGCTCGTCGTCGAGCAACCGGGTCATCTCGTCCAGCTTCGCGCGGTACGCGAGGTACTCGGTGGCCGAAATGCGCTCGCAGGTGCTGCGCCACGTCTGCGTGCTCTTCACGGTGCGGCCGTCCAACTTCACGTCGCGCGACAACGACAGGCACGGCAACGACACCGTTCCGCTCGCCGGCAACCGCGACACCTCGAAGCCGTCGGGCAGGGCCAGCTCGACCTTCATGGTCTGCTGCTGCGGAGGCCCGAGCAGCAACGGGTGCTGCCGCTTCGCCAGCGCGAAGGTGTTGCGCGGGTTGGCGTCGCTCGGCAGGCGCACGCGCAGCACGTCGCCTTCACTGCGCGCGAACGTCGCCCCGGCCACGTTCATGTTGATGACCGCCGGCGTACGCAGCGAGTCGACCTCCACGGCCTTCACGTCGCTGGTGGTGGCGTTGGGCACGTGCGCGGCGGCGATGCGCTGCGCGACCTGGGTGAAGACCTGCTCGTTGCGCGCGGTGCGGCGAATGAGCGAGCCCGTGCGGCCCACGCCCTCGACCGTCAACGAGCCCTTCACGCCGCCGGTGGCGTCGAGCTGCAGCGCCAGCGTGGTGGTCTCGCTGTTGGCCTCCGGCCCCTGGAAGGGAATCTCGCGCCAGGTATGCGCATTGGTGCGCGGGTCGAACACCAGGCTGCGCGTGCCCACGTCGTCGGTGCGCACGCTGTTGACGTCGAGCAGCTCGGCGGTGGGGTCGAAGAAGCGCGCTTCCACGCCCGCCTGCTTCGGCACGTACACGATGGCGTGGTTGAACTGCTGCATCGGCACGTCGTCGTGCACCGGGCCCACGTCGCGCGTGCGCACCAGCGCGAAGTGCGCCTCGAGGCCCAGCTTGCGCGCCAGCTCGATGAACAACACCGCCTTGTCCTTGCAGTCGCCGTAGCGGCGCTCGAGCGTCATCGACGCGGGGTGTGGCTTCACGCCGGCGATGAAGCTCTCGTAGTCCTGCTGGTAGCGGATCTCCTCCATCACGAAGGTGTGAATGCGCGCGAGCTTCTCGGTCGGGTCGGGCTCGCCCTTGCCCAGCACCCGCGCCACCACGTCGAGCTCCGGGCTGTCGCGGAACACGCCCTCGAGCAGCGCCTGCTCCCACGAGAGCCACGTCTTCCAGTCGGGCACCGACGAGAGGTTGAGGTTCGCCGCCAGCTCTCCCACGGTGGGCATCGCCGGCTCGCTGATCAACGGGCCGACGTTCTTGCTGCTCCACACGAAGCGCAGCAGCTCACCGCGCTTCTCCTGCGAGGTGACGAGCTGCCCGACGCGGTGCTCGTGCAGCTTCGTCGACAGCGGCGCCCAGAGAATCAGGGTCGACTCTTCGCGCTGGTCGCCCACGCCCTGAAAGGTCCAGCTCTCGTTGTAGTAGCGCGACAGGTACCCGCGCGGCGGGGAGTCGAGCCGGTACTGCAGCACCAGCGTCGAGCCCGGCTGCATGCCGCGGAAGAAGATCTGCCGGTTGCGCTCACTGCTGGCGTCGGCGCGCTGACCCTTGTCGTCGACCGCGTAGGCGTGCAGCACGCGCAGGCGGCCATTGCCGACCGACTGGCGAATGATGCGGTCGCGGCCCTGCGAGTTGAACGCGTGCACCACCAGCGTCACCACGTTCGAGGTCGACCCGTCGGTGTTGAGCAGCGTGACCTCGTGGTCGAGCAGGTAGGCCACGTCGGCGCCGCTCTGCTGCTTCAGGCCGGTGCGCGACTTCACCAGCGCGTCCAGCGTCGCCTCGTCGGGCACGTCGCTCATCCACTCCGCGCGGCGCTCGGGCGAGAGGAACTCGATGCGGTTGGCCAGCGCTTCGTTCTCGGGGTTCAGCTCGACGGCGCGTCGCCACAACGCGAGCGCGGCCTTCACATCGCCGTTCTCGTAGGCGAGGTCACCGCGCTTGACGTACGGCTGCGAGGCCTCGGGCGAGAGCTTGCTGGCCTCGAGCAACGCCTCGTCGGCCACGCTGCGCTGCCCCAGGCGACGGCTGGTCTCGGCGTAGGCCAGCCACGTGGCGTAATCAGTGGGCCAGGAGTCGAGCCGCGAGCGCTGGTGCCGCTGGGCCTCGCCGAAGTTGACCACCTCGAAGGCCATGTCGGCTTCGCGGCGCAGCGCCTCGGCGTGGAAGGGCAGGCGCTCGAGCACCACGTCGGCGGCGGCCAGCGACTGCTCGCGGCGGCCGGCGCGCGCGTAGGCCCGCGAGAGCTCGAGGTCTTCTTCCGGCGTGCTGCCGAACAGCTCAGCGCGCATCTTCAACACCGCGAGCTCGTCGTCGACCCAGCCTTCACTGCGAAAGATGTCGGCCAGCAGGTCCCACGTCTCGTGCAGCAGCGGCTTGTCCTTCTTGAGCTGCAGCAGCCGCTCGCGCGCCTTCTGCTTGAGGCCCTGCTGCTGGTGAAAGCGCGCCTGCCGCAGGCGAATGAAGGGCAGCTCTTCGCCGACCTCCGCGTCGAGCGCGGCGAGGAGGTCTGCGGTGCGGCCGCGCTCCTGGTTGTACCAGAGCGCGTCGACCAGCCAGGCGCGCAGCACGAGCGACCTGGGCACCTTCGAGCTGGCGAGGTCGGCCACGCGCACGGTGGTGACGCCGCCGGTCGCGAGGTGCGCCCAGCCCACGAGGTGCGCGAGCCGCCGCGTCGGGGTGTCTTTCAGGTTCTCGACGCGCCAGGTGAGCATGTCGTCGAGCGTGCCCTCGAAGTGCTTCTGCTTGAACGGCGTGACGCGCGCCGAGAGGTGCCAGCCGCCTTCACGGTGCGCCGACTTGATGAAGACCACGTGCGGGCCCTTCTCGAGCTTGAGCGGAATGACGAGGTGGTCGTAGACGCTGCGCTCGAGCTGCGCGGCGGCGAACACCACCTTGCCGTCGACCCACACCTTGAGCGGGTCCGACGTGGTGATGCGCAGCGCGTAGGGCTCGTCGGCGGTGACGGTGAAGCCTCCCTGCGCGTAGGCGGCGGCCCAGCGCGTGGGCGTCATCAACTGCAGCAGGTCGTAGCGGCCGCGCGAATCTTTCGGAGCGTCGGTGCGCCACGCGAGGCGGCCCACGCGACCGTCGTAGGTCTCGGTGAGGCCGGGCTTCGTTTCCGGCGCGAACTCGAGGTCGAAGCCCTTGCCCTGGTCGTTGTCCCACGTGCCGACCCACGCGAGGTCGAGCTGCCCGGGAATGCCCTTGATGAGCTCGTCGCGGTAGTCGAAGTCGCCGTCGACGTGCACCATCATCGCGAAGTGCAGCGCAGCGACCGCGCGCACGTCTTCGTCGGGGTGAAAGCGGCGCAGCTGGTCGTAGAGAATGCGAACCTGGTCGCGCTCACGCCACGTCAGCTCGAGCGCGGCCAGCGTGTGCAGGTGCAGCAAGGCGGCGTCGTTCTCTTCGTCGCGGAGCGCGGCGATGAGGTGCGTGACGACGTCGGCGTCGCGGCCTTCGAGCTGCGCGAGGCGCGCCTCGAGCTCGTGGGTGATGGCAGCGTCAGGCGAGAGCGCGCGGGCGGTGGTGAGCGCGACGGTCAGCTGCGCGGGCGTCTGGGCTTTGTAGAAGGCCTCGGCCGCTTCGCGCAGCCGGGGCGCGTCGGTGACGGCGACCTTCTTGATTTGCGGAGCGAGCGTGGTGCAGCCGGAGACGGCGAGCGCGAGAACTGCAGCAGCGATGAGACGCATGAGGGCGCGGACCTTAGCGCCCTCTCTCCGTGAATGAGGCGACAGGGTTGGGGCGCGGAGCTGCTCGAACATTCAGGCGGAAACGGGCGCCCGGCCCAGCTCATTCCAGCTCGAGCACCACGCCGTTCTCGCCCGTCACGAACACCCGCGCTTCGAACGTCTGCAGCAGGGGTTTGCGCAGCGCTGCGGTGCCCGGCACCGGCTGCCACTGCGCGACGCCGCCGTCTTCCCGCAGCTGGAACACGCCTTCGTCGGTGCTGGCGAACACCACGCCGCGCACCGACACCATCGACGACACCACCTCGCTCAACGCCGGGGCCACCTGCACGCGCGAGGGCAGCGTCAGCACCTCGCCGGTCGTCGTGCCCAGCCGCGGCGCCGAGCCGTGGAAGAAGACGGTCAACGGGTCGCGCCCGCTCACCGGCACTTCGGTCACCTTCCAGCGCTCCACGGTGCTGGCGCTCAGCTTGAACAAGCGGTTGTTCGCCGTGGCCCAGCCTTCGACGAGGCCGCCGTCGGAGGGGCCGGCCACCCAACTGGTGACGTCGAACCCGGGGGCGAGCTTCGCGACCGCACGAACCACCGACGACACCCCTGCGTCGGGCACCGGTGCGGCCCACAAGGTGTCCTCGTCAGCCGCCACGAAGATGGCGCTGCCGGTGGCCGGCACCACGCGCGCGAGCGGCCGCGACAACCGCGGCAGCCCTTCGAAGACCCACGGGTACTCCCCGGTGCCACCGTCACGGGCCGGCGCAATCGACAGACCATTGCTCCACAACCACGCCTCGCTGCCTTCGATGAACGTGGCGACGTGCGCCGCGCCGGCGTCGGGCGTGAACTGCGCGAGCGCCAGCCCCTGCGGCAGCGCTTCACCCGTCGGCGGCTCTGCCAGGTAGAGCGCCGGCCCGCGCACCGCCGCGAGCGCCCCCGCGCGCGTCACGCCCAGGCGGAAGGGGTGCCCGTCGAGCACGTTCGAGATGTCTTCCTGCAGGTCGCCGCCGAAGCCCAAGGCGCCCGCGGGCGTCTGCCGCACCATGGCGCCGCTCTCACCGGCGACCAGGCGCGAGGCGAACTCGCGCAACGGTGAGACCTGGGCCAGCGGCGCTTCGCGGCGCCACACGTAGCCACCCTCCGTCGAGGTCAGACAGGCGATGTCGAGCGCGCCGGCCGGGGTGACGGCGAACTCCGAGAGCGTGCCCTGCGGACAGCTCATGGGCGAGCCCAGGCGCGGCATGCCGGTGGTCGACAGGTTCACCGCCAGCACGCCGTAGGTGGCCTGCAGCGCCGCCGAGCCGTCGGACACCTCGAGCAGCACGGCCACCCACTCGCCCATCGCGCGCACGGCTTCGGCCACGCCGCCGTCGTTGCGCTGCAGCGTGAGCAACCGCCGGGTGGTGCCGTCGACCTGCCACGTCTCGACGATGCTGACGCCGTCACCGTCGACCGCGTTCACCACCGCGAAGCGCGCCGCCGACCCGATGCCGTCGAGGTACGCCACGTCGGTCACCACGTCCTTGCCGACGTCGATGTACTCGCCGGTCGACGGCACGTACACCACCGCGCCCGGCCGCCCGGTGCGCAACAGCGCGAAGGCCTGCGCGCTGCCATTTCCCGGCGACTCCAGCAGCATGGGCTTGATGCTGCGCACCGGCGCCCCGGCGTCGATGGCCAGCGGGCCGCTCTGGGTCATCAGCGTCACCCGCTGCGCGCGGTCGAGCGTCATCACCCACGGGCCATTGAGCTCCACGTCGACCGGCGGCTCCGGCAGCGGGTACGGCGTGAGCGTGTGCTGCACCAACACCTGCTCCTGGCCGGTGCCGAACACGATGCCCGAGAGCGCCACGCCACCATCGGCGAGCTCGAGCGCGGCCTGCTGCAGGAACAGCGGCTCGCCGGCCTTGTCGAGCGCGTACTGCGGCGGGGAGGGGTGAAGGCGCGTCACCATGGGAATGAGCGGAGAGCGTCGCACCGTCGTGGCCAGCGCCGCGTCGCCGGGGGCCTGCGGCTCGAGCGAGAGGTCGACACACACCTGCTCGGTGGTGCAGCGCCAACCGCCCGCGCAGTGCGCGTCGACGTCGCAGGGGAACGCGGCGGGCACGGCGCGGTCGCGGCACACGCCTTCGCGGCTGCAGAACCAGCCGGTGGCGCACTGCGTGTCGTCGTCGCACACCAGGGCGCTGGGCTTCTGGGGGTCGCGGCAGCGGCCGTCTTTGGCGCAGAACCAGCCACCGACACAGTCCGCGGCTGATTCACAGGCCACGTCGACGCCGAGGTTCGGGTCGTGGCAGTAGTTGTCGCGCAGGCAGACCCACGGCTCGACGCAGTCGTTGCTGCTCTGGCAGCGGTAGGCGCGCGGCTTCTCGACGTTCACGCAGCCCGCGGCGCACAGAAGAAGAATGAGTGAGAGGCGCTTCACGGTTCAGAACCTCCCCGCGAGGCCGAGGCCGTTGCCGGTGGGCACCACGGCGATGGCCGCCGAGCTGCCGTCAGCGGGCAGCAACACCGCGCCGATGATGATGGCCGCGACGCCGGCGCCCAGCGCACCCACGGCGACCCAGCGCTGCGTCTCGAGGTTCTGCAGCTGCGCGCGGTAGCTGTCGCGCGTGCCCAGCAGCCCCGGGGTGTTGGCGCCCGCGTCGAGGAGCGTGGCGAGCTGCTGCTCCTGCGACAGCGACAACGCGCCCCACACGATGCCGAAGAGCGAAGCGGCGGCGCCGACACCGAGCAACGTAAACGGCAGCAGGCGTGACGGCGGCGGCGGGGCGGGCGTCGACGTGGCCTCGGCGACCGCGAAGGGCAACATGGTGCGCAGCGCCTCGAGCGTGCGGGCCAGGCGCGTCGCGCGGCCGAGCGGCTGGGCCTTCTGGGAATCGAGCGTGGTGAGCGTGAGCTGCCAGGCGTCACCCAGCCTCGCCAGCGAGCCCGAGAGAATGAAGCGCGCGCCAAGAGCCCCGGAGATCTCGGTCATGCAGCTCTTCGACGCGTCGTTGCAGCCGAGCAGCTCGCGTTGCCGCTCCATGCCCAGCAGCGCCTGCACGTCGCGCGAGCTCATGACGTCGAAGTAGCCGTGTGCCTGGAGCTCGTTGGTGATGGCGTCGGTGAGCGGCGCGGTGAGCGTCTTTTCGACGCCGGCGCCGGGCGTGAGCTCCAGCACCACGAGCTTCGGCTTTTCAGTCGCGGTCGCGGTGAGGGCGACCAGCAGGGTCAGCAGCATGCGCGGACCCTAACTGATGCGCCTGCTCGTCAGAACGTGCACGCGCCGAACGCACACGCGGGGATGATCGCTCCCTTGTTGCAGCAATCGGCCGCCGAGCCACACGGCTCACCGGTGCGGCTGCAGTAGCAGGCGTTCTGGGTCGAGCCGCCCCACGGCGTGGGCTTGCACAGGTAGTCGCCACCGCGCGTGCAGTCGCTCTGGCTGGCGCACGCGTCGAAGCAACGGCCCGTGGCGTCGCTGAAGCCGTCGTTGCCACACACGCCGTCGGTCGCACAGCCGACGCCGCCGTTCTTGCCGCACAACCCGAAGCAGTAGCCGCCCTCGTCACCCAGGCACATGCCGCTCTCGCACGCGGTGTTCGAGGTGCAGGCCTCGCCGTACTTGAGCTGGTTCTTCTGCTTCGACTCGCAGCGCTTGCTCCACGGGTTGCAGCCGTAGTTCGCGCCACCCGCGCGGTTGCAGTCGGCGTCGGAGGTGCACAGCGGCGTGCAGCTGCGCGGGCCCTCCCAGTCGGCCTGGTTGATGTTGTCGTGACACGCGTAGCCCTGACGACACGTGGTGCCACCCGCGCCGCTGCACTGCTGACGGCAGAAGCGACCGTAGTGGTCCTGTGTACAGGTGCTGCCTGAAGGACAGCCGAACGACACGCCGCCATCGAGCGTGCAGCCGTTCAACGCACCCACGCACGAGCCCGACGGCCAGCCGTAGTGACCGTTGGTCGCGTCCCACTCGGCAAGACAGCGCGCGCTCAGACACTGCGCGTTGCTGCTGCAGGCCTTGCCGATGGCGAGGTTGGTGCACGCGAGGTTCTGACCGCACGCGGTGTCGGCGCAGTCGACGAGGCCGTTGCAGTTGTTGTCGCGCCCGTCGTTGCACGAGGTCTCGGTGCCCTGGCCGACGCAGTCGGTGTCGGCGCAGTCGGCCAGTACGTCGCCGTCGTTGTCGACGCCGTCGCTGCAGTTGGTCTCGGTGCGCTTGCCGCCGCCGCACGCACAGCCGTTGCCGCACGACTGACCGGCGCACTCGGCGTCTTCGCAGTCGCGGTCGCCGTCGTTGTCGTTGTCGAGACCGTCGAAGCAGGCGCTGCTCTCGGGTGTGCCGCTGCCGCAGAAGTTCACCGAGCCGCTGCAGTCGGCGGTGTCGGCACAGTCGCGGAGCCCGTCGCCGTCGTTGTCGGTGCGGTCGACGCAGTTGGTCTCCTTCTTCGCGCCGCCCTGACAGAGGCATGAAGTGCCGCAGCTGGTGCCGTCGCAGTCGGGGCCGTCGAGACAGTCGATTTTCGAATCGCCGTCGTTGTCGACGCCGTCGGTGCAGTTGGTCTCGTACTTGCCGAGGTTGCGGCACTCGCAGCCGGTGCCACACGACCTGGTGGCGCAGTCGGTGTCGGCGCAGTCGATGGCGTTGTCGCGGTCGTTGTCGGTGAGGTCGCTGCAGTTGGTCTCGGTGGGGCGCGCCTGAAGACAGGTGCAGCCGGCGCCGCAGGCCTGGTTGGCACAGTCCATGTCGAGGCAGTCGGCGGGGCCGTCGCCGTCGTTGTCGAAGCCGTCGTCGCAGGTGCCTTCGCCGCGATTTCCGCCGCGACACGCGCAACCGACGCCGCAGCTCACGCCTTCACACTCGGTGTCGGCACAGTCGGCCTTGGAGTCGCCGTCGTTGTCCTGGAGGTCGCCGCAGTTGACTTCGCCGCGGACGCCGGCGTCGGTGCAGGCGCAGCCCACGCCGCAGGAAGCGCCGCGACACTCGACGTCTTTGCAGTCGATGGTGCCGTCGTTGTCGTTGTCGATGGAATCGAAGCAGGCGTCGGGTGACTCGGCGCCACCGTCGCCGCAGTGCGGAGCGAAGTTGCAGTCGGTGAGGTCCGCGCAGTCGATTTTGCCGTTGCCGTTGTCGTCGACGCCGTTGTCACACAGCTCGTAGGTGACGCAGCTGGGGTCGGTGGCGCAGGCGGGGTCGTCGCAGTCGGTCTTGTTGTTGCGGTCGTCGTCGATGCCGTTGGTGCACAGCTCCATGACGCGCTGACACGAGGGGTTCGAGAAGCAGTCGGGGTCGAGGCAATCGACCTTGCTGTCGCCGTCGTCGTCGATGCCGTTGGTGCACTGCTCTTTGGGGGTCGGCGTGACGATTTCGCCGGGCTGACAGGCAGCGAAGAAGAGGACGACCAGACAGAGCGCGGTGAGGGAGCGGAATCTCATGGTGGGCGTGCGAGGAGGGGACCCACGTCGTCGCACATCTGCGCAGGGAATTCACGCGCGCGCCGACGAAGCCGAGGGTGGTGTTGCCGAATCAGGGCACTGATGAAGAAGCCCTGAGGGAACCGGGGTGATGGGTGAACGCAGCGTGCACGTCGCGTGCGGGCTCCGCAGCACGAGCGAGTTCGTTCACTTCGACCAACTGGCCCCGACGTTGGGAGCGGAAGCGGCCCGAACGACAGGCCAGAAGTGCTGATCAGCATCACGAAGCGCGAGTGAAGAGCGGCACGCAGCGCCCGCGAGCGCGTGGCTGCCCGGACTGGCCTCGAT
>QFQP01000032.1 GCA_003243425.1 Archangium gephyra | reverse complement strand
CCGTCCTCATCTGTCGATCCCCCCGCTGAAAGCGATCGAACTTCAGGTGGTTACGCCGCCAATTCCGAGATCGCCTCTAAGAGTCCTCTCGATGCTGCGCAGCGCATCGTGTCTGAACTGACCGGACTGAGCGCAGAGGAGCAGGTGCTCGCTGTGCGGTTCGCTGTCGAAACACTCCGTTTGGATTTCAGCAGTGTGTATTCGCCGCGCACGAGCCATGTCCCGATGCCTGACCGAACTACGCCGCCCACCACCGGCGGAGGCATCTCGCATTTCGACAACGGGCCGCGGCACGCAAGCACAGACATCAAGTCTTTCACCAATCAGAAGCAGCCAAAGAGCGACCAACAGTTCGCAGCCGTCGTCGCGTATTATTTTCAATTCGAGGCCCGCTCCGAGGATCGACGGGAAACAGTTAACGCCGACATCATGAAGGACGCGGCGCGTCTGGCTGGCTGGCCACAAGTGAAGCGTTGGGCCATGACGCTGCACAACGCTAAGAACGCGGGCTATCTCAGCGGCGCCGGGACGGGAGAGTTCAAGCTCAGTTCCGTCGGTGAAAACTTGGTTGCGATCACTCTGCCTGGCGGTTCTACCGTTGAAAAGCCAACGCGTTCACGCCCGAGTCCGCGTTCAAAGAAGAAGGCAAAGGCCCGGTGAATGAATGCTCAACGCGATCAATTCCGCGCTGTCAGAGGTCGAGGCTGCGCGGTCGCGGCTTCGAAAGATAAACGGCGTGCAAGTGCGGAAAGTTGATGATGTCTCCTCACTTCGTGCAACTGCGGAGACTTGGTTTCACACCCATCGTCCAGCACTGTCGACATCTTCGTTGAAGGACAATTTGTCCGGTATTGATGTTGCGCATCAGACGATCCTGCGCGCGACATCAGGCCACGCATCGAAGTTCACATATATGGAAGCGCTGGACCAAGCGAAGGTCAATTTGGTGCAGTTGCGTGGCCTCGCCGTAGTGGCTCCAGTCTCCAATCCGACGGCCGCTTCCGACGACGTTACGCCGGACTTTTCGCCGCTTGTGGGTAATCCAGAAATGCTCTCCATTCTCAGTCGTAGATGGACGGAGTGTATTAGGTGCGTGAGTGTAGACGCTCACTTGGCTGCAATTGTAATGATGGGTGGGCTTCTAGAGGCACTATTCGTCTCGAGAGCCAATGCACTTGTCGACAAATCGGCGCTCGTTAACGCTGCTTCGGCGCCGAAGGATAGAGCGGGCAAGACAATTAACTATCAAGAGTGGATGCTTGATTCGTATATCAAGGTAGGCCGAGAGCTAGGGTGGCTGACGGAATCGGCCAAGGATGTTGCCGATGTTCTGAAAGAGTTTCGAAACTACGTGCATCCAGCCAAAGAGCTTCGGTACGGGGTTGAACTGGGGAGGAACGACTCCCGACTTTTCTGGGACGTGACGAAGAACTTGGTCCGGCAACTTCTAGCCAGTGCCAAGTAGCCGACGTCTTTCTGCGAGCAGTTCGTTACGGCGGCTGATCAGTTCGAACTCAAACGTTCCGCCAACACCGCGCGCACCGCTTCGAGCCGCATCGGCTTCGTCAGGTACCCATCGGCGCCGCACAGCTTCATCGCTTCGACCAGGCGCTCTTCACCCATGGCCGACAGCAGAATCACCGGCGTCTTCGCCAACGCCGCATCGGCCCGAATCGCGCGGCACACCTCGAGCCCGTCGAGCCCCGGCATCAACACGTCGAGGAACACCAGGTTCGGCCGGTTGGTGCGCACCAGCTCGAGCGCGGTGTCACCGCGCTCGGCGCGCAGCACCTTGTGACCCGCCTTGGTCACCACGCGCGACGTGAAATCGAGGATCGACGGATCGTCATCGGCCACCAGCACCGTGCGGCTCAGCAGCGCGCTGCGCGGGCGGTTGCTCGACACTTCGTCGATCGCCTCCTGCAGTCGCGCCGACATCGCGGTGTCACCGTCGGACAACTTGATGCCCGCGAGCGACAGCTCCGTACGCGTCCACAACACGGTCCCGCTCACCAGCAGCTCACCGCTGAGCGGCAGCTGCACCGTGACCTTCACCTGCTCACCACCGACCAGCGGCTGCGGGGTCAGCAACGTGAGCCCAGAGGCCGACAGGCTCTTGGTGGCGCAGCCGTGCATCTCGAGCGGAGACACCAGCCGCGAGGGCAGATCACAATCGGCGCGCGCTTCAGTGCGGCCCGTGATGCGCGCCGATTCGTCGTGATCAGCCACCACCGCGCGGCACCGCTCCAACGACGGCGCGTCGACCTTCACGAAGATGCCGGCGGGCAGCCCGGGTGACAGGGGCCGTACCTCGAGCGCCGTCACGTTGATGAAGAGCGGCGCCTCGAGCTCCGGCGTTTCGACTTCGATCTCCAGCTGCGTTCCCGGCGCGGGCGTTTCGGTCGTGGCCACGAAGACGCGGTCACCACCGGTGACGACGACCTCGGACCACAATCGCGCGCGCGCGAGGAACCGCAGCTTGAGGGTCATGTCAGCTCACGTGGTGACGTTGAACCGGAAGTGCATGCAATCGCCGTCGGCGACCACGTATTCCTTCCCTTCGACGCGCAGCAGGCCCTTGTCGCGCACCGCCGCTTCCGAACCGAGCTCGAGCAGGTCCTTCCAGCCCATGACCTCGGCCTTGATGAAGCCCTTCTCGAAGTCGGTGTGAATCACGCCGGCGGCCTGCGGGGCCTTGTAGCCCTTGCGAATGGTCCACGCGCGGCACTCCTTCTCGCCGACCGTGAAGTACGTCTGCAGCCCGAGCATCGAGTAGCCCGCGCGCACGACCTTGTTGAGGCCCGGCTCGTCGAGGCCCGCGTCCTTCAGGAACGAGGGGCGATCTTCCGCGGGCAGCGACTGGATTTCGGCCTCGAGCGCGGCGGCGAGCACCACCACTTCGGCCTTCTCGCTCTTCGCGATCTCACGCACCTGCGCCACGTACTTGTCGGTGTCGGCCGAGGCCAGCTGCGACTCGGCCACGTTGGCGATGTAGAGCACCGGCTTGTTGGTGAGGAAGAAGAGCTCGTGCACGATGGCCTGTTCGTCTTCCGTCAGCCCGTGGCCGCGCACCGGAATGCCGTCGTCGAGCTTGGCCTTGATCTTGTCGAGCACCACGAGCTCGGCCTTGGCGAGCTCGCCTTCCTTGCCCGGGCCCTTGGCGGTGCGCGCGGTCTTCTCGCGGCGCTTCTCGACGGTCTCGAGGTCTTTGAGGCACAGCTCGGTGTCGACCACGTCTTTGTCGCGCTTGGGGTCGACCGAACCTTCGACGTGCGTGATGTTGTCGTCGACGAAGCAACGCAGCACGTAGAGCACCGCGTCGACCTGGCGGATGTTCGCGAGGAACTGGTTGCCGAGGCCTTCACCCTTCGACGCGCCACGCACCAGGCCGGCGATGTCGACGAACTCGAGCGTCGTGTAGATGGTCTTCTGCGGCTTGATCAGCGCGGTGATGCGATCGAGGCGATCGTCCGGCACCGGCACCACGCCGATGTTCGGCTCGATGGTGGCGAACGGGTAGTTGGCCGCGAGCGCGCCCGCGTTCGAGAGCGCGTTGAAGAGAGTGGATTTGCCGACGTTCGGCAGACCGACGATTCCGATGGAAAGGCCCATAGCGTCCCCGCGCGTAGCACGGTCGGGGCCGCAGTGGGGCTCGTCAAGGCTGGTGGGACGAATGCCGGCATCGAAGCGCTCGAAGACGTCGGGGCCGACGAAGCCGCCGTCTCGCTTCCAGAAGCCGACGCGGGAATTCGTTGTCTTGCACCAGCGGCTCTTCTTACGAAGACGCTGGCGTGTCGCGCCCGACCCCGAGGGCCCACAGCCATGGCGTGGTCGCGACGGTCGTCACCAGCGCCATCACGACCATCATCGTGAAGAGCGTCGGCGAGATGACGCCGAGGTCGAGGCCGATGTTGAGCACGATGAGCTCCATCAGACCGCGGGTGTTCATGAGCACGCCCACCGCGTTGGCTTCCTTCCACGACAAGCCGGTCACGCGCGCCGTCACCGTGGCCGCGCCGTACTTGCCGAGGGTCGCCAGCGCGATGAGGCCCACGGTGAGCAGCCAGTCGTTGACCGAACCGAGCAGGCCAAGCTGCGTGCGCAGGCCGCTGAAGGCGAAGAACAACGGCAGCAACACCACGGTGGCGATGACCTCGAGCCGCTTGCCGAGCCGCTTTGCGAAGTCACCTTCTTTGGGCAGCACGGCGCCGAAGCTGAAGGCGCCGAACAACGCGTGAATGCCGATGAGCTCGCTGGCACCCGCTGACGCGAGCAGCAGCACCAGACAGGTCACCAGCGTACCGGCGGGCAGCTCACCTTCGCCGCGCGGCAACCGGCGCGTGAACGGCCGCACCACGAACAGCATCAGCGCCACGAACACCAGCGCCAGCCCGCACGTCCACAACGCGCTGCTCAGCCCCTGCGCGCGCGCCACCGCCACCACGAAGGCGAGCAGACACCACGCCGTCACGTCGTCGACCGCCGCCGACGCGATCGCGATGGCGCCGACGCGCGTCTGCATCAGGTTGCGCTCGGTGAGAATGCGCGCCAGCACGGGGAACGCGGTGATGCTCAGCGCGATGCCGCAGAACAGCACGAAGGTCAGCTGCGGGACCTCCGGGCTGCTCAAGCGCGAGTGCAGCGCCGCGCCGAAGCCCGCTCCCAGAATGAACGGCACCACGATGCTGCCGTGACTGATGGCCAGCGTGGCCTTCGCGCGGCCGCGCAACAACGCGGGGTCGAACTCCAGGCCCACCAGGAACATGAAGAAGATGAGGCCGAACTGCGAGAGCAGCTTGAGCGCCGGCAGCGAGCTGTCTGGAAACAGCCCCGTCATCAGCGCGGGAAAGAACAGCCCCAGCAGCGAAGGCCCCAGCACGATGCCCGCCAGCACTTCAGCGATCACCTGAGGCTGCCCGAGCCGGCGGGTGACCAGCGCCAGCACTCGCGAGAGCAGCACGATGACCAGCATCTGCAGCAGCAGCAGGGTCAACGCGTTGAATTCGAGGTGCGGCATCGAGCGTGCGCGGGCGCTTAGCAGTCAGCTCCCCGGTTCGGAACGCTGGAGCACCGCGCGGTCTGCTCGCAGCCATTTCCGCGCCGGCGTGGCTCAGGGAATTCCCGGGTGCGAAATGTACCCGTTGTTCCCGCTGATCGGCGTCGACATGCTTCGTTCTGCCGCACGGAAGTTGGGGGGTAATGAACGACACGCATCATACGCAGTCGCCGCTCCGCCTCGTTCGCGTGGGGTTGCTCGCGCTCACGGCCGACTGCCGAGTCACGTCTGGCGACGAAGCCGCGGCCGCGTTGATGGCCGTGCCGCTGGCGGTGTTGTCCGAAGGCAAACGCCTGGTGGACCTGGTTCGACCGTCCGACGCCGTCGACGTGGAGGCGTCGATGGGCCCGCCGCCGTTCAACTTCCTGGGCCTGGCGAGCACCTCCACGCCGCTGCTGATCCACGTGAGCCGTGTCTCGGCCGACTCGCTGATGGCCAGCGTCACCTCGGTGAACGAGTACCTCGCAGAGTCTCAGGCGCTCGCGCGGGTGCAGCTGCGAAACACCGTGGAGTCCATCATCTCGGGGTTTGCGCACGAGGTTCGAAACCCCATCGCCGCGATTCTCTCGCTCAGCGAAGCAGCGCTGATGGCCGACCCGGAAAATGAGACCGGCCTCGCGCGCATTCCCTCCCTCGTGGCGCGCGTTGAGTCGTTGATCCGCCAGGCGCTCGCGTACTCACGGCCGAAACCGCCGGTGCGCTCGCTGCACGCGGCCTCCGCGCTCGTCGAACACGCCATCAACCTGCTGCGCCCGCGCGACACCGCGGTGCGGCTCGACGTGCCTCACCCCCATGGCGACGTGCCGCCGGTGATGGTCGACATGCTGCAGTGCGAGCAGGTGCTGGTGAACCTCGTCGAGAACGCGCTCGACGCCGCGCGCAGCGTGGTGCGCGTGGTGGTGCGCCCCGGCCGCACCCCCGGTCCCTCGGTGTGCATCGAGGTCAGTGACGACGGGCCCGGCGTCAGCGCCGAGCTGGCCGAGCGCATCTTCGAACCGTTCTTCACCACCAAGGCCCACGGCACCGGCCTCGGTCTGGCCATCGCCCGCGACCTCACGCGCCTGAACGGAGGCGAGCTGCGGCACGTGGTGGATGCGCCTCAGGGCGCGACCTTCCGGGTGTACCTCCCTTCGACCGCCGCGCCGATTCGCGGACATTGGTGACCAGATGCCACGACTGCTGCTCATCGACGACGACGAGAACTACACCTTCGCGCTCACCTCGCTGCTCAAGCGGGGCGGCCACGAGGTCGGCGCGGCGCACACGGCGGTCGCCGCGGTGAACGAGGTGAAGACCGGCAGCTACGACGTCGCGTTCCTCGACCTCCGGTTACCCGATGCCGACGGGTTGACGCTCATCGTGCAGCTCGCCGCCGCCGACCCGCTGTTGCCCATCATCTGTCTGACCGGCGTCGAAGACACCACCGCGGTGGTGCAGGCCATGCGCAAGGGCGCGGTCGACTACCTGACCAAGCCCGTCGACAAGCAGACCTTGTTCCACGCCGTCGACAAGGCGGTCGAGCTCGCCCGCGCGCGGCGTTCAGGCGTCGGAAGCGTCGGCATGCCCATCGGCGAAGCGCCCGCGTGGAAGCGCGCGCAGGAGTTGATCCTCGCCGCGGCCAACGCTCCCAGGACGACGGTGCTCATCACCGGCGAGCCGGGCGTGGGCAAAGAGGTCGCAGCGTCGATGGTGCATCGCCTGAGCAAGCGCGGCTCGGGGCCGCTGGTGACGGCGAACGCCGCGTGCTTCACGCCTTCGTTGATGGAATCGGAGCTCTTCGGCCACGAGGCCGGCGCCTTCACGGGTGCTACGAAGCGCAACCGCGGGCTGTTCGAGCAGGCCGAAGGCGGCGTGTTGTTCCTCGACGAGATCGGCGAGCTGCCGTTGGACCTGCAGAGCAAGTTGCTGCGCGTGCTCGAAGGTCACCCGTTCCGGCGCGTCGGTGGTTCGGAAGAAGTGACCTGCGACGTGCGCCTGGTGTTCGCCACCAATCGCGACCTGCGCGAGCTGGTGAAGAAGGGCGCGTTCCGGGCGGACCTCTACGAGCGCCTGCGGGTGTTCGAGATTCCCTTGCCGCCGCTGCGGGAACGTCGCGAAGACATTTCCCATCTGGCCAACCACTTCGTGGCGAAGCTGGGGGCCGAGCTCGGCGCGCCGCCCATCGGGCTCACGCACGAGGCGCTCGAGGCACTGCAGCGGCATGCGTGGCCCGGCAACATTCGCGAGCTGCGCAACGTCATCGAGCGCGCGCTGGTGCTTTCGAACGGCCAGCCCATCAGCGTGCAGCACCTGCCGCACGAGCTGTGGACCGAGCACGAAGAGACGGTGAGCGCCGCCAAGTTGTCGGACACCGTGCTGCTCGAAGAGGTCGAGCGCCGGCACATCGTCGCGGTCTTTCGTGACACGGATGAAAACGTGACCCGCACCGCCGAGCGGCTGGGCATCTCGCGCCTCGCGCTGCGCCGCCGCCTGCAGCTGTATGGTTTGAAACCGGTTCGATCCTGACCGGTGCGGTTCGATCGCGACCGGTTGCTGATGCGCCGCGATCGTTGATCCGCTGAGTTGGATCAGAAACGCAGCTGGCCCCGCGGTTGCACAAGCGTCGTCGTGCTCATGACGACGCCGCGCACCACGGGACTTCCTCCCGGCCCTTTCTGGATGGTCGACGACGAGCCCGAGCTCGTGAGCGCCACCGTGGGCATGCTCTCGTCGGTGGTCGGCCCGACCCAGATTCGGGGCTCGACTGACCCACGCGAGGTCGCTTCGTGGATCGAACGTGAGCGGCCCACGGCGCTCATCACCGATGTGCGCATGCCGCACGTCAACGGCCTCGAGCTCGTGCAGCGGCTTCACCAGAAGTGGGGCCCGGTGCCGGTGGTGGTGATGACCGCGTTCCCCACCGCGCAGGTCGACCAGGACGCCCGGGCCGGCCGCTTCGCGTACCTGCCCAAGCCGTTCACCTTCCAGGCGCTGCGTGAAACGCTGACGCGCATCTGCGCGCAGCCCGCGCCATCGGCCTTCAGCGGCGCCATCGCCGTCAGCATGCTGGGTGAAGTGGTGCAGCTCTACGGGCTCGCCAACCGCACCGGCACGCTGCTGGTGAACTCAGACGCGGGGGTCGGTGAAGTGGGCTTCGACTCGGGTCGCGTGGTCGACGCGCGCGCCGGTGAGCGCGTGGGCGTCGAGGCCTTCAACGAGATCCTCTCGTGGACCTCGGGCGGCTTCAGCTGGAGCACCGCCGCTCCCGCCGCGCGCACCATCACCACCGGGCTGTCCGAGCTGCTCATCGACGCGTACCGCCTGAGCGACGAGAAGAGCGCCGGTGTCACCACGAGTGACGACGACGACCTCGGGCTCTCGGCCTTCGACGAGCTCGAGCGCGCGCCGGTGGCCCGAGACAACAACGTGCGCGACAACCTGAGCCGCCTCGAGCGCGTCGATGGCTTCCTGGGCGCTGCCCTCTACGACATCGACGCGGGCGTGTGCGTGTCGGCGGTCGACGCTGGCGCTGGCGAGGTCGAACGTGTTGTCGCGGGTCACGTCGAGTTGCTGGAGGCCAAGCGCCGCACCATCAGCAAGATGCAGCTCGAGGACCAGCTGGAGGACATCGTCATCACCCTCGGTCGGCAGTACCACCTGTTGCGGCTGTGCCGCCGTCGGCCGCAGCTCTTCTTCTTCCTCACGCTCGACCGCAGCCGCGCGAACCTGGCCATGGCGCGGTACCTGCTGTCCGACGTGGAACGGGACATCGTTCTATGAACGCCGTCACCGCACCTTCCGGGCCCGACAACGTGCTGCGCGTGCTCTCGGAGCTCGAGGGGCTGCCCGACGACGCGACCGGCGCGCTGGCGTTCGGCCCCGAGACGAAGCTCTCGGGCGTGGTGCTCGTCGAGAAGGGTCGCGTGTGCTGGGCCGCCGCCGAGGGGCTGCAGCGCCGGTTGACCTCTCTGCTGCGCGAGAGCTGCACGCCGCCGCTGGGCGTCGACGAAGCCGAAGCGCTCTTCATCGAGTGCCGTCAGCGCGGCCGGCCCATGGGTGAGGTGCTGGTGGAGCGTGGCCGCATCAGCTCCGAGGCGTTGCGCGCGGCGCTGCTGCACCACACCGCCGAATCGCTGGCCTCGGGCTCGTCGTGGACCACCACACCGCGCTGGGTGCCGCACCGCGCGCGGGGCTACCAGTCGGCGTTCACGTTCCTGCCCGTCGAGCTGTTGTCGTACGCGAGCACCGTGGCGCGGCCCGAGCTGGTGAGCAACGCGTGCGAGCAATTGCGCTCGCTCGCCGGCGACCGCAACTCGGCGGTGTTCGACGCGCCAGGCGCCACGTTGCTGGCCTGCCAGTTGCCCGACGACAGTCACACCTCGCTGCGCGCGCTCAGCTCGGCCGGGGCGTGGGCTGCGTTGAGCCTCGCCGATTCGAACGGCCGCTCGTCGTCACTCAAGTTCACGCGCGAGCGCAACGGCGGCGTGTGGGTCGGCTGGTGCGACTCGGGCCTCAACTTCCTCGTGCGCTGCGTCGATCGCGACGACTTCTCGGTGCTGATGCGCGCCCTTCATCGTCACGGCTGGACCTCGGCCGTACAGAGCAGTGTTCCTCTCGTCGAACACAGGGTCATTCCGACCTGAACCACCCCTGCAACATCTCAAGGAGCAGCACCATGGCCACCCCCAAAGAAGCACTCCCTCGTCTCATGGAAATCGACGGCGCGATCGGCGCCTGCATCGTCGACTCGAACAGCGGCATGATGCTCGCTGCCTCGGGCGGCGCTGGCGGGCTCAACCTCGAGGTCGCCGCGGCGGGCAACACCGAGGTCGTCCGCGCCAAGCGCAAGACGATGAAGGCGTTGAACCTCAACGACACCATCGACGACATCCTCATCACGCTGGGCAAGCAGTACCACCTCCTTCGCCCGCTGGCGTCGAACGACGCGCTCTTCATCTACCTCGCGCTCGACAAGTCGAAGGCCAACCTGGCGATGGCGCGGCACAACCTGGCGAGCATCGAGAAGGACCTGGCGGTCTGACTTCGCCGGAACTCACACAAGGAGAACCACACAATGCCCAGTGAAAAGCAGATCGTCGAAGCGTTCGAGAAGATGGCCAACGACATTCCGGGCTTCATCGCCGCGTCCCTCGTGGACCTCGATTCGGGAATGACGCTGGGGCTCAAGTCGGCCCGGCCTGATTTCGATCTCGCCGCAGCCAGCGCCTACAACTCCGAAATGGTGAAGCAGAAGTTGAAGATCATGAAGGCGCTCAACCTGAAGACGCACCTTGAAGACATGCTGCTGACGCTGGGAGATCAGATTCACATCATCAAGCTCGTTTCGCAGACCACGTTCATCTACCTCGCAGCGGAGCGCGCCAACTCCAACATCGCCATCGTGCGCACGGCGGTGAACAAGAACGCGTCATCGTTGGTGTAACGGCTCGTGGCGACGCTCGACCAGCAGAGCGACGCGGTCGTGGTGCGCATCGTCTACGACGGGCCGCCGACCGCGGGGAAGACGACCACGCTCCGGGCTCTGGCGCAGCGCCTGGGTCAGGGGCAGGTGTTCACACCGGAAGAGTCAGCCGGCCGCACCGTGTACTTCGACTGGATGGAGTACACGGGCGGTCGCTTCGAAGGCCGGCAGATTCGCTGTCAGATCGTGAGCGTGCCGGGGCAGCGGGCGTTGGCGCCCAGGCGCAAGTTGTTGCTCGAGTCGGCCGACGCGGTGGTCTTCGTGGCCGACACGTCGCAGGAACGCATGGGCGAGAGCCTGGCGCACCTCGACGACCTGATGGTCACGCTCAAGTCGCGCCCGCTGCCGCCGGGTGTGGTGCTGCAGGCCAACAAGCGCGACCTGCCCGACGCTGCCCCGCTGGAGCGGCTGCGGAAGACGTACGGGCTGGCGCTCGTGGAGTCGGTGGCGTCGGCCGGTGAAGGCACGCGTGAGGCCTTCGTGTTCGCGGTGCGGTTGGCGTTGGATCGCGCGCGTGAGCAGATGCGGCTGGGTGAATTGAAGGCGCACGACGGCGCGGTGGAGAACGCCGACTCGCTGCTCTCGCAGATGAAGGTGTTGCCGCTCGACCCGCTGGCGTTCGAGACGTGGGCCGACGCGCCGAAGCCGCGACTGAGCCCGCGTGGTTCTCCGCCGCGTCTGCCAGACACGTCGGTGCCCGCCGGGTGGATCTGGCCGGCCATCAACGGTCGCATTCTTCTGCAGGAAGCGGGGGTCGGGCTGCCGAGCGCGCCCCGCGAGTTGACGCCCTCGGAGTGGGTGGCCGACGCAGAGAGCGGTTGGCGTTTTCATTCCGCCTCGACCAGCGCGTTCTCCGACGCCGACGACGCCCGTGAGGCGCTCATTCGCTGGGCGCAGATGCACGCCTCGTTGTCGGGGTGGATCTCTCCGAACCGCTGCATCGCGCTGTGTGAGACGGGCGACGGCGAGTTCCGCATCTGGCAGGTGGTGCGCAACGAGCCCTCGTTGTGGGCCAACCTGGTGACGACCTTGCGCACGCGTGATGCCGAGAACATCGGCGCGCGGTTTTCGGAGGCGGCGGTGATGTGCACGCGCGCCGCGCAGCGGTGGTCGCAGGCGCCGTACGAGTTGCCGTGCACGTTGGAGACGGTGGGCGCGGTGGAAGGCAGCGCGGGCTTCGTGAGCCTGATGCCGGAGCCGGACCGAATCGGTGCGCCGTCTTCGCTGGATCGCCGCGCCCGGCTACTTCAGCAGCTGCAGGCGTTGCTGACCTCGGAGCTCGGTGAGCAGCACTACCTGCGTGATGGCGTCAGCGGTTGACGCGGCTGGGAGCGCTGGCGCTCACTTCGCGAACGTCTGGGCCAGCCGCTGGAGCGCGGTGACGAAGCGCGCGTCTGCGAGCAGCTGGGGCTGGTGGTCGATGGCGTGGTCGATGGCGCCTTCGACGGCCGACATCAGCACCTGGTTCTCGAGCGGGCCGGCGGTGAAGGGCGCGAACAGCGAGGCGCTGCGGTCCATGACGTCGCGAATGAGCGCGATGCGCTCGGGTGAAGCCATGGTCTCGCGCAGCGCGCGGATGGACGCGAGGTTGTCGCGCTTGAAGGCCACCAGCCGTTCGACGAGCCAGGGAAGGCCATCACGGCGTGGCAGCGCGGCCACCTGCAGCGCCGCTTCTTCGATGGTGGCGCGCATGAGCATCAACGAGCGCACGGCGACGGCGGTGACCAGCGACGCCTTGTCGGGGAAGTACTGGTACAGCGTGCCCACCGAAACCCCCGCGCGTTCAGCGACCGAGGCGGTGTTGAAGCGCGCCAGCCCCTGCTTCATCAAAACCTGAAGCGTGGCGTCGAGGATCGCCTGAACCGTCGCCTGCGAGCGGCCTTGAACCGGCTGTTTTCGCTGCCGAATACGCCGCGTGAGCGACGCGCTCCCGGATGCGAATGTCGAACCTGAGGATTTCCTCATATTCATTCCCGCGTCTCTCAACGACGGGAGCAGGAAAATGAAGACGTTTCTGGTGACGGGCGCATCACAGGGGTTCGGGTTGGAGCTCGCGCGGCAGTTGTTGGCCGCGAGTGGAGAGCACGAGGTGGTGCTGCCGGTGCGCACGCCGTCGAAGGTGCCGGACCTGGGGCCACGCGCGAAGGTGATGATCCTGGACCTCTCGCGCCTCGAAGCCGTGCAGCAGTTCGCCGACGCGTGGTCGACCCCGCTGGCAGGGCTCATCAACAACGCCGGCGTGCAGATGGTGGGCGACATCACGCGCACGCCCGACGGCTACGAAGAGACGGTGGCGGTGAACTACCTCGCGGCGTTCGTGCTCACGCGCGGGTTGCAGAGGTGGGTGAAGGGCGGGCGGGTGATGTTCATCGGCAGCGCCACGCACGTGCCGAAGTTCCCCGCGAACCTGATGGGCTTTCGCGGCACGAAGTTCACCAGCCTCGAGGCGACGGCGCGCGGCGAGGTGGAGTTGACCGCGCGAGATCGCTATTCGACGAGCAAGTTCCTGTGCACGGTGTCGGCGCCGATGTTCGCCGCGCGTGATGCGGGCGCGACCTACCTGACGCTCGACCCCGGGTTGATGGCGGGCACGGGGCTCGCGCGCGGGTACGCGCCGGGGGCCCGGTGGGTGTGGCGGAACGTGCTGCCGTGGTTGACGCCGCTGGTGATGCCCGGTGCGTCGACGGTCGCGCGGTCGGCGAAGACGGCGACGTGGCTGATGACGGCCGACGGGCTGAAGAGCGGCGGCGTGTACGAGTACACGCGGAGGGACGCTCCAGTGCACCCGCTGGTGAACGACGCGACGTTCGCCGCGAAGTTGTTCGCCGAGACGAGCGCGTTGGTGCAGCGAGGCCCCGTCACGCGCGCGGCCTGAGCTGGCGCTTTTGACGCCCGCTCAACGGTCGGCAGCTCGGCGCCGGCCTTCAGGCCTTCAGCTTCACGTAGCGGTGCTCGTTGGCGTCGCACGTGGAGCACCTGCGCTCGAGCACGGTGACGCGCTCATCACCGAGTCGCACGCCGCCCGCTTCGGTCGCTGCATTCCACAGGTGGCCGCGTGGGCAGTTCTTCGAGGTGAACAACTTCATGCCCTCGGCCAGCGACGCGACCACGGCCGGCTGCGAGGCGAGCTCACCGGCGCTGCCCGTTTGCTTCGAGCGGAACGCGTCGACCCGCACCCGCGCCTTCATCTTTTCCCACCGTTCGCGCGCCTTGCCGAACCAGGTGAGCGCGGTCATCAACAGCATCACGATGAGCACGCCGATTCCCAGGCCGAGGAGATCGCCTTCCTTCTTCGGCTTGCGGTGCTCGACCTTGCTCCTGGCGTTGACCGTGTAGCGCGTGGTGTCGGCGGCGCGCTGCGTGGCGATGCGATGCGCGGTGAACTGCGACGGTTCGAGGCGCGGCTCGGTATTCTTGAGCGTCCATTCCAGGACGAGCTTTCCTTCGCGCACGGTCTGCTGCGACTCGAGGAGGAAGACCTCGGCGTCGACGACGTCGTCCCTGATGGAGAAGTTCTCGGCCTCGAGCGGCGCTGCGTTCGACCACTCGATGCGCTCGTGCACGTGCAGGGGCGCGTCGATCTTCCACGGCTGTGAGCGCGGCGTTTCCGGCAGCCACACCAGATCTCCGGAGATCGCCGTGGTGCGGAAGTCGTGGTCGCCGTTGTTGTCGTAGAAGCGCGCCACCGTGTAGTGCTCGGTGAGCGTGACGGTCTCGGCCTCCGCGTCGTCGCTCCAGTCGAGCGAGACCATGGTGAGGTCGGTGTCGAAGTCTTCGACGCGACGTTCACGCCACGAGCGCTCGAGGTCTTCGCGTGTGCGGCGTTCGATGGAGCGGCGCAGCGCCGGCGCTTCGTGGCCCCGCGCGACGGTGACGATGGTGAGCGTCGCGGTGCCATCGGCGGCGGTGTGCCATTTCTGGGTGACGTCCCAGGTGGGTGCCATGGGCATCGGCCGGTCGATGTTCGTCAGGCCCGTCTCTCCGGGGCGAATCACCAGCGCGAAGCGGTACGGGACGGGCTCCCGGTTCTCGAGCGGCCCGCGGTTCAACGTCGAGGTGCCGTCGATGAAGACCGGCCCGGTGGGCAGGTTCACCAGCGCGATGGCGTGATTGAAGTGCGACGCGCTCGGCGGCTCGGTGGCGAAGCCGGGCGCCGCGTCGGTGTTCACCAGCGCCGGCCACGCTTCGACGTTCACCGCGCGCAGCAGAGAGACGAGCAGCAGCGTCTTGTCTTTGCAGTCGCCGAAGCCGCGCTCGAGCACCCACGCGGGGTCGTGCGGTTGATGGCTGTGCTGGCCCAGCTCTACGCCGACGTAGCGAATCTCGTCCTGCACCATGCGCACGGCTTCACGGGCGCGTTGGTGCTCGGGCAGCGCCTGCAGCTGCGTCACGAGGTCGTCGAACTCCTGGCCTGAGGCGGGGAGCGCGAAGAGCGTTTCGGCCCACGCGCGCACGGTGGCCCAGTCGCTCCAGTCGGTGAAGACCACGTACGGAAGCTGGTCGACGTCGTCGGGGGCGTGCTCTTCCCACGCGCGGGCGGGCACGTTCTCGAGCGTCCACGAAAAGACCGAGCCGCCGTCGGTGGTGGTGACCTCGGGCGGCTTCGCGCCGCCGCGGGGGAATGCCTGCAACGCGCGCTCACGCAGCCAGGTGAGCTCGTAGTGCAGCAGCGACACTGCCGAGTCACCGGCTTGATCTGCCCACAGCGTGACGTGGCCCTTGAAGACCGGGTTTTCACCGCGGCGCGTGTACGCGTATTCGACGATGTCGCCGGGCCGCACGTCGCGCAGCTCCAGCACCAGCTTCTGGCGGCCGTCGTAGAGCCCCGCGGCGAGGTCGTCTTCCTGCGGGAGCACGCGCGCGTCGTCAGGGTGCCAGGCGTCGCGGCGTTTGCCGTTTCTCCACACCCACACGCCGTGCAGCGCGAAGGTCTCCGACGCGGGGTTCCACGAGAACTGCTGCTTGGCGAGCGCTTCGACGCCGGGCTGGTTGAGCACCTTCCATACGCGGCGCTCCCAGGTCTCGAGACGGTCGGGCGTGGCGCGCACCTGGGTGTCGCGGACGAGGGTGTGAAAACTGCCCGACGTCTTCTCGGGAACCCTGGGCACTGCGAGAGGCTTCACCCACGCGGGCGGCGGCTCCACGGGCGGGAGTGGCAGTGACGCCAGCACCAGCACCAGACCGCTCAGCAACATCGTTCGAGCTCCTTCATCAAGCGGCCGCGCAGCGTCTCATGAAACAAAACAGCCGCGCGAGCCAGAAGCCCACGCGGCTGAATTGACGTCTGTTCTGAGAACTCAGTCCTTGAGGCGCAGCTTCATCTGCACGTCGCTCGACCAGTGGTTGGCGAAGGCCTTCACGCACGTCGACAGGTAGCGCTCGTAGTTTTCCCAGACGTTGATGCCGTTGCTCATCAACTTGCCGCCCCAGCCCGACGCCATGATCTTGTCCTTGTTCAGGCGCATGCGGCGCAGCCACTCGGCAGTGGTCTTGCCGTAGTCCTGGCGGCGGGTGTTGAGCTGAATGATCTCCCACGACTGGCCGCACGCAGCGACGAGGTCTTCGAGGCGCGGGTTCTGGCCACCGGGGAAGATGACGTCGGCGGTCTGCTTCAAATCTTCCAGGTCCGCACGGTTGCGCGGCATGCGGTCACGCAGAATCGCCTGGAAGCCGAAGTACGCGCCGGGCTTCACCCACTTCGCGCACTTGTTGAAGTACTCGCGGTAGATGCTGACCGCTTCACCCGCCTGGTGCTGCGCCGGCGACACGAGGTGGTCGATCATCTCGATGCTGATCAGCGCGTCGTACTTCTCGGGCGGCACGAAGTCTTTGTAGTCGGCGACCCACATGGTCACGCCCGGCAGCTTGCGCGCGCGGATCTCTTCGGCCTGCTGACGCGACAACGTGATGCCGTGCGCGCGCTGCACCTTGCGCTCCAGCACCAGGTACTCGAGGTTGGCGCCCCAGCCGCAGCCGATGTCGAGAACCAGCGAGTTCTCCTTCACCTCGGCGAAGTCGGCCAGCCAGCGGCTCTTGTTGCGCTGCGCCTGCTCGAGCGTCGTGTGCTGCTCGTCGAAGACGGCCGACGTGTAGTGCATGCGCTCGTCCAGCCAGAGCCGGAAGAACTCGTTCGAGATGTCGTAGCCGATTTCAACTTCGTCTTGAGTCGAGGTCATTTCAGTTCAGTCCTTTAAACGAAAACTGCTCAGGCGACGGCGTCGCCGTTCATTTCACGGGTGAGCCGTTCGAGCTCTTCTTTCGCCACGTTCGCGGTGTGGAGGAGCTGGTCAGGCGAGTGGAGCGACGAGAGGAAGAAGCGCAGGCGGGCCTGATCTTCTTCGACTGCCGGGTACAGAATCGGCTGCACGTTGATGCCGCGTTTTTTCAGCGCGTCGGACAGCTGCAGGCACAGCACCGAGTTGCCGACGATGAGCGGCACCACGGCGGTGTCCTTCGAGAAGCCCGAGTTGAGGCCGCGCTCCTTGAGCAGCTTGATGAAGTAGGCCGCGTTGTCCTTGGCCTTCTTGCTGCGCTCGGGGTGCTTCAACATCTGCTGCGTGGCCGCCAGCGCCGCCGCCGCGTTCGGAGGCGGAATGCCGACCGAGTACACGAAGCCGGGCGTCGTGTACTTGAGGTACTCGACCAGCTCCTTGCTGCCGGCGATGTAGCCGCCGCACGACGCGAACGACTTGCTCAACGTGCCCATCCACATGTCGACGTCGGCGGGGTTCACGCCGAAGTACTCGCCGATGCCGCGGCCGGTGGCCCCCACGACGCCCGCCGAGTGCGCCTCGTCGACCAGCAGCATCGCCTTGTGGCGCTTCTTCACTTCGATGAACTTCGGCAGCTCGGGAATGTCACCGTCCATCGAGTAGGTGCCTTCGATGGCGATGAGCACGCGGCGGTAGTGGGGCCGCAGGTTCGTCAGCATGCGGTCGAGCGCTTCCCAGTCGTTGTGAGGGAAGGGGCGGCGCTTGGCACCCGAGAGCTTCGCGCCCTGGATGATGGAGTCGTGCGCCAGCGCGTCGTGGAGGATGAGGTCGCCCGCGCCGCACACGTGACCGATGACGGTGACGTTGGTGGCGTGACCCGACACCAGCACGATGCTGTCTTCGGTGCCGAAGAAGTGCGCCAGCGCCTTCTCGAGGTCGCGGGTCAACGGCTTCTCACCTGAAGCCACGCGGCTCGCAGAGACCGAGGTGCCGTACTTCTCGATGGCGTCCTTCGCGGCCTGGCTGACGACCGGGTCACCGGAGTTCCCCACGTAGTTGTACGAGGAGAAGTTCAGCATCTGCTTGCCGTTCACCACGGTGGTGTCGCCGCAGATGGCTTCGTGAACCGAGAAGTACGGGTTCTGAAGACCGAAGGCCTCGGCCATGTCGATGCGCTCGCGCACGTCGAGGTACTCGGGGAATTTGGCCGGGTTCCAGCTGGCTTCGTCGATGTTGAGAGCAGGGGCAGCTTCCTCGGCCACGACTGCACCGGCTTCAGCAGCGACAGGAACCGGAACCGCCTTCGTATTGAACTGCGGATCACGCTTCTTGAACTCGGCGGTCATGCCGGTCACGTACGCGACGGTCTCGCCCTTCTCGTTCTGCCAGACGAGCGTGCCGGTGAAGAGGTCTTCGTTCTGACCTTCGAACCACGCGGTGACCTTCAGGTTGCCCAGGCCGAAGGGCTTCAACTGCACGAAGCGGCCGAGCGCGACGGGGAAGCCGGCACGCTGGTGCTTCACCCACGCCCAGTAACCCGCGAGCTGGAACGACGCGTCGAGCACCAGCGGGTCGACCGTCCATTCCTTGCGGAGCGGCTCCTTGACCCAATCGGCCGGGCGGCAGCCCTTCACCGTGCCGCTGACGCCGTCATCACCGAGCGCGTCGATGCTGACGATGCCCTGCAGGCGCGGGCCGTGGAACGTGAAGCCGCCGTAGAAGTCCTTGAGCGACATCGGCAGCTGCGCGGTGGGCGCGTACTGCTTCACCTTCGGCGCAATCGCCGTGTCGGCGCCGACCGTCACGGTGCCTGCGTACGACGTGGCGCGACCCTGGCTGAGCGTCACGTTCATCGTGTTGCTCTTGCCGCTGCGCACCGCCTGCTTCACCTGCGCCTCGAGCCAGATGGTGTCGGGCACGAGCACCGCGCGCTGCAGCTTGAAGTCGGTGACGGCGAACGGCGTGAACTGACCGGGCGCGTTGCCACCCGACGCTTCGACGGCCGCAGCCGACACGTGATCGAGCGCCGAGGCGAACGGCAGCACGCGCTGACCGGCCATGGTGTGGTCGTTCAGGTAGACGTGGTTCAACCGCGACACAGGGAACGTCGCGGTGTGCAGCACCGTGCGCTCCGGCATGTTGCGGCCCACGAGCACTTCGCCGCTCGCACCCTTGATGGCGGTGAGGAACGTGGCGACGCCTTCGTCATCGGCGAGGAAGGTCACGCCTTCGGCCTTGAGCTCCGCCTTCTTGAAGGCGGGGATCTTCTTGACCATCTCCGAGTCTTCCCAGGGCGGGAAGTCGATGGCGAGCGTGCGCTTCGCACCACTCACGCGCGCGAGCATTTCATTCGCCGCCGAGTAATCGGTCTGCGCGGCGTTACCGAAGCGGCCGGCCCACGAACCGATGCCCACGAAGAGCGAGAGGTTGTCGGCCTTCGTGGCGTCGAGCAGCGCGAGCGCACCACCGACCTTGGTCTCGAGCACTGAATCGAGCGAGGCGACGTCTTTCTTCTCGACGAGCGCGTCGGCGAGCAGACCGGCGTTGTGAATCACCGCGTCGATCTTCCCGTGCTGCGCGCGCACCACGTCGATGGCGGCGCGAACGCTGGCGGCGTCACGCACGTTCATCGGGTGGTAGCTGACGGCCTTGGCGCCCGCGGCCTTCACGCTCGCGATGGCCTTCGAGGTGTCCTCGTCGAGCTTGCTGCGGCCGGTGAGCGCGATGGTGCAGCCGTACGTCTTCGCCAGACCCTTCGCGAACTTGAGGCCGAGGCCCTTCGCACCACCGGTGATGACGATGATGGAGTTCGAGTTGAGCGACTTGAGGTCGTTGACCTGCGTGGGCACGAGCGAGACGGCGGTACGGCCGGCCTTGCTGAAGCCGACTTCAATCGAGCGGTCGCCCGAGAGCAGTTCGCTGACCACGTGCTGCGCGACGGTCTCGGCGTTCAACGACGCGTCGACGTCGATGGCCTTCACCAGTGCATCAGGCCACTCGGCCGAGAGCGCCTTGGTGAAGCCGAGCGCGCCCGACTGCCCGAGCGAATCGCTCTTCACGCCGTTGAGGCCGAAGGCGCCACCGAGCGTCGAGACGGTCACGAACAGCTCGGCCTTTTCAGCCGTGAGCTTCCTGGCGAGCCCCAACGCGTAACGCGAAGCCGCGCGGTAATCGGCCGCGTCGCTCACGAGGTTGATGACACCGGCGAACTCACCGGCCGTCGACACGTCGCCGACGACCGAGGCGATGCCGTGGTTCTTCAGCGCCGCCGCGATGGCGTCTGCGACACCGCGCGTGTCCTTCGTCACCAGCACCGGCTTCTCGAGCGAGAGCACGTTCTCGGTGACCGGCGCCAGCGGCGCTGGCACCACGGTGGGCACGTACTGCTCGACGGGCGACTTCACTTCGGGCGCCGCGCTCTTCGCGGTCGCGCCGTTCTCGAGCACGCCGACGATGTGGTCGATGATGGTCTTCGTCGACGTGGTCTTGCCGAACAGCTCGCGCGGCAGACCACCGAGGCTCGGCCACACCTTGCCGACCGACTGGTCCAACTCCACCAGCATCAGCGAGTCGAAACCGAGCTCACCGACCAGCGTCTGCTCGAGCTTGAGCGTCGACTGCGGGAACGCCGAGATGCGCGCCACGAACTCGAGGACCTTCGCGGTCACTTCGGGCCGGTAGTCGACCTTCGGCTCTTCCTTCTTCGCGACCGGAGCGACGGGCGCCGAGGTCTGAACCCCGATGACCTGGTCGGTGCCCTTCTTGCCGATCATGTTCGAGAAGTCGGGCGGCCTGGCGATGACCGGCGTGGGCATCACCGTCGACTGCACGGCGACTCCGCCACCGTTCACGGCCGGCACCGCCACCTGCTGCGTCACCTGCGTGAGCGCGGAGGCATCGACACCACCGGCCAGCGCCTGAATCGCGGCGGCCTGCGCTTTCACGATTTCGGCCTGGCTCTGCATGAGCGCCATCTGCTGCTGAAAGAGCGCGATGAGGTTGTCCATGGCGACGGGTCCCTTCGACGTGAGCTGCGGGGAGACTTGCGGTGCGTAAACGGAAGCAGCTGAAACGCTGCCGGACTTCACGAGCGGCTGGCGGGGCGCGCGCGGCGTGCGCTCCATGGCCCAGTACTTCTGCACTTCGAGCGGCGTGGGCGGCAGGGTGACGAGCTCGGCGCCCGAGAACAGCGGCTGCGCGTTGAGCGGCACACCGCGCGTCCACAGATTGCCGAGCGCGCCGAGGAACATCGCGGCGCCGTCGTTGCCTTCGTTGGGCGCGAGGGCGTGCAGGGTCGCGTCAGGCGACACACCGCGCGCGAACGAGAGCAGCGCGCCACCGGCTCCGACCTGAATGAACTGGGTGACGCCGGCATCGACCGCGGTCTGCACGGCATCGACGAAGTTCACCGGCGAGGTCGCGTGGCGAACCCAGACGTCCTTGGCTTCAGCCGTCGACTCGTAGGGCTTGCCGGTGATGCACGAGACGACCGACGCCTTCGGCTCGTTGAGCGCGAGCGCGGCGATGAGCGGCGCCATCTTGCCGTCCATGCCTGCCATCAGGGGCGAGTGGAACGCGTGGCTCACGTCGAGCCTGGTGTTCTTGAGGCCCGCGGTGTCGAAGGCGGCCTTCGCAGCTTCGACGCTCTTCGTGGCGCCCGAGATGACGACCTGCGTGGGGTGGTTGTGGTTGGCGACCACGAGGTTCGGCAGCGCGAGCTTCTCGAGCTGCTTCTCGACGACCGAACGCTCGGCCATCACCGCGAGCATCGCGCCCACGTCGGTGAGCGCCAGCTCGTTCATCAAACGGCCGCGCGCGGCGACCAGCTTCACGGCGTCGGCGCCGGGCAGCATGCCGGCGACGGAAGCCGCGGCGAACTCACCCAGCGAGTGGCCGAGCGTGACGTCGGGCTTCACGTTGCACTCGCGCAGCACTTCACCGAGCGCGATGCCGAGCGCCGCCATTGCGGGCTGGCAGACGTGGGTCTGCGTGAGGTGCGCCTGGGCCTTCACGGGGTCGGTGCCGGCGGGCGGGTAGAGCGCGTCGATGAGCGAGAAGCCGGCGTCGGCCTTCACCGCGGCGTCGAACTTCTCGAGCTTCGCCTTGAGCGCCGGGAAGCGCTGCACGAGGTCTGACAGCAGACCGACCTTCTGCGCGCCCTGACCGGCGAAGAGGAAGCCGACCTTGCGCTGCTCGGCGGGGACGGGCGTGGTCGGCGACAGCGTGCCGTTGGCGACGTCGTTCAGCTTCGCGAGCAGGTCTTCGCGCGAGGTCGCGAGGAAGGCGACGCGCGAATCGAAGCCCTGACGCGCGGCGAGCGTGCGGGCGACCGCCGCAGGCGCCAGCGAGTGCAGCGTGACCTGCTCGGCGACTTCGCGGGCGTGCGTCTGCAGCAGCGACGGGTTGGGCGCCGAAAGCAGGAACAGCGACGGCCCTTCGGCCTGCGGCGCGACTTCGTTCGCCGGCGCCTGCTCGAGCAGCACGTGCGCGTTCGTTCCGCCGAAGCCGAACGAAGAGACCGCCGCGCGACGCACCGGCACGTTCCACGGCCTGGCCTCGGCCGCGACCATGAAGGGCGAGTGCTCGAGGTCGAGCTTGGGGTTCAGCTGTTCGGCGCTCGGCTGCGGAGGAATCACGCCGTGGTGCAGCATGAGGCACGTCTTGATGAAGCCCGCGGCGCCCGCGGCCGACATGGTGTGACCGACGTTGGCCTTGATGCTGCCCAGGTTGCAGAACGGCTGCGAGAGCGTCTTGCCCGCGCGCTCGTTGAAGAAGTGCTTGAGCGCGCCCACTTCGACCACGTCACCCACCGTGGTGGCCGTGCCGTGCGTCTCGACGTACGAAATCGACTCAACCGGGAAATCGACATCGGCGTGCGCGCGCCACATGGCCTCGCGCTGACCTTCCGGGCGCGGCGTCATCGGGCCTTCGCCACGGCCGTCGTTGTTGCAGCCCGTGCCCTTCAGCACCGCGTAGATACGGTCGCCGTCGCGCTGCGCGTCTTCGAGGCGCTTGAGCACCACGAGGCCCACGCCTTCACCCATGACGAAGCCGTCGGCGCGGGCGTCGAAGGGCCGGCACACGCCCGACGGCGAAATCGCGCCGATGCGCGAGAAGCCGATGAGGTTGTCGGGGTTCAGGTTCAGGTACACGCCGCCGGCGATGGCCACGTTGCACTGCCGCGCGCGCAGGTTGATGGTGGCTTCGTGAATCGCGACCAGCGCTGACGAGCACGCCGCGTCGATGCTCATCGCCGGGCCGTTGAGGTCGAACGTCTGCGCGACCGAACAGGCGATCATGTTCAGCAGCGAGCCGGCGATGGTGAACGCCCGCGCCGGAGCCACGTCGGCCACGCCGGCTTTCAGCGCTTCGGCCTCGGTCGAGGTGAGCGAATCGCCGAACTCACCGTTGATGGTCTGCTGCGCACGGTGCCGCGCGGTCATCAGGTCTTTGTATTCAGAGACCGACGCGCCGATGAACACCCCGGTGCGCGACTTGTCGTAGCCCTTGCTGTCGTAGCCCGCGTCCTGCAGCGCCTGGCGCGTCATCTCGATGACGAGGCGGTGCTGAGGGTCCATCACCTGCACGCGGCGCGGGGCCAGGCCGTAGTGCAGCGCCGCGAACTCCTCGACGCCGTCGATGAACGCGCCCTTGCGCACGTAGGTCTTGTCGACCGCACGCACGTCGTTGGGCTCGAAGAAGGCCGAGTGTTTCCAGCGGCCGTCGTCGATGTCTTCGAACGTCACCTCGCCGGTCGAGACGACCTTCCACAGCGACGTGAGGTCCTTCGCGTGGGGAAAGCGGCACGCCATGCCGACCACGGCGATGGCTTCACGGTGCTCTTGCTTGCTGGGGCTCATGGGCCGCTTTCCGTTTCGCGAAAGGTGAAAATCAGATCGTCACTTCGGTGCCGGCCGGCACCAGGCGCTTCACGACTTCGCCCAGGTCGCCGATGGTCTGGACCTTCGCGAGGTCCTCGTCCGGCATGCGGATGTTGAGCTTCTCTTCGAAGAAGCTGACGAGCTCCATGATGGCCACCGAGTCGAGGCCGAGCTTCGAGATGACGGTGTCCTTGGAGAGACCTTCGAGCTTCTTGCCGTTCACTTCGAGAGCGGCCTGCGCGAAGAGCTGCGAGATGGAGACGGTAGCCATGATGTGTGTTCGTCCTTCGTTGTACGTGAGGGGTTGAATCGATCAGCCGAGCAGCTTGCCGACCCGCTTCTGCGCGTAGGCGCCTGCGAGCTTGAACTTCTCCATCGCGTCGGAGACCGAACGGATCTCCAACGTGTGTTCCATGACGCGGCGGGCGCGGTGCTGCGCGCGACCGAGCAGAGACCTGGCGACGTGCCTGGCGACGACGACCTTCTCGCCGTTGCTGCCGATGGTGCGTACGCCTTCGCTGCCCAGCGTGCCTGCGAGGTACTGCTGACGGGTCTTGGCGCGCTGCAGCTTGCCGCTCGAGGTCTTGGGCAGCGAACCGACCGGCGCGATGAACACGTCGGCGGGCGTCAGCTGCATGTTCTCGTTGATCTTCTGCTTCACCAGCTCAATCAGCGCCTGCTTGTCGGCCGCGCGGCTCTCGACGGCGATGACCAGCTCTTCAGAACCGCTGCCGGGGCGCGAGAAGGCGACGGTCGAGCCTTTGCGCACTTCGGGGAGGTCGTCGACGATCCACTCCAGGCGCTGCGGGTCGTAGTTGCGGCCGTTGATGATGATGAGGTCCTTCTTGCGGCCGGTGATGAACACGTTGCCGTCGACCAGGTAGCCGTAGTCACCGGTCTTGAGCCAGCCGTTGCCGAACGTGCGCTCGGTGGCCTCGGTGTCTTCGTAGTAGCCCTTGGCGACCGACGGGCCGCGCACCCAGAGCTCGCCGATGCTGCGGTCGGGGAGGCGCTTGCCGGCATCGTCGAAGGCGCCCACCTCGTGCTTCGCGAAGCTCTTGCCGCAGTTGACGAACTCCTGCGCGGTGCCGTTCTTGAGCAGCTCGGCCGACGCGGGCTTCGCCTTGCGCTCGGTCTGGTACGCGTCGCCGTCGATGACGTCGGTGGTCAACGAGTCTTCGACGCCGATGAAACTGATGGCCAGCGTGGCCTCGGCCATGCCGTAGCAGGGCAGCATCATCGAGGGCTTGAGGCCCGACGGCGCGAAGGTCTCGACGAAGGCGCGCATGGTGACGGGGTTGATGGGCTCGGCGCCGCAGCCGAAGTGCCGCATCGAGCTCAAATCGAGCGACGCGATCTGCTCGGGCTTGGCGCGCTTGACCGCCAGCGCGTAGGCGAAGTTCGGCGCGAAGGTGATGGTGCCCTTCACGCGCGAAATGGTGCGCAGCCAGATGGTGGCGTTGCGCACGAACGTCATGGTGGGAATGAAGGTCACCGAGACGCGGTGGAACATCGGGCTGATGACGAAGCCGATGAGCCCCATGTCGTGGTACAGCGGCAGCCACGACACGCCGTGGTCGACGTCGGTGTCGGTCTGCAGCCCGTCACGCATGATGGCCCAGGCGTTCGCGCGGAGGTTCGCGTGCGTCACTGCCACGCCCTTCGGAGTGGACGTCGACCCCGACGTGAACTGCAGGAAGCACAGGTCGTCGTCGGTGACTTCGGCCTTGTCGGTCGACACGCCCTCGGGCGCGGGGCCTTTGAGCTCCTCGGTGGTGATGACGCCCTTGATGCTCGGCACCCTGGCGACGCCGCCCCAGAGAATGGTCTGCACCTTCTCGTTGGTGATGAGGTGCGTGGGCTTCGCCTTGGTGAGAATGGCGATCAGCGTGTCGATGTACGAGTCGAGCTTGCCCAGCGACAGCGGCGGGTAGAGGGGCACCGGCACGATGCCGGCCCACACCGCGCCCAGGAACGTGGGCACGAAGTCTTCGCCGTCGGGCACCACCATCGCCACGCGGTCGCCCTTCTTGAGGCCGTGGCTGCGCAGGTGCGCGGCGCGGCGCATGGCCTCCTCGAGCAGGCGCTCGAAGCTGTAGAACTCGCCGTCGCTGTCGCGGTCGGTGAACGTGTAGCCCTTGGTGGTCAGACCCTTACCGGCATCGATGGCTGCGACGAGGTTCGGGAAGTCGAAGATCTGGGGCATGGCCCCGGCGAAATACGTTTGGGTCAAAAGAGGGTCAAGGCGAAGGATCCCTCTGAAAACGTGCCAGAGAGGTCTGCGACGCCCTCTTCGCGCATTCCAGTTGAGAGAAATGACGCAGGAGTTTCATTGGCTTGACTCATTCTTGTGACGCGTCTGAAGCACAATGACACGGTCAAAAGTGAGCTAAAAGTTGCTCAAAAATCCCACAAAAGGGGGTCCCGAAGGCCGATTTCGTCAGCTGACGACTGTTAACCGACAATCCAAGTACCCGGAAAGCGGAATGGTCGAACTGAGCAATGAATTGCCCAAATTGACCGCGAAATGGGCGCTCCGTATGAGGTCGGGGTGGCTCCAGTGAGGACGAAGACCCCGATCGCCGTACCGCGCCTGGCCGTGCGCGCGCCCGACGTGGTGGTCGAGGTGGTGGCCGGTGGGCGGGCCAAAGACGATTTCATCCGCTTCCAGCTCGACCACTACGCGGGTGACCCGAACTTCGTGCCGCCGATCATCGCGGAGCGGAAGGACTTCCTCGACTTTGAGCGCAACCCGTTCTTCAAGGACGCGCGGGCGCAGCTCTACGTCGCGCGCAGGCAGGGGCGGGTGGTGGGCCGCATCGCCGCCATCGTCGACGAGCGCTACAACCGGTTTCACGGCACGCAGGACGGGTTCGTCGGCCTCTTCGAGTCACAGAACGACCCGGGGCTCGCGGCTGCGCTGTTCGACGCGGCGCTCTCGTGGCTGCGCCGTGAAGGCGTCAAGCGCTGCATCGGCCCGGTGAACGTGGGTTTTCACCACGACGCGGGCATTCAGGTGCTGGGGCACGAGCGCTTCCCCGCGATGCTGATGCCGTACAACCCGCTCTGGTACGGCGTGCTCTTCGAGGCCAACGGCTTTCAGAAGTTGAAGGACCTCTACACGTACGAAGTGCAGGCCATCAGCGGGTTGCCCGAGAAGGTGCGGCGCCTGGCCGAGCGCGTGAAGAGCTCAGGGCAGGTCACGGTGCGCCGGCTCGACGTGTACCGGCCCGAAGGCGACCTGCTGCGCATGTATTCCATCTTCAACACCATGATGCGGCCGGGCTTCGGCTTCGCGCCCATCTCGAACGACGAGTTCATGCAGATCGTCAACCGGCTGCGGCCGCTGGTGCTGCTGCGCCCGGAGCTCTCGCTCATCGCCGAGGTCGACGGCGAGATGGTCGGCTTCTGCATCACGGTGCCCGACATCTACCCGGCGCAGAAGGAAGCGGGCGGCAAGCTGTTCCCTTTCGGGCTGGCGAAGTTCCTCTGGAAGACGCGGAGCATCACGCGCCTGCGCGGGCTGTTGTTCGGCATCAAGGACGGCTGGCGCCGCCGCGGCATCGACGCGCTGCTCGCGCATGAGACGTACAAGGCAGCGCTGGGGCTCGGCTACGACGCCGGCGAGCTGGGCTGGGCGATGGAGGACGACACGCTGGTCAACCGCATGCTGCAGACCGCGGGCGGGAAACACGTGAAGACGTTCCGCGTGTATCAGCGGCCGTTGTGAAGCGGTCGGCTCAAGCGCCGGGCCCGAAATCCCTCGCGAGCGTTTCGATGAGTGCAACAAGTCTGGCGTCGTCCTCCGTGCGGCCCAGGGCGGCCAGCGCCTTGCGGGCGAACTGGAAGTGATGAACGAGGCTCATCACCAGCGAGTCGTCGTGCCGCGCCTTGGGGTCGTCAGCCAGTTGCCGGCGAGCGTCGGCCTCGGCGCGCTTCAAATCGATGAGCCTCGCGAACGCGCCCAGCGCTTCCGCGCGCTCGGCAAAGCCGTAGACGCGGTCGTCGCCGATGGCGATCTGCACCGTGCGTGCGTCGAGGTCGACGGTCTCGAGCCACTGCAGCACCGGCGCGCCGTCGTCGAGCGCGTGGCACAGCTGAATCCACCGCACGTAGGCGGGCGGCTCGTCGAGGTGCGGCGTCAACCCGTCACGCAGCGACTGGAACTCGGCGCGCGCGGGCGGGTGACTCGTCGCCAGCTTCGGCAACAACCTGCGCACCATGAGCGTGCGCTCGTGAAAGTCGCCTTCGCGCCACAGCATCACGCAGAACTTCGTCGCGGCTTCGTACTCGCCGCTCTCGATGAGGCGCTGCGCTTCGACGAACCGCTCCGGGACCTGGTCACTCATGAGCCCGGCTTTACCCGAAGCCGACGTTCAGTGACGGGTGGTCAGCAGGTGCGGCGCGCACTCAGCGGTGATGGACGCAAGCAGCACGTTGAGCCGCGCCTCGTCCTCGGCACGGCCCACCGCGAGAAGCGCTCTGCGTGGCGTGACGAGGTCGTCAGCCAGCACACTGAGGATTGCCTCGAGCTCCTCGCGGCTCCGCACTGTGCCGTCGGCGCGCATCGTTTCGCTGGCGAGCTTCGAGACGTCGATGCGTCGGGCGAATGACGCCTCGGCGCCCGCGTGCACCGCGCACCCGTACACGCTGGCGTCCCTGACCACGAGCTCGAGCATCCGGTCTTTGAATTCGTACGTCTCGAGCCACCGCACCACCGGCTCGGCTTCATCGAGCGCCTGGCACAGATACATGAAGCGGGCGAACTGACCTGGTTCTTGCACCCTTCTACCGAGGTCGTCGCGGAGCTTCCGGCTCGCGTCGTGGGCCCGGGGGTAGCGCTCCACGAGCATCGGGCGCAACGCGTTCATCATCACGATGCGCTCGACGATTCCGCACTCGTAGAAGATCTCGAACAACGCCGTCGCAGCCTCGTACTCGTCGAGTTCACACAGGTGGGTCTGTCATCGAACGAACGTCTGCTTCACGCGTTTCGAAGTGCGGAAGTAGTTCATCCACAGAATCGGCACGATGAACGCGAGGTAGTTCGGTTTCACCGGCGTGGTGTTGTCTGCATTCACCGCCTCGACGATGGTGAACAGCACGTTGCCCGTGAGCGACGCCGCGTACAGCCGCTGCATGCGCGTAGGCGTGACGCTCAACTTCCGAAAGAAGCCGGGCAACGTGAACATCGCGTACGCGCCGAGCGCCGCTGAATACAGCGTTCGGAGAAGCGCTTCTGCGAACCAGCCGGGATCTCCCTCGAGAATCGGGGCCAGCCCTCCGTACTTCACGACATCGAGGACGAAGATGACCAGCTGCGAAAAGGCGCTGATCGGCAGCGCACACAACGTGAGCACCGACAGAATCAACCAGCCGCCGATGCGCCGCGGTTCAGGTCGCGATTCAGGTCGCTCCGTGCACGGCCGGCACAACGCCGTCGCCATGCAGCGTGTGCACAGAAAGCCGCCGCAGCGTCTGCACGTGCCGTCTGCCTTCTCGTCGAAATGATCAACGCACTTCGCCTCAACCATCGCCGCCTCGCTCACGCGGTCGATTCTAACGGGCTCCCGTGACGAGGGTGAGAGTGGCGCGTTTGCCGCCGATCGAGGCGGAGGTGCTGGTGAGTGCGGGCCTCGATGCGCTCGCCATCGGCAACGCGCGACGTGTGGTGGTCGAAGCGCCAACGCGTCGGTGGCCCCTGGCTCGCCGTCTTTCGCGCGCTCACGCCGCGAACTCCACGAGCGACCAGTAGCGGTCGATGGCCTGCAGCAACTCGACGAACTTCGCGAACTCGACCGGCTTGAGAAAATAGCCCGCGCAGTGCAGGCGATGCGCCGCGACCCGGTCGGTGTCGTGCGCCGAGGTGGTCAGCACCACCACGGGCGTCGAGGCCAGCGCAGCGTCTGCACGCAATTCCCGCATGAACTCCAGGCCGTGCATGCGCGGCATGTTGAGGTCGAGCAGCACGATGCGGCGCTCACCGGGCACTTCGCCGCCGCGCAGCAGCCGCAGCGCCTCGAACCCCTCCGTCGCCGTGGTCAGCGTGTGTTCGACACCCGCCTTCACGAGGCCACGCTTCATGGCGACCAGGTCGATTTCATCATCGTCGATGGCGAGGAAGTTGAGCATCGGGGGCCCGCGCGCAGTGTCGCTGGGAGCCCCTCTGGAGTGCACGCCGCAGGCCGCTCGATTCCCCGTCGAACGCGCGGGGAAACTGGGGCGACTTTGCAGTCACCTGCCGCGGTTGTGGCTCGAACGCCGCCATCTCGCGCGCGCCCGTACGGCGTTGGCCGGGAACGCCACGTGCATCGCGGCCGCGTATGAATGCGCTGTCGCTGTTGAGAGGCCAGCATCGTGAAGCAGAGCGGCTCTTCTCGCGCCTCGACGCCGAGACCGATGCGGCGGCTCAACGTCTGCTGGTGGAAACGCTGGTCGACCACCTCGCGGCGCACCTCGCCGCGGCAGAATTCGTGCTCTACCCGGTGGCCTACGGCGCGCGTTCCCAGGACCTGCTCACCGAGGCGCTCGAAGATCACCGTGAGACGCTGCGACGCGCGGCCGAACTCGTCGACTGCGGGCCCGGGCACCTGCTCTTCCACCTCAAGTTGCACGCGCTGCGACGGGAGTTCGAGGCCCACGTGGTCGAACAGGAAGACCTCTTCGACGTGCTCGAGCGGCGATTCGGTGACGCGCTGCTCGAGAAGCTCGGCGCCGACCTCGCCGTGGCCTACGCGCGCGTTGGGCGCGCCGAGGTGCCCACGTTCACCGAAGCGCCCGAGGCGTCACCCGCGCTGGGTTGACCGTGCGCCGTTCACTCCCGGTGACGCTCAGCCGCAGTCCGTCACGCACTTCTCTGCCTGACAGGTGAACGCCGGCACGCCTCCGTCGGCGCAACGCGTGGTGTCGCGCAAATGCGCGCAATCCGCGTCGATGGCGCAGGTGCCTCTCAGTGCACACCGCAGCTTCACGCCGCCGTCTTCCGACAGGTTGCGGCAGTACGCGTTGCCCGAGCAGGTGTCGCCTTCTTCGCAGGGCTCGCCCTCGCGGTACACGCAACCGCCTTCGTGCAACACGCGCGACCCGGCGGCGGCCACTTCGCAGCGGTTGCTGTAGCTGGCGAAGTTCCGCGCGCACACCAGCTCGTACGGAGCGCCCGCGCAGCGGGCCGCGTCGAAGCACAGCATCGGGGCCGTGCAGCCCTCGTCGTCGAGGCCCGCCGCGAGGAACACCTGGCCCGCGTCACACGAAGGCAGCGGCGTCGCGGGGCACTGCTCGCAGCAGCCGCGCTCACAGAACTCGTCGTTGCGGCAGGAGCGCGAGTCTGAACAGAAGCCGCGGCCCTGGTCGCACGACTCGCGGCACGCAGGGTCGGCGCGGTCCTTCTTGCCGTTGCAGTCGTCGTCTTGACCGTTGGCGCAGCGCTCGGTGCCGCCGGGCTTCACGAACGCGAGGCCGTCGTTGCAGTCGCCCACCTGCTTGCCGGGGCATTCACCTTCGAGCGCCGCCGCGAAGCCGTCACCGTCGAGATCCCGGCAGGGGTCGAGGTCACACCAACCCGAAGGGCACGGGCACGACAGGCACTGCACGTTGTGGTTGCAGAGCATGTTGGGGCCGCACTGCGCGTCTTCACGACAACCCGGCACGCACGTCTTGAAGCCGTCGCCGCACGCCTCGCACAGCAGGCCGTCGCCACAGTCGCCGTCGCGCTCACACGCCGAGCTCGAAGGCGGCGTGCTCGAGGTGTTCTCCACGCGCAGACCCGGGTCGGCATCGCACGCGCACAACCCCAGCATCAGGATTCCGACGAGTCTCGACATGGACCGGGCAGGGACAGCAGCAACCGTGCCTCGACTTCACCCGAGTGAATCACGGGCGGCGCGAGGCCACAGACCTCAGTTTCCTGAGGGCGAATCGGGCTCCCAGCGCGGCGGCTGCCAGGCGCCCTGGGGCGCGTCGAAGAACGCGTCGACCTTCGAGACCAGCGGCTCGAACGGCGTGCGGTCGAAGCGAATGCGCCCGAGTGACGGCAACGCCCCGGGGCTCGCGGCCTCCACCGCCACCATGTTGGTGTGCCCCCGCACGGCGAGCTTGCCGGTGGTGAGGTTGTCGATGCGGTAGTGGAAGTCGACCGCCACGCGGCCCAACTTCGTCAGGCAGCAGCGCACCGAGAGCTGGTCGTCGTAGCCGATGAAGCTGTCGTAGCGCGTGTTGAGCTGACGAATCGCCAGGTACCAGCCGCGCTTGTACAGCTCGATGGCCGGCACCCCGAAGCGGCGGAAGAAGAGCTCGCGCGACTGCTCGAACCACACCGCCGCGCAGCGGTGATGCACGTAGCCCAGGCCATCGGTTTCGCTGAACGTGACCCGGTGCTCGAAGTGCGACGTGACGTCATCCCAACGCGACATGGCGCCGGGCGTTAGCACCGCTCACGGCAGCTGACAGCACGCGAGCGGCTTCTGCGCGTTGCAGGCGCTGTTGCTCTCGAGGCCGTTGGGCTGGAGCCACGTGCCGGTGTCGCCGCTGCCGTCGTGCGTCCACCCGCCGCCGGCGCTCTGGTAGCACTCGCCGCCGCCGCGGAAGCCGTTGCTGTCGCGCACGTTGTCGACCCACGCGCCAGACGCCGGCGGGTAGACGTTGGGTTCGGTCTTCGCGTAGTCGCTGCGCGTGCAGAACACGCTGCCGGGGAACTCAGCGCGGCACTTCGCGTTGGCGCCGATGTTGCCGCCGAGGTTGCCGGTGTAGAGCGCGGTGGTGAAGCCGCGGAACGTCACGGTGCGCGGCACGCGGCAGCAGGCCAGCGGCTTCTGCGCGTTGCAGGAGCTGTTGCTCTCGAGACCGTTGGGCTGAACCCACGTGCCGGTGTCGCCGGTGCCGTTGTGTGTCCACCCGCCGTTGGCGCTCTGGTAGCACTCGCCGCCGCTGCGGAAGCCGTTGCTGTCGCGGGCGTTGTCGACCCACGCACCGGACATCGCCGGCGGGTAGTCGGCGGGCTCGGTCTTCGCGAAGTCGCTGCGCGTGCAGAACACCGCGCCCGGGTACTCGGCGTTGCACCTGGCGTTCGCGCCCACGTTGCCGCCGAGGTTGCCGTTGAACGTGGCGACCGTGTAGCCAGCGAAGGTCACGCGGTCTGGAGAGGCGCTGCCTCCGATGACGATGCCACCGTCGACGTAGAGCACCTGCCCGGGGGGACCCATCGGCCCTTGCGGACCGGTCGCGCCCGTCGGGCCAGCGACACCTTGCGGGCCTGCGGGCCCCGTCGAACCCATGGGACCAGCGGGACCCTGCGGGCCGGCCACGCCCTGAATGCCCTGCGCTCCCTGCGCGCCGTTGCAGACGTTCGACGCGCCACCATCGGGGTAGCCGATGCGCACGCCGCCCGTCGCGCACTGCGGGCTCATGGTGGGCAGCACGGTGACGGTCACCGACGCGCCGGCCGCTCCTTGTGGCCCGGCGGGGCCCGCGACGCCCTGCGCGCCCGTGGCACCGGTCGAGCCCGCAGGCCCTTGCGGCCCGACGCCGCCCTGAGGACCGGTGGGGCCCGCGACGCCAGCCGCGCCGGTCGGCCCCGCGACGCCTTGAGGACCGGCAGGCCCCTGGGGACCGACTTCACCGTTGCAGAGGTTGCTGATGCCGCCGTCGACGAACTGCGTGATGCGCACGCCGCCGGTCGGGCAGGGCGCGCCACCGGCGGTGATGGGCGTGACGAGCACCGCGGCGCCCGGAGGCCCGACGACCACGCCGCCATCGAGCACCAGCACTGCGCCCGCGGGCCCCTGAACTCCCTGCGGACCTTGAGGCCCCTGCGCGCCGGTGGCGCCCGGCATGCCGTCGGCCCCGTTGATGCCCGGGTCGCCCCTGGGCCCCTGCGGACCTTGTGGCCCCGTCGCGCCGGCCGGGCCCTGCGGGCCTTCAGGCCCCTGCGTGCCGGTCGACGAGGGACACGCGGCGAGAGCGACAACCAGCGAAGCAGCGAGAAGGGCGCGCATGTGTCGCCTGACACCGCAGGGGCTCCAGAGCGTGCAAGTCGAGTGATGCAGCAAGCCCGGCCTGCGGGCTTTTTGTTGCACTCGAGGTTCGCCTCGCGCGGCGACACCGTCACGGCGCAACGACGCGCGCGCTGGCCAAAAGCACGGACGCTGCGCATCGCTCGTCGCTGGGCTTTGTGATTCCCCACGCCCTTCGACGAAGCGCGCCAGGTTCGGTCGATCAGTCCACCGTCTTCATCGTGTACAGCACGTGCACGCGACCGCGTACGCGCTCCCAGACGATGGTCACGCCGTTGTCGTCCTTCACCTCGGCGGTGAACGTCTCGGGCACGCCGGCGTCCCAATCGGGCGCACGCACGACCTTCCACTGCTGCGTCGCCAGCAACAGCGACATCGCCTGGTTGACGAGCTGCGCACACTTCTCGGGTGACGAGCTGTAGTTGAGCTCCAGCTCGAAGCGCTCGGAGCCGACCGGCAGCTCGCGCGGCAGGTACATCGCCAGCTGCTGTGACGAGAGCCCCACCGGCACCACATAGAGTTGACCGACCTGATCAGCGTTGAGCGGCACCGACACCTCGAGCGTGGTCGGCCCGCGCTGCTCGAGGTGGAACTGCACGAGATCCCAACCGCTGCCCGCGTCTGACTTCTCGTAGCGCAGCTTCGCCAGCGCCTCGTCTCGTGACTTCTCGGTGAGGCCCGGAATCTCGCGGGTGACCCGGGCCACGGTGTCGATGAGCGCCGTGCCGCGGTACTCCGGGTAGGCCTGAATCAACGCCATGCGCACTTCTGCCGTGCGACGCGCGACCTGCTGACTGGGGACCGCACCCGCGTCGACCACGGCCGCGTCGGCGGTCTTCTCTCCACCACACTTCGAACAGCCCGCGACGAACGCGAGCGCTGCCAGGGCCACGGCTCTCACGCGCGCTTCACCGCTTCGCGCCACTTGCCGAGGTGTTGCGCGCGTTCGCCTTCGCTCATCTTCGGCTTGAAGACCTTGTCTGACCGCCAGGCCTTGCGGATCTCGTCGGGCGACTTCCAGAAGCCCACGCCGAGGCCCCCGAGGAACGCCGCGCCGAGGCTGGTGGTCTCGACGTTCTTCGGGCGCACCACGTTCACGTCGAGAATGTCGGCCTGGTACTGCATGAGCATCGCGTTCATCGCCGCGCCGCCATCGACCTTGAAGGCAGGAATGTCGCGCCCCGAATCGAGCTTCATCGCGTCGGCGAGGTCTTGAATCTGCAGCGCGATGCCCTCGAGCACCGCGCGCGCGAAGTGGCCCCGGGTGGTGCCGCGGTCGATGCCTGCGAACAGGCCCCGCGCGTCGGGCCGCCAGTGCGGAGCGCCCAGGCCCGCCAGCGCCGGTACGAACACCACCTGGCCCGAGGTCTTCACCGTCTTCGCGAGCGCCTCGACGTCGGAAGACTTCTTGATGAGCTGCAGCCCGTCACGCAGCCACTGCACCGCCGCGCCGGCGATGAAGCTCGAGCCCTCGAGCGCGTACGTGGTCTTGCCGTCGAGCCGCCAGCCCACGGTGGTGAGCAGCCCCGACTTGCTGGCCACCGGCGTCTCTCCGACGTTCATGAGCAGGAACGCGCCGGTGCCGTAGGTGCACTTCGATTCACCGGGCTCGAAGCACGCCTGCCCGAAGAGCGCGGCCTGTTGATCTCCCGCCATGCCGCTGACGGGAATTCCGTCGGGCAACGACTTCATGCCGCGCGTCATGCCGTAGACCTCGGCGCTGTTGGCGATGCGCGGCAGCACCGCCTTCGGCACGTCGAGCAGCGACAAGAGCTCGTCGTCCCACTGCAGCGTGCGCAGGTTCATCAGCAGCGTGCGGCTGGCGTTCGACACGTCGCTGACGTGCACGTTGTTGCCGGTCATCTTGAAGACCAGCCAGCTGTCGATGGTGCCGAACGCCAGCTCACCGGCGTCGGCCTTCGCGCGCGCGCCCTTCACCTCGTCGAGAATCCACTTGAGCTTGGTGCCCGAGAAGTACGGGTCGAGCACGAGGCCGGTCTTCTCCTTCACCTTCGCTTCGTGACCGTGGGCCTTGAGCTCAGCGCAGAACTCGGACGTGCGGCGGTCCTGCCAGACGATGGCCTTGTGAATCGGCTTGCGGTTGCCGCGCTGCCAGACGCCGGTGGTCTCGCGCTGGTTGGTGATGCCGATGGCGGCGATTTCAGAGCCCTTCACCCCGGCCTTCTTGAGCGCCTGGGCGATGCACCACTCGGTGGTGGTCCAGATTTCGTTCAAGTCGTGTTCGACCCAACCCGACTTCGGGAAGTACTGGGTGAACTCCTTTTGACCGACGCCCAGCACGCGCAGCTTCGAGTCGAGAACGGTGGCGCGGGAGCTCGTGGTGCCTTGATCAACCGAGAGGACGTAGCGACGGGTAGCCATGGGCCGCGGAAGCTAGCGCAGGGGAATGGTGAAGCGGGTCTTCACCTTCGAGGGCGGAAGCTCGCTGGCGAAGCGGCGGGGAAGCAGGGCTCTGGTCACGTTCTTGATGACGCGTGCGTCACCGTCGACGCAGTCGCTGCGCGGGTCATGCCCGGTGACGAAGACGTCGATGAACTCACCGCGCGAGAGGTGCAGTGAAGCGGCGCTGCGTTCAGGGCGCTGCTTCGTCACCCGGAGCCACTGCGGCTCGAAGGTGAGCGTGAACCAGGTCTTCTCGACGCAGACCCCGATGGTGCAGGCCAGCCCACCGACGTAGCGGCGCTTGAGAGACAGCAGCATCCACCCCGGGTCGACGGTGTCGTGCTTCTTCGGGGAATCCATGAAGCGGCCGCCCCAGCGCGCGAGCTCCATGATGGCCGGCTCGAGTGCGGCGCCGGCCTCCGTGAGCATGTAGCCCTCGGTGATGAGGCCGAGGTGGGTGAGCTCCTTCAAGCGGTCGGCCAGCAGGTTGGTGGTGATGCCGGGCAGCGCGGTGAGCAGCTCCGAATAGCGACGGGTGCCCAGCAGCAGCTCGCGAATGATCAGCAGTGTCCACCGTTCGCCGACCACGTCGAGCGCGCGGGCGAGGCCACAGAACTGCTCATAGCTGCGTTTCGATTTCGTCGGCACTTGAGTTTTGAATAGTGGCGTTGAGTCGAATACTCAAGCGCACATGGTCGAGCTCGGCGTCGTGGTGTTGCCCGTGGTGCTGGTGTTGCTGGTGGTGTTCGCCTGGCGGCGGGTGTCGGGGAAGTCGGGGGTGGGGCTGCTGCTGGCGTTGGCGGGGTGGCTGCTGGTGACCGCCCTCGCGGCGCGGTCTGGTGTGCTCGCCAACTTCGACGCGCGACCGCCGCCGTTCATCGGGTTGTTGCTGTCGGTGGTCGCGGTGACGGTGGTGTTCGTGCGCTCTCGCGTGGGCGTACGCCTGGGCGCTGAGCTGCCCCTGGTCGCGTTGGTGGCGTTCCAGTCGTTCCGATTGCCGCTCGAGTTGCTGATGCACGAAGCGGCGGTGCAGGGCGTGACGCCGCCGCAGATGACGTTCACGGGGTGGAACTTCGACATCGTGACCGGGGTGACGGCGATCCTGGTGGCCGCGCTCGGAGCCCCGAAGAAGTTGGTGCTCGCGTGGAACATTCTGGGGTCGGCGCTGGTGGTGGTCATCGTCACCATCGCGGTGGCGTCCTCACCCATCTTCAAAGCGTTCGGTGACGGACCGGCGGTGAACACCTTCGTCGCGCACTTCCCGTACGTGTGGTTGCCGTCGGCGATGGTGATGTTCGCGTTCGTGGGCCACGTGCTGATTTTCCGGCGGCTCAGAATGCCCACCTGAACTTCAGCCGATACCGGCTGCGCGTCGTCCAACCCGGTCTCCGCGCCCGCGGCCCGCATAGAGAATGAATGGACAGCCGTTCAGTAGGTGCGTGTGGGTGTGCAGCGACGATGAAGCTCCGGCAGCGCCGGGACACCTTGGGAGTCATGAACAGAATCGTCGCGGTGGTGTCGTTGGTTTCGATGACCTTGTCAGCGTGCTGCACCATGCAGGGTTGCCCCGCGGCCGTGCGCTGGACCCTGGGAGCGCCGCTCGCCAACGACACCTTCGTCATCACTGCGTGCGTCGACGATGACTGCGATGAAACGACGGTGACCTTCCACGAAGACGGCACCAGCAGCTCGAACGACGGCATGAACGGCGCGGTCGTCGTGGGGCGGGTCACCGCGCTGCCGACGTCGATCTCGTTCCGCCCGTTCAAGACCGGCGGCCAGCGCGCGAAGCTCGAGGTGAAACGGAACGGTGCCCTCGTGATCTCCGACACGCGCACGCTGACGTGGACGACGGTGATCATCGAAGGCGCGTGCACTCCAGAGTGCCCGGTCGCCGTCGTCGCGCTCGAGTCAGAACCCGCGCTCCCGGCGCCCTGACGTCACCCACCGTCAGCGCTTCATCTGATCCCGAACCGCGTCTTGATGGTCTCCAACTCGCGCCGCGCTTCATCGCGCTGGTCGAGCAACACCATCATCTCGCTGTGCAGCTGCGAGTACTGCTTGTCGGCGTGACGCCATTCGTTGGTGGCGTTTTCCAGCTGCGCGGTCAGCTGCTGTACCTGCGCGTTCAAGTCGGCCGTGTCCTTCACGTTCGCCTCGGCCTGCGACTGCACCGCGCGTTGCAGCTCTTCGACCTGCGTCATCGACTTGTGCAGGCTCTCTTCGAGTTCCCGCTGCCGGCCACGTGCCTCGAGCAGCTTCTGCGCAGTGATGGAGTGCTTGTCCTTCTCGCGCGCGGCCACCACCTCGAGCTCCGAGTACTTCGTGTGCTGCGCGCTCAGCGCGGCGGCGTGCTCGGCGTTGAGCTGCGCACGGAGCTTCTCGGCCGCGGTCTCGAGCTCGGCGGCCTTCGCGCGCGCGGCGTTGCGCTCGTTCTCGACCTTGCCGATCTCGATGTTCAGCTCGTCACGCCGCGCCTTGAGCCCGCCCAGCTCCACCTCGAGCTGCGCGATGCGTGAGGTGGCGTCGAACAGCTTCCTGGCCTCGTCGGTCGTGCCCTGTTCGAGCGTGCGCAGCTGCTCTTCGAGCGCCTGCGTCTTCGCCCGCTCGCTGGTGAGCTCGGCTTCGAATTGACTGACCTGGCCGGCCAGCGTGTCGATCTGCGCCAGCTCTTCGTCGGCCGCCGCGCGCGTCGAGGTCAGCTGCTTCTCGAGCTCGTTGCTGCGCGCTTCCCACGCGTTGAGGCGGGTGAGGAGATCGGCGCCGCGGGCCTGCTCGACGATGAGCTGCTGCCGCGTGTTCGACAGCTCGTGCTCCAGCTCACCGTTGGGGTGGCGGGTCACTTCCTGCGCGTTCTCGAGCTCACGAATGCGCTCCCGCAGCGTCTTTCTTTCGGCGTTCAGCTCGGCGAGCTCGTTCTCGAGCGTCTGCACGCGCACGCCCATCATCTCGTCGCCGCCGGCCACGCTGGTCTTCTCTTCGCGCGAGAGCTGCAGCGAAGTTCTGGCCATGGGAATGGTCTGCAGCGGAATCTCGCGACCGGGTGGAATGGTCGTGGTGCCCACGTCTTCGAGCTGCCCCTTGAGCCGATCGCGATCTGCTTCCACGGCCCGGAGCTTCAGCGCGAGGTCAGCGCTCTGCTGCTGCGACGCCTTCAACTCGTCGGCAGCGCGCTGCAGGAGCTCGAGCAGGTGCTTCGGGTCCGGTAACGGAGCCATAGGGCAGCGGCGCTTCTACACCAGAACGTGCGGAATCCTGCCGGTGCGTGCTACCTGACACTTCCGTGTCTCGCTGGTTACTCGTCTTCGCGCTGCTCGCCGCTCCGGCGTGGGCCGATGCCGATTTGCCTGACGCCGGTCTGCCCGACGCGTCCGTCGGTGGCACCGGCGCCGAGCGCGCCTCGGAAGAAGAGGAAGACGCGACCACCAACCCGTGCCTCGATGATGGAGATTGCGACCGCGGGTTTCAGTGTCTGAACGCCGCGTGCACGTACCGGCCGTACCGTGACGCGGAGTTCAGTTTCTGCGGTACCGCGCCGGCGTTGCCGCTGTTGCTGCTCGCGTTGGCTGCGTTCCGACGCGCGCGTCGCTGATCAGGCGGGCCCCCCTCGCTACCACGACGCTCATGGAAACGACGGACCCGACGCTGGCGGTGTTGCGCGAGCTTCGGGATGAGGGGCAGCGCACGAACGAGCGGCTCGAACAGACCAACGAGCGCATTGATCAGCTCACCCGTCGCGTCGTGGAGTCGGAGATGCGAACGGCGAGCGCCCTGACGACGCTCGCCGGCTCGGTGAACGAGCTGAGCGCCATGCTTCGTTGGCGCTGTGTGCACGACATCGCCGAACCGAAGACGAAGCGCTCGGCGTGACTACTTCTTGGTGAACTTCACGAAGTAGTTCTTCGCCGCCGCGTCGAGCAACTCCGGCGTCAGCTGCGGCTGCTCACCGCGGTAGTGCGCGATGTCGATGACCTGGCCCAGCAGGTCGCGCGGCTGGCAGGCCGCGAAGGGGCGGTTCGTCGGCCGGTAGTGCGTGTTCACCAGCCATTCGATGGCGTCGCCGTCGTAGGCCACGCGCTTGCCGTTGCAGACCGTCGCCCAGATGTCGTGAAACTGCTGCTCGTCGGGAGGCTGCACCGCCAGCTTGTAGCGAACGCGACGCAGGAACGCGTCGTCGACCAGGTCGGCGGGGTCGAGGTTGGTCGAGAACGCGACGAACACGTCGAACGGTATCTGCAGCTTCTTGCCGGTGTGCAGCGTGAGGAAGTCGATTTCAGACTCGAGCGGAACGATCCACCGGTTCAGCAGGTCTTTGGGGCTGATGCGCTGACGGCCGAAGTCGTCGATGAGCAGCATGCCGTTGGTGGCCTTGAGCTGAAACGGCGCCTCGTAGAACTTCACGTCGGGCGAGTAGATGAGGTCGAGCGTCTCGAGCGTGAGCTCACCGCCGACGACCACCAGCGGCCGCTTGCAGCGCACCCAGCGCGCATCGTTGGCCGGCGCGTTCGGGTCTTCGGGCACCGCCTCGTGGAGGTTGGCGTCGTAGACACGAATGATGAAGTCATCGACCAGCAGCGCGTGCGGCACCCAGATGTCGCCGTCGTAGCAACGCACCAGCGCCTGACAGAGCGCGGTCTTGCCGTTGCCGGGAGGCCCGTAGAAGAAGATGGCCTTGCCCGAGTTCATCGCGGGCCCGAGGCCGTCGAACACCGAGTCCTTCACGATGAGGTTGGTGCCGAAGCGGTCCTTCATGCGGTCCTTGGTGATGCGCATGCCGCGCACCGTCTGGGCCTGCACCGCTTCGAACCAGTCTTCGAGGCGCACCGGCGCCGGGCCGTTGTAGCGATTGCGATCGAGGATCTGCCGCAGCACCTCGGTGGCGAAGGTGGTCAGCGTGTAGATCATCGACGACTTGCCGACGCCCAGGCCCGCGCCGCCCTTGAGGTCGACGAACTTCTGTTTGCGCAGACCTTCGATGATCTCGTCGACGATGAGCTGCGGCAGCTTGATGCGCGCGCTGATGTCGGCGCCGCGCAACTCACCGGCGAAGAACAGCGCCTTGAGCACCAGCTCCTCGCCCATGGTCTGCGAGAGGCCGGCGTCCTGCAGCGAGCGCGGCTGCGGGGGGAAGAAGCGGCCGTTGGCGGCGGCAGGCTGACGGCCGGCCGACGGGGGCGGGCGCGAAGGGCCTCCAGCGCCGCCGCCTCCACCGCCGGGGCGCAGCGCCGTCCCACGCGCCACCGAGGCGCCGGCCTGCGGCGCAGAACGGCCGGGCTGCGCCGAGCCGAACCCCGACGACATCTGACCCGTACCGCGGCGCTGCGGAATTCCAGTGGTGACGGGCATCGACGGGCGCGGGCCCTGGGGCCGGTCGTCCACCTCTTCGTATTCAGGCGAACCGACGAACGTATTTTCCTTCGGCATGGCCGCGGAGCGTAGCGCCTTTCCCGAAGCTGCAAGCGCTCTGCACGCCGCCCACCCCGTTCGATTTCTCTGGCGTTACGCGCCGGAAAATCGGCCCACGTATCGTTTCTACGGGCTACTCCGTGCGCCCATGAACGTTCGATTGATGGCGGTGGTGTCCGCGGTTCTGTTCGCTGCGTGCGGCGGTTCTGAGGGGCCCAACGACGGGGGCTCGATGATGAACACCGGCTGCACCACGAAGCCGTTCGGCAACTACACCGGTACGCAGTGTGACGGCGGCGCCTTCGGCTCGTTCACGTTCTATTCAGACGGCGGCGTGACGTGGCAGCAGTCGGCCCCGATTCAGTGCAGCACCGATTCGATGGGGTGCTCGCTGCTGATGACGTGCGCGTATGACCCGAGTTCGCCGTACGCGTTCGACCTGCAGTCCTCGCGCGACGCGCAGACGTTCTCGGGCTCGGTGCTGTACCAGGGCCGAACCATCTGCGTGCAGCTCGCGAAGTAGCCGACGCTTCTTCAATGCGCCGGAGCCATCAACGCCCGGCGCGCGCGCACGTCGTCGCTCAGCGTCTCGCGCACGTCGATGCGGCGCGATGAAGCCGTCTGCGTGAACTCCAGCAGCAGCTCTTCGATGTCGTCGTCGATGAAGTCACAGGCCGAGCGGTCCACGGTCACGGTGGTGCCCTCGGGCAGCTGGCGCAGCGTCTCCTTCAGCGCCGCCTTCTGCAGGAACGTCATGTCTTTGGTGAAGCGAAGGGTCACCGCGCCGCCGTCGCTGGTCTGCACGATGGCGTTCTTCTGCTGACGGCGAATGGCGAAGAACAGCCCGACCACGAGGCCGATGAGCGTGCCCTTGAGCAGGTCGGTGGCCACCACCGCGAACACCGTCACCACGAAGGGCACGAACTGCGAGGCGCCCGCGCGCCACATCGTCTTCCACAGCTTCGGAGGCGTGAGCTTCGCGCCCACCACCAGCAGCACCACCGCCAGCGCCGCCAGCGGCACGCGGTTGAAGAACGTCGCCAGGAACAGCACCGAGAGCAGCAGCAACCCGCCGTGCACCATGGCCGCCAGCCGCGTCTTCGCGCCGGCCTGCACGTTGGCCGATGAACGCACGATGACCGACGTCATGGGCAGACCGCCGATGAGGCCCGACACCACGTTGCCGAGGCCCTGCGCGATGAGCTCGCGGTTGGGCGGCGAGATGCGGCGCTCGGGGTCCAACCGGTCGACCGCTTCCAGACACAGCAGCGTCTCGATGCTCGCCACGATGCAGAGGGTGATGGCCGTCGACCACACCCTGCCGTCACGCAGCATCGACCAGTCGGGTGTCACCAGCGCCGACGCGAGGTCGCCCACCGACTTGAACACCGGCAGCGCCACCATGTGCTCGGGCCCGAGCGGCGCGCCGGGCCACGCGAGAATCACCACCGCGCCCAGCACCACCGCGCCCATCGCCGCGGGGATGAACTTCATGCCCGGCAACCGCTGCAGCCGCGGCCACACCGCGTACAGCGTGAAGCACGACAGCGCGACCACCACCGCCGCGGGCGTCATGGCGTTGAGCGCCGGCACCGCGTCGAACAGGCCACGCCCGCCCTCGAGGTCGCCTTCCCAGTCCTGGTCGTAGCCGACCGCGTGCGGCAACTGCTTCAAGATGATGAGCACGCCGATGGCCGCCAGCATTCCCTTGATGACCGCGCTCGGAAAGTAGTGGGCGATGCTGCCCAGGCGCAGTAGGCCCAGCGTCAGCTGCAGCACGCCGGCGATGACCAGCGCGAGCAGGAACGCCCGGAAGCCGAGCGTGGTGATGCCCACCGAGACGACCGCGGTGAGGCCTGCAGCAGGGCCGCTGACGCTCAACGAGCTGCGGCTGACCGCGGTGATGACCAGCCCGCCCACCACACCCGCGATGAGGCCCGAGAGCAGCGGCGCGCCCGAGGCCTGGGCGATGCCGAGGCACAACGGGAGCGCCACGAGGAACACCACGACGCCGGCCGGCACGTCGCGGTTGAGCGAAGAGAAAAGGCCCGAGCCCGCAGCAGGCTGCGGTGAAGCGGAGGGAAACCTGAGCATGGCGCGCGACCTGAAAGGGAGGTGCTTCAGATGAACTCGACGGCGCCGGTCTGCACGTCGTACACGCCACCGGCGATCTCGATTTCGCCGTTGGCGAGCATCTTCTCGAGAATCGGGCTGCGCTCGGTGATGTGCTTCATGGTCGCCTGCACGTTGGTGCGCGCGACCGCGTCGACGAAGGGCTCGTTCTTGCTGTTGCGCTCGCCTTCACACGGCGTGGCCAGCACCGACGGGCGAATCTTGCCCAGCAGCCCGGTCACGTAGCCGAGCTGCACGTCGTCACACGCGCCCTTGATGGCGCCGCAGCGCGTGTGGCCCAGCACCATGATCAGCTTCGAGCCCGACACCTTGCAGCCGAACTCCATGCTGCCGAGGATGTCGTCGTTCACGAAGTTGCCCGCGATGCGAACGCTGAAGATGTCGCCCAGGCCCTGGTCGAACACCAGCTCGGCGCTCACCCGGCTGTCGATGCACGAGAGCACTACCGCGAACGGAAACTGCCCGTCGCTCGTCTCGTTCACCTGGCTGAGCAGGTTGCGGTTGGCGCGCAGGTTGTTCACGAAGCGCTCGTTGCCGGCCTTGAGCAACTCCAGGGCCGCGGTCGGCGTCAGCTCGCTCTGGCTCTGGCGGGTTTGTGCGTGCACGTAATCTCCTCGACGGCGGTTGGGCGCCCGCGGAGGCGAGGCCGGCACCGGGGTACGCGTCGACACTTCAGCGGTCGCTTCCATCAGTTCTTTGGACATGGCTCGTGGGTCGCGTGGGGGAATTAAGCCCCGTGGGTTGGGGCATATTTCCAGCGCGTCTCCCTCGGGTCAATGGCTTTGGGGGAAAAAGTCCCCGAAGGAGCAGGTGGCCCACCCGCGCTACGTTCGAGGCCATGCGACCTCTCTCCCTGGTGGTGCTGTGGGCAGTGCCGGCGGTGGCGGCTTCGATTTCGGGCACGTTGACGGCCACGTTCGACGGCTTCAACGAGTACCGGCAGCCGAAGACCACGGTGTCGCTGACGCTGCAGTGCTCGTTGAGCTGCCCGCCCTCGAGGCCGGAGCTGCACTACGGCGCGCCGGGCGGCACCGACGCGTACTTCGCCTCAGCGCCGGCGGAGGACACCGACGTGTACTTCGGCTCGGGTTTCGGCACGGCGGACAACGGCGTGAACGTGACGACCGACCGCAGCTTCAAGCCGGGCTCGGCGGTCATCGTGAAGACGAAGAGCGCGACCTGCTGGTGCGGCAACGCGAACGGCGAAGGCGGCTACGTCGACCTCGAGAGCAACGTGATGGTGATTCCACCGGCGATGCTCGTCGACGAGACCATGCGTCAGAACGACGACGAGTCGATCATCGTCAACGCCGTACCCCGCGGCGCAGAGACGGTGACGGTGAAGCTCTCGGGCGCCGGCCTCGACGAGACGCGCACGCTGACCCAGAGCGACTTCGGCACGCAAGACGGCGTGTTCGTGCGCTTCACGCCCACGCAGCCGGGCACGTTGACGTTCACCACCACCTTGAACCCTCACGGGGCCACCACCACCGGCAGCACCACGGTGACGGCGCGCGCCGTGCCGACGGGCGGCGGGAGCGGCGGTTCGGGCGGCTCCGGTGGCGGAGGCGGTTCCGAAGAGGAACCGGGTGGCTGCTCGTCGACCGGCGCGCTGGCGTTGATGAGCCTGGGCGCCTTGCTGTTCGGGCGGCGCCGCTCGCGTTAGCTGCTCTTGTTCTGCAACTTCTGGTGCGCGCGCTCCCAGCCGTCGTAGTGGCGCACCGCGCTCTCACCGATCTGCTGAATGTGCTGGTTGTTCATGTACGCAGAGATGGGCGCGGCGACCAGCGGCATGGTGCGCGAGATCGCCTTCAAGCCGCCCTTCATGAACACGTACTGCGCGAGCGTGCCGAGCACCTTGGGGGCGCTGCGCTGGAGCGGCCCGATGCCGTTGCCGTAGCCGAGCAGGTCGATGAGCTCCTGGCGTTCGCGCTCGCTCTTGAGTGAGAGCTTGAACACCGTCGCCACCTCGGTCAGCAGCGACAGCTGCAGGTACAACATGCCGGCGAGGTCGACCGGCACGGTGACGGCGCCGAACACGCCGGTGATGCCGCCCATCATCGACGCGAGGTTCTTCTTGGAGTCGATGAGCCGCTGGCTCAGCTCTCGCGGGCCGGCGGTGGGGTAGCGCTGCTGCAGCTCTTCGACGCGCACGCGCGCGCGCACCGCTTCACGTTCGATGAGGTCCGAGATGCGCTCGTTGCCGAGGCGCTTGAGGTTCGACGGCGACAACTGCTTCACGGGATCGAGAAAGCCCATGCAGGTCAGTATGTCGCGAGGGCGCTGGTTGGTTCCAACTCCCCCGATGGGTCAGTAACCGTGTTCGACGATGTAGAGGTCGACGAGCGCGCCTTCCTCGAACCAGAACTGGCTCTGTTCGTGGCTGAACCACTTCGACTCCGGGCGCGCCTGGCGGATCTCCAGCAGCACGCGGTTGGTCGAGTTGTCGACGACCGCGGCGCGCGCCAGGCACGCGGGGCCGGCGATTTCACCGAAGCCGCCTTCGATGCACACCTCGTCACCGGGCGAGAGCCGGCGCACGTAGATCTCCCCCAGGTATTTGGCTTCGGCGCACTGTGAAGCCGCCGCGCCCCCGCTCTTGAACTTCGAGCAGCGCTGCACCTCGGGCGCTTTGTACAACTGCGCGCGCTGCGCCCAATCGGCGCCACCGCGATCTCTGCGGGCGGTACAGCCGAGCAACGTCAGCGCCATCAGCCAGGTCAGGTGCTTCAAGGCCCCTCCAGGGCTTCGCGAGCGAAAGCTTCGATGCGCGCCGCGTCGGCGGGCGCCACGTCGAGAAAGCGGATGCCCATGCCGTAGCCCTTCTTGTCGGGCACGTTGACGACCTCACCATCACAGCGAATGGCCTTCACTTCGCCGGGCAGCGTGAAGGACAACGACACCCGTGAACCCACGGCGTGGGGGATGGCGCGGTCGAAGTAGACGCCTCCGCTCGAGAGGTCCCGCGTGGAGTGGAGGGAAAAACCGCGCGCATCACGCACTTCGACGGCGATGACGACGTTGGCGCGCAAGGCCTGGCGACGCTCGAGAGACATGGCCGGCCGACCTTATCGGAACGATGCGCGCGGTGAAGGAGTGGCTACTTCACCAGCTTGTGAATGCGCCGCATCACCTCGAGCTCCGGGTTGATGAACTTCACGCGCACGCCGCCGTTGGCGTCGAGCGGCCCCAGCACTTCACCCTCGAGCAGCAGGGGGTCGGTCGGCTCGTCGGGGAGGAAGAGTTTGAGCTGGAGCTTGCTGCCCTTCTTCGGCGTGCGGCCCCCGGCGATGGAGAGCCCGAAGGTCGAGAGGTCGTTCGTCACCAGCCGCATCGTCTGGTCGCCGTCGCGCGTCTCGAGCGCCAGGCTCACGACCACGCGGGGCGTCGCACGCCGTTCGCGGAACTTCCGACGCTCTTCGCCGCCCTGCTTGATGCGCTCGAACAACTTCTCCATCGACTCACCGGAGTTGGTGCGGCGATCGATCGTCTGCGGCAGCTTCGGCGTCAGCAGAGGCAACAACGCTTCGGGCTGTGACTTCGTGCGCGTACGCCTCGGCATGACGGCCTCGCTTATTGCACCTTGAGAATCGTCGCGCTCGACACGCCACGCGGCTTGACCAGCTCGACTTCATCGCCCTGTTTCTGCTCGAGCAGCACGCGCGCCAGCGGCGCCTCCACGCTCAGCTTCTCGGCGCCGTTCGCTTCGTCCGGGCCTACCAGTCGCAGCTGCTGCGTGCGCCCATCGTCCCACGCCAGGGTCACCAGACTTCCGAAGCGCACCGTTCCGTCGGGTGGCGGGGTGTCGACCACACGCACGCTCTCGATGGTCGCCTGCAGCAGCGTCAGCTTGTGGTCGATGGCAGCGCGTTGCTGCGGGTCGTCGGTGGCGGAGCGCTCTTCACGCAGCTTCGTCTGCTCCGTGAACAGGGCCCGATAGCCCTCGGCGGTCATCGGGCGCTCAGCGCCACGCGCCGCGCGCTGCACGTTCCTGCCGAGCACCGCTTCGTCGGGCGTCTCTTCGCTGGTGAAGGCTTTCGACATGACTCGATGATTGTAATGACCGTCTCATGGACAGCTGTCACCCGGATTGTCGTGCGCGTCGCCGTGCCTCACGGCGACACTGCACGCAGCCATGCCCGTGAGCATCGTCTCGGAATCGCCCGTCGTCCGCATCGGTACCATCGACTCGCTGCTGGTTTCGGTCTGGCACGACAGCTCGACGCTCGAGGCGCTCGAGCAGCTCGCCAGGGCGCAGCAGGCGCTCATCGACGCGCACAAGAGCGTGTCGGTTCTCATGGTCTTCACCGGTGCCCCCAAGAACGCGCCGCCCGGCGTGAAGGAGCGTGGTGACGAGCTCGCGCAGCGCTTCAAGTCGCACGTGCGCGCGAACGTGGTGCTGGTGCTGGCGCGGGGCTTCTCGGGCATCGTGGTGCGCACGTTCCTCGCGGCGTTCTCGCTCGTGAACCCCATCCCGATGGAGTCGGCCTCTACCCTCGAAGACGCGGTGAAGAAGCTGCAGTCGGCCAACGGGCAGACCGCGGAGCTGCGCGGCAACGTGCACCTCATCGAAGAGCTGCGCGCGTTCATCGAAGTGCCTGCGCCGCGCATCTGATTAGTTCGCGGTTCATGAAGCTCGAAACCGCGCTCTCGAAGAAGCTGGGCCTCAAGTACCCGTTCGTCGCAGCTCCGATGTTCCTCATCTCCAACAAGGAGATGCTGCTGGCCTGCGCCGAGGCCGGAATTCTCGGCTGCATGCCGTCGCTCAACGCGCGCACGCCCGAGAAGTTCCGCGAAGACCTCGCGTGGCTCCGTCAACGCACCGACAAGCCCATCGGCATCAACGTCACCATCGGGCTCACGCCGCCCGAGCGCGTCGAAGCCGACCTCGCGGCGTGCATCGAGTTCGGCGTGCCGGTCATCGTCACCAGCTACGGCAACCCCACGCACGTGGCGAAGAAGGCGCACGAGCACGGGCGGCTGGTGTTCCACGACGTCATCTCGCTCGCGCACGGAAAGAAGGCCGTGGCTGCCGGTGTCGACGCCATCATCGCGGTGGCTGCCGGGGCCGGTGGGCACGCGGGCCGCATTTCTCCGTACGTGCTGGTGCCGTGGCTCGCCGAAGAGCTGAAGGTGCCCATTCTCGCGGCGGGCTGCATCAGCGATGGCCGGCAGGTGGTGGCCTCGCTGAGCCTGGGCGCGGAGCTCTGTTACATCGGCACGCGCTTCATCGCGTCGACCGAGTGTGCGGCTTCCGACGGGTACAAGCAGATGGTGGTCGCCGCGGGCCCGGAAGACGTCGTGTACACCGACGCCGTCTCTGGAATTCACGCGAACTTCCTCAAGGCCACGGTGCCCGAGAACTTCACGCCTGACCGCTCGCCCGAAGGCGCCAAGCGCTGGAAGGACATCTGGAGCGCGGGCCAGGGCGTGGCGCAGATTCACGGCATCAAGCCCATCGGTGAGATCGTCGAAGACCTCGCGCGCGAGGCGCACGACGCGTTCGCGAAGCTCACCGGGTGAGCACGCGCAGCAGCTCCTGCAGCAGCTGCTCGGGCCGGTCTCGAGGGCGCGCCAGGTCCACTGGAGCACGAGGTAGCCGCGGGCGAGCAGGGCGTTCCTCCGCGCGCGGTCACGTTCGAAATCGGCGATGCCCGAGTGGTGCTCGTAGCCGTCGGCCTCGATGACCACGTGGGTCCCGTGGAACTTGAAGTCGAGGCGGCGCAGGCGACCGCCCGCGAAGACCGGGCATTGCTTCTGCGGCCGGGGCAGACCCGCGGCGTCGACGACCTCCAGCACGCGCGCCTCGAGCTCACTCTCGGTGGGCCCGTCGCCCCCGGCGAATTCGTTCACGAGAGTGCGCAGCAGCTCGACGCCGCGATGACCTCGGTTGCGCTCGACGACCGACTCCAGCTCTTCGAGCGTCGTCCACCTGCAGCGCAGGGCCTGATCGACGCTCGCGCGCAGAACCGGCTCGCTGGTCTCGGCCGAGAGGTCGAGCAGCGTGCGCGCAGCGGTGGTGACGGCGAAGCCGTGCCGCTGGGTGACTTCACGGTGATTGAGGTGTTCGGTGAAGTGCACGGCGACGCCTTCGGGCGCGCGCTGCCGCCGGCAGACCGTCAGCTCCACACGCTGTTTCTTGAACCGGCTGAAACCCCAGAGCTCGGCTGCCGCGCGGTGCGAGAAGGCGTAGCCGCGCGTCGCCCAGAGCGATGCAGCTTCGAGCCTCTGCTCCCACGATTGGGGAGCGCTCACCACGCGGTACACGCCGGCGTGCACGCGTTTCCAATGGCCGCACTTCAGCTGGCGATGAATCTGCTGCCGGCTCGCGCCTTCCCGTTGCGCCTGGTCGCGCCGAAGCACGCCCCGTTGCGCCGAAGCCACCTTGAGACACCTGACGATCCGCTCGTCCATCCCGCCCTCCGCCCGGGAAGACCCATAGCAGGGAGGTCCGACATGTGAGTGTGACGGCCGGCTCGCCCGCCGGGCTCTGTGTTTCACTCGCCGACGCTGTCACACGGAAAATGCCTGGTTCGTCTTTCAGGCATGAACCACATCGTCATCATCGGCGCGGGTTACGCAGGCCTCACGGCGGCGCTCCGGCTCTCCCGGAAGGCAGGGCCGTCGACCTCCATCACCTTGCTCAATCCTTCCGGCACGTTCGTGGAGCGCATTCGTCTCCACGAAGACGCCGCCGGTCGCGGGCCGAGGCGGCACGTCATCGCCAGGTGGCTCGAAGGTACGCGCGTGAAGTTCGTGGAGCGCCGCGTGGACCGGGTCGACACCGTGAAGCGCGAGGTCTTCGCGGGCGACCAACGCCTTCCGTACGACGCGTTGGTGCTGGCCACCGGGTCGATGACCGACACCTCGTTTCCCGGGGTCGCGCAGCACGCGCTCACCGTGGAGCGTTTCGGAGCGCTGCCGAAGACCGGCTCGGTCGTCATCGTGGGCGGCGGGCTCACCGCCATCGAGCTCGCCACGGAACTGAAGGAAGCGTCGCCCGCGCGCGAGGTGATGTTGGTGAGCCGCGGCGGCTTCATGACCGGGTTCTCGCCGGCCGCGCAGACGTACACCCGTACCGTGCTGCAGCGGCTGGGCGTGGCGTGCCGCGAGCACACCGCCGTCGAACGGGTCGAAGCCCACGTGCTTCACACCGCGAGCGGTCCGATTCCCTTCGACGCCTGCATGTGGACCGCCGGCTTCCGCGCCTCGCCGCTGCCCGCGGGCCTCGAGCTGCCGCTCAACGCGCAGGGCCGCGTGAAGGTCGACGCCTTCCAGCGCGCCACGCCCGAGGTGTGGGTCATCGGAGATGCGGCCGAGGTCGACGGCCGCTACCCGGTGCCGATGGGGTGCAAAGCCGCGGCGCCGGCGGCGGCGAGCGCGGTCGACAATCTGCTCCGCGTGCAGAAGGGCGCGCCGCTCCAACCGTTCGACTACTTCGCGGCCGGCTACTGCGTGAGCCTCGGCCGGCGTGAAGGCTTCGTGCAGCTCGCGCGCGAAGACGGCTCGCTCCAGGGGGCGGTCATCCGCGGCCGCGTCGGTGCGTTCGTCAAAGAGCTCATCTGCCGCTTCACCCTCTGGAGCCTGTGGCTCGAGAAGAACGGCCTGTCGAACTACGCCGCGTTCAAACCCAGGCAGCCGCCGTCGCTGCCCTCGAAGGCCACCGCATGAACGAGTTGAGACCGCAGCTGTTCGACATCGCCTACCGCATGCTCGGTTCAGCCGCGGAAGCCGAAGAGCTCGTGCAAGACGCGTTCGAACGTTGGGCCGCGACGGAGCAGGCGTCGGTGGCGTCACCGAAGGCGTTTCTGTCGACGATGGTGACGCGCCTGAGCCTGGATCGCCTGAAGTCCGCCAGCGTGCAGCGCACCACGTACGTCGGCCCGTGGCTGCCGGAACCGCTGCACACCCGGGTCGACGCTGCCGACTCGAAGCTCGAGGTCTCGGAGCGGATCTCGCTCGCGTTTCTGCTGGTGCTGGAGACGTTGTCGCCCGCCGAGCGTGCCGTGTTCCTGCTCCACGAAGTGTTCGATTACGACCATGACGACGCGGCGAAGGTGCTGGGCAGGTCACCCGCCGCGTGTCGGAAGCTGCTCGAGCGCGCGCGGAAGGCCGTGGCCGCGCACCGGCCGCGGTTTGCTCCGTCGAGAGAGGCGCACCGGTCGCTGGTCGAGGCGTTCATCAAGGCCGTCGATGCCGGCGATGCTGCGAGGCTCACCGAGCTGCTGCACGAGAACGTGCGCAGCGATTCAGACGGTGGTGGCAAGGCGACCGCGGCGCGTCGCCCGCTGCAGGGTCGCGACGAAGTGCTGCGCCTGTGGGCCAACATGACGCGCATGCGCCCGCCAGACTTCGCGTGGTCCCTCGTCGAGCTCAATGGCTGGCCCGCGGTGGTGGTCACGCTCGGCGGCAAGACCTTCGCGGCGATTCAGCTCGAGACCGACGGTGAGCGCATTCACGCCATCCGCTCGACGCACAACCCCGACAAGCTCGCGCGGGTGTGACCGCGAGTGCTGCAAAAAGCCCGGCCCGCGAGCTCAACGTGTCACTTGATGGGAATGAACATCTTCAGGCCGCGCCGGCTCGCGTTACCCGCCAGCGTGTTGCTCTCGATGAAGTCGCTCGCCGACGAGTGGCCATCGCCCAGCGTGATGGCGGTGTGCCCGTAGATCGACCCCAGCCGCGACGACGTCTTCTCCCAGGTCAACACGATGCCGGGGATCTTGAGCGCCTTCGAGAGCGGCATCTTCACCTGCTTGAAGTGCGAGCGCGGCAGGTTGTTGTCGATCTGGTTGCCGTTGCCCCACACCTTCACGCCGTAGGTCTTCAGGATCGCGCGTGACACGCCGGTCGCGCACAGACCCTGTGAGTTGTAGCCGCCCATCGACATCGCCACCGAGCGCGCATTGCGCGCCAGCCGCCGCGCATTCGCCGTGGTCTTCGTCGTGTTCGCGACCTGGCTCAGCTTCTTCAAGTCGCTCGAGGAGAGCTTCCCGTCGCGCTTCAAGTGGTACTTCTTCTCGAACGCCAGCACGGCCTTCTCGGTGCTGCGCGAGAACAGCCCGTCGATCTTCCCGGGCTTGAAGCCGGCCTTCTTGAGCAACGACTCGGTCGACTTCACCGCGCCGCTGCGCTCGTTCAAAGCCTGCGCCGGCGAGGCCTTGGTGCTGCTGAGAATGAAGCTCTTCTGCAACTGCTTCCACGTGCGCGCGTCGACGCGGCCGGTGCGCGGCAGGCCCGCCTTCAACTGGAAGTTCTTCAGCGCGCCCTCGGTGCGCTCATCGAACTTGCCGTTCACGCGGCCCGGGCTGAACCCCGCCGCCTTCAGGTGGCGCTGCACGTTCTTCACCGACGCGCCCTTCGAGCCTTCACCGAAGCCACGCGCCGCGGCCTTGCCGGTCTGCGTGTCGAGCTTCTTCTGCGTTTTCGTGGGCTTGATGCGGCGGCGCTCGGGCGCGTGCTGCACGCCCTTGAATTCCCGGGCGAGCACCGCGCGGCTCTTCTTCGCGAGCGCGCCGCTGACCTTGAGGCCTTGATCTGCCTTGAACTTCTTCACCGCCTCGGCGGTCTCGCGCGAGTACGTGCCGTCGACCTTGCCCACGTCGTAGCCGAGCCGCGAGAGCCGCTGCTCGAGCGTCTTGATGGACCCCGAACGCTGGCCGACCGAGACGTACGCGTCCTTCTGGTGCGCGTTGATGCGCTTGCCGGTGTGCCGCAGCAGCCCGAGCGTCCTGGTGTCGACGGTGCCCGACGCGGCGACGCCCCACGCCTGCTGGAAGTCCTTCACCGCCTTCGTGAACGCCGGCGTGACCTTGCCGTCGACGCCACCCGCGTTGAAGCCGGCCTTCTTGAGCAGCTTCTCGGCCTCACGAACGGTCCTGGCCGGCACCGCGGGCGTCGAAGGCGTCATGGGCGGAGCAACCGGCGCGGCGTGCGGGTCACGTTGGTCGGCATGGCCCATTTTCGAGACCCCACCGGGTTCGAATGTGTGGGTGGAACGTCAACGACGCGTACAGAAAGACCGCTGTTTTCCGTCTCGATTCCGGATCAATTTCCGCCCCCAATGCGAATCGCCTTGCTGACGAGCCTGCTGGTGATGACTGGCTGCGTGAAGAACGCCGTTTCGGGAGCCCAGCACATGGAGTCGTTGCACATCGTGCAGGCCGGGAACCCGGTGCTGCGGAACCGCGCGCAGGACGTGCCGGTCGAGAAGATCAACACCCCCGAGTTCCAGAAATTGATCACCACGATGATCGACACCATGCGTGAAGCGCCGGGCGTTGGCCTCGCGGCCCCGCAGCTCGGCGTGCCGTGGCGCGTGCTGGTGCTCGAAGACCGCGCCGAGCTGCTCTCGGGGCTGACGCAGCTCGAGCGAGACGAACGGGAGCGGGTGCCCGTCGCGGTGCGCGTGTTCATCAACCCCACGCTGACGCCGGTGGGCGAAGAGAAGGTCGGCTTCTTCGAGGGCTGTCTGTCGGTCGCGGGGTTCGCGGGCTACGTCGAACGCTTCCGCGAAGTCGAGGTCAGCGGCCTCGACGAGCACGGGCTCCAGCAGACCTGGCGCGTGAAGGGCTGGCCGGCGCGCATTCTCCAGCACGAGGTCGATCACCTCGACGGCACGCTCTACATCGACCGCATGAACACGCGGAGCTTCGGCACCATGTCGCAGGTGAAGGACCGCTTCGGCGGCAAGCCCATCACGCAGGTGCGCCACGAACTGGGCTTGTGACACGTGCTCTCCGTCGTCTTCGCGCTCGCACTTTCGGCTGCTCCGTTCGAGGTGCCCAACCCCGACGAGGCGACGCCCAACGTTCCGAAAGGCCTGTTCGTCGGCGACCACTGGCGCTTCAAGAAGGGGCAGGAGTTCGGGCCCTTTCTGCGCGACATGGTGGTGCGCATGCTGGCCGACCTCGTGGCCATTCCCGCCAGCGTGGTGCGCTGGGAGCCCGCGGACTACCTGACCTTCGGCGTCGGCGCCGCGGTGCCCATCGTCATGAGCATTCCGTTCGACGGCGTGTCTCCTGACGTGCGGCTCCAGCGCGAGATCCACCGCGTGTACGGCGGCGTGAACTGCGACTACTCGGAGCTCGATTCGACCTTCTGCCCGTCGCCGATGACGAGCCCCCACGTGTGGACCAAGCCCACCGACCTCGCGATCGTCACCACCGCCATCGTGGCTCCGCTGGTCATCGGGCTCGTTGCCGGCCTCGCCGAAAAAGACCACCCGCTCGCCGAGATCGCGCTGCTCGGCACCGAAGCGGTGCTGGTGGCGCAGGTCTACCACGTGCTTGGGAAGTTCCTGACCGGGCGTGAAGCGCCGCTGGGCAGCGACGGCATGGGCCGGTACCACGGCCCGACGCGCATCACCTTCCCCGCGGGCACGCCGTCGGGTCACTCCGCGACGTTGTTCGCCATCGCCGGCACGTACGCGACCTATTACGACTCGGTGTGGGTCAAGGTGGTGTCGCTGGCCACGGCCGGCATTCTCGCGTCGCTGCTGGTCGTCGACGACTCACACTTCGCCTCGGAGGTCGTCGTCGGTTCGATGATGGGCTACCTCACCGCGCGCTGGGTCGTGGAGCATCGCTCGACGAAGTACGCGTACGGTCAGAACGGGTTGCCCGTGCGGTTGATGGGCGTGGGCCCCGTCGCCGTTCGTGGCCAGGGAGCTGCGTTCGCCGCGACGTGGCAGTTCTGATGCGGCAGAGTGCCGCCGCATGCTTTTTCACACGCTGATTCTCGCGGTCGCACTCGCGGCTGAACCGGGCGACGCGCCTCCGCCGCTGCCCGAAGACACGCCGAAGACCGCGGTCGAGCCGTTCGACGAGAAGCCGACGCTGTCACCGCCTCCGGTGTACGAGCCGCGCGGGCTCTTCGTGGGCGAGAAGTGGCGCTACAAGCAGAAGCAGCCGTTCTTGCCTTGGCTGGGCGCGTTCGCGCTGCGAATTGCTGCCGACCTGGTGGCGGTGCCCGCGAGCGTGATGCGCTGGGAGTTCGCCGACGCCGTGACGCTGGGCATCGGTGTCGGCGTGCCGGTGGGCATGAGCGTGCCCATCAACGGACAGTCGATTGACTCGCGGTTGCAGTTCGCGATTCGCGCGGGCCTCGGCGGGCCGAACTGTGACTACGCGGCCGAGACGCACAACTCGCGGCTGTGTGACTACCCGCCTTCGAACCGGCCGCGACTTTGGACGCTCCCGAGTGACGACGTCATCATGGCGGTGGTGATGGGCACGCCGGTGTTGATGATGCTCATCGCTGCGCTGCCGGAAGGTGGCGAGCCGTTCGTCGAAGCCAGCGCGCTGGCGCTCGAGGCGTTGGCCGTCACGCAGGTGTACCACGTGGGGTTGAAGCTGCTGACCGGGCGTGAAGGGCCGCTCGCGCGCGACGGCTACGGCGAGTACTTCGGGCCGACGCAGGTGCACTTTCCAGACGGAACGCCGTCGGGGCACTCGGCGACGATCTTCTCGTGGCTGGTGTTTACGCGACGTACTTCAACGCGTCGTGGCTGCAGGCGTTGATCCTTGGTTCGGCCGGCGTGCTCGCGTCGTTCCTCATGTTCGACGACGCGCACTTCGCGTCGGAGGTCATCGTGGGCTCGGCGATGGGGTACTTGATCGGCCGCTGGGTCGTCGAGCATCGCTCGAGCCGGTACGCGTATGGCGCCACCGGGTTGCCGATGCGGTTGGCGGGCGTGGGCCCGGTGGCGGTGCGCGGGCAGGGCGGGGCGACGTTCAGGTTCTGATTTCGAAGGAGCAGTGATGTCTCGAGTCGTGATGGCAGCAGCGGTGGTGATGTTGATCGCGTGCGGTGGAACGCCCGGGGAACAGACCGACGGCGGTTCGACCGGCGGTGGTGCGGGGGCGGAGGTTGGCGGCGGAACTGCGACGGGTGGCGGAACTGCGACGGGCGGCGGTTCAGCGACGGGTGGCGGAACTGCGACGGGTGGCGGAACTGCGACGGGTGGCGGAACTGCGACGGGTGGCGGCACTGCGACGGGCGGCGGCACTGCGACGGGTGGCGGCACTGCGACGGGTGGCGGCACTGCGACGGGTGGCGGCACTGCGACGGGTGGCGGTTCAGCGACTGGCGGTGGTTCAGCGACTGGCGGTGGTTCGGCGACTGGCGGCGGTTCGGCAACTGGCGGCGGTTCGGCAACTGGCGGTGGTTCAGCGACCGGCGGTGGTTCAGCGACCGGCGGTGGTTCAGCGACTGGCGGCGGTTCAGCGACCGGCGGTGGTTCAGCGACCGGCGGTGGTTCAGCGACCGGCGGTGGTTCAGCGACTGGCGGCGGCACGGCAACTGGCGGCGGTTCCGGCGCATCGCTCGGGTTCTCCCGCGTGCAATGCCGCAACACCTCACAATGCCCGGGGCAATCGAGCTGCAACACGACCGCCCCTGGAGGCATCTGCAACGGCTGCGGCACCGACACCGACTGTCCGAGCGGAACGGAGTGCGGCGGCGCGGCGACCTCTGGCGCCTGTCGTCGCGATTGCTCGTCCGACACGGACTGTGGCGGCGCGCTGCGCTGCTCGAACTTCTTCTGCGTCATCCGTTCGTGCGACGCGAACTCGCCCTGTCCGACGCCGTACGTGTGCGGGGGGAGCGGCCGTTGTCAGCGCCCATCGTGCGCGGGCGGCGCGTCCTGCCCGGCACAGATGACGTGCTCCAACAGCATCTGCATGGAGCCCTGATCAGCGCCGCCGTGTCCTGCAGCGCCGTCTCGTGTGTGCGTCCAACGACACCGACCTACTGAACACCTGTCTGTACCGTATTACCTGCGGGCGTCAGGCGGGTCAGAACGGCCGGTAGCAGTCGAAGTTCGTCTGCTCGCAGATCTTCCCGTCCCTGAACTGCAGCCACATCGAGATCCGCGCCGAGAGCTCACCGCCCGCAGGCGTCGCCCCCAACGGCACCTTCAAGGTCGCCTGCCAGTCGACGTCCACCGCCGCCGTGTCCCCGCCGTGAAGTTCACGGCGAATCACGTACGTCTGACGCTCCAACACCTTCGGCGCCATCGCCGATGCCTCCAGCGTCATGTCGAGCCGCCGCTGCCGCCCCTCCGGCACCAGGCGGTTGGGCAACTCGTGAAACACGAGTCATCCGCGAGAAACCGTCGCAGCGCCGCCCCGTGCTCGAACCTCTCCAGTGCCGCCGGGTACTCACGAATCACGAAACCATGGTTGTGCATATGCACAACCGTAGTTGTGTAACTGAAGTTGTGTAAATCGCCGTCATGTCCATCGACGTGGGTCACCTCGGTCTCTTTCTGTCTCAGCACTTCGACCGCGAGGTCTTCGCAGCCATGGAGAAGGCCGGCTTCTCGAAGGTCCGCACCTCCCACGGCGACGTCGTGCAACGGCTGCTCGAAGGCCCGCAACCGGTCACGGCCATCGCGAAGGACCTCGGCGTCACGCAGCAGGCGATCTCGAAGTTGCTGGGCGAGATGACCGTGCTCGGTCTCGTCGAGCCGGCAGGTCAGTTCGACGACAAGCGGCAGCGCCGCGTGCAGCTCACCGCGCGCGGAAAGAAGTGCGTGCAGGTCTCTCGAGCCGCGCGACTGGCGGTCTCGAACAAGCTCGCCCGGCAGCTCGGGCGCTCGACACTCCAGCGTCTTGAAACGCAGCTCACCGGCGCGCTCGGCGGGCTCGACGCCGTGACCGACCGTCGCGTGAAGCTGCCGCGTCACCACTGAAGCCGCTCGTGCGAGCGCCTCAGGCGTTCATCGCGAGAACGCCGAGAGCCTCGAGGCGAGCTGGTCTTCGATGTCGAGCCCGGTGCCGGCGAGGTTCACGCGCTGAAACGGGTCGACCGACACGTCGTACAACCTGCGAATGGGCCTCGTGCGCCCGGGAATCTCGATGAGCTTCCACCGCTCGGTGCGCACCATGCGGTCTTTCGCCGCGATGACCTGCGCGCGCAGCTCGGGCTTGAGCACCAGGTTGTGCCGGAACGCAGCGTCAACCTCGAGCGTGTCGGCAGCGCCCGCGAGTTCGACGAGGTCGGCACGCTCCGCCTCGCTCAACCCCGTCATCGCCTTCGACTTGGGGAAGAACAGGTAGCAGGTCTCGGCGTACACGAACTCCGCCGGCGGGCCGTCGAGCGACGAACCTTCGAACACGGCGGGCACCTCGAGCCCGAGCAACGACGACAACGTCGGCGCGACGTCGATGGTGCGCGACAGCCTCGAGTTCACCGCCGGCGCGCGGCCCGGGACACGCATGAAGAACGGAATGTGCGTCGACTGATCTCCGCCGAAGAAGTTGGTGCCGTGGCCGAGCGTCGAACCCTCGTCGTAGAGATCCTCACCGTGATCCGTGGTCACGATGACGATGGTGTCGTCACCCAACCCGCGCGCGTCGAGCTGCGCGAGCACGTCACCCACCGTGGCGTCGAAGTCGCTCACCGCGTCGTCGTACAGCGCGCGAATGTGCTCGATGGTCTCGCGCGGAACCGTCGGCGAGAAGCCGGTGGTGATGAGCTCGTGCGCGCTCACCTCGACCTGGTAGCGGTGCGCGCCGCGGTAGTTCACGTCGACGTACTTCTCGTTGAACGGGTGCCGCGCGTTGTACGGCAGGTGCGTGGGGCTCACGAACAGCAGCCCGAAGAAGGGCCGGTGCGCGCGCACGCTGGCGTCGACGTCGGCGAACAGTTGGTCCACCAGAACCTCCGGGCGCGCGAGTGACGACAACGCCTCGCGGCCCGGCACCAGCACGTCGCCCAGCCTTCCCGGGGTGCTGCCGAAGAACAACGGCACCAGCGGGTGGGCACGCACGGTCGCTTCGAGAATCAGCGCCTCGAAGTTCTGCACCGGGCCCACGTGCCGCTTCGTGAACCCGAGGTCGACGAGGTCGAAGCAGTTCCCGGCCCAGTCACTCGAGACGAACGTGTCGTAACCGGCGCGCGCGAGCAGTCGCGGCAGCATGGTGGGGTCGGCATCGATGGCGGCGACCTCTTCACGCGACGGGTACATGCTGCGGATGCCGTGCGTCGACGGCCAGCGGCCCGACAGCAACGTCACCCACGACTCCAACGTGCTCGCGGTGGCCACGTGGAGGTTCGTGAAGTCCGTCGCGGTACGGGAAAAGGCGTCGATGTTCGGGGTGAGGTCGCTGCGCGCAGCGCCGTGCACGCCCACGCGATCGAACCGCCAGGAATCGGTGGCGATGATCAGCACGTTCTTCTTCGACGAAGGTGCCGCGCGCGATGGCGAGGCCGGTGCGTCGACCATCAACGCGAGGCCGACGAGCACCGCCGGCGCCAGGCGGCCGGAGCTCCACACGGCGAACGACAGCAGCGCGACGAACACCACCGTCAGCGCATCGAGCACGTGCCAGCGAGACAACGCGTACACGTCGAGCCACGGGAGCTTTCGCGCGAAGGTGTCGAAGAGCCCCGGCGCTGCTTTGAGCGCGGGGCCGAGCGCGCAGACGAAGAGCGCGCACGTCGACGCCAGCACCGGAAACACGCCACGGGCGCCGGCGAGCAGCTTCCACGTCAGGGCCGTGGCGACGAGCGCCATCACCACGTACGCCGGCAGCACGCGAAGCTGCGCGCTGATGGCGGTCCACAGATACGGCCCGCGAGCGAGGGCGGCGAAGCGCGCTTCGATGTGCTCCGACAGCGAGACGAACGCGACGACCGACGCCAGGTAGAGCGCCCCGAACAGCAGTGCGTTGATCAGCGCGATGCGGCGGACAGACACCCGCCGCTCCTAGCGCGCGTCAGAACGTGACCGCGAGGTTTCCGTTCCGGCTCACCGTCAGCGCCACGCGATCTCTGCGCGCCAGCGGCGACGTCGCCATGGTGATGACGCCCGCAATCACCAGCGGCACGCCGATGACCGCGAACAACGCGCCGGCGCCGAGGAACGTCCACCCCAGCACCGTCGACACCGTGCGCTCCGAGCCGTCGCTGATGGCGGCGTTGCTGAGCAACAACAGCCCACCGACGATGCCTACCGCACCGACGGTGCCGAGAATCGAGCCGCCGACCACCAGCCGAACGCCGTGCGCCAGCTGCTGACCGGGGCCGCTCTTCAGGCTCTCGACGAGCGCTCCCTGCGGAACCGAGAGATGTGACTCGTAGAGCGACGGCTCCAGCGGCGATGTTGAACCGGTGCTGCTCAAGGACAGGGCAAGAACGAGGGCGAGACTCATGCCGCGTTCCGTAGGAATCGCGGCGCCGTCGTGCACACCCGTGTGGCTCCGGTAACCGGGCCGGGCCGTCGAGTGCGCCGGGTGAACGGGGGTGACCGGCCCGGCCACTTCATCGGCGCGCTCGAACGCGCCTGCAAGGACGAGCACGGCCGCGCCGCGATTGGTCTGGTACCGAGCTGATCAGAGCTCGAAGCTGAACACCCGCCCGGTGCCATCGACCGCGAGCAGGCCGGTCGGCGTCGCCACGGCGGCGGTGAGCTCCTCGTAGAGCCCGGGGAGCTCCATCACGCGCACGCCCGAGTCGAGCCTCCACACCGTCAGCCCTTCGAAGCCCGCCGCCCACAACGTGCGGCCCTCGTCTGCGAAGCCCACCTGCCGCGCCCGCAGATCGTCAGCGGTCAGCTTGCGGAGCTCAGCGCCGGTCGCAGCGCTGCGCACCGTCAGCCCGTCGTCGCCGCTCGTCACCAGCACCTTGCCGTCGGGCGAGAACGCCACCGTCTGCAGCGGCCGGCCCTGCCATTTCTCTTCTTCGTGCAGCGACGGAAGCGAGACCAGCGCGCCGTCTCCATTCTCGGCGCTCCACAGCAGCCGCGAACCATCGGGAGAGAGCTCGAGCCGCTTCACCGCTGCTCGCGCATGAATCACCTCGCTGCGCTTCTCGAGGGTGGTGGCGTCGAGCGCGAGTACGTCGGAGCCACAGCCCACCCACAGCACGTCTGAAGCGGCCGCCTGCGCGAGCGCCCACACGGTGGCTGCGCACGGGGTCGCCGTGGCGATGACCTCACCGTTCTCGGGTGCGTGCAGGTCGATGCGGCCAGGCTGCGCGACCAGCAGTCCGCGCGGTGTGGGGAGCATGTCGTTGGGCTTTCCGGCTTCGACCTTCCACTCCACCGCGCCGCCGTTGCGAATGAGCGCGAGGCCGTTGGTGGTGCGCGCCCACAGGCCTCCAGACTGCAACTCGAGCGCGAGCCCACGAACGGTGGACTTGTCGAGCATCGCCAGTTGCCGATGCGCAGCGAGCGGCGTGAGCGTCCACACGTGACGGCGGCCATCACGGTCGAGCGCACCCAGCTTCGAGCCGTCGAGCGAGAACGACAGCGCGCGCAGTTCGTCACCGTCGGGCCGGAGTCGCGTGAGCGGGTTCCACGTGCCGAGGTCCCACAGCACTGCCGAGCGGTCGATGGACGCAGAGGCCAGCATCGTTCCGTCGGGCGACAGGGCCAGCGCGTTCACGCGGTAGTCGTGACCGTCGAGCGTGCGCAGCAGCGCGCCGGTCCTCGCGTCGAGCACCTGAATGTGGCTCTCGGCATCGGCCGCGAAGAGCTGCGACGCATCGTCGGAGAAGGCGAGCGCGGTGTACGCGCGGCCGGGCACCGCGGGTGAGTGCAGGGCGCCGTCGCGCGACCACCACCGCAACGAGCCGTCACGGCCGGCGATGGCCACCGCGGTGCCGTTGCGATTCATGGCGATGGCGTCGGCTGCTCGGGGGCGGGCGTCAGCACGTCGCGCGCGTCGCCTGCACTCGAGAAGCGGAGCACGCCCGTGGGCGTGGCCACGGCCAGCACCGCGCCGTCGTCCGAGAAGGTGAGCGCCGTCGCCGCGCCGGTGCCGGGCAGCGTCGTGTCGGCGCCGTCGACGCGCAGATGAACGACGCCGGCCTTCCACGCACGTGCGCGACCGCCCGTGGAGATCGCCGCGGGCTGCGAGCGCTTGTCGGGATCCGTCGTGTTCTCTACCAGGTGCCACGTGTCGTCACCCTCGAGCAGGAACAGGCCGCGCGAGGGCGCGGACAACAGCGCCACGCCGCTCTCGACGTCGTAGGCGCCACCGCGGCTCGCGTGCACCGGCATTTCCCCGGGCAGCGTCAGCGCCGGCGTCACCCACTTCGAGAGCACCCGCACCGCGAGCTCTGCGCCGGGCGTTCCCGCGTCGGCCGCGGCGCTCCACGCCATCGCAGCGCCGTTCCAGTCGTGAACCAGCTCGGCGCCATGCGCCTGTTCACGCAGCGCCGCCGAGAGATGGGTGCGTGATTCCTCGAGCGCGTCGTCGCGTTGCCCCACCAACCGCCACGCGTAGATCTCGGACACGCCGAGCGCGAGGAGCGCCGCGAGCGACACCAGCGTCACCGACTTGTTGGCCGCGATGAAGCGCTTGAGCAGCTCCCACGACGTGTACTGGTAGGCCGCCACGCGTTTGCCGGCCAGAAAGTCCGACAGCTGCGTGGCGAGCGCGCGGGCGTCTCCGAGACGCTCCGACTGGTGAGCCCGGAGCGCCTGGTCGACGATCGCGCACAACTCAGGAGGCACGTCGTTGGCGACTTCACGCAGCGGCCGCACGTGCCCACGCGACACCTCGGCGAGCAGGGCGCGGCCGTCTTTGTTTTCGAACGGCCTCGTGAACGCCAGCAGCTCATGCAGCATCACGCCCAGGCTCCACACGTCGCTGCGCGCGTCGACCTTCGCGTTCTCGCCGCGCGCCTGCTCAGGCGACATGTACAGCGGCGTGCCGATGACCGAGCCCTGCTGCGTGACCCCCGAGATGACACCCTCGAGCGCCTTGCCGCTCTGAGAGCCGGTCGCCGATTCCGTCGCCGACGACAGCTCCGGGTGACTCTCTTCGGGGGTCCCGAGCACGCGCGCGACGCCCCAGTCGAGCACCACCGTCTCGCCGAACTCGCCGAGCATCACGTTCTCGGGCTTCAAGTCGCGGTGCACCACGCCGCGCGAGTGCGCGTAGGCCACCGCGTGGCAGACATTGATGAAGTGCGGCAGCAGCTTGAGCCGCGCCTCGAGCGAAGTCGCCGCGTCGAGCGCAGCGCGGAAGGTGCGGCCGCGAACCAGCTTCTGCGTGCAGTAGAGCTCGCCCTGCGAGGTGCGCCCCAGCTCGTGCACGGGAACGATGCCGGGGTGCTCGAGCTGGCCGGTGATGCGCGCCTCGCGCACGAAGCTGCCGGCCTCCGCCCCTCGCTTCCGCGCGGTCTTGAGCGCGACCTCACGGTTCAGCGCTGAATCACGCGCCGCGAACACGATGGCCTGCCCACCCGCGCCGAGCTCACGTTCGATGACGTAGCGATCGGCTGCGGCGACCGGTAGCGCCTCGTCGCCCGACTCGAGGCGCGGCGCGTCGGGGGTGACCGTCGCGCCGAGGTCCGACTCGCTGTCGCTGTCACTCACAGCGCCACGTTAGCAGCGCGTCGGGTCGACAGATTCCGTGTCACCCCTCACCGGCCACGCCGGGAGCTCAGCGCTTGTACGTCCAGTGCCACGGCTCGCCGCGCACGTCGTTGACGAAGCCGTACTGCCGCGCGTTCTTCGCCAGCCACTTGTAGGTCTTGCTCGAGTAGCCGCCGGTCTGGATGTCGACCGACACGCCGCCCTGGTGGTTGCTGTAGCCGGGCTTCGCCGCGAGGTTGCCGCGACCGGCTTTGTAGAGCGCGTAGAGGCGCTTCTGCTCGGCCATGGTGCGGAAGCCGGAGTTCGGCGAGAGCGACACCCCGGCGCGACGGGCCGCGGCCTTCATCTTGTTGAACTGCGCAGCGGCGTCGGCACGCAGCTTCTTGCCGTTGCCGATGCTCGCCACGCGGAAGCTCTTGGCGCGGCCGTTGACGTAGCCCGTGGTGAGCGTACCCACCGGCGCCTTCGACACGTTGCTCGCGGGCGCTTTGCCGTCGGCGCGCAGCTTCGCGAACGTGCGCGGCCCGGCGACGCCGTCTTGCACGAGCCGGTTCTTCGCCTGGAACTTCTTCACCGCGGCCAGGGTCTGGCGGCCGAAGATGCCGTCGACCTTGCCGCTCAGGACACCAGCGGCCTTCAGCTCGGCCTGCAGGGTACGGACTTCCGCTCCACGGCTTCCAAGGCGAACGGTCATGGTCGTGGATCATCGAAGCGGGTCACCGCCCGGTATTTCGCCGCCCGTGCAAAACGCTTTTACGTCGCCTGAAAAGCAAAACGGCGCGCCCCCTGAAGGAGCACGCCGCTTTCACCTGCGTTGCTTTCGCGACCTTTACGCGACCGGCGTCTGCTTCTTGCCGAGGTCGGTCACGAACTGCTGCGCGAGCTGCTGGTGCTTGGCGTCGTCGAGCTTCTCCGACAGCAACTTCTCGGCGATGGCGATGCTGAGCTTCACGGCCTCGCCCTTGATCTCGGCGATGGCGCGGGTGCGCTCTTCGGCGATGGCGCGCGTGGCGTCGTCCTTGAGCGAGTCGGCTTCCTTGCGGGCCTTGCTCATCAGCTCCTCGCGGAACTTCTCCATGTCGGCCTGGGTCTTGCGAACCGCGTCGGCGGCTTCCTGGCGGGCGGCGGCGATGGCCGTCTTCTGCTCCGCGAGAAGCTTCTCGGCCTCGGCGCGCTCACGCTTGGCGCTCTCGATGGCGTTGGTGATGTTCTTTTCACGGCCCTCGACGGCCGAGAGCAACGGGCCCCACGCGAACTTCCGCAGGATGATGGCCACGATGATGAAGGTGATCCACGTCCAGATGATGAGGCCCGGCTTCACGTCGGTGAAGGCGTTGTTGGCCAGCAGAAGGAAGTTCATGAGGTGCGTCTCGTTGGTGTGGCGGTGTGACGTTTTGAAACGGTTGGGCGCTTCACCCTGACCCTCTCCCCGCGCGGGGAGAGGGAAAGGTGACTGGCAATTACTTGAGCGCCAGGAGGATGCAGATCACGAGGGCGAAGAACGTCGCGCCTTCGATGAGACCGGCGGCGACGATCATGCCACCGCGGATGTCGCCGGCGGCCGACGGCTGGCGGGCGATGCCGTCCATGGCCGAGGCGGCGAGCTTACCGATGCCGTTGGCGGCGCCGATGATGGCAAGACCAGCGCCGAGACCGGCGCCGAGGTACGCGAGCATTGCAGACGTGAGGTTCATTTGTTTTTCCAGCTTTCGTGACGTGTGGCCCGCTTCTCGGGGGAGCCGTTGAACTGTCCCTTCAGTGACTACCTCCACACGGGCTGACCTCGCCCGCCTGGGTTCCTTGAAAACTCAGTGGTGCGCGTCGCCGTGCGCTTCGTGACCGTGGTCGTCGTGGCCGTGGTGACCCATCGCCACGCCCTGGCCGATGAAGAGCGCCGTCAGCAGCGTGAACAGGTACGCCTGCAGAATGCCGACGAAGATCTCGAGGCAGAAGATGGCGATGGTCAGCGGCAGCGAGATGGCGGCCGCGCCCGGGTGCCACACGAAGATGAGCGAGAGCAGGAAGAAGACGACCATGTGGCCGCCCAGCATGTTGGCGAACAGACGAACCAGCAGCGCGAAGGGCTTGGTGAACAGGCCCAGCACTTCGACCGGAATCATCACCGGCCACAGGAACGCGGGCACGCCGCCCGTCAGGTGCGCGAGGTAGCCGCCGAGGCCCGCGGCACGAATGCCGGCGATCTGCGTGAAGATGAACGAGGTCACCGCCAGCGCCGCCGTCACCGTGATGACGCCCGTGCCGGTGAACATGCCGGGGAAGAGGCCCAGCCAGTTGATGGCCAGAATGAAGAAGAACAACGACAGCAGGTACGGCGTGTAGCGGGGCGCTTCGGCCTTGCCGAGGTTGGGCGTCGCGATCTCGTCGCGAACGAACAGCGCGATGGCTTCCAGCGAGTGCGACAGGGTGCCGCGCGGCACGCCGTTCTGGTCACGCTTGCTGCCGATGAGGAACAGCGCCAGCAACACCGCGCAGGCCGTCCACATCATCAGGATCGCCTTGGTGGGGCGCAGGTCGTAGCAACCGTGAATGAACTTCTCGAGCGAAGGGAAGCTCGCGAAGGCCGCCGTGGCGTGACCGTCGCAAGCACCCGGCACGGTCTCGAACTTCAAGAACGAGAACGCGTCGGCAATGTGAATCGCCGGCAGGTGGTACGGAGGAAACGGAATCTCGTACTCGAACTCCGTGTCGTCGGCGACGTGGTGAAGAATGAAGTCCGCCGTCTCCTTCTTCTTGTCGACGGGCGCGTTGGGGTCGCCGTGCGTGTCGTGACCGTCCGACGCGAAGGCGTTGATCGAGAACAGCGCGAGAACGACGAGAGCGAAGCGCTTCATGGTGCAGACACCTTGGTGGGGTGCGTCGACAGCAGGCTCTTCGTTTCGAGCACCTGCTGAGCGAGTGAGACGACGAAGAAGGAGATGACGAACGGCATCGGCGACATGCCGTTGGCCTGCATCGCGAACGCGCCCACGCCGACCGCCATCAGCCGCAGCATGAAGGCCAGGCCCTGCGCGGTGAGCAGCGCGCGCAACGCCGCGGCGCCCTTCAAATCAGGAGCAGACAGAAGCGACTTCACGGTCAACGTCAGGCCACCGACCACCGCCGACAACAGCGAGCCGATGAGCCACGGCGTCTGCGAGTCGCCCATCGGGAACACGAAGACCATGGCGGCGCACAGAGCGCCGATGCCGAAGGCCAACGGGAGCGTGATGGTGAGCGACTTCACTTTCCGTCCTTCTTCTCTGCGTTCAACAACCGATTGCTGGTGCGAATGAAGGCGTAGAGCCCCACCGCACTGCCGACCACGCCGCCGATGATGAGACCCCACGGCGCACTGCCCAACCCCTTGTCGATGCCCCAGCCGCCACCCACGCCCACCACCACCGACCCGGTGAATTGCCACGTCGCGTGCAACCACGGTGCTGCCGCGCGGTCGGCTTTCGCGAGCGATGACAACCCTTCGTTTTCGTCGGGGCCCTTCAAGCGCGCGCCGCGTACCAGACGAGGTGTGTGGCCACAACGGGAAAGCTGATCCACCGCGGGGCGTCATCAGCCCCGCTTCTGGTCGTTGTTCCACCTCGTCTGGCCGCGACCACGACCTCAGTGATGTTCAGCGCTTCCAGAGCAGGTACTCGGGCTCCGCGCGGGTCATCGAGTCGTCGCGCTGCACGCGCACCGCGGCGCCTCCGCTGACCGGCATGGTGGCCGCCACGTAGAAGGCGTCGTCTTCACGCATCCGGAACGCGAGCCGCGCGCCGTCGGGCGAGAGCGCCACCGCGCCACCTGGCCGGGTGACGGTGTTCAACGGCGTGGTGCTGCCGAACTCGTACACCCGGTAGCCCTCGCCGAAGGGCGGTACGGTCACCAGCCTGCTGCCGTCCAGCGACAGCGAGCCCACCGCGTTGGGCACCCGCGTCACCGCGCCCGTCTGCAGGTCCACCGCGCACGTCGACAGGCGCTCCGCAGGAACCATCCGGCTGCCGTCGAAGCAGGTGAACAGCCCCCGCGTGCCCGCTTCGTTCTGCTGCAGCGTCACGTCGGTGATGCTGCTGGCCAGCACGCCGGCGCTCCCATCGAACACCACCGACGGGGCGCCGCCCGAGCGCGGGTACTTGAGCAACGAGAGCGGCGGGTTGAGCCCCCCGTTGTTCTTCGGAATCCGGAACTCGTAGAGGTACTCACCGTCGGGGCTGATGCCGCCGCCGCCGGTCACCTGCGAGCTGTCGGTGTCGGGCGGCTCGGCGAGGAAGGTGACCTGACCGCCCTCTGCGATGACCCGCGTGGGCTGGAAGGTGTCGGCCCGCGCGGCCGTGAACGACACCCGCGCGCCGTCGTTCGAGATGCCGCTCAGGTAGATCAGCATCAGCCCGGCGGGCGCGCAGTCGCTGGTGGTCCCCGAGGGCAGCGCGACCCGCACGCAGCGCCGGGTCGCCGTGCGGAAGGCCGCCGTGGTGCCGTCGGCCGACAGGAAGAACTGCGAGACCTCGCCGTCGTCTTCGGCCGAGCGGTACTCCACCTTCGCGGTGGTGAGGTTCACCACCTCCAGTTCGCGGCCGCTCTGCGTTTCCACCAGGTACGCGAGGTGGCCGGTGCCGGCGCTGCCCGGTTGCAGCGTCGCCGCCGAGCTGCCCCCTCCGTCGGGGCCATTCATGGTGCTGTCGCACGCCGAGAGGAACAGCAGCAGGACACCGCAGTAGCGCATCGGAAATCTCCTTGGGGTTGGGGGCGTGGCTCGTACCAGTGGGCCAGCGGGGCACATCACCCCCTCGCGGGGAGGTCTTCACGCATTGTGGGCGTCGACGGTCCTCAGTACGTGACGCGCATGAAGACGGTGCTGCTCAAGGTGTTGCTGGGGTTGGCGGTGGCGCTGCTCGCCATTCAATTGATTCGCCCCGAGAAGACCAACCCGCCCATCACCCGTGAGGTCGAAGCGCCGGCCGAGGTGAAGGTGCTGCTCGAGCGCGCCTGCTACGACTGCCACAGCAACGAAACGAAGTGGCCCTGGTACTCGAACGTGGCGCCGGTCTCGTGGCTGGTCGCGCACCACGTCGACGAGGGCCGCCGTGAGCTGAACTTCTCGGAGTGGGACGCGTACGACGACAAGCGCCGCGCCCACAAACTCGAGGAGACCGAAGAGATGATCTCGCGCGGCGAGATGCCCGAGGCGCTCTACGTGCTCGGCCACCGCGAGGCGAAGTTGACCGACGCCGAGAAGAAGCTGCTCATCGACTGGGCGCGGCTCCGCTGAGCTCAGCGCGCCGCGCGCGTCGACACGTACCGCCAGTCGATCGCCGCCAGCGCGAGCGCCTCCGAAGCGACGAACAGGCTCTTCTCGCCGATGGAGCGCGTCGCCTCCACGCCGAGAATGCCGCCGAGGAAGAAGCTGAAGAACAGCAGCGCCAGCAGCTTGAGGCGCGCGGTGTCGACGTCTTCGCCGCGCAGTGTGCGGCCCAGAAGCAACCCCAGGTCGGTGACCAGCCCGGTGACGTGCGTGGTTCTCACCACCGCTCCCGAATACGAGGTGGCGAGCGCGTTCTGCATGCCCATGGCCAGAGGCATGAGCTTCACCGCCCACCACGGGTGCCGCGGCATCAACACGCCGGCGGTGGCCAGCACCGCTGATTCGAGCAGCAGCACCACGCCGTAGCGGCGGCCGCTCACCGAGACCTCACCGTCGCTGATCAACGCGCCCGAGATGGCAGCGCCGAGGAAGAACATCGCGACGAGCAGCGCCGTGCTGCCGGCGATCTCGGTGTGCCCGTCGGACATTTCGATGGCCAGCTCGGTGACCTGACCCGTCACGTGCGAGAGGCCGCGCCGCGCCGCGCCGAGGAACCCGAGCGCATTCACGTAGCCGGCGATGAGCGCGAGCCACGCGCCTCCCAGAGAGATCCACGTCGGCGTTCGGCGAGTCGGCACGCGGCTTCGTACCAGTCAGTGCGCGATGAGTGCGCTTCGAACCGCGGCCAGAGGCGCGTCGTCGTCGAGCCTGGCGCCCACGCCGAGCTGACCCAGGAGCGACTCCACCGGCAGCTCCGTGGTGGCGGCGAGGTGTGATGATGCGACATTTTTCCCCGCGGCTTTGTCGAGGGCTGCCACCAGCGCGTCTTCGGTGAGCGGCGCGGCGCTGCGCAAGGTGCGCAGCACGTCGTCGAGCGACCTGGTGCCCCTGCTCGCCACGCGAATCGCCACGTCGGTGCGCCAGGCCAGGCACGCGCCGCCCCAGTACACGCGCATCCACTCGTGGTTCTTGCGCAGGTCGTCGCTCACGCGCTGCAACGACACGCCCTCGCGCGGCTGACAGTACGCGCGAAAGTTCTCGGCGAGGCCCTTCCACAGCTCGGCTTCGGTCTGCACGCCGGAGCGCGTGAGCAGCAACTCGGTGACGTAGGTGGTGAAGCCCTCGACGAACCACGGAAAGCGGCCGGTGGTGGGCGGATTGCCGAGGTGAAACAGCTCGTGCGTGGCCACCCAGTCGCGCTCGAAGCCGCGCGTCGCGTTGGCGCCGAACAGCAGCATCACCGACGGCTCGCGTCGCCGCAGCACCGACCCGAAGACGCCGGCCTCGTCGTTGCCCTTCACGCCGGCCAGCACGATGTGGAGGGGCCGCGTGCCGTTGCCGGGGTTGCTCCGGTAGTAGCCGCCGACGTTCTCGAGCGCGTGGCGAACCCACTCGCGCAGCTGTTCATCGGTCGCCTTCTTCGGGCCGTCCATCAGCGTGAGCTGCGCCGAGAAGGTCTCGAAGTCGAGCCGGCCCAGGGAGCGCAGCGTGCCGAGCGCGACGTAGGCACCGGCGTCGTGCTGCGCGCCGTTGAACACGAACGTGCCGTCGTTGCGCGTGTCCCACGGGGTGGCCACGGTGACGCCCTTGGGCAGCTTGAACTTCACCTCGAGTGGCGCGCTCGCCCCCAGTGGCGCGGGGTGCACCAGCACCGCCGCGTCTTGAAACAGCCAGCTGCCGTTGAGCTCGGTGGCAAAGTCGGGGTCGTTGCGAATGCGTCGCAGCGCCGCGAGGTCGACCGTGTAGCGATACGCGGTGCCCTTCGGCGCGAAGAAGCAGCCCTCGTAGGCGTGGTCGCTCTCGAGCCCGCTGATGGCGGCCTGCGCGCCGGGCATGTCGACGCACAGCGAGCTCACCGGACCATCGAGCCTGACCTCCACGAGCAGCTGCTTCTTTGCCAGCACCGGCGTGATGGTGAATTGCGTGGCGGCGAGAATCAGCGGGAGCAGCGACATGGGCGTGCATTGTAAGAAGCGACCGCGTGTCTGGCGACGCACCGCCCTGGCTGGAGCTGCAGAACGCGATGCTCGCCGAGCCGTCGAACGCGTCGCTGCGGCGCGTGCTGATGGACGCGCTGCTCGAGGTGAATCACCCGCGCGCGAAGCTGTGGCTCGAAGGCGGTGTGGGCACCGCGGAGCTGCTCGGCCCGCTGGTCGACGTCGTCGAGCCCGGGTTCACCTTCGTCGAAGGGTGGCTGCACACCGCGCGGTTGAAAGCCGGCGCGTCACGGCTCGCAGGGCACCCGCTGTGGGCGACCGTCGAAGTGCTCGACGCGGCCGGCGATTCGACCGTGTCGTCGCACCCGGTGATGAAGTCGCTGCGCACCGTGTCGCGCTCTTCCGCCGCGGTGACGCAACTGCCGCCGCAGCTCGAACACCTGTTGGAGCACCGGGTTTCGCGTGCCGACGTCATCGCGCTGTCGTCGGTGAACACGCTGCCGCGATTGACCGGGCTTCACGTCGTCATCGCGGCTGACGAGGTGGCGTCGTTGCTCCCGCGCGTGGCGGCGCTGACGTCGCTTCGAGTCGACCTCGTCGACGCCACGCCCGAGTCGCACCCGCACGTCGTCGAGCGCGTGTACCGCACGGGCGTGGAGCGGATGGCCTTCGGCTCCTTCCAGGGACGGTTGCTGCTCGAGGTCTGGCGCCGGGGCGCGTCGTACGACTGGCACGCCACGCGCGACCTCCACGCCGCGACGGCCGAGGTGCGCCAGCGCGTCGACGACGCCCACCGGTTCCTCATGTGGCAGCTGCGCGCGCTGGGAGTCTCGACGTGAACCTGTTGGACGAGCTGCTCACGGCCTGGCGCCAGGCGCCGAACGCCGAGCTCGCAGACCGCATCGAGAAGTGGGGGCCATGGCCGGAGCTCGAGGCACCGCTCACCGGGAAGAGCGCGAAGCTGCGAGAACGCATGGAGGCCTTGCGAGCGCTCGACGCGGACCCGCGAATCGATCGCTTCGTGGCGCGGCTCTACGCGTCACCGCCGGTGAAGGCCGCCACGTCGTACCCGTTCTGGGAAGAGGTGCGTCAGCTCGCGCGCCGCATGCGCGACGTGCGCGCCTTCCAGTCGCTCCGCGCCACGCACCACGCGGCCCGGTCTGACGACGCGTGGCACCGGCATCTTCGCGCGCAGCTCGACCTGTTGTTCCTCGAACTCGGTGAGGTGACGGACATGCCGCTGAGCCCGGAGCTCGACGCCCGGCTCGCGGAGCTCGACGCGGCGATGACGACCACCGGTGACGAGCCGTGGGTGCAGGTGCAGCGCGCGTTCCTCGCGGACCCACGCAACGAAGCGCTGCGCCGCGTGGTGTTGGACGCGCTGTTGGAGGTCGACCACCCCCGCGCGCGCCTGGCGCTCTTGCAGCGCGAGGGCCACGACGTGCACGACTTCGTGACCGCGAACGCCGACGCGCTCCTGGGCCCGCTGGCGAAAGTGCTCAAGCCCGGTGGTGCATTTGCACAAGGGTGGTTGTGCAAATGCGAGCTCAAGGAGAGCGGCAATTCGGCGCTCGAGCGGCTGCGTGACGAAGCAGCGGGGCATCTGTTCTGGGCGACGGTGGAGGAGCTCACGGGCCCCGGGGACGCACGGATCTCCGCGCACCCGGTGATGAAGTCGCTGCGCACCTTGCGCCGCAGCGAGCTGACCGTCGACGCGCTCGCCGACCTGCGCCTCGAGCGCCTGCTCGACTACCCGTTGCGCCGTGAAGACGCCCTTCGCTTCGCTGACGCGAACCTGTTGCCGGGGCTCAGCGAGCTGCAGGTGCGGGTGATGGCTGACGACGTTGAATTGTTGCTGCCACGCGCCGGCGCGCTGCGCTCCTTCCGGGTCGATCTGCTCGACGTGACGCCTCGCTCCGCACCGCACCTGGTTCAGCGGCTCGCGGCGCTGCGCCTCGACGAGTCGGCGCTCGGCTTCTTCCCCGACGCGCGCGGTCAGTCGCGGCTGGTGCTGCGGCTCCGGTGCGAAGACGGCTGGTTCGAGCCGCACGTCAGCAGCAACAGCGAGGACGCGACGAACGAAGAGCGGCTCCGACTCGAAGACGAGGCCGGCTTTCTGAGACAGTTGGTGCACCGCCTCGGGTTGACGCTCGGCTGAAGCGGCTCAGCCGCCGAGCAGAATGCCCGCGCGGTGGAGGTCTTCGAACGTGCCGTCGCGCTCGAACGCGCTGCCTTCGTTCACGGCCTTCAACACCGCGAGCTCCTCGGCGCTCACGCGGTCACGCCGCGCGTCGAGCTTTCGATTTCTCCAGAAGATGACGAGGGTGTCGCGCGCGGCGGGCGCGTCGCTTCGCGCGTCGGCATTCAACCAACCCACGAAGTCGTACGCGTACGGCCGCAGCTCGACCGTCGAGGCGATGCGCAGCCCGCCACCATCGGCGTCGCTCTCTGAATCCGGCGCGACCAGCGTCTGCCATTCCCACCATTCGAAGTCGGCCAACTGCGCCCACCACGTCGGCACGTCGTCGCGGGCCGACAACCACTCGGCCAACTTCGCGCCGTTCTCGTTGATCTCCACCGCGTGCATCGGGTGGTCGACGAAGTACGCCTCGACCAGCGAAGCCCAGCGCTCACCGGCCACTTCTCGCAGCACCTGGTGCACGCCACCGGTCGCGGTGTCGCGGTGCCCCGCGCAGAAGCGCGCGTAGATCTCGAGGCGGTGCGAGTCCTTCAGCGGCGCGCCGTTCCACAACGCGCGTTGGGTCACCTCGGTCGTGCTTCTGCCCTCGAGGTACGGGCCGACCACGTCGAAGAGGCGCGCGAGCTTCACGTCAGCGCCTCCTTCGCGTGGGCGCGCGCGCGGTCGACCTCATCGATGACCTCGTCGAGTGGAGGAATCTCCTGGTCCCACTCGATGAGCGTCGGCACCAGCCGCCCGGCCTTCTTCAGCGCGTAGCGATACAGCGACCACACGTCGTCGACGATGGGCCCGATGTGCGTGTCGATGATGACGTCGTCTTCGACCGTGTGCCCCGCGAGGTGGAAGTAGCGCACCTTGTTCAACGGCATCTGGTCGATGAAGGCGCGCGCGTCGAAGCCGTGGTTCTTCGAGTTCACGTACACGTTGTTCAGGTCGAGCAGCAGCTCCACGTCGCCCGCTTCGACACAGGCGCGCATGAACGCCGCCTCGTTCATCTCGCCGCCCGGCATGTGCGCGTAGAAGGTCGCGTTCTCGAGCACCAGCGGCGCGCCGACACGCGCCATCGCCTCCCGTGAGCGCCGCGCGACCTGCTCGACGGCCTCGCTGGTGAACGGCAGCGGCAACAGGTCGTGCAGCGGTCTCCCGTTCGCCGCGGACCAGCACACGTGGTCGCTGAAGAACGGCGCGTCGAGCTCCTTCACCAGCCCGTTCAAGCCGTCGATGAAGCGCGCGTCGAGCGGGCCACCACCCCCGATGTCGAGGCTCACGGAGTGCGGCGCCATCGCGTAGCGCTCGCGCAACTCGCGCAGCAGCTTCCGTCGCTTGCCGCCGTAGAACATCCAGTTCTCGGGCACGACCTCCAGCCAGTCGACGGTGCGCGAAGTGCTCAGCAGCTCCGCCGCGTACGACGAGCGCAACCCGACGCCGATGCCTTCGATCCGCGCCACGTGAACTCCTCAAAAGAAGACGCCCGCAGTGAGGTGCGGGCGCTCCGTGCAGCTGACGAGACGGCTCGCTTACTTCTTGCCCGAGCAGGTCTTCTCGCCGCCCTTGGCGTCCTTCTTGCCCGAGCAGCTCTTGCCATCGGCGCCGCACGACTTCTCGCCGCCCTTGGCCTCTTCCTTCTTCATGTTGCCCGAGCAGCTCTTGCCGTCGGCGCCACACGACTTCTCGCCACCCTTGGCGTCGGTCTTCTTCGCGTCAGCCTTCTTGGGCTCGGCAGGCTTGTCGCCGGCAAACGCAGGAGCAGCGATGACGAGCGAACCGAGAACCGCGCCGATGAGCTTCTTGTTCATGTGTGTCTCCGGGTGTGTCGCTGCCCCGAAATGGGGTCGAGCGCTGGGGAACGTACCCAGTACGGCCCACTCCGTGGGTTGGTTTCACAGAATTCACGGCGCGTCGGGGCACAGCGGATGGTGACGAAGATGTTCCAGCAGAAAGTCGCGGAACGCGGTCACCTTGCGCGGCACGTGCTGCGTCCTGGGGTGCACGAAGAACAGCGAGCCGGCCTCCTTCGTCCACTTCGGGAGCACCGACACCACCGCGCCACTCTCGACGTCGCCGCGCGTGAGAAACGAAGGCAGCGCGCCGATGCCGATGCCCGTGCGCACCGCCTGGCTCGCGAAGAACACGTCGTCGGTCTGCACCTTCACCTTGATGTTCTTCGGCAACTCGCCGGCCAGCGTGCGGAACACCACGAAGTCGTGACCTTCGAGCTCTTCGACCGACTTCGGCGTGCCGCGCCGCGAGAGGTACGTCGGTGAGGCGTAAAGCCTCAGGTCCAGCCCATTCAACTTTCGCGCCACGAGCGTGGAGTCCTGCAGCTTGCGCGCGATGCGCAGCGCGACGTCGAAGCCTTCGGCCACCAGGTTCTCGAGCCGATTCGAGAGACGCACGTCGAGCGTCACGTCGGGATAACGAAGGGCGAAGCGCGAGAAGAGCTCGGGCAGCAACGTGAAGCCGAGGTCAGGCGGCGCGGTGATGCGCAACACGCCCGACGGCGTGCCGTCTTGCTCGGGGAGATTGTGCGTGGCGTCGCGCACCATTGAAACGAGCGGCGCGGTCTTCTCGTAGAAGTTGGCGCCCGCGGTCGTGAGCTTCACCTGCCGCGTGGTGCGGTGAAACAGCTGCACGCCCAGTGCCTCTTCCAGGGCTGCGATGCCGCGGCTCACCGACGACTTGGGGAGATTCAGGCGGCGCGCGGCTTCCGACATGCTCGCGGCGTCAGCCACCGCCACGAACAGCGGCAACTGGTTCAGGTCGACCGTTCCGGACATGGAACGATGGTGACCTCGTGATGCGTGGGAAGCAACGCTTTAACTGAACGTGAAGTACCGCCAGAGCGCGACGATGAACGAGAACGCGGCGGCGTGAAGCATCGCCACTCCTCGAGGTGCGCGCGGAAAGAACGACGCCTGGAACGCGAACAACGCTGCCGCGGCGATGGCCGGCGAGATGATGAGCCACGCCACGCGCCAGCACTCGGTGGTGAGGAACGGCGACGACCACAGCCGCGTGCTCGCTGCGCCGACGCACGCGCCGAGCACGACGAAGATGAAGAAGCGCACCGGTCCTTTCGCGCGCTCGGGGGCACGGCTGTCGAACGCCGCGGTGAACAGCCCCACCAGCACGTCACCGACGAGCGACGCGATGATCTCGAAGAGCAGGTCCATTCACGACTAACTGCTGCACGACAACGCGGAGCACCCCGGTTTGTTCCGCGCCCACTCAGGCCGCTTCTGCGCGTAGTGGTCTTGACCGGGCTGATCAGAGAAGGGCCGCTTCATCACCTCATGGAGCGCGAGCACCTTCGAATCGTCACCGGCGTGCGCAGCGTCGATGGCCTCCTGCGCCAGCCAGTTCCGCAGCACGTACTTCGGGTTCACCGCGTTCATCTTCTCGGCCGAAGCGTCCGCATCGCGCGCGAGCCGCCACCACTGCTGAACCCACGCGAGGCCCCTGGCGAGGTGCGCTTCCGGCGGCTCCGCGTAGAACGCTTCTTTCAACGCAGCCGGGAACACCACGGGCTGATCAGCGACCACCACCTTCGACAACGCGCGGAAGAAGAGCGTCATGTCGGTCTCGACTTCACCGAGCCAGTTGAAGAGCCCGTGCGCGAGCTCGGGCAACGCGCTGTCGTTCTTCACGCCCAGCTTCTGCGCCCAGCGGCGCGTCGATTCGGCGGCGTAGGTCTTCTCGTACGCGGTCAGCGCGGCCTCGACCTTCTTCTCGTCGTCGCCCAGCAACGGCAGCAAGGCCACGCCGAGCCGCTCGATGTTCCACAGGCCGATGCCGGGCTGATTGCCGTAGCGGTAGCGGCGCTGCTGCGCGTCGGTGGTGTTGGGTGTCCACGACAGGTCGAAGTCGTCGACCCAGCCGTAGGGCCCGTAGTCGATGGTGAGCCCCAGAATCGACATGTTGTCGGTGTTCATCACGCCGTGCACGAAGCCCACGCATTGCCACTGCGCGATGAGCCTCGCGGTGCGCTCGGCGACCTCGATGAGCAACGCCTCGGGCGTCTCGAGGGCGGGGAAGTAGTGTGTGCGCACGAAGTCGAACAGCTGCTGCAACAGCGCCTTGTCCTCGCGTGACGCGGGCAGCTCGAAGTTGCCGAAGCGGATGAACGACGGCGCCACGCGGCACACGATGGCGCCCGGTTCAGCCTCGGGGTTGCCGTCGTAGAACATGTCGCGCACGACCGTGTCGCCGGTGGCCACCAGCGACAGCGCGCGCGTGGTGGGCACGCCGAGGTGATGCATCGCTTCGCTGCACAGGAATTCGCGAATCGACGAACGCAGCACCGCGCGGCCGTCGGCGCGACGGGAGTACGGCGTGGGGCCCGCCCCCTTGAGCTGCAGCTCGTAGCCATTGAGCTCGCCCAGGCCGATGGCGCGGCCGTCGCCCAATTGACCTGCCCAGTGACCGAACTGATGACCGCCGTAGTTGGCCGCGAAGGTCTTGCCGCCGGGCGGAGCGGCGTTGCCCGAGAGCACCGGCAGCAACGCCGCGACATCGGTGATGCCGAGCAGCTCCGCGACGTCGGGCGCGGCGACGATGAGGCGCGGGTTCGAAACCGGAGTCGGCGCGACCGGCGACCACAACGCACCACGCACCGGGCGCGGCGAGTTGTCAGTGAGGGGATCTCCGGGGAGTTGTGCAGAGAAGCGTGAGCTGAACGACGGCATGGTGCCGCAATCTAACGGGCTGACTTCACGCGCGCCTCACGGCAGGTCCTGCCAGCGCGAGGAGCGTCACCAGCTTCGGCGACGGCGCCACAGCAGCAACACCAGCGCGCTCCATGGCGCGAGCGCGAGGCCGTTGCAGCCGCAGCCCATCGGCTCGGTTTCGCCCGGAATCTCGTCGTGATGGTGGTGCTCACCCTCTTCAGCCCCTGCGTCCGGCGCTTCGGTGACGCCCGCGTCGACGGTCAGCCCCGCGTCGGGTTCGTCGATGCCGGCGTCAAGCTCGGCCGGCACGCCCGCGTCGGGCATCACGATGCGCAGGTTCGCGCATTGAAAATAGAAACAGCCGGGCGCGTGGTTCGACATGAACTGCATCAACTGCAGCGTGCAGTTCTCGCAGCGCATCATGGGCACGGTGATGGTGGTCGAGCGCTGCACGTTCGACGGCGCGTTGGTGTGCGCGAACAACCCGTCGACGATGGTGGGGTACGACGGGTTCGTTTCGATCGGCGCGCTCTTGCAGTCGTTGTTCATCACCACGGCTGTCGGCGTGACGAACTCCGAAGGCGTTCTCGCGATGCCGATGCGGAAGTGCCCCGGGTGCCCGATGGTCTCGGTCCACCGCACCTCGAGCTGAGCACCGGCTTCCACTTCGGTGACTGCGTTCGTCGCGGTGCCATTGCCACCGCAGGGCGCGGTTTTCTGCGGGTTGCCGTAGGTGTCCTGCACCAGCGTCGACGGCGGGGAGCTCAGCTTGATGTGACCGAGCGCGAGCACCAACACGAGGGTCGTCATGACGCGCGGAGTCTGGCCGACGGGTCCCGAGCGCGCTAGCAGCGGTTCCCATGCGTCACCTCCTCGTTCTTCTTCCCGTCGTTCTGTTCGCTGCGTGTGGAACTTCAGATGCGCCGTGTGGCCCGGCCAACTGCGGAGGCTGCTGCAGCGCGAGCGGTGAGTGTGTCAGCGGCGCTGCGAACGACGCGTGCGGCACCGCGGGGCTGGCGTGCAGCGTGTGCAGCCCGCAGCAGGCGTGCATGTCGAAGCGGTGTGAAGCGTCGAGCACCGTGGAGATGGACGCGGGGATTCCCGACGCGGGCAACCCCATCGTCGCGCAGCCCGAGACGTGGACGTGGGCGCCCATCGCCGGCAGCGCGTGCGGCAACGGCGCCGAGACCGGCGTCGGCGTGAACGTCACCACGCGCACGCAAGACGTCCTCATCTACCTGCAGGGTGGCGGCGCCTGCTGGAACACGCTGACCTGTGGCGTCGGCGCGGCGACCAACATCGACACCGGCTACGACGCGGCCGATTTCGCGGCGGAAGGCACGCTCAACGGCGGTCCGTTTCAGCGCGCGACGGTCAACAACCCCTTCAAGGACATGAGCTTCGTCTTCGTGCCGTATTGCACCGGCGACGTGCACAGCGGCGACAAGGTCACCACCTATCCTCCGTTTTCTGCTGCGGGCTACACGCTCCCCGAGAAGACGGTGCACCACAAAGGCGCGCGCAACATGGCGCTCATCATCGACCGGCTGCGCGACACCTTCCCCAATGCGCAGCGCATCTTCATTTCGGGCTCGAGCGCTGGTGCGTACGGCGCGCAGTTCAACTTCCCCGCGTTGAAGGCCGCGTTCCCCAACGCCGAAGTGCACTCGTACGCAGACTGCGGGCAGATGGTGAACCCCTCGGGCACGTTGCTCACCGAGTGGGTCACCAGCTGGAACATGCAGGCGCCCGCCGATTGCGTGGGCTGCACGACGGACTTCACGAAGTTCCCGAAGTGGCTCAACGACACGTACCCCCAGAGCCGCTTCGGGCTGCTCGCCTTCACGCAGGACAACACGCTGCGCCAGTTCTTCAGCTACTCACCCGCCGATTTCGAGACGCAGACGCGCGCGCTGCTGAGCTCCGCGTACGACGGCGAGGCGAACGCGCGGTACTTCGTGGTGGGCGGCAACAGCCACACCATGCTCGGCAGCTTCTTCACGCAGCAGGGGCCAGGCACGCTGTCGCTGCGCGACTGGACCGCGGGCTTCGTGGCCGGCGACGCCACGTGGACCAACGAGAAGCCATAGGTCAGAGCAGCGGCAGCTTGGTGCTCATGTCGGCGATCATCGCGGGCGGGTAGGGCACGCGGTCGTCGCCCGGCTCGATGAACGGGTCGCCGTAGCCGGGCACGCGGTTGCCGCGGCTCGGGAATTTGGTGGCGTAGGCCGCGTCGCTCAATTCGTAGTCACTCGGCGACAGGCCCATGGCGAGCGCGAAGTTCGCCAGCAACCGGTTCTGCGGAAGGCCCGCCTTCCACATGTTGCCCCAGCGGCCACGCACGTTGCGTGTGCGGTTGGTGTAGTCGACGTAGCGCCCCGTCTGGAAATAGCCACCGGCGCCACCCGCGATGATGGCCGGCACCGACTTCGCGTCGTGCGTGCTGGGCCCGCTCTCCGAGCTCCAGTGCACGAGGCTCTGGTCGAGCAGCGTGACGCCCGGCAGCACCTGCGCCTGCGACATGCGACGCACGAGATCCATGTAGCCGTATTGAAAGAAGAAGCGCTGGCTCTGCAGGAGGTGCGTCTGCCGGTCCTGCAGCGTGTGGTTGTGGAACAGCATGCCGTGCGCGTCGGTGCGCTGCGTCTCTGACTGGCTGGGCGTGTTGAAGATGGTCGGGTCCCACTGGTCTCTGAGCGAGCTCATGGTGCGAACCACCATGCGCGTGGTGCCGCAGAGGAACGCGTTGACGATCATCATGTTGATCGTCTCGAGCACCAGCCGCTGATCCGCCTGGCGCTGCGCGATCGAATCGGTGTTGCCCGTCCAGTCCCAGTCGGCTTCGCCTTCACGCAGGAACAGGGCGCGCTGCGACTGGGGAATCGAAGGCACCGTGCAGCCCGCCGACACCAGGGCGCGCATGCGATTGCCGATGCTGTCGACGCCCGCGATGTATTCCTCGAGGCGCGTGCGGTCTTCGTTGCTGATGCGGCGGCCGGGACCGAACGGGCTGCGCGCCAGGCGCACGTAATCGGCGTGCACGCGATCGACGAGCGACACGCGCGGGTCGACCTGCCCGGGCACGGTGTTGAGGCCGTTGAACAACAGGGTGAACCACTCACCCAGCGAGCCGGCTTGATACGGGTTGTTCGCCACGCCGGTGCCGCTGCGGAACGAGCTGAGGTGCGTGCGCGCCGCGTTCACCACCGGCGCGCGCAGCAGCGTGCGATCTGCCGCCGAATAGAACTTGTTGCTGCCCGAGATCACCGCGTCGATGGTCGGCACCGGCGTGTCGGCGAGGCCGTTGTCGACACCTCCGTCACGGTTGGTGAAGTTGCCGAGGTAGCCGCGCGTGTGACCGCCGAAGTGCAGGAAGTCGATGCCGCGCAGCACGTTGAGCTTCTCGAGCAGCGAGTCTTCGACGAACGAGCCGATGAGCGGCGACACCCGCGCCGCGCCCGCATCGAGGTCGGGCATGGGCTGCGTGCGCGCCGCGTTGCCCTCGGCGTGCGTGCGCTTCAGGTCGAGCAGCCGGCCCCACTTCGCGACGTGCGGCCCGTCACCGGCGCTGTCGGCGTAGAGCGTGGCGTCGGTCAGGTTCACCGTGGCGTCGAGCGGGTACGCGTTGTCGACGCTCAAGCCGCCGTGACCGACCCACGTCGACACGAAGAAGCGCGGCGTGGTCATGGTCTGCGCGTCGGCGCGCGAGATGAGCGAAGGCAGCAACGGCAACGTCAACGACGCGCCGCCGAGGCCCTGGAGAAAATGCCGTCTGGTGAGCCGGTCGTATTTCATGTGCTGGCTCCTTCAGTTGCCCGCGGGCATGCGACGCCGCGTGAAGTCTCTGGAGTTGGTGAGCGCCTTCACCACGTCCTGCAGCGAACCGGTGCCGGCGGCGCGCTCCATGTCGTTGAGCACGCAGCCGTCTTCGTTGTTGGTCAGCTTCTCGTGGCGGCCCTGCAGGTAGCGGAAGGCGTGGCGCGCGTAGCAGGCCTGCAGCCGCTGTGAGTCGGCGAGCAGCCGCGAGAGCGCCACGCCGTCGCTCGCCACGTCGCGCGACCCGTTGCGGTCGATGTCGGGGCGCGTGGTGGCGTTGACGGGCTCCCAGCGCGAGACCGAACCGCCCATGTCGAACAGCGGCTCCTGCGTGCGGTAGCGACCGAACGCGTCGTAGCTCTCAAAGGGAAAGCCGAGCGGGTTGATGGAGCTCTGGTGACAGCCCTGACAGCTCGAGCCGGAGATCTGCGTCTTGGCTTCGATGACGTTGCGCACCGTCGGCACCGCGGGCGGCATGTAGCCAGCGGGCGGGCTGATGTCGGCCGGCGGCTCCATCACGTCGCACAGGTATTCGACGCGCAGCCGCGCCCCGCGCATCACCGGGTTGGTGTCGGGGTAGCCAGACAGCATGTAGCCCGCGCGCGTGAAGAGCCCGGCGCGCTGACCTTCGGGGAAGTGCACGAGGTTCTCTTCGGTGCCGTCCCACGCTTGCACGCCGTACACCCGCGCGAGCGTGGCGCTGCGCGCGAACGAGACGTCGGACAGCAGCGCGTCTTTGAGTGAACCGCGTTGCGCGTACCAGCTCATCAGCTCGACCATCTCGTCGAGCGCGTCGGCGCGGAGCTGATTGAGGTCGGTATCGGCCGGCAACGAGGGCGCCGAGTCGTCGGGGTAGTTGAGCGTGAGCGCCGAAGCGGCCGTGGGGTTGATGCCGTTGACGCGGTCGGCGCGGATCCACTGGCGGAAGAAGTGGTCGAACTGCGCCTTCGCGCCCGGCGTGGCCATGATGCGCGTGAGCTGTTCGTCGAGCGTGTAGCCGGCGCCCGTGAAGTCGCGCGCCGCCGCAGCCAGCAGCTCGTCGTCGGGTGCGCTGTTGGTGAGCGCGAACGAGACGCGCGAGGCGGTTTCGTACGCGGTCAGCTTCGTGAAGTCGCTGCGCCCGTCGATGGCGTCGCCGCGGAACTCGGTGCGGAAGATGAAGTCGGGCGCCAGCAGCATCGAGGCGATGAGGCCCTTGTGCCGGCCCCAGCCGGTGTCGTCGAAGCTCTCGCGGTAGTGCGCGGCGTCGTCGCTGTCGACGGGCCTTCGCAGCGCGTGCAAACCGAAGTTCTCGATGAAGGCGGTGATGCACGCGTCGCTGTTCACGTCGGCGCAGGCGGTGGTGCCGCCGTACGCGCGCATGAAGGTCTGCAGCCGGCCCGAGTCGCCTTCGATCCACGCGCCGAGCGCGGTGGCGATCTCGAACTGCGGGTTGACCAGCACCGAGCTCACGCGTTGATCCATCGAGTCGTAGGTCAGCTCCGCGCGCTGCGTGTGACCGTCGACCGGCAACGCAGCGAAGAACGCGGTCATCTCGGTCGACGAGAGCAGCGCCTGCACCTGGTTTGCCGGGTACGCGCGCGTGAGCAGCGCTTCGAGCGCGTTGCGGTACTGCGTGCGCGTGAGGCGCAGCACGACCTCGGGTGAAGGGTCGGCGCCGTCGACGCAGGTGAACCACGGCTGACGGCCTCCATCGCTCTCTTCGCCGGGCGTGACGGGGGCCTCGCCGTCGCCTCCGGGCATGAACTTCGCTTCGCAGCCCAACAGCATCAGCGAGGTGATCAACGCGCGCGTCTTCACGGACATGCGGCGCTCCTGGGAACGAGGCCGGCGGCCATCGCAGTGATGGGGTGACCGGGTTTGAAGGCGCCGGCGGGCAGCTCGTCCCACACCACGCCGTCGGTGCTTCGGTAGAACTTCTGTTGCTCGTACCAGACCTGCCAACCGCCCCTGACGGCCACGAAGGTGCCGTTGGCGTACGCGACCGCGCCGATGTTGGGCCCGCCGCTGGTGGCGCCGCTGCTGCTGCGCGTCTGTGAAGGCATCGAGGTCCACGTGGTGCCGTCGGCCGAACGGTGAACGCCGCCGGGGCTCCACATCACGAACTCGGTGCCGGTGAACACGATGCGCGACTCGATGCTCACGTTGTTCAGCGTGGTGTTGCTCCAGGTCTGCGCGCCGTCGCTGCTGCGGCACACGGTGGTGTTGCCTTGATCATTCCGCACGGTGACGAAGATGCCGTTGCCGAACACCGGGTGACCTGCGCCGCAGGCGTCGACGCGTCCGCCTCCCACGAGCGTGGGCCGTGACCAGGTGGCGCCGCGATCGGTGCTGCGCTGCATGTCGATGTTGCTGCCGTCGAGCCCGAGCGCGAGGAACACGCCGCCGCCACCGACGCCGCCGCGAACGTTCCAGATGGTGTTGCCGTTGCTCTCGACCGGAATCTCGGGGTTCGACTGCCAGGTGCGGCCCTGATCATCGGAGCGGCGCGGGTTGCGCGTGGCCATGATGAAGCGGTGCTCGTCGAACATCACGTCGGTGGCGGTGGGCCCGTTCTCGATGACGCGCTCCCAGTCGGCGCCGTTCTCGGAGCGCCACACGGTGCCCGGCGTGCCCCAGCCCATGGTGTGAACGAAGACGCCGTCGCCGTACGTGAGCCCGATGACCGAGTACGCGTTGTGGTCACAGTCGGTGTTGTTCGAACCTCCGTCGGGCAGCGCGAAGGTGCCGCTGAAGCAGCGGTAGCGCTCGTTCATCGGCCACGAATCGTCGATGGACACGTCGTGCGTCCAGGTGCGCCCGTCGTCACACGAGATGGCGCGGCGCTGTTGTTTGCCGAGCGCGACGAAGACGGGAATCAGCCCTGCGTCAGGCTGACCTGCGTCGGGAATGCCTGCATCGAACTGGCCCGCGTCGGTCGTGCCAGCGTCGTCGACGACGATGACGCCAGCGTCGGTTTCGACGCCCGAATCGGACTGAGTCTGCTGCCCGGAATCAGCGATCTCCTCGACGACCCCGACGCAACCGCTGCTGATCAGCCCGGCAACTACGAGAGCGAGGCGACGCATGAGCCTCGAAGGCTAGCGCCGTCACCGCTCACCCGGAATGTTCGTCGTGCAATCCGAGTGAGCACGTTCCTCTCGGGCTGTACGCGTCCACGCGCGCGATTGACATCGTGCTCGTGAACTGAAGCGGATCAAAAGGTGATGGTGTTCGCCGCCAGGGCGACGTTGTTCGACGGGTCGCCGTCAGCCAACACGTTCTGCTCGAAGAACACGAAGTACGTGCCGCTGGGAACCGGGGCACCGTACGCGTGGGTGACGACGGTGAGCTGCTCGCACGTGCCTGGCTGAATCATCGACATCGTCGGCTGCCCCACGGGCTGCAGCGTGTAGCTCGGCCACGGCGAGCTGGGAGTGGTGGTGAGCCGGCCGAACGACACCGATGAGCTCGGGCGCGTGCCCACGTTGCAGACCTGCGCCGAGAGCGTGAAGTGGTGCTCGCTGCCGGTCCACGCCACCGAGGCCGTGGCGTTGGACACCACGAGGTCGTTGCGCAGCGTGACGGGCATCGGCGCCATGGCGACGTTGTTCGCGGGGTTGCTGTCAGCCGACGCGTTCTGTTCGAAGAACACGAAATACGTGCCGTCAG
>QFQP01000123.1 GCA_003243425.1 Archangium gephyra | reverse complement strand
GAAGCCGTAAGTAACCTGAAAAGCCTGGGCAACAGCCGGGGCGGCCTGCCCTTCACCCTGGTGCTGGACCGCCAGGGCCAGGCCCGCCACGTGCGCCTGGGCGGGCTCAACGGCGCCGAACTGGCAGCCATCCTGCAACCCCTGCTATGACTTTCGAAAGAGGCAAACTGGACAAACTGTCGCGAATTGCGGCAAACTTGCTGCCATGAAGAAGCAAACTTCATCTTCCGCCAAGGGCAAGACCCAGGCAGAACAAACCATTCCGCCGCGCCTGCTGGTCCTGCACGGCCCCAACCTGAACCTGCTCGGCACCCGGGAGCCCCAGATTTACGGGAGCACCACCCTGGCCGACATCAACCGGGCTCTGGCCGTGCGCGCCGAATCTGCCGGCGTCGAACTGGAAGCTTTCCAAAGCAACCATGAAGGCGCCCTGATCGAACGCATCCATGCGGCCCGGGAGCAGGGAGTACGCTTCATCCTCATCAACCCGGCGGACGAGTCCGTCGTCGGCGAGGTCGAGCACACGAGCCTCGAGGCCGCCGACGCCGCGATCGCGAGGGCCGTCGTCGCGCAGCGCGCCTGGGCCGCGCTCGCGCCGCTCGACCGCGCGCGGCGCCTGCGCGCCTTCGCCGACGCCGTCGACGCCCACGTCGAGGAGCTCGCGCAGCTCGAGGTCCGCAACTCGGGGCACCCGATCGCGCAGGCGCGCTGGGAGGCCGGCCACGTGCGCGACGTCCTCGAGTACTCGGCAGGGTTCCCCGAGCGGCTCATCGGCAAGCAGATCCCCGTGCCAGGCGGCATCGACGTGACGTTCCTCGAGCCGATCGGCGTGGTCGGCATCATCGTGCCCTGGAACTTCCCGATGACGATCGCGAGCTGGGGCTTCGGCCCGGCGCTCGCGGCGGGCAACGCGGTCGTGCTCAAGCCCGCGGACTGGACCCCGCTCACCGCGATCCGCCTCGGCGAGCTCGCGCTCGAGTCCGGGATGCCCGATGGGCTCTTCCAGGTGCTGCCCGGCCGCGGCGCCGTCGTCGGCGAGCGGTTCGTGAGCCATCCGGATGTGCGCAAGCTCGTCTTCACGGGCTCGACCGAGGTCGGCAAGCGCGTCATGGCCGGCGCGGCCGAGCACGTCAAGGCGGTCACCCTCGAGCTCGGCGGCAAGAGCGCGAACATCGTCTTCGCCGACGCCGACCTCGAGGCCGCCGCGGCGAGTGCGCCGTCCGCGGTCTTCGAGAACGCGGGGCAGGACTGCTGCGCGAGGAGCCGCATCCTCGTCGAGCGCCGCGTCATGGACCGCTTCCTCGAGCTCCTCGAGCCCGCCGTGCAGGCCGTGCGGGTCGGCTCCCCGCTCGACGAGGCCACCGAGATGGGCCCGCTCGTCTCCCGGGCGCACTTCGACGCCGTCTCGTCGTTCGTGCCGGATGGCGCCCAGGTCGCCTTCCGCGGCTCGGCCCCGACCGGCCCAGGGTTCTGGTTCCCGCCGACGGTGCTGCTGCCGGGCTCGCGCACCGACCGTGCGGTGACGGAGGAGATCTTCGGACCGGTCGTCGCCGTGCTCCCCTTCGACGACGAGGCGGACGCGATCGCGCTCGCGAACGACACCGTCTACGGGCTCTCCGGCTCGATCTTCACGCGCGACGTCGGCAGGGCCCTCCGCGTCGCGCGCGGCGTCGAGACCGGCGCGCTGTCGATCAACTCGCACTCCTCGGTGCGCTACTGGACCCCGTTCGGCGGCATGAAGGAGTCCGGGCTCGGCCGCGAGCTCGGCCCGGACGCCGCCGCCGCGTTCACCGAGACCAAGAACGT
>QFQP01000070.1 GCA_003243425.1 Archangium gephyra | reverse complement strand
GTGCATCCCCGCTACAGATCATCTCCACGTGTTTCGTGTCGATCCCGTCGTGGCAGTTATGCGGATCAGCTCTCTAGCGACGTCGCGCCGCGCGGGTCACGGCAGCTTCAACACGTCCCAGCGAATGCGACGTGTCGTGCCCCAGACGGTGAACTCGAGGTCGTCGAACTTCACCGAGCCGGTCGCCGACACACGCGCGCGCTCCAACGCTGGCAACTGCTCGACGTTGAAGCACTTCTCGCACGTCGACACGTCGGCGCGCTGTGTGAGCCCGTCGCGCGAGCTCGACGCACCGCGCGTCACCGTCAACACCGCGCCGTCGAACAGCGTCACCGTCGCCGAGCGGTTGGGGCCCAGCGCGACCTGTACGTCCAACACGTCGGCCCTCGAGGCCGCGGTCACGACGCCGGGCACCGTCGCCGGCGCGAGCGTCTGCACTTCGGGGTCGAGCAGCGGCAGCAGCTGACCTTCGACGAGGAACAAGGGGAGCCGCTCGAGCGGCGCGGGCACCGACACCTCCTGGCCCGCGGCGTAGACGGTGAAGTCGTCGATGGCCACGAAGCGCGCGGCGCCCGGCGGGAACCACACGGTGCGGCTCGTCTGACCGCGGCGCATCACCGGCGCGGCATACAGCGCAGGCCCGAGGAAGAACGTGTCGTCGAGCGTCCACGTGCGCGGCTCCTTCGGCATGAAGAGGAACGGAGGCCGCATCAACGGCGCGCCCGTCTCGTGCGCCTGCTTCGCGAGCACCATGAAGTACGGCATCAACCGCGTGTGCAGCCCGGCCATGCGCCGGTACACGTCCTGTGTGCCTTCGTCGCTCCACAGCGACCACTTGGTGCGCGGGCTGAGCGGGTTCGAGCACGCGTCCTGCTCCATCATGATGGGCGAGACGGCTTCGATTTCGAGCCAGCGCACGAAGACCTCCTTGTCGCGCGGCGCGGTGCCCAGGCACTTGAAGCCGGTGCCGTCGCTGCCCCAGTACGGCACGCCGGCCATCGACAGATTGAGGCCGCTGCGAATGGTGCTGGGAATGCCCTGCGTCTCGTCGAACGAGGTCTCGGCGTCACCGCCCCACACTGCGGGCACGACGGCCTGAGAGCCGGTGTAGCCGGCGCGCACGAAGAACAGGTGGTCGTCGGGCAGGGCAGCCTGCAGCACCTCGCGCGCGGCCTTCGCCGAGAGCCGCGGGTAGTCGTTGTGCACTTCGTCACCGCGCCGGCCGTCGAAGAGCACCGCCGAGCGCGGCAGGTACTCACCGAAGTCGTGCATCCACCCGTCGTAGCCAAAGTCGACGGTGCGCTGGAGCAACGTCTTGTACCAGTCGACCGCGGCGGGGTTGGTGAAGTCGATCATCGCCACGTCGAGCGACGCGCCCGAGATGAGGAAGACGATGGACGGCTCTCCATCGGGCTCCTTGACGAAGAAGCCGGCGTCGACCCCGAAGGCGTAGTCGGGCGCCGAAGTGGCGCGGTTCTTCGCGACGTACGGGTTGTTGTAGGCGAGCGCCTTGAAGCCGTTGGCGTGGAGCGTGGTCGTCCAGTCGCGCAGCTCCTGCTCGCGGCCGACCTGGCTGAGCGCGGGAAGAAAGTGCAGCGCGTCGTCGATGGCGGTGAGCGGCAGTTTTCGGTCGCGCATCACCTGCCACTCGAGGCCGCCGTCAGCCGACGCAACGCGAGAGTCGTTGTTGATGCGACGCCGCGGACCGAAGACCCACGGCGCGGGGATGATGGGGCGACCGGTGTCGGCGGTGAAGTCGCGCAACTGCGCGAGGGGTTCGGGCTGCGTGTAGACGGTGAACTTGAACGACGTGCCGTTGACCGCGAGGCGCCAGCCGTCGGCCTTCTCGCTGCCGAGGTGAAGTTCGGTGCGGCGCGTGGTGTCGGCGTGGAACGCGTAGCCCTGCGACGAGAGGAAGAGCGGCACCGGGAAGTACGTCATCGACGGGCCGCTGGGGTACGGGTTCTCGGGGCCCGGCGGCGTGCCTTCACCCGCGCCGAGCGGGCCCTCTTCGGCCCACGAGTACATGGACCAGCCGCGGTGGTCGAACGTCGCGAAGCGTTCACCGAGCCCGAAGAAGTGTTCTTCGGCCGGCAGCGCGAACGAGATGCTCGTCTTGTTGAAGCGGCCTGCGGGCGGCCCGAACTCCCTGTTGGTGATGGCGGCTTCGACGCGCACGGCGTTGGCTTCGGTGCGCAGCGTGAGGCGCGCGAGGTCGTCGTTCACGTTCCACTCGAGAACGGCGTGGGTGGCGTCCTTCTCGACGACACGCACGGCGCCACCTTTGAGCCAGGTGCCATCACCTGCGCGGTAGTCGTCCCACCCGGGCACGATGCCGGTGACCCTGGTGGGGCGGTCGACGGTCGGCGCGAAACCCGCGTACGCGCCTTCACCGTCGGTGGTGGCCTTCAACAACACGGCGTCTCCGCGCTTCACCGTCCACGAGAAGGGCTCGAGCACCACGTCGACCGTGGTCGCGCCGTCTTTCAAGGTGAACGTCTTGTCCGACGTGGGAGCGGGACACGCGCTGCACAACAGAAGAAGGAGAACGACACCGAGTCGCATGCGCGCGGCTTGTACCTGTCCTCACCGCGCCGGGGACGGGGCCGCGGCGAAATCCGAGGGCCTTCGACGCAGGCGCGGGGGTCAACGCGGCATGGAATCGAAGTTGAAACCTCCGCGCGTGGGCACGCTCCTTCGCGCCTCGGTGTTTGCAGGCATCGGTTTGTTCGCCATCAAGCAGCCGTTCAACGTGATGGAGACGCTGGCGAGGCACCCACGAGGCACGCCGCCGGGCTGGTTCTGGCCCGCGGTGTGGGGCTCGATGGTGCTGGTGGTGGCGCTGTGCGGAACGCTGGCCTGGCGCGTCGCTCGCGAAGCGTTTCCACCCCGGGGCACGTTGGTCTTTCCCGTCATTCCCGAACCGCGGCTCACCATCATCGACGTCTGCACCGCGCCCTTCGCTGCGCTCTTCCTGCTGGTGCTGGGGCTGCTGCCGAACATGTTCGTGCTGCCCGTCAACGGGTTCGGAGTGCGCGAGATGGACGTCCTCCAACTGCTGATCATCGTGCCCATGGGCGCGCTGCTCATTCTCTGGCGCCCGACCTTTCACGTGACGAAGGGTGAACCGCTGGCGCGGTACCCGATGGGCGGCTGGCTGCCGTGGAAGAAGGTGCTGCCGATGGCCCCGAAGTTCGAGTGGCGCGACTTCTGGACCGGGAAGCAGCCGCGCCGCCACGTCGGGTGGTCGCTGCACGCGAACATCGGTGGCCGCTTCGAGTTCGAGCTCGATTTCGTCGACTTGAACGCGACCCGCGACGTGATGAACGACGTCGAGGCGCAGTGGCGTGAAGTGTTCGGGGGCATGCACGTCGGCACCCCGGAGCAGCAGCGGGCCGCGGTGGCGAACGACAAGCCGGTGAAGCCCTGGCACATCCTGGCGGCGATCTTCGGGTTGCCCGGGCTCGCGCTGTCGTTGGGCGCGGTGAACCAGAAGCACTACGACAACACCTCGCTCGGTGTGACGGTGCTGATGGTGCTGGGCACCGGCGCGCTCGCGTTGTGGTTCGCCTCGCGGTTCGTTTCGACGACGGTCATCAGCGTGCTGGCCGCGGTGCTCGCGGTGGCTGCCATCGGCGGCGGGCTGCGAGGTCGGCAGCGCGCGGAGGCCGCGGCGTCGTCGAACCGCATCCGCTCCGAATTGAGCGACGTGTGCAAGGGCAAGGCGGCCCAGCACGCGGCGGAGCCCGACGCACCCGAGTACCACTGGGCGGCTGAGGACTCGCAGCGGTGGACCCTGCTGAAGGGCCTCGATGGCTCGGACCAGGTCGCGATGCCGAAGAAGATGATGTGCCTCCGGTACTCGACGACGGTGGTGGAATCGAAGACCGCGAACGTCGGTGGCCGCACGCTGCAGGTCGACCGCACACGCAACGACGTCCTCGTCGAGGTTCGCGACACGGCGACGGGCGCGCTCATCACGTCACGCTCGTTCACCGGCGACGAGCCTCCACCGTTTCCCGAGACGGTCACCGAGTGGCGCGGCTTCGACGGCAGCGCACCTGCGCTCGAAGAACTCGAGCAGGCATTCGCGGCTCAGTGACCCTGCTCAGACCAGACCCGCGCCGTGCGGGCGCGGGAGACCGGCGAACTGCACCGGCTCGACGACGTCTTCGGGGGTGTCGAAGTCACCGAGGACGGCCGCGTCTTCGACCGGCAGCCGCACGCGACGCGCACCGAGCGCGCGCAGCAGTTGATGCAGGGACGACCCGGTGTCGAGCAACCCGAGCGCGCGTCGCTTGATGGCCACCGGGTGACCGCCTTCACCGTTCACCTGCGGCGTGCACGCGTCGACGCCTTCGCTCAGGTGCGCTGCGAGCGCGTTCAACGTCTCACGCGCCGCGGGCAACACGTCGACGGGCGTGACGAACAACCTGTCGGCGCGCGTGCCGCCGAGCCCGGCGAGCACCGACTCGGCCTGCGAGGACGTCGCAGCGGCAACGACGTCGACGTTGGCAAACACATCGAGCTGCTCGCGGATCACCGCGGCGCGCTCCGGCCGCGCCACGACCACGATGTGTTGACACCCCGCTTCAGACAACCGCTGCACGTGCCGCCACACCAGGGGACGCCCGTCGATCAGCAGCAGCGCCTTGGCACCGCCCATGCGCCGACCTTCACCGGCTGCGAGCACGATGGCGGCCAGCATCAGACGCTCAACTCGTTCTTGAGCGGGAGCGAACGAACGCGTTTCCCGGTGAGCGCGAACACCGCGTTCGCGATGGCCGGAGCGACGGGCGGCACGCCAGGCTCACCGACACCGCCCGCGGCCTCCTGACTCTCGACGATGTCGACGTGAATCTCGCGCGGCACCTCGTGCATGCGCGCCAGCTTCATGTCGTGGAAGTTCGATTGCTCGGCGACGCCGCCCTTCATGGTCACGCCGCCGTACAGCGCGAGGCTGATGCCGAACACCACCGCGCCCTCCATCTGCGAGCGCGCGCGATCGAAGTTGGCCACGAGCCCCGCATCAGCGCTGAGCCACGCGTTCTTCACGCGAATGCGACCATCTCCCTGCTGTTCGACCTCGATGACGGTCGCGACGTAGCTCAGGAAGCTGCGGTGCGCGGCGAGCCCGAGGAAGCGCTTCGACCCGCGCTCGTCCCACCTGGCGAGCTTCGTCACCCGCTCGATGACGTTGCGAAGGCGGCCCACGTCGACGGGGTGGTCTTCGAGCTTCGCGCCGTAGTTCTTCAGCTCCTTGATGCCGAGCTCGTCGAGCGACGCTTTCCGTGGCGGCCCGAGCACCTCGAGCCACATCGCCCTGGGGTCTTTGCCCTGGGCGTGCGCGAGCTCGTCGATGAACGAGCCGCCCGCGAAGCCGTGGAAGATGTTGTACACGCTGCGCAGCCAACCGATGCGCACGTGGGCCTTCGCGGAGCACGCCTCGGCGCGGACGTTGGGAATGGCGAGCGCGAGGTCGAGCACGCCTTGCTGCAGATCGCCGGCGCTCGGCGTGCTGATCGGCGCATAGAGCGACGCAATCGGAGGAAAGCCGGTGCGGTGCCGCCACGCGGTCACCTTGCCGCTCGCGTCGAGCCCGGCGGTCAGCTTCTGCGCGCTCACGGTGTTGAAGTAGTCGTGGCGCAGGTCGTCTTCGCGCGTCCACTGCACGCGCACCGGCGCGCCCACTTCTTTCGAGAGCAGCGCCGCTTCAGCGCAGAAGTCGGCCTTCGATTTCCGGCCGAAGCCGCCACCCAGGAACGTCACGTGAACGGCGACGTCGTCCTCCGAGAGCCCCAGCGACGAGGCGACCTGCTTTCGCGCGGCCTGCGGGTTCTGCGTGCTGGCCCACACTTCACAGCGGCCGTCGCGGAAGTCGGCGAGCGCGACGGGGGGCTCCATCGGCACGTGCGGCAGATGCGGCACGTGGTACTCGGCCTCGACGATGCGCGCGGCGTTCTTCAGCGCTTCGTCGACGTCACCGACGTTTCGAATCGTCGCGCCGGGCTCGTTGACCGAGGTGCTGAGCGCCTGACGATACGCGTCGGAGTCGTAGTGCTGATTGGCGCCGTGGTCCCACTCGACGTCGAGCGCCGCGCGGCCCCGCATCGCCGACCAGGTGTTGTCAGCCAGCACCGCGACGCCGCCCCATTGCTGAAACGCGTATGGCCATGCGGGCGCCTTCAACTCGACGACCTTCTTCACGCCCGGCGTCGCCAGGGCGCGCGTCGCGTCGAACTTCTTCACCACCCCGCCGACCACCGGAGGCCGCGCGATGACGGCGATGAGCATTCCCGGCAACGACACGTCGGCGCCGAACTTCGCGGTGCCGTTCACGAAGGCGGGCGCGTCGAGCAACGGCAGGTTCTTGCCGAAGAACTTGAGGTCGGGCCGCAGCATCACCTTGTTCTGCTCGGGCACCGGCAGTTGACCGGCTTCGTCCGCGAGCGCGCCGAAGTCGAACCTGGCGCCGCTCTTCTTGTTGAACACCGCGTGGTCGCGCGCCTCGCAGTCGTCGGGCTTCACCTTCCAGCGCTTCGCCGCGACGGTGATGAGCAACGTGCGCGCGGTGGCGCCGGTGCGTCGCAACCAGTCGACGTGGCCCCGAATGCTGCTCGAGCCGTCGGTGTTCTGGTCGCCGTATTTCTTATCGCCGTCGGCCTGCGCCACGGTGACGCGCGCCATGTCGGCGCCCAGCTCGTCGGCGAAGATGAAGGGAATCGTGCTGCGAATGCCCTGCCCCATTTCCGAGCGGTGACAGGTCACGACGAGCGAGCCGTCGCTCTTGAGGTGCAGGAACACGTTGGGCGTGAAGCCGCTGGCGGTCTTGTCGGCCTTCTTCGGCGCAGCGACCCCGAGCGAGGGGTAGAAGCCGAGCGCGAGCCCGCCGAGCCCGAGCCCACGCAGCACCGAGCGACGCGAGAGCGACGTCACGGCGCACCCCCAGAGACCTTCTTGATGGCCGCACGAATGCGCGTGTACGTGCCGCAGCGGCACAGGTTTCCCGCGAGCGACTGGTCGATGTCTTCGTCGGTGGGCTTCGGCTTCTCTTTGAGCAGCGCAGCGGCGGCCATGATCTGCCCGGCCTGGCAGAAGCCGCATTGCGGCACCGCGTGTTCGACCCACGCCTGCTGCAGCGGGTGACTGCCGTCTTTCGACAGCCCTTCGATGGTGGTGACCGTCGACGACGCCGCGCGGCTCAACGGCGTGACGCACGCGCGCACCGCCTTGCCGTCGACGTGCACCGTGCACGCACCGCACAGCGCCTGGCCGCAGCCGTACCTGGTGCCGGTGAGCCCGAGCACGTCGCGCAGCACCCACAACAACGGCATGCGCGGGTCAGCGTCGAGGTCGTGTTCGACGCCATTGATGGTCACGTGGGTGGTCATGGTCACTCCGGGCAATGGGCGCCGCTTTCGATCCACGCGGCGACGAGTTCACCGAGCTGCTGCTGCGTACCGGGCGCGGGTTCACGCCCGGCGCCAGGGTTCCACGCCCAGGCGACGAGCGCGTCGTGCGCCATGTGCTCCTGAAGCTGCGCGAGCGTCTTGCCACCGTTGCGCTTCACGTCTTTGACCTGCGCGCAGATTTCCCGCGGGCTGCGGCCGACCCACGCCATCTCGAGCGGAGCGACGTGCCATTTCGGCGCCCCGGGCACGCGCACGAGTTCCTGATTGGCTTCCTGATGACATGAGCCGCACTGCATGCCGACCACGCCGTCGTCCTTCGGGCCACGCACCACCGGAGGGTAGTGAACGTGCTGATCCATTCCCTGCAGCGGTGAGTCGCCCGCGGGGTGACAGTTGGCGCAGCGCGGGTGCAGCAGCACCTTCGAGCTCTCGAGGAACAATGCGCGCGACCGCGCCACACCGTCGAGCGAGGCGAAGGCCGATACCGGTTGCAGCGTGCCAGGCTTCGGCGGCTCGGCCGTCTGCGTCGGTTGGGGCGCCGACTTGCACGCTGCGACGCTCAAGGCGAGCGCACCCACCACTCCTCGCATCAGCTCGTTCACGCCGTGAAGGCTAAGGACGTCGGCGCCAGCCGGGTACGCGTGAAACGTGAACGACAGGTGACGGATTTCTTCACGACACGGCGCGGTGTCGGCGACGAATCCTTCTCGTGTCGCAGCCGGCGTTTTCGCCTAAGCCACGCGGCCGATGTCGACGTCGAGTCTGCCCATGGGCCGGGGCGCCGCGGTGGCTGGTTGGTTCAACACGCACGCCAAACGCGTGACGCCCGAGCGCGTCGCCGCCTTTCAACAGGCGCTCCCTGCCGCGCGGGTCTACGCGGCGTCGACCTTCGACGAATCGAAGCAGCACGCTGACGAGCTGGTGCGCGACCTGCCGGAGTTCATCTTCTGCGGCGGCGGCGACGGCACCATCGTGCACTTGTTGAACCTGCTCAAAGAGCGCGGCGTCACCAGGTTCCCCCGCATCGGGCTCTTCAAGCTGGGCACCGGCAACGGGTGGCCTTCGGCGGTCGGAGCGCGGAAATACGAGAACGAACTCAAGACGCTGAAGACGATCTCGCGCGACGTCGCGGTGCAGCGCTTCAACCTCGTCGAGGTCGAAGGGCGCATCTGCCAGTTCACCGGCGTGGGGTGGGACGCCACGCTGCTGCACGACTACAAACGCAACCTCGAGAAGCGCCAGAAGCAGCTCGTGGGCGGCCAGTTCGCCAGGAAGATGAGCCAGGGCGTGTACGGCTATCTGTACTCGCTGTTCCGCCTGACGGTGCCTGAAGAGCTGGAGCGCGCGCGTGATGGCCGCACGCGGCTGCGGCTCGAGAACATCGGTGAGACCGCGCTCACGTTGAATGGCGACGGCGAGCCCATCGAGATTCCGAGGTCGGAGACGACGCTCTACGAAGGCCCGGTGTCAGTCGGCGCCGCCGGCACCGAGCCGTACTGGGGCGCGAAGTTCAAGGCCTTCCCGTACGCGCGGCTGGTGCCCAACCGCTTCAACTTCCGCGTGTACGACCGGCACGTGCTGGAGGGCGTGAACAACATGTTCAAGCTCTGGCAGGGCAAAGACCTGCCCGGCATGTACGACTGGTTCGTCACGAAGATCCGCCTGCATCTGTCGCGGCCGATGCCGTACCAGGTCGGTGGTGATGTGGTGGGTGAGCGTGACGTCATCGACTTCGCGCTCGCGAAGGAGACCGTCGACCTCATCGATTGGGAGGCCGCGCGGAAGGGTTGAGGGGGGTGGATGGACCGGCGTCGCTGGAGCGGGCGTCGTCAGTTCTTCGCCGACTCGCGCAGCACTTCGGCGCGCTTGCGGATGGCCTTGAACACTTCCGGCAGCGACCCGGTCTGCGCCGCGCGCAGAATGCCGTCGGGGATGATGACCGCCGGGTCTGAGTCGATGGTGTACACGACGAGCGTCTTGTTCCCTTCGTCGCCCCACGGCACCAGCACCCACGAGCCCTGGTTGCGATGGTACGTGCCGCGCACCAGCGACCATTCACGGCGATAGCGGTTGCCCTGCTCGGTCAGCGCCGAGCGCGACACGGCGGTGAGGTTGATGATGGGCCACGGCATCTGCAGCTCGACGCTGCACAACTTCTCGCCGTTCTCTTCGATGACCTCGCTCTTCTTCGTGCGCGGCATGAACTTCGAGAAGTGCTGGCACTCCCGAACGATGGGCCACACTTCTGCGGTGGTGGCGTCGATGACGCCCATCGAGATCGCGGCCACGCCCTTGTTGTCGGTGGGCTTCTTGTCGTGGAGCACCATCTCGCCGGCGTCGAGCTTCTTCTTTTCTGCGTCGGTGAGCTTCGGGGCCTCGAGCGTCTCGGCGAACGACGAGAGCGAGGCGACGACCATGAGCACGGCGAGGCGCGGCGACATGAAGCTGGTCCTACTACGGACCTCCCACCTCACGAGCCGCGCCCGCTGCTCCGTAATGCGTCAGAGGTATTGCCGAGCGCGCCGCCCGCTCACTGCATTAGACTCTTCCGGTGGGAATTTCAGTTCGCGACCGAAAGCTGCTCTGGGGCCGCTCAGGAAATCGCTGCGCAATCTGCAAGTGCGAACTCATCGAACCTGTCGACGTCGACGAGAATTCTATTATCTCAGAAGAAGCGCACATCGTGGCAGAGTCTGTTGACGGACCACGTGGAGATGCAGGAGTTCCTGAGGCCACACGCAACTCATACCCGAACCTCATCCTTCTGTGCCCGAGCGACCACACCCGAATCGACAAACAAGAACAGGCCAAGAAGTTCACGAGCGAAGAGCTTCACCGCATCAAACGAGAACACGAGGCGTGGGTTTCACAGCGACTAAGCGGCGCGGATTCACAAAGCGAAAGCGAGTGGCTTGAACTCGTCGCAGATTTCGTTGGGCGGTCGCACCTGCACGATTGGAACAGCTGGATGAGCAACTTGGTGAGCCCAGTGCCGTTCCTCGCTCCAAGAATTGCGGTCGACCTGTCTGATCTAAGGGGTTGGTTTCTTGGTCGAATATGGCCGCGAGGACACGTGCGACTTCGAAACTCATTCGCCAATCTTGAGAAGGTGCTGCACGAGTATCTCGACCTCCAAGATCGCTTTTTCGAAGACCGCAATGGGAGGCACGAGCTGGTCAGGGAGTACAAGCGTCGCGGTTGGCTACCCAAGCCCGAGTACGACAAGTTGGCCGCCGAGTTCGATGCGCTAATCGTTGTCGTCGACTTCTACGCGGCAGAGCTTACGCGCGCTGCCAACGACCTCTGCGAGGCCGTTCGTGAGACGGTTCATCGCTCGTTCCGAAGAGTCGATGGCCATCTTCTCGTGACCTCCGGACCGTACGGCTTCTTCGAGTATCGAACGAACCTCTACGTGTACACAGACGGCCGACGGGAGTACGCAGGCCGGGATGAGCTGTTGCGCAAGCTCGGGCCGGAAATGAGCCAACGACTTGCGATGGCAGACTGACCGCCGCCGTCAGAGATAGTGCGCGAGCTTCTTCGACGCCTTCAACGCCTCGACGACCTTGCGTACGTCCTGCGACTTGTCCTTCGGCAGCACCAGGATCGCGTCGCCCGCGTCGACCACCACCACGTCCTTCATGCCCACCACCGCGATGAGCTTGTCCTTCGCGAGCACCACGCTGCCTTCGCTGTCGATGACGAGGGCGCTGCCTTCGCTGACGTTGCCCTTCGCGTCGTTCACGCGAACTTCGGGCAGCGCGTTGAAGCTGCCGACGTCGCTCCAGCCGCACGAAGCCGGCACCACCGCGATGTTCTCGGCCTTCTCGGCCACGCCGTAGTCGATGCTGGTCGACGGGAGCTTCTTGAACTCCCTGCCGAGCACCGCTGCCTGCTTCCTGGTGCCCCACGCCGCGCGGATGGCGGCCAGCGGCTTGACCGTCTCGGGCATGTGCTGCGCGAACGCCGCCAACATCACGTCGACGCGGAACACGAAGATGCCCGCGTTCCACAGGTAGTCGCCCGACGAGAGGTAGCCCTTGGCGGTCTCGAGGTTCGGCTTCTCGACGAACGCGGCGACCTTCTTCGCCTGGCCCGAGAGCACGTCGCCGACGCGGATGTAGCCGTAGCCGGTCTCGGGGCGCGTGGGCGCGATGCCGAGCGTCACGATGAGCCCGTCTTCGGCGACGCGCGCGGCTTCCTGCACGGCAGCGCGGAAGGCGGCGGGGTCTGCCACGTGCTGGTCCGACGGCAGCACCACCACGATGCCCTGCGGGTCGACGTGCGCGACCTGGGCACACGCCAGCGCGATGGCGGGCGCGGTGTTGCGCGCCTCGGGCTCGACCACCACGTTCTGCTTCGGCAGCTTCGGCAGCGCCTTCTTGACCAGGGCCGCATGCTTCGCGCCGCACACCACCGACGTACGCGCGGGCGTCGAAAGGCCCGACATGCGCTTCATGGTCTCGGCGATGAGCGGCAGCCTGGAGGTCAATGGAAGAAACTGCTTGGGGCGGGAGCTGCGCGACAACGGCCAGAACCGGGTGCCGCTACCGCCCGCCATGATGATCGCGTGAATCGTGCGCATTGGTGATCGCGCCGCTTACGCGAACTGCCGCCGCGTGCGAAGAGAGATGCATGCAGCCCTTCGAGTGGAAGACCGAGAGCGATGCACCCGCGCCCGAGAAGTTCACGGAGGTCGACGACTCGCTCAAGGCAGACGACGCGCTGCGCCGTGTCCGCAAGGGTGAGTTCCTCCTGTACCGCGGCGACTTCCACAACGCGCGACAGCTGCTGGGCGCCATGGGTCGACGCCTGCCGACGCCGCGGCACGGAGGCACGCCACTCGAAGCGTTCCGGGCCGAACGCCGCGCGCGCGCCATCGAATACGAAACGCTCGGCCGCATTCTGGTGGAGCTCGACGGCAGCTACGCGCTCAAGCTCAAGCGCGCGCCGGACACCGCGGTGGCGTGCAAGCAGGCGTGGGGCAAGACGAGCGCGCAGAGCGTCATCGTGCCGCTCAAGACGTTGCTGGGCGTGATGGGCGCCGGCGAGTGGCGCAAGAAGGGCCTCGAGGTGCCCGGCCTCACGAAGAAGCTCACGCCGCACTACGGCGTCTACGTGCCCACGCGCACCGACTACGTGGAGCTGGTTCGCAAGCTGGGCGACGTGAAGAACGCGCGCTGCTTCGACATCGGCACAGGCACCGGCGTGCTCGCGCTGTTGCTGCTCGCCAAGGGCGCCGACAGCGTGGTGGGCACCGACATCGACCCGCGCGCCGTGGCCTGCGCCGAAGAGAACGCGAAGTTCTTCAAGGTCACCGACCAGTTCACCGTCGAAGAGCGGCCGCTCTTTCCGCAGGGCCGGGCGGATCTCGTGGTGTGCAACCCGCCGTGGGTGCCGGAGCCTCCCAAGAACCGCGTGGACCGCGCGGTGTTCGACGACAACGGCGACATGCTGCGCGGCTTCCTCGAAGGGTTGCCCAAACACCTCACGCCCAACGGCCGCGGCGCGCTGGTGATTTCGAACCTCGCGGTGCTGCTGGGCCTGCGTTCGCCGGAGTTCCTCAAGGAGGAGTTCGCGCGCTGTGGCCTCGCGCTCAAGTCGTCCTTCGACATGCCCGCCAAGCACGGCAAGGCGAAGGACACGAGCGACCCACTCCACGCGGTGCGCGCGAAGGAAGTGACGACGCTGTACGTGTTGACGGTGGCCCGCTGACCATTCGTTCCATCGGTACGACCGCGAACGAAGAGCGGCGGCGCGCGAGCGAGTAAAGCGCGCCCCATGCGATTGGTTCCGGTGCTGTTGCTGTGTGTCGGCTGCGCGTCCACGCGGGTGATGACTCCCACGCCGGCGCAACACGTGACGCTGGTGGGCTCGGTGAGCAACCTCGGGCTGTTCGCCGACGAAGAAGACCGCGGGCGCGACGTGCTGGCGAGGTGGCTCACCGCGCAGGGCACCCCGAGCCCAGCGCTCGATGCCGCCGCGTACAAGGGCATCGCCCTCGCGCGTGAAGGAAGACACGCCCTCACCGGCATCAGCTGCGGGAGCCGGCTCGGGCTGCGCAGCGCGGCTCGCAGGTGGAAGGTGGAGCTGGGCATCGACGGCATTCTCGGCACCAACGTGCAGTGTCCGCCGAACGCGCCGTGCGAGCTCCACCTGTGGGAGACGCGCATCGAAGACGGCGCTGGTCCGTTGAAGCACCTGCAGGCGCCGATCGACGAAGCGGGCGCAGCGCTCGAGGCCTTCGAACGCGCGGTGCCGCAGTTGACGGTGCCGCCGCCCACGCAAGGTGGCGACGGCGTGGGCATGCTCGGGCGCCGCGGCGCAGACGTGGTGCCTGCCGACACGTTCTCGGTGCGCGTGTTCCGCGCCGACCTGCGCGCCCGCGAGCAGGGCAAGACGATCGAGGCGCCCTTCCCCACCCTCACCAACGAAGAGGTGCTGGCCTGCATGGGGCCTGAGAACAACTCAGCTGGTGCGCTGTTCGAGGTGAAGAGCGACGGCACGCTCGGCCGCTGCGAAGCCGACGAGCACACGTGCCTGTGTGAGTTGCTGGGCAAGACCACGCTGAGCCCGACGCTGCACGACTCGCGGTGGACCGCGCGCTTTCAAGTCACGCGCCGCACGCGGATGAACGCCGAAGGGCGGCTGCTGCTCTCGGCCTCGTGGAACCGCTTCCGCATGCCGGAGCGAAGACCGCGCGACACGGGCCCGGTGCCACTCGTTGAGATGGTGAACGACCCGAGCCTCCGCGACTGGTCGACGCCGTCGGCGCGGCTGCTCGCGGGGTGCTTCGAGAACCGCACGCAGGCTGGCCGCAGCTCATCGCGGTGGGAGGTGTTCTTCGACGACGTCGGCAAGGTGATGAAGGTCGAAGCGAAGCGCACCGGTTGGGCTCCGCTCGACGTGGACACCGCGGCGTGTGTTGCGCGGTTGCTGCGCACGTCACTCGCGCCATGCCCCGCTCGCGGTGGGCTTTCGGCGCTGGTCGACGCGCACGTTCAGCTGGAAGAACCGAAGCGCTAAGGTCGCGCGCATGAAATTGCCTCTCACGCTGGTGGTGATCGCTGCGCTGTCGTCCTGTGGCCCGACGTCGGGGATGGACGGGGGAACCGAGACGGGTGGTGGTTCTGCGACGGGTGGTGGTTCTGCAACCGGCGGCGGTTCTGCAACCGGCGGTGGTTCTGCAACCGGCGGTGGTTCTGCAACCGGCGGTGGTTCTGCAACCGGCGGTGGTTCTG
>QFQP01000122.1 GCA_003243425.1 Archangium gephyra | reverse complement strand
AAGGCGATCTGGAAGACGATCGATGTCGATCCCGTGCCGTCAGGGCGCTACCGGATCGTCAATGCGTTGAGCGGTCTGTGCGTCGAGATCCGCGACGGCAACGTGGCCAACGGTACACCGCTGGTGCAGTCGGTCTGCAATGCGACCTTGAACCGCCAGTTTTTCGACATCACCGAAACCGCTGCTGGCCAGTACCGCCTGCGCAACCTGCATACGCAGAAGTCCGCCGACATCCCGGGAGCTTCCGGTGCCGACCATGTGATCGTGCAGCAGTGGGACGACAACGGCAGCGGCGCGCAGCGGTTCCGTCTACAGCGCATCGACGCGAGCGACCGCTACCGCATCGTCAACGTTAACAGCGGCAAGTGCCTCGGTATCGTCGGCGCCTCGGCCAGCACCGGCGCTTCCCTCGAACAGGTCGCCTGCGTGGCGGTGCCTTCCCAGCAATTCCATCTCGGCGCCGGCGAGCCGCAGCCGGTGCGGCAGGACGGATCGCATCCGATGCTGCCGCCCCCGCCGCCCGTGCCGCCTTCGGCCAGCTACCAGCCGCTGTTATGGCCCGACGAGGCCGCCCCCATCCAGTACACGCAGGACGACGGTACCCTGGTCACCCTCGTCGGCGGACGGGTGCGCGACCGGCATGCGCGCGAACCCATCGTCGACGACAGCTACCAGGTGTTTCCGCCGCACTATTTCGAGCGACGCACGCACGAGATCATCATTCACGACGATGCTGTGCCCGGCACGTCGGGCGAGCAACGCATCCTGACCATCGTGGTGAAGCCGCAACACTATTGGTACGGCACCAACTTCCGTCACGGCTACATCGGGCGTCGCAGCGAGGACCCGCTGGAGCCGACCTCGGTGGCCCTGTATGCAGACAACGGTGGCATGAAGCTGCTACCCGGCGGCGTCGCCACGCAGACGCCGATCCCCGGCTACGCGCAACTGGGGCAGGACCCGAACGCGAACTACACGCCGCCCGCGGGAGCGCCGGGCAACGCGTTCGTGCTGGTGAAGGAAGTCCGCACGGCCGCCAACGACGCGCACCGCGCGCTGCGCAAGGGCGACTTGGTGGAGTTCGAGTTGGGCATCTTCCTGGCCGGTAATCCCGACGTCATCGGCCGCTTCAACTATTACGCCGAAGCGCTGGTGTACCGCGCGGGTTCGCACGGCATCGTGTCGTGGTACCGCGGACCGGGGTACGGCGTACAGCGGCCGTTGGACTCGCTGGCGATGCCGGCCGAGGCGCTCAGTGCCGGCCCGTGGATGACGCTGCACGAGGACACCTCCAGCGAGCCCTATCGAATGCTGCAGCAGGCCTCGCACAACATCGCCGGCTACAACATGCAGCCATGGGCGGAAGGGCGCCGGCTGATCCACACCTCGTTCGCGAGCGGCCGCCACTCCGAGGAAAGCAACACCGTCTTCACCGCGCACTTCGGCAAGACCGCGCCGCACTTCTCGCAGACCCGCTGCGTGGACTGCCACACGGGCAATGGCCGCAGTTCGCCGATCGTGGGCGCGCCGTTGAACCGGCTCGGCGTGTTCGTCGGCGTCGCCGGTGCAGGTACGCAGGCGGCGGATCCTCGCTTCGGCCTGCGTCTGCAGCAGGGCACGTACCGCGAGGCAGGTGCCAGCCTCGATGGTCGCGAGGCAGAGCTGGTGCTGGCCGGCTACACCGAACTCTCCGGCCGCTATGCCGATGGCAGCGCCTACATGCTGCGCCGGCCGAACTACGCGCTACGCGATCGCGGCGGACAGGCACTGGCGTTGCCGACGGCTCTGTCGGTGCGCGTGGCGTCTTCGCTCGTAGGCTTGGGCCTG
>QFQP01000031.1 GCA_003243425.1 Archangium gephyra | reverse complement strand
CGGCCGCGAAGAACGCGACCAGAGAACCGGAGCGCTCGCAGGGAATCCGGCTGGCAGTTCAGCCGGACGTGACGAACTCGCAGCAACGCGGAGAGGTCGGCCGCCGAGAACGCGACCAGAGATAATGACCCGCATGACCACGCCTGCCGAACGCACCGTGAAGATGCGCATCATCGCCGCGGACCCGTCGGTGATGCGCGGTGGCCAGCCGCTGACCGCCATCGTCGACGTGCCTGCCGAGACGCTCGCGGCCGGCCCGCGTGGCGCGCGCGTGCACGTCGTCGACTACGACGCCTCGAGCCGCACGCTCTACGAACCGGCCGACGTGCTCGCCGCGCGCTGGAACACGCAACTGCACGTCGCGCCGAAGTCGAAGGTCATTCACGGAGACCCGGCGTTCCACGCGAGCAACGTGTACGCCATCGTCATGCGCACGCTGGCCCGCTTCGAGAGCGCGCTTGGCCGCCGCATCAACTGGGGCTTCGGCAGCGGCGGGCATCAACTGAAGATCGCCCCGCACGCGTTCTCCGACGCCAACGCCTTCTATTCACGGCGCGACGAAGCGCTGCTCTTCGGCCACTTCCCCGACGGCAGGCGCACCATCTTCACGTGCCTGTCGCACGACGTGGTGGTGCACGAGACCAGTCACGCGATTCTCGACGGCCTGCGCGAGCGGTACACCGCGCCCTCGTCGCCCGACCAGGCCGCGTTTCATGAGGGCTTCGCCGACGTGGTGGCGCTGCTCTCGGTGTTCTCGCTCGAGGAGCTGGTCACGCACCTGATGGACGTGCCGGTCGACGCCAGGCCCGGTGAGCGCTCGACGCAGCTGCTGGCGAAAGACGCGACCTACGAGGCGCTGCGCAAGTCGACGCTGCTCTCGGTGGGGCGCGAGCTCGGCAAGGAGATGACGCCCATCGGCCGCTCGGCGCTGCGCCACTCGCTGTTCAACGTGAAGCCCGCGAAGGACGCGCTGTCGTCGCGTGACGCCGCGCACGAGCGTGGAGAAGTGCTCGTGGCCGCGGTGATGGACGCCTTCGTGCGGGTGTGGGCCGAGCGCCTCGCGGCCTACTTCGTCGACACCCACGCGCGCTTCATGGACCGTCGTCGCGCGGCCGAAGAAGGCGCGCGCGTGGCTGACGCGCTGCTCACCATGGTGATTCGTGCGCTCGACTACTGCCCGCCGGTGCACGTGGAGTTCGGCACGTTCCTGAGCGCGCTCGTCACCGCCGACGCGCAGGTGCGGCCGACCGATTCGTTCGGTTTCCGTAGACACCTCGAGACAGCGTTCAACGCGTTCGGCATCCAGCACCGTTCGCTGGGCGACGCCGCCGAGTGGCTGCGCTTTCCGTCAGAGAAGGTGAAGGTCGACCGCGTTCGCTTCGCGTCGATGCAGCACGACGTCGACGAGGTGTTCCGCTTCGCGTGGGAGAACCGGGCGCAGCTCAAGCTCCACGAAGACGCGTTCACGCGCGTGATTTCGGTGCGGCCGTGCATGCGCGTGTCACCCGACGACGGCTTTCATCTGCGTGAGACGGTGGCCGAGGTGCTGCAGCAGCTCACGGTACCGGCGCGTGAGTTGAAGCGCCTCGGCGTGAAGCAGCCCAAGGGCATGCCCGACGATCAACCCGTCGAGCTCTTCGGCGGCATGACGTTGGTGTTCGACGACTTCGGCACCTTGCGCTTCAGCATCGGAGACAGCGTGCTCGGCGCGAAGAACTCCGCGGTGCAACAGCGCCAGAGCGAGCGCATCGAGTCGTTGTGGGTTCGTGGGCACTACCGCGCGAACTCCAGCGCCGCGCGCAGGTTCTCGGCAGTGCATCGCGTGCGCTCGCTGGGTGCGCCGTCGCTGGTGAAGGAGACGTGGTGATGCGCGGCCCCCATGCGGTCGAGCTCTTCGTGTACCAGGTGGGCTTCGGCGACTGTCTGTTGCTGCGCTTCGCTTACGACGACCATCCGCGCCACGTGCTCGTCGACTTCGGGAGTGCGTCGCACGACACGCTGCTCCCCGTCGCCGAGGACATCGTCGAGAAGGTGAGCGCGTCGGGTGGAACGCTGGAGGCCATCGTCGCCAGCACGCTGCGAAGAGATCACGTCTCGGGCTTCGGCCACGACGACGCGTGGAGCGCGCTCAAGACCTTGAAGCCGAAGCTCGTGCTGCGCCCGCAGACCACGAGCGACGCCACCACGCGCGCCTTCGCGCAGACCGCGGCGCAGGAGGTGCAGCGTCGCGGCGCGCCCACCTCGAGCACGGAAGAGGATCACGACGAGTTGAGTGATGGGCTGCGCACGTTCGGCGTCACCGCGTCACGCGCGCTGCGCTTCATCAGCCGCGCCAACCTCGACACCGAAGCCGCCGAGAAGAACCTCTCGGCCGTCGACCAGCAGGAGCGGCTGTCTTTCGGTGACGCCACCAGGCTCGAGGCGCTGCTGCCCGGCGTGCGCGTGCACGTGCTCGGGCCTCCCCGGGCGCGCGTGGGTGATGGCGGCTATCTCGGCGTGTCGGCGGCCGCGACGTCGTGGTCGAACGGCGGCAAGTCCCTGTTTGCCAGAGCGAAGCAGGTCAACGTGCGCGCGCTGCCGAACTCGGTGCGCTGGTTCACGCGGCGCCTCGACACCATGCGTGGAGATCAACTCCTCGAGTTGCTCCGCAGCGTCGACGACAGCGTCAGCAACGCGAGCCTGATTCTGTTGTTCGAAGCGTGCGGCAAGAAGCTGCTGTTCCCCGGTGATGCACAGGCGGCCAGCTGGGCGCGCGTGCTCGAAGAGAAGGGCGTCGCGGAGCTGGTGCGCGACGTCGACGTGTACAAGGTCGGTGAACACGGCAGCCGCAACGGCACCCCGCGCAGCCTGTGGAACTCGTTCAGCAAGCGGGGCACGTCGTTGCTCACCGTGCTCTCGACCATGGAGCGCAAACACGGCACGAAGGCGGCGGGCACCGAGGTACCGCGCACCGCGCTGCTGGAGGTGCTGGAGCGCGAGTCGACGTTGGTGTCGACCATGGGAATGAAGGCGCTGGTGCGCGCACTCCCGCTCCACGCGCCCGCGAAGAGACCGGCCAGACGTCGACGAGGCGCGCCTCCCGCCTGACCTGCCCGCGCTTCGCGTGGGCGTGGGTTCAGCGCGCGAGGTTCTTCAGCGGCTGCCCTGCCAGCAACGCCTTCACGTTCTCGGCGATCAACTTCCCTGCGCCGATCGGCCGACCGCCAGCGGCGTGCGGGCTGATCAGCAGCCTCGGGCTCGCCCACAGCGGCGACGTGCTGGGCAGCGGCTCGGTGACGAACACGTCCAACGCGGCACCGGCGATGTCACCGTTCGAGAGCGCCTTCAGCAAGGCAGCTTCGTCGAGCACCGCGCCGCGCCCCACGTTCACCACCACCGCGCGTTTCGGCAGCTTCGAGAACACCTTCGCGTTCAGCACACCGCGCGTCGACGGCAGGTCGGGCAGCAATGAGATCAACACGTCGGTCTGCGGCAACACCGGCGTCACGTCGCTGACGACCTCGAAGCCATGCCGTACACCGGCGGTCGTGGCCGCGCCCGTCACCGTCGCGCCCAGCGCCGTGAGCACCGGCGCCAATCGCGCGGCGATCGACCCGAAGCCCCACACCAGCACGCGCGCGCCGATGAGCGTGCGTACCGCGGTCTCGTCGTGCAGCGGCTTGAGCCCACCGAGTTCATCGGCCCAGCGCCGCTCGCGCTGCGCGGCCACCATCTCCGGCACGCGGCGCAGCACCGCGAGCGTCAACGCCAGCGCGTGCTCGCAGACGGTCGCATCGTGCAAGCCTCTGCCCGAGGTGAGGACCACGTGCGGCGCGAAGCCCGCCTGCAGCACCACGTCGGGGCCGGCGGCGAGCGTCTGCACCCAGCGCAGCGTGGTCAGCGAACGCGCCGCGTCCTTCACGTGCGCCGGTGGGTTGCCCCACACCACCAGCGCATCGGCGCCGACGTCGGGAATCGGCTCCGCGACGTCGTAGCGGACGACCTCCACTTCACCGGGGAGCTCGACGTCGAGCTCCGTACCGGCGGGCACCAGCAGCGTGAATTGAGCCATGCCCTCGTCTACCGCGAGAACACGCAGACGGCGCCTGCCCCAGCGCCAGAGTTGTCGGCCTGCGAGCCGTTCACGCCGGTCGCGTTGCCGTCTTCACCCGACGAAGCGAAGGCCGTGGTCCTTCGTGCCGAACCGTCTCCAGCTTCGCAGTTCGACGGCTTGATGAGTGCACCTGCGACGACCACGTATTGCCCGCACGCGAGAACGGACGCGCCTCGCGCGGGCGTTGGGCTTCAAACCAATCCACACGCGCGACAGGCGGCGTTCACTGAGCCCGCTGCGCGTCCAACGCGTCGCGTGCGTCTTCCGCTGCGTCCAGAAAGCGCCGCGCCGCGCGGTTCTCGGGGTGCGTCTCGATGTAACGGTTCAGCTTGGGGATCGCCGCGTGCGGCCGGCCCTGTGCGAGATCCGCGAACCCCAGGCCCAGCAGCGTGGGCTCGTACGGCGGCAGCCACTCGATGGCGCGCAGGTACAGCGCCTCGCCTTCAGCGACGCGATTCTGTTTCAGGAGGTCGTCACCGAGCCCCGTGAGCGCAAGCGCGGACCGCGGGTTCTGCGCCAGCGTGTAGCGCCACAACTGCTCCGACGTCTGCCACACGCCCGTGTGCTGCCAGGCGAGCACGCTCCAGAAGAGCAGCACCGGCGCTGCGACCGCGAGCCACTGCCGACGGGGCAGCCGGCTCATCAACCACAGCGCGCCCGGCAGCAGCGCCAGCGTCGGCAGATATGAGAACCGGTCCGCCGTCAGCTCGTAGCCGAAGGGCACCACGCCCAGCATCGGGCCCATCAACGCCAGCCACGCGAGCGCGGTCACGGCGAGGCCCGGCGTCTGCGCGCGCCTCGACCAGATGAACGTCGCCAGGGCGACCGCCGCCAGCGCGCCGACCACGTACGGCACTTCGAACGGCTCGAACGGCCACGCCGGTTCGGCGATGCCCAGCGACATCGGCCACAGCACCTTCCACAGCGGCTGCACGCTGTTGTGCAACGCGGTGAACGCCGCTGATGCAGGGAGCTGCGGCAGACCGCCGCCGCTGTGCACCACACCCTTGGCGAGCGCGAGCGGAAGACTGATGGCCGCCGACATCGTGAGCCCGATGAGCACGTCGGCGAACGAGGGCCGCCGTCGCGTGAGCCACCAGCCGGCGATGAAGAAGACGACCGGCGCCGCCAGCGCGATGGGCTTGCACAACAGGCTGCCCGCGAAGGCCACGTGCCACGCGACGCGCGCACCGACTGAACGCGTCTCGACGAAGCGCAGCCACGCCAGCACCGCCACCAGGAAGAACGCCGTCGCCAATGCGTCGGCGCGCGCGCTCACCCACGCCACGACCTGCACCCGCAGCGGGTGCACCGCGAACGCCAACGCCACCAGCGCCGCCCAGCGTTCATCGAGCTCCAGCCGCGCGGCCGCCACCCACCGCCGCAACGCAGCGACCGCGAGTCCGGCGACCAGCGCATGAATGACGAGGTTGGTGCGGTGAAACGCGGCCGGCTCCAGACCGGAGAGCGCGAAGTCGAGCCGGTAGCTCAGCCACGTGAGCGGCCGGTACATGCCCATGTCGAGGCTGGTGAAGGCCCAGCGAATCGACTCGAGCCAGCTGCCGCTGCGCCAGCCGTCGAAGTCGACGAGCGCGCGCCTGTCGTCCCAGCCCAGAAACGTGCCGTTCAACGCGGGGAGAAATGGCCCGACCGCCGCCAGCGCCGTCGACACGAGCAACGCAGCATTTGCTCCTCGCGAACGCACGAAGGGCTGACCTAGCGTGCTCACGCCACCAACGGCAGGGGGAAGAATGATCCGACAGAGCGTGCTTCTGGCTGCGCTTGCAGTCACTGGTTGTTCAGGCGCAGCTGGCCCTGCGGGCGAACAGGGGCCGATCGGGCCTGCGGGCGCCACCGGCCCCTCTGGCCCCGCGGGGCCCGGCATCGCCACACGGTCGACCGCGCAGGGCCCGAGCACGCGCTGCCCAGCAGGCGGCACCGTGGTCGAGTTCGGCATCGACGCCAACAACGACGGCGTGCTGCAGGACGGTGAGGTCGACCCCGCGCAGCAGCAGACGGTGTGCAACGGCCAGAACGGCGCCAACGGTCAGGACGGCATGAATGGCACCAACGGCGTCGACGGCATGACGGGCCCGGTCGGCCCGATTGGCCCCGTTGGTCCGGAGGGCCCGGTCGGCCCGCAGGGCCCGGCCGTCGACGCGATTCTCAACCAGGTCGCCGACGTGCAGGACGCAGGGTTCCGCATCGGTGGAGGCGCCGAGATCGGCGGGCTCCTCTCGCAGAACACCTCACGCGCGCTCAACGCGGCGACGGCGCCGCGCGACCTGTACCGGGCGAGCCTGCTGCCCGGAAACAACCCGCTCATCACCATCAAAGACGACGGCGCGTTCTCGTTCGGCGGCTTCGTGCGCGACGTCGGCAACACCACCGGCTGCGCGATGTCCATCCCCGCCACGGGCGCCGGTACGCGCTTCATGTGGCACGCCTGCCGCGGCTCTCTGCGCTTCGGGCGCGTGCCCGTCGGCCAGACCAACTGGGACGACAGCAACATGGACGACTTCACCTTCGCCGGCGGCAACCAGGTGACGGCGAGCGGGTACGGCGCCTTCGCGTACGGCGACCAGGTCAACGTGAGCAGCACCGTCGGCGTGGGCTTCGGCTCGGCCGTCAACGTGTCCGGCACCGCCGGCTTCTCGTCCGGCGCGAGCAACGTGTGCTCCGGCTTCGCGTGCACGGCCATCGGTTACAACGTGCGCGCCGGTGGTCAGGGCTCGGTCGCGCTGGGCTACCGCACCACCGCCAACAACGACTACTCGGTCGCCATCGGCTACCGCGCGTCGAACAACACCCACACCGGCACCTTCGTGTGGGGCGACGAATCGACGACCGACTCGGTGCGCAACCAGGCCGACAACGAGTTCCGCATTCGCGCCAACGGCGGCATTCGCCTGCGCGTCAGCACCGCGTCGAACGGCAACACGCCCGGCGCCGGCGGCAACGTGGGCTGCGACCTCACCGTGGCCGTGCCTTCGTGGACGTGCGCGTCGTCGCGCGACCTCAAGGAGAACTTCGTGGAGCTCGACGGCGAGACGGTGCTCACCAAGCTGCGCAACATGCCGGTCACGCAGTGGAACTTCACGACCGACCCGGCCGACACGCCGCACGTGGGCCCCGTCGCGCAGGACTTCTACGCGGCCTTCAAGCTCGGCGACTCCGAGTCGTCGGTCGGTCTGCAGGACCTCTCGGGCGTCGCGCTCGCCGCCGCCAAGGCCCTCGAAGAACGCACCACGCAGCTCGACGCGCGCACCCGTGAAGTCGAGGCGCTCAAGGAGAAGGTCGACAAACTGGAAGGCCAGCTGCAGCGCATCGAGAAGCTGCTCGCCGAACAGAATCGCCGCGAGGCGAAGTGAGCGAAACGTCGCCCACGCGCGCCCGGCCGGAGTTCGCGGTCGTGGTGCCAGCGCTCGACGAAGCGCAGACCGTGCCGGAGCTCATCGCCGAACTCCGCATGGTGTTCGACGCGCACGCGCTGCAGGGTGAGGTCATCTTCGTCGACGACGGCTCGACCGACGGCTCTGCGGAGCTGGCCACGCGCATCGCCGCCGGCTGGCCCGCCTTCCGCGTGCTGCGGCACGAGCGCAACCTCGGCAAGACCGAAGCGCTGCTCACGGCGAGCGCAGCGACCGAGGCCGAGTGGCTCATTCTGTTCGACGCCGACCTCCAGTACTCGCCGCGTGAGTTGCCGCGCTTCGTTCAACGCCTGCACGAAGGCTGGGACGTGGTGACCGCGCGCAAACGCGGCCGCTACGAGAAGCAGCTGGTGAGCACCATCTACAACCAGCTCTCGCGGCTGTGCTTCGGCGTGCCGGTGTCCGACCTCAACTCGATGAAGGGCTTTCGCCGCAGCCTGCTGTCGCGCTTTCCGCTGAAGCACGACTGGCACCGGTACCTGGTGGTGCTCGCGCACACGCACGGCGCCACCATGACCGAGCTCGACGTTCCGCTCTTTCCCAGACGCCATGGGCAGTCGCGCTACGGCTCGTCGCTGCGCATCGTGACCGCGTTCCTCGACCTGCTGGCCGTCGCGTCGTTCCTGATTTTCAGGGTGGGCCTCAAGACCCTGAAGCTGACCGCCGCGCGCTGACCAACACGCTCGCCAACGCAGCCGCCAGCAGCTCGGCGGCCAGCGACCACAACCGCGCGGCCGCCGAGAGCAGCACGGCGTCACCTTCACCGACCCACGGCGCGAGCGACCACGCGGTGACCAGCTCGCGCACCCCGAGCCCGGACGGCGCGAACACGACCACCACTCCAGCGAGCCACGAGCCGGCGTTGGCCCCCAGCGCCACGAGGCGCGGCACTTCGTCACGCCCGAGCGCGTGCAACAGCATCGTCAGCCCGAGCCCCGACAAGGCCCAGCCGGCGGCGGCGAGCAGCAACAGCGCGACGCCGTGCCGGAAGCCCGCGTGCCACCGCAGCGGCTCCTGACGCGTCACCTTCGCGAAGACCTGCAGCATCAGCCGCACCACGCGCGGGTGAACGCACACCAACGCGAGCGCGCCGAGCCACCACGCCCAGCGCGGCAACGCGAGCACCGCCACCACTCCTGCGCCCGCGAGTGAGAAGCCCAGGTGCACCGCGAGCGACTGAGACCACACGCGACGCGCGAGGCCCTGGTTCGCAGCGAGCCGGTCGGCGGCGACGAACTGCCACACCGCTCCGGGGACGAAGCGCGCGAGGCTCGCCAGCGACCACAACCGCCACAACACCAGGAGCCCCGGAGACACCGCGTCGGTGAGCCGCAGCACCTGTGCCCAGCCGAACATGCCCAGGGCGAGCACCGCGACCTGCGTCACCAGCGCCGCGCTCACCCACCGTGGCTCGAAGCGCCAGGTGCTCGCCTGCACCGTCGCCCAGTCGCGCGAGGCCATGCGCACCAGAAAGAGCGCCGACACGAGCACCAGCGCCACGCCGAGCACGCGCTTCACGAGCGCCGCACCAGCAACGCCAGACAGAGGGCCAGCGAGACGAGCGAGAGCAACACGCCGCTCCACAGCGCGGGCGGCTCGAAGCGCAGCTCGACGAGGTGCTGACCCGCGGGCACGGGCACGCCGCGAAAGGCGTGGTTGGTGAGGAACACCGGCGCTGGCACACCGTCGACGAACGCGCGCCAACCGTCGTGCCACGTCTCCGAAACCACCAGCAGCGCGCGGCGATCGCTCAAGACCTGCACCGTCATGCGCGACGGCGCTTTCGCGGTGACGATGGCGGCGCCGGTCACCAACGGCTCGTCGAACCACAGCTCGCCCGGCACCTCGACGATGGCCTCGTTGCGCGGGTGCCAGCCCGGCTCACGCATCGCCGCGAGGCTCGCGGCGGCATCAGGCACCACGCGAACCCGGCCGTTGAGCCACGCCGCCGGCTGCGAATCGGCCCGCTCGTAGACGAGGCCAGACCCGGAGCGGAAGACCTCGGTCCATCCCGGTACGTCGAGGGGCACGGTGCTCACCACGTGGCGAACGTTCGCCGCCGACAGCCAGCTCTCGCGCGTCTCGAACGAGAGCCCCGCGTCGGTCCACGTCGGGTCGCGCACCAGCTCGTGCCAGTCAGCCGCGGTCTGAACCCCCATGCCCACCAGCGAGAGCAACCGCTTCGATGGGAGTGGATGCTCACCGCCCAACTGAGGAACGCCGTACATCGCGAGCAGATTGCCGCCCGAGCGCCACGGCTTCGGCGCGGGGAGCACCCACACGCGCTCCTGCTTCGGTCGCGCGCGCAGAAAGGCGATGAGGTCGTCACTCGGCAGCGTCTGCGCAGGCGGTGGTACGGCGAACACGAAGTGCCGCGCCACGAGCAGCAGATCTCCCGCGGAGATCAGCACCAGCGCGAGCCATGCCCAGCGCTGAACACGATGCAGCAGCGCGAGCGCGAGCAGCGTAAGCACGAGCGGTACCAGGAAGCGCGGCAGGGCTTCGGGCCGCTGCGAGGTGAAGGCCACCACCGTCGAGCCCACGGCGATGACCGCACCCGCGAGCCAGAGCGCGCGAAGCCGGGGCCGGTCGAGCCACGCCTCCAACGCGAGCGCCGCCAGCGCGACGAGCAAGACCACCACCATCGACCAGGCGAGATCCGCGGCGCGGAAACGATGCAGCCCGGGCAGCACCTTCGTGAGCGGCAGATAGAGAGGTGTGTTCGCGCCGAGGCCCAGCACCGTGAAGAACACCGTCGCGCCAACAAAGAAGCGCACTCTGCGCGCGCGCCAGTTCAGCACCGACAGCAGCGCCAGCAACACCACCGCCGCGCCCACGTATTCGGTGTGCAGCTTGAAGCGGTTGGCTCCTTCGTAATCGGCGAACGGTCGCTCCTGCGTGCCCGGCCGCGTGATGGAGAGGCCCGGCACGTCGGGCATCGCGAAGCCGGCGAGGTCCCTCGGGGCCGCCGCGAAAGAGGTCGAGAAGCTCCACGCAGGACCCTCGCCGCCGCGCGCGCTCTGCGACACGTAGCCCGCGAAGGGCAGCAGGTTGATGGCAGCGAGCCCGAAGCCGAGCGTCACCCCGAACACCGCCCGTCGTGCGCGGCGCCACCGACCCGGGGCGCTGCTCGACCACAGCTCGAAGCTGCCGAGCCCCGCCGAGAGCACCAGCAGGTACCACGCGAGCTGCAGCTGGTTTCCGAGCAGCACGCACCCCAGCGCCGCGCCCAGCCCGCCCACGTGCCGCCAACGCCCCTCGTGCGCGATGCGAACGATGAAGAACAACACCCACGGGCTCAACGTGACCGCGATGATGCGCCCGTCGTGCCCCGCATGGACCCACGCGTGCGTGAGGCCGGTGCACTCGAAGGCGACGCCCGCGAAGAGCGCCGCCACGTGGCGAACGTTCAGCGCGCGCGCGAAGACATAGAAGCCGACGCCCGCGAGCGTGAAGTGCGTCATGAGCACCACGATGAGCGCCAGCGCCGTCGGCAGCACGGTCGTCGCCAGCAGATGCACGGGCTGAAACGTGCTGCCCGCGTTGGCGAACGTGGGAACGCCGCCCCAGACCATCCGCATCCACCGCGGAAACTCGGCGTGACGAACCTGCTGCGCGAACGCGTCGTAGAACGCGAAGCCGCCGGCCAGCGTGTCGGTGCCGAACAACATCGTTCCTGGCCCGAGCACGGGGAGAAACGGAATCACCGCCAGCAGCAGCGACACGCCGGTCATGATGAGCAGTTCGCGCCGCGTCACGCAGACCTCGCGATGGCTTCGAGGAAGCGCAGATGATCTTGCGCCACCGTCGACCAGCGAAAGCGTGCCGCGGCGACGCGCGACCGAGACGAGAGCTCCGAACGCAGCGCTTCGTCACTCGCGATGGTGATCATCTCCTGCGCGAGCGCGTTCACGTCTTCCGGCGGAACGAACCGGCCTGCGCCTTCAGCGACTTCGAGCAACGCGGGGATCGCCGTCGCGATGAACGGAGCTCCCGCAGCGAGCGCTTCCACCGCCGCCATCCCGAAGCCTTCGAAGCGCGACGGCATCACCACCGCGAGCGCGTGACCGAGCAGCTCGAGTTGCTGCGCGTCACTCACCGGGCCGAGCACACGAACGGAACGTTCGACACCGAGCTCGCGCGCGAACGACTCGAGTCGAGCGCCGTCGCGACCGCGCCCTGCAAACACGAGCTCGAGCCCCGGCAGGCGCGCATGAGCGAACGCCCGCAGCAACACGTCGAGCCCTTTGTGCACGATGTCGAGCCGGCCGAGGGCGAGGAAGTACGGCTTCTCAGCTCGCTTCACCGAAAAGAATCGGTCGTCCGCCCCGGCGGCAACGTGATGTACGTCGACGTCGCTGCGAAGCATCGGTCGCACCAACGCTTCGGTGCTGCGCGCGGTGAGACTCACCGTGCGCGCACGTGAAACGCAACGTCGCTCGAGCGCAGACACCACGCGCGCCGCCAGCGGCCCGACACGCTTCTCTGCATTGGGCCCGGTGAGATGGTGAATCGTGAGCCCAACCGGTCGATGTGACGGAGCGAAGAGCGGAGACCAGCCCGAGAAGTCGATGACCGCGGCGTCGTACCGCTCACGTACGAGCGCACGTTGCGCAGCGACGATGAAGCTCGCGCGGCTGCGCCGATACCCGCCGCCGATGCCGACATGACGACGGCGCTCATCATCACGTGCACCCGGGTACGCGCCGCACAACAACCTCGCCAGCACCTTGCTGCCGAGCGCTTCGTAGATGCGATGTGCACGCACGGCGCCGCCACCACCGACCCACGGATTGCCGACGTCGTCGTAGATGACGTGGAGCACCTTCATGCGCAGGCCACCCGGTAGACCGCGCGCACGCGTTCGGCGAGCGCCGACCACGAGAAGTTCTCGCGCACGTGCTGCAGGCCTGCCTCACCGAGCGAATCGCGCAGCGCAGCGTCGTCACGCAAACGAGCCAACGCCGTCGAGAGCGCTGAAACGTCACCCGGCGGCACCAGCAGTCCGTTCGCGGGCGTCACCATGTCGGTGATGCCACCCACTTCACTCGCGATGACCGCGCGGCCCAGCGCCATCGCTTCGAGCAACACCACGCCCTGCCCTTCGGTATCACCGCTCGCGTCGACGATGGCCGGGAGCACCAACACGTGTGCACGTTCGAGCGCTCTCCTCTTCTCGTCGTCATCGACGAAGCCACGAAAGGTGACGCGTGCCCCGAGCGAACGCGCTTGCCGTTCGAGCTCCGCGCGCAGCGGACCGTCACCCAGCACTTCGAGTTCGACGTCACGGAGCTGCTCCAACGCCGAGAGCAGCACCGACACGCCTTTGCGTTCGACCAGCCGGCCGATGAACACCGCGCGCAGTGACGAGCCGCGCGGCGTCGCGACCCGGCGCTCGGTCGGAAGAATCGTGCTGCCGAAGGGAATCACGACGGGCTCCACGTCTGGAGCCATCGCGCGCAGTCGCGCCGCGGTGAAGCGCGAGACCGTCGTCACCGCCGCGGACCGCTTCACCAGTTCCCGCACCACGCGCCGGCCTCCGGGAACCCGTTCCGCGAGCGCGAGCTCCGCGCCGAAGAACGACGAGACGAACGGCACGCCGGTCAGCAACCCCGATGCCCACGCCGGAGCCGCGTGAGGAAACGGCCAGAACGCGTGAACGACATCGAAGCGCTCTCGTCGCAGCAGTGTCGTCACCGCCCGTGTCGCGCCCGCGAGGTAGCCGGGCAGCAACGCCAGACGCCACGGTTCGCGCTTCAGTTGATCAGGCACCGTCAAGTCGTGTGACAGCGTCTCCAGCGCGCTCCACGCGTAGCGAAAGCGGTGCACACGAATGCCTTCGTGCACACCGCCAGCAGCACCTCGCCACGACGGCGCCATCACCTCGAACGTGACCCCGAGCGGCGCGAGCGCGAGCGCCATCGACTGCAGCCACGGCGTGATGACGTCACCTGAGTGACGCGGCCACGCCGTGACGATGCCCAGCACCCGCATGCTCAGGTCACTTCTGCTTCGACAACCGCTGCTCGAGCCGGCGCATGGCGGCCTTGAGCTCTTCGACTTCGTTCTCGAGCTTCTCGACGCGGCGGGTCTTCTCCATCAATTCAGACGTGCGGCGTTCGAGCGCCTTGCTCGCTGCGAGGTTCACGCCGTCGATGTCGAGCGTGTTGATGGTGACGTCGTTCAAGCCGAGACCGAACGCGCCGTAGAAGTCCTGCGCCATCGGGCCCACGTGACGCGGGTGACCGACCTCTTCTTTGTAGACCCAAGACTGCACCGGCATCTTCGCCAACTTGTGCAGCAGCTCCTCGCCATCGAGCTCTGCGAAGTCCGTCTTCGCGTTGCGGTCAGACACCACGGCCCACGATGAACCACCGGCCGACAGCTGCACACCGGTCGTCATCGTTGCGTTGGTGAAGAGGCGATAGCCACCCGCCGCGCGCACGCTGAACTGATTGTTGGCCGAGGCCTCGACAGAATCCGTGGTCGACGCATCAGCGAAGGTGATGGAGCCCGCGCGCCCGTTCGCTGAAGCACGCTGACCGATGGCCACCGAGTAGTCGGCATCTGCCGTGGTGCGATAACCGATGGCCACTGCACCGGTCCCGTCGGCGTTCGTCGTGTACCCGACCGCGCTCGAGTAGGTGCCCAGCGCCGTCGACTGGTAGCCCATGGCGAACGAGCCGAGGCCGAGCGCGATGGTGTTGTAGCCGCCGGCCCACGAATAGAAGCCGACGTTCGTGTCGTCCCACTGCGTGCCCGCGTTCCCGATGGAGCCCGCGCGGAAGGCTGCCTTGAAGGGGTGCCACATCAGACGCTCACCCGCTCCCTGCGCGGGAATGTTGCCGAGCCCGAGCACACCGAACGCCACGAAACCGCCGCTGTTGTTGAGCCGGAAGAGGTCGCGAGGGACGGTGCTGCCTGAACCGCAGCACGGCACACCACGGAAGACGAAGACGTCGTTCGCCACGGTCTGCGAATCGAGAATGCGAATGCGCGCCGCCGTACCGGTGCCCGCGATGTTGAAGTCGGCCATCTGCGCGGTGGTCTGGTTGCGAATGAAGTCCGCGGTGTTCGGCGTGTGGCAGTCGTCGACGTCACAGTCACCGTCGAGGTCTTTGTCTTCAGTCGCCGGGTCGCACGCGTCGTTGCCGTTCAAGTCGTGGCAGTCGACGCCCGCGGTGCCGTTGCAGATGAAGCGCGTGAGCGCTGCGTTGATTTCACCCGGGTCGAGCAGCAGGTCGCCGTCGACGTCGGGGCCGAACTGCACCTGCACGCCGCCGTAGCGGCAGTTCGCGCCGGGCGCTTCAGGCGTGTTGATGGACACCGTGGCCGGGCCAGCAGCACCCGCGGGGCCTGCAGGGCCGACCGTTCCCATGGTGCCCATCGTGCCGTCGGCACCAGCCAGACCATTCATGCCGTTCATGCCGTTGGCACCGGCGACGCCGTTGCACACGTACTGCGTGAGCGTCGAATCAACCTCGTCTTCGTCGAGGCGCGCGTTGCCATTGGCGTCGAGGCCGAAGCGCAACTTCACGCCACCGCCTGCGCAATTTTCGCCCGCGGGTTCGGCGTTGGTGAGCGCGACCAGACCATTGTTGGTCTGACCAGCGGGATTGGAACACGCAGCAAGGAACAGAGAGACGGACAGCACGACTGCTCGTCGGATCATGCGCGAGGCTTACGAAGTTCCGGGCCGACAAAGAAGGAAACTCAGGAGCCTTCGGCCACGCTAAACGCGCTGCCCATGGAACGTCTGAAGGCCTCCCGCTTCGCGCAGCAGCTGCTCACCGCTTCTCCGGTGACGCTGGGCGCGGGTCGTGTGCTGCTCGCGCTGCTGCTGTTGTTCGACGTGCTGCGCCGCTGGGAAGACCTCGACGTCTGGTACACCAACGCAGGCCTGATGCCGAACCACACCATGCTGTGGGCTCCGCAGGCGCGCCTCGGCTTCTCCATCTTCTACGGCGTCAGCGAGCTGCACGAAGCGCGCTTCTTCGTGGGCCTCATCGTCATCGTGTACCTGCTGCTGCTCGTCGGCTGGAAGACGAAGTTGATGCAGCTGCTCGCGCTCGCCGCGCAGCTCTCGCTCAACTGCCGCGTGCACTACCTGACCAACGGCGGCGACGTCGCGCTCTCGGTGCTGCTGGTGTGGACCGCGTTCCTGCCGCTCGGCAGCTGGCTGTCCATCGACTCGCTGCGCCGCTCGATGCGGCACTCGAAGTTGAACGTCGACAAACACGGCGTGGCCACGCTCGAGGGTGACCCCGAAGTTCTCTCGCCGCCGAAGCCCTACTTCGAGTGGGTGATGGGCGCGCTCGCGCTGCAGCTCGCGGTCATCTACCTCTTCAACTACCTGCACAAAGACACCGACGGCTGGCGCGACGGGCGCGTGCTGCTCGACGTGATGCACCAGGACCGCATCGCCACCGCGCTCGCGGAGTGGCTGCGGCCCCACGTGACGCCCGGCCTCTCGATGGCGCTGACGCGCTTCACGCAGTTCGTCGAAGCCACGCTGCCCATCTGGGTGCTGTTGCCCGCGAAGAGCATGCGACGCCTGGCCATCGTGCTCGGGCTCGCACTGCACTTCGGCTTCATGACCTTCCTCAACCTCGGCGTGTTCTCGACGACCATGTTGATGTTCTGGTTCTTCATGATTCGCCACGACGACCTCGTGTGGCTCGGTCAGAAGGTGTTCGGCGCTCCCAGGAAAGACGACGTGAAGGTCGACGCGTCGCTGGGCCGCTGGGCTGCCCACGCCACGCTCGCGGCGCGCAGCCGCGCCGTCACCGGGCTCCCCGGCTTCGTGCCGCGGTGGTTCGAAGCCCTCAGCAGGCGGCTCGAGCTCGACGTGCTCGAGCCTTCGCCCTTCTCGCCCGACACCGCGCTCACCAGGCGGCGCGTGGCCCTCGGCGGCGCGATTCGCAACGCGCTGCTGGCGTTCATGTTCGTGGTGTTCGTGATTCAGACCCTCGCGCAGAACCGGCCGGTGCCGCAGGCCATCAAGCCCGTGCCTCCGTTCTGGGTGCTGTGGCCGGTGGAGTACCTCCACTTCTTCCAGGGCTGGGGAATGTTCGCGGTCTCGCCGCGGGAAGACGCGACGGTGGTGGTGCGCGCGCGCACCTTCGACGGGCGCCTCGTCGACCCGCTGTCTGAACGCGCGTCACGCCGCTCGCCGCCGGGCATCAACGCCATCCTCACGCGCCTCGGCCATGACGAGTTCTGGTGCGACTACCTCTCGCGCATCGGCAACGACCGCGCGTACGAGCCGCCCCTGAAGGAGTGGATTCTGAGGTACCCGGACCGCACCGGAAACCCGAACGACCGCATCGCCAGCTTCGACGTGGTGCAGATCACCGACGTGTCTCCCTGGTACGGCGAGACGGTGCCCACGAACACGCGTGAGCGCGTGGTGCTGCACTACCCGTAGTCAACGAATCGTCGCGCCTTTCCCGAGCGCAGGAGACGTCGGCAGCAATCTGAAGTTCTGCATGCCGGCGTCGACGAACTGCGCGTCACCCACGTTCTCCGAATAGAAACTTCCGGGCACGTGCTGCGCGGCCTCGAGCGCGTTGTCGTACACGCGGCCGTTGATGGGGCACTTCGGCGCGTTGCCGTCGAAGATCTTGTACCAATCGCCCTGCGCGTCGCTGAACAGGAACTGACCGATGCGGTCGTAGCCGACGAAGATGTTGTCGGTGATGTCCATGTGGTGCGGCTGCGTGGTCGAGAGCGCGGCGTTGCAGAACAGATAGAACGGCTTGCCGCCCGAGCTGACCACGGTGTTGTTGCGGAACACCGTGCGGTTGCTCGAGGTGATCATGTACCCGAGCGTCAGCAGCGGCGTCGGCGAGCCGACGATGACGTTGTCGTGAATGAAGACATCACCGGTGCTGCCGCCCGCATACTGAATCGCGGTGCCCTCTACGTCGTTGGCCATCGCTTCGATCCAGTTGCCGTGAACCTCGCCCACCGAGCCGGGGTTGATCTGAATGCCGCCCACGTGCCCGTAGTCCTGCTTCTTCGCGTACCGCTTCACCACGTTGTCGTAGATCTCCATGCCCGAGGTGACGGCGCCGACCTGAATGCCGTCCCGGCCGATGTCTTCGAGCACGTTGTTGTAGATCTTCGCGTTGACCAGCGGCGGCTCGAGGTAGCCCGCGTCGGGGCAGCCGGTCTGCACGTACGCGCGCCCCACGGTGGAGTTGAAGTGCGAGGTGCCGATGTAGAAGCCCTCGCCGTCGCGCGCGTTGCGAACGCGGTTGTCGTGAATGAACGTGTTGCGCTGCACGAAGTTGCCGCGATGAAAGCGGCCGTCGCAGCGCGGGTAGCTGCGCACGCCGAGGCCCATGTAGCCATTGTCGTGAAGGTCGAGGTGGTCGACCTCGACGTCGGTGATGCCGATGTCGAAATCGAGGCCCATGTTCGCGTTCTTCTGCTCGATGCCGTACTCGCTGTTCACGTCGCCCGCGCCCGACAGCCGCACGTATTGAACTTCGGTGCCGCCGATGCCGTTCGAGTAGCCCGTCGAGTCGAACACCTGCCGCCGCAGTTGCTGATCAACAGCGGCGCGGCCGGAGAGCCCTTCACCTTCTCGAGGTACAGGCCTTTGTAGTTGCCCGCGCGCAGGCAGAAGATCTTCCCGGGCGCGGTGCGGTTGACGATGGAGATGAGCCCACCGCTCGCGTTGAACACCTCGTCGCAGCCGCCGGGAACGATGTCGCAGGTCGGCAGCCGCGTGACGTTCGAAGCGCCCGCGTCGGGTGCACCAGCGTCAACGGTGGTGCCGGCATCGTGCGTCTCACCGGCATCGGCCGTACCAGCGTCGGGCGCTTCACCTGCGTCGACCCCACCGGCATCGCGCCCGGCACCCGCGTCGTCGGGGCCCCCGCGTCGACGCTCACCAGGCCAGCGTCTTCGTCTTCCACGACGGCGCCGTCAGGCCCTTCGCTCACGGCTCCATCACAACCCGCCAGCAACGCCACGAGCCAGAACACGCTCAGCCACCGTTCGGAGTTCGTCATGCGCGCGACGGTACCGCCGCGATCTCGACGAAGCTCCGCGCGAGCTCCGTTCCGGAAGTGTCGAAATGTTCGTGACCCGCGCGTTACGCGTCGAAGTGCGCCAACGGCCCCAGGCGCGACTGAACGCCGCGACCGGGCGCAGCACGAACCCTCAGCGTCGCTCGCTGCGAGCCCGCAAACCGGCGCACCCTTCGAGCCGCCGTTGTATGTCGCGCCGCCATGAGCATCCCGGTCCCGCCCGTTCCCTCCTTCCCGCCCGCACAGTTCACGCTGACCTCGGTCCCCGGCATCAAGGCCGCGGGCGTGCGAGCCGGCATCAAAGCGAGCGGGAACCCCGACGTGGCGCTCCTGGTGTCCGACACCCCGATGTCGTGCGCGGGCCTCTTCACGCAGAACCACTTCGCCGCCGCGCCGGTCACGGTCTCCAGAGCGCACCTCACGCGCTCCAACGGGCTGGTGCGCGCGGTCATCATCAACTCCGGCAACGCCAACGCCTGCACGGGCACGCAGGGCGACAAAGACGCGCTCGAAATGTGCGAACGCGTGGCCAAAGCCATCAACTGCCCCGTCGAACAGGTGCTCGTCTGCAGCACGGGCGTCATCGGCGTGAAGCTGCCGATGGACAAGGTTCGCGCAGGCATCGACGCGGCGCTGGCCGAGCTCAGCGACGACGTGGAAGCCGGCCGCCGGTTCCTCTCGGCCATCATGACCACCGACGCGTACCCGAAAGAAGCGTGCGCGCAGCACGGCGGCGCCACCATCGCGGGCATCTGCAAGGGCGCGGGGATGATCGAACCCAACATGGCCACCATGCTGGCCTTCGTCGCCACCGACTGGGACCTGCGCGCCGAGCAGCTCAAGCGCGCGATCCCCACCATCGCCGCCTCGAGCTTCAACGCGGTGCACGTCGACACGCACACCTCGACCAACGACACCTTCCTGCTGCTGTCGACCAGGAAGGTCGCGCCGCCGACCGACTGGGCCCGTCACGTCGAACCGGTCGCGCGTCGCCTCTCGTGGCTCATCGCGCGCGACGGTGAAGGCGCCACCAAGGTCACCACCATCGAGGTCACGGGCGCCTCGACGGAAGAAGCGGCCAGGGCCATCGCGCGGCGGGTCGCTTCGTCGGCGCTGGTGCGCACCGCGCTCTTCGGCAACGACCCCAACTGGGGTCGCTTCACGAGCCAGGTCGGCAACGCGCCCGAAGTGCGCCACGCGAAGTCGCTCTCGTGCGTGCTGCAGGGCATCGAGGTCTTCCGCGCAGGCGAGCCGACGGCGTTCGATCGCGCGGCGGCGTCGACCGCGATGAAGAGTGAAGACGTCAAGCTGGAGCTCAAGCTCGCCGACGGCCCCGGCCGCGCGGTGGTGATGACCAGCGACCTCGGCTACCGCTACGTGCAGGTCAACGCCGAATACACGACCTGATCCGTCACCGACGAATGGAAGTGCGACGGTTGCCATCGTCGCGCCCCGGAGCCGGAACGGACCCACCTCGACGGCGACGCCTCACGCGCGGCAGGCTTGGGCTGTCTCTCGGGGGGACACGACATGAAGAATCAACGGAACGCCGTGCGGGTGTTGCTGCCGCCGGCCAGTGCATCGTTGCCGCGCGCACGAAGAGAAGCGCTCTCACAGCTGATCAGCTGCGCGTTGTCGGTGGCCGTCGAGGTCGACACCGCGAAGAACTACGAGCAGCTCCACCGACAGGTCGTCAGCGGAGAAGCCGACGTGGTGTGGGCGCCACCGCTGGTCTGCGCGCGCTTCGAGACCATCGACGTGCCGGTGCTGATGCGCGCGGTGCGACGCGGTGACGCGACCTACCGCGCGGCGTTGATCTGCAGCGCGGGCGCCAATCGCGTGCGGCTCGACGAGCTGTTGGGAACACGCGCCGCGTGGGTCGACCCGGAGTCATGTGCCGGCTACCTCCTGCCCGGCTCGTGGTTGCGAGAGCACGGCGTGTTGCCCGAGCGTACCTTCACGCAGCAGCTGTTCTGTGGCTCGTACCATCGCGCCGTGGAGGCGGTGCTGAGCGGCGCGGCGGAGGTGAGCAGCGTGTACTGCCCGTGCACCACCAACCAGCCCGACCTCGAGCGGCTCGTGCCGGGGAGCGCGCGACAGCTGCAGGTCATCGGCCTCACCGACGACGTGCCGAACGATGGAGTCGTGGTGGGCCCCTACGCGCCGAAGGACCTGAGCCGCGACCTGGAGCTCGTGCTGCAGAACCCGAACGTGTGCGCCGACGGCGCGCGCATCCTGAACGGCGTGTTCGGCACCGAGCGCTTCGAAGCGGCGCCGCGACATGGCTACCGCGCGCTGTACTCGTTGTTGTCCGGCCGCTCCGAACGCGCAGCGGGTTGATCAACGCGACAGGCGCGTGTCGGGGAACTCCCTGGCCAGCCGCTGCTGCTCAGCAGGCGAGACCGCCGTCTTCTTGAGATTGAGCAGCCGAAGCTGGTGCTTTCGCTTCAACACCGGCGCGAGCGATGCGGCGGTCACCTTGTTGGCGCGCAGCGACAGCTCCTTGAGGTGCTCGAGCAATGGAGACGACAGCAGCATCGACACCGCATCGTCCTTCAGTCGCGTGTTCGACAGGTCGAGCGACTCGAGCTGTGGCGCCTCGAGCGCAGCGAGCAGCGAAGGCCCGTCGGCGCCGAGCGTGGCGCTGCTCAAGTCGAGCGCCTTCAACTTCGGCCACGGCGTCTTCATCAACACCGCGAGCTGGCCCACGTCGAACTTCGCCCAGTCGAGCACCAGACGCTCGAGCCGCGGCGCGAGCACCAGCAACGCGCCCACCGCCGACGCATCGACGCGGAGTCGCGAAATGCCGAACCTGCGCAGCGCTGGCGGAGGTCCGGTGAGCGCGGTCATCAGCGCCGGGCTCGCGCCGCGCCATTGAAGCGAACTCAGCGACGGAGGCAGCGTCACCGCCCGGGCGTGCACGTCACTCTCGAGCGTCTCCAGCGCGGGGAGCTGCGTGAGGTCGACCGTCATGACCCCGTTCACGCCCAGCAGCTGGAGGTGCGTGAGGCGCTCGAACCGTGCGCCCGATGCAATGAACTCCAGCACCGACGTCGACACGTCACTCGCCGCTTCGAGCCGCTGAAGAGCTCGTAGCGGAGCGAGGGACGAGGTCTCCGCGCCGAGCAGCTTCAAAGACTCGAGCAGCGGCGCCTTCTTGAAGAGCGCCTCGACGTCGTCGGCTTCGCGAACCCACAACCTGCACGCGGTGACGAAGCCGCGTTCGACCTTCACCTGGCCCAGCGTGTAGGCGTCACGTTCACGAAGCCACTTCTCGACGGGGCCGAACCACTCTTCGCGGTGCGCGTCGAGCAGCTCCGCCTCGCGCGCCCTGGCTTCTTTGAGCGCCGCGCCACGGAGCCGATTCGCGGCCATTCGGCACTGCAGTGAAATGAACTCGCCGCGCGGGTCGCCGTCTTCGGTCAACGCGTCGGCGTACACCAGCCGCGCGTCGAGGTTGTCCGGCGACTTCAGCACTGCTTCCCACAACTGCTTCTTCATGCCGCGTGGACTCAAGCACGCGCCGGCGCGCACGGCCCCGACACCGAGACTCTTCTCGCGGAAAGCCTACGGCGCGACCCCATTCACCACGCTCAGCGCGTCGAGATCGAACCCGCCACCCGGCGGCGCGTAGAAGCGGTTGGCCCCGCTGTCGGTGATGCGCACGAAGCGCGCGCGCTGAAGTCCGACGTCGGCGAGATCGAACGCGTCACCGCCCGCCACGCTGGGGTCCGTTCCCGAAATTCCGTTGTCGGGGTGCGAGAACACCGGGTTGACGCCCGCGCAGCCCGTGCCGCCGTCGCACGCGAACGCGCGCCAATCGACGCCATCGTCACTCACCGCGACGACGCCGGTCTCTACGAAGCCGCTGAACGCGTTTTCGAACACCAGCAGGTCCACGCCCGGGCCATCGACCACCACGAGGTCGGTGAACTCCAGCGTGATGACACCTTCGCGGCCGAGCGAGAGCACGTCGAGGCTCCCCGAGCTTGCGCCCTGACCTCGCGGTGCGCCGAGCACGACCTGCGGAAACGCGTCCTGGCCGAAGCCCGCGCCGACGCCAGGCGTGAACGACACCACGCGATCCGCCCACGGGTTCACGGGCGCGCCCGCGTCGACGGGCTCGACACCGGAGTCTGGAACTTCGACCCCGGCGTCGACCACCGGCAACGGGCCGCACGCACCGAGCAACAGCGCGATGACGGCCAGCTTCTTCACGGCTGCACTTCGATGATGCGTTCGCCGTTCTTGTCTTCCACGCCGAGCAGGAACGTGGTGCCCGCGCCGACCGCGAACTTGAGCGAGGTGCATTCGTCGACCGAGTTCACCAGCGTCACCGGCGCGCCGGCCGTCACCGTGATGACGCCCGAGCCCGAGGTGGCGAGCGGCAACTTCTCGACGCGCACCGGGCGGTACGAGGCGTTGGCGCGCAGGAGCAACCCGTGCCCACCCACCGTGCTCACGCCCGAGAGCACGTCATTGCCGATGGCGAGGTCGGTGCCCGTGGTGAGCGCGAACGACGTGCGGTTGGCGAGCGGCCCCGCGTACGTCGACACGGTGGTGGCGTGCAGCCGATTCGCGCCGGTGCCGTAGTAGCCGAGCAGCAGCACGCCGTCGGCGGTGGTGGCGGTGAAGCCACTCGACGCGTTCGCGGGGAACTCGGTGAAGCCGAACGCGCCCTGTGCATCGAGCGCGTAGATGCCGACGTTCGGGCTCGCCGCTGCGCCGAGGCCCAGACCGTTCACCAGCCACGCGCCGTCGACGCTCGACGCCGAGTAGTTGCCGGGCGCGTTGACGAACCGCGCGCCCGCGTCGGTGGTCTCGAAGATCAACACCGCGCCGCCGTAGTCACCGGGGCGCGTGTAGCCGGTCATCAGCGCCGTGCCGTTGCTGACCACGAAGCCGCTGCCGAAGCGCACGCCGCCGTCGCGATCTTCCGGCGCGATGATGCTGGTGATTTCGGGCCCGGGCGTCAGCGTGGGCAGGCGCCCGAGGTGACGAAGCGTGTTGGTGAAGGTCACCGCGTAGAGGCTGCCGTTCACCACGCCGACCCCGAACACGTTGCCCGGCAGCGGAGCCGACTGCACCACCGTCGCCCCGTTCGCCAGCACCAGCGTGCCCAGCACGGCGTCGTGCGCCGCGTTGTCACAGAAGCTGCCTGCGTCCATCACGCCCGCGTCCATCTCTGTGCCTGCGTCGAGGCCCGCGTCGGTGTTCGAACCACCACCGGTCGCCGAGCCTCCGGCCGTCGCACTGCCGCCGCCCGTCGCACTGCCGCCGCCCGTCGCCGAGCCACCGCCACTTCCTGCGTCCACGTTCTCACCAGTGCCTGGGCACGCGAACAACCACACCGCGCACACCGCGGCCCACACCACGTTCAACTGCTTCATGATCATCTCCAGCAGACGGGCCCCTCGGACCGTCGATGCTCGGAGAGAAGACGTGATGGGACCTCAGCTCCCATCGCGCTCCCCTCGGAGCGGGTGGACCAACATCGCTGGCAGGTCTTCGGACTTACAGGCGCCGGTTCCGAAAAGGAACCACCTACTCGCCGTCGCTTCCCAGGCGTCACCATGACGCCCAGTGCTTCGTGACGGCTTTCGTTCCTGCTTACCGCTGCGGGGCAGTGCCGGACTTTCACCGGCTTCCCTATTTCCAACGACGCGCACGGCTGTAGCAGAGGCGCTCCGCACAACGTTTGGATAAATGCCGCCGCATGGGACGCATCTTCGAGACCCGCAAGCACACGATGTTCGCGCGCTGGAACAAGATGGCGAAAGCCTTCACGCGCGTGACGAAGGAAATCACCATTGCCGTGAAGGCCGGCGGCACCAGCGCCGAGTCGAACCCCGCGCTGCGCCGCGCGCTGCAGAACGCCCGCGCGGTGAACATGCCGAAGGACAAGGTCGACAACGCCATCAAGCGCGCGAGCGGCCAGGACCAGAAGGATTACGAAATCATCGTGTACGAGGGCTACGCGCCGCACGGCGTGCCGGTCATCGTCGAGACCGCCACCGACAACGTGGTGCGCACCGTGGCCAACGTGCGCATGCACTTCAAGGACTGGGGCGGCAACATGGGCAACGCGGGCAGCGTCGGCTTCATGTTCAAGCGCATGGGCGTCTTCCGGCTCGACCCCGCCGGCATCGACCACGATTCACTCGAGCTCGACCTCATCGACCACGGGCTGCAGGAGCTGGGCGAAGGCACCGGCGAGAAGGGCGAGAAGCAGCTCATCATCCGCTGCGACTTCGCCGATTTCGGAAAGCTGCAGTCGGCGCTCGAAGAGCGGAAGTTGAACGTGCTCTCAGCGTCGAGCGAGTACGTGGCGCAGACGCCGGTCGACCTGCCTGACGAGAAGGCGCAGGAGGTCTTGAAGATGGTCGACGCGCTCGAGCAGGACGACGACGTGCAGCACGTGTTTCACGCGCTGGCCTGACCAGCGACGGGAGCTCACCGCGGCGGCGGCAGCTGCGCGAAGGCCGCGAGGTCGGCGGCGAGCGTGGTGTTCGTCACCACCTCCTGCTGCTGACCGGGAATCCGCTTCGCCTCTTCGGCGGCGTCTTCCAGCGTCTTGAACACCTTCATGTTCTCGGAGTTCATCAGGCTCAACGCCGCGAGGAACGTGCGCGCGATGATGGCCGACAGCCCGCGCGTCTGAACCACCACGAAGTTGCCGATGCGCTGGTCCTGCAGGAAGTCCGCGGTGCGCTTGAGCCGCTCGCGTACGTCGGGCGGCGGGTTCCTGGTCGCGCCCATGACGATGGAGATGAGCGTCACCTTGCCGTACCGCTGCGAGAGCGCCGTTTGATGGCGCTCCATCATGTCGAGCGCGGCCTCGGTCAGCTCGCTGTACCAGGCCGTCACGAACACGGAACCGGCGTGACCAACGCGACATTCAGGCCGCTCTTCGAGCGTGGTGATCGGCATGGCGAGAAAGCTCCGTGAGCCCACGACCGGGCGGCTGTGTCAGCGAGTGACGGGTGGTGCAGCGACGAAGACTTCGAGGTTCGAGCGGAGCGTGGCGTCGTCGAGAATTTCGCGGGGCTGGCCGGGGAGCAACTTCGTCTTCGCCACCGCTTCGTCGAGCGTCTTCACCACGTGCATGGAGTTGGCGCTGATGAGGCTCGCCGCGGCGATGAAGCTGCGCGCGAGAATGGCGCCCAGGCCGCGCTCCAGCACCACGATGACGGTGCCCAGGCTGGTGCCGCGCAGCCGCACGTCGTTCTTCTTGAGCCATTCCTGCGCTTCGGGCCCCGGGGCTTTGGGGATCTTCACCGCCACCGAGAGGTTGGTGATCTTCCCGTGCCGCGCGACCAACGCGAGCTGGTGCTTCGAGAGCGCCTCCAGCCCGCGCATCGTGGCCTGCGAGAACCACACGCTGATCAGCACCGGCCCCACGTGGCCAATGCGGACCTCAGAGAACTCCTCGAGCAGCGTCACCGGCATGAAGTCCGCGCACTTAAGCATGGGGCGTCGCACCACGATCATCCGCTGACTTGACACGGGCATCCGTTATGACGGACATTGCGCCTCGTCCGCTGTAACAGATAGACATCCGCTTCAAGGAGCAGCACATGAGCGCCGCCCACGTCATCGACCTCGAGAGCTTCCGCCAGCAGCGCAAGGCGCAGGTGCCGCCGCCGGTGAGCCCTGCCGCGCGCTTTGCGTGGCAGCCGGTGTGGGTCTGGTTCTGGGTGCCCGTCCGTTAAGGCAGACGTCATGGGGCGCTCGGTGGCCAGGGTCGACGAGACCGATTCATTGCCGGCGGTGGTGGGCCGCAGCCTGCGCAAGTTGCGCACGCAGCGCGGTCTGTCGCTCGAGCGGCTGGCCACGGCGTCGGGCGTGAGCCGGGCGATGTTGAGTCAGATCGAGCTGGGCCAGAGCGCACCGACCATCAACTCGGTGTGGAAGATCACCAGGGCCCTCGAGGTGCCCTTCTCGGCGCTGGTCGGGCAGACCGAACGTGGCGCGGCGGTGTTGAGAGCCCAACAGGCCAGGGTGCTCACGTCGAAAGACGGCGCGTTCACGTCGCGCGCGCTGTTCCCGTTCGAAGGTGAACGCAGCACCGAATTCTACGAGCTCACGTTGAGGCCGAACGGCATCGAAGAAGCCGAGGCACATGCGAGCGGCACCACCGAGAACCTGGTGGTGCAGAAGGGCCAGCTGGAGCTGGTGTTGGGAACACAGAGGTACCTGCTGGGCGAAGGAGACGCCCTCTACTTTCAGGCTGACGTCGCACACACGTACCGCAACCCGGGGGCGACCCCGGCCACGGTGTACCTGGTGATGACGTACGCGACCGCACGAAGCGGCTGAGCGAATTTTCCGGGGCGCGTGGCAACACGCGCGAAGCTGGCCCGCGTCGTCTGTGAGGGGACGGCGCGGGCCGCTTTTTTTCAGGGAACGGCGACTTCGACGCGCGTTCGCTCGGTCACCAGCTTCCACACAGCGTCGGCGAGCTCGCGGGGGTCGAGCACCCTGGTGCCCGGCGGCAGCGGCTGCCCGCCCTGCACCACCAGGCGGTGGCCCTCACTTCCGGCGATGACTCCACCGACGGTCATGGTGCCCGCAAAGACCCCGGTGTTCGTCAGCTCGGCGTTGAGCCCGTAGACGTAGTTGCGCGCCGCTGCAGTCACCGGCCCGAGGCCGCTCATTCCGGCGAGCGGCCGCACGGCGGTGATTCCATGGGTGACCACGATGGCGCCCGATTTCCGCTCCAGCATCGACGGGAGCACCGCGCGAACGAGCTCGACCGGCGAGTAGAGATACAGGCGAACGAGGCGCTCGAGAAAGGCGGTGTCGAGCTCGCGGGCCGGCCGGAAGATGCCGGCGGTGGCGATGGGCGCGTAGTGAAGAACGTCGACGCGGCCCATGGCCGTTTCGATCTCGTGCAGCGCATGCACGGCAGAGCCAGGCTCAGAGAGCTCTGCGGCGAACGCGCGGTAATCGTCGCCTTCGAGCGGGCGGAACTTCGCCGCGTTCCGACAGACGAGCGCGACCCGGTACCCTTCTCTTTCGAACCGCTGTGACAGGTGGGCACCGAGGCCCGTTCCGGCGCCGAACACTGCGAGCAGGGGTTTCGTCATGCGCGGGCCGACGAACGTCGAGCTGAACGCTGACGCCTCATTCGAGCGCCTCCGCGCAGCGCTTGAGCAGGGCGTTGAGCTGCGCGACTTCCTTCGCCGAGAGCTTCGAGAGCATCTGTCGCTCGACGGTGTTGGCGGCGGTGGTGCCAGCAGCGACCACCTTCTGCCCGGCTCTGGTGAGCTCGGTCATGATGACGCGGCCGTGCTCGGGGTGCGGGCTGCGGCGAATGAGCCCGCTCTTCTCGAGGTTCACCAGCACCCCCTGCATGGTCTGCGGCGTGACGAACGCTGCGCGCGCGAGGTCGGCGTTCGAGATGCGCGGGTTGCCGGCGATGGCCAGCAGCGCAGCGTTCTGCGCCGAGGTGATCCCCAGCTCCGCCAACTGGGCGTCGAGCCGCAGACGCAGCCGGTGCTGGGTGACCTTCAAGTTGTAGCCGACCCACTCGGTGTCGAGCTGCACGGACATATCAGGCCCCTTATATGTGTATCAGGTACCTGATATTCACCACTGGAGATACGAAATGGCAAAACCAATCGGCCCCGACTTCATCGCGTTGCAGGTTCGCGACCTCGCTGCTTCCACCCGGTTCTATGCAGAGACGTTCGGCTTTCAGGCCGCGCCGAAGAGCCCGCCCGGCGCGGTGGTGTTCGACACGAAGCCCATCGCGCTGGCGATTCGTGAACCCATTCGTCCGTTGCCCGAGAGCGGCCCGCTGGGCGTCGGCGTGTCGCTGTGGGTCGCGTGCGAAGACGCGGACGCGTTGCACGACCTCCTCGTGAAACGGGGCGGCAAGGTGCTCGCCCCGCTCGCTGACGGGCCTTTCGGCCGCTTCTTCGTGGCCGCAGACCCCGACGGCTACGCCGTCACCTTCCACACGGCACCGCGGTGATTCACGCGGTGTGCGGCGCGGCGAACCTGGGAGACGAACGTTGCCGCCCCCGGTGGCACGGGCTCGCGCCACCGGGGTCGTGCTGCACCAATCACCGCATCACTGCCTCGGGTACGAGAAGAAGCCCGAGGTGATCTGCGCCGTGGCCGCCGTCGGCGGTTGGCCGATGTAGCAATGGTCCGGCGAGAGCAGCACACCCGCGGCGCAGGCTCCGATGACCGGCGTGGTGTACAGGCTGCCGTTCCAGATGAAGGGCGTCGTTCCCGGCGGCGTGGCGGCGATGAAGCAGTTGGCCGTGTCGAAGCTGCCAGCCGGGCAGACGTTTCCGGGCAACGGCGTGGTGTACAGGTTGTTGTTCCAGATGAACGGCGTGGTGCCCGGCGCGGGCGTGAGCACGTGGCAGTTCGCCGTGTCGTAGCTCCCGACGGGGCAGCTGCGCGGCTGCTTGAGGAAGTACGCGTTGCTCTGGACGAACGCCGTCTGGCCGGCCGGTACGGGCTCGATGTCGCAGCGCGTGTTGGCCACCAGGGTCGAGGGCTTCGGCCCACCGGTCCACCACGGGCTCAGCTCGGCGCAGGGCTTGCGGCACACCGAGATGGGGTTGGCGGCATTGATGTCCCACAGACGTTTGCGGTCCTGCAGGTAGCCGGAGGGCAGGTTGTTCACGGCGCGGAAGCGGTCGTAGAACTCGCTGATGCCGTAGTTGATGCCCGACTGGAAATTCGTCGGGTAGCCCAGCGAGCTGTTCGCGCGGAAGGTCCGCAGCACGTGCCAGAGGTTGAGGTTGTCGTACGGGTACCACTGGCAGTCGGCGCTCAGCTGCACCGAAGGAACGAACGGCTGAAACGCGTTGCTCGAGTGCAGGAAGTTGCGCTTGTAGAAGTCGTCGACGACCAGCAGCTGCAGCGCGTGCGTGACCCCGTCGTCGTTGTAGGAGACGTGCAACGGCGTGATGAGCCCGAAGCCCTGCTCCTGATTGCACGTGCCGTGGTTGATGAGGCCGTTGCGAGAACGCGGGGTGGTGTTCCAGTAGCAGACGGCGCTGTTGAACACGTCACCGCACAGCACCTGCCGCTGGAAGAACTCCGCGAAGCCTTCGAGGAAGGCGATGTTGTAGTCCTCGTGGCAGTTGTGCGTGTCCCAGCCGTTGATGAGCGACGTGGCGATGTTCGGCATCACGCCGGAGTTGTGCATGTAGTGCCAGACGTGACCGATCTCATGCACCAGCGTGTAGAGGCTCCACTGGTTGGCTTTGAGCTGCACCACCGGCGGCACGATGGGCAACGCCACGCCGCCCCACAGCGGGTGCGGGTATTCGATCTTGTAGAAGTTCTGGTAGCGCAGCCACGAGCTCTGCGCGTTGAAGGCGTTGTCGAGCGCGTGCGTCACGTACCAGGTCAGCGCCTGACGATGCCGCTCGGTGTCGCCGAGCACGCCGCCCACGTATTCCTTGAAGAGCAACGTACCGGTGCTGTGCGAGCCGGGGCTGGTCCACGAGTTGTTCTGGTGAACCTGGAAGAAGCTCGCGTTGAAGATCGTCTCCCACGCGAGCGGGTTGTGAATGGCGACCTTCGAGTCGGCCCACGCGAGGGTGGTGCGCAACCGCCGGCCCGCCTTCGCGCCGATGCCGCAGAACGTCTTCGAGGTCGAGAAGCAGCCGTTACCGTCGGTGCTGGTCGGCACCCACGGCAGGAAGATGCCCAGGCCGAGCTGCGTGGCTGAAGCCGGGCGCACGGCAACGCCGACGAGCGCGCGGTTCGCGGTCGTCCCCGACTGGGTGAGTGCGTCTTCGACCTTGAGACACCCCGACACCGACCACGTGCGGCACGCCTTCTCGAGCAGCGCGGGCGCCGGAGAGGACGTCACGCCGATGGAATCGAAGCGCGCGCCGTTCGCCGAGGTGTCGACGACGATGAGGCCCGGCTGAAAGCCGTCGACCGGAGCGAGCACCTGCACCACGCCGTCGACCACGCGGAACTGCAGGTCGACCTGCACGTCTTCTTCGGTGAACGCCTTGATGCGCGCCACCTGAGCGCCGGCCGGCGCCGTGAACGTCAGCGCATGCCACACACCGCTGCGGTCATTCACCACCGGCTGTTCGGAGATGGTGACGTCAGTGACGGCGCCGTAGAGCTGGAGGTAGTCGACGAGCGGCTGAATCTCTGCCGAGTCTTCCGTCACCGGGAACTGCGAGGTGAAGGTGAGGTCCTGCTCGAGGCAGCGCTGGTGGCTCTCGAACACGCATACGTAGTCGCCGGTGGCGCACGAGGTCTGCACGGCACCGCATTCCCACCGGTCGTCGACCACCGCGAGCGCGAGCGTCTGCGGGGCCAGCGCGGTGAGATCCACTCCGGCTTCGCCGACCAGCAACACGCCCTGCGTGGTGAGGTCGCGCTGCGTGAGGCGCAAGCGCAGCAGTTCGTCGCTGCCTTCGACGGCTTCGAAGGCCGGCGTCAACGGCACGAGACGCCCATCGACACCGAGCAGCGCCGCGGCCACAGAAATGTCGCTGCGAACGAGCAGCTCCACGTTCGGAGCGGCCGGGTGCCGAACCACCACGGGCTCGATGCTGCCCTGGTACCCGTCGATGGGCCCTCGCTCGACGGCGATGACCGCACCGGGCGCGCCGTGGTTGCTGCCGATGGCGGCCTGAATGGCGCGCCAGTCGCGTGACCGCACCGCGTTCAGCAAGGAGGTCTGATCAGACACCCGCGCCGTTGTGAGCGATTGTGATTGTTTGAGTGAGACATCTCCCGACTCAGCACAACCAATGAAGACAAATGGAAAAAGACAAACCAGTAGCGACCGAACCACGCCGGTAGACATGCACAACCCCTGTGTTGGCGCTCCCCCCTTGGCCTGGCGAGCGATTGGAATTGTGTGTTCGGCTTTCCTCAAATTTTCGTTGCGTCGTTTTGCAACAAAAACAACGACATCGATGTCAGCTCAGGGAGCGCCTTAGCTCTCAAGGTTGCATGATGGTGTCACCCGAGGGCTGCGACATGAATGTCGCACCGCGTGCGCGACGCTGAATACGACAACGCCCCGGGCTCCGTGAGGGGAGAGCCCGGGGCGTGAGGTGCTGCTGATCAGGTGAGGCTGATCACTTCATGCACATCATCATCGGCATGCCGTTCATCATCATCATGCAGGGCATGCCCATCGCCATCATCGAGTTCATGGCGTCGCAGCACTGACGCATCATGTCCATCGTCATGCCTTCCATCGGCATCATCTTGCAGACCATGCCGTCCTTGCCCATCTCGCAGGTCATGTTGGCCATCATGGGGCGCATCATCGGCATCATCATCGGCATGCCCATCATGTTGCCCATCATGCCGTTCATCATCGGCATGCCGCCCATCATGGGGTTCATCATCTGACCCATGCCCATCATCATCGGGTTCATCATGGGCATGCCCATGTTCATCATCCCGTTGTTCATCGGCATCTGGTTCATCATCGGCATCTGCATCGCGTTCATCATGGGAGGCTCCGGGGCACGGCGTGGCGAAGTGGTGAACTGCTGAAGACGGCGCGAGTCTTAAGACCCGGCGCCGCGCGCTCTCAAGGCGCTCACCGACGCGCCGTGTCGTTTCCTCCACCCTTGCGGATACGCCGTCTCGCGCAACGGACAAACCCGAGGGTTCACCGTTGCGCGCGGGCCGTCGCGCGGGGGTATTCGGTCTCGTGCTTCCCAGAACACTCGTCGTCACCACCGCGCTGCTGCTCTCGTTCGTCGGCTGCGGACCCGTCGCCCCGAAGTGTGACCAGACGACCTGCGCCACCGGCTGCTGCGACTTGAACGACGTGTGCCAGCCGCCGAGCACGCTGGCCTGTGGCTCCAACGGGTCGACGTGCAGCGTGTGCGTTGGCAGCCAGCTGTGCTCGTTCGGCTTCTGCATCTCGCCGGGCGGCGGCGGCCCCGGGGGCGGCAGCGGCGGTGGTTCAGCGACGGGCGGCGGGAGCGCGACTGGCGGCGGCGCGGCGATGGGCGGAGGTTCAGGGACGGGCGGTGGTGCGGCGACCGGCGGTGGCGCCAACACCGGCGGCGGCACCGGCACCTGCACCCCGGGCGGCGCGTGTTCCACCAACCCCTCGCGCCCGTGCATTCGAGGTGTCGTCTCGTGCGTCGGCGGCGCGGCGACCTGCGTCGACTCCACGAACTTCGCCATGGAGGGCACCAGCTGCGGCAGCAACCAGACCTGCGACGCCTTCGGGACCTGTCGATGCGCCGGTGGCGCGTTGTCGTGCTCGGGGCTGTGCGTGTCGTGCTCCACGCCGGTCAACGCGGTGCCGACGTGCAACGGCGCGGCGTGTGACTTCATCTGCAACCCGGGCTTTCACCGCTGTGGTTCGCAGTGCCTGTCAGACACCTCGGTGAACTCCTGCGGCACCAGCTGCACACCCTGCTCTTCTTCAGGCGGCACGCCGGTGTGCAACGCAGGTCAGTGCGGCATCTCGAGCTGCAACTCGGGCTACCTGTTGTGCGGCGGCGCGTGCGCGCAGTGCTCGACGCCGGCCAACGCCACCCCGACGTGCAACGGCTCGAGCTGCGGCTTCGAGTGCAACCCCGGCCGCGGCCTGTGCAACGGCGTGTGCGTGGTCTGCAACACGCCGGCGAACGCGTACCAGACGTGCAGCGGCGCGACGTGCGACTTCGAGTGTTACGGCGGCTTCGAGCGCGTCGGTCAGAGCTGCCTGCCGCCCGCGACCTGGCAATTGAGCTCGGCGGCGGCAGGCCCCGCGGGCCGCTACGGCGCGGCGATGTCCTACGACCGCGGCCGCTCGCGCATGGTGATGTGGGGCGGCGTGTCGGTGGTGAACAACCAGTTCGTGAACCGCGACGACACCTGGGAATTCAACGGCGCGTGGACCGCGAGTGGTGGCACCACCAGACCGCCGAAGCCGCCGACCGGCGTCATCGTCAGCGGCTTCTCGATCTCCATGGCCTACGACGTCGCGCGCGCACGCACCGTGCTGCTCAACTCGAACGGCAACGCCACGGTCACCACGTGGGAATACAACGGCAGCACGTGGACCCAGGTGTACCCGGCGACCACCCCCGGCTTCGACGGAGCGCGCCTCGCCTACGACCCGGTGAACGCGCGGGTCATCGCCGTCACCCGCGGCGCCACCGCGCTCGAGACCTGGTCGTGGAGCGGCAGCAACTGGACGCTCATCGGCACGTCGGGCCCGCGCATCACCGGCTTCGCGCTCGCCACCGACACCACGCGCAACCGGGTGCTGCTGTTCGCCGGCGCCACCTCGAACACGTTCGCGAGCGAGAACAACGACCTGTGGGAATGGAACGGCTCGTCGTGGACTCAGCGCACGGTGACCGGCACCCGGCCCCCCGCTCAGCGCGGCGCAGTGATGGCCTTCGACAAGGCGCGCAACAAGCTGGTGGTGGTCGGAGACCGCAACCTGGGTAACACCTGGGAGTTCGACGGCACCGGATGGTCGTGGTTCCCGGGGCCGCTCTATTACGGCGACGTGCCGAGCATCGCGTACGACGAAGCGCGCCAGCTGGTGGTGCTGTTCGGCGGCGACGGCAACCCGTCGGCGACCGGCGTCTACGAGCTCAGGCGCTGACGCAGCCGCGGCAGCCCCGAGAGAAACGGCCGCAGCAACGCCGTGCGGCCATCGGGCTTCCACACCGCGGTGACGCGCAGGTCGCTGTCGAAGCCGCTGATGCGCTTCATCACCGCGCCCTTCGGCGCATCGGGAATCACGTAGCTGCCGACCACGAACACGCCGAGGCCCTGCAGCGCCAGGGGCACGCCGTGCTGCGGCTGGTGAATGTGGTGCATCACGCGTGGGCGTGACCCGGTGCGCTCCAGCAGCCGCGTGAGGAAGTCGTAGGAGTTCGGCGCGATGGCGCGCGCGAAGAGGATGAGCGGCTGCTCGGCGAGCTGCGCGAGCGGCACTTCATCGAGCTGCGCGAAGGGGTGCTCCTTCGAGACCCACACCGCCCAGAACCCGCGCACCACTTCACGGGTCACCAGGTCATCGCCGTGCGTGAGCCCGATGGTGCCAAAGCCGATGTCGACGCGCCCATCACGCACCGCGGCTTCGATTTCGTTCGAAGGCAGCTCGACCAGCTCGACCAGCACGTCGGGCCGCGCGCGCTTGAGCGACTGAATCGCCGGCGGCAGGAACACGTGCGAGATGTACTGGAGCTGCCCCACCTTGAGCGTCTTCTCACGCAGCCCGCCCACGCGCTTGGTCGACTCCAGCGCGCTCTCGAGCTGCTGCAGCGGCCCCGCGGTCTCGTCGCGCAACGTCTGACCTGCGCTGGTGAGCGTCACGGTGCGGCGATCGCGCTCGAAGAGCGGCACCCCGAGCTCGGCTTCGAGCCTGGCGATGTGCTGCGAGAGCGCCGGCTGGGTGATGCCTACGCGCACCGCCGCCTTCCGGAAGTGCAGGAGTTCGGCAACCGCATGAAATGACTTGAGGAGTTTGAGCTCCATGACGCCTTGATAACGCGAACGAATCACAGGCGCACAAACTCGAATCACAACCGATGCGGGCCCGGCTGCATCTAGGTGCGCGCCGCGCGGCATTTTCCGGGCGGCCGTTTCAACGAGGTTCCACGTCATGTGGCTGGTTCGGTTGGCGCTCTCGCGCCCCTACACCTTCGTCGTTCTCGCGCTGCTGTTGGTCATCGGCGGCGTGAACGTCATTCGCCGTACGCCGACGGACCTTTTCCCCAACGTCGACATTCCCGTCATCAACGCGGTGTGGAGCTACCAGGGCCTGTCGGCGCAGCAGATGGAGCAGCAGATCACGCTGTTCTCGGAGTTCTCGCTGGCGGGCAACGTGTCGGGCATCAAGAAGATCGAGTCGACCAGCTTCGACGGCGTGGCCGTCATCCGCATGGAGCTGCACGAAGGTGAAGACGTGGGCGCCGCGACGGCGCAGGTGACCGCCGCTTCGCAGACCATTCTTCGCCGCATGCCGCCGGGTACGCAGCCGCCGGTCATCGTGCGCAGCTCGGCCACCAGCGTGCCGATTCTTCAAATTGCAGCGACCAGTGACACGGCTTCGGAAGCGGAGATCTTCGACTTCGTGAACCTGCGCGTGCGCAGCGCGATGTCGGCGGTGCGTGGCACACGTTTCCCACTGCCGATGGGCGGCAAGACCAGGCAGATCGTCGTCGACGTCGAGCCCGAGCAGTTGAAGGCGCGCGGGCTCTCGGTGAACGAGGTCGCCACCGCGGTCGCGCAGCAGAACCTCACCTTGCCCACCGGCTCGGCGAAGCTGGGCGACACCGAGTTCCGCGTCAGCACCAACGCCAGCCCCGAGGTCATCGACAGCATCAACGAGCTGCCGATTCGGCTCCGCGATGGCTCGGTGCTCCGGGTTCGCGACGTGGCCTTCGCGCACGACGGCTTCGCGCCGCAGACCACCATCGCCCGCTACGACGGCAATCGCGCGGTGGTGTTGTCGGTCTTGAAGACCGGTGACGCGTCGACCATCGCGGTGGCGAACGACGTGAAGAACATGCTGCCGGCGCTGCAGGCGTCTGCGCCTCCGGGGCTCAAGCTGACGCTGCTGGCCGACGAGTCTCAGTTCGTGGTGCGCAGCATCGAGTCGCTGTTGATGGAAGGCCTCATCGCCACCTTGCTGACGGCGACGATGATCCTCGTCTTCCTCGGCAGCTGGCGGAGCACGCTCATCATCTTCATCTCCATTCCGCTGTCGATTCTGTCGACGCTGGTGGTCATGCGGGCCATGGGTCACACCATCAACACCATGGTGCTCGGTGGCCTCGCGCTCGCCGTCGGCATTCTGGTCGACGACGCCACGGTGGAGATCGAGAACATCCACCGCAACCTGGCGATGGGAAAACCGCTCACGCGGGCGATCCTCGATGGCGCGCGGCAGGTGGCGGTGCCGGCGTTTGTGGCGGCGCTCTCGATTGCACTCGTGTTCGCGGCGGTGTTCTTCCTCGAAGGCCCGGCGAAGTACCTGTTCGTGCCCATGGGCCTGGCCGTCGGTCTGTCGGTGCTCTCGTCGTACCTGCTCTCGCGCACCATCGTGCCCACGCTGGTGAAGTACCTCATCGCCAACGAGCAGCACGGAGGCGACGGCTGGTTCGCGCGCTTCCACCACGGCTTCGAGGCGCGCTTCGAGAAGTTCCGGCTCGGCTACGTGGCGCTGCTCGAGAAGGCGCTGGCCCATCGTGGCCTCGTGCTGGTGCTCTTCGGCGCGGCCGTGGCGTTCGCCGGGGCCCTGGCGACGCGCGTCGGTGAAGACTTCTTCCCGCGTGTCGATGGTGGACAGCTTCGTCTTCATGTGAGCGCGCCGGCCGGCACGCGCCTGGAAGAAACGGAGCGCCACTTCGCGCGCGTGGAAGATGCAGTTCGTGAGCTCGTTCCTCCTGACGAACTCGAATTGCTGCTGGCGCAGATCGGTCTGCCGTCGGGTTACTCGCTGGCGGTCAGCGACTCGACGAACACCTCTTCGAGCGACGGTGAGTTGCTGGTGCGCTTCAGGCCGCACCGCACCAAGTCGACCACCGAATACCAGCAGCTGCTGCGCGAACAGCTCGCCGAACGCTTCCCCGAGCTGAGCTTCTATTTCGCGCCCGGCGACATCGTGACGCAGGTCATCAACTTCGGTCTGCCGTCGCCGATTTCGGTGCAGCTCACCGGGCAGAAGCGCGTCGACACGCTGGCCGCCGCGCGCAAGGTCGTCGCGCAGTTGCAGCACGTGCCGGGCATCGTCGACGTGCGGCTGCACCAGGTGTTGGACGCGCCGCGCCTGCACCTCGACGTGGACCGCCAGCGCGCCGCGAGCGTGGGGCTCTCGCTGCGTGACGTCGCCAACGACGTGCTGCTCACGGTGAGCTCCAGCGCGCAGGTCGCTCCCAACTTCTGGACCGACCCGGTGACGCTCAACAGCTACCCCGTGGTGGTGCAGACGCCTGAAGTGCGGGTCGACAGCGTCGACGCGTTGTCGGGCCTCGGCCTGTCGACCCCGCGCGGCGTGCAGCTGCTGGGTGACCTCGCCACGCTCGAGCGCAAGACGACCCCGGTCTTCACCTCGCACGTCGAAGTGCAGCCGACCTACGAGGTGCGCGCCGACGTGGCGTGGCTCGACCTCGGCAGCGTCGCCGGCGCGGTCGAGAAGATCGCCGACGACGTTCGCCCCACGTTGCCGCCGGGCTCGAAGATCTTCGTGCGTGGTCAGGTCGACGGCATGCGCCAGGCCTTCGGGGGCCTCTTCGTCGGCCTCGCGCTCGCGGTGCTGCTCGTCTACGGGCTCATGGTCATCAACTTCCAGTCGTGGCTCGACCCGTTCGTGATGCTGCTGGCGTTGCCGGGCGCGGCGGTGGGCATCGTGGTCGCGCTCTTCCTCACCGGCACCACCTTCAGCGTGTCGTCGCTGATGGGCGCGGTGATGTCGATTGGCGTGGCCACCGCGAACTCCACGCTGCTGGTCAGCTTCGCGAATGAAGCGCGGCTCGCTGGAAACCTGTCGGCCATCGAAGCGGCGCTCGAGGCCGGGCGCACGCGGCTTCGCCCCGTCATCATGACCGCCATGGCCATGGTGCTGGGCATGGCGCCGATGGCGCTCAACCACGGCGAGGGCGGCGAGCAGAACGCGGCGCTGGCCCGCGCGGTCATCGGTGGGCTCTTCGGCGCCACCACCGCGACCCTGTTCCTCGTTCCCGTCATGTACTCGGTGCTCAAGCGCAAGGTGACGGTCACCGAAATCGACCCGGACCTCGCGGCGCCTGAGCCCATGTCCGAAGGAGCCTGAAGTCATGAAGAAGATCCTCATTCCGCTCGCCGTCGTTCTCGTCGCGGCCGGTGCGTGGCGTTTCTCGAAGCAGGGCGAGGCGCGCGCCATGGCCAACCGTGAAATCGGCGCGCCGCCGGTGCGCGTGGCGATGCCCATGAAGGCCGCCAGCGAGCTCAAGGTGGCCCTGCCCGGCTCGGTGCGCCCGAAGGACCAGGTGACGTTGTTCGCGCGCTCCAACGGCTTCGTGCGCCAGGTGACGGTCGACCTGGGCGACGTGGTGAAGAAGGACCAGGTGCTCGCGCGCATCGACGCGCCCGACCTCGCGGCTTCACTTGCGCAGACCAACGCACGGCTGGCGCAGGCCAATGCGGCATTGGCGCTGGTGGCCGCGCAGCACGAGCGCACGGTGGCACTGGGCAAGAGCGGCAATCTCTCGCCGCAAGACATCGACGCCTCGTCGCTGCGCCTTCGCGCCGCCGAGAGTGAGAAGGCGTTGGCCACTGCCGAACACGACCGCCTCGGCGCGCTGGTGAGCTACCTCACGGTCAAGGCGCCCTTCGACGGCACCATCAACCGCCGCTACATCGACGACGGCGCGCTCGTCTCTTCCGAACGCACGGCGCTGTTCGACATCGCCACCACCGACGACCTGCAGATCGACGTCGACGTGCCGCAGTGGGCCGCGTCGCAGGTGAAGGCGGGCCTCACCGCGCAGGTCACGAGCGGTCAGCAGACGTTCACCGCCACGGTGACGCGCACCGCGGGAGCGCTCGACGCGTCGTTGCGCACGCTGCGAACGGAGCTCAAGCCGGGGCCCGACGCGAAGCTGCTCCCCGGCGCGTACGTGAAGGTGAACTTCAGCGTGCCGCGCGACGAAGCGGTGACGCAGGTGCCGAGCTCGTCGGTCGCGGTGCGCAACGGCGTGCCGACGGTGGCGGTGGTAGGCGCAGGAGACATGCTCCGCTACGTGCCGGTGAAGATCGTGCGCGAATTGGGTCGCGACGTCGAAGTGCTGGGCGAGGTGCCCGCCGACGCGCGCGTGGCGTTGTACCCGCCCGCCTCGCTCGCCGATGGCGACGTGGTGCGGCCGGTGATGCCCGAAGAAAAGAAGGTCACGCAGGTGGTTCGGTGACCGCGGTCATGAGGAGCGGAGTGGGGACTCACGCGATGGAAGTGCCAGCGTCGCGTGCGCACCTCACTTCGTCTCCTCGCCAGATGAGGAAGTGCTCCCCGTGATTTCGTCCATCGTCGTCCTCGCGTTGGCGGCTCAGCCGATGCGTTTTGAAGAAGCCGTGCAGCGTGCGCTCGAGCACAACCCGACCATGCGCCTGGCCGACGCAGATCGTCAGCGCGCCTTCGGCCAGCTCGAGCAGGCGCGGGCGTCGTCGCTGCCCTACCTCGGCGTGAACGCGGTCGGTACGCAGCTCGACAACAACCGCGTGCTGAACGGCAACGTGATTTCGGCCGCGCAGCAGATCTCGGCGAACGTGCAGTTGCAGGTGCCGCTCATCGTGCCCAATCGCTGGGCGCAGTGGCGCCGCGCCGACGCGAACTACGACGCAGTGAAGGCCAGCGCGCAGGACTACCGGCGCCTGGTGGCGGTGAACGCGGGCCGCTCGTGGTTGCAGGTGCTGGCGCAGCAGCGCGTGGTGGAGGCCGCGCAGCGGTCACTCGACGTGGCCAACGCGCACCTGCAGTACGCGACCGACCGTCACAGCGCGGGCATCGGCAGCGAGCTCGACAAGATTCGTGCGGCGCAGGAGGTGGCCGTGGCGCGGCAGCAGCTGGCGAGCGCGACGGGGAATCTGCGGCGGCTCGAAGAGTTCCTCGGCGTAGCGGTGGGCCTCGACGAGCCGGTGTCGGCGCTCGACGAAGAGCCGCAGCTCACGGTGAAGGGCGAGGTCGACCAGCAGGCCAGTGAGCGCACCGACGTGGTGGCCGCGAAGGTCCGCGCTGAAGCCGCGCACGTGGCGACGTCGTGGGACTGGTCTGACTACACGCCGCTCATCACCGCGGTCGTGCAGCCGGGCTACCAGAACCCGCCGACGCTCACGGTGCCGCTGTGGAACTTCCAGGCGCAGTTGATCCTCTCGCTTCCGCTGTACGACGGCGGGCTGCGCTACGGGCAGCAGAAGGAGCGCCGCGCGAACGAAGTCACCGCGAAGGCGAACCTCGAGAACCTGCAGCGACAGGCGAGCGCGGAGGTGCGCGCGGCGATGGCGCAGGTCTCACAGGCCGATGAAGCGTTGAGCGCGGCGCGGGAGGCGTCGGCGCAGGCGCGGCGCACGCTCGAGTTGTCGCAGCAGGCATTCAAGGCCGGCGCGTCGACGAACATCGAGGTGGTCGATGCAGAGCGCCGCGCGCGTGATGCCGAGACGTCGGTGGCGCTCGCAGAAGATGCGTCGCGGCAGGCGCGGCTCGAGGTGTTGGCCGCGAGCGGCAAGTTCCCGGCGAAGCCCGAAGAGAAACAGCAGTGACCGTCGCCTGACGCCGCGGGTGCAACGCGTTGGGCGCGCGGCTGCCGACGGCCACCGAGCTGTACCTCCTGCGCGACGGGCTCGTTTCGGACAGCTGCACCAACCTCGGCAATTGCACGCGGAGCGACCGCTGCAGCTGGCCCGCCTCGTCGGGCACGGTGTCGAGCAACGACGCCTGCCATGGACCCACCGCTGGCAGCGACGACCCGTGCGTCACCACCGGCCGCTTCACCGTCGAACCGGGTGATGAACCCCGGCGTCACCGGCGTGTTCGGGCGCCGGGCAGGCGAGCTGGTCCTGGGCTCACCGCTGCACACGTGCGGCGCGGCGGCGAGCATCGGCGCGCTCCGGTGCCGCTGCGTGTTTCACGACGTGCTGCCCTGAAATCGCGACGTCGTTCACCGCGCCGAACAGCACGCCAGCGGCCGCACGGCGGTACACACCGACGTGGTGGTGTAGCCGGTGACCGTCAGGTACCCCGCGGAGTCGCCGTTGCCGGAGTGCGTCCACGCGCCGAGGCCGTCGTTGCAGGGCGTGGTGCTGCGGCCGCCCTGCGCGTCGCGGTCGTAGTCGATCCACGCTCCGGCGGCCGAGGGCACGCTCGTCGTGTCCGACTGCGAATAGTCGGACGACGTGCACAGGAAGCTGCCCGGGTAGTCGAGCCGGCACTTCGCATTCGCGCCCGAGAAGCCGCCGAGATCACCGGTGTAGCTGGCCGTGGTGAAGCCACGGAACACGCGCCGCGTCTCGCGCACGCAGCAGGTCAACGGGCGCGAGAAGGTGCAGTTCGAGGTGGTGGTGTAGCTGGTCGGCGTCAGATAGCCGGCGCTGTCGCCGTTGCCCGAGTGCGTCCACGGACCGTTGCCGTCATTGCAGGGCGTCGTGCTGCGCGCGCCGGTGCCAGCGGTGCGGTCGTAGTCGATCCACGCACCGCCGGCGGGCGCGCCGAAGTCGGGCTCACCACGGGCGAACTCGCTCTGCGTGCACAACGACGAACCGGGGTACTGCAGGCGGCACTTCGCGTTGGCGCCGACGAAGCCGCCGAGGTCACCCGTGTACGACGCCGACGTGAAGCCGACGAACACCACGGAATCGGTCGCGGGCAACACGATGCCGCCGTCGATGAAGAGCACCTGCCCCGCGGGACCGGTCGGGCCCGTCGCGCCCATGGCGCCCGCTGGGCCGGGAGGACCCGCGGGACCTGCTGCGCCTGCCGGGCCCGTCGCACCGGTGGCGCCAGTCGAACCGGGCGCGCCGGCGGGCCCCGTCAAACCGATGGGACCCTGCGGGCCGACGGCGCCCGTCGCGCCGGTGGCTCCAGTGGCGCCGGCCGGGCCGGTGAGACCGATGGGGCCCTGCGGGCCGATGGCGCCCGTCGCGCCGGTGGCTCCAGTGGCGCCCTGAGCGCCGTTGCACACCGCCGACGAGCCGCCGTCGGGGTAACCGATGAGGAGGCCGCCGGTCGCGCACTGCGGGCTCATGGTCGAGAGCGTCGAGACCGTGAGACCTTCACCGGCAGGCCCCTGAGGACCGGTCGGACCCTGCGGGCCCGTCGCGCCAGTGGGCCCAGCGACGCCTTGAGGCCCGGCGGCGCCTTGCGGGCCCGTCATACCGATGGGCCCGACGGCACCTTGAGGACCCGTCGCGCCGGTCGCACCGGTGGGACCTGCGGGCCCGGTCGCGCCTTGAGGGCCCGTCGCACCGACGGCTCCATTGCAGACGTTGGTGATGCCGCCGTCGCTCAACTGCGTGACGCGGACACCGCCGGTCGCACACGCCGCCGAGCCGATGGCGATGGGCGTCACCAGCACCGACGCGCCCGGAGGGCCCACCACCACACCTCCGTCGAGCACGAGCACCGCGCCCGGAGGACCCTGGACGCCCTGGTCACCCTGCACGCCCTGTGGCCCTTGCGCGCCCTGCGGACCTTCGGCGCCTGCTTCGCCGGTGTCGCCCTTCGGGCCTTGAGGGCCGGTCGCGCCCTGCGGGCCTGCGGGACCACTCGGGCCAGCCGGACCTTCAGGGCCCTGCGGACCCGACGAAGGAGGACACGCCGCAAGCACGAAGACGAGAGCCGCACTGATCAGGAGCCGCATGGGTGCTCGCATGACACCGCTCGCGGTGGTGATGAGAAAAGAAACTCAGCGGCCGATGAACCGGCGCATCACGGGGTGAGCCCCTGGGGCGTCGACGCCGCCGCCGTGAAGTCCGCCACGTTGTTCTGCGTGTCCATGGCGCCGTTGCGCGTGAGGCTGGTGTCCATGTTCGTGGCCGTCGAGTTGTCGTGCGGGTTCGTCGCCGGCGTACCTTCGCAGGGGCAGGTCGAAACGTTCGAGAGCGTGACGCTGTCGAAGGCGAAGCACAGCACGTCGACCGCGGTGCCTTCCTTCTTGAGCGCGAGCCAACCCGAGTCGGTGACGCCGAGCGTGTACGTGCCGTCGGGGATCCGGTTGCCGTCGAAGGGCCCCATGGTGTTCACGTTGGTGATCAGCAGCCGCGCGTTCGGCGGGATGATCTGCCCGGCGCCGACGTAGCGATCCGTGTCGGTGTTGGTGCCGCAGGTACCGCTGGTCGCGCTCCGGTACGAGAGCTTCCACCGGGAGTCGAAGACGACGGTCGCGGGACCGGGGTTGAAGAGTTCGATGAACTCATCGTTCCCGCCGGCAGAACCGCGCGTCTGAACTTCGCTGATCAGCAATCGCTCGACGCCGGTGCCACCGCCCGTTGCGGAGCCGCCGCCCGTCGCAGCGCCGCCGCCGGTTGCAGCGCCACCGCCCGTCGCAGAACCACCGCCCGTCGCAGCGCCGCCGCCCGTCGCAGAACCACCGCCCGTCGCAGAACCACCGCCCGTCGCAGAACCACCGCCCGTCGCAGCGCCGCCGCCCGTCGCAGCGCCACCGCCCGTCGCAGCGCCGCCGCCCGTCGCAGCGCCACCGCCCGTCGCAGCGCCGCCGCCCGTCGCAGCACCACCGCCCGTCGCAGTTCCACCGCCCGTCGCAGTTCCCCCGCCCGTTGCAGAGCCGCCGCCCGTCGCGGTGCCGCCGCCGGTCGTTCCCGAACCGCCGCCACTCCCGCTGAAGCTCGCGCAGCGGCTCAACGTGCACAGACCGCTCAGACAATCCATGGGCTGCTGACACGCGCGGCCGTCGAAGCACTTCCCGCACGAACCGCCGCAGTCGACATCGGTCTCACTGCCGTTCTTCGCACCGTCGACGCACGACGGCTCCGGCTGTTGCGAGCCACAACCCACCATCACCACGCACATCAGCAGCCACGAAGTCCGATTCACCATGACGCGACACCTTTCACGGGCTGTGTGCGCAACACAATCAACGTCGTCGTTCTTTCAGGAAGTCCACGAGCGCCCGCAACTTGAGCGGCATGTTCTTCCGGCTCGGAAAGTAGAGGTGGAACCCGTCGAACTTCGGCGAATACGCCTCGAGCAGCCGCACCAGCGCGCCGCTCGTGAGCCACGGTTGAAACGTGTCCTCCATGCCGAAGGTGATGCCTCCGCCGGCCACTGCGAGACGAATCATCAGCCACATGTCGTTGGTGGTGACCGCGGGGTCCACGGCGACGTCGAAGTCACGACCGTTGCGGCCGAACTCCCAACGGTACGGAGCCACGTCTGCCGCGCGCCGCCAACCGATGCAGCGGTGATTGACCAGCTCTCGCGGGTGTTTCGGCGCACCGAACTTCTTCAGGTACTTCGGCGACGCGAACGCGAACTGCCGCTGCGCTCCAGAGACCGGCACCGTCACCATGTCGCGCTCGATGAGCTCACCGAGCCTCACGCCCGCGTCGTACCCATGCGCCACGATGTCGAACTCTTCGTCGGTGACGGTGACATCGAGCTGCACGTCGGGAAAACGCACGCCGAACTCCGCAAGCAGCGGCCCCGACAGAAACGTCTCGGCAATCGACGACACCGCGAGCCTCAAGCGGCCGCTCGGCGTACCGCGCAGGTCACCCGCCGCATCGAGCGCGACACCCAGCTCGGCGATGGCCGGCGCCACCCCGGCCAGCAGCCGTTCCCCCGCCTCCGTGGTGCGAACGCTGCGCGTCGTGCGCTGCAGCAAGGGGAAGCCCAGCGAGTCTTCGAGCCGTCGCACGGTCTGACTCACCGCGTGGCGCGAAACGGGCGTACGGTCTTCGCGGCTGCGTAGATCAGCAGCACCACGAAGTAGTCGCCGAGGTCAGCGCGCACCACCGGCACCCTCGCCCAGACGGTCGCGATCAACACCTCGAGAACGAACAGGCCCAGCGCCAGGGCCGCCCAGGCTGACCGCCGGTACTCGTTCAACGCTCGCGCCCGCGGTGCGTCTGGTCGTCGAAGGCTGATCACGGCAGTGACGAGAGCAACTGCCGGAGCGCTGAATCGAAATTCTTGAGCACCTGCGGCGGCACCTTGTCGACGGCGCTCGCGAAGCTCTTGAGCCGCAAACCTTCGACTTCACCCAGCAGCTTGCGCGTCTTCGCGGTGGCCTCGACGAGGGTCACGCGGGCGTCGTCTTTCTTCGTGCCACGCGTGACGAGCCCACGACTCTCGAGCTGATTGACGAGCGCGCTGGTCGCCGACTGGGAACGGCCGGTGAGCTGTTGCAACTCTCTGACCTTCTGCGGCCCCACTTCGAACAGCCGGAACAGCACCATCGACTGCGGCACCGTGAGGTCCATCGCGTCGAGGCTCTTGAGCCCGCCGGCCATCTCGTTGACCAGCTTGCGGCGGAGTTCCGTCAGCCGGTCCCACGTCGCCTTCAACTCTTCGTGCTTCGCCATGTCGAAACATCCATAGAGGGATGCATCGCCCGTCACAACGGTCCCCGCACTACGCTGCCCGCCGTGACGACGAAGACGCTGCTCGACCTCATCGGCAACACCCCGCTCGTGAAGGTGAACCACCTCGACACCGGGCCCTGTGAGCTGTTCCTGAAACTCGAGAGCCACAATCCGGGTGGCTCCATCAAAGACCGCATCGGCCGCTCGATGATCGCCGCCGCCGAAGCCGCCGGGCTCGTGGGCCCTCACCAGCAGAAGCTCATCGAAGCGACGGCCGGCAACACCGGGCTCGGGCTCGCGCTGGTGGCCTCGCTCAAGGGCTACGAGCTGACCCTCGTCATCCCCGACAAGATGAGCCAGGAGAAGGTCACGCACCTCAAGGCGCTCGGCGCGAAGGTGGTGATGACGCGCAGTGACGTCGAGAAGGGTCACCCCGCCTACTACCAGGACCTCGCAGAGCGCATCGCCGGTGAGACCGGCGCGTTCTACGTCAACCAGTTCAACAACCCGGCGAACCCGCGCGCCCACGAAGAGACGACGGGCCCCGAGATTTCGGAGCAGCTCGGCGGCAGGTTGGACGCGATGGTGGCGGGCGTGGGCAGCGGCGGCACCATCACCGGGTTGTCGCGGCACTTCGCGAAGGCGATTCCGGGCTGCGAGATGGTGCTGGCAGACCCGAAGGGCTCGGCGCTCGCCGAGTACGTGCACACCGGCAAGCTGGGCCCCGTCGGCAGCTGGCTCGTGGAAGGCATCGGCGAAGACTTCCTGCCGCCCATCGTCGACCTGTCGCGCGTGAAGAAGGCGTACACCATCGACGACGCCGAGGCGCTGAGCACCACGCGGCTGCTGCTGGCGAAGGAGGGCATTCTCGCGGGCACGTCGACCGGCACGCTGGTCGCCGCGGCGCTGCGCTACTGCCGGGAGCAGACGACCCCGAAGCGCGTGTGCACGTTCGTGTGCGACTCGGGCAACAAGTACCTGTCGAAGGTCTTCAACGACTTCTGGATGGCGGATCACGGCTTCATGGTTCGCCCGCGCACCGGAGATCTGCGCGACGTGATGACGCGCCGGTTCTCGGACGGTCACGTGGTGACGGTGGCGCCGGGTGACACGCTGCTCACCGCGCTCTCGCGCATGCGGCTGTACGACATCTCGCAGTTGCCGGTGCTCGACGGCGCCCGGGTCGTCGGCATGCTCGACGAGAGCGACGTGTTGCTGGCCAGCATCGAAGACCAGTCGAAGCTCAAGCAGCTGGTGTCGTCGGTGATGTCGACGCGGCTCGAGACCGTCGACGTGAAGGCCGACCTGAAGGCCCTGTTGCCGCTGTTCGACAAGGGCATCGTGCCGCTGGTGTTCGACGGGCCCGAGTTCGTGGGCCTCATCACGCGGATGGACCTGCTCGGCCACCTGCGCCGTCAGCTCTGAAGCTCTTGCGCCAGGCGTTGGGCGACGTACCGGCGATGGCGCGAAACCGGGCGCGCAGCACCGGCGCTGAACTGAAGCCCACGGCGGCGGCGACCGCCTCGAGGTCGAGCCGCGTGGTCTCGAGCAGGTGCTGCGCGCGGTGAATGCGCGCACGAACCAGCCATTGCGCCGGGCTGATGCCGAGCTGCCGCGCGAAGTGACGGCTCAAGCTGCGCAGGCTCGTCGCGGCGCGCTTCGCGAGGTCGGGGACGCCCTTCACTTCGGCCAGGTGCTTCTGCGCCCACGTGAGCAACGGCCCCAGCGCTCCGGGGTCTTCGGGAGGCGTCGGCTCGATGAACTGCGCCTGCCCTCCCGCGCGCTCGAGTGACAACACCGCGTCACGGGCGACACCTGCGGCGACCCGGGCCCCGAAGTCCTTCCGCACGAGGTGAAGACAGAGGTCGAAGCCCGCAGTCGCGCCGGCGGAGGTGAGGACTTCCCCGTCGTCGACGAAGAGCACGTCGGGGTCGACGTTCACGCGCGGAAATCGGGCCTGGAGCGTGGCCGCCGCGCGCCAGTGCGTGGTCGCGCGCCGACCGTCGAGCAGCCCGGCGGCCGCGAGCACGAAGGCGCCGGAGCAGATGCTGGCCATGCGAACGCCGCGGCGGGCCGCGCGGCGGAGTGCGTCGAGCAGCACCGGCTTGACCGGCGCAGCGCTCGAAGGCCCGGGCACCACCACGAGGTCGGCGGTGTTCAACGTGTTCAGCCGCCACGGCGAGGTCAGCGTCGCGTACGCGGTCTTCGCCCGGCCCTTCTCGCTGCAGAAGCGAACGTCGTAGAGCGCCCGCCCCTTCGCGTCGCGCGCACGACCGAAGATTTCACACGCGATGGTGGCGTCGCCGAGCACCACGTCATCGAACAAAAGCACCGCCACGCGCCTTGGCCGAAATCGTTCGATTGTTGTCTTTTGAGCCACTGGCCCCATTGAGCCCGCCCGCTACCTTCCGCGTCAATGGACATTCCTCACGACGTGATGGCCTCGGTCGGACCGGCGCTGGCGGCCCTGGTGCTGGTGTTGGTCATGTGGCGCGTGCCGGAGCCACTCCGGCTGAAGCTCAACGGCGCGGCGGTGATGGGCGCGAGCGGGCTCTACGTGAGCGGCGGCGGCTTCGGCGTGTGGGAGCTCGTGTACACCGCAGTCGCGGCGCTCATCGGCTTCCGCGCGCTGACCTCGTATCGCTTCGTCGCCATCGGCTGGTGGCTGCACGCCGCGTGGGACCTGGCGCATCACTTCTGGGGCAACCCGTTGTGGTCGTTCATGCCGACGTCTTCGTGGGGCTGCGTCATCTTCGATTCGTTGATCGCCTGCTGGTTCCTCTCATTGTCCTTCGAGCGCGGCCTCGTGACGCGGTGAACGTTCGACGGGTGGCGCCGCGGAGCAGCCGTGAGAACGTCGCCACGTGCCGCAGCGAACGACGACCACCGACGACTACCGCCGCCGACTCCAGCGCGCCCAGGTGCTGCTCGAGTCGCGCCTCGACGAAGACGTGAGCCCCGTCGAAGCCGCGCGCGCCGCGAACTTCTCTCTGCATCACTTCCACCGGATCTTCCGCGCCCAGCTCGGCGAGTCGGTCATGGAATACACGCGCCGCCTCCGCCTCGAGCGCGCGGCGCGTGAGCTGCGCCTCAAAGACGACCGCCTGCTCGATGTCGCGGTGCGCGCCGGCTACCAGTCGCACGAAGCCTTCACCCGCGCGTTCACCGAGCGCTTCGGCGTCACACCCTCGCTCTTCCGCGAGCGCCCGTCCGTGCGCCTGACGGAGTGGAAGAAGGCACCCGAAGCGCCGCGACTCGACGTACGCGTGCGCCCGTTTCCGCCGCTGCAGCTGGTGGGCATGCGCCACCGCGGCAGCTACGCGAACGTCGGCGAGACGTGGGCGCGCTTGATGACGTGGAGCTTCGCGCACGCGCCGGGCGCGCTTCAGTACGGGCTGTGTCCAGACGATCCCGAAGTCACCGCGACCGAGAACCTCCGCTTCGACGCGTGCCTCGCGGCCGACGTCACGCACGCCGAGGTGACGTCACTCCACGTCGAGGCCGGTGCCTGGGCCGTCGCCGTTCACCGCGGGCCGTACGCGCGGCTTTCAGAGACGTACCTCGACCTCATCGGCCGCTGGTTTCCCACGAGCGGTCACGAGCCGGCCGTCGACGCGGTCGTCGAGCACTACCTCAATGACCCACGCGTCACCCCGGAAGCCGAGCTGCGCACCGAAGTGCGTGTCCGGCTCGCGGAGCCCGCGTAGAGAAGCGGTACAGACAGGTGTTCAGTACGCGCGTGTGCGCTCTTCACTCCACGCCGATGAGCAGCTCGGCGTGCACCGAACCGTCGGGCGCCGGCGGAGCCAGGGAGCGCTCGGCATCGGCGATGAAGCGCCGGGACGACCGCTGGTCCCACGCGCCGTTGATGAACGACCACGCGCCCCACAACGCCTGCCGTGGCTGGCCCTTCACCTCGAACCGCGCGTAGCGGCCCGCGGGAATCCGCACTCGACGGAGCCCCTTCGGCACCTCCGTCGACGCGTCGACCGCGAAGCCGAGCACCATCGTGTACGGCGCCGCGCCATCGTTCTCGTAGTCGCAATACACGGCGTACACGCCTGCGTCGTCGGCACGCGGCTTCACGGCGACGCCTTCACGCGCGAAGCGCGCCCACAACGCTGGAATCTTCGTCGCTGCGTCCGCAGGCGCCACGCGCACCTCGAAGCCGATGATGACCACGTCACGCTGCTGCTGCTGGTTGGTTGGGTTCATGCGCGCGGAAGTACGCCCGCGAAGGCGCCCGCGTTTGATGCGCCGTGCTCATTTTGCAATGTGCGTTGGCGCACAGCATCTGTGCGTCTGCGCGCATCGCGAAGCACGCGTCGGCTCACTACTTCTCGCGCATGACCAACACTCCGACAGACATCCCCGCTGCGTTCGCTGCTGCCTTCAACTCCGGGAGCGTTGACGCGCTGCTCGCGCTGTATCGCAACGACGCGGTCTTCATTCCCGATGGCACCACGCAGCTCACCGGCGCCGGAATTCGTGAAGCGCTCAACGGCTTTCTGGCGCTGAAGGGGCCCATCGACATGAAGCTCGTTCGCGTCGTCGAAGGCCCCGACACAGCGGTCGTCATCGCCGATTGGTCGCTGAAGACGCCCGACGGCAACACACTCACCGGCCGCACCAATGACGTCGTTTCGCGCGGCACCGACGGCGCCTGGCGGTACGTGGTGGACGCCCCGTTCGGCATCAAAGCCTGAGTGATTCTAAGGGCTTTCCTCGGGACTAACCCTGCAAAACCACTGAACGCCGGTTCACTTGTCATACCCCCGAGGCATAGTGGCCGGCATGACGAACAAGACCTCCCGCTGGAACGACTGGATGGGCCGCGCTCGCCTCTGCTGCCGCGCCACCACGGCCATCAACGCCTCGTCGACGACGGTGCACGCGGCGGTGGCGGAGCTCGAGAACGCGTCGGCCCCGGCGGCCCGTGAAGCGGTCGAAGCGCTGCGCGCGGCGGAAGCGGCGTTGGCGCGGGCCCGCGAAGCCGTCGACGCGGCCATGAAGGCGCGGACCCTCACCGCCGCGAACCGTGAAGTGCACTACGGCCTGGCTGGCTGATTCAACACGGACAGCAGCTCGCCGAATCGAGGTGACGGCGGCGGTCGATGACCAGTCTCCGGCCCCACTTTTCGCGAGCTGGCCCGCTGATTGAGCGCAGCTCCCGTCGAGCGCGAACCCGCTGGTCAGGCACGCGACGTTCGCCGTGTGCCGACACACCAGACAGTGGCGCAGCGTCTGGTTGAAGACGCGCACCGGGTCGCTGAGGTGCGCGCTCTGGTCACGCTGCTCAGACTTCCGCTCGTGATGTTCACACCGCCGTCTGTCGCGAGGCCGTCGCTGGCGGTCTTCCGCTCCAGTCACTCCTCGAGCTGCGGCGCAGCAGTCGTCGTGTTCGCCGTGGAGCAGCACGGAAGCCCGTTGGACAGTTGTCGTCAGCGGCCTCCACGTCGAAGGCGACGATCACCCACGCCGGCGACGCCACGCGAGGAGCGCCAGCGGCACCAGCACCGGTGTCGTCGCGCAGCCCTGCGGCACGGCCGCGCCACCCTCTGACGGCCGAGTACCCGCGTCGACCGGCGCCGGGGCGCCCGCATCGGGAAGCGTCGCGCCAGCGTCGGGGTCGACAGTTCCTGCGTCGACGCCCGCGTCTTCCTGCGTCACGCCCGCGTCGACCACCACCGGCTCCAGCAGACCGAAGAACCTCGCGCCTTCCTTCGCCGAGCAGAGGTCGACGTCGAGCATGTAGAGCCGATTGCTTCCGCAGCCGTTCATCGGGTCGACAGGCGCGCCGTGACCGGTGCCCGCCAGGCTCCACGCCTCGACGCGCGTGACCCCGTTGGCGTCATTGAACCGCCGCCGCGTGGCGACGCCGAGGGTCTGCGTGTCGTCTGCCATCACGTCGATGCCGTTCACGTGCGTCCACTGGTCGACCTGCTCCTGCAGGTTGGTCGACGTCACCGTGAAGTCGCTGGTGCCGTGCCACAGCTGAATGCGCGGCGGCGGAAAGTCGGCGTTCACCGGGTCGACGAGCGCGCCCCACTGCGCCGGCGTCTTGCTCGACGACGACACCATGCAGCCGTAGCCAGACGTCACGCCCGACGCGCAGCCGAACGGAATTCCCGCCAGCACCTGGCCGCGCGTGAAGACGTCGGGGGCGACCGCCAGCAACACGTTCACCATCGCGCCGCCGGCCGAGAGCCCGGTCACGTACACCCGCGACGCATCGACGCCTCGCGTGGCGCGCAGGTGTTGAACCATCTGCAACAGCGACGTGACCTGCGGCCCGGTGCGCGACTGCTCGGATGAATCGAACCAGTCGAAGCAGCCGTTGTTGCCGGTGGTCTGCGGGTAGGCGACGAGAAAGCCATGGGCATCGGCGAGCGCGTTCCAGCCCACGGCCTCGTAGTCGTTCGCGTCTTGAGAGCAGCCATGCAGCGCGACGACCAGCGGCACGTCGGTCCCAAGGTTGGCCGGCGCGTGCACGAAGAGCGAGAGATTGCCGGGGTTGCTGCCGAAGCCGGTCACCTGCGTGAGCCCCTGCCGCTGCGTCGCGTGACCCGCATCGACCTCGAGCCCACACGACACGAACAACAGACAGAGCACCCCGAGCGACCGCATGGCCGTCGTCTCGCACAGTCGGACACCTCAGTGCTACGTGAGGTCCGTTTGCGATTCGTTGCGCTCACGTTGCTGACCTTCACCGCGTACGCGAGCGCCAACCGGCCGTTGCCTGCGGAAGGCGAGCCGGTGTGCACGGTGAACGACGACGCGGTGACCTGCGCCCCGCGCTCACTGAAGGTCGAGGGCCGCGACGTGTTCTGGCAGCGGCCGGCGACCGCGGCGCCCGCCAGCGGTTGGCCCGTGGTGCTCGTATTTCAAGGCAGCTTCATCGCCCCCACCGCGACGTGGAACCGGGTGCCGCGTGACGCGGCGTTCGGCGGCTATCAGCAGGCGCGCATGCAGTCGGTGCTGCTCGAGCACGGCTTCGTGGTGGTCGCGCCGTTCGCGGAAGGCGTGGCGTGGCAGACTACGAGTGCCTCGCGAACCTGGTGACGGTGTACGTGAGCAACCGCGACGCGAAGGACGGCGTGCGTGACGACCGTCTCGACAGGCTCGAGGCCGTCGCGAACGCTGGCCTGCTCGACGCCATGGTGCTGTACGAGTTCGCCTCTCGGGTGGACCCCATGGTGATGCTCAAGGTGAGCGACGCGCAGCGCGGAGAAGTCGCCGGGTACATCGAGCAGTTCGTGCTCACGCCCGTGGAGGCGCCATGAGCGACGGCGGCGCGCAGGTGGTCGTCGAGACGGTGAGCATGTTGGCGAAGTTCAAGGTGGGCCGCGTGGTGCTGTGGCTCATGGCCGCGTGGCTCGCGCTGACGGCCGCGACCAGCCACCTGCGCGATGCGTCGTGGTGGTTCTTCGCGGCGTTCGCGCTGGCGTTGACCGCGTTGATTGCCGGCTTCATCGCCGACCGTCGCAAGCGGGCCGAACGCGCGTCGCTGCGGAACGCGCTGGCATTCCTCGGGCTCACGCTGGTGACGCTGGTCGGTGGCCTGTGGCTGGTGTTCCGAAGGAAAGACGACGCGGTCACGCCGCCGCCCAGCGAGCGCGAAGTGAATGCGCTGGTAGACGAATGAACCCACGGCTCGTCGAACTTTCGAAGCAGGGCTCGCTGGCCCTGTTGAAGGCGGTGCCGAGGGTGGCGCTCGGCGGCGTACTCGGCGCGCTGCAGGGCTTCCTCATGCTGGGCGCGCTGGGTGGCGCGTTGGCGGCGGCGTCGACGTGGTGGTGGAAGCACCAGTCGTTCGAAGCGCCGTCGTGGTTGTGGGCGTCGCTGGCGCTGCCTCCCGTGGTGCTCGCGCTGGCCGGCGGCTACGTCGGCGCGGTGCGCGGTCTGCTCGCGGCCCTGGCAAGACAGGTCGTCGAAAAGCAGCTCGTGGGTTGGCTCTACGCGCAGGTCAAGCCGGCCATGCACGCCGCCGTGAAGAAGGTCACGCCGGGGAGCTCTCCGCAGGCGGTGGCCGAAGCGCTGGCGCGTGAATTCGAAGCGCCCGCGCAGCTGGACGAACCCGCGTCACTGAGCGACCGGTTGGCGCGCTTCGTGGTGATGCGTTCGCGACGCGCGCTGGCGCTGAGCCTCATCACCCACGTGGCGCGGGCGCCGAATGGCGAAGCGGCGGTGGCGGAGCTGGAGAAGCTCGGCGTCGCGAAGCTCGAGGACATCGTCATCGGCAACCTCGAAGACCTGTTCGCCCTGAAGCTGGACCTCATCGCCGGCGGTGCGCTCGTGGTGTGCGTGCTGCCGCAGGCGGTGTTCGCGTTGACGCGGTAATCAGCCCGACCGTTGCGGCCCGCGGCGCCGCCCGAACGCACGCAGGAACGCGTCGACGTGCGTCTCCAGCAGCTTCGACACGTCGAGCGGCCGGCACTGCGCGCCCAGCAGACTGTCCTGGTGGAGCAGCGCCAGCACCACCGGCGAGAGGAGCGTGAGCGACGCGTGTCGCACGTCACCGACCTCGAGCTCGCCGCGCTCGAGGTGTTGCCGCAGCAACGACTCACCGGTCTGCAACAGCGGCTCGAGCACGTGGTTGACGAAGCTGGGGCCGACCGGGCGACTGCCGAGGCCCACCGCCAGCGTCGACGCGTACATCTTGCCCACGCCGTGTTTGAACCACGCCACGTGCACCCCGCCCAGGAAGTGCAACAGCGACGCGCGCACGTCGCCCGGTAACGGCTGGGCCGCCATCGCCAGGAACGGCGCCGCGTCGGCGCGCAGGCACTCCATCACCGCCTTCAGCAGCCCTTCCCGGTCGGTGAAGTAGTGCCGCAGCGTGGTGACCGAGGCGCCAGCAAACTCGGCGATCTCCCGCATCGACGCGTTGACCCCACCGTCCTGCTGCAACGCCAGGGTCGCCTTGCGCGCCAGCTCGAGGCGCTGCGCCTCATAGTCGGCGTTTCGACTGCCCCGCGTTCGCGCCATGAAAATTAAATAGCGACCACAAACTATGAAATCAACATTTGTTGAAACGTCGGGTTGAAACAAAGCAGTGCGACGACAATAAGAAGGCTCAATCGTGCTACGAAAATTGATGACCACCATGGTGCTGAGCAGCGCGGCGCTCGCGCAGCCGCTCACCGCGTTCCTCGAGGCGTCGACCACCGGCAACTTCGACGCACGCCAGAGCGCAGCCGAGGCGCAGCGGGCGCAGGCGAGCTTCGGTCAGGCCTGGGGGGCGCTGCTGCCCGCGCTGAGCGCCAACGGCGGGTGGACCCACAACCAGTACGACGCCGTGGTGCCGCTGCCGCAGCCCGACGGCACGACCCGGAACATCACCATCGTGGCGAAGAACCAGCTCGACGCCACCCTCAAGGCCGAGGTGCCGCTCATCGACGCCGCCAGGTGGGCGCAGGTCGCGGCCGGCGGCGCGAGCGCGGAGGCTGCAGCACGGCGCACCGCGTCGACGCGCCTGCAGGTACAGCGACAGGTGGTGGCGGCCTACTACGCGTGGGCTGCGGGGCTCGAAGTGCTCGCCTCGGCGCAGCGCTCGGTCGACGCAGCCCGGGCCCAGGTCGCGCTGCGTGACGCGCGGGCCGACGCGGGCGTGGGCAACGAGCTCGAGCTCGCGCGCGCCCGGGCCGAGGTCGAGCGCAACCTGCAGCTGCTCGCCGCCGCCGAGGCGTCGCTGTCGAACAACGCCCGCCAGCTGGAGACGCTCACCGGCCTCGCGCCTTCGGAGCCGGGCACGCCGGTACGCGAAGCGGTGTCGCTGCCGGAGCTCGCCGAGCTGGAGCGCGGGCTGACCACGTTGCCTTCGGTGGAGGCAGCGACGCTCGAGGCCCGCGCTGCGGAGCGCACCGACCTGGCGTCGTCGCTGGCGCTGGTGCCGGCCATCAACGCCCAGTTCACCCAGCGCTTCACCAACGCCTCGGGCTTTCAGAACGCGCCCGCGCAGGCCAGCGGCGGCGTGACGTTCAACTGGCGCCTCGACCTGGTGGGCGTCAACGCCTGGCGCGTGCAGCGGGCCAACGGCGAGCTGGCGCGCATCGCCGCCGACCGCGCGCGGCGCGCGGCTGAAGACCAGCTGCACTCCGACTTCTTCAACCTGCGGGCGGCGGTGAAGAAGGTCAGCTCGGCGCGCTCGCAGGTGGCTGCCGCGCGGCGCGCCGCCGACCTCGCGCGGGAGCGCTCGGCGGCCGGCGTGGCCACGCAGTTCGACCTCATTCAGGCCGAGCGCGACCTCTTCGCCGCCGAGGTCTCGGAGGTGGAAGCCGACGCCGAGGCCGCGACCGCGCGCGCGCAGCTGACGCTGTCGGCCGGGAACCCGCTCGCCGCCGAGGTGGCGCGATGACGCCGGCTGCCGCCATCCGGGGGCGCGCCGGCTTCTTCGCGCGCTGGAGAACCATGGGCTCCATCGGCATTCGCATGATGTTCCACGACCGGCTCAAGCTGGCCGGCACGCTCTTCGGCGTGGTCTTCGCGGTGGTGCTGGGCAACTTCCAGGTCGGCACCTTCCTGGCGCTGCTCTTCAAGAACCGCATGTTCGTGGAGAACGCGCAGGTCGACGTGTGGATCGCCCCGCCCGGCACGCGCCAGTTTCAGGCCGGCACACCGCTGACCGACGAACACCTCAACCGCGCCCGCGCCACCGAAGACGTGGCCTGGGCCGAGCCGCTGCTGCTGCAGGCCGCGGCGCTCAAGCTGCCCAACGGCGGCAGCGAGCCGGTGTCGCTGGTGGGCACCCGCGCGCCGCGCTTCGCCGGTGGGCCGTGGAACCTGGTGGCCGGCTCGCGCGAGGCGTTGCTGCAACCCAACGCCGTCATCTTCGAAGACGCCGAGCGCGAGAAGTTCGGCGGCCTCAACCAGGGTTCGGTGCGCGAGCTGTCGGGCCACAAGGTGCAGGTGGTGGGCTTCACCTGGGGGCTGCTGCCGTTCGCGCCGGCGTACGCCTTCGCCGAAGACACGCTGGCGCGCGAAATCGTGCGCGCTCCGGCGGACAAGCACACCTTCGTGCTGGTGGGTGTGCGGCCCGGCGTCACCGCCACCGAGGTGCGCGCGCGGCTGCAGGCGTCGATGCCCGACACGCTGGTGATGACGCGCGACGAATTTCAGGCGGCCACGCTCAAGTACATCCTCACCGGCACGCAGATCGGCTTCAGCTTCGGCACCTCGACGTTGATGGGCCTGCTGGTCGGCCTCATCACCGTGGCGCTGTCCATGTTCAGCAGCGTGGTCGACAACATGCGGCAGTTCGGCACGCTCAAGGCCATCGGCGCGTCGATGGGTGACCTCGCGCGGCTGCTCTTCGTTCAGGCCGTCGTCTACGGCGTGGTGGGCAGCGTCATCGGCCTGGGGGTGATGGGCGCCATGGTGCAGGGCATTCGCAACGCGTCGCTGACGCCGATTCTCCCCGGCGCGGCGGTGGGCATCACGGTGGCGCTCATGGCCGGCGTGTGCGTCTTCGCGTCGGTGCTCGCGCTGCTGCGGCTGCGTCAACTCGAACCGGCGATGGTGTTCCGATGAGCGACCAGGCGGCCGTGCAGCTGCGCGGCATCACCAAGACCTACGGCGAAGGAGCGCTCGCCTTCCGCGCGCTCAAGGGCATCGACCTCACCATTCCCCGCGGCGAGTTCATGATGCTGGTGGGCCCGTCAGGCAGCGGCAAGACGACGCTGTTGTCGATTCTGGGGTGCGTGCTCACGCCCACCGCCGGCGAGGCGTACCTGTTCGGAGAACCCGTGCACCGCCGCCGTGAGGCCGAGCTGCCCGACCTGCGGCTCTCGTACATCGGCTTCATCTTTCAGGGGCACAACCTGCTGCCGGCGCTCAGCGTGGAAGACAACGTGGCCTTCCCGCTCGAGCTGCGCGGCTACACGCGCAAGGCGGCGCTCGCCGAGGCGCGCGAGGTGCTCGGCGCGGTGGGCCTGGGTGACAAGCTGACCCGCGGCCCCGAAGAGCTGTCGGGTGGGCAGCGGCAGCGCGTGGCGGTGGCGCGCGCGGTGGCCGGCCGCCCGCCGCTGATTCTGGCCGACGAGCCCACCGCCGCGCTCGACGCCGAGACCGGCCAGCAGGTGACGCAATTGCTCAAGCAGCTCTCGTCGGAGCGCGGCCACACGGTGGTGGTCGTCACCCACGACAACCGCATCTTCCACTACGCCGACCGCACGGTGCACATCGAGGACGGCGTGCTGACTTCCCAGGAGAAGCACTGATGTCCACGCACACGAAGAGTCGCGTTCAACTCGCGGTGTTCCTGTTGATGGTGGCGACCTGCGGCGGGCAGATCGTCCGCAACGCCGTGGCCAGCCCCGTCACCGAGCCCGTCGGCGCCGACGTGAAGAAGGCCGAGCGCGACGCGAAGTCACGCCTGGGCGGCACCGACACGCGCGACGCGCTGCCCGTGGTGTCGGCCTCCATCATCGGCGGGAACGGCATCGTCGAGCCCGCCGACCGCGAGACCAACGTGGCCGCGCAGGTCTCGGCGGTGGTGCGCCAGGTGCTGGTCGAAGAAGGTCAGCACGTGAAGAAGGGAGACCTGCTGGTGCAGCTGGACGACACCGTCGAACAGGCCGCCCTGCTGTCGGCCGAGGCCGAGCTGGCCGGTGAGCGCGCGCAGCTCAACCGCGTGCTGCGCGGCTCCCGCGTGGAAGACCGCGACGCCGCGAACGCCGAGGCCCAGGCCGCGAAGGCGCGCGCCGACTTGAGCGCCGGCGTGCTGGCGCGCACCGAGCAGCTGGCGAAGACCGGCGCGGCGACGCCCGACGAACTCGAGCGGGCGCGAAGGCAGGCGCAGACCGACGACGCCACGGCACGGGCCAGCAACGCGCGCTTCCGCGCCGCCGAGAGCGGGTCGCGCGTCGAAGAGGTCGCCTTTCAGCGCGCGCGCACGCAGGCCGCCGAAGCGAGGGCGGCGCAGGCGCGCGCCCAGCTCGAGCGCCTCGCGGTGCGCGCCCCGGCCGACGGTGAGGTGCTGCAGGTGCGGGTGCGGCCCGGCGAGCTCTACAGCGCCCAGAGCTCCGGCGCCCTGGTGGTGATGGGCGACACCTCGAAGCTGCGCGTGCGCATGGACGTGGACGAGCGCGACGTGGCGCGGCTGAAGGTGGGCGCCAGCGCGTACGTCACCGCAGACGCGTTCGGAGAGCGGCGCTTCAGCGGCAAGGTGGTGGAGGTGGGTCGCCGCTTCGGCCGCAAGAACGTGCGCACCGACGACCCCATCGAGAAGAACGACACCAAGGTGCTGGAGACGGTGCTCGAGCTCGAAGGCACGCCGCCGCTGGTGCCCGGCCAGCGCGTCACCAGCTTCGTCACGCTCTGACGTGCGGCTCGACTTCCCGGCCCGCGCGCAGGAAGAACGGGCATGGCTTCCATTCAACGCATCGACGGCCCGATTCCCCGGTGGCGGCTCACGCAGAGCAGCAGCTCGGTGGACATCGCGCCCTCGCGCGGCGGGCTCGTCACCTCGTTCGTCAGCGACGGCGAAGAGGTGCTGTCTCTCGACGAGGCGACGTTCAGCGACGTGACGAAGAACGTGCGCGGCGGCGTGCCGCTGCTCTTCCCGTTCGCGGGCAAGACCCCGCCGGGGAGCTCGCTGCCGCAACACGGCTTCGCGCGCCGCCTGCCGTGGTCGGTGACGTCGGCGGTCGGTGACGACGACACCGCGCGCCTCGAGTGCGAGTTGAAGTCGTCGCCCGAGACGCTCGCGGGCTGGCCTCACGAATTTCACGCGACGTTCGCGGTGAGCCTGTTCGACGGCCGCCTGATGCTCGAGTGGGCCTTCACTTCGTTGCGCGGGGCGATGCCGCTGCACTTCGGCATTCACCCGTACTTCCGCGTGTTCGACAAAACGAACGTGCGCGTCGACGGGGTGCAGCACTCCAGCTTCGCGCGCGGAGAAATCGACGAGCACTTCACGCCCTTCGAGCTCGGCGCGACCACGCTGCATCGGGGTGACGGCTCGAAGGTGCACCTGTCGTGGACCCCACAGTTCCAGACGCTGGTGGTGTGGACGCTGCCCGACAAGCCCTTCGTGTGCGTCGAGCCGTGGACCGCGCCCGGTGCGCAGCCCGCGCGTCACGAGGTGCGTGAAGGTGCCACCGAGCGCCTCGCTGTCGAAGTCCGCTTCGAGCGCTGAAACAGGTACCGTTCGCGCGCCATGGCGATCCGTAAAGTGGGCGACTGTCGGATTCTGGGACCACTCGGAAAAGGCGGCATGGCGCAGGTGTACCGGGCGGTGCACGAAGGCCTGCAGCGCGAGGTGGCCATCAAGGAGCTGACGCCCGACGCCGCGAAGAACAAAGAAGCGCTGTCACGGTTCAAGCGCGAGTCGATGGCGCTCGCCGGCTTCCGGCATCAGCACATCGTCACCCTGTTCGACCTCGTCGAGAAGAACGACGGCTTCTACATGGTGATGGAGCTCGTCGACGGGCCCACGTTGTCGGAGCTGATCAAGGAAGCGCCGCTGCCTCCCGACGCGGTGTGCATCATCGGGCTGCAGCTGGCCTCGGCGCTCGAGCACGCGCACTTTCACCGCGTGGTGCATCGCGACCTCAAGCCCGGCAACGTGATGATCAACTCGTGGGGCGAAGTGAAGCTGATGGATTTCGGCATCGCCCAGCAGGAAGACCTGGACCGGCTCACGCGCACGGGCATGGCGGTGGGTACGCCGTCGTACATGTCGCCCGAGCAGGTGATGGGTGGCCTCGTCGACGCGCGCAGCGACATCTATTCGCTGGGCGTGATGCTCTACGAAGCGCTGGCGGGAAAGCGGCCGTTCACCGGCGCGAACCCCGCCGAGGTGTTCGCCAAGGTGACCACCGGCCAGCATGAGCCGCTGTCGAAGGCCGCGAAGGGCGCGCCGAAGCACCTGGTGAAGGTGATCGAGCAGGCCATGTCGCGCGACGCGAAGGACCGCTTCGTCGACGCGTCGGCGCTGCGGCGGGCGTTCGAGAGCCTGCTCACGCGGTTGGAGCGCTCGCCGTCGGCGGTGCTGGTGAACTTCCTGCGCAGCCGGAAGAAGATCACCGAGACCGAGGCGTTGGCTCGCCTGAGTCAAACCGAACTCACCGCGCTCTCGCAGCTCTCGCCGGCAGAGCTGGCGACGGTGCGCAAGCCGCGGTGGGGCCTGGCCATCATGTTCGGTGCGCTGCTGGGCGCGGCGATCTCGTCGTTCCCGGAGTGGTGGCCGAGGCTGATGACCGCCGTCGATTCGTATCGCCACTGAGGCGCAGCATCGCCATGTGCGCGAGGCTCGCCTCGTACCGGTAACACCTCGACGCGCGTCAAGGACTGGGCGCGCCGAAGCGTGGTCGGTTAGTCATCTCTGTGGGGGCGAGATGACATCTGCGACATCGCGGTTCGACACCGCCTGGCGGCGCAACCTGTTGCGCGTCGTGCTCAGCGTGACTGCGGGTCTGGGAGCCATCGTCTACGTGCCGAGCGCCTGGCTGGCGTTCAGCAACGACATGATGGCCATCTTCATCGTCGACACCGTGGCCATCGCAGGCGTGCTCGCGCTCTGGTGGTTCGACCGGCTGCCGATGGTGCTTCGCGCCGCGGCGACGTGCTTCATCTTCTACGGCGTAGGCGTGGGCCTGCTGTTCACCGTGGGCCCCGTCAGTCAGATCTACCTGCTGGGCGCCTCGGTCTTCACCACGCTGCTGCTCGGCCCTCGCTGGCGCATCGCCACCACCACGCTCAACATCGTCACCATCGCGGTGGCCTTCGCGCTCACCGGCGGCGGCATTCAGATGAAGGCCGGAGGCTTCGCCGAAGCGCGCGCCAGCTGGGCCGTGGTGGTGGCCAACTTCGCGTTCATCAACGTCGCGCTCGTGCTCGCCGTGGGCAAGGTGCTCGACACGCTGGAGCGCGAACAGACCGCCGTGCAGGAGAACCGCGCGCTGCTCGCCATCGCCGGTCGCACCGCGCTGCTCGGCGGCTGGCGCTACGTCATCGCCACGAACGAATACCGCTGGACCGATGAGCTCCTCGACGTACTCGAAGTGCCGAAGGACAGCGCCCCCACCGCCGACCAGCTCCGCAGCTACTACGAAGACGAGTCACGGGTGCTCATCAGGGCGGCGATGGACCGGTGTACGAGCGACGGCACGCCCTTCGACCTCCACGTGAAGGCCGTGACCGCGCGCGGCAATGCGCGACGCCTGCGGGTCATCGGCGTGGCCGAGCGCGACGAGCGTGGCGCGGTGCGCGAGGTGCACGGCTCGGTGCAGGACGAGACGGCGCAGAAGGAAGCCGAGGCCCGCCAGCAGCGCCTCGAGCAGCAACTGCACCAGAGCCAGAAGCTCGAAGCGGTGGGCACGCTGGCCGGCGGCGTGGCGCACGACTTCAACAACCTGCTCACCGTCATCCTCAGCTACTCGAGCCTGATGCTCGAAGAGCGGCCGCAGGACCAGGCCAACCGCGATGACATCGAAGAGATCCGGAGCGCGGCCCACCGCGGCGCGCAGCTCACGCGCCAGCTGCTCGCGTTCGGCCGCAAGCAGCTGCTGCAGCCCGAAGAGGTCGACCTCGACGCGGCCATGCAGGACCTGCGCAAGCTGCTCGCGCGGCTGCTGCGCGAAGACATTCAGCTCACCGTGCTGCGCACCAACGAGCCATGTCACGTGCTGGTCGACAAGGGGCAGTTCGAGCAGGTGGTGGTGAACCTGGTGGTCAACGCGCGCGACGCCATGCCGCAGGGCGGCAAGCTCACCATCGAGCTCTCGCAGGTCGAGGCCGACGAAGCCTACGTGGCGGCGCACCCCGGCTCGTGCATCGGCAGCTACGGCATGCTCACCGTCACCGACACCGGCGTGGGCATGACGCGCGAGACGCAGGCCCGCATCTTCGAGCCGTTCTTCACCACCAAAGCGCTCGGCCAGGGCACCGGGCTCGGGCTCGCCAGCGTGTACGGCATCGTGCAGCAGAGCCGCGGCCACATCTGGCTGTACAGCGAGCCCGGGAACGGCACGAGCTTCCGCGTGCTCTTCCCCTGCGTGCAACGCAACGGCGCCCGGCCGCTCGCCGCGCGAAAGACGCCGCTGCCGACGCTGCGCGGCACCGAGACACTGCTGGTCGTCGAAGACGAAGCCCAGGTGCGCGAGGTGCTGTGCTCGTCGCTGCGCCGGCTCGGCTACACGGTGCTCGAAGCGCAGAACGGCGGCGAGGCGTTGATGGTGAGCGAGCAGTTCAACGCCACCATTCACCTGCTGGTGACCGACGTGGTGATGCCGATGATGAGCGGCCGTCAGGTGTCGGAGCGGCTGCGCCAGTCACGCGCCGACATGCGCGTGCTCTACACGTCGGGCTACACCGAGAACACCATCACCCACCACGGCGTGCTCGACAGCGGCGTGGCGTTCATGGCCAAGCCCTTCACCCCCGACGTGCTGGCCCGGCGGGTGCGCGAGGTGCTCGACGCCGCGAAGGTCACTTCGGCTTCGTGACCTTCGCCGCCTGCACGCCGAGCTCTGCGATGTCGGAGCGCAGGTACGTTTCGAACGCGGCCGGCAACTTCGTCGCCTTCGCCTGCACCCCACCGGTGCCCGCGAGGCCGCTCGACGCCGGCGTGTAGGCGCCCTGCGACGCACCGAAGCCGCGGTAACACATGGTCACGTCGAAGGGCTTCTTGACGATGTAGCGGCCCTGGAAGCGGTTGGTCTTCGCCGGGCCTGCCTTCGCGACTTCCGGCACGCCGCCCGCGACCGGGTCGGCGGCGGCGAACACGAGGTCGTCGGTGAGCGAGTCCTTCGTGTAGCGGAGGTGAAGGCGGGTCAACGTCGCGCGCTTCGCGAACTTCGCGATGTCTTCGTCGGTCTTGAGGCCGGGAATCGAATCGGCGCCCAGCGTCCGGGTGAGTGCGTCGTCGACGGGGCTGGGCGGCGGGCACGGGTCACACGTCACGCCATAGATGCCGCCACCGACCTCGACCTTCGGAGGCGGCAGCGCGCCTTCCCACGCGAACTCGGTGACCGCCGCGCCTGCGTTCTTGTCGAACGTGCGCGCCAGCAGCGCTGCGTAGAAGCCGCCGAACACGGGTTCGGCTTCGGTCGTCAGCTGCACGTTGGTGGGCACCAGCACGTTCTTGCGGTTGGCCACCTCGAAGCGCGTCTTGCCGATGATGTGCACGATGAGGTCTTGCGTGCCCGAGCTGTTCACCAGGCCCAGCCGCACCGGCAGCTCGAACTTCTCGGCGTCGTAGAAGAAGCGCAGCGGCGAGAGCACCGCCTGCCCGTCGACGAAGGTCACCTTCTTCACGTTCACGCGCGCCACGAAGAACTTCCAGCCGTTCTGCACGTAGGGCTGGAGCAGCGGCTCGGCGTTCGCGGGAATCTTGTACTTGTTCTCCTTGAGCCAGATGTCGAGGCCGAGCGCGTCTTTGGCCGACAACACGACGATCTCGTACTCACCCACTTCGAACTTCGCTTCGACCTTCACGCCGAGGTCTTTGGGCAGATTCCGGCCGCCACCACGCGCCGAGTGCTGCACCGGTGCGGGCACGGCCATGGGCGGGCACGCGCCCTGCTCGAAGTCTTCGACGAGGCGCGGCGAGGCGATGGTGTCGATGCGCGTGAACACGTCGCGCGCGAGCGTCTTCACGTTCTCCTTCTTCAAGATGACCGGCACCGGAATCACCAACGCGAAGTCCGAAGGGGGGCCGCGGTAGTTGTTCTGCATCGACAGCACGGTGCGCGTGCCGTCGCGCATCAGCACCACCATCGAGGCGTCGTTGAACATCTCGGCGCCGGCGGAAGAAACGTAGAAGCCGCAGAAGGCGTGCGCGGCGGTCGACAGCAGGGCGACGACGACGAGCAGCAGCTTCATGTGGTTCCCCCCGTGACAGTTCACGCGCGGAGCGCGTTCAACACGCCGTTGAGGTGCTGCTCGACGGCGTACTCCTGATCGACCAGCTCGATGATCTTCCCCGCCTCGTCGATGACGAAGGTGACGCGGCGGCTGGCCTTCATTTCGATCCACTCCACGCCGTACAGCTTCGAGAGCACGTGCGCGTCGTCGCCGATGAGGCGGAACTGCAGGTTCTCGGCGGCCTTGAACTCGCACTGACGTTCCGACCGGTCGGTCGACACGCCCACCAGCTCACCGCCGGCCTTCACGATGCGCTCGTAGTGGTCGCGGAAGTTCCGCACCTCTTCTTCGCACCGCACCGTGAACGCGCGCGGAAAGAAGAACAGCACCACCTTCTTCTTCCCGCGGAATTCCTGCAGCGACAGCGCCTTGCCGTCGCAGTCGTGAGCCTCGAACGGTGGCGCTTCGTCACCGACCTTCAGCGTGAGGGCGTTCATGTTCTTTCTTCTTCAGGCCTGCGGAGGCGCCTTCGTCTCGAGCGACTCGGCCACCAGCTCGGCCACGTCGCGAACCTTGATGTTCTCGCGCTGCGTGTCGGCCAGGCCGTCACGAATCATGGTGTGGCAGAACGGGCACGCCACCGCGACCGTGCTGTCCGGCGCCTGGCCCGTGTACTGACCGACCTGACCCGGGTGCTTGTGGTCGGTGGCGCTGGGGAACGGCACCGAAGGGTCGGCGGCGTGCGCCATGGTGAGCGCCACTTCGTTCGCGCGGTTGTGGTTGATGCGCGTGCCCTCGTGCTCCTCCATCCACATGCGGGCACCGCCGGCGCCGCAGCAGAACGACTCCCGCTTGCTGCGCTGCATCTCGACGACCTGCAGGCCGGGAATGGCCTTGAGCACTTCGCGCGGCGCTTCGTACACGCCGTTGTGACGGCCGAGGTAGCAGGGGTCGTGGAACGTCAGCTTCTCGTTCATCACCTTGCTCAACTTGATGCGCTTGTTCCGCAGCAGCTCGTTGATGAGCTCGGTGTGCGAGATGACTTTGTAGTTACCGCCGAACTCCGGGTACTCGTTCTTGATGGTGTTGAAGCAGTGCGGGCACTGCGTGACGATCGACTTGATGCCCTTCGAGTTCCACGACTCGACGTTCATCTTCGCCATCGTCTGGTACAGGTACTCGTTGCCGCCGCGGCGGGCCAACTCACCGTTGCAGGTCTCTTCTTTACCGAGCGTCGCGAACTTCACGCCCGCCTCGGTGAGGATCTTCGCCACCGCGCGCGAGACCTTCTTCATGCGGTCGTCGTACGAACCGGCGCAGCCCACGTAGAAGAGGATTTCGTACTCGCCGCCGTCGCCCCACTTGGGCAGCGGAATGTCGCCTTCCCACTCGTCGCGCTTGTCCTGGCCGATGCCCCAGGGGTTGCCCTGACGCTCGACGCCTTCGAACACGCGCTGCATTTCCTGGGGGAAATCGGCTTCGACCTGCACCTTGTAGCGGCGCATGTCGATGAGGCGCGGCACGTTCTCGATGAACACCGGGCACGCGGTCTCGCACCAGCCGCAGGTGGTGCAGGCCCACACGGTCTCGGGCTTGAGCACGCCACCTTCAGCGGCGACGAGCGGCGGCATCTCGACCTCGTTGCCACCGATGTCGTTCCACACGAAGCGGCCGTCTTCGGTCTTCTTCGCGCTGGGCAGCTCGGTCTCGTGGTCCCAGAGGAAGTGCTTGATGCTCTGGTTGACGCCCTTGTGCGTGAGCGGCTTGCCGGTGATGTACGTGGGGCAGTGCGTCTGGCAGCGGCCACACTCGGTGCAGCTGTTGACGTCGAGCGCCTGCTTCCAGGTGAGCTGGGTGATGACCTTGGCGCCGAACTCCTCTTTTTCGAGGTTCGGTGACGGCAGCTTCGCGCTCGAAGAAATCGTGGGGCGGTCGACGGGCGCCAGCTTCTTCAGGAAGACGTTGGGCAGACCGACGATGACGTGGAAGTGCTTCCCGTACGGCAGGAAGTTGAGGAACACGACGACGATCGCCAGGTGCGTCCAGAAGCACAGCACGCCGAGGCCGTGCAGCGTGTGCGAGTCGAGCCCCTTGAGCGCCCAGCCCATGGCCGAGGTGACCGGCTCGTACGGTGACCAGGTGATGCCCTGCGCGCGGAAGTGCGAGGCGCCGAAGATGAACTCGGTGATCATCAGACCCATGATGAAGCCCAGGATCAGCAGCGCTTCACCCGACACCGTCAGGCGCTTGGGCTTCACCACCACGCGGAAGAAGAAGAAGTACGCGATGGCGAAGACCGAGAGGCCCGCGATGATGTCCTTCGCGAAGAGGTAGCCCTTGTAGAGGGCCGCCAGCGCGCCCAGGTCGTGCCAGAACGGAGCGCTGAAATCGGTCAGCACCTCCATGGCGCTCGTCGAGTACGCCATCACGAAGAGCATGATGGTGCGCGCCTGCACGGCGAGGAACGCCGCGAAGATGGCCACGTGCATCAGGCCGGGCACGAACTCTTCGCGGTCGACCATGCGCTTCTGGCCGAAGCCGAACTTGAGCAGCGCCATCAGACGCTCGCCGCGGCGGTCGAGGCGGTTGCCGGGTTCGGGCGACAACAACTTCATGCTTCGCAGTCGCCCCACCATCGTCACGGCGAAGAAGGCGAGGCCGCAGAACAGGAAAACCGAGACGAGAATGGGATTCATTCGGGGGCTCCAACTAGCAAAGAACACGCTCGAATCGGGCACCGTGTGACACGGTGCGGTGATTGCGACGCACGCAGAAATTGCGGGCTTTCCGTTCTTTCGACGGGCGGTGTCTGTCTTCAGAATGCGCACCTCCATGAATCGCTCAGGTCTCGTGGTCACCCTGCTGTGCTTCGCGGCGTGTGGCGGGCTTCCGGTGGGGCCCCAGCCGCCCGGAGACGCCGGCAGCCGCGATGCTGGCCCACCCGACGCCGGCGACCGCGATGCCGGCGAGCTCGACGGTGGTGAACTCGATGCCGGTGACCTCGACGCAGGTCGGCCTGATGCCGGCAGCGAAGCAGACGGTGGCGTCGCCGACTGGCGCTTCATCGGCATTCCCGGAAGTCGATGTGCCCGGGGCGCGCAGGCAGGCATCGGCTACCGGCCGGGCGCGCACGACGAGCTGCTCATCTACCTCCAGGGTGGCGGCGCCTGCTGGAACACGGGGACGTGTCAGCCCTCGCTGCAGCAGTGGGGTCCCATCTGCAACTACGGCTCGAACGCGCCGTGCCTGTGGGACAACGCGGGTGGCACCAAGCCGCTGGCGGCGTTCGTCTCGCACACCGACCCGTTCCCCGCTGATGGCGGTGGGGCGTTCCCCTCCGAGCTGGCGACCGTGGCGTCGTCGCTGCTCTTTTCACGGCGGGTCGAGAACCCGCTGCACGACGCCACCATGGTCTTCGTGCCGTACTGCACGGGAGACCTCCACGCGGGCGACGCGGTGCGCACCTACCAGGTGAAGGCCGACGCGTTCTCGCAGCTGGTGGCGCGGCAGCACCACTTCGCCGGAGCCCGGAACCTCGACGCGTACTTCGCGTGGCTGCGTACGCAGCACCCGAACGTGCAGCGCATCTGGTTCATCGGGGTCAGCGGCGGTGGCTACGGCGTGAGCCTGAACCTCGGGCGCGTGAAGGCCGCGTTCCCCGAAGCCGACGTGCACCTGCTGGCTGACTCGGCGCCGATGCTGCCGTCGAACTACACGGCCGCGTGGTTCAACGAGTGGAACATTCAACTGCCGCAGGGCTGCACCGATTGCGACGCCGGGCTGCCGCGCACCATCGAGTACACGGTCGACCAGCACCCCGATTCGCGCATCGCCCTGCTGGCGTGGAACCCCGACAGCGTCATCACGCCGTTCTTCTACGCACCGGGCACGACCGCGGGCTGGGCCGCACCGCCGTATGACACCTACCGCACGAACCTCGCCGCGCTCGAGAACCTCTACGACACGAAGAGCAACGCCCGGTACTTCACGTTGGCTGATCAACAGCACGTGATGCTGCAGGGCTACGGCGTGGTGCAGAGCGATGGCGGCATCAGCGCCCCGTATTCGTCGCGCGATGGAGGAACGACGCTGCGCGCGTGGGTCGACGCCTGGGTCTCAGGCACGAACTGGACGAGCACCCGGTAGCGTTCCGTAGCTGTTCGCGTACGTCTTGCCCGGCTTCGGGTGCGTGAACTTCAACGCGGTCCACGTGGCGTCGACGCTCAGGTTCACGCTCTCGACGAGCCCGCAGTCGTAGCCGAGCTTGATGACGCGCCTGACGTTGAGGTCGGTGCCGAGCTGCCCGCCTTTGGGCCACGACACCCACAGACTTCCGCCGGCGCGAGGTGCCTCTTCAACTGCAGGAACGCGCGCGTGAACTGCGCTTGCTTCTTCACGAACAGGTGCAGGTAGTCGAAGGCGCCAGTCAGCCGCTTCGGCCGCTCGAGCTCCGGCAGACAGAGGCTCTCGACCGCCTCGTCCGGCGCGTTCTTGAGGTACGCACGTGCGCCGGGCTTCACCCCCATCTTTTGCGAAACGGTCCGCATACCGGTCGGCATAAGAACCTCGTGCATGCGAACACGCCTGCTCGACGCAGCGCTGACGTGGTCCGCGCCCTCGCCGACCTCTTCGAGCCGAAGACGTGAACCGCGTCGCTTGGCATGAACCCAACGACGCTTTAAGCACGTCGCAAGCATGACGAACCGCCTCGCCCAACTCGCGGAGCTCGCGCGGAGAACCATGGAGCAACGGCTCACGCGTACCGAAACGGGTGAGCTGCGCTTCACGACCCCGACCACCGCGTTACCGGCGCGGGTGGCCGTGCTGCGCAGCACCGGCATTCCCACCGCCGACATCGTCGCCCAGTACCCGGAGCTCACCGCCGTCGACGTGAAGATCGCGCGCATCGCGTCGCTGCTGGTCGACGACACGCTGCTGCTGAACGTGGAGCGCCTCGAGACCGAAGGTCACGTGGAGCTCGTGCAACGTCTGCACGAGTTGGCTGCGCTGGTCGCCGCTCAATGACACCATCGGCACATGCTCCGTGCCCTGCTGTCGATACTGTCGATGACTTCGAGCCTCGCCTCTGCGCAGGCGGTGCTGCTCGATCGCGTGGTGGTGCTGGTCGACGGTGAGCCGATTCTCCGCTCCGAAATCCAGGAGCGCATTCAGACCCGCCCGGCGCCGGACACCGTCGAAGCGCGCACGCAGCTCTTCACCGCCTGCGCATCGAAGCAGACCCCGCCGACGTGAGCCGCGCGCTGACGCTGCTCGCCGAGAGCAACAAGATCTCCGTCGACGACGTGCTCGCTGAAGTCCGCAAACGCGGCATCAACGAAGCCGCGTACCGGCGAATGCTCGCGATGCAGCTGATGGATCAACGGTGGCTGTACACCCGGCTCGAAGGGAAGCTCGGCGAGCTCACGCCTGATCAAGCCGCTGCCGAGCACGCGAAGTTCGTCAATCAACTGCGTGAGCGCGCGGTCATCGAGGTGGTGCAGTGAAGCGGCTGCTCGTCGCGTTGGTGTTCTCGGCCTGCGCCACCACGGGCTCGAACGCCGCCCCCCCGCCGAAGCCTGCGGAGTGCCCGACGACCGAGCCTTCGACCACCGACGACGCGCAGCTGCTGTGGACCGCGCGCGTCGAGAAGGTGTGCGTGCTGGGCGCCGCGCCTCAACAGGCAGCAGACCTGCAGAAGCTGGTGCAGAACCGTGAAGGTCAACAGCTCGCGCCCGAATGGTTGAGCGAAGAGCTGCGCGTGTTCGTGGCCACCGGCTTCGTGCGCGAGGTCAAAGCCATCGCGTCGCCGGTCGGGCAGCACGGCGCGGTGCTCACCTTCGCGGTGAAGCAGTACCCGCCGGTCGGCGAAGTGAAGTTCGTCGCCGGCGGGAAGGTGAACGTCGGCCCGTCCCGAGAGGCGGCGATGAAGACCGCGTGGGCCAGCCCCATTGCGCTCGCGCGCGTGAAGGAGGACCTCGTCGACACGCTCCACGCACAGGGCTTTCAGCTGGCGACGGTCGAAACGAAGACCACCGACGTGGCCGGAAAGACCAACGTGGAGTTCGTCATCGACGAAGGCCCTCAGGACACGGTGAAGTCGATCGAGTTCGACGGCAACAAGCGCATCAAGGAAGCGGAGTTGAAGAAGGCGCTGCGCTCCGCGCTGAACACCCCGTGGGACGTGAACACCAACGTCTACGACGAGCAGGCCATTCAGTTCGTCTACCTCGAGCAGGGCATGGTGAACGCGAGCGTGAAGGCTTCGACGGTGCGCGACGCGTCGACCGGCGCGGTGGCGGTGCGCTTCACCATCGTCGAAGGTGACGTGTTCCCGTTCGGCACCATGAAGATCAGCGGCGAGAAGCTCGGTTCCGAAAAGGAACTCCTCGCGGGTTTCGACTCGAAGCCCGGCAAGACGTTCTCGCGTTCGGCGGTGCGTCGCGACGTCGAGAAGCTCGAAGCGCGCGGCGCGTACACCGCGACACCTCAGGTGACCGTCGACCCGAAGAAGAAGCGCGTCGACATCAACTTCGTGGTGACGCCGAAGTAGCGCGTAACGCTCCGTTGTCCGTCAGCAGGCGGCTCTTCGCGAGCGAGACACCGTGTGCACGCGCGGCCGCGAGAAACAGCCCGGGCAGCGGCGGCCGGCACCAGCACGTCGGCGGGCCCGCGGGGTGGGGGCAGACGAACGAGACGTGCGGCGTGAGGAGCCCGCCCTCCTTCCACCCGACGACGATGATCAACGCGTCGGTCTCGGGTATCGCGTCGAGCTTGTCGACACCCACGAACAACGCAGCGCGACCGTCGGGCCACGGGCGCCTGTCGAACCGCACCGTCTCGAGCGTGGTGAAGCCCTCGTCGACCTCGGGGCGCTCGAGCATCTTCCAGGTGCGGAAGTGCGCGGTCGGGCCGAGCGAGTCAGGCGTCTGACCGCGGCGATGTTCTTCAGGCTCGAGCAGCCGGCCGTGCACCTCGAGCGCGCGGGTGACGATGTTCACCTGCGCCTCGGCCTGCTCGATTTCGAACCAGCGGCCATGAACCGCCTGGCCGTACTTCTCGCCCAGTCGCAGCACGTCATGACGCTGCGCGCGCGTGACGTAGGTGTTGTCGAGCACGAAGCCACGTTCACCGCGCGCCAACGCCGCCTCGAGCCTCGCGTGCAGTGACTTGAGTGTTCCGCCTTCGACGTCGCGATTGAGCCGGGTGAGCGAAGTGCGCAGCGCCTCGGTCGTCGTGCCTGCGCCCTGAACGCCCATCAACAGGGTGATGCCCGGCTCTTCACGCGCGACGACCGCACGCTCGCGCGACCACGAAGCCGTCCACCACTTCGTCGAACGCTGCGGCTTCACCGCCGCCGACGCACGAATCGTCTCGGGCGTGCGCGCGCCGGGCAACACCATCACCAACTCGTCGAGCGCCAACAACGCGCCGAGCGCTTCGTCGGCGTTCACCTGCTTCGCGCGCTTCTGGCCGCCGAGCGGCGTGTGGCACTGCACCGTGAGGCCAAGCTCCAGCGCGCGCGCGCGAGCACCCCGCTCTTCACGGCGCCGTCGTCGAACACGCTGAGGCTCAATTGCACCGCCGACACCTGCGCGACCGCGGCGGCTTCTTCGAGCTGCGCCCGCGTGACGTTCGACACGCCAATCGCGCGCACCACGCCGTCGCGACGAAGCGCCTCGAGGGCACGCATCGACGTCGTCAACGACACCCGCGGGTCCACCGCGTGCAGAAGGTAGAGGTCGATGTCACGACCGAGCGCCTCACGACTCGCGGTGCACTGCGCGACCAGCGCCTTCGCCCTCGCGTCGTTGCGCCATTCTTCGCCGACGCGAATCAACCCGCCCTTGGTCACCACGCGCGCGCGCGCACCGAGCGGATGTTCTGAAAGCCACCGGCCGAGCCTCTTCTCGTTGTCGCCGTACGCGTGCGCGGTGTCGAACACGGTCACGCCCGCCTCCAACGCCGCGTGCACCGTCGCGCTCGCGTCGCTCGGAAGCCGCATGCAGCCGAGCCCGATTCGACTGTCGTCACTCGTGAGCCAGGCCATCGACGAGCGCGACTACCATGCGACCAAACCGGGGCATTTCGCCTGCTGCCACTTGAGGCTTTCGACCCCACGGGCTCGTGTCTAGAAGGCCCCGCATGGCGCCGCGCGCACAAGCCACCATCGAATCGCAACTCGGAAAGCCCCTCGATTTCCTCCGCAGCATCTGGGCGCTCGACCACGCGCTGCACGCGCGCAGCAAGGCGATGGCGAAGCGCAACGGGTTGACCGGCCCTCAGCGCCTCGCGCTGCGCATCATCAGCACCTTCCCGAACATCAGCTCCGGCGAGCTCGCGCGGGTGCTGCACGTGCACCCGTCGACGCTGACCGGCGTGTTGCAGCGCCTCGAGGGGCATGGCCTGGTGGCGCGCACGCGTGACTCGACCGACGGTCGCCGCGCGCTGTTCGCCGCGACCAAAGCCGGAGAAAAGGCCGCCACGCCCGTCGAGTTCTCCATCGAAGGCGCGGTCAAGAAGCTGCTCAAGCGCGTCTCGGCGCACGAAGCGGAGGTCGCGCAGCAGCTGATCATCGACCTCGCCGACGAGCTGCTCGAAGGCACCGTGTCGGGCGGCCAGCGCGACGAGTGACGCTGGTTGCCGCCGCGCGCCTCGCACGTCTCACGAAAGCCCGCACGGTCCGCCACCTCCGCTCGTCCTCCATCGGAGCCTTCGATTTCAGGGCTCTTTCCGGAGGTTGGCCGTGCACCTGCGCCTCGTCAGCAACCAGTCGGCACCCACGCTGCGGGTGCCCCGCCGCCACCACGCGATCCGTGAATGCCTCACGCACCTCGAGGCCGCGTGGGAGCGGCAGTTCAAGGACCCTCGCCTGGTCGACCTCCGCCCGTCGGTGCGGCAGCTGCCGTTGCTCGTTCAGTGCGCGCTGCGCGTGCACGACAGGCGCGAAGCCAACGGCGCGTTGATTCTCGGGCTCGACTCGCCGGGGCCCGAAGGTCGGCCTCAGCGCTGGCCGGTGCTGGTGGCGCGCGTGCAACGACTCGTTCTGCTCTTCTCGCGAAGCGGCGCGCTCGACGCAGCGGGCCGCCTGGTACCGTCACCTTCACGCCCCATTTCGCCGGGCGAGCGGTGGACACGCATCGACTGGGCGTCTGATGTGACGCGCACCAATTGGTACTGACGAAATCTCACTTTCACGCGTCGGCCGGAATCGTCGCGCTTCGCCGCAGCTGTGCTTTTCTGGTGCCCTTCGATGTCCTCTGACGACGCACGCAAGCTCCCCGGCGCCGCCGATTCCACGGGCCCCCTGCCGCCGCTCGCAGTGCGGGAAACGCACCTCGAAGAATCGGAGCTCATCGACTTCTCGATGAACACCATGGAGCCGGATGACCGCGTGGCCGCCGTGCAGCACCTCGACAGCTGCAGCCGCTGCCGTGAAGTGCTCTCGGAGCTCCATCGCGACATCGGTGGTTCGACCAGGCTGGCCGACCCGTTGCTCGGTCGCATGCTCGGCGAGTACCTGGTGAGCGAAGCGCTCTCGCGCGGTGGCATGGGCGCGGTGTACCGCGGTGAACAACCGGTCATCGGCAAGAAGGTCGCCATCAAGGTGCTGCTGCCCGACGCGGCCGAAGACCCGGAGCAGATGAACCGGTTGCTCGAAGAAGCGCGCGCGGTGAACGCGATTCGCCACCCGAACATCATCGACATCTTCAGCTTCGGCTCGCTGCCCGACGGCAAGCACTACTTCATCATGGAGCTGCTCGACGGCCTGCCGCTCAACGAGCTGCTCGCCGAGAAGGGCAGGCTGACGCCGGGTGAAGTGGTCATCGTGCTCGACCAGACGATGTCGGCGCTGGGTGCCGCGCATTCTGCCGGCGTGATTCACCGCGACCTGAAGCCGGCGAACCTGTTCGTCACCACGCTGCCAGACCACTCGTGGCACATCACGGTGCTCGATTTCGGTCTCGCCAAGCGGCTCGGCGCCAGCTCGTCGACCTCGCCGAACCTGGTGATGGGCACCCCCGGGTTCATGGCGCCCGAGCAGATTCGTGGGCAGACCATCACGCCGCGCACCGACCTCTACGCCATGGGTGTCGTCGCGTGGCTGCTGCTGACCGGCGAAGAGCCGTACAACGCCGACAGCATCGTCGATTTGATGATGCGGCACCTCGAAGACCCGCTGCCCGACCTCTCGCGCCTCGCGCCCGAGACGCCGCCGGCCCTCGTGCAGTTGATCAGCAGGTTGCTCTCGAAGCGGCCTGATCAACGCCCCGCATCGGCGATGGAGGTGCGCGCCGAGCTGCAGCGGCTGCGCAAGACCATGGAGGGCCGCGAGACCGTCAAGACCCCCGGGCCGATGGTCGAGCTCGACGCGTTGCTCAAACCCCACGCGCGCCAGGAGCTCCGCACGGTGCCCGAGCGCGGTGCGGTGGCGCGCGATGCGCCGACGGCCATCGGTCAACGGCCCGTGAAGAGCGCCGAACCGACGCGCGTCGTGGCCAGGCCTCCGGCGGCGCAGCGCAGGAGCTCGAAGCCGAAGCTCGGTGGAGAACCGCTCGCTCCGGCGCCGACGTCGGGCCGCAACACGGGGCTGCTGGTCGGCGCCGGCCTCGGTGCCTTGTCGCTGCTCGCGTTCGGCACCTGGCAGCTGTTCAAGCCCACGCCGTTGCCGCCGCCCGAGCCGGTCGACGAACCAGAGGTGGTGGTGCCGACCAAGCCGCCGGTGGAGGTCACCCCGCCGGTGGTCGAGCCCCCGAAGCCCGATGGGCCGTTGCCGGTCGAAGTGGTGAAGCCCACGGAAGACGTGAAGCCGAAGGTGCCCAGGGCGCCCACCGGGCCGACGCTCGCGTCGGTGCAACGCAAGCTGGGCAACGCGCGCAGCACCGCCGAGAAGATGCCGAACCAGGCCGTGCGCCGCATGATGGATCTCGATCTCGACCGCCTCGAAGCGCGCCTCAAGAAGGGCGAGTCGCCGCGCGAGATCTCCGCCGAGTTGCAGGACGTCCTCGACAAGTACGGTGGGATGTGAGGGCTTCGGCTTTCTGACGATGCTGCTCCCGCTCCTCACGCTGTCGCTGCTGTCTGCCGCGCCGACGACGGGCCTCACCTTGTCGGCGCAGGTCGGCAAGTCGAGCACGCCGGCCACCGTGTACCTCGACGCCATCGAGCAGGAGTTCCTCGCCTCGCGGCTCCCGGTGCGCCGCCTCACGCTGCAATGTGAAGGCAAACGGGAGTGCCTGGTCGACGCGGCGCGCACCGCGGGCCTGCCCGCCATCGTGTCGCTGACCATCGCGTCGGGCCGCAAGCAGACCACGCTCGACCTCGAAGCCGTTCGCGTGCGCGACGCCGTGGTGATTGGGCAGCTCACCTTCGTGTCCACCGGTCGCATGGGCGAAGCCGAGAAGACCCAGGTGCGTGCGTTCGCCAGACAGCTGTTCGACGCGCTCGACGAACCCGAGCCGGTCCCCACCACCGACGTGCCGCTCGCGAAGGCCCCGGCGCTGGTACCCGAAAACGTCGACGCCGGGGTGAACCTGCTGGCGACCGCTCCCACGCCGCGCAGCCGCGTGCCCGCCTACGTCATGGGTGGCGGTGCGCTCGCCGGGGCCATCACGTCGGGCGTGTTCCTCGGCCTGGCCACCGGCGCGCGCAGCGAGCTCGAGAATCAACCTGAGGCGGCGAACATCACCCGCGCGCAGGCCAACCAGCTCGCGGCCACCGCCAACACCGACTACACGGTCGCGCTCGCTGCCGGCATCGCAGCCGGTGCGCTGGCGACCGGCGCCCTCGTCTGGCTGCTCACCGAGTAGCTCAGGCGACCAGCGCCGCCTGCACCTTCTTGAGCAACGCCGACTCTTCGGGGGCGACCTTCCCGTCGGCGAGCACCAGGGCGCGCGCTGCCTCCATCGCGTCGTCGGCGCGCGTGCGCAGCAACACGAAGTCGGGGTCTGACGGGCGCGAGGTGCGGCTGTGCTCGATGAGCTTCTGCAGCTCGGGCTCGGGCACCGACCAGCTGCGGCCGAGGCCCAGCACCATGTTCACTTCCGGAGGCGCCACTTCACCGTCGGCCCACGCGACGTTCAGCAGCAGCTTGAGCACCTCGAGGTTGAAGCGGTCGTCGTCAGACAAGGTCATGGTGCACTCACTACTGAGACCACGCGCGTTCCGCGAAGAAGCGGCGTCGCCGTTTCCAATCTGTAGCGGCGCACCTGCGGGCCTCGTGAGAGTCCGGTGGCGGTGGGCTGGCGCGTGTGACCCGGGCGGCCGGCTCAACGCCGCGGCTTCGGCCCCGTTACGCGCGGCAACAGGCGCGACAGATTCTCGGCGAGCGACGGCCGCAGGCTCGCCATCAGGCTGTCCAGCTCGCGCGGCGGCAACGCCAACGCGTCGGACAACTGACGGCGCGTTTCCTTGAGCAACGTGTTCTGCGCCTTCTCGAGCCAGCGCATGGCCGTCGTGCGGTGAACGCCGAAGGCCGTACCCACCGCATCAATCGACAGCCCATCGACGAAGCGCATGCGAAGCCACGTGCGCTCTTCGGCCGACAACGTGGCCAGCGCCGCCTTGAAGGCCCTGGTGAAGTGCGCGCGATGCGACAGGTGCATCAACTTCGATTCGGCGCCTGAACCCGGGCCCGACAGCTTCTGCAGCACGTCGTCACCATCACTGGTCTCGGCGGGCTTGCGGCTACGCGCGAGGTCGACCGACACCGACGTGACCACCGCCTTGAGATACTGAACGAGCGCGCCCTGCCCCCGGTACGCCTGCAGCCTGGCGCGCGCGCCGCCGACCAGCAGACGCTGTCGAGACTGCTGCAGCACTTCGTCGACGAAATCGTCGTCACCTCGTCGCGCCGCCGTCGGGCGCCCCACACGTTGAAGCCGACGCTCCACCTCGACGACCGCCGCCGCATCGCCCGACAAGGCGAGAAACGAGAGCCCGAGGTCTTCGAGGTTGAGCGTGCTCCAGGTGTCTTCCGGAGCCCTGCTCGACAACCACTGCTCGAACTCGGCGCGCCGCGTGCGCAGCGACGGCCAGGCAGCCACTGCCTGCGTGACGAGAGAGGCAGTCATCTTCAGAGCTTGTTGAAGTACGGCGAGAGCAACACCGGCATCGGCCGCGTGTCGTTGCCCTGCAGCCCCCCGGGCCTCACCAGCATGAAGTCGCGCTGTGTCGGCGAACCGGGAATGAGCACCATGCCCTGCGGGGTCGCCACCAGGCCGAGGAAGCCGTAGCGATTGGTGGCGTTGATGGAGCGCACCGCCGCCTGACCGTTGCCGTTGATGCTCACCATCTGCGAGGCCGAGTCGGGCGCGGTCCACACGCGGCCGTCGGAGAACGTGCCGTTGAAGCCCCAATAGCTCACCGGGCCCTCATGCAACGTGGCGGTCGTCCCCGAGCCGTTGCTCACGATGCACACGAAGCGTGAGTCCATCGCGGCGGGGGTGGCGCACACCGCGCCTTCGTAGGTGAGCGAGCCGCCCTGCACCGCGAAGCCGGCATCAGGTTTGCCGAGATCGAAGCCGCCCACCTCGGAGAACTGCGCATCGTCCAGCGCCGCCGCCGGCTTGATGGAGAGGATGTACGGCGAGAGGTAGCTGGGACCGTTGCCGTACTCCTTGGGGAAGGCCAGGAGCGAGTCGTCGGGCAGTCGCGCCATGCCCCACCAGCCGCCCCAGCGCGGCTTGCTCACGTTCGACGGGCCGAAGAGCGCCGAGCTCTGGCTCTGGGGGTCGTAGCGCACGATGGACACCGACTCTTCCGACGACTCCGACGCGCTCCACACGGTGCCGTATGCGTCGACGACGCCGCCGACGTAGTGCGGAGCGCCACCGTCGGCGCGCAGCAGGTTGCGCCCCACCTCGCGCCAGCCACCATCGGCCGGGTTCACTTCGAGGATCGCCCGGGCCTGGTATGGGAACACGTACACGAGCCCATTGGGGTGCAGCACGCCGCCCGCATAGGAGCGCGGCCATCGTTGCCCGGTGGGGGGCTCCGGCACGTCGAGCGGCGCGCCGAACGGTGCGACCTCCAGGGTGCGTGGGTCGAACGTGAGGAACCGCGTCGAGGAGTTCGGAATCGCCAGCACGCGACCGTCGGGCAACAACACGCCACCGAACCAACCGAACTCACCGCCGTCGAGGTCGGCCGGAATGGGGCCGAACGCGACCGCGGCGCCGGTGCCCGCGTCGCTGCGCTCGGGCCATGAAGCGGTCACGCACGCCCACGCGTTGCACATCGACCACCCCGCGTCGGCGCCTGCGTCGCCAGCGCCCGCATCGAAGCCCCCTGCGTCGTGACCGGCGTCGACCCCGCCTGCGTCCACCGAACCGGCGTCGAGCCCCGCATCGAAACCGCCGTCGACCCGGGGTGCGACACAACGCTGCGAAACGCACGCCTCGCCGGTGAGACAGTCGGCCGACGATTCGCACGCGTACTCGCGCTCGGGCACCGACACACACTGACAACCCGCGAACCACGTCACGCAGCTGGCGATGAAGAGCCTTCGCACGGCGGGCACCATACGCGAGCGCACGTCACGCCGCTGCGGAGCCGAGTGTCACCTGTCGGCCACGGACCAGGGCGCGCGCCCCGAGCCACAACAGGTTCGCGGCCAGCGCCAGCAACGTGAACGCGACGATGGCGTTGATGCGCACCACCGCAGTGGCATCGCCGCGCAGGCCGTCGGCGATCTGCAGCACCAGCGAGCTGACGGTGACGAGCGAGACGAGCACCGTCGGCACCAGCGTGTACCAGTAGCGCTTGCCCATGCGCTGCAGCCACACCGACACGCCCATCAACGACAGCGCCGCCAGCAACTGGTTCGAGGTGCCGAAGAGCGTCCAGAAGCTGCGCCAGCTGCCAGGCGTGGCGATGAAGATGAACGACATCGGCGCGCCGGCGGTGAGCGCGGTGGCGATGAGCCCACCAGCGCGCGACTTCCAGCCGAAGAGCTCCTGGAGAATGTAGCGCCCGAGCCGCGTCGACACGTCGAGCGTGTCGAACACGAAGGTGCTGAAGGCCATCGCGCCGAAGGTGGTGGCGACCGCGAGGTGTCTTTCACCGAGCACCACCGCGACGAAGCGCCCGAGCCCGATGCCGTAGATGGTGCCCGGCGCCTTGCCCGTCATTTCGCTGCCGGAGATGACCATCGCCGTCGCCAGCGCGATGACCGCCACGAAGCCCTCGAGCAACATGGCGCCGAAGCCCACCGGGTGGCAGTGCGACTCCCTGGCGATCTGCTTGCTGGTGGTGCCGCTGCAGACGAGGCCGTGAAACCCGCTGCACGCACCGCACGCGATGGTGACGAAGAGAAAGGGGAAGAGCGTGCCCGTGCCCCCGCCGACGGAGAAGCCCTTGAACGCCGGCAGATGCACCTCGAAGCCGCCGAAGAAGAGGCCGATGATGCCCGCGGCGAGCGCGAGGTAGAGGATGAAGCCGCCGAGGTAGCCGCGCGGCTGCAGGAGCAGCCACATCGGCGCGAGCGAGGCCACGAAGCAGTACGCGAGAATCAACACGCCCCAGGTGACGGGGCCGAAGCTGATGAACGTCGAGAGCTTCGTACCGAGCCAGACCACCGCGAGCGTCGCCGGCACGAAGATGACGGTGGAGAGCCACAGCTTCGGCTTGAGGAACTTGTCGACCAGCCCGAGCACGATGGCCAGCAGCAGGTACATCGTCGACGCGGCGGCGACCGCACCACCCGGGTGGAAGTCGAAGGTGAGCCCTTCGAGCTCGGGGTCGCCCTGCACGAAGGTCGACGCGGTCACGTCGGTGAAGGCGACGATGACGTACACGAGCGCGACCCAGATGAAGACCAGCATCGCCACGCCGGCGCGCGGCCCGAGCTGCACCTTGACCACTTCGGCGATCGACTTCGCGTCGTGACGAACGCTGGCCACCAGCGTCGAGAGGTCGTGAACGGCGCCGATGAACACCACGCCAACACAGATCCACAACAGCGCGGGGAGCCAACCGAACTGCTGCGCCGCGAGAATGGGACCGGCGATGGGGCCGGCCGCGGCGATGGCCGAGAAGTGCTGGCCCAGCAGATAGAAGGGCCGCGTGGGCACGAAGTCGACACCGTCTTCGTGAACGGTGGCCGGCGTGGGGGTCGCGTCGTCGAGCGCGTACTGGCGGGCGACGAAGCCTCCATAAAAGCGGTAGCCGAGCGCGAGAACGGCGAGCACGGCGCCTGCAAGCAACGCGAGTGACATGCGGGCGCGCAGCGTAGTCGCGGTACGGTACGCGTCCATGGACGTGGTGGCGGTCGTCTTCGGGGCGGTGTTGGCGCTGGCGGCGGTAGCAGTCTTCGTGAGGCAACCTTCGGTCGATCGATTGCCGGTGTTGCTGAATCACGAAAGGTCCGCGGCAGAACAACTCAACGTCGACGGCGACGGCGAGGCGCTGCTCCAGCAGTTGCCCACGCTCTCGGTCGGGGACTTCGTGCCGTACGCGACGGCGCTCGGGCTCTACGCCCAAAGCCGTGGCGGAAAAGCCAGCGCTGCACGAATACGCTTCCACCGCGTTTCTCGAAGCGCTGCTCCGCGTCAACGCAGCCGAGCCCCTCTCGGAGCTTGGGCGCTACGACGAGGCACTCGCGCTGTTGGACTTCAGGTCGGAGCACGCGCTCGTGGAGGGCGGCCGGCGCTGCTCGAGGGCGTGGAGCCTGACGATGCTCGGCCGGGCCGGTGAAGCGCGTGCGTTGCTCGAGAACGTCGACGCCGTGCAGCTCTACGACTACCAATGTGAATACTGGCTCACGCTGGCCTTCGTTCATCGCGAATCACAATCGCTCGACGATTGTGAAGCAGCCCTTCACAACGCCGACCAGACGGTGGTGCGCGCAGCTTCCGAACGGAACCTCGCGTTCCACGGGGCGGAGCTTCACCGTGCGCGGGGCGACGTGACCCGCGCACTCGCCCACTACGAAGCCGGCGCGAGACACCGGTGGCGCTGGCAGGGCGGCTCGGGCCTCTTGAATTGGGGAACGCTGCTGGCCGAGCTCGGTCGTCACGATGAAGCCCGCGCCGGGTGGTTGCAGTGCGTGACGCAAGCCCCGCTGTCCCTCGCCGCCGGGGAAGCGAAGCGGCGGCTCGAGTCGTGAGTTCAGTTCTTCTTCGAGCCCGGCGCCGGAGCCGGTGACGGCGCCTGCTGCCGGGGCGCCGGCTGGGCCTTGAGCGCCTCGCCCATCGACTTCTGCGCATAGTCCTTCGGGAGCACGAACTTCTCGGGCCCCAGCGCGCTCTTCGAGAACGACTTCACCGTCGACTCGCTCGAGTTGCCCTGTTTGTCGGTGCGCTTGCGCCACACCGGGAACCCGGGCGCGCTCGCCTGCCCGTCGAACACCTGCGTCAGCATCTGCTGCGACGAAGAGTTCGGCATCGCGCTCTCCATCGTCGTCTTGAAGTCATTGGCCGACATGCCGATGTCCTTCCACGACGCGAAGCAGCCTTCGCCGTCTTCCACGCCATCGCGCTTCACCACGTGGTCCTGACACGAGAAGCCGTTGACCTTGCGCGCGGGCGTCTTCTTCTTTTCGTACGTGAAGTTCGGCGCCTTCGCGGTGCCGGTCGTCTGCGGGCCAAGCATCGTGGCCTCCATGCGCGCGCGCTGCTCGGGCGGCAGCTTCTCGAGCTGCGCCTTCAACTGAGTGCGGAACGCCTCCTGCCGCGCCTCGAGCTCACGGCTGTCTTCCTCGGTGATGACGGTCAGCTCCTTCTTCTCGTGGTTGATGGCGTACATCTTCTTCGCGGCGCCATCGCGCAGCATGCTGCGCGTCACCGCGCCATCGTTGAACTCGAAGAGCGCCAGCGGGCCCTTCACCGACAACGTCACGGTGCGCGAGGGCCGCCCCGACGAGGTGACCTCCGAGACCATCGTCATGTCGGCCCACGCGGCCGAGGCGAGACAGAAGACGAACGCAGCAAGGAGCTTTCGCATCGCGGACGACCCTAACGCCTTCAGGCCCTGGGCTGTTCCTGCTTCGCCTGCGCGGCCGCCACTTCGGCCTTCACCTTGTTCATGTCGACGCCGCGCACCTGCTCGATGACCTGCTCGAAGGCCGCCGCAGGCAACGCGCCCGAGTTCTGCCCGAGCAGAATGCCGTCACGGAAGATGGCGAGCGTGGGAATGCCGCGGATCTCGAACGCCTGCGCGAGGCCCTTCTCGACGTCGGTGTTCACCTTCGCGAACGTGATGTCTTCGTGCTTGCCGGCCGCCGCCTCGAACGTCGGCGCGAACGCCTTACAGGGGCCACACCAGGCGGCCCAGAAGTCGATGATGAGAATGCCGCCCTTCTTGAGCGTGTCTTCGAAGTTCTTCTCGGTCAGTTCCAGAGTTCCGTTTGCCATGGCTCACACGTAACCATGGTCACGGCCGAGAGCCAGCGGCGTACCGCGACGGTGGAAAGCCGACCAACGCCTTGAAGTCGCGAGAGAAATGGGCCTGGTCGGCGTAGCCGAGCGCCGCTGCGACCTGCGCCAGCGACCGGTTTCCCGCTTCGAGCTCCAGGAGCGCGTCGTGCAGACGGTAGCGCTGAATCATCCACTTCGGAGAGATGCCGACGGCGTCGCGAAACCAACGCTGCAGCTCCCGCAGATGCAGGCCCGCGCGTTCCCTCAGCGCCTCGACAGTCGTGAGGGTTCGGTCCTCCGTCGCCGCGTGCACCAGGGCGGCGAGCAACTCGGCGTCGTGCGCCGGAGGCGGAAGCACGTCGAGGAAGAACCTCGTCGCGAAGCGCACGCGGGCATCGTCGTCACCCGAAGCCTGCATGGCGTCGAGGTACGCGCGCGCCTTGCGAGCGCCCACCACCGCGCTGAACGGAACCACGCGGTCGGTCAACGTCGAGACTGATTTTCCGAGCAACCCGCGGAACGCGCCCGGCCTGAACTTCGCGGCGAACGCGCGCGCTTCGCCTTCGAGCACGCGCGTGAAGCGCCCCTTCTTCACGCCCACCACGCGCACCTCGTCGCCTTCCCACACCACGTGAATCGAGGGGTGCGCGAGCGTGGTCGCCGCGTGGCGCTTGCCCGCCGGCAGCTTCCACGCGACCGACCACCAGTGCTCGATGCTGCGGTCCAACGGCGCGTCCACCTCGTAGCGCGCGTGGTGTTGCGCAAAGGCGAAGTCGGCTGCGGTCTTCACGATGCCGCGCGGAGGTGCCCTCTTCAGTCGCGCCATGTCGCGTTCCTTCAAGCCTTCACGAGCGGCCGGCGCTTACGGTGCCGGCATGAAAACCATCACCGCCTCGCTCTACATCGCCGCCACGCCGCAGGTCGTCTTCGACGCCCTCACGAAGCCAGAAGGCGTCGCCGCGCTCTACTTCGGCAGCCGGCTCGTCTCGACGTTCAAGCCCGGCGCTCCGTACGAATACGTGGGCCCCGACGGCAAGGGAGGAGAAGCGGTGCACGTGCTGGGTGAGGTGCTCGCCTACGAAGAAGGTTCGCGCTTCGTGGTGAAGCACCGCGCGGGGCCGCTCTGGCAGAAGGGCCCGAAGGTCTTCGAGTCGCGCGTCGCCTACGAGCTGAAGGACCACGGCTTCGCCACGCAGCTCACCGTGACCCACGACGAAATCGATGCTGACGACCCCGGCTACGCGCACAACAAAGACGGTTGGCTCGTCTTCGTCTCGAGCGTGAAGAGCTTCGTGGAGACCGGAAAGCCGCTCCCTGACCCGGGTCACTGAGCACCGGGTCGGATTTGCGTACCTGCTGGGTGATTGTCAATCGTAGGCATGACCCTGACATGTGTCTTCCTGTCGTTTGATCAGCTGTAAACCCGCGCATTCACGCCGAAAAAACTCCCAAACAACACAAACACCCAAATTGCCGTTACCGCGGGACTGTCGCAGTCTTCGTGTTGCCGGGGCGCTTTGCGCTGGGCGGCACCGATGGACCCGAGTGACCCGGGGCGATTTCGCCGGGCGGCTCACGGTGGGTCATCAGTGAGAGGGGTATCGGCATGCGAAAGAATCTGCTCGGGAGGATGCTGGCAGTTGGATGTCTGGTGACGCCCATGATGGCGATGGCCTGGTGGCCGCAGCCTCAGGCCAAACCAACCAATACGAATGAGTGTATTGCTGACCTGGGCGGCATCGCTGCCTGTCAGCAGACAAGTGGCCCGCTCGGGCTGCCCACCAACCTCGCGGCGTGCTGCGACGGTGTGCGTGCGTTGGCGAAGGACAAGTGTGAGTGCAACCCGGCCGTCGACCTCGTGCTCGGGTCGGCCGGTCAGCAGATCTACCAGCTCGAGCCGATCTGCCGTCTCGTGCAGCCGCTCAAGTGGCTGACGGTGACGCCGCGCCCGCTGCGCAGCTGCGCGCCGCTCAAGCGCCACGACTACGGCTGCCAGCAGAACGACATGGAGATCGACGCCGCCCGCCTCACCACCATCTTCACCTTCGGCGCGCTGTTCCAGGGCGCGGCCAACGAGAACGCCTGCTTCAACACGCCGCAGTTCGAAGGTGGCCTCTCGACGGTGTTCGAGCCTGACGTGGCGTTCACCGTGCCCTACGGCATCGGCACCTATACGGGCATCACCGACGTCGCCGAATATCTCGGTCTGGCCTTCGCCGGTCTGAACCACGGGTATTGGCTGTACGACACCGCGGTCGACCCCACGAAGCCGGCCCGCCTGGATGTCTCGGCTGACGGCAAGGTCTGGAGCCAGGGTTCGACCTTCGGTGGTTCGTTCCTGCGCGGTGCCCAGCCCTACGCCGACAAGTACCAGGAGCAGCGCATCGTCTTCGAGGGCTGCGAAACCAAGGTGCAGACCTTCGACGTGGTGCCCACCGCCGGCCTCCGCGACTGGGTCGAGACCTTCGTGCAGACCGCGCAGCTCAGCGACCGCTGGGGCGTGAAGGACATCTGCAAGTACCACACGATGTTCTGCGCCAATAACCCCGCCACCCGCCAGTACGCGAGCGAGCAGGAGTGTCTGGATTACATGAACAGCCTGCCTTTGTACTCGGATGCCTGCGGTCCGAACCGCCCTCTGGCTGGCAATTCTGTGACCTGCAAGTTCAAGCACCACTTCATGATCCCCACGCACCCCGAGCTGCACTGCCCGCACATCGGCCGCGTCGGCGTCATCGACCCGAACCACAAGTTCAAGTGTGACGACACCGCGGAGTGCGCCGTCGACCAGGGTCAGGTCACCTGGCCTCCGGTGCAGAAGATCGGCGCCTTCACGCCGGCCTCGGTCATCGCCACCTACACCCAGAGCAACGTGAACGCCTCTCAGGAGCCCGTCGCCTGCGCGATCCCCAGCACGGGCGCCAGCCTCGGCGGCCACTGAAGAAAGCGGGTTGAAATGATGTGAGGGCAGCTCCCCGACGTTGGGTGAGCTGCCCTTACCTTGTACGACACATACAGACTGCTACACGATTGTCGTTTGTCAGTCTTTCTTGCGTGCACCCGTATTTTCGCTACCTTCTGCCCTGATACGCGGCGTGGAGGGGTTCGGGTGTTGATGCAAATTACGACCATCGGGGCGGTCGAGGCCGGCATGTCTGGTCTGAACCA
>QFQP01000121.1 GCA_003243425.1 Archangium gephyra | reverse complement strand
CGGTTCCTTGCAACCGCGGTAAAGTGTCGTTGGTGGTTTTTCCGCTGCCGATTTCGCCCATGCCGGGGGCTACGTCATCCACGATCTCAAGAGTTGGCGGGTGCGGAACGCTGGATATTGAGGCGGTAAACGGTGTTTCTCCGCTTTGGTTACCCGCTGGATCCTGAGCGATCGCGTTCAATGATTCACCCGCCGTCTGCGCTGGTGAAATGGTGACAGAGAAGATACCTGAACCGTCTGCCACCCCCTGGCCGAGAATGGTGCTACCGCTGCGAATAATCACGGTACTACCAGCATCGGCTGTACCGCTAACCAGCGTACCGTTCGGATCAACGCTGGTAACGATAGGCATTGCAGGAGGTAGCGTATCAACAATCAACGTGACAGGATTTCCTGCCGGCAGCACATTACCGGTAGCATCTTGTGCGCCGAAAGTCAGCGTATGAATCATGTTGGGCGTGAGGGGAACATCTATGCTCCAGGAGCCATTCGCGCCCACGGTGGTTATCGCGATGGGAATGCCACCGTCATAAATTAACACCGTACTGCCCGGCGTACCCGTCCCGCTAATGGTTGGGGTGGTATCGTCCGTGACGCTACCGCTGGTGAGCGAACCGGTAATCACGCCGACGTTATCTTCGATATTCGTCACGAGTGGCGCTGTGAGCGGGGTGGTGTTCACCGTAAACGAAATGCTGTTTGAGCTACTGCTGATGTTACCTGCCGCATCGGTTGCGGTAGCGGTCAGCGTGTAGTTGCCGTTTGCCAGCGCAGTCCCGGGCGTAATACTCCAGGTGCCGCCAGCCACCGTTGCCGTACCGATCACTACACCGCTGTTATACAGGGTGATGATGTCCCCGTCAGTGCCAGTACCGCGAATGGTTGGCGTGGCGTCATCGGTCACGGCATTGGGCAAGAGATCGCCTACCGAGCCACCGACGTTATCATTGGCGGCGATAATCACCGGAGGTGCAGACGGCGTCGTGTCGATGTTCAGTGTTATGGCATTCGACGGCTGGCTGACGTTGCCAGCCGGATCGGTTGCGGTAAGGGTTATCTGGTAAGTACCAGGGGAAACCGGTGCTGATGGAGTAAAGCTCCAGGTTCCGTCTGCACCTACTGTTGCTGTTCCCTGCAAAGGGGGAGTGCCGTTCAGATAAACGGTAATCAAATCCCCAACGTTCCCTGTACCGCTAAAGGTTGGCGTGGTGTCATTGGTGTTGCCATTCGTGACCACGCCCGTTACCGGAGCCACATCGTCAGTAATGATAGGGGCGCCAGGCTGCGCGGGAGGCGTATTGTCTACCGTCAGAGTGAAGCTAGCCGATGGGATCCCCGTATTACCTGCAGCGTCAGTCGCCGTGGCGGTGAATTTGTGTGGCCCCTCGATGAGCACGGGATCTGGGGTAAATGTCCAGGTTCCATTTGGTTGAACGGTGGCGGTGCCAATACTGACGTTATTGTCAAAAATAGTAATGGTTGCGCCCGGCTCGCCCGTACCGGAGAGGGCCGGAGCGGTACTTTTCGTACTACCGCCGTTCGCCAGAGCAACGGTGGCGCTGCCCACGAGTCCTTCACCGGCGATAATCACCGGAGCCGCTGGTGGGGTGGTATCAATGGTCAGCGTGAAATTTCCGGCATTGCTGGCGTTACCCGCTGCATCTGTTGCGATAGCCGACAGCGCATGTGGACCTTCACTCAGCGGTTGAGTGACCTGGAAACTCCAGGTGCCCCCAGACACGACCGTTGCGGTTCCAATAAGTGTGGCGCCATCATAGATAGTGATGGTGGAGTCGCGGTCCCCTTCAGCAGCGGCAGGGTATCGTTTGAACGGCTACCGGTGGGCAGATCGGTTGGTGCATTCCCGACGTCGTCGGTTGCGGTCAAAATCACGGGGGTCCCAGGTGCTTGGGTATCCACGGTAACACTGACTACGATGGGCGAGGTAATGACGTTACCGGCTGCATCTGTTGCTGATACCGTAAACTGGTGGATGCGATCGTTGAGCGCCAGATTAGTTGGAACGGTATAGCTCCAGGTCCCCGAGCTGTCGATAAGCATCACCGTCATCAGCAGACTGCCATCGTACAGGCTCACGAGCGAGCCCGGCTCACCGGTACCTGAGAGGGTTGGCGTGTTGTCGTTGGTAATCCAGGCATTGCTCGTGACGTTACCGGCGCTGCTGCCAACATCAGCGTTAACCAGCGTTATGACTGGCACTGTCGGCGCGATGCTATCGACAATGATTTTCCAACTGGCGGCGGCGCTGGTGTTATTAGCGGCATCGGTTGCCGTCACTGTAAATACATGTGCCC
>QFQP01000120.1 GCA_003243425.1 Archangium gephyra | reverse complement strand
AGCACGACTTCGTCACCCTGCTGATCGGTGTCAACAACCAGTACCGCGGCCGCGACGTGGCGGAATACCGCACGCAGTTCGCCACGCTGCTGTGGCGCGCGACCGGCTTCGCCCGCAACAGGCCGGACCGCGTGCTGGTGCTGTCGATCCCCGACTGGGGCGTCACCCCGTTCGCTGCGCAATCGGATCGCGATGTCGCGCAGATCGCGCGCGAACTGGATGCCTACAACCTCGCCGCGCGCGAGGTCTGCGCGCAACGCGGCGTCGCCTTCGTCGACATCACCGCGGTCAGCCGCGCGCGCGGCGCTGAAACAGTGATGCTCGCCGACGACGGCCTGCATCCGTCAGCCGCGATGTACACCGAATGGACGCGGCTGGCGTTTCCGGTCGCGCATCATCTGCTCGCGGGGGCCTGATGGCCGATTCGAAAGTCCTTTTCAGGGTCGCGGATGAAGACGGCAGCGTCTACGTCGAAACCTTGTGGGCGACTGCACTGGGCGAGGATCGCTATCGCCTGGACAACTTGCCCTTCTATGCCTACGGGGTGTCCTGGGAAGACATCGTGCTGGCGCCGTTCGACACGACCGAAGACATGGCGACCTTCAAGGACGTCGTGACGAAGTCCGGTAACCGCACCGTCCGATTGAAGCTGGATCCACCGGTGTCCCCGGGAAACGCATCGGACGACGTTCTGCGCAACTTGGTCGCGCTGGGGTGCGACTACGAGGGGTCGGATCGAATCCGTATCGCCGTCAACATCCCGGCTGACGTGCTGCTCGAGAGCATCCGCGAGTACTTGATAGCGCGCGACCTCGTCTGGGAGCACGCCGACCCCACCTACGACACGCTGTTTCCTGACGATCAGCGCTGACGCGTCACACCGCGGCAATCAGTCCCGCTTGGACCGTATCTGCTTCCGGCACCACCGTGCGATAGCCCTGCGCATCCAGCCATGCCAGCAGCTGCGCCAGGATCGCCACGTTGTGCCCATGCGCCGCGCCTTCATGCAGCAGCACGATGGCACCGGGATCGATGTCGCGGGTGATGCGCGCCAGCACCTGGCCCGGCTGGCAGTCGACGCCGTCGAAGCCGCGCGCGCTCCATGCCACGCGGGCCAGCGCGTGCCGCTTCAGCGACAGGCCCACGAACGGATTGGTCATGCCGACCACGCTGCGGTACCAGCGCGGCGTATCGCCGGTGATGGCGGTCAGGATGGACTGGTTGCGGCCGATCTCGTCTTCCAGCGCGCCCGGACCCAAGCGCCAGAACCGCGTGTCCGGGTGGCTCGCACTGTGGTTGCCGATGCCGTGTCCACGGTCGCGGATGGCCTGCACCACGTCCGGCTGCGCCATGGCGCGTTCGCCGACCAGGAAGAACGTCGCCTTCGCGCCATGCCGGTCCAGCAGGTCCAGCATCGCGGCGGTGTCGGCCGACGGGCCGTCGTCGATGGTCAGCCACACCACGCGCTCGTCGGTGGGCAGTCGCGACAATGCGGGGCAGAACAGGGTGGCCCGCGGATACAGCGTGGCCCAGACCACCAGCAGGTGGGTGGCCATCATCGCCGACAGTCCGACCGCCCAGCCGTAACGCCACCACAGCCACGCCACGCCTACTTGCGACAGCGCCAGCAGGCCCAATATCAGTCCGGGACGGCGCGGCGGACGATGCAGTGTTCCTGTCGTGCTCATGCCCCATGATGCCATGGGGCGTAAAATCCCCCTCTGCCTGTCCTTCACGCTTACCGGTGCTCGTCCATGTCCCTTGATCCCGCCCTGCGCTCGCGCATCGAATCCCTCCTGCAGTCCAACCGCGTGGTGCTCTTCATGAAGGGCCAGCCGACCA
>QFQP01000119.1 GCA_003243425.1 Archangium gephyra | reverse complement strand
GGCGTCGAATGGCTGAAGTCGCAATCCTTCGTCGACGCGAAGCGCATCGGCGTGCACGGCTGGTCGAACGGCGGCTACATGACGCTGATTCTGCTGGCCAAGCACAGCGAGGCGTACGCCTGCGGTGTGTCGGGCGCACCGGTCACCGACTGGGCGCTGTACGACACCCACTACACCGAGCGCTACATGGACCTGCCCAAGGCGAATGAAGCCGGTTACCGCGAGGCCAGCGTGTTTACCCACCTGGCTGGTCTGCGCTCCAAGCTGCTGCTGATCCACGGCATGGCCGACGACAACGTGCTGTTCACCAATTCGACGCAGCTGATGAGTGACCTGCAGAAGCGCGGCACGCCGTTCGAGCTGATGACCTACCCCGGCGCCAAGCACGGCCTGCGCGGCAGCGACCTGGTGCATCGCTACCGGCTGACCGAGGATTTCTTCGCCCGTTGCCTGAAGCCCTGATTCCACACCCACCAGGAGCACCGCGATGTCGACGCACGTCCCCGCTCACCCCAACTGGTGGCAACGCAACTGGAAGTGGTTCGTGCCCGTGCTGGCGACGCTGCTGCTGGCGCTGTTCGCCACCTTCGTGTTCGGCATGGTGGCGCTGATCTTCGGTGCCCTGAAATCCTCGACGCCCTATCAGCACGCGGTCACACGCGCGCAGACCGATCCCGCGGTGGTCGCTGCACTGGGCGAGCCCATCCGCGCAGGCTGGTTCGTGCAGGGCAATATCGGCGTCGATGGCGCCAGCGGCGAAGCCGACCTGGCGATCCCGCTGGACGGTGCGCATGCCGACGGCACGCTCTACGTGGTCGCGGAGAAGCGTGCCGGGGAGTGGCGCTACGAGACGCTGGCGGTGAACGTGGATGGAGGTGAGCGGATCGTGCTGGTGGACGAGACTTCGCCCACCTCCGATCGCTGAAGCCGCAGCGCCCCGAGCACGGCGGCCCGAAGGCCACCGTGCATCCGGTTCACGGCGAAGGCGACGGCACGACGGGGAAGCGATCCGACGCCGTGCGCGCATGGCTGGCGTTGCCGTACATCAGCTCCGCCGTCGCGGGCGCGGCCAGGTAGTCGCCCGCGTTCGCGACCCGCGCGAAGTAGTGCACTTCGTGCCGTCCCGCTGGCAGGTATTCGGCGTAGAACTTCGGTGCACGCGGATCCAGCCGGCGGGTGCCGAACACACCACTGCCAGTCGATGACACCTGTTTGAGGTCGAGCCCGGCCACGGCGGACAACGCGAGGTCGGTTGGGCGCAGGCCACCGGGCACATCGTCGGTCAGCGCCACGAAATGTCGCGGTGAAGCCGTCTGTACCACCAGCGTCACGCGGATCCAGTCGCCTTCCTGCACGGGGTGCGGGCCGGTCGCCTGCCAGCGGCCCTCCCTCAGCACGTCGTAACGGCGTTCCAGCGACAGGCCGACGGCGGAAGCGCGCGCGTGCGTGGCGTCCTCGTGGTAGCCGAGGTCGGCCACGTAACCCAGCCATGCGCGCTGGCCGGGTGCCTGGGCAAGAGCGAGCATGTCGCCCGGCGCGGGCGCCTGCGGCACCGACCAGCGCGCGCGCGGCGCGCCCACCGGCAACGACAGCGTGGACTGCTGCGTACCCACTGATGCCTGGACCGTGGCCGGCTGCGCCGGATCCGCCGCCGTCGCACCGTGCATCGCCACCAGGCAGTACGCGCCTGTCTGCGTATCGACGCTCGCCGTGCCCCCGGCATAGAGATCCACCAGACCCTTCAGCAATGCATCGCGCACCTGCCGGTTCGCGAGCGCCGGATGATCGTTCAGCACGCCGATCAGCGCGCACTGTTCGCGCATCCGCGATCCCATCCAGCGGGCC
>QFQP01000069.1 GCA_003243425.1 Archangium gephyra | reverse complement strand
GATGCAGGGGTCGAAGTTCAGTCGGTGACAGTCGGGGGAGAATCGCTTGTTCGTGTCGACGAGATTTCGGTGTGGTGAGGGCTGGCTGCTGCTCGGCGTCTTGCTGAGCGGCTGCATCAACCCCGACGACATTCTCGGTCTGTCAGGAATGGTGCGCGCCGAGCGCCCGGTCGCAGGGCAGCAGGTGACGCTCAGCCGCGAGAAGTTCGCGTCTGCAGGCGGGCCGTGCATCGCCCCGGTGGTGCACGAGCGCGTGGCCGTCGGGGAATCAGGAACGTTCGAGTTCGAGCTGCTTCGCGCGGAAGCACAAAGACTTACCGGCTTCTCGGCAGGTTTCTGTCTGCGGGTGGAGACCACGTTCGATTCTGGCGTTCACTACCAGGTCGACATTCCGTCGCTGGGCTCGAGCCTCGAGCTGCCTCCGTTCGTCGACTGGAATCCGAACGTGCGCATCGACGGCGGGCTCCAGTTCGAGCCGGCGCCATTCGCGCTCAGTGACGCCGGCCAGCTCGTCTCACACCGCATCGAGTTCCGAAGCGATGCAGGCATCGTCTGGCGGTGGGACTCGCATCAACTCGACGCTGATGGGCACCTCGTTCCCGCGAGCTCGCAGCTGGACTCACGGGTGCTCGGCGAGTTCGAGAGCGAGGTGCTGTCGATCTCGGCGCGGCAGCTGGTGGTCGGGAACGACGCGTTTCTCGCGCCGACCATCTCGCGCGTGACGGATGCGACCGTGACTACGCACACGACGCTCCCGTTTCGTCACGTGGCGTGGACGTTCGGCGCGCCGTGTCTCTCGACGGTTGGCAACTGCCCGCTGACCGACCGCAGGCTCGTGCGGTCCGTGATCAACGAACGCACGCTCGAACTCAATCTTCAGTCCACGATATTCGTGGACCTCATCGCGCTTCGGGGGTTCGTCACCGCGTCCGACTTCGTCGAGATGACGGTGCTCGATTGGCGCGGTGACGCGCACGTCTTCTCCGTCGCGCTGCCGCGCTCGGCGTTCAGCGAAGCGCTCGAAGAGCGGTTTCTCGCGGTGCCCATCGACATCGGTGACAACCCGGCCTGGTTGGTTCGGCTGGAGTTTCCGGAACCGGTGACGACGATTCGGGAACTCTCGGTCTTCAGACCCGACTGATGAATGGCGTTCCCAGCGAACGAGCGAATGTCGTCGCGCACCTCATTCGTCATGCCGTGAGCGCCAGAGGTCAGCGCCACACGCGTCACTTCTTCAGCGTCGTCGAGCTCGCCGGCTTCACCTTTCCGCTCAGCACCTGCACGACGCGTTCACGCACTTCGTCGTAGCTCGGCTCCCTCATGAAGATGCCGAACGTCTCGTGGCTGTTGTCAGGCCGATAGCCGTCGAGGTGCCAGGCGCGTTCATCGGGCTTCAACTGACCGCTCTCGCGCATGTACTGCGTGGTCGCTTCGTACGAGCCCAGCGAGATGACGCGTTCGATGTTCTCGTCGTCGTCGGGCTCGAGAATCTTGAACGTGTAACGAACGGCGCGCGGGTCTTTGAGCTCGAACGATTCGTAGGCCATCACCCGCTGCCTCCCGACCACGAATTGCTCGCGGCAGAACTCACGCATCGGCGGCGGCGTCTTGCCGGCCTTCTTGAGCGCCAACACCTCTTCGCGCGCGGCGTCGCGGGCCTTCTTGTCTCCGAGCGCCTGGTTCACCTGCACCAGCTTGGCGCGCACCTGCCAGTCGTCGGGGTCGGCCTTCGCGACGTGCGTGAAGCGCTCCAGCGCGAGCTTCTGCTTGTCGTGCAGCTGGTAGTACTGCCCGGCGTTGTACGCAGCGAAGAGCTCGCGCGGTTCGAGCTTCACCGCTTCGTCGAGCATCGCCACGCCTTCGTCCCCGCGCTTCAACGAGAGCAACGCAGCGCCAGCCAGCGCTCGCGCACGTGAACTCTTCGGGTCCAACGTCGCCGCCTTCTTGAGCGCCTCCACGGCGTCGGCTTCACGGCGCAGACGGCTCAGCGTGTCGCCGAGCTCGAGCCAGCCGCGCGGATCTTTCGGCGCGAGCACCGTGACCCGTTCGAAGTGCTTCAAGGCGATGTCGAGCTTGTCGAGGTCCTGCGCGGCGACGCCCCGGAAGAAGTGGGCTTCGGCGTCGTTGGGAAATCTGGTGACGGCTTCGTCGAGCGTGAGCGCGGCTGCGCCGGGTTCGCCCGTGTAGAGCTGCATGCGGCCCAGCGAGACGAGCACCTCGGCGCTCGCCTTCTCGGAGCGCGCGGCCGCGCTCAGTGACCCGAGCAGTCGGGTGGCGTCGGGCTTCTTGCCTGCGCGGAGTTGGTCCCGGAACGCGTCGACCTGCGCAACTTCGGGAGCGACCTGCAGCAGCACCGCGAGCACCACGCCGGAGATCGTCATGACGCGGCAGCGTAGATTCGAGCGCGTCACGAAGCGAACGACCGTCGGCGCTCGAGATTTCCCGGCGTGCTTCAGGCGTGAGCGGCCTCAGCACGACCGGCGCGATGGCCGCGCCGCACCGACATTCAGCGCGTCTTCCCCGGCACGTGACCGGCGAGCTTCACGTCGCTGCGGCCGTCGAGCTGCACCGTGACGTCGTACACCGGCAGCCCCGCTGCGAGCTCGCCCAGCGTCGCGGCCAACTGCTTCTCATGCAGCCCCTGCATCGCGTCGAACAACGCCGAGACCGTGGGTACCGTGAACAGGTCCTGGTTCAACGCGAGCCACTGCGCCATCTGCCCGCGCAGGAAGCGCGTCACGTCGGGGTGGTTGATGAACATCTGGTGGCCACCGATGGACGGCGAGACCAGCGGCACCCGCGAGTACGCGTCGAGGTGACCGGACACCCGAATGTTCAACACCGCGCCTTCGGAGTGCGTGCCCGACAGCGGCGTGAACTCCAGCTCTTCGACGCCGGCCCACCGCAGCTTGAGCGCTTCGGACAACACCTGCTGGGTGAGGCCGTCACGCACGCCCCACTTCGCGGAGTGCTGCATCGCCAGGCGCAGGTGACCGCAGCCGGTGTGCTCGGGCTTCACCATGATCTCCGCCAGCGCGTCACGCACCTCGAGCGGCGGCTGGTTGACGTACTGCCGGAACTGCAGCGGGTCGCCGATGTTGGCGACCGAAGCGCGGGTGCGCGGGTCTGCGCGAATCGCGGCGATGCTGAGATTGCCGGCGGCGGTGTCGGTGTGAAACGCGAAATGCCCGAAGGTGTCGAGCCGGCGCCGGAGCAGCTTCTTCACTTCGTCCTGCGAGAGCGAGCGGCCGATGACCTGCTCGATGGCCGCGAGCGCGAGCACGAACTCACCCGCGTCGCCGCCCGGGCTGCCGACCACTCCGACGTGGTCGCGGCCGTCGACGCACGAGAGCCGACCGTTGAGCAGGAAGGCCGCGACCTTGATCCACCGTACGGAGCGCGGGTCGCCCACGTGGTTGCTGATGTCCTCGAGCGTGAAGTCCTTGCGGCCGGCTTCCGCGGCCCAGTCGGGCAACGGGCTCAACGCACCCATGCGCTTGAGCAGCGCCGAGGAACGCTGCGGGAGGAAGCCTTGATCTCTCCACGCGCGCACACCGCCGCGCATCGCCGCCACCATCTTGAGGCCCGCGGTCTCGAGCCAGCCCGCGAGGTTCGAGCTGCGCCGACCGTCGTCGCACACCAGCACCGTCGGCTCGTACGGCTTGATGTGCAGGTGCAGCGAGCCGGCTTCACTGAACGGCACCCAGTCGCTGCCGGGCACGTAGCCGAGCTCACCGGGCAGCTCGGCTTCGGGGCGAATGTCGATGACGCGCAGCCCTTTGCCCTGTCGCGCCACGTAGTCGGCGGTCACTTCGGGGCGAGAGCCATCGGTGCGCTTGAGCGACGTGAACCAACCGACGCGAAACGACCGTTCGCCGGGCGGAATGGACGCATCTTCGAACACGGAGTTGGTCATGCGCGGCTTCTACACTCCCTCGCAGGCAGATCAGCGGCCGTCGAACGAGGCGCGCGCCTTCTCCATCGCCGGGCGGTGTTTCCACGCCCATCTGGCGAGGCTGCTCACCGGGCCCAGCAGGTTCCGGCCGAGCTTCGTCAGCGAGTACTCGACGCGCGGCGGAATGGTGGGGAACACCTCGCGGCGCACCAGGCCGTCGCGCTCGAGCCCACGCACCGTCATCGTCAACATGCGCTGCGAGATGCCGTCGATGTTGCGCTTCAACTCACTGAAGCGCTTCGTGCCTTCACCGAGGTTCACCACCACCAGCACCGACCACTTGTCGCCGATGAGGCTGAGCACCTCGCGCAGCGCCGCGCACTCTTCGGCGTAGCTGCCGGTCATCTTTCCGTAACCGAGTGACTTCAATGTGCCTCCTTGTGGGCTGCCGGTTCTCTTCGGTAACCGAGGCACCATCATGAACAAAGGGCTCAACATCGGGTTGTGGATTTCGCAGGCGCTGCTGGCGGTGACGTTCATCGGCACGGCGTTCTGGAAGGTGCTCACGCCGGTCGAGCAGCTCTCGAAGCTGATCCCGTGGACTGGCGAGTTCCCGCCGTCGTTCGTGTTCTTCATCGCCGCCGTCGACCTGCTCGGCGGTGTCGGCGTGATTCTGCCGACGCTGCTGAAGATCAAACCGAAGGTGGCGGTGCTGGCGGCCCTCGGGTGCGCGGCGTTGATGCTGAGCGCCATCGTCTTTCACTTCTCACGCGGCGAAGGCGCGGTGACGCCGTTCAACTTCTGCATGATGGGCCTGGCGCTGTTCGTGGCCTGGGGCCGCTGGAAGCACTGAGGGGCATGTCACGACGCGGTGACCGCCATCGTGACGCGATCGGCGCAAACTCGTGACCGCGCCGAGACACCTGCGCCACCGCGCTGACGACGCACCCTTCTAAGTGCCGCGGCGTGTTCGACGCCTACGAGCTGCAGCCCGATGTCTCCGCGACGCGAAAGCGCTTCGTCGCGGCGTTCATCGCAGCGGCGCTCACGCTCACCGGGCTCGGCGTGGTCGTGGCGTTCATCGCGTCGCGGCCGACGACCACCACCAGAGAGAAGCAGGTCGACGTCAGCTTCCGTCCTCCGCCGCCGCCGCCGGAACCCGCGAAGATCGAAACGCCGCCGCCACCTCCGCCGCCGAAGCCGAAGGTGGTCGCGCCGAAGCCGGTGGTCGTGGCCGAGGTCGTTCCTCCGCCTGCCGCGGCCCCCGCGCCGGCGCCCGCCGCGGCCGCGATGGTCGCGCCGAAGGAGGTACCCAGGACCGCGGCGCCCGAATCGAGCGTGGCCGTCGCCGCCATCGAGACCGCGGTCGGCGGCACTGGCGACGGCACCGGCAAGGGCGTGGGCTCTGCCGCGCCGCCCGATGAAGACGACTCGCCCGCGCCGGTGGTCGCGAAGGCCGGCAGCAGCGGGCCGGTGAACCTCCCGGAAGACGCGGAGCCGCCCGAGCCTTCGGAAGACAACGCGCAGCCCGAGTATCCGGAAGCGGCGCGCACCACGGGGCAGGAAGCGCGCGTGGTCTTGAAAATCGTCGTCGAACGCGACGGCCACGTCGGGCGCATTCAGGTGCTCAAGGGTGAAGAGCCCTTCGTCACCTCCGCGCTCTCCGTCGTGAAGACCTGGAAGTACGAGCCCGCGACGATGGATGGCGAACCGCTCGCGGTCTTCAAGATCGTCAACATCACCTTCTCGCTGAGGGAATGAACATGGACGGCATTTCTCAAATCGTAGGTCACATGGGCCCGGCGGCCATCGGCGTCGCCTCGACGTTGGTGCTGATGGCCCTGGCGTCACTCGCCATCTTCTTCGAGCGGTTGTTCGCCTACACCCGCAGCCGCGCGGCCTCTCGGCAGTTCGCCATCGAGGCGCGTGAAGCGCTGGAAGCGAACGACCCTGAAGCGCTGGTGAAGAAGGCCGAAGGCAACAAGGGCCACCTCGCGAAGCTGCTGTCGGCGGGCGCGAAGACGTACATCGCGACGAAGGACAAGCCGTCGTCGCTCTCTCCGGTCGAGGCCACGCGCCGCGAGCTGAACCGCAAGACCGAAGCGCTCGCCGCCGACGTGCGTCGCGGCATGAACGTCATCGCGTCGGTCGGCTCCATCGCCCCGTTCGTCGGGCTGCTGGGCACGGTGTTCGGCATCATCACCGCGTTCCAGGGCATCGCGAAGGAGGGCTCGGGTGGGCTGGGCAGCGTGTCGCTCGGCATCTCGGAGGCGCTCTACGAGACCGCGCTGGGCCTGGTCGTCGCCATTCCCGCGGTGCTTGCCTACAACTGGCTCTCGTCGCAGGCCGACACGATCCTGCTCGCGCTCGAGCAGTCGCGCGGCGAGTTCATCGACTTCCTCGAAGCGCGCCACGGGAAGCAGGCCGATGTCGCGTGAGAAGCTGAAGCCGGAGATCAACATCACGCCGCTCGTCGACGTGGTGCTGGTGCTGTTGATCATCTTCATGGTGGTCACGCCGCAGATGGAGGCCGGTGCCTCGGTCACGCTCCCGGCCATCAGCAACCCCGACAAGGGCAACGGCGCGCTCGAGCCCACCACGGTCACGCTCACCAGGGACGGCCGGTTCTTCTTCGAGAAGGAGCAGCTCGGGGAAACGGCGCTGCTCGAGAAGTTGAAGGTGCTGCACGAGACGAAGCCCGAGACGCGTGTGGTGCTCAAGGCCGACAGTGGGCTCGCGTACGGGAAGGTTCGCGCGATGTTCAAGCGCTGTCAGGAGCTCGGTTTCCCCGGTGCGTCGCTGCAGGTCATCGACCGCGCCAACAAGCAGGGGTGAGTCATGGCGGTCGATCTCGATCAAGGCGGCGGCAAGAAGCGCGTTCGCCCGGTGATGAACATCACGCCGCTCGTCGACGTGGTGCTGGTGCTGCTGATCATCTTCATGGTGGTGACGCCGCTGCTCACCAAGCAGCTGTGGCTCAACGTGCCGCCGAAGCCCGAAGAGAACTCACCGCCACCTCCGCCCGATGCCGTGCCGCCGCTGGTGTTGACGGTGGAGCGCGACGGCGTGACGAAGGTGAACGGTGAAGTGATTCCGCGCGCCGAGTTGGCGGCGCGGCTGGTGCGCATGTTGAACGCGCGGCCCGACAAGGTCGTGTTCTTCGACGCGGATTCGACGATGGAATACGGCCAGGCGCTCGAGGTGATGGACCTGGTGCGCGGCGGGGGTGTCGAAACGCTGGCGGTGCTGGCCGACGAGACGATGACCACGGCCTCGGTGGAAGCTGCAGGCACGTCGGCCGGAAGTCGCTAAGTCTGGCCGCATGCGCGGCCTCGAACAGATCCCCTGGCTGTACGACGCGATGTTCTTCATCGCCGACAAGACGGGCCTCGGGCGTTGGCGAGATTGGGTCGCGAAGGGCGCCAGGGGCCTCACGCTCGAGGTGGGCTGCGGCACCGGCCGCAATCTGCCGCGCTACTCGAAGGAAGTGACGCTGATCGCCATCGAGCCCGAAGCCGATGCGCTGAAGGTCGCCAGGCAGCGCGCACCCAACGCGCTCCTCGTTCGCGCCAGCGCCCACGCACTGCCATTCCGCCCCGGCGCGTTCGACACCGTGGTCTCGAGCCTCGTCTTCTGCAGCGTGCCCGATGCTGATCAGGGCCTTCGCGAGGTGCGACGCGTTCTCAAAGACGAAGGGCAGCTCCGCATGCTCGAGCACGTTCGAAGCGACGGCTGGTACGGCAACGTGCAAGACACCCTTCAGCCCGCGTGGACCGTCGTCGCCGGTGGTTGTCACCCCAATCGCCGCACCGAAGCGACGGTCGAGAACAACGGCTTCACCATTCTCGAAGAAGGGCGCCGCAGCGACGGGACCATGCGTCGCTTCGTCGCGGTGAAGTCGTGAAGATGCCCGAAGGGGATGCCGCGCCCGAGTTCGAGAACCTCACCGGCGCTGCCGCTGCCGAACCCCTGACCTTCAGTCTCACGGCGTGATGCCGATGGTGCCGACGATCTGCGCGTTGCCCGTGCCGCTCACCGGCGTCGACGCCACGTCGGTGATGCCACCGTCACGCTCGAACTGCAGCTGACGAATCGCGTCGAGCTCGCCGATGAACACGCGGCCTTCGAGGTTGCCGCGGTCGATCATCAACGGCACCGTCGGCAGCTGCGGCCGGCCGTGCGCGTAGGCCAGCGGCGCGCTGACGGTGAAGCCGCCCAGCGGGTTGGTGGTCCACGTCAGCAGGCGGTAGTGGTCGGCGCTGTCGGTGTTCACCACGAGCGCGCTGTTGGTGAACGGTGAGAACTGCACGCCCGCGGGGTGCTGTGTGTTCGCGAGGCCGAGCGAGGTCAGCGTGGTGCCGCTCAGTTCGAAGAAGGCGATGCGGTTCGCGCTGAAGATGCCGTTGTCCGACAACGCCACCAGCCGTTGATCAGGCGACAGGGCAATCGACGAGGGAATGGCGTCGCGGTCGGGGAACCCGGTCGTGCTCGTCACCAGCGTCGGCATCGTCGGCTGCGTGAGGTTGATGATGTGCAGGTCCTGCATCATCGGTGAGTTGAGCAGGCTGCGTGAGGCCACCAGCGCGAAGCGCGACGTCGGAATCACCAACTCGGCTGAGGCGCTGTTGCCCGGCGCCACGTGGCGCACCGTCGACAGCGTGCCGTCGCAGGCGACGTCGATGGTGTACAGGCCGCCGCCGTTGTTCTGGGTGTTGAAGTCCGTCGCCAGCAGCTGCCCCGTCGCCGCCAGGAACGTCAGCTTTCCGGGCGAGAAGCCGGTGGCGAACGCCGCGTGCACCACCGTCACGCCGGTCTCTTCGAAGCGGAACACGCCGATGGTGCCCTGCTCCTGCGCCACGAAGCCGATGCGGCCGTCGGGCGAGAACACGATGGGCGAGCTGTAATCACCCGACCGCCCCATGCGGAACTCCACGCCGGTCGCGTTCACCGCGCCGGTGCTCGACACCTCGAACACCTCGTAGCGGTTGTCGCGCGAGCCGCCGTCGGGCGGGAACGGGTGCGAGACCACGATGCGTCGCGTGCCGTTGGCGGGCGCCGGCGTGAAGACACAGCCCAGGCCTCCATCGAGCGTGATGCCGGCGTCGGTCGTCACGCCACCGTCCATCACGACCCCCCCGTCGTCGTCGGTCGCGCCCGCGTCCACGTTGCCACCACCACCACCGAGCGCGCTGCCACCACCCGTCGCGGTGCCGCCACCGGCCGCCGAACCACCTCCGGTCGCGGTGCCACCGCCGAGCGCACCGACGCCACCACCGGTGTTGATGGTGCCACCGTCAGGCGGCGTGACCGGGTTCTGGGTGCAGTTGCAGCCGGCGAACGTCACTGCAGCGAGCGAGGCGACGAGCAGGGCGCGATTCATGGGGCGGCGCTTCTGCCACGAGGCGGCGCGCGGTTGGTCTCGGGTTCACTCGCAGCGACCGAATGCGGTGCAACGTGCACCTGTGCCGCAATTGACCGAGCCGCAGTTGGGCGTGAGGCACAGCAGCTTCCACCCGCCGTCTTCGGTGGTGGGGCACGACCCGGTGCAGAAGGTGTGGAACGTACCCATCGCGTCGCGAGCGCAGAAGCAGCTCGGGCGGATCGGCTGGCCGTCACACAGACCGCCGGTGTCGGGGAACTGGTACGTGCAGGGCGCGGCTTCGCAATACGTCTGCGGTGCCCAGCACGTGCCGCCGTCGTCGCTGCATTGCTGCGGCCCCGCGTCCTGCGTGCCTGCATCTCGTGTCTCGACGTCGTGCAGGCCGGCGTCTGCGAAGTTCGTCACGGGTCCACCGCACGCGCTGATCAACACCGCCACGAAGCAGAGCATGGTTCTCATGGAGCGTTCGACGCGCAGCCGCCACGAGTTGGGACATCAGCGCGGTTGGTGCAGCGCCTCGACGTTGTAGCCGTCAGGGTCGCGCACGTACGCGGCGTAGTACCCGGCGAAGTAGTGCAGCCGTTCACCGGGCGCTCCGTTTCGGTGCCTCCGGCCGCGAGCGCTGCTTCGTAGAACGCGCGCACGGCCTTCTGCGTCGGTGCCACGAAGGCGAAGTGCACGGCGGTGGGGTGGGGCGTGCGCCTCGTCACCACCAAGTACCGCTCGTGGGCGTTTCCCAGACCTTCGAGCGGCGCGTGCCCGGGCCGGCCGGGGTACGCGCCGCGGCGCGTGTAACCCAGCGGCGCGAGGGCGGCCGCATAGAACGCCATGGAGCGTTCGACATCGCGGACTGCCAGCAGCACGTGATCGATCATGACCGCAGCAGTAGTCGCGCTCACGAAGATGAAGCGCGCGCGTTCTTGCCTGATTCTCTCACCACGCATGCGAAGGCGGGCGAATCGGGCACACTTCCACCATGAGCCTCGACGAGCTTCGTCAGCTGACCGCGCACGCTGAGAATCGGCGGACTGAAACAGGCATTCCGCGCGTGGCGATGGTGAAGGGCAAGGTGCCCGAGCACGAGCTCAACGCGGTCTACGAGCCGATGGTGAACCTCGTGCTCCAGGGCGCGAAGACGATGACCATCGGTGAGCGCGCGCTGCGCTTCGACCCGGCGACGTACTTCGTGATGTCGGTCGACCTGCCCGCGGTGGGTCAGGTGCATCAGGCGGTGAACGGGAAGCCCTACGTGGCGTGCAGCCTCTCGCTCGAACCGGCGCGCATCGCCGAGGTGCTCGAGGTCGCGCCACCATCGGTCGGCAGAAGTGGGGGCTTCGCCGTGGCGCCACTCACCGAGGAGCTCATCGACGCGTGGACGCGCATGCTCCGGCTCACTGCACCGCGTTGTTCGCGCTCGACGCCGAGCTGCTCACCGCGTTCGCGAAGAAAGAGGGAATTCCCGCAGAGCCCTCGCACCCGCGGATCAATTCGGTGCTGCAGTCGGTGGTCGATCAGGCGAACGCGGAGCTCGCGCCGTTCGAGTCGATCAAGACCTTCCGCGTCGCGCCGGGTGCCTTCAGCGTGAACGGCGGCGAGCTCACGGCGTCGCTCAAGGTGAAGCGGCAGGTGGTCGCACAGAAGTACGCGCCGCTCATCGAGTCGATGTACGGCGGTTGATCAGCCGACGAGCGGTCGACGCCAACCGCTCCACCGGCGCGCGAGCTTCAGTTGATGTCGGGGATCTCGACCTGGCACCGACCCACCGCGGTGAGCCACTTGAGCGAGTTCAACCAGAAGCGCTCGACCTGGTAGTCCTGATGCGCGCTCCACTCGGAGTCGTAGGTGATCCACTCGTCGCCCCACACGTACACACGGCCGGACTGGTGCTCGATGGCGCGCGCCACGTCGACGTTTCCATCGCGCGTGTCCCACGCCACGAGTGTGCCGCCACCATTCACCGCGTACCCGTTGTCGGTGCCGACGCGCGTGACCTGCGTGGCCAGTGGGTGCATCGCCCAATTGGTGATCGGCCGCGTCGAGCCGTTGATGGCGCCCAGCACCTGCTGATTGCCGTAGCTCAGGCCGTACGGCGCGAGCAGGCGGTTGACGTTCACCACTTCGGTCGCGTCGCCATAGCCGATGAGCGTCATCACGCCGCCACCCGCCGCGACCCAACCCTTGAGCGCGTCGATTTCTGCCTGCGCGTACGCACGGCCGACGCCGTTGCCGACCCCCGCCATGGCCGACTCACGCACGTCTTGAATCACGATGACGTCGAAGGCCTGCAGCAGCTGCGGAGTCAGCGTCTGGTTCTCGAGCGCGGTGACGCCCTGCTGGCTCTTTCCGTCGAGCCAGTTGGAGAACACGCTGCCGCTGCCCCACTGCCCGCGGTAGCCGATGGTGGCGATCTTCAAGCAGTCGCACACGCCGTCCATGCCCACGTCGACGTCGTCGATGATGCCGTTGCCGTCGTTGTCGACGCCGTCGCACACCTCGGGCATCGGGCCGCTGGTGCCGCCGCCGGTGTTGCCCGAGCCGCCGCCGGTCACGCCGCTGCCACCACCCGAGCCGCCGCCCGACGAACCGCCACCGGCACCGGTGCCGCCGTCGCTCGAGCCGCCGTCAGCGTCGCCGCCGACCTGAATCGAGCCGCCGCAGTTGCAGCCAGCGAGGGAGAGACTGATCAGCACCAGGGCCGCGAGTCGGAGCGCTTGCACGCGCGGACTCTCTCACATCGTCGGGCGCCGCTGCTGCGGGCGATCTCGCCCATGTCCGAGACCCTCGCCCTCTTCGGCAGGTGTCGGCACATAGGTGAGCTCGAGCACTCCGCCGAAGTGGTTTCCGCTGCCGGGGCTCGGGAGCTGCGCGCCGGCGCTGATCTGAAAGTTCCTGCCGATGAAGACCACTGCGCCCACCACGGCGACTGAAATCTCATTCACGCCGATGATCCAATCGCCCTGCGCGTGAATCACGTGCTCCCAGAGGGGGATCTCGAAGGCGAAGAGCCCGCCGCCCGGAGGCCCGCTCCCCAGCGCGCCGCGCGTGCCGGTGTACCCGCCCACGATGTACGAGCCCCAGCGACCCGGCGCATCGAAGCGCGCGGTGGCGAAGCCGAAGAGCACCGGCTCGAGGAACAGCGTGGTGGGAATGAAGCCGATGCCGCCCTGACCGCCGACCTCCACGCTCATGAAGTCCGTGGGCTCGAAATAGAAGTTGGCGTTCAACAGCGTCGACGACGTCGCCGGCGATTCGGGCGTCACTTCGTCGACGCGATACAGGTGCATGTGGAACAGGTTCACGCCGAGCTCGAGCCACTTGAAGACACCCAGCTCGAGCGTGGTGTTCACCTCGCCGCCGTACGGCGTGCCGGTGAACTGCACCTGACCGAAGAGCCGCCCGGGCACGGTCTCCTGCGTCGACGGCACGTTGAAGACGCTTTGCTGCGCGAAGGCTGCCGACGACAGAACGACGACCAACAGGGCAGCGAGGCGCATGGTGCGCGCGCGCTATCACCTTCGGTGCAGGACTTCCCGGGTCACGTCGATGAACGCGCGCAGCGCCGGTGACTGCTGTGCGCGACCCGGCGAGCAGAGGAACAGCCCGTCTTCCGTCGGCGCGTACTCGTCGAGCGCGGTGACGAGGCGGCCACTCTTCAGTTGATCAGCCACCGAGAGCTCGTCGACGTAGGCCAGGCCCTGCGCGTGCTCCGCCATCGAACGGCACACGTCGAGGTCGTTGGTGACGATGCCGCCGGTGACCGAGATGCGCCACTTGCGGCGGCCGCGCTGGAACTCCCATGGGTACATCGCGGCGTTGGTCGGCCAGCGGAAGCCGATGCAGTCGTGGTCACGCAGGTCTTCGGGCGTCGCCGGCGTTCCGTGCTTCGCGAAGTACTTCGGCGACCCCACCACCAGGAACTTGAACGGAGGCGTCAGGCGCAGCCGCGTGAGGTCCTCGTCCATCAGCTCCGTCACCTGCATCGCGGCGTCGAAGCCTTCCTTCACGAAGTCGAGCAACCCGCCGTTCGACCTCACCAGCTCGAGGCTCACGCGCGGGTAGCGCTTGCGAAAGAGCGGAATCACCGGCTCGAGCACCAGCGGAACGGTGTTGATGGCGACGCTGAGCCGGAGCGTCGCCACCAGTTCGCCGGTGTCGACGTTGGCCGACGACATCGCCTCCAGGGCCTGCTTCACCGGCGCTGCGGCGCGCTCGACGAGCTGCCGACCTGCCTCGGTCACCGTCACCGCCCGCGTGGTGCGTTGCAGCAGCACCACGTCGAGCCGCTCTTCCAGCTGTCGGACCGCGTGGCTGACGGCCGACGTCGAAATGCCGAACTCCTTCGCTGCGCCGGTGAAGCTTCGATGCCTGGCCACGGCGATGAAGACCGACAGTTGCGGGAGTGAGGCCTGCAATTCGTACGCGCTGCGCATTGTGAAACATCGTTTCACAGCCTGTGTTCGATTGTGCAGTCGCGGCGGCGACGTGGCGCTCGTACTCCTGTGACGCACCTCAACCACTGGAGCGCACATGTCACTCGGCAATTACGTCACGTTGGGTCGTTCAGGGCTTCGCGTCAGCCCGTTCTCGTTGGGCGCGATGATGTTCGGAGAGGCGTTGGGCCCGTCCGTCGGCGCCAACGTGCAGGAGTCGCAGCGCATCATCGACCGCTACCTCGCGCTGGGCGGCAACTTCATCGACACCGCGAACTTCTACATGCGCGGGCAGAGCGAGAAGATCGTCGGTGACCACCTCGGGCACGACCGCAGCAGGCGCGACCGCGTGGTCATCGCCACCAAGTTCAGCGGCAACCTGTTCCCCGGAGACCCGAACGGTGGCGGCGCGAATCGCAAGGCCATCGTCGCCCAGGCTGAGCAGTCACTGCGGCGGCTGCGCACCGACTACATCGACCTCTACTACCTGCACGTTTTCGACAAGCACACGCCGGTGGAAGAGACGATGGCGGCGATGCACGACCTCGTGCAGTCGGGAAAGGTCCGCTACCTGGGCTTCTCCGACACGCCCGCGTGGAAGGCGGCGCAGGCGCAGCTGCTGGCCCAGTTCCGCGGGTGGTCGCCGTTGGTGGCGCTGCAGATCGAGTACTCGCTGGCCGAGCGCACCGTCGAAGCCGACCTGATTCCGATGGCGCGGGAGCTCGGGCTCGGCGTGGTGCCGTGGTCTCCGCTCGCCGGTGGCCGCTTGAGTGGCAAGTACACGAGAGCGAATGTGGGGAAGGTGACCGACGGTCGCGCGGCGTTCGTGGCGGGGCGGCTGAGCGAGCGTGACTACGAGACCGTCGAGGTGCTCACGCGCGTCGCGAAGGAGGTCGACAGCACGGTGCCGCGCGTCGCGCTCGCGTGGTTGTGCGCGCAACCCGGTGTCACCGCGCCCATCGTCGGCCCGCGCACGTTGCAGCACCTCGAAGACAACGTGCAGGCGTTGGAGGTGAAGCTGAGCGCTGATCAGCTGAAGGCGCTGAGTGACGTATCGGCGCCGACGTTGCCGTTCCCGCATGCGTTCCTGCAGGGCGCGCCAGCGGTGTTCGGTGGCGGCACGTGGATCAACGGACAGCACGCGCCGATTTCACCGATTCTGCCGCAGCGTGCCGACGAGGCGTTCTGAGCGGCTGCTCGAATGGGAGCGGTGAGCCCGGGTCTCGAGCACTGCACGACCCACGCTGGCCTCTCGGCACGGCGCAAAGGGGTTCTTGTGGCGAAAATTGACCGCCTTCGCTCTACGAACGACCACAAGTTGGCTCACGCGGCTGAGGAGCTGAGGGGCCAGCCTGCGACG
>QFQP01000118.1 GCA_003243425.1 Archangium gephyra | reverse complement strand
GACCAACCTGTCGCCGCTTGAGCTGGGCGACGATGAGAACAACCTGTGGATGGTGTTCAGTCACGATCGGGCGCGCTTCGAGATCCGCGGCCTGCGCGACCAGCGTGCGCGTGGCGAACTGGGGGTAGGTGAGAAGCACGCCGAGTTCCCGGCGCCGACGATGCCATACGGCACCACTTACCTGTTCAACGCGCATGCCGTCTATCAGTACGACAGCGATCAACAACTGATGTTCGAGCGTATGCATCTACCACGCAACGAAGTAGTCGCCGTTCCGCCTGAACCTGCAGGCGACAACATCGTCATGCTGAGCAACCGCGCTGCCTACATCTATTCGGGTCGCGAAGCAATGAATGGAATTGATCTGCTGCAGCCGCTGATGCGCGTGCCAATGTCGGGCCAGGTCGGAAATCTCAGCCGGATGGACATGATCGAAACGCTGGACGGTTATCTGGTCTCGTTCACCTATACCTGGGGTGTGTGGAGTGGCGAACTACAACATCCGTTCCAGCAGGTGTTGCGGGTGGATGGCAAAGGTAATACCCACGAAGTCGCGCGCCGGGTGATCAGCAATGATCTGCCGGCGACCTATACCGACCGCAATACCTGGTTGTCGCCGCTGCTGCGCGCGCTCTGCATGGGTGCGCAGAGGTTGTTCGCGGCGGATGATCCGTTGACCGCCAAACCCCAGCCCGTCTCTCAGCGCGTCCTGGCGCTGGCTGCAGCATGCTGCCTGCTGGCGCTGCTGGGTGCGATCTGGTTGACAGCACGCCAGCAGCATTCGTCGCTCGCACGCTGGAGCTGGGTACTGCTGTGCGGCGTAGTTGGCCTGCCGGCGCTGGCGAGCCTGTGGCTGCTGTATCCGCGTCGCGAAACTATGCCGATGGCCGTACCGAATGCACCTCCTGTCGCGGCCTGAGCGAATCGGAGACCATCGATATGACCTTCCCGAAACTCATCGCAGCGCTGGCAAGCGCCCTGTCGTTGTTCGCAGCAATGCCCGTCCACGCCGACGAGGTTGGCGCCTTGCGAGCCGCGATCGCCATCGAACGCGCTCGCGCGCAGGCGCCGCACTATCCGCGCAACGCATTCGAGCGTTCGCGCGCGGTACAGTCGGTACGATTGTCACCCGACGGTCGCCATGTCGCCTATCTTCGCCAGCAGGGCGAGCAGCGCAGCGTATGGTTACTACCGACCGCTGGCGGCGTCCCGCGCCAACTACTGGCGCGGACCGAAGCGGATGAACTGCTGTGGTCGCGTGATGGTCGCTGGCTATTCGCCAAGGCGCGGCGCTCACTGATGAGCCTGTCGATCGCAGGCGGAAGCGGCGTGCGCATCGCGCTCGATAGTCCGCGCGCCGTGATCCGCGTCGATCCCTCGCAACCGGCGGCGGTGGTGCTACGCGAACGTGTGCGAACGCCGACCGGTGAACGCTGGCCGGTAGTGCGCCGGGACGCGCGCGGGCGGCGCACGCTCCTACGCGATGACAACCGCTTCGTTCACGACGTGGCACTCGACGCAGGTGGGCGGGTGGTCGCATTGCTTCGCTTCGACGGCGACCATGATGCGCTCTACCGCGTCGATGCCGCCGGTGGCCTACGCGAGCTGGCGCGCTGGAACACCATCCGCGAGCAGGCTGCGCTGCTAGCCGCGACACCGCAGGGCGACCTGTATATGGACAGCGATGCCGGCGGCAACTTCCGGCGCGTGCTGCGGGTGGATCGCGCTGGCGTGCTGCATACCGTGCATGCTGATCCACGTGGCGAAGCCGACCTCGACCAGGTGGTGCTCGATCCGGCCACGCAGCTACCCGCGGTCGTGAGCTATCGCAGCACGGTGGCGGCGACCTACGGGATCGGCGCTGTGCGAGC
>QFQP01000068.1 GCA_003243425.1 Archangium gephyra | reverse complement strand
GGTGCTCGCAATGAGGGGCCGCGCGCGACGTGGACGGGGCCAGACCCGACGCCCACACCCATTCAGAGCCGTCGTTCGCCGGTCACCGTCGTCGACGCTCGGTGGTGAGATGACCCGGTGTTCGCAATGAGGGGCCACGCGGGACGAGCGAGACCGCCCAGCGGGATTCCGCGAACGAGTCGATGCGCGTGAGACTCGAGTCAGCCCCACCCTCACACGCATCACGTTCCCGTCTTCACGCACCTGCGCCGTAGCGCTGCTCGTCGACGCCGCGAATCACCAGCCAGAAGACGAACGGCACTTCGCCCACCACCGCCGCGATGCCCACGAAGGCCGCGAGGAACGTCGCCAGTTGCGGCAGCGCCAGCGCACCCGCGCCGTTCAAGAAGTACCCCACGCCCGCGAGCGACAGCAGCGCGCCGAAGACCTTCGGAGCGAAGCCCGAGCGGAACACCAGCACGCCCACCGCCAGACAGTGCAGCCCGAACGCGAGCTCCCACACGTGAACCGATTGCGCCTTGATGCCCAGCACCAGCAACGCCGACGCCGGTGCCGACAGCGCCACCATGCACAACACCAGGTTCACGCCCTGCAGCACCGTCATCACGATGCGCGCGAGCATGGCGGTGAGTGAGAGCGCAGCGCCCGCCGGTCTCAACGCCACGTAGAGCACCGCGGTCAGCGCGATCTCGACGAGGAAGATGACGGCGTCGCTGAGCATTCCCAGGCGAAACAGGGTCTCGTGGTTGATCAGATTCGACGCGGTGGTCGCTGCGTCATCAGGCGCGATGATCAACCCCGGCACGTACATCATGCTGAAGGGCCCGAGGAACATCGGCACCAGGTAGAGCAGCCCGGCGAGGCGCGCGTAGCGCGTGGTGGTCATGACGGTGCCTTCCATTGAAAGACCTGCTCGAGCGGTACGCCGAACACGTGCGCGATTTGAAAGGCCATCTCGAGCGTCGGGGAGTACCGGCCCTGCTCGATGGCGATGATGGTCTGACGCGACACGCCGATGGCTTCGGCGAGCTGCGCCTGCGTCATTTCGTTTCGCGCGAAGCGCAGCGCGCGAATGGAGTTCGTCAGTTGCGTGCTCACCGCGGCAGCCCGTTCCGATACGCGCGCAGACGAACGCCGGCGCTGATCAACGCCGACACCACAAAGCCGGCATACAGGGTGTGCGCGATGACGAAGGTCGACTGGTCCAGCATCGCGAGAATGAGCGCGGCGACGCCGCCGATGACGCCCGCGAAGTGGCCCACGTACATGCCGTAGCGGCGAATCTCGAGGTCGCGCGCGTCGTCTCCGGTCTCGCCCTGGCGCGCGATGGAGGTGACGATTTCGCCCACGATGCCGGCGACCATCGCGGCGCCCAGACAGGCCGCCATCGCCTTCGGCCAGTGGAGCTCGCCGCCCAGCAGCAACGCGACGTAGACCGTCACGCCGATGAGCGAAATTCCAATGAAAATCATGAGGTTGAGTTCACGGAACGACCGAGGCGACACGTCAATGTCAGGTTTGTTTGACATGGCAGACAAGTAAAGCTGAGCAGACTTCATGTCAAGAAAACCATACACCGCACAGGCCGGCGCGGTGACACGCGAACCCGCACGCCCTTCGAGGCCCGCGCGTCTAGAAGCCACCCCATGAAGCGGCTCAATCGCCTGGTCAGCCTCGCGCTGTTGCTCTCGGCCCGGCGCCGACTCACCGCCGACGACGCGGCCCGCCACTACGGCATCAGCGTGCGCACCGTGTACCGCGACCTCTCGGCGCTCGAAGACGCCGGCTTCCCGCTCACCGGCACGCCTGGCGACGGCTACACGCTCGCGGAGGGCGCGCAGCTCAAAGGCCTCGCCATCACGCCCGACGAAGCCGAAGCGCTGGTGCTCGCCGCCCGTATTTTCCAGCGCGACGCCGACGACACGCTCACCAACACGCTGCAGGGCGCCGTCGCCAAGCTCGAGAGCACGCTGTCCATCGACGCGCGCAGGCGCCTCAAGACCCACCGCGCCACGGTTCGCGTCGCGAGCAAGAAGCACGAAGCGGGGCCGCTCTCGCTGCTCCTCGAGGCCGTGCATTCGCGGCGCGTGCTGCGGCTGACCTACGACGGCATCAACCGCGGGCAGACCACCGAGCGCGACGTCGAGCCGCTGGGGCTGCTTCGCATCGCCGACAGTTGGATGATGCCCGCCTGGTGCCGGCTGCGCGGCGAGGTGCGCGTGTTCCGCAGCGACCGGGTGCGCAAGGCCGTGCCGACCGGCGAGACCTTCGTGGAACGCGAAGGTTTCACCATGGCCGACCTCGTCAAGCGCCACGCCGAAGAGCAGGCCGCCCGCCGCACTGCCTGAATTCTCATTTGTTTCCCCACCCTGCCGACGTGGGATGATGCGCAGCCCCTCCGTGTCGAACGACGCCTACATTCCCCCCGCGGATCCACTCATCGGAACGCGCGTCGGCGAGTACGAAATTCTCGAGCCCATCGGCGAAGGCGGCATGGGCGTCGTGTACCGCGCGATTCACCCCGTCATCAAAAAGCGCGTGGCGGTGAAGGTGCTCAAGCCCGCCGTCGCCGGTGACGAAGTGCAGGTGCGGCGGCTCATCACCGAAGCCGAAGCCGTCAACGCCATCGGTCATCGCGGCATCATCGACATCTTCTCGCTGGGCCAGCTGCCCGACGGGCGGCCGTACATCGTCATGGAGTTCCTCGACGGTGAGGCGCTCGACCTGTGGCTGCAGCGCCTGCCCGGGAAGCGCGTCAGCATCGAAGAGGCCGTCGACCTGCTGCTCGAGATGTGCGCGCCCCTGGCTGCCGCGCATCACGCCAACGTCATTCACCGCGACCTCAAGCCGTCGAACGTCTTCATCTGCATGCAGGCGGACGGCACGCGCTTCATCAAGATTCTCGACTTCGGGCTCGCCAAGCGCGGCCTCGGCATCGACGGCACCACCAAGCAGACCAACCAGACCACGGTGGCCGGCACGCCCGACTACATGGCGCCGGAGCAGGCGCGCGGCCTCGACATCTCGCCGCGCAGCGACATCTACGCGCTGGGCGTCATCGCCTTCGAGCTGTTCACCGGCCGGGTGCCGTTCAGCGGCGCCACGCCGATGGACGTGATGGTGGCGCACGTCGGTTCGCCGCCGCCCATTCCGAACGAGCTCGAGCCGTCGCTGCCGCCCGCGCTCAACGAGCTGGTCATTCGCATGCTCGCCAAGCCGCCCGAGATGCGGCCCCAGAGCGTCGAAGAAGTGCGCGCGATGCTGGAAGACGCGCTGGTGCAGATGGGCCGGCCGCGGCCGCGTCACTCCGGTGAGTTCGGTGCGTACGTGCCCACCGCTTCACCGGTGCCGATGTCGATGCCGGCGAACTTCCAGCGGCCACCCACGCCGCAGCAGCCGCCCGCGACGCCGGGGAAGTTGAAGCCTGCGCCGCCCAGCCCAGTGGAAATGAGCCCGGCAGGCGCGCCGATGGTTCAGCCCCGGTCGCGGGTGCAGCTGGGGTTGATGGTGTTCGGCGTGGTGCTGCTCGGTGTGCTGGGCGCTGGCGCGTTGTGGTTGTCCACGCGCGCTTCGACGGTGACGCAGCCGCCAGCGCCGGCTCCGGTGGTGGTGGTGCCGCCGGTGGTGGCCATCGTCGACCCGCCGGTGCTGGTGGAAGTCGACGCGGGCTTCGACGCGGGCGCGGTGAACGAGGTCGTCGATGCCGGCGTGGTGGAAGCGCAGGTGTCGCCGCCGGCTCCGACGGTGCGGCAGCTCAAGGAGCACCTGGCGCGACTGGACGCGAAGGCGAAGAAGAAGAAGCTGTCGCCCAAAGCGGTGGTGAAGCTGCGCGCGCTGCACAAGCTGCTGCCCAGGGCCGACACCGAAGAGGAGCGCGTGGCCTTCGACGCGGAGCTCGAGGCCTTCGAGCGCACGTACTTCAAGACCACGCGGTGACGGCGCCCCGGCGCACGAGTTCGTTGACCGAGGTCAACTGATTCTCGGGGCTTCGCCTGCCGCGGGACCGGCCAGGTTCGCGGGCGTGACGTCAGTACTCGTGGTCGAAGACGAGCCGAGTCTGCGCCTGGCGCTCTGCGACAACCTCGAAGACGAGGGCTACGCGGTCACGTCGGCCGCCACCGTGGCCAGCGCGCGGGAGGCCTTGAAGAAGAAGTTCGACGTGGTGGTGCTCGACCTCATGTTGCCCGACGGTGACGGCTACACGCTGTGCCGGGAGCTGCGTCGCGGCGGACATTCCGCGCGGGTGTTGATGCTCACGGCGCGCACGCTCGAAGACGACCTGGTGAAGGGCTTCGAGGCGGGCGCCGACGACTACGTGTCGAAGCCCTATCGCCTGCGCGAGCTGCTGGCGCGGGTGGCGGCGCTGGCGCGACGTGGTGCGACGTCGTCGTCTCTTCAGGTCGGCGCGTACGCCGTTGATGAGACGACGCGCTCGGTGAAGGGGCCACGCGGCGAAGTCGAGCTCACGCGCAAGGAGTTCGACCTGCTGCTGCTGCTCGCCCGCGCGGGTGAAGCGGTGGTGAAGCGAGACGAGATCCTCGACGCGGTGTGGGGCGACGTGGTGGTCGACACGCACACCGTCGACAACTTCGTGTCGTCGCTGAAGAAGAAGTTGAGACACGACGACGCCGCGAGCGGCTTCGAGTTGAAGACCGTGCGCGGCGTCGGGTTCCGGCTGATCAGCGTGAAGTGATTACTTGCAGGGCGTGGTGACGGCGACGGTCACCTTGTCTTCGCCTTCCTTCAGGGTCTGACCGACGGTCTTGCCGATCACCGCCGCTTCGACGCCGTTGGCCGCGAGGTAGGCCTTCAACGACTCGGCGCGCTTCGTCGCCAGGTCGGCTGCTTCACTCACCGCGGCGACGGTCAGCTCGGTCTTGAGCTCGGCGCACGACTTCAGCGACGCCACCAGGCCGTCGAGCTCGGCCTTCGACTGCGCGATGTCGAGCTCCGCTTCCTTGAACTTCACCTGCGGGTTCAAGGTGGCGCCCTTCTTCTTCACCTCGGCGATCCACGCGTCGGCCTTCGCCTTCGCCGCGTCGGCCGCGGCCCTGGCCTCGGTCATCCTGGTGTTCAGCGTGTCGATGGCGCCACTGGCGGCGACGATGAGCGAGTCGGCCTTGCCGAGCACCCCGTCGACGGCCGACTTCGTCGTGCCGAGCGCCACCTGCACGGGCACCTTCTTGCCGTCGGCGATCGCCTTTTCCATCGTGGCCTTCGCGGCCTCGAGACCCTTCTCGGCTTCGGCGAGCGCGGCGTTCGCGTTGGTGATGGAGCCGTCGAGCGCGGCCTTGTCGGCGTCGCCTTCGGCCACCACCAGCGTCTTCACCTTCTCGTTGAGCGCGGCCTGGTCCTTCTTCAACTTCTCGACCTTCGCGGCCCACGCCTGCTTGTTGTTTTCCCAGGTCTGCTTCTCTGCGGTGAGGTCGTCCTGGCAACCGACGAAGACCAAGAGGGTGACGGCGCACAGCAGGCTGCGGATCATCATTGTGTGAACTCCCGTGGTGAGCCGGCCCAGAGACACCGGCGGGGAACGCAACGGCGACTGCTCGACGTGTGGGTGCATGACACGTCGCGAACCGCTTGTCTTGCGAACGCGTGGTACGCAGACATCGTGTTCCGAATCACGGTCTTCACGGCATGTATGTGGTTGTCGTGCGCGCCACCTGCCCCCGCGCCCGAAGGCGGTGAACCACCGACGCCCGAGCCGCTGCGCATTCGCGCGGCCACGTTCAACACCGAGCGCTTCTTCGACACGGTCTGCCAGTCTGGAAACTGCGGCGCCGGCGCCTACGAAGAAGTGCCGACGCAGGCGGTGTTCGACGCGCGCGTGATTCAGGTCGCGACGGCGATGAACGGCTTCGGCGCGGGGCTCATTTCACTGCAGGAGATCGAAACGCAGGCGGTGGTCGATGCGTTGTTGCCGCGGGTGATGAACTCCACGCCGTACGCGGTGCTCGGTGAGATCGGAGGCACGGCGACGGTCGACGTGGCGGTGTTCTCGAAGTGGCCGCTCGACGAGGTGGTGAAGCACCGCGGTGAACTGCTGACGCGACCCGATGGTTCACGAACCTCGTTCAGCCGCGAGCTGCTCGAGGTGCACGTCACCGTCGAGGGGAAGCGCGTCATCTTCTTCTCGGCGCATTTCCGCTCGAAGAACAACGACGACCCGGGGCGACGGTTGGCCGAAGCGCAGGCCACGCGGCGCATCATCGACGCGGCGGCAGCGGCGAACCCGGGTGCGCTGGTGATTCTCGGTGGCGACTTGAACGACACGCCGGGCTCCGAGCCCATCGACGCGCTCGAGGTCGACGGCCTGCTGCGCGCCGCGGCGGATCTCCCGGTGGCTGATCAAGGCACCTACGTGTACGGCGGTCAGTCGCAGGCGATTGATCATCTCTTCCACGCGGCGACGTCTGCGGCGGCGTTGGTGCCCCGTTCAGCCCGTGTGTGGAAAGAAGGCAGCCGTGGCTTCGCGGGCTCCGACCACCGCGCGCTCACCGCCGAATGGGAGTTCGAACCGTGAAGCAGTCACTGGCGGTGTGCGCGCTGCTCTTCACCGGGTGCCCCGAGCGCTCGCAACCGGAGCGCGGCGTCGTGCTGGTGTACGCGAAGAACGAAGACGATGGCCGTGACGTCCGCTCCACGGTCGACCGACGCCTGGCGGCGTTGAAGGTGAAGGCGTCACTGCAGGAAGACTCGAGGAGTTTGAGCATTCGCATTCCCAACGGTGACGGCGTCGAGCGGGTGAAGCGCACGTTGTCGCGGCAGGGGCGGCTCGAGTTCTGCGGGGAAGACGAAGCGGTGGCCAGACGCTGGTGCGAGTTCGAGAACGCGTCGAAGGTCGACGAGCTGTGCGCGGTGAGCGCGAAGACGAAGGCCGCCGTCGAAGAAGTCGCCGGTGACGCGGGCGTTCGACTCGGGGTCGAGGCGAGTGGTGATCAATTCACCGCGTACGCGATGGAGCAGAAGTGCTTGCAGCCGCGCGTCGTGGCGACGCGGGTGATGAACGGCGCGTTGAACCTCGATTTCGACCGCAGCTCGGGTCAGAAGTTCGGCGAGCTGACGGCCCGACTGGTCGGCAAGCGGTTGATCATCTGGCTCGACGGTGAAGTGAAGATGGCGCCGCGCGTGCAGGAGCCCATCACCGGCGGCAGCGCGATGTTGTCATTGGGGAGCGCGTCGCAGGCGAGTGCGGAAGACGTCGAAGCGCTGGCGGCGGCGTTGATGGGTGGAGCCTTACCTCGGGCGGCCGCGCGCCAACTTCACGAAGCTTCAATGACGTGCGCCCCTGAAAGCGCGCAGCGAGGCGCCAGTTGCGACAGGCAGTGCGCGCAACCCACGCCCCTCGGCGCGCTCGAGCCGTCAAAGCCGCCGACCGCTCACTTCAGCGCGAGCCACACACCCAGGAACCCAAGCCCGGTGGCGAACAGGAAAATCCCTCCGAACAGCACCCACGTCTTCCACTGCGCGGGCTGCGCGTGCGCGGTGGTGTCCGCCTCGGGGTCCGACACCACGTCGTCGAAATCCACCGCGTCGATTTCCTGCACCAGCGACCGCTCGATGACCGGCTCTTCGACTTCCCCGAAGGTCACCCCGAAGCTGGTGCGCCGCGACCTGGCTTCGACCTTCTGCGGCAACCGCGGGTCTCGCACCGGGCCCGGCGTGGCGCCGGAATCATCGACCGGTGGCGGAGGCGGCCCTGCTTCGCGCCCGGGGTCGGTGATGTCCTGATCATCGGGAACGAAGTCTGACGAGGCGAGCACCGCGGTGTGCTCGAAGGCGAGCGCCGTCGGCGGCACCAACTGAATTCTCCGCGTCTTCTCGTCTTGCGGAATGTTCAGCGTCTTCCCGTACACCGCCTCGTGGAGCACCGAGTCTTCAGCGCTCTTCTCTTTCGAGAACATCTTCGCCAGCAGCTCACCGAGGTCGCGCTCGGTGACGTCGGGCGCGAACTTGAGGCGCAACTTCCGCAGCGCCTCGGCGAACTCCGTGGCGGTGCCGAAGCGGTCCTTCGGCTCCTTGCGCAGCGCCTTGAGGATGACCTCGTCGACGTCGCGTGGCACCGACGGCATGTTGGCCGACGGCGCTTCCCACGACGGGTTGGCGGCCTTGCGCCAGCGCTCGATGGGGTCGCCCTTCTGCGGCAGCGCGTGCCACGCGAGCAGCTCCCACAGCATCACGCCGCACGAATAGATGTCGGCGCGGCCATCGACGATCTGCTTCTTGGCCTGCTCCGGCGCCATGTACGTCAGGTTGCCGATGACCACGCGCGGCGCGGTCTGCTCTTCCTTCAACGTCGACTGCGCGGCGCCGAAGTCGATGATCTTCACGTCGCCGCGGTAGCTGATGCACACGTTCGCGGGCGACAGGTCACGGTGCACGAGGTGCAGCGGGTTGCCCGCCTCGTCGCGCGAGTCGTGCGCGTACTGCAGCCCGTGACACACGCGCTCACCGAGCAGCAGGATGATGCCCAGCGGCATCTCGACCTTGCGGTCACGCAGGCGCTTGGTGAAGCGGCTCACCGTCTTGCCCTGCACGTATTCCATCGACAGGAAGTACTCCCCGTCGACGTCACCCATCGCGTACACGCGCGCGATGTTGTGGTGCTTCAAGCGCACCACGACCTTCGCTTCGTCGAGGAACCGGCCCACGAACGCGCGGTTGGCCACCAGGTTCGGCAGCACCTTCTTCACCACCACCGCGCGCGGCACCTCACCGCCTTCGCGTGCGAGAAACACTTCCCCCATGCCGCCGGCGCCGATTCGTCGAATGAGCTGGTAGCGCCCGAATGGAAGCGGTGCTTCCGGCGTGGGCTCCTGCAACATGAGGCTCGGAGTGTGTGGCCGCCTCGGCGACGGAGCAAGCGTCTGACCCGCGCGACGACGCTCGGCTTCCAGCTTGTCCGGCTGAGACGTCATGCGGCCCACCGCCACGTTCACGAGTGTGGGATAATTGTCGACATGCCGCGTCAAGAGTTGCGAAGTCAACGAAAGGTCAATGATTGAAGGCGGTTACCGCGGCACGACGCGAATAGAATCAACGGCTTCGCTGCGCACGACGGCACGACTGCCCTCCAGGTCGAGGCCTCGAGCTGACCGAACGGCGCCGTCACCAAGGCGCGATGAAGTCGCAGCGTCGCACTAACGAGGAACGAGACGAACCGTGGACGTATCCGACTCCTGAAGGACGACGACGTTGGAAGCGACGCGAAGCACGCGCTCGCGCGGCCACACCGACGCAGAGACCGCCCCGCCACGCATGCTGATCAACACCGGCCCGGCCCACAACGGCACCAGCTCGAAGGGCCCCACGAAGGTGCCCGCCTGCACCATGCGTTTGGGCAACAACGTCGGCGGCGACACGTTGGGGTTGAACGACATCGGCGTGGCGCGCAGAAACGTCGAGGCCAGCTCACCGTCGAAGCTCCACACGAAGCCCGGTTCGAAGGACAGCGGGAACTTCTGCAGCGGGCAGGTGAAATCCCTGCACCCCTCGAGACCGACCTCCGCGAAGCCGCGCTCCGTCGTGGCGTAGAAGAACGGGGGCGGTTCGGCGCTCAGCGACACGAAGGCGTCTGCAACGCCGACCTCGCGCTGCTGCAGCAATCTCACCTCGCCGCCGGTGCCGGGCCGAAACGCTGAACGCTCATCGTGCTGCCCGGCAAGCGGCGCCGTCGACACACCATTCCACCGGTACGTCTCCACCAGCGCACCGCCATCGAGCGCGCGCCGCTCGAGCCCTGACGCTTCGACGCTCCACAAAACGTCGCCGGCGGTCACCAGGGCTTCACCCGCGAAGCGCTGCACACCGCCGTCTGAAAAGAACACCGACACCTCACCGGCTGCTTCACACGCGACGGCCTCACGGCCCAGCGGCCACGGCGCCGTGCAGCTCGAGGGCACGTTCACGAGCGCGCCGGTCTTCACGTCAGCCGGGCCCGCGACCAGCAACGACACCGCGCGGGCGCCGAGGTTCGGCTCGAAGCTCACGCGCAGGAAGTGAAGGCCCGCGTTCTTCGGCGTGTACGAAACGTCGGCCTGCACGAGGCCGCCCGAGCGCGTCAGCTGCGCGTCGACCTCCACGGGCAGGTTGTTCGCGTCGAACAGCTCGGCGCGGAAGCCGGGTGACTCGCCTTCACACGCGGTGAAGGGCGCGAAGACCCGCAGCGTCTGCGGCTCGTTCATCACCATCAGCTCCGGCACCGCCGTCAGGTCGAGCAACGGCTGGAGATTTCCTTCGCGACCCACGCGCTCGCGAAGGCAGTCAGGCAGCGGCGTCGGGCACGCGCTGAGGCTGACCAGGGACGCACTAACGAGGAACCAGCCGAACCGTGAATGCATCGGACTCCTGGAGCACGACGACGTGAGAGCCCACGCGCAACACGCGCGACCTCGGCCAGACGGACATGTGCAGCGCGCCGTCATCGAACGACACCAGCACCGCGTCGACCCCTGGCTCCCGAGGCGAACGCTCGAGCCACAGCGGCAGCCGCTCGAAGGGCCCACGCGCGCGCTCCTGCGCCACCGGCCGCCCGGGCAACAAGGTCGGCACGCCCGTCACCACACCGAAGGGCAAGGGCCACGCACGCAGAAAGCGGGGGTCGATGCGGTCCCACGACCACACGTGCGTCGGTTCGATGGCCAGCGGGCTGAAGCCCTCACAGTTCTCGGCGACGCAGGCGTTGGCGTTCAACTGAATCAGGCGCTTCGAGTCGTAGATGAACGGCGCGCCGTCGACCTCGCTCACCGTCGACGTGTCGACGTTCGCGCCGTCGGTGCGAATCAGCGTGGGCGTGCCCCGGGCGTCGCGGCGAATGGCGAAGGTCTCGCCGTGCATGGCCGCCAGCGGTCGCTCAGAGAACCCGGCGACCGCGTGCGTCACCCGCAACACGCCGCCCTCATGCACGCGTCGCTCGAGCGTCCCGCGGTTCAGACTCCAGAGCACCGAACCTGCGGCCGCGAGCGCCCCGCCGTCGAAGTGCTGCACGCCGCCGTCGGCGAAGAACACGTCGACGCCCTCCGACTCGCAGGCCACCGCGTCGTTCGACAGGGGCCACACGCCGTCGCGACAGCTCGAGAGCTCCACGGGCAGGGTGAGGCGCACGCCTGCGTCGAGCGCGGCCGGGCCCACGACGAGAAAGGTGGTCGAACGCGCGCCCAGGTTCGGCTCGAAGGTCGCGCGCAGGAAATACGTGCCGGGCGTAGAGGGCGTGAACGTCAGCTCGGCGCTGATCAACCCCGCACGATTGACGACCTGAGGCGCATCGACCGCCACGGGAAAATTGTCACCGTCGAAGAGCTCCACCGAGGCCGTCGGTGCGTCGGAAACGCACGAGGTGAGCGGCGCGAACACCCGCAGCACCGCCGGCTCGTCGGCCACCAGCAACTCGGGCACGCCGGTGACGTCGACGGGCGTCGCCGGCACGCCTGCGGGGCTGATCTGCTGGCGTTCACACTTCGTGGGGTTGTCGGGGCCGCACGCGGTCGCGAACACGCACGCCAGAGCGATGACAGACCCTCGCACCACGTTCACCCGCCCGCGCTGATCAGCGCGTCATCTCGGCCCAGCGGCGCATGATATCGGCTTCGAGCCTCACCATGTCGACCCCGCCTTCACGCGCGACCTCGACTTCACGGCGGAACGAGGTGCCCATGGGCGTGGGGTCGTCGCTGCCGAGCACGGCGTGCACGTGCGCGTGCTGCAGGTGCTTGAGCGGCATGTCCACGCCCAGCTTCTCGAGCGCCGTGGGAATCAACAGGCGGTTGCTCGACGGGCACACCTCGAGCGTCACGCCTTCCTTCGCGAGTCTCTCGAGGGTCTTCGGGCTCTGCAGCGAGTGCACGCCGTGACCGATGCCGCGCGGTGAGAGCGCGAGCGTGCGGTCGACCGATTCGTGACCCGCGAATTCCCCGGCGTGAATGGTGAGGTCGGGCAACACACGCCTCAACTTGTCGAGCACACCGAGGAGACCTGCGGGCAGCGGTTCAGTGTCGACGCCGGTGACGATGCCCAGCACGTCGAGCCCGATGAGCGACCTGGCGTGCTCGCGGACCATGTCGGCCAGCGCGTCGTAGTGCGGAGCGCTCTCGAAGGTGCGCGACAACCCGAGTCGCAGCACCATGGGCTTTCCGGTCTCACGCTTCACTTCGTCGCAGGCCGAAATCACCGCGAGCAGAATGGGCCGCGCGAACTTCTCGGCGAACTCGACCGGCGCGACGTCACGCCACGCGCCGCGCGTATTTTCGAGCAGCGTGCGCGTCATCGAGAACAGCGAGAGCCGCATTTCGAAGCCGTCGGTGTCGTCGGCCGCTTCACGAAACGCGAGCAGCGAGAGCGCGCGAATGGCCTCGACGCTCACGTACGCGGCGCGGGCCTTGACGATGCAGCCGTAGAAGACGTTCGCGTCGTCGGACGGCGCGGCCATCACCAGGCGCGTCGACAGCTCGGCTTCGGTGCGGAAGCGATTGGCGGCGGCGTCGAAGAAGTTGTCGTGGCGAATGTCGAACTGCCGCGCGACTTCGAGCAGCGCGCGCGGGCTGTGAGAGCCTTCGAGGTGACGATGGAGGTCCAGCAGCATGGGCCCCCATACCGCAATCACTGCGCTTCGAGCAGCGTGACCTTGCAGGCCCAGGTCGGGTTGGTGAGGTCGACCACGTCGAGCGCGCCGGTGGTTTCGTCGAAGCGGCCGGTGACGCCCGGCATGCGAGGCCCCATCGGGTGAGCGGTGCCATTTACCTCGAGCGGAGGCGCGTTGTTTCCGGCGGCAGACAGCGCCGACAGCATGCTCATGGTGACGAGGCCCAGCACCGCGCGCGGCGTGAGGTCTTTCATGCTCTTGAGGCTGCGGCGAAAGGTGAGCACGCCGTCGAATCTCCACACGGTGCGCGCGGGCACTTCTCTGACGCCGCCATCGAAGTGCCACGACTCGGCGACGGCGCGCGTCTGTTCGAGCACCCAGCGGTCGAACGACGGGTGACCCGAAGGCGTGAGCATGGCGACGGACTGCAGGGTGCCGTCAGTGTTCTGCCGGAGCTCCACGCGCGCAGACAGCGTTCCGCCCGCGCGCCCGTCGGCGAATTCCTGAAGCCGTGCGCCGGCAGCGAAGAACGCGAGCGCATTTTTCGTTCGCGAGTCGCCGAGCCGTTCGACGCCTTCCGAGAGCGCGGTGGGGCGCTCCAACTTCTCGTTTCGCCCTTCGGGTTCGACGTACGCCGCGCCGGTCTTTCCGTATTTCTCTGCGCCCGGGGCCCAGCCCTGAAAGATGGCGCGACCGACGTCGGCGGCGTTGTTGGTGTTGATGAATTGGGGAACGTTGGCGGTTGCGCCTTTGAGCGCTTTGGCGAGCGGTTCGAACTCGGGCGAGATGAGGCCGTTGGAAGTTCGCGCCTGCGCGACGTCGCTCTTCGCCCAGCCGTCGACACGGGCGAGCACGACGTCGGCCTCGGTCGTTGGTTCACCGGGGAGTTCGAGTGAGCCGACGACGCCCACGGACGGCATGAGCTTCACCGCGCGAGGCGTGTCGTCGATTGATCCGCCGGGCTGATCACTCGCGACAGCGGGCACAGGCGAATTGATCCGCGCTGATCCGCCACCGCGTCGACGTGAAGGTGCGCTGGCTCCACCCGTCGCTTCGGGGGTCGGCTCGGGCATTTCGTAAAACGAGAATTCGAGCGTGCGATTGGGCGGCGGCGGAGTCGGAACCTGGACTTCACGCGTGACGACCCACGCCGCGATGGCGCCATGAATGAGGAGAGAGACTCCGAGCGCAACGCTCCGTCGCACGGGCGCTCTACGCGCGGGCCCGGGACCAATTTCGAGCTGCTGTGTTACTCACGCGCGGTGCGCGTCTTCCTCTTCACGCTCGTTCTGTTGAGTGGCTGCAGCCGTGATTTCAAGCCCCCGACTGATTCGGTGCTGCTGCCGCTCGCCGACCGGCAGTGGGACCCCGAAGCGCCGCAAGAAGGCTGGTGTGGCGAGACCTCGATTCAACTCGCTGCGGGTTGGTACGGCGCGTTCGTTTCTCAAGCGAAAGTGAACGCGCTCGGTCAGCCGAAGACGCCGGACCTCTGGGAGCACGATGTGCCGACGGCGTTGCGCGCGTTGAACATGCGCTTCGAGCGGGGGCCGAAGTCACGCGCGGCGCTGCTGACGTTCATGGTGGAGCAGCTGCGGCTCGGCCGGCCGGTGGTGTTGGGGACGAAGATCATTCCGACGGATCACCCCGAGTGGCACGTGGATCATCTGGTGCTCGCGGTGGGGTTTTCGCCGGAAGGGCTGATCATCGACACCAACGTGGAAGACGGTCAGCTCACGGTCTCGTGGGCGGGCCTGCAGAGCGCGGAAGGCGACAAGACGTACTCGTTGGTGAATCAGTCGGGCGAGGTGTTCGGGTTCGCGGTCACGGGTTTCTATGAGCCATCACCGCTGCCGGTGCGCGTGAGCATCGCGGAGCAGCGTGCTGATCAAGCGACGGTCGACGTGGTGGTGCCTGAGCTGCGTGAAGGGCTTTCGTACGAGCTGCTGCGCAACGGTGAAGTGCTCGAGCAGTTCACGGCGAAGAAGCCCGAGCGGAAGTTGCGCACGGTGGTGCCGGTGAACGAAGTCGCGCGGTTCACGGCGCGTTACGCGACGACGAAGTGACGCCCTTCCCTCCCCTTGCGAAGCGGGGGGAGGACAAAGGAGGGGGCGTACTTCGAACACGTTCTCGCCCCTCTCCCCACGTCGCATGGAGAGGGAGTTCTGCTCAGAACATCAACGGATACGTGATGCCGGTCGCTCCATCGGCGCTCACCGGAAATCGCGTGTCATTGAGCACCTTCTCGACGCACTGAACGAGCGGCGCAGGAGCGGTGGTCTGGTTCACCAGCGAGAGCCCTTCGACGGTTCCATCGGGAGCGATGTTCCACACAAAGACCATCGACCCATGAGCCCCACGCTCGCCATGCGCCGAATGACAGCGCATGAACTCTGGGCGTTGCGCGTTCATCACCGCCCGAATCGAATCGACCGAGACCTTCCCTGACGACTGCGTCGGAACGGTCGCGCACCCCGACAGAACGACCACCCACCCAAGCCACACACGCATGCGAGCAAACATACGCCTAGCAGGCTGATGAAAAACGCCGGACCCGCATCGACGGCCCGCACCGCGACGTGATCTGTTTCGGGAATGCGCGGAAC
>QFQP01000117.1 GCA_003243425.1 Archangium gephyra | reverse complement strand
GGGCGACCTCGACGCGCTGCAGGCCTGGGTGATCGCCGCCGCGTCCTGCGCCATCGGGTTCGTGCTCCTCGCGGGTGTCGCCGAGTTCCTCATGACCCGGCTCGCGACCTCGGGCACGATGCACCTGCAGCGGGACATGTTCGCCACCATGCAGCGACTCTCGCTGAGCTTCTTCGACCGCCAGCCTGTCGGGCAGTTGCTCAGTCGAGTGACCAACGACACCGAGACGGTGGCCACCTTCAACGAGAACGCGATCTCCCAGATCATGCGCAGCACCTTCCAGGTGACGCTGATCGCCGCGCTGATGGCGGTGACGAACTGGCGTCTCACGCTCGCGGCGCTGTCCATCGTGCCGGTGCTGCTGCTCGTGGCTGCGGCCGTGTCGCGCGCGGCCGGCCCCGCATTCGCCCGGCTCCAGGAGCAGTTGGGTGATCTCTCCGGGTTCCAGGAAGAGACCATCTCCGGGCATCGCGTGCTGATCTCCACCCGTCGTCAGGATTGGGCGGTGCGTGAGCACGACGCCGAAGCCGGACGGGTCTTCCAGACCGCATCGCACGCCACCTTCACCGGGCTGCTGCAGTTCCCGGCCACGATGGCCATGACCACCGTCCAGATGGTGGTCGTGCTCGTCGTCGGCGGCCTGCTCGCCGCGGATGGCCAGGCCGACGTGGGTGAGGTCATCGCGTTCGTCGGGCTCGCCGGCCTGCTCGCGCAGCCGCTCTCCGACCTGTCGAATCTCGCGACGACCACCCTGGCCGCGGTCGCAGCCGGTCGCCGCGTGTTCGAGATCGTCGACGATGTGCCGACGGTCGTGGACGGTCCCGACGCCGCGCCGCTGCGGTTCGAGGGCGGCAAGGTGGAGTTCCGCGATGTCGACTTCTCCTACGTGCCCGGCCGCCAGATCCTGCGACACAACTCCTTCAGGGCCCAGCCCGGGCAGAAGATCGGCATCTGCGGCCCCACCGGCGCAGGCAAGAGCACGATCATCAACATCCTCACCAGGTACGTCGACGTCGACGCCGGGGAGATCCTCGTGGACGACCAGCCGCTGACGGCAGTGACGATCGCGAGCCTGCGAGCGAACGTCGGCATGGTGCTGCAAGAGGCCTTCCTCTTCTCCGACACCATCATGAACAACCTGCGCTACGCGCGTGAGGGCGCCACGGACGAGGAGTGGATCGCCGCCGCGGAAGAGGCGAACGCCCACCACTTCATCGAGGCGCTCCCCGACGGCTACGAGACGGTGCTCATCGAGCGCGGCGGGAACCTCAGCCAGGGTCAGCGCCAGATGCTCACCATCGCGCGCGCCATGGTCGCCCGGCCGCGGATCCTGATCCTCGACGAGGCCACATCGAACGTCGACACCCGCACCGCGCGCCTGATCCAGGAGGGCCTGCGGCGACTGATGGCCGGCACGACCTCGTTCGTGATCGCGCACCGACTGTCGACCATCTCCGATGCGGATGCGATCCTGGTGGTCGACCAGGGCCGGATCGTCCAGCAGGGCACGCACGACGAGCTGATCGCCGACTCCGGCCTCTACCGCGATCTGTGGTTCAGCCAGTTCAAGGGCAAGGCGTGACGCTGGCGAGCTGAATGCCCGACCCGGACGGCGCTGGACACGCGCGGCATGGAGCGCGGACTCCAGCGTCCAGCCCGCGCGAGGGTCAGCTCGCTCGAGCGATGGTCAGGTGTTGAACCGGAACTCCACGACGTCGCCGTCCTGCATGACGTAGTCCTTGCCCTCGATGCGAGCCTTGCCCTTCGCACGGGCCTCGGCGACGGAGCCGGACTCGACGAGGTCGGCGAAGCCGATGACCTCGGCCTTGATGAAGCCCTTCTCGAAGTCCGAGTGGATCACGCCGGCCGCCTGCGGGGCCTTCCAGCCCTTGCCGATCGTCCACGCGC
>QFQP01000067.1 GCA_003243425.1 Archangium gephyra | reverse complement strand
ACCAACCGCGCTGCCGCCATCGCGAACCTCTACGTGCTCGCGAGCTTCCGCGCTTCCGCTTAGCGGTTCAGCTCTCTAGTGTCCACCGACATGCGCGCACTCAAGGCGTTCGCGAAGGTCCTCCTCGGTCTCGCCCTCGGCATCGGCATCGCAGAGCTCGTCTTCAACTTCCGCGACGACGGCGCCTTCCCGCACCTCAACCTCTACGTGCCCGACGACGCGCTCGGCGTGAAGCTGCAGCCCAACGCGGAAATGAAGCTCCGCGTCGCCGACACCAACCCGGTCACCACCGTCCGCACCAACTCAATTGGTTTCCGTGGAAACGAATGGCCCGCGCCCACGCCCGGCGAAGTGCTGGTGGTCGGTGACAGCCAGGTCTTCGGCCTCGGCGTCGAAGAAGATCAAACCTTCAGCGCCAAACTCGCGGAGCTGATCAAAGCCCCCGTGCTCAACGCCGGTGTGCCCACCTACGGCCCGCGCGAGTACACCGCCGTCGTCGAGAACGTGGTGCGCACGCGCAAGCCCGCCACCGTCATCTACGTGATGAACCTCTCGAACGACCTCTTCGAGGTCGACCGCCCGAACAAAGACCGCCACGTGGTGTGGGACGGCTGGGCCGTGCGCAGCGAGACCGCACCCAAAGACGTCATCAACTTCCCCTTCCGCCACACGCTCATGAACCGCTCGCACCTGGTGTTCGCGATGCGCAGGCTGCTGCACACCCCGGCCGACGCCGCGGCGAACCCGGGCCTCGCCACCGAAGGCACATGGAAGGACGTGGTGAGCGCCAGCAGCGGCGTGAAGGAACCCCCGCCGCCCGATGAAGCGACGCGGAAGATGCTCGCCACGCGCACCGCGCTCGCCAAAGAGCTCGACGAGGTCGACAGCAGGATTGGCGACGTCATCTCGGAGCAGGTCGACGAAGACGAAGCGTTCGCCAGGGGCCTCGAACCCATCGCCCCGAAGGGCGGCGACCCGCGCGACATCGTGCAGGTGCGCTACGCCGAAGGTGCGCGACGCGTCGAGCTGACGGCCTACGAGCTGTTCATGGCGTCGGTCGGCCTCGACCGCAACCAGGCCACGCTCGAGAAGCTGGCGGCCAAACACCGCATCGGTGACCTGGTGACGCTGCTGCAGAAGCGCAAAGCGCTGCGTGAGAAGGCCGGCTTGCTGCACGCCGAGAACGTCGGCCTCGAGCCGCGACCCATCGACCCCGTGCTGCAACAGACGAAGGCCGCGTGTGACGCGGTGGGCGCGAAGCTGGTGGTGGTGGCGCTGCCGCTCGACGTGATGGTCGATGCGCGCGAGTGGAAGAAGTACGGCGCCGAGCCCATCGACATGACGGTGACGCACGTGTTGATGGACGACCTCGTGGCGCGTTCAGAGCGGCTCGGCGCGCAGGGCATCAACCCCACCGCCGCGCTCGCCGCAGCCGAGCCCGGCGTGTTCCTCGACGGCGACCTGCACCTCACGCCGAAAGGTCACCTGACGCTCGCCACGTACATCGCCAACGAGTTGTCGCGACCGCCGGCGCCGAAGAGCGCGCTCGATTTGCCGCCGGGCCGCAGCTGGCCGCCGACTGAAGACGAGTGGCGCCGCGTCGACGAATGCACGGTGAAGGGGAGCTCGGCGCTCAACTGTGAGACCAAGCAGATCCGCGAGTGGGTGCGCGTCGTGTGCCGCCCGTTGCTCGACGACCCCGAGGCCGACCGCGGTCAGGAGCTCCGTGAAATCGTGGTCACGCGCGGTGGTCACGGCGACGCGCAGGCCTTCCAGCGCGAAGGCGCGACGTTGATCATCCCCGTGCTCGAAGGTGACGACGCCAGGGTGCGCTTCGGGTGGGAAACGCAGCAGCGTGAGCTGACGCTCGCGTGGCCGAAGGGCGGAAAGCCGGCGTACGCGTTCGGCGACGCCACCACGGTGAAGACGCGGCGCACCGTCGAGCAGCTGCGCTTCGAGCGCGACGCCTACGCCGACCCGGCGCGCGCGGTGACCTGCGCTGACGGCTTGATTGCCGGCGGTGCGCTGCGGCGCTGCGCGGCGAAGTGCCTCGAGGGCGACACGTGCCCCGCGGGGCTCACCTGTCACCCGTGGCCGAGCGGGAACTTCTGCGCGAAGTAGCGCTTTGCATTGGCGCAAACCGGCTCTGCACCGATGTGCGTTGCCGCAAACCAAGGCGCCGCGCATCGTTGCGCCATGAACATCGCGCTCATCGGCCCCGGGGCCATCGGCAGCACCCTCGCCTTCCAGCTCTCGCGCGCAGGTCACGACGTCACGGTCGTCGCGCGCGGCCAGCGCCTGGCGCAGCTCACGAAAGACGGCGCCATCGTGCGCACCGACGGGGCGCGCGCGACGGTCACGGTGCACACCGGGCTCGACACCACGGTCGCCTACGACCTGGTGCTGGTGACGGTGCTGGCGACGCAGGTCGACGCCGTGTTGCCCGCGCTGAAGGCGAGCGCTGCGAAGAAGGTGATGTTCCTCTTCAACACCTTCGAGCCCCTCGCGCCGCTGCGTGACGCGGTCGGTGCGCACCGCTTCGCCTTCGGCTTCCCGGGCGGCATCTTCTGCCTGCTCGTCGACGGCCGCATTCGCCCGACCATTCGCGCCGGCACCACGATGGACGACGCCGCGACCGCGAAGTGCTTCGAGGCGGCAGGCATTCCCACCGCGCTCGAGCCCGACATGCACAGCTGGTTGCGCTCGCACGCGGCGATGGTGGTGCCGTTGATGAGCATCGGGGTGCTGGCGCACACGCAGAAGCGCGGGGCGTCGTGGCGTGAGGCGCGCGCCCACGCCCTCGCCTACCGCACCGGCTTCGAGCTGGTTCGGGCCGTCGGCAACGCCTGGCTCCCGAAGGCGCTGGGCACGTTGTCGCGGCTGCCGTTGGTGATGCTCACGTTCCTGCTGTGGGCGCTGAGCCGGAGCACGATGCTGCGGGAGCTGGGTGCGCTCGGCGCCACCGAGCCCCGCATGCTCATCGACATGATGAAGGCCACGAAGCCGGAGCTCGCCGCGCCGCTGGTCGCCATCAGACCCTGATCAACGCAGCTGCCGGCGAAACTCGGCCTCCAGCTCGCGCACCACCGTGCGCACCCGCGGTGTCTTCTTCGAGTCGCGGTGAAACGCGAGGTAGACCTCGACGGCCGGCGGCGTGTCGTCGACGTCGAGCTGCACCAGCGACGGCGCCGCGTGACCTTCCATCAGCAGCCCGATGCCGATGCCCGAGAGCACCGCCTGCTCGATGGCGATGCTCGCGTTGCTGCGGAACACGAAGTTCTTCGCGCCGTAGGCCCGCACCCACTTCTCCTGCGGCAGACGCTCGAGCGACGCGTCGAAGCCAACCCAGTCCTGCAGTGCGGCGGCCTCCCGAGACAACTTCGCGCTCGGCAACCGGCGCTGCACGTAGTCGCGCGACGCGAACAACGCCGGCTGCGCGCGGCCCATGAAACGCGACACCACCGCCGACGACGTGGTCTTCGAGATGCGCACCCCGATGTCGGCTTCACGCCGCGCGAGGTCGACCATGCGCGACTCCGACATCAACTCCACCGCCAGCGCGGGGTACTTCACGCGCAGCCGCGCCATCACCTGCGTCACCGGGCGCACGAAGCCCTCGCTCATCGACAGGCGCACCGTGCCGGTCACCGCGTCGTCGGAGCCGTCGCGACGAAGCGCGTCGAGACCGAGCTCGAACTCTTCACCCAGCGCCACCAACCGCAGCGCGTCGGGGTCGAGCCGCGTGCCGTCGTTGCCGCGGTGCACGAGCGGCCGGCCCAGCGACTTCTCGAGCGCTTCGATGCGCCGCGACACCGTGGAGGTGGCGACCCCGAGCGTCTTCGCCGCGAGCAGGAAGCTGCGGTCGCGATGCACGGCGAGCAGCATGCGGAGGTCGTCCCACGAGGGGGTGAAGGTGTTCGTCATTGCAAACCCATGGTGGCACGGTTTGCGAATCTGCACACCGCGCGTCAGCGAACCTTCACCACCACCTTGCCGCGCGTGCGGCCGCCTTCGACGTGCGCGTAGGCCTGCGCGATTTCACCGAGCGGGTACACGCGGTCGATGACGGGCTTGAGCTTGCCCGCCTCGATGAGTTCGACGAGCGCGCGCAGCACGCTGCCTTCGGCGAAGCGCGTCACGAAGCGCACCGACACCAGGCGGCTGATCAACGCCCACGCCATCACCCAGCCCGCCCACACGCCGAAGATGATCAACGCGAGCCACGGGCCCCAGGTCTTCGCCAGCTCCGGGAACTGCGGCGTGATGCAGCTGACGTGGCCGCCGCGACGAGCGGTCTTCACGGCCTTCCAGAGCTCGTCGCCACCGAGCGAATCGAGCACCACGTCGCAGCCGCGCGCGACGGCGCGGAAGTCTTCCTTCGTGTAGTCGATGGGCGTGGCGCCGAGCTCACGCACCAACTCCACGTTGCGCGTGCTGCAGGTGGCCCACACCTGCGACGCGCCGAGCGCGCGGGCGAGCTGAATCGCCGCCGAGCCGACACCACCGGCCCCCGCCTGCACGAGCACCGACTGGCCGGGCTTCAAGTTCGCGCTCTTCACCAGACAGAACCACGCGGTCATCGACACCAGCGGCAGCGACGCGGCCTCTTCGTGGGTGAGGTTCTTCGGTTTGGGCGCGACCTCGTCGGCGCGCACGACGACTTCTTCGGCGAAGGTGCCCTGGCGCAGGTGCGACGGCGAGCTGACGACCTCGTCACCGACGCGGAAGTGCTTCACCTTCGCGCCGACCTCGAGGAGCACGCCCGACACGTCCATGCCCGGCGTGAAGGGCCGGCGAACCCACACCACCGAGCGCTGAAGACCGTCACGAATCTTGTAGTCGACGGGGTTCACGCTGCTGGCGTGCACGGCGATGCGCACGTCGTGCGGCCCACATTTCGGTGACGGAATTTCTTCGAGCTGCAGAACTTCCGGGCCGCCGTAGCGGTGAATGCGAATGGCCTTCACGCGCAGGTCAATCGCACACTCGAGTCGTTCAGTAATTGTTTTCGAGGTCGGCGAGCAGACCGACCTCCCGCGGTTCCCACGTCAACGACGCGCGCGTCTTTTCACTCGAGCTCGGCGCGTCGAGCGCGAAGAAGGTGCCCAACCACCCGAAGTGCTCCGGCGGTCTCGGCTCGACGGGCACACCGAGCTTCTTCCCAATCACCATCGCGATGTCCTTCGTGGGGACGCCCTGCTCTGCCATCGCGTGCACGCGCGTGCCCGCGGGCGCGTGTTCGACGGCAAGCACGAAGGCGCGCGCAGCGTCGAAGCGATGCACGGCGGGCCAACGGTTCGAGCCGTCGCCCACGAAGCCCGACACGCCCTTCTCTCTGGCGATTCTCATCAACTCGGGGACGAAGCCGTGATCTCCCGCGCCGTGCACCGTGGGCGGCAGGCGCACCACCACCACGCGCACGTTCTGTTCGATGAACGGCCACGCCGCGGGCTCCGACTTGCGCGGGAAGTCCGGGTCGAACGCGAGGTCTTCCGTCGACACGCCGCCCTTCAACGGCCGCACGCCCGAGGTGACCACCAGCGGCTTGCCGGTGCCGGCGAGCGCCCTGGCCCAGCGCCTCGATGGCGCGAAGGTCGGTCTGCACCGACGCCGCGTAGTTCGCGAAGTCGTGCACGAAGGCGGTGTGAATGACGCCGTCGCTCTCGCGCGCCCCTCGGGAAAGACCGTCGAGCGCCTCGAGTGAACCGCGCAGCGCCGTGCCACCTGCGTCGCGAATGATCCGCTCGTTGGCGTCGTTGCGCGCGAGCCCGATGACCTCGTGCCCTGCGTTGATCAACTCACGAACCACGGCACTGCCGATGAAGCCCGACGCTCCGGTGACGAAGATTTTCATGCTCGAAGAACTACCGGGCGGTGCGCTCCGTGCCTTGGTGCTTCTTGGCGAAATACTGGCCGGGCGTCATGCCGACGATCTTCCGGAAGTGACGATTGAGCTGGCTCTGGTCGTAGAGCCCGACCTGGTGCGCGATGTCTCTGGGCTTCGTGCCGCCGCTCAGCAGCTGCTTGGCCTGCATGATGCGCAGCTGCGTGAGATACGCGTGCGGTGGCATGGCTAGCTGCGCCCTGAACGCGCGGCAGAGATGGAACTTGTCGAGGCCCGCGAAGGCCGCCAGCGCGTCGAGCGAGATGGCCTCGGTGAGGTTCTCGCGCAGCATCGAGAGCGCACGTCGCACCGGCCGCGTCGGGAGCCACTTCGCGTCGTCGAGCGACCCCATGGCGGCGATGGCTTCGGTCAACGCGCACTCGAGCGTGAAGCGGTCGGCGCCGGCGTTCACCGCGTCATGCAAGCGCTGAAACGCGAGCCCACGAACGTCGTCGTGCGTGAAGCAGCGCGGCACGGTGACGTTGTCGAGGTGTGACGTGTCGAAGCTGATCAATTGATACGTGACGAAGCCGTCGCGCTTCGTGTCGCGGTGCACGTCGCCGGGCTCGAAGACCACCACCGTGCCCGGCGCGCCCGTCCACGAACGGCCGTGCGTCCAGAACTCCGAGTGGCCGGCCTCGAAGCGGCTGATCAGAAACTGTTCCTTGATGCCCACGAACGGCTGGTCGTTCGTCACGCGTCGCACCGTGAGCGCTCGGAGAGCCGGAGTGACGAACTCCACGCGGCAGGTCATCGCGCGGAAGATGACGGCGGACGCAGTGCGCGCTCTTGTACGTTCTTGGCGATCTTCGGTTCGCTCGACCGGTGCTCGAGGACTTCGTGGCACGGCCTGAGCGAGGAAGTGCGCTCGAGCGGCGCGCTGACGTGCTCGTCGCGCGCGTGCCTCTCGATCTCGAAGCGAATTCCGAGCAACTGGCCAACGCCAGGGCGTGGTGGACTGGCCTGAGCGAGGCCGTGCGCTCGAGCGGCGCGCTGACGTGCTCGTCGCGCGCGTGCCTCTCGATCTCGAAGCGAATTCCGCGCAACTGGCCAGCGCCAGGACCTCGTGGAATGGCCTGAGCGAGGAAGTGCGCTCGAGCGGCGCGCTCACGTGCTCGTCGCGCGCGTGCCTCTCAATCTCGAGGCGAATTCCGCGCAACTGGCCAGCGCGAGGGCTTCGTGGAATGGCCTGAGCGAGGAAGTGCGCTCGAGCGGCGCGCTGACGTGCTCGTCACGCGCGTGCCTCTCGATCTCGAAGCGAATTCCGCGCAACCGGCCCCGCGTTTGGGAGCGGATCCGGCCCAAAACACTCGCCAGAACGCCTCCATCACGAAGCCATCGCGAGCCGATGCACCGAGAAGCCCGAAGAAACGGTGCTCGTGCGATTTCGGCAGTGCGTTTCGCGTCCGCAGACACCGCCCTCATCGAGGCAGTCTGGTACCCCAGTCCACGCCCTCACCCATCGAGCTCATCCAACGCACGCGATGGCGACGCGGCGAGCTCCTCTCTGCCCACGCCGATCCGGCGACCAAGATACGCGTCGACCGAGATTCTCCCGGGGCCCGCGCAGAACAGGAACACCGAGATGGCGAAGAACAGCAACGCGAGCTCCCACTTGCCGAACGGGTCTCCGCCGCTGACGTGGTGACGCACGGCCTCCATCATCGTGAAGGCGATGCCGACCGACGCGAGCACCGTGAGCGCGCCGAGGAGCAACGCAATGCCGCCCGCGAACTCCGAGAACGCCGCGAGGAACTGCAGGAACGCAGGCGGCGGCGACTCGGCCTTGTCGAGCCAGTGAAACGGGTTCTGAATCTTGCCCCAGCCGTGATTCGCCATCGCGGCTCCAGCGACGAGCCGCAGCACCAGCAACCCGAGCGACGCGCGCGACGACGGCGGTGAAGGGAAGAGAATCGCTTTCCACATGCGCGCCCTCGTAACGGCGAAGCGGGGCTCGTGGCTATGCTTCCGGCATGCGGTTGCTCGTCGCCAGATTGCTGCGCCCGTTTCGCTGGCGGAGCTCGCACGGCACCGCACGCATGCTGCTCGACTTCGCCAGGGCCGAACGCTCGAGCTACTTCGACATGATGGAGGCGGCGAACGTCACCGCCGAGCCGGCGCGAAAGGCGCAGTACCTCGCGCACGCCGTCGACGAAGCCCGGCACGCAAAGATGTTCACGCTGCGCGCGCTCGAGCTCGACCCCTCGCTTGCTGCGGACCCTTCGCTGTACCAGTCAGACTTCGAACATCTGTTCACGCGCCTGGGTGAAGCGAAGTTTCTCGCCTTCGTGCACCTCGGTGAGAAGCGCGGCCGTGCGCAGATGAAGTTGTTCCGCGAGGAGCTGCACGCATTGGAAGGCACCGCCCGCGCCGACACCAGGACGAAGGCCTTGTTGGACGCGGTGATGGTCGATGAAGAACGGCACGAGTCGTATTCGCTCGAGTTGGCCAAGCGGTTCGGCGGTTCGTTCGGCGCGGCGCGCTTCTGGGAGTTCCGTCGCAATTGGTTGCGCGCCGGCGGCGTGGTGACGGGCGCGGTGTACGCGGTGTCGATGTCGGTGCTGTACCTGCTGCTGTTCCCGCTGGCGTTGATCGAGAAGTCGCGCGCGCGCTGATCAGCGGTTCAACAGCAGGCGCGCCGCACCGCCGGGCTTCGTCGCTTCCTGCGCGCACAGCGTGGCGATGCGCTCGTGCTGTACGGCGATGGCGCGCAGCGACCACACGGCGGCGCTCTTCGCGGCGATGCGGATCACCTCGTGTTGCGTGAGCACGAAGGGCAGCTCGCTGAACTTCAGCTGACCGTTTCGCGCGGTGATGGCGACGGAGAGGTCGAGGTCCACCGGGCCGTCGACGCGCGACTCCGAGAAGACGATGGGGAAGGCCATGCGCTGAAACAACGGCAGGTACTTCATGAACTCGGTGCCGCCTTCGGGGCCGATGCCGATGGCGCGGAGCCAGGCGGTGACCCGCTCGCGAACGAGGTCTGGTTCGTCGAGTACGCCGATGATCCGCCGAACCGGCGCGAGGTCTCCGGTGACGAAGAACGCGGTCCACAACAGGTCGAGCTCCTCGGGCCCGGGCGGACCGTCGGGAATTGGCGGCACGCCGACGAGCACGGCTCGCGCGACGGGGCCGCTTCGCTTCGTGAGTGCCTCGCGGAACTCGTCGTTCACTTTGGCCATGAGCGCGAACGCGTGGAGCTGCGCCGGCAGCGGGTTCGCCTCGTTGACCACTTCATCGAACGCGGCGAGCGCGCCGGCGACGTTCGGCGAACGATAGAAGGATTGAAGGACCTCGTCGAAGTTGGGCACGCCGACACTCTCGCCGCATGGATGCCGGGTTCTCAAAGGGAAGTGGCACCTTCGCTGGTTGCTGGCCGTGTGACGTGCGCTCGTCGCGCGGAACCGCGCCTGAGAACCGAGCCCAGCCATCGCAGAATCAACCCGCGCCGACCGACGGCTGATCAACGCCTGCGGATCAACGCGTCGTCCACCAGCAACGCGTCGACCGGGTGCGCGAGCAGGAACGCCAACGCGTCCGCTTCCGTCGCCACGATGGGCTCGCCCTGACCATTGAGCGACGTGTTCAACAACACCGGCGCACCCGTCTGCGCTCCGACGCTTCCGAGCAGCTCGCCATGCAGCGTGTCGCCGCGCACCGTCTGCAATCGCGCCGTTCCATCGAAATGCGTGACGGCCTCCAACTTCGCGACATGAGCCACGTTCACATCGGCGACCGTCGTCATGAATGGCGTCAATCTCGGTGCGAACGCGCCGAAGAACTCCCGCGCGTGCGACTCGAGCACCATCGGCGCGAACGGGCGGAACGGCTCACGGCGTTTGATGACGCGGTTGATGCGCTCCTTCACCGCCAGCGGCGTCGGCAGCGCGAGCAGGCTCCGCTGACCGAGCGCGCGCGGTCCCCACTCGAAGCGACCCTGCACCCACGCGAGCACCTCTCCGCGCAGCAGCAGCTCGCTCGCGGCCTCGACCGGCGACGACACGCGCGTCACCTGAAGCCCGAGGGCGTTCCCCAGCTCCGCCGCCAGGGCCCCCGACACCGGAGTTCCCCACGCCGCGTGCGTGAACGTCGTGCGAGGCTCGCCCCGCTCCGCCGCCGCGAGCAACGCCGCGCCGAGCGCACCACCCGCGTCACCCGCGGCCGGTTGCACGAAGAGCTCCGAGAAGCCCGCGTCACGAAACAACCGCGCGTTGGCCACGGCGTTCAACGCCACACCGCCGGCGAGGCACAACGCGTCTGCACCGGTCACCGACTTCGCGCGCGCGGCCAACGCGAGCAGCGCTTCTTCGAGCACCGCCTGCAACGTGGCCGCGATGTCCGCACACCGCGCGTCGAGCTCGTTGCCGTCGAGCAACCACGGCGTGCCCGGCGCACGACGCGGCCCGAGCAGCGCCTCCAGCTTCGAAGAGAACCCGACGTCGGTGTTGGTGTGCGCGTCGAAGTACTCGAGGTTCAGCTCGAAGCCGTCGGGCCGCAGGCTGATCAGCCTGGCGAACTCGTCGCGGAACCTCGGCTTGCCGAACGCGGCGAGGCCCATCACCTTGTACTCGCCCTCGTTCACCTCGAAGCCGAGGTACGCCGTCAGCGCCGAGTAGAGCAGCCCGAGAGAGTGTGGAAACGCGACGTGCTCCTTGCGCGTCAACGCGTTGCCCTCGCCGAGCCACAGCGCGGTGCTGGTCTCTTCGCCGACGGCATCGACGGTGAGAATCGCCGCGCGCTCGAAGGGGCTGGCGAAGAAGGCGCTCGCGGCGTGCGACGCGTGGTGCTCACGATGCGTCACCTTCTCGCGCGCCACACCGAGTTGTGACGAGAGCTGATCAAGCACCCACAACTTGCCGCCGAGCTGCGAGGCCAGCGCCCGCGGAAACTGCCTCAACGCTCGCGGGAAGGTCCGCAGCGACGAGAGCAGGACACGCTCGAGCTTCCGGTACGGGTTTTCGTAGAAGACGACTTCATCGAGCGCGGCGGCCTCGAGCTTCGCCAGCGCCAGGCACGCACGCGCCGCGGCGATCGGCACCGACGCGTCGTTCTTCACGCGCGAGAAGCGCTCTTCCTGCATGGCGGCCACGAGCTGACCGTCGACCACGAGCGCTGCGGCAGCGTCGTGGTAGTTCGCGCTGATTCCGAGAATCGCGCTCATCGGTTCATCACTTCAGGCACGTCGGCGGCGGCGTGCACGCGCAGTCTTTCCCGTCGGGTTTGAGTTTCTCTTCGTGCGTGGTGCCGTCCTTGAGCCGCAGCTTCGCGGAGTACTCGTGCCACCGCGCGACCGTGAGCTGCAGCGGCTCCTTCGTCTTCGACATGAACTTCTTCACGCCGTTGGCTTCTTTGACCTGGCACCAGCCCGCGGTGTCGGCCGGCGCCTTCGCGAGCGGCACCGAGAAGTTCACCAGCGAGAACGGCTCACAACCGCAGCTCGAATCGCCCTTCGAAATCGAGAACTCCAGCTCGGTGATTTCACCTTCGATGTGACCGGAAGACGGCGTGCTCCATTCGTAGTCTTCCTTCGGCACGTCGCCCGGCGCGCGGCAGAGAACCCACACCGTGTCTCCGGGCGCGTCACTCGCGGCGAGGCAGGTGATCTTCCCGGGCAACGCATTCCTGGTGAGCGGGTGGGCCTTGATCTGCTGCGCGATGCGCTTGGCGCTCGACGCATCGGCGAAGGGGACCAGCTTCCACGCGCCATCGGGCGTCCCCAACACGCGCGGGTGCACCATGAAGGTCACCTCGCCGCTCTTGAGCACCGTGGGCTCGAGCGTCACCAGCCGCTTCTCACCGAACATCTCGCACGGGTCGGTGGCCCTCGTGGAAGGCAGCAGCGCCTTCGCGAGCGAGACCGCTTCGCTGGTGAGCTCCTTGTTCTTCGCGGGGTCGACGTCACACGGTGAGGGAAGTTGCGTGAAGTTCAACGAGAGCGAGAGCAGCACGGTCAACATGCGCGCGATTGAAGCACCTTCGCTGCTCGGCGCGACGGCTCATCGTTATGTGTCCTTTCGTGCACGCGATGCTCGCCATGCTGGTGCTGTCGCAGTGGAGCCCGGCGGTCGAAGTCGTCGCAGACGAGGACGCGCTGACGAGCGCAGAGCGTGTGGCGATTGAACGTTCGTTGAGCGCGGAGTTCACGAAGGCCTTGCGCGCGCGTGGTGTGGACACGTCGCCGAAGGCCACGGCGCTCAAGGAGAAGAACGGGGTGGTGATGACCGAGCTGCGCGCGGTGCCGAGGTTGACGTTGCGGGTGACGGTCACGGACAAGACGTATTCGTGCGCGGCGACGGCGGTGGATCAACGCGTGGTGTGGACGAAGGAGGTCGCAGGATCCTTCGACGAGGCCTCGTTGGAAGCAACGTTGAGCCGTTGCGTGGAGCGCACCGTGGCCGCGTTTTCACTTCGCTGAGGAACCGAAGGCCGCGCCCGTTCGTTGCAGGCGACCATGCTCATTGCCCTGCTGGTGGTGTTGTCTGCAGCGCCGGTGCGCGTCGCGCAGGTGTCGCCGGTCAATCACGAAGGCGCGCCCACCGAGTGCGTCGCCGCGCGCTGCGGCTTCGAGTTGATGGCAGACGGCCGGCTGTTCTCGGCGCGCAGCGGCGGCTTCGTGTTCTTCGAGAAGGACCTCTCGATTCGCGCGAAGCGTGACGGGCCGGTGGTCTTCGCGCGTGAACGTTCAGGGCGCCTCGTCGGCGCTGGGCCGAACCGAAGCGGGAACGCGGTGCAGGTGCTGTTCTGTTCGCTGAACGACTCCGTGCTTCGGTGTCATCACGCGTTCGACCCGACGAAGAAGGACGAGGTCTGGAACGAAACGAATTGTGCAGCGGCGTTCGAGGCGCGGGTGAACGGTGGCAGCATCGAGGCCACGTTCCCTGCGTTTCCAGACGCGAAGCCACACGTGGTTGCGAAGGTCGAAGGTGACGCGATGACGGTCTTGTTTCTCTACGCGCTGCGCGCCATCGAGTGGGACACCGAACACCACACGCCGTTCGTCGACGACGTGCAGTCGCCGCGCTGATCAGCCGCCGCTTTCCGTCAACGACACCCGTCGACCTGCGCCTTCCGCAGCGCCTCGCGCGCAGCTTCGAGCTGGCGGCTCAGCTCGCGGTCTTGTTGGGTCGACGCGGCCTGCACACGTTGCTCGATGCCCGCCGTGCACCGCGCGTAGTCACCCTGCCCTCGCGTCGCGAGCACCTGCTGACACGACCTGGCTTCGGCGTCGCGCAGCTGAGTCTGCGCGATGGCTTGATCAGCGCGCTTCTTCTCGAGCTCGCTCACCTGCGCCCGCGCGGCGTCACAGCTGGTGGCGTTCTTCGGAGCCGGCGCCACCACGGCCGGCTTCGTCTCGGGCGTGTCGCTCGAGACCACGTTCAACTCGTTCCCCGCGGTGGTGCGCACCTTCGCGCCGCGGGGGACCGTCGATTGATCATCCGTGAAGTGCTCCACGCCCTTCGCATCGGTCCACACGTAGATGGTCTGCGACAACACCAACGCCACGAGGAGTGCGTGCATGTGGTCAGCACAGTGCGCGGGCGGTGACGACGCAAGTCGCGTGTGGAAATCAGGACTTCAACGGCTCCCGCGGCATCGTCTGCCTGGTGCGCGCTTCGAGGTCGGCGATGGCTGCTTCGGTGGCGTCGAACTCGAGAATCACCACGCAACAACCGCAACCCGAGTCATCGAGGTGCTTCACGTCGTTGCGCCATTGCTTGCGCCACGGCCCGACGTGCGCGGCCTCGCCGTTGTCGACGTCGAGCGTCACCCGCGTGTGCAGAAACGTCTTCTTCGGCTTCTTCATCGCACCACGCACGACTGCTCGAGCGAGATGGACTCGTTTTCGACGGCCGCAGCCCAGGCCTTCACTTCGCAGTCGAGCGAGCTGTCACCGAGCTTCAGCAGCTCCTTCACGCGCGCGGAATCGACCGGCTGCGAATCACCGCTCATGCCTTCGAACTTCGCTTCCCACCCGCACTGGTTGCAGCACGCGCGATTGCAGAACATGCGCGTGCACATCGTCGGCTTGATGACGAGCCGCCCCACGTCGGTGCCCGCCTGACACTTCGGCAACCTGGCGACGACCTTCTTCACGCCCGCGGCCGCGGTCACGTCGGGCGTCAACGGCGCCTTGCAGGCGGTGCCGCTCAACGAGAACGCGTCGTGGCTCAACAGCTCGCGCCACTTCCGGAATTCGCACTCGTACGAGGTGTCGCCGAGGTCGAAGACTTCACGCACGCGCGCGGCGTCGAGCCTGGTCTTCACCCCACGCGCGTTCACCAGCGCCGCGTCCCAACTGCACGAGTTGCAACACACCGGCAGCATGCTCATCGCGTTGTCGGTGACCGTGGGCGTGCATTGCATCAACGTGCACGCGCCGCCGAGCTCGAGCGCGCCCACATCGACGCCCGGCTCACAGGTGGGCATGCGTTCGAGCGCGGCGGTCACCCGTTGCGCGGCGGCGAGGTCGAAGCGGTCCGTGGGCTTCGCCTTCTGTGGACCGGCACAGGCGAGCAACAGCATCGGCAACAGCGCGCGTTTCATTCAGCGCACGATGCACAACGGTTCGCCGGCAGACAACTTCAGGCCGTTGACCGCTTCACGCCACACGTTCATCTCGCAGTCGTACGACGACTCACCGAGATCGAGCGCCTTGCGGACCTTCTCGTGGTCGAGCGGCGTCTTCGTGCCCGCCGTGCTGACGATGGCCGCGTCCCAGCCGCACGTGTTGCAGCAGGCGGTCTCGCACGCCATCAACGTGCACATGCCCTGAAACTCGAGGCGCCCGGCTTCGACGCCAGCGGCACACTTCGGTAGACGCTCGAGCGCGGCCTTCACGCGGCGCGCGGCGCTCACGTCTTTCGCTTCGGCTTCGTCTTTCTTCTGAGTGCCCGCGCAACCGACGAGCACCATCAACGGAACGAGCAATGAGATGCGCATGCCTGGTCGACTAATGACGTGTCTGGCACGTGCCATCGCGCGACGCGGCGGAGGCGAGAAGCGCGTCGGCGCACTGGACGCACCTGAAGCATGTCGTGGTGGCGCTTGGTGGCTTCGACGTAGAGGTCGGGCTCGTGAGGCGCGCGCAGCAGGCCGACGAGGGCGACCGCGTTTCTGCGTTGGGTTGACCACAGTCAGGAGCGCGGTCACGGCACTCACCTCGTGGCCGGCGGACTGTGGCACTCGTTGATGACCGTTTCAGTGTGAACACGTCCCGTACGCGGCGGCGCGGTGAAGAATGCGCGCTCGAAGCAGTACGCGGAGCCCTCGCACCGCTTCGGGCGTGTCTTCGACGCGATGGAAGAGTCTTCACTTCAGCGCTTCGAGAGGTCGCGTCTCGATGACCGAGGCACAACTTGTCGGTGTCAACATCGCGCGCACTCTCTCGAGAAGATCGCGAGGGCATCCTGATTCTGTCGAACGCGAGCCAGGGGTCGTTCATCTCCAGCGCATCGCGCGACGAGCAGATGTTCGACGCAGATGTTCGACGCAGATGTTCGACGCAGATGTTCGACGCAGATGTTCGACGCAGATGTTCGACG
>QFQP01000116.1 GCA_003243425.1 Archangium gephyra | reverse complement strand
TGAAGCGCTCGGCCGATCGCATTGAGCGACAACCCTTGGTCGTGGAGCTCGCGTGCTCGAGCGACCTCTATTGGCGTCATCGGCTGCGGCCCAAGTTCAAGTCCTCGATCTCTGAGCCGACGAGAAATTGTGCCGCGCGAGACGCCATAGATCTTCGCGAGGTCGTAGATGGAGCCAGCACCATCGCAATAGTCCTGCACCAGCCGATCGATATCCGCGGGGGAGAGTTGTCGAAGCCGCCGGCGCTTCGGCAGGACGGCTGGGCGTTGGGCACCGGTCAGCAGTCCGGCCAGGCTGCCATCTCGAACCAGCTCGAACAGGCGACGGACGGGGGGAGGTATGTTCGAGAGGGCATTACTTTGGTGCACCAAGGTGGTCTTACGAGAAAAAATGGCCGGAAAAATAGGGGTGGAGCGCGCTGCGGCGTGAACCCCAACTGCTTCCATGGGTCGCAAAATGACGTTCGAGAGAGCGTCATTTTCTTTTGTCTCTGTCGCAGGTGAGGACATTGCTGGGGTGTCGAGCCGCATCTCAGTAGACCTCGCTGCGCGACTCGAACCCTCCGCAAAGTCCTCATGCCGTGCGACGCCGACGAGTTCGTGTCCGACCTGGATGAGAACGTCGAACGGCTGCCGCAGGACGCCGGTCACGTTGCGATCTTCGTCGACCTCGATCCGATGGAAGAAGACCTGGTTGAAGATCGGGTCTGCCCCGAGTCTTGTTGACAGTCGGGGGTTGGGGTGATCAGGCCGCTTCTGCGTCCTTGTAGATCATCTCGAACTCGATGGGGGTGAGTTTGCCGAGGCCGCGTTGACGGCGCCTGCGGTTGTACTTCGTCTCGATCCAGGTGACCATCGCGAGGCGGAGTTCGGCGCGACTGTCCCAGCGTCGGGTGTTGAGCACGTTCTTCTGGAGCAGGCTGAAGAAGCTCTCCATGCTCGCGTTGTCACCGGCCCCGTAAGACCTCCCCATGGAGCCGACGAGGCCGTTGTTGCGGAGCAGGTTCTGGGTGCGTTTCGCGCGGAACTGGCCTCCTCGGTCGGAGTGGCAGATTGTGCCGTCAGGTGAGCGCAGCGCGATCGCGTTGCGCATCGCTGCCCGTGCGAGCGATGACTTCATGCGGGTGTCGATGGAGTAGCCGACGATCTTGTTCGACCAGACGTCCTTGATCGCGCAGATGTAGAGCTTGCCTTCCCTGGTCGGGTGTTCCGAGATGTCCCAGAGCCAGACCTTGTTCGGGCCGTCGGCGACGAACTCGTGCCGGACGACACCGTGCTCGTCGACGACCGCGAGGAGGTCGTCGTGCGGCGCAGGTCCCGTGCTGCCCGGTTTACTGCGCTTGCGGTGGTGAGAGGCGTGGATCCCCGCAATCCGGCAGAGCCGATGCACCCGGTTCTCGCTCGCGGTGATGCCGTGCTCGGAGTCGAGCTCATCGGTGAGGAACCTGTAGCCCAGGGTGGCGTCGTCCGCATGGAGGTCGTAGAGCACGTCGATCAGGTGCGCGTCATCCCAGTCCCGCTGGCAGACCGGGTCCTTGAGCCACTGGTAGTACCCCTGCCTGGACAGGCCGAGAACCCGCAACGCCACCGCGACCGGCACCCGCACGGGAGCGCCGGCCGCAGCCATCTCGTGGACGAGCGGGAAGACTATTTTCCCGGCAGGTTCGCCTGCGACAGATACGCCGCAGCCCGCCGCAGCACCTCGTTCTCCTGCTCGAGCAGCCGGATCCGCTTGTTCGCCTCACGCAACTGCTTGCGCTCGTCGTCGGTCAGCCCGGACCGCTTGCCGTCCTCGACATCGGCCTGCTTCAACCAGTTCGAAAGCGAGCCTTCGGAGATACCGAAGTCCTTCGCGATCTGCGCCAACGGCGCTTGACCCTTCCGGGCCACGGCCACGACATCATCGCGGAACTCTCGGGGATAGGGCTTTGCCACAGGAACATCCTTCCAGCGAGGACGAATCCTCACAGTTCAGATGTCAACCAAACTCGGGGCAGACCCC
>QFQP01000115.1 GCA_003243425.1 Archangium gephyra | reverse complement strand
CAGCATGCGGAATCGGTGATAAAACTGTCGTTCTCCGGGTGCGTTAATCTTCATGGCTGCGGATATCAAAGAACCAGAACAGAACAAAACCGAGCAGGGCAAAGGCCACAAACACCATCAGCGTGATCAGCTCAAAATGTGCGCTCTGTCCGGCGATATCGGCCAGATGCTGAGCACTCACGTCCGGTTCTTTAAACAGCATCAGTTGCCACTCGTATTCATTGGTGGTCAGAATATCCCGTACCGGCTCCCAGACGTGGCTGGCCGCAATGCCCATCCCCAGCGCAGAGAATAACGAGCCGTAAATACGGTGACGGCGGGAGTTCTGCCGGGAAATCGCATCCTGCATCAGTTGATCAAGCCGATCAAGCTGGGCGAACAGCGTGCCGCGCCGATCGTGCAGGCCCCACTGGCGCTGGAGCATTTCACTAAGCCGGTTTTCATCCGCGCTGCTAAACAGCGTTTCGCTGCTGTTTAACACATTCAGCGCATTGACCCGCAGCGCGAAGATCTCCTCTTCCCACTGCTTGTCTTCAATCGCCGATGCGTGCTGCTTAATCTGTTTTGGCCATTTTTTGAAGATCTCGCGGATTTGCGTCAGAAACGCGGCATAGTCATCGCTTAGCGTGGCAATGCGTTGGGCAACTGCCAGCAGGCCGTCCAGGGCTGGATTATCGGCCGAGCGGCTGAACAGACCTACCCCCTGCTGATGACCCACCACCAGCACATCGGACTGCCACCAGGCTTCAAAGCGGTCCGCCTGCGGCAGGGCATAAGGCGTCACCGGCGGCGTTGTCTGGCTGGTTCCGGCCAGCCAGGCCTGGAAAGAAGGTGTATCGACCAGATAGCTGCTGGTATCGCTTTGCTGGATACGTGAATCGGGCTGCGACCAGCGCCATGCGCATACGCGTTTTTGCCCTTCGTTGAGCGTCGGCGTGCTGTTCACCTGCTCAAGGCGCGGGGTAAGGTTATCAATAAACCCCTGCTGCCAGATAAGCGGCAGAATATCCTGCCACCAGTCGAGCTTCGACCCCAACTCGCCGGACTCCAGCCGCTTCGGCGCGCCCAGCAGCGTGTAGTTGCCGGCATCATCCCACCAGGGCTGATTCGGCGAACCGGACAGCGGGCCGGATTCGTTGCTGTAGCTGCGCAGCAGGCGCGGCTTATCGCAGGGCCGCTGACCGTTCCAGCGCACATTTTCTTCCTGCTCCAGTGCCTGCCAGATGTTTTGCAGTGAAACGCCGCTTTTCGGATCGACGGAAATCACCACGTCATTACCAGTGCCCTGTTCCTGCGGGCGATAAATCCCCAGCAGGGTAAAGCCGTTTTTACTCCACGAACGCGTGCGGTCATTGCGGGCAAAAATCTTAAACAGGCCGCTGGCGTGCTGCTCATTGAGGAACAGAGCATCAATCAGCACCTTACGCTGGCTGTCTGACTGCGTCACCAGCAGTTGGCAGGTAGCGGCACGCGGTATCGCCAGCTGATACAGCTGATGTTCATAGGCCAGGGCAGCGGCAGCGGCCTGATATTCAGCAGAGGCTATCGGCTGAATACCGTCCAGCGGCGCGTCGGTCTGGTTAATCAGATCGCTGAGCAGTTGAATGCAGCGGGTAAAGCCGGACTGCAGCCGTAGCGCATCGTACTGATGCAGTTCGTTGCTGGCCTCGTTTAACTGCGAGTGGGCAAAGACCGTGTGCAGGCAGGCGGCGGAGCGGGAAAAATCATCGCCGTCCAGATAGTTGCCCTGCTCCCACTGGTCAATATAGCTGACCCATTTCTCCAGCCCCTCCGGGAACTCGGCGGTTTCGCTCAGCGTAAGTGCGTTGTACAGCAGCCAGGCGAAGCAGCTGTCCAGCGAAAAGTCCTCAATTACCACCCGGGACACTGGACTGACCTGTGCCCGGGTTTTCAGTACCTGCCGCTCGGCGTCGCTAAGGAAGGTGCGAACAAGTTCCTGATATGAGATCATCATATTCATCCGGAGCGCATCCCAGAGGGACATCATGAGC
>QFQP01000114.1 GCA_003243425.1 Archangium gephyra | reverse complement strand
GGTCCGCCCATCGTGTCCACGCGCACCTGGAAGTGGGCTGGCGAGGACGGTGAAGAAGAAGTCGACGAAGACGGGAATGAGACGGCCTGGGTCGGGCCATTCCGCGTCGGGGAAGGTCCCCAGAAGTTTGGTCACGACGGTCTGGGAAGCGTCACCTCGCAGAGCGATGGCGCGTTTACCTCGACGGCCGAGTATTCGGCCTGGGGGCAAATCAGCACAGCCGGCGCGATGCCCTCCTCGGCCGCCTACGCCGGCGGTCGCGTCGAGTCGCTGCTTGGCCTCAATTACAACCGTCGCCGATGGCTCGACTCGACGAGCGGCAGTTTCCTCTCGAGAGATGAGGTTGGGGCGAGCAGCTATCTCAGCTCGCCAAATGGCATTAGCCCGTGGAGCTACGCCCACCAACAGCCCGGTCGGTTTATCGATCCAGACGGGCGCGACGACTTCGGATTTCCCGATTTCTTTGGACAAGCCGAGAGAGAAATAAACAGCGAAGCCGCGCACATCCAGCAGCAACTCGACGAACATCCACTCGGTCAATTCGCGAATGGGTTCGGAAAACCGATTCTGGCCGCTCTGGAACAACAGCGGCTGACGTTCAAGGTAACGGTCCGCGACGAGGGTACCCCAGAAGAAAGAGCCTACGTCGCTTCGACGTTGGAGGCGCAGCGAGAAGAAGGTCTCAAAACAGCCGTCTTCGGCCCGGCGTATCTCGCCTTTTCCCTGCCAGCGACGTTCAAGCGTGTCGGCACCAACCTCGGCGAGGAAATCGCGGCATGCACTGTTGGTGAATGGACTCGCTGCGGCGAGCTCCCGTGGAGCGCTGCGGAAGGATGGATGCTTGCCGAAGGAGGTCGCGCAGCTCTCAAGACAGGCGTCGAGATCGGAGTGGTTCCGGAGGGCGGAGTCCTCACTGCTCCCGCCCGAGAGGCACTCAACCCCAAGAAGTATTCGGGACGCGTGGACCTCGTGATGGCCGTGGGCCCCGTACCGCCCATTCCGGTTCCGCGCATTAAATACACCGGAACAACAACCAAACTCATCAACGGCGAGTTCACTCTGTTAGAGTCGGAGTTCGAACCAGTACCAGCAAAGTCGACGAATGGGCTCAAAGCCGGAGTTCCAGGCCCGGAGTTCAAGGCTGGTAACGTCACAGAAGACTATGTGAGACCTCGCGCCGCAGGCCCAACAGCAGAGCAGCGAGCCTCGGTTCAGGGCAAGCCATGCGTCGATTGTCAAGTCATCACGCCAAACCAGGTGGCGGATCATATTGATCCGCTCTCTGTTGAGTTCTTCAGAACAGGAAAGAACGATGTTAAACACCAATCGTCTACTAAAGCAGTACAACCACACTGTCCCACCTGTTCAGCCATCCAAGGCGGACAGTTGAGTGCCTTCGTCGCGCGAATGAGAGCCCTGCTAGGCTTATGAAATCCGTTCCTCAAAATGAGCTTCGTCAGTTACAACTCGACTTGTGCGCGCGACACGGTGTTGCCCCAGTCGAGGTCGGCCCCAACGAGAAGATCGGGATCGCAGAAAACGTGAGAAGTGACTTGTTGCCGATCAATGGAATGCGTGTAGAGCCCGAGGAAGGCACGAGTGGCTGGTATATCTGGGCAGGCAAGGAACCATCCGAAGACCCGGCGTTCTTCGGTCCACTTCACGCGGCACATCTGGCGAGCTGGTGCCAAGTCGCGCTGCCCTTCTTGCTGTTGCCACCAGGATGGCGCTTCCTGGTGGCAGGTAACCACGTGGACGTCTGGTTCGACGGTCAACTTCTCGCCAAGTAGCCCAAACACGCATCCTCGAGAGCGAACCAGCAAGAACACGCCTGAGGAGATAACCCTCACGGCTGGCCCAGCGCGCGTACGTCGACGACCCCACCACGCGCACCATTTCGACACCGCTGAGCCCGACACCCAGAATCGAGACCTCGACGCAGGTCTTTAGCGTGCACGGGCTCCTCATTTCGGCAACCGAAGAGGTGACTCAACTCGACGCCCCGGCGGAGACCGCGACGACGTCCTTCACCTACGACGCGAAGGGGCGGCTGC
>QFQP01000113.1 GCA_003243425.1 Archangium gephyra | reverse complement strand
AACGAGGGCTTGACAATCCTGGATCGCCTGGACGCCCACCCTGATGTCAAGGAAGCGTTCTGTATTCATCCAATGGTTCAGGACGATGTGGACCTCCGCGCCAATTACCACCACCTAATCGGTGGAACGGGTGGAGAGAAACTCTACCTCCCTATCACCGCTAATGTCATTGGTCTTGCGCTGGAGTATCGCAATATCGCGAACAACTTCCTTAGCGACCAAATCGAGACTGGACCCAACGCCTGGGGACGTGAAGAGACTTATTCCAAGAAGCCAATGCGACTCTCACCACTTCCGGCAGTCAACTTGATGTTGGTTGCTGACAAGGTGCAGAACCGCAAGGACTTCAAGCGATATCACGAGGGCACTCATGGTCGGTCGCGTGAACTGGCATATTACTTTGATTTGTGGCTGACGGTGCTGAACATCAGCCCTGAACGCTATGAAGAACTCATCGAGGGACTCTAATGGACTACCTTGCCATTGTGAATGACGACGAGGGCGACCTCGACATCCCGGAGTTCCTGAGGTAATCGTGACCGACTCCGCGCTGGCGGCGCGGCTCGAGCGCGTCCGCGATGGCGTCGCCGACGCCGCGCGCGCGAAGGGGCGCGACCCCGCCGAGATCACGACGGTCGTCGTCACGAAGTTCCATCCCGCAGCCCTCGTCGCCGAGCTCGCGCGGCTCGGCGTCCGCGACGTCGGCGAGTCCCGGATGCAGGAGGCCGTCGTCAAGCACGACGAGCTCGCCGCGCTGGGACTGCGCTGGCACGTCATCGGGCAGCTCCAGTCCAACAAGGCGCGGCAGGCGCGCGCGATCGCCGCCGCGGTCCACTCGCTCGACCGGCCGTCGCTGCTGCGCGCGCTCTCGGGCCCTGGCGATCCGCTCGACGTCTTCGTGCAGATCAACCTCACCGACGACCCGGGACGCGGCGGCGTGCACCCGGACGCGCTCGCGCCGTTCGTCGAGTCGGTCCTCGCCGCCGAGGGACTGCGGCTCGTCGGGCTCATGGCGGTGGCGGGCATCGACGCCGACCCCGCGCGCGAGTTCGCGACGGTCAGGCAGCTGCGCGATCGCGTCGTGCTCCCGCTCGCGCCCGAGGCCGGCGCGCTCTCGATGGGCATGTCCGGCGACTGGCGCGAGGCGATCGCCGAGGGCGCGACACACCTTCGCATCGGCACGGCAATCACGGGTCCGAGAGCCACGGCGGCGTAGCCTCGACACCGTCCCGATCGACGGAGGAATCGACATGGCCAACCCCATCCGCAACGCGATGGTCTACCTCGGTCTCGCCGACGAGGAGGCCGAGGAGCTCCACGAGCCGCAGGCGCGCTCGGCGGCCCCGGCTCCCGCGCCGCAGCCCGCCCACCGCGGTTCCGTGACGCCCATCCGCCGTACCGCCGCGCGTCCGGCCGCCGAGATGAACGAGATCCTCACCGTCCACCCGAGGGCCTTCAAGGACGTCCAGGTCATTGCCGAGCACTTCCGCGAGGGCGTGCCGGTCATCATCAACATCTCGCAGATGACCGACGGCGAGGCGCGTCGCCTCATCGACTTCGCGTGCGGACTCGCCGAGGCCCTCTACGGGCGCATCGAGCGCGTCACCGGCAAGGTGTTCCTGCTCTCGCCCGCGCACGTCGCCGTCAGCGGCGACCAGGGCGAGCTCGAGTCCGACGTCGAGGCCTCGTTCTTCGCCGACGTCTGAGCCCGCGACGGCCTGGGGCGACGCCATGGGCCGTTAGGCTGGGGGGATGGGAGCCCTGTCCGTCGTCGCCGGCGTCCTCTACTCCCTCCTCGTGGCCTACCTCGTCGCGATGTGGGTGCGGTTCGCGCTCGACCTCGTCCTCGTGCTCTCGCGCGAGTGGCGGCCGCGCGGCGTGCTCCTCGTGATCGCCGAGTTCGTCTACACGATCACCGATCCGCCGATCCGACTCGTGCGCCGCGTCATCCCGCCGCTGCGCGTCGGCGGCGCCGCGCTCGACTTCGCGTGGACCGTCGTGATGCTCGCCGTGATCATCCTCATGACCATCGTCAGCGCCTTCGCAGGGGGCGTCGGGTAGGCTCTTCGACCATCG
>QFQP01000030.1 GCA_003243425.1 Archangium gephyra | reverse complement strand
GAATTCGGTCATCCGCTTTGGAGTAAGACTTGCTGCGACTACTCCTGCGCTGGTCGCTGGGGTGGCTTCTGTTGCGAGTAGGCATCCAAGGTTGACCGAGTAGCGCGTCCCGATCTCCGCGCGCGTAGCTCGAATACCAGTCGAGTGCTCGCTGACCAACGCGGTATACGCAAGCAGCCGAAGCGAGTCCTTTACCGTCTGGGGCGCGTCACGGTGCACCCAAAAATAGCACGATGTTGCTTTTTCTGCGGTCAAGCTGACGTCGTTTTTCTTCTTCAGTTCGGGAAGAATCTGGTCTTCTAGGAACTTTCGGCCCCAATCCACATGCCGGCGATATCCTGGGAATTGCTCTGCTAGTTTTGAGTGCTCGGACCAGATTTCCGTGCGGTAGTACTCACGGACGGTGTCGTTTACCTGTGTCGATGACAGCTTTGGGGCACGCGCTACGGTCTTTAGTAGCGTTCTGGGATTTCCAAAGGAGGCATAGGCGAGTGCGGCAAAGTTTCCTGCCTGATGAGTGATTGCTTTCAAAAGGCTTGTGTCGTCGCTTTTCTGAGCCTGTTTGCTAACAATCTCCCGCATGTTCTCAATATAGTCACTGCCCAGGATGTCGCGGTCGAGCGCGACTAGGCTCGCATCGTGCGTCGGCTGAAACGTGTCTCCGAACGACGTTAATCCAGGGTAGACAGCGGCGTTGCACGTTACCTGAGGGCTTCGCAGATCACGAAAGAGCGTGAAGAATTGTCGTTGTTGCGATGGGAGCAAAACGTGTGCTGCCTCATCAATTAAGAAAACGACGCGATTCAAATCCGAAGTCTCGCACAGCTCTTCGATGGCTTCGAGAAGTGCATCGGATGTGGGAATTTTGGACGCGTCAACGGCTTCGCCCGGATTCTTCCAGGACTCTTCGTACCGAGATGCGATTTTGGCGATTGGCGATTGCGCTTCGTTAGTGCCCCCCAAAATTGCGTTCAGTGTCGCGCTCGGTGTGTAGCTGACACCGGCTTTGGCTAGCGCTCTTTGCAGTTGATGGCACAGTCGAGCCAGCATCCAGTGTTGAAACTGGAGCGGGTCGCTCGTTTGAAGGAGCGAACTCCGGCTGAAAGACACGTATACGGGAAGAACTCCTTCAGTTGGGAGTTTCGCGTCGAGTTCTTTTTGAGCAACTTTAAGAAGAAATGACTTTCCTACACCTCGACTGCCCATCAGGACTACAGGTGTTCGTTGTTTTAGCTGCTCGATGATTTTGCGATCGAGTTGTGTTTCTACAAACAGCTGAGCAAGCTCTTCTGGTGCGATGTCTTCGGTTCGAAAGAGCATAATAATTATGAGATGGCGAGACGGATTGCCTCGATGCTGACGAGCTTCTCAGAGAGTCTGTCGCGAAGCTTCTGTTTCTGACTTGCGGTTAGATCTCGAGCGTGCCGCAAGGTTAGCGCGTAGTTGACCGCGTAAACGGCGTCCTCAGCAGTCTTGCTCCAAGTCTGCAGAGCATCAACTGAGAACGAAAGCGGCTTTGCACAGAGTTCGTAGGAACTGGGATTTCCGTGGACGAATGCAGATGCGCGTCTGTATGCGAGTCGTGCGACGTTGCCCGCAATTGGAGCGGTCTCAGCTAGAGACGGAGCTAGGGCACGCACGACGTTTGGCGAGAAGATGCCGGTTTCCGCATCAATGATGGTTGCCCATGCGACGTCGCGCTCGCCGGCTAGCCATTGGATGTTGTGTAGTGTGTTTAGAGAGTTTTGAACGGATAAGAGGCTGAGTTCAAGAAACCCTCTCACGGCGGTGAATGCTGCTCTGTAGTGCCCTACAGCTACGAGCGTTGCCGCTGAATAGAGTTCGGTTACAGCGTGCTGAAGAGTCGAAATCTCGGGTCTACTGGCAAGAACTTCGAGCCACGCTTCGAGTTCGGTCGCTTGCGACAAGACGTTCGCATGAAGAGGCGCGAGACCCGACGACTTCGTCTCTTCCCAGACAGCTCGTTGCTTGGCGATTACACTCTCGACCAGATCCGACTGATTCATGGCCCCCCCATCCACTTGGACGACGTCGGCCCTATCTTGTTTGTCTCTTGGAAAGACCGCAACGGAAGACTTGACTACCGCCCGTGACCGGGACCGAGGATCTTCTCGACGTAGGTGTCGAAATCGAAGTGCGGCGAGTTCTCGCGATCGTGACAGCCGGTGCACGTCGACGCCCCAACGACTCGCGTGATGGTGCCCTTCTTCGGGTTGGCAACGTGCGCGCTGCCGGCGCCGTGACATGACTCGCAACCGACTTCGGCGCGGCCTTCGGTCTGATCGATTCGGCACACGCCCTGCGGCAATTTCCAGCCCGTCACGTGACAGCTCACGCAGTCGAGGTGGAACTGCTTCCCGACTTCCTCAATCGCCTTGTACGCCTGCGGGTGCTTCGTCTGTTGCCACACCTTTCCTTCTTCGACGTGACACGCGACGCACGTCGCACTGCCGACGATGCCGGGCCTCTCTTTCGTCGCCGGTTCGCACGACACGCCGTTCTCCTTCGCGTACGCGAGGTTCAACCTGCCGACGTCTGCGTCGTAGGCCGTCTCAATCGCCGCGATCGTCGAAGACTTCGGCACCGTCGATTCAATCGGCACGAAGCGAGCTGTCGCCGCATTCGTCTTGTCTGGCACCGGCAACGGCGTGGCAGCCAACGTCGCGCGACGTTGAATGATCTCCTCCAGCTTCGCCGAACGCAGCCCACGCATCTGCTCGTTCAACATCGGCTCGTTCACCTGCGCGCGGAGCAATTCAATGCGTTCATCGAGCCCAGCGAGCTCGCGGTCTCGCTCGTCACCGCCGCGCAGCCACTCGACCGCGCCGTCGTCGCGCAGGAACACGTCGACACGCAGCAACGAACGACCCTTGCTCTGAATCTGCGCGACCTTCACCGCACCGCCGACGAAGCGGCTGTCTTCCGCCGCAAACTCACCGCCCGATTCCGTGGCGATGAGCAACTCCATGCCCTTCGCGTTCGCCGCGTCTCTCAGCAGCGCCGCGAACGGGGTCGGCACCAGCACCGCCACGAACTTCGCGCCTGCTTCACGCGCCTTCGCCGCCGCGGCGTTCGCCGACGCAACGTCGCGCGCGGTCACCACCCCGATGCCGTCCATCACCTTCACGTCGCCAAAACCCAATTCGGGCAACCCCAGCGAGCGACGGAACTCCACGCCCCGTGCGTCATCGAGCGGGCCGATGGTCCGGACATCGAGCCCCATCTGCTTCCACGCTTCCGCGAGCGCCTTCGCTTTGCGTTCCTGCTGCGCGACGGCTTCCGGAGGAATCACTGCCGTGCCGAACACGCCGTCACCGCCGGCGACGACGTGGACCGGGTGACCTTCCTTGCGCGCTTCTTCAATCGGGAACGCCGCGCGTGAAATGCCGCCGCGCATGTTCTGACTGCACCCGCACGGCGTGATGTAGCCGCGCAGCTCGGTGCTGAAGAACACCGTGACCTGTTTCGGTTCGGTGGGTACCGGGGCTGGCCTCACCACGTCGCGCGTCGAACAACCGGCGAGCAGCAACGCCAGCGTCAGCGCCTCACCAGATGATGCTCTCCACCAGCTCGTCGACCTTTTCACCGAGGGCCTCCAGGCCGTGCGACTTCGAGAGGTACCCGTCGGCGCCGACCTGCGACGCCAACTTCTCGAGCTCGATGTCGTTGAGCGAGCTGAACAACACGATGGGGATGTCTTGCGTGTTGTACTCGTTCTTCAACGTGCGGCAGATGTCCGCGCCCGTCGCTTCCGGCATGTGAATGTCGGTGAGGATGAGGTTCGGCTTGAACTCTGCGAGCAGCCGCTCGAACTCCATCAATGTGGCTGCGCCACGAACGTCGTACCCACGTTCCTCGAGGACGGCTTTCTCCATCTGCAGCGTGATCTCGCTGTCGTCGATGAGGAGGATTCGGCGCTTTTCCACGCTGGCGCTGATAGTAGGGTGCGCCCGTTTTTCCAAGGGGTTCCGCCATGCGAAGACTGACCATTCTCCTCACGCTGCTCACCGCGACTGCCGCCCTGGCTGAACTCAAGCTCGGGTACGTCGACCTCCAACGCGCGTTGTCGGAGGTCGGCGAGGGCATCTCGGCGAAGAACAAGCTCAAGTCCGAGATCGACGCCAAGAAGGCCGAGGTCGACCGCGAGCAGAAGAAACTGCGTGAAGACAGCATGGTGCTGGACCGCCAGTCGGCCGCCATGAGTGAAGAAGTCCGCGTTCAGAAGATGAAGGAGCTGCAGCAGCGGCTCCTGCAGATGAGCGAGAAGGGCCAGAAGTTGCAGGTGGAATTCGTCGAAAAGGAGCGCATCGAGCTCAAGAAGATTTTCGACAAGATGGATCCCATCGTGGCGTCCATCGCCCAGCGTGAGGGCCTGTCGGTGGTGCTCGAGAAGACTGATTCCGGGCTCGTGTACGCGCTGCCCAGCATGGACATCACCAACGAGCTGGTGCGCACCTACAACGAGAAGTACCCGGTCAAGGGCATCAAGCTCCCGGCGTCGAAAGAAGCACCGAAAGACGCGCCGAAGGACGCGCCCACGAAGTGAAGACAGCCGCAGAACTCGCAGCGCTGGTCGGGGGCCGCCTCGAGGGTGACGCCGACCTGCAGATCTCCGGCGTGTCGGGCCTCGAGCGCGCCACCGTCGCCCACGCCTCGTTCTACGGAAACAAGAAGTACAAGGCGCAGCTCGAGGCCTCGCAGGCCGGGGTCGTCTTCGTTCCCGATGACGCGCCGCCGCGTGGAGCCCGCACCTATATCTATGTGGCCAACCCGCACCTTGCGTTCGCGCGCGCCGGGCAGGCCTTTCACCCACCGAAGCAGTACGCGCCGGGCATCGGTGCCCGCGCCAACGTGCACCCCACGGCGAAGGTCGACGCCACCGCCACGGTGATGGACTTCGCGACCGTGAGCGCCGGGGCAGAAATCGGCGCCGGCGCGGTGCTCTTCCCCGGCGTCTACATCGGTGAGAACGCGCGCGTCGGCGCCAACACCGTGTTGTCCGCGAACGTGAGCGTGATGGACGCGTGCCTCGTCGGCGCGCGGTGCCTGATTCACCCCAGCGCGGTCATCGGCGCCGACGGCTTCGGGTTCGCGTTGGACATGTCGGTGCCGGCGCACGTGAAGATTCCGCAGGCTGGCATCGTGCGCGTCGGAGACGACGTGGAGATCGGCGCCAGCGCCTGCATCGACCGCGCGACCACCGGTGAGACGGTCATCGGTCACGGCACCAAGATCGACAACCTGGTGCAGGTCGGTCACAACTCGACGGTCGGCCCGCTCTCGATTCTCTGCGCGCAGGTCGGTCTGTCCGGCACCACCGAGCTCGGTCAGGGCGTGGTGCTCGCGGGCCAGGTCGGCGTCGCGGGGCATCTGCGCATCGGCGACCTCGCCAAGGTCGGCGCCCAGGCCGGCGTGATGACCGACATTCCCGACGGCGACACGTTCCTCGGAACGCCCGCCATACCCAACCGCGACTTCATGCGCATGACGGTCGTGCAGATGAAATTGCCCGAGCTGCACAAGCAGCTCCGTGACCTCGAAAAGCGCCTCGCGCAGCTCGAGAAGGACAAGACGCCATGATGGACGTGAAGGACATTCAGAAGCTGCTCGCGCACCGCTACCCGTTCCTGCTCGTGGACCGCGTCACCGAGATCGACGTCGGCAAGAAGCTCGTCGGCTACAAGAACGTCACCATCAACGAAGAGTTCTTCAACGGTCACTTCCCCGGTCACCCGGTGATGCCCGGCGTGCTGCAACTGGAAGCGTTGGCGCAGGCCTGCGCGCTGCTCGCGTACAAGAGCACCGGCCTCAACCCCGACGACCTCATCATCTATTTGATGAGCATCGACAACGCGAAGTTCCGCAAGCCCGTGGTGCCCGGCGACAAGCTGGTGCTCACCGCCGAGGTCATCAAGGGCAAGGGCAAGCTGTGGAAGCAGCGCGGCGTGGCCACCGTCGACGGCGCGGTGGTGTGCGAAGCCGACTTCCTGGCGATGGCGGTGAACAAGAACGAAGTGCCGAAGGAGGCGCCGTGAGCATTCACCCGACTGCCATCGTCGCGCCGGGAGCGCAGATCGACCCGACCGCCGAGGTGGGCCCGTATGCGGTCATCGGCGCGAAGGTGAAGCTCGGTGCCGGTACCTGGGTCGGCCCCCACGCCGTCATCGAAGGTGACACCACCATCGGAGCGAAGAACCGCATCTACCAGTTCGCGTCGGTGGGCGCGGCGCCGCAAGACCTCAAGTACCACGGCGAAGAAACGAAGCTCGTCATCGGCGACGAGAACACCATTCGTGAGTTCACCACGCTGCACACCGGCACCATCGGCGGTGGCGGCATCACGCGCATCGGGAACCAGAACCTGTTCATGGCGTACACGCACGTCGCGCACGACTGCATCATCGGGAACGGCAACATCTTCCCGAACTCGGCGACGCTGGCGGGGCACGTGGAGGTCGGCAACTGGGTGCACCTGGGCGCGCTCGCGGCCGTGCACCAGTTCACGCGCATCGGTGATCACGCGTTCATCGCCGGCGGTTCCATCGTGGTGATGGACGTGCCTCCGTACTGCACCGTGCAAGGTGACCGCGCGGAGCTGGCCGGCGTGAACCAGGTCGGCCTGAAGCGTCACGGCTACACCGACGAGCAGCAGGCGCGCATCAAGGACGCGTACCGCACGCTCTTCCGCTCGAAGATGGGCCTCAACGAAGCGCTCTCGCAGTTGCGTGAGGGCCTGGGCGAGCACCCGGAGGTCGCGGTGCTGCTCGACTTCATCTCGTCCAGCAAGCGCGGCATCACGCGGTGAGCGAGCGCATCGGGCTGCTGGCTGGCAACGGTCGGTTGCCGTTTCTGTTTTCGCAGGCCGCGAAGGCGCAGGGCCTCGAGGTGCACGTGGTCGCGCTCGACGGCGAAGCCGACGCGTCGCTGCTCGCACACGTGGCGTCGATGCAGTGGGTGAAGGTCGGGCAGGCCGACGGCATCGTGAAGGCGTTCAAGAACAAGGGCGTCTCGAAGGCGGTGATGGCGGGCGGCGTCGGTCGCATTCGCTCGCTCACGCAGGCCCGCCCCGACGTGGGCATGTTGAAGATCGCCGCCGGCATGCGCACGTTCCGCGACGACGAGCTGCTCCGCGGCATCGCCAGGTACTTCGAGACGAAGGGTGTGCAGATCGTCGCGCCGACCGACTACGTGAAGTCGGTGCTGGCGCAGAAAGGTCACCTCGCGGGCCCCGCACTCACCGGCCCGCAGCAGCGCGACGTGGAGATCGGCCGAGAGGTCGCCGCCGCGCTCGGCGCCGTCGACGTCGGGCAGACGGTCGTCGTGAAAGACGGCGTGGTGCTCGCGGTGGAAGCCATCGAAGGCACCGACGCGTGCATTCGTCGCGCGGGGCAGTTCGGTGGGCCCGGTGGGGTGGTGGTGAAGCGTTGCAAGCCCACGCAGGACGTTCGGTTCGATCTGCCTGCGGCTGGCCCGGTGACGCTGGAAGTGATGCGCGAGGCAGGCGCGAAGGTGCTCGCCGTCGAAGCCGGCAAGACCGTGCTGCTCGACGCCGAGCTGTTGTTCTCTGACGCGCTGAAGCTCGGCTTCTCCGTCGTGGGGTACTGAAGAAATGGAAAAGCAGCGCCTGTTGCCGCGACTCCTGCCGATCGGGAGCGTCGGCTACTACGTCTTCCTCGCCGCCATCGCGATTCTGATTCTCGGCCCGCTGGGAGGAATCACCGCCGCGTACATGAACTTCGCGCTCGGCTTCTTCATCGGTGGCCAGGTGCTCGCGGGCATTCTGGGGTCGACCGTCACGTACTTCTACGGGCCGGAAGGCAAACACGGCGCCAACTACATGCAGACCATGGCCGCCTCCGTCGCCTCGATGGCGGCGATGGGCGTGCTCATTCAGGCCATGGTGTGGCTGGGCATGCCGATGCCGTCGTTCGGCACGCTCATCGCGTACTTCCTGTGCATCGGCATGTTCGGCGTCGGCGTCGGCATGCTCTACACGCCGATCCTCGTCGACCAGTTGAAGTTGACGTACCCGTCCGGGCTTGCCGTCGCCAACATCCTCCGCGCGTTGACCGACGTGCGGTTGCTCAAGAAGAGCGTGACCACGCTCGGCGGTGGCATCGCCGCGGGCATCGGGTTGTCGATCATCGTCGCGCGCGTACAGGACTGGTTCGGTGAGCAGAAAGAGAAGCCGGGGTTGCTGCTCACGTGGGCCTCGTCGTTCTCGGCGGTGACCTTCGGCGGCGGCATGATCGTCGGCGCGCGCATCTCGGTGTCGGCGATCCTCGTCGGGGCGATTGGGCTGGCGATGGAGCCGTGGCTCGTTCGTCAGGGGTACATCAACGAAGGAGATCCGTTCCGGAAGATCGGCTTCATCTTCGCGCTGGGGACGATCCTCGGAGCCGCCGTGGTCGACCTCTCGCTGCTCGGCCGTGACGCACTCGCGAAGATCCGTGCCGCGCGAACGACCGCGGTTCCCGGTGAAGCGAAGAGCAGCATCAAGCCGTTGATCCTCTGGGTCGCGTTCTGGGCCATCGCGTTGTGCGTGGTGGCGACGCAGATGCTGAACGTGCCGCTGGGCTGGGTGGTGATGGCCGTCGCGCTCGCGTTCGTCTTCATGATGATCAACGGCATCTCGTACGGCATCACCGATCAGAACCCGATCTCGTCGGCGTTCGTGGTGACCGTGCTGCTGATGGCGCTGCTCGGGCTTCGTGACCCGCTGATCGGCTTGATGGGTGGTTCGATTCTGCTCGTCAGCACCACGGTCGGCGTCGACATGCAGCAGGACCGCTCGACAGGCTGGCGGCTCGGGTCGGACCGCAAGATTCAGTTCCGCTTTCAGGTCATCGGCATCGTGATGGGGGCGCTCATCGCGGTGGTGATGACGCGCGTGTTCCTCGAAGGCTTCCCGGTGTTGAACAAGAACCTGTTCGAGCACCCCGAGCTGCGCCTCACCGAAGCGCGCGGTTGGCAGAGCGCGATGACCTACAAGTTCGTCGGCGTGCTCAACACGTTGTCGAAGGACCAGAGCAAGACGCTGGGCGTGATGGGGCTCGGCGTGGTGGTCGGCCTCGTCATCGAGATGACCCGCAAGGTCATCTTCAAGAGCGAGAAGTACGTGGCGTGGAAGAAGAAGAACGGCGTCACGAAGACGGCTGACTTCATCATCGACGCGTTGATCATCGCGTCTCCGTACGCCTCGAGCTTCGGTGGCTTCGTCGACTTCGAGTCGTCGCTGTGGTTCGGCCTCGGCGGCGTGGCGTCGTCGGTGTGGAACTCGTTGCGGAAGCCCGCGAGCGCTCCGGCCGGTGCGGAAGAACTTCCGGAAGACATGAGCGGTACCAGCCTCGTCGGCGGCGGCTTGTTGGCCGGTGAGAGTCTCTTCGCGTTGTGGCTCGGCATTTCGGGGCTCATCGCGCGCGGCGCGCTCGGCAAGATCTTCGGCGGCTGATCAGTCGAGCGAGATGAAGAGTCGGCGATCATGTGCAACGCGAAGGGCGTCATCGAGCGCGCGTTCGGTTGATCGGCCACGGCTGCGACCGGCTTCCAGTCGCGCTCTCGCCTGCCCGACGACTGTGGCTGTCCACCGTTCATCCTGGTCGCGCGTGAAACTCAGTCGGAGCCGGGCGACGGGCTTCGCCTGGGATTCGACGAACGCTGCTGGTCGACTCCATCGGTACCGGAAGTCGCAGAGCTCGACGCGAAGGGTCGAGGGTGGAGGTCGTGTCGACCACGACCCCGTTCCGCGCGAGTTCATGTTCGATACGATTGCGCACCAGCGCCGCGATGTCGTTCGAAAGGACGTCCTCGGCCGCGCCCGAATCTCCGGGTATCCGTTCGTCGACCACCACCAACGCCACATGCCGAACGACGTTCGCCGGGGCGACGACTTGAAAGAGAGGAATGTGTTCGCTTGCGCGCGGAGTCACGCAGCCGGCGAAGGTGCACGCCAGCATCAGCAGTTGGGTCCGGTACACGGCGCGCCTCCCATGGAGTTCCAGGCGGCGCCGGCGACGACTTGAACGAGTCGTCACGCTTCGAGCTGCGACCATGCATGTCTCGAGACGGATGCGTGGGTCCATCAGCCCGAGAAAGAGCCCGGCGACCACGGCGAGGCTGATGGCGAGTGCGGCAGCGACCACTGCGCCGGCAAATGGAACCGCTGACGGAATAATGCAGATGCCCACCGCGACACGGGCCGCCGTCAACGCGGTTGCCAACGCAATGGCCACGGTTTGAAGATTTGTTCCCGCGCCACTGCAGCCCGCGCCACCACCCGAAGTCGCACATCGCTCCTTCGTACTCGTCGTACCATCGTGGCTCCATGCCGCCTGCCCAGACACCTTCGACACCGTTCGCGAGCCGGGAGTTGAACGGCGAAGTGTTGATCGAAGAGCTCAACGATCTGCGCAACGCGCAGGTGCCTAACAAGTTGCTGAGCGACCTGGTCGTCGGTCTGCGCGATCTCCACGGCGTTCGGGTGTCGGAAGCAGCGCTGCGACTCACGCAGCTCGCCGCCAACCGGTTCTCGGGCACACCCGCGCTCTCGAGTTTGATGGTGCGCTGGTCGAAGAAGCTCAAGGTCGAGGCCGACGTTCCGTTGCTTGTCTCGCACTTCGAGCGGCTCGCCATCGCCGCAGCGGTCGTCGCTTCGGTCCGTCGCGCCACGGAGTCGCTCAAGAGATGAGCTACCCCATCTCCGAAGACGCGCAGGACCAGCTCGATCAATGGCCGCCGACGGCACGTGTACTCTTCAACGAGTTGCTCGAAGACGCGGGCTCCGACCTTCAACGCGAGTTGATTCTTCGCGCGGTCGCTTCGGCCCACACGCCGGGTGAAGTCCACGCCTTCGCCGATCAGCTCCGCGCGATGAGTGACGAAGAGGCATACGAGGCCTGCACGCTCCACGACACCGCGCCCGAGGACTACACGGTCTCACAACTGCTGCGCGCCGAAGCCGACCCGCTCTTCGCCTTCGAGCTCAAGGGCGGCACCATCGAGCCCAACGAAGTCACCCCCGCTTTCACGCCGCCGCCGCGACAGGCCGTGAAGGTGCGCCACCTGAACGACGAGCCGATGATCGACCCGCTCGTGGCGGTGCTCTCACGCAAACGTTCCAGCGAATCATTCGAAGCCGAGTCGCCCGGCGTGCGGCCGAAGTCGCTCGACTGGAACGAGCTGCAGCCCAACCGCCCTCCACCTCCGAAGAAAGACGACAGCCTCGGCAGCTCGCAGGGCACGCGGTTCCTCGAGGGAATTCTCGGCGAGGCCACGCGCTCGCTGCAGATCTCCTGGAAGGAACACGATGTCGATCTCCCCGGTGGGTTGTCGATGCAGGAGGCCGTCTCGTCTGCCGCCGGGGCGTTGGCGCGCGGCATCCCCGTGCCCTGTGCCGTTGGCGCGCGCGCTGGCGACCACCGGCTGTTCGTCGTCATGCTCCAGCTGAGTACGTCGGGGAAGAACCGCGCCATCCAGCTCTACAACCCGTTCTCGACCGAAGTGCTCTGGGTCAACGAGGGCGACCTGCTCGCGTCATACGAACTTCCCTTCGCCAACAAGATGAACCGCCGCATCACGCGCATCGTGTTGCCTCAAAGCCTGCGCGCTGCTTTCTGAAAGAGACTCAAATGCGACTCGTCACGCTGCTCGCTCTGCTTCCTGCTCTCGCCTTCGCCGACTCGGTCAACGTGTCGCTCACCAACAAGGCCATGAAGGGCAAAGGTTCACCTGCCGTTCACATCGAGATCCTCGAGCCCATCGCCGGCTTCCGGCTCTCGCTCGCGCGCGACGGTGGCAAGCCGCAGGAATGGAAGGGCGGCGGCAAGCCGGGCACCGTTCGCAACATCGAACTCCCGCAGCCCGACGGCGTTTCGAAGTGGTCCGGTGAGCTGGTCGTCAACCTGCCGAACGGAACCACCGGGTCCATGCCACTCGAGTTCGAGACCGAGCTCGTCGGCCCACTCGCCATCACCATCGACAAAGAGAAAGACGTCGACGTCGAAGGCCGCAAGCTGCGCTTCACGTTGAATCAGCCCGTCGACAAGGTGCACCTCAAGGTGCAGGTCGAGAGCGGCGCGTTCCTCGTCGACGACGACATTCAATTCAACGGCGAACCCGCGGGCACGAAACTCGAAGTGACGTGGCCAGAATCGAAGTCGAAGGTGTTGAAGATCGACCTCCGCGCGTTCACGAAGTCGGGCGTCTACAACGGCGTCGAGCTCACGCCGTGGCGGCTCGACATTCCGCACGAAGAGGTGAACTTCGCTTCAGGCAAGTGGGACGTGTTGCCAGAGGAAGCCGGCAAGCTCGACGCGTCGTTCAAGCAGGTCGCAGACGCGATGGCGAAAGTCGGTCAGTACGTGCCGCTCAAGCTCTTCATCGCCGGCCACACCGACACCGTTGGCGCCAACGCCTCGAACCGCACGCTCTCACTCAACCGTGCGAAGGCCATCGGCGCGTACTTCCGCAAGAAGGGCGTGCGCATTCCGATCTACTTCGAGGGCTTCGGTGAAGAGGCGCTGCTGGTGAGCACGAAGGACGAGACCGACGAGCCGAAGAACCGCCGCGCCGAATACATCCTCGCGATTGACGACCCGACGACGAAGAACGCGCCGTTCGCGCCGAATTGGCAGCGGCTCTGAGTCAGTTCGCGTCGAACGCGGCGACGTTGGTCGTCTCGTTCAGCTTCACGGTGACGCGTGCCTTCACCTTCTTCTTGGGGTGAACGAACGAGACGTCGTACGTGCCCACGGGTGCCGGTACGGACTTCACGCCCTGCACGTCGTACGACTTTCCCTGCACGGTGACCGTCGCGAACGGCGCGGCCTTCAACACCAGCGTGCCCATCTTTCGAACCGGCGTCGGGCCGGGGGGGTTCGTCTTCGTGTCGACCGGTGGCAGTGCACCGGCGTCTGGCGGCGTGTCGCTGTCTGGTGGGTTGGGCGTGCCGGTGTCGACCACGGCCGGCTCCGGCGGGTCGACCGGCGTGGGGAGTTCCGGCTTCACGACCGGTGGCGGCGTCACTTCGGCAATCGGCTCGGGCGCTTTTTCCGCGTCGCGCTGCGTGACGTAGAAAACGCCGCCGGCCAGCAGCGCCACCAGGGCACCCAGCGCGACGATCAACGGCGCGTTCGACCTGGGGGCGATGACCGGTTCTTCCGCCGGGCTCGGCCGAGGTGCATCGTCACTGATGCGCACGGGCGAGCTCTGCGAATCGGTCGACGCCCTGGGAGCCGGACGCTCGAGGCGCATCGACTCGCGCACGATGACCTTCGGCTCTTCCGGCACGGCGACGTTCGACCGTTCGGTCAACGGCAGCGGCTCGAAGCGCCGTGATGGCCGCCTGAGCGCCGGCATCTGCTCTGTGCGTGGTTTGGGCGGCGCGGTGCGGAACTCTTCGGTCTTCACCTTCGAGCCGCCGTCTTCGTCGTCATCGTCCATCACGCCGCGACGGGGCGCGTGGGACACGGGGCTGATGGGCGTGGCCGTCATCGCCGTCTTGTTGAGGCCGGGTCGCGCGACGGTGTTGCCGACGCCGAAGTCGTCAGTGTCGGTCTCGGTCAGCGTGCCTGACGGGTTCGGCGCTTCGTGGCTGGGCCGGTCGAACTCCTCGCGGAACATCGTCTGGAGGAACTGCGCCACCGACGTGTCTTCGACGGACTTCGCGTTGCGCAGCACCCAGGTCGCCAGCGCCTTGTCGAACTCGAAGGCCGACTGAAAACGCTCCTGCACCGGGCGCGCGAGCGCCTTCATCACGATGTCCGAGAGCTCCTGCGGTACTTCCGGGTTCATGCGCGAGGGCGGAGGAATCAACGACTCCTGCACCGCGCGCAGCACCGCGAGATCCGAGTCACCGTCGAACAGGCGGCCGCCGGTGAGCAGCTCCCACGCGACGATGCCGAGCGCGAAGATGTCGGTGCGCGCGTCGACCGGTTCGCCGCGAGACTGCTCTGGCGACATGTACGCGAACTTGCCCTTCAACATGCCGGGCGAGGTGTGGCCGCTCGTCGCCTTGGCGATGCCGAAGTCGGTCAGCTTCACCGCGCCGTCGAACGACAGCAGCACGTTGTGGGGCGTGACGTCGCGGTGCACCACGCCGATGCGTTGGCCGTTCTCGGTGAGCGAGTGGGCGTACTGCATGCCGCGCGCGGTCTGCGCGATGATCTCCGCGGCGAGCGTGGGCGGGAAGGGCGTACCGTGCTCGCGACAGCGCTTGCGGAGGTCCCACAGGGAGGCGCCGCGCACGTATTCCATCGCGAGGTAGTAGGTGTCGCCGTGTTTCCCGAAGTCGAAGATCTGCACGACGTTCGCGTGGTTCAACTTCGACGACACGCGCGCTTCGCCGATGAACATCTGCACGAACTGGGAGTCGGCGGCGAGGAAGCTCTTCACCACCTTGATGACGACGTCTTTCGAGAAGCCCTCGGGACCGACGGCGCTGGCGAGGAAGATCTCGGCCATGCCGCCTTCGGCAAGCTTGCTCTTGATGACGTAGCGACCGACCGTCGTTCCCGGGCCCAACATTCCCCTGCTCCGAACTCCAATTTGCTAGAGACGGCGGAGCTTAGGTCTCAACACGGTGGGGTCCAAATGCGATTGGTGAGTGTGGTGTGGGTGCTGCTGGCCGGCTCCTCATGGGCGGGGCAGAAGACCGTGATCGTGACCGCTGGCGACTGCGCCGATGCCGGGTTGATCGGCGGCGCGAAGGACTTCCGCGAATCGACGCGCAAGCTGCTCGGCAGCGACATCATGGAGCCGGACACGGTGCTCGACATCGTGCGGCCTCGCCCGACGCGCTCGGTGCAAGACCTCGAGCGGCAGATTGATTCGGCCAAGACGCTCTTCTACGGCGGGCAGAACGAACGGGCCCTGGAGCTGCTGGAGCGCGCACTCACCGAGCTGGAGCGCGCAGACCCCGATGCGAAGCCGTGGAAGGTGACCGAGAACGCCTACGTTCTGCAGGCGCTGGTCTTCAAGAATCTCGACCGCACGCGCGACATGAACGAGGCGTTCCGTCGCATCGTTCGCATCAACCCTGCCATCAAGCTCGACCCCGAGGCGCATGCGCCGAGCACGATCGCTGCGCTCGAAGCCGTGAAGAAGGAGGTCGCGCGCCTCAAGAAGATCTCGTTGTCGATTCGGGTCGAGAGCGGTGCTCCGGGCTCAGTGGCTGTCGACGGTCAGGTGATGGGCGTCACGCCGCTCAAGTTGGACCTGATTCCCGGCGTCTACCGCGTGTCGGTGTTCAACGGGCCGGCGCTCTCGTTCCCCCACCGCGTCGAATTGCCGCGCGATTCGAAGCTGGCGATCGACCTGGCCTTCGAAGGCGCGGTGTCGCGGCAGTTGCCGTTGTGCATGTCCAACGTGGACGACGGTGCCGCGATCAAGCTCGCGCAGCTGGTGAGCGCCGAGCGCCTCATCGTGTTGCGCAACATGGCGAAGGGCGGGGTGGCTCCGTACGTTTCGGGTGCGATCTACGACGTGGGCACCGCGCGGCAGGAGCGTACCGGGGCGGTGTCGGCTGATCTGATGAGCAACCTGGCGACGTTTCTGGTGACCGGCCGTGAGGTCGCCGGTATTCGGCGCCCTGACGCGGTGCCGGTCGCGTCCTCCACCGTCGCGCCGACCCCCTCGGATTCTCCGTCCGCTCCGGTCAAAAAAGACGAGCCTCCGAAGCCCGTCTTGAAGCCTGAAGACGCGCCGAGCACAGTCGAACCGCTCGCGCCGACACCGCCACCCGAGGTCGCTGCGCAGCCTGCGCGACCGGGCTTCTTCTCGGCGGGGCGCGTCGTCGGCTTCGGCCTCATTCTCGCGGGCGCGGTGACCATCGCCGTCACTGCGGGGTACACGGTGAGCTGTTCGGAGAACTCCACGCGCTGCTCCGACCCGAACGCCAACCACTGGCGGGAGCCCGGACTGCAACGGTTGGAGACTGCCCGTGACACCGACGGCACCTACCCGGATCCGAACACGCAGGCAGGCATCGAGGTGCTCGAGAAGCTCGGCCTCCGCGAGACGCTTCAGGACACCGTGGGCCCGTTGTTCGGTCTTGGCGGCGCCGCGATCCTCGGCGGCGTGCTCGCCATCATCTTCTTCCCGCCGGAGGCCCCGAAGCTCAGCGTGGGCCCCACGAGCGGTGGTGCTGCGGTGAGCCTCAGCGGCTCGTTCTGATCAGGCGCTCTTGGGCGCCGCTTCGTGACGTGGCGTGATGCCGTGCTTCGCAAGCTCCGCCGGCAGCTTGCCGACGATCATGAGCGCCCACATCTTCCAGTCCGAGACGAAACTCCAGGCCGGGTACGTGAAGGTGGCCGGGCGGTTCTTCTCGATGAAGAAGTGGCTGACCCACGCGAACAAGTAGCCCGAGAACAGCGCGCTCAACAGGTAGGCCGGCGCCAGAAACACGATGGCGAAGACGATGTTGATGGCGGCGATCGTGGTGCCCACGAAGTGCACCCACCGCGTCGCCGGCAGCGAGTGCTCCTGGAGGTAGAACGGCCAGAACGCCTCGTACGTCTTGATCGCTTTTTCACTCATTTGGCGAAGATCTTTCTGAAGAGTCCGACGATGCCTTGTTCATTCATCGGCTTGAGCTCGTCAACCTTCACCTGCTCGCGTTCTCCGGGCGGCGGCGGCTTGAGTTCCTGCTTCTTCTTGAGCTGATCCTTCCGGGTCGGATCGAGCGACATCGCACTGAACTCGTCTTCGCCTTCGTACGACACCTGCGCACGCGGACGCGCACCGGGGAGCGACGGAGAAGAACCTGAAGGGAGCTTGGTGGACATGCTGATCACCATACCGCAAGTTCCCCAAAAGATTGACCGACCCCCCCGTGCGTGGGAGCTTCCCCGAGCGATGTCGGGACCTTCTGCGAACCCTTTGCGGTGGGTACTGCCCGCGCTGATCATCGGCGCCACGGGCTGCGGCCCGGTGCAGTCCACCGCTCTTCTCATCGACACCGAAACCATGTTGGGCGCGGCGAAGACGGCTCAGGCCGACAAGCTCGCGCCCTACGAGTGGACGGCGGCGAACCTCTACCTCGCCAAGTCGAAGGAAGAGGTCGGTTATTCCGACTTCGAGCAGGCCGTCGACTACGCGAAGAAGGCCGTCGATTTCGCGACGCGCGCCCGAGACACCGCGCTCAAGGTCGGCAAGCGCAACGAGTCCATTTCGTCTGAACCGCCGGTGCCCGCCCAATGAAGATTCGTCAGTCGTGGGTGCTCGTGGCGTTCGCTGCGCTCTCGTCGTGCCACAGCGGCCCGCAGATTCGTGCGCAGGGCGACATCATCAAGACCGACATCGACCGCGCGCGACGCAGCAATGCACTTCGCTGTGCGCCGCGGGAGCTCGCGTCGGCCGAGGCCAACCTCGACTTCGCGATGGGCGAGCTCGACCAGGGCAATTCGCAGCGCGCGTGGGAGCACATCACCGAAGCTGAAGCGATGGCCCGGAAGGCCGTGGCGCTCTCTCGTGACTGTGCGCCCAAGCAGGTCGTGGTGCGCGAGCAGCCGCAGCTGGTCGTGAAGATCGAAGAGACCGACAAAGACGGCGACGGCGTGCTCGATCGCGACGACCAGTGCCCGTCATTGCCGGGCCCGGCGGAAAATCGCGGATGCCCGGTCGAAGCGAAGGATCGCGACGGCGACGGCATCGTCGATTCGGTGGATCGCTGCATCGATCAGCCCGAAGACAAGGACGGCTTCCAGGACGAAGACGGTTGCCCCGAGCCGGACAACGACAACGACGGCATTCTGGACACCGCCGACAAGTGCCCGAACGAAGCGGGCCCCATGCAGAACCTCGGCTGCCCCATCGTCGACAAGGACGGTGACGGCATCAATGACGACGTCGACAAGTGCCCCAACGAGCCCGAAGACAAGGACGGCTTCCAGGACGAAGACGGCTGCCCCGACCTCGACAACGACGGTGACACGGTGCCTGACGATCGCGACGACTGCCCGAACGACCCCGGCCCGGTCGACAACAAGGGGTGCCCGCGCAAGTACTCGCTGGTCGCGGTCACGAAGGACCGCATCGAGATCAAGAAGCAGATCAAGTTCGTCACCGGCAGCCACAAGATCACCGGCAAGGAGTCGGAGCAGGTGCTCGACGAGGTCGCGCTGGCGCTCAAAGACAACGTGCAGATCAAGAAGATCCGCATCGAGGGTCACACCGACTCGGTTGGTAACGATGCTTCGAACCTGAAGCTCTCGCAGCGTCGCGCTGACTCCGTGATGTCGGCGCTGCTCAAGCGCGGTATCGACCCGTCGCGCATGGAGGCGGTCGGCTTCGGCGAGACCAAGCCCATCGCGTCGAACTCCACCGCCGCCGGCAAGGCCGAGAACCGCCGCACCGAGTTCAACATCGTTGAGCAGTGAGCCTGCGGCGATGGGGCTGCGTGTCGCGGCCCTGCTCTTCGTGGGGCTGCCTGCCTGCGCTGCCATCTGCGTCGGCTTTCCCCTGCTCGGGGTGTTCTCGCTGACCGGCGGACCGCCGCTGGAACGTGTCGACTGGGTCGGCGGTGTCGTCTTCACCGTGGTGGCGCTCGGCGGTTTCGCGCTGGCGCTGCGTGCCGCGATTCGTGTGTGGCGCGGCGGCGCGTCGGTGCTGCCCTTCGTGACGAGGTTCAGCCCGCTGCTCCTGCTCGCGGGGCTCATCGGCGGCGTGTGGGCCGCGTTCTTTATTCAGCGAGGTCACGAGCAGCGCTCCGAGGCGCTCGTCACGTCGGCGTGGTGCGAGCGGCCTGCGCTCGTAGGGCATCAAACGCGCGAGGCCTGCGAGCAGGCGGCGCTCGACTGTCTGCATCTGGCCTGGGAAGGCGCGACACTCGAGCCGGGAATCGCGGAGCGGCTGCTGGCGACGGTCGTCACCCGCCGCCGCGAGGCAGAGCGCGAGGCCACGCGTCGTTCGAAGAGCGACGGCTACTACGACGGCAGCGAGGTGCGCGTGCTCGACAGGTTGCTCGAACAGCTGCGGACCGACGGCCGGCGACCCAACGACACGCGCGTGCGGCAGGCGGGGCTCGCCTGTCTCGTCACTCGAGGTTCTTGAAGCGGTCTCCGACGGTCGGGTTCACGCGCTCGTCAGGCGAGGAGATCGGCGCGATGGGTTCCATGCGCCCGCCGATGAGGGCTTCGGCGTCTTTGACCGACTGCTGAACCGCGTCGACACCGGTGAGCAGGTCGTCGAGTTGCTCGGTGAGCTGGTCCGGGCTGGTCATCGTCAGCGCCTGGTCCCGCAGCAGCCGAATCGAGTTCTCGATGAGGTTCATCTGCCCGCGCGCCCGCGCGAGGAAGGTCTCGATCTCCTTGATGGTCTCGAGGCGCTTCTTGAGCACCGCGGCGTTCTTGCCGGCGAGATCGCGCACCGACTCGTCGGTCATCTTCTCCTGCAGGCTCTCCTGCGCCTTCACCTGGCGCTCGAGATCGCGCACGTCGACGGCCTGCAGATACGTCTCGGCGCGACGACACGCGGAAGCGAGGCGCACGAAGCTGGCGTGCAGCTGCGCCAGCTTCTCCAACTCGGTCGCCAGCAGGATCGCCTGGAACGACGGGTTGTGCTGCACGTCGCGTTCGATCTCACGGCGCAGCTCGTCGAGCGCCTTGGCGCGCTGCCATTCACGCTCCGGCAGCTCCGACATCAGCTGGTCGACGCGCTTGCGATCTTCCTTTTCGCGTTCTTCGCGCGCGCTTTCCTTCACTGCGCGTTGAAACGGCTTCAGGTCAGGCCCGACCACCAGCCAGAGGGCTTCGAGGCCCAGCGCGCCGAGGCCGATCATCCAGTCGCCGGTGAGGGCCGACGCGACCGCCGCGCCGCCGAGCAACGACAGGTTGTAGACGTTGAGGAACGCCGCCTTCAGGTAGTTGGGCGTTCCACTGCCAGCGGCCATTTCAGAGCCCCACGCGAATGTTGCCGTGCACGTTCGAGTTGTGGAGCAGCTCGAGCACCTCGTTCTCCACGCGCTTGAACTCGGCGCTCTGCTTCACCGTGGCGTTGCGGCTCTCGAAGGTCGGCACGTCGATGCGGTGCAACACCTTCGCCGGCCGGTGCGAGAGCACGAAGATGACGTCAGCGAGGTACACGGCCTCGGCCACGTCGTGCGTGACGAAGAGCACGGTGTTGTCTTCGGTCTTGAGCACGTCGAGCATCGTGGTCTGCATGCCCCACCGCGTCTGCGGGTCGAGCGCGCCGAAGGGCTCGTCCATCAAGATGAGGCGCGGCTTGTTCACCAGCGTGCGGGCGATGGCCACGCGCTGCTTCATGCCGCCCGACAGTTGCCTGGGCAGGGCGTCGGCGAAGTCCTTGAGGCCGACCTTCTCGATGATCGCGAGCGACAGCTTCTTCCGTTCTTCCTTCGCGATGCCCTGCAGCTCGAGGCCGTACTCGACGTTCTGCCGCACCGTGCGCCACGCAAACGACGTGTAGCTCTGGAACACCATGCCGCGGTCGCGCCCCGTGCCCTGCACGAGCTGACCGTCGATCTTCACGGTACCCGAGTCAGGCGTGAGCAGCCCCGCGACCGACTTGAGAATGGTGCTCTTGCCGCAACCTGACGGCCCGAGAACCACCGCCATCTCTCCGACGCCGGGCTTGTTCGCGAGCGTGAAGTTCACGTCTTCCGCGGCCTGCACCGTGCGCCCCTTGCGATCGGTGTACGAGATGTACACGTCCTTGAGCTCGAGCTTGGGAATCTCAGACATCGGCTTCTCTCCAACCGAAGAGCAGGCGGTTGACGCCCCGAATCACCACGTCGGTGAGCAGGCCGATGACGCCGACCACCAGAATGCCGGCGAAGCTCCACTCGGGTTTCAGGTGCTGACCGGCGAGCTGGAGGATGTAGCCGATGCCGCTCTGCGCATTCACGATCTCCGCGAGGATGATGTACGTCCAGGCGATCGCGTTCATGGTGCGGAAGCCGTCGAAGATCTGCGGCAGCGCTGCGGGAATGAGCACCGTGCGGATCACCTGCGCCTTCGTTGCTCCGAGCGTAAACGCGGTCTGCACCAGCTCCTCGGGCACCAGCCGAATGGCGTCGACCACCGCCGGCAGCAGGAACACCACCGTGCCCAGAAAGAGGAAGGCCACCTTCTGCGTCTCGTCGATGCCGAACCACAGAATCAGCAGCGGAATGAACGCGGTGATGGGCAGGTAGCGCATCGGCGCCACGATGGGGTCGAAGATGCGGTTGATGACCTCGAAGCTGCCCATGGCGATGCCCAGCGGCAGCGCGACGAGCAGCGACAACCCGAAGGCCTTCAGAATTCGCAGCGCCGAGATGCCCACGGCGCCGAGCAGGTTCTTCTCGAAGATCAAATAGAACAGGCTCTTGAGCACCTGATCGGGCGCGGGCAGGAAGAAGTGGGGCACCAGCGGCTGAGACTGCCCGTTGCGCTCGACCTGCACGTAGCTGAGCACGCACCACGCCGCGAGCAGCACCAGCACGCTGACGATCGACGCGATGCGGCCCGAGGCGACGGAGATGTTGCTCCGCAGCCCCCACAGCGGAGGCCTGGCGCGAGGCCGCGCTACTCCCTTCACCTCGTCACTGGGCATTGAGCACGACCTTGATGTCCGTGCGGCGGTTCAAGGCGCGGCCATCCTCGGTCGTGTTGTCGGCCACCGGCTTGGCGCTGCCCTGACCGACGGTCACGAAGCGCTTGGGGTCGAGGTTGAAGTTCTTCACCAGGTACGCCTTCACGGAATCAGCGCGGCGCGCCGACAGCGACTTGTTGGTCGCTTCGTTCCCGCGCGAGTCGGTGTTGCCTTCGACCTGCAGGTAGGTGTTGCCGAACGCGAGCATCGTCTCGCCGAGCGAGTCGAGCGTGAAGTACGAGCCGGGCATGATCTCGTCGCTGCCCGTCGTGAAGTGAATCGACAGGCTCTTGTTCACGATCGCGCGGTCGCTGACCTTCGGCTTGTCCTTGAACGCGAACGACTCTTCGACCTTCTGGCTCGCGTACTCCCGGGCCAGCGCTGAGACGAAGCGGTCGTCGCGGAAGTCGGGCGCGTCGACCACGGTGTTCACCACGCCCTTCTTGCGCCAGATGATGAACGCGCCGTTGAAGAGCGAGTCGAAGTACGACTTGGGGCCCGCGAGCCCGAAGAACAGCGCGTTGTCGGCGTAGCTGGTCAGCTTGAGGCCCGAGAGCATGCCCGACACGTCGTCGGTGGTGAGCTTGAGCGCGTCGGCGATGAGCTGGTTGGTGCTCTGCGGGTCTTCCTTCATCACGCTGATGGCGTCGAACCAGCCGGCCACGAAGCCCTGAATCGCGCCCGGCGCTTCGTCGATGATCTGCTGACGCGCCACGAGCGTGTCGGCGATGACGTTGGTGGCCGCGGTGGTGCTGACGAGCACGTGCGCTTCACCTTCGCGCGCGGCGACGGCGCCCGAGAGGTCCGGCTCCCAGGTGACGGCGGCGTCGACACGGCCGGCCTTGAACATGGCCGCGGCCTGCGGCGCTTCGGCGGTGAACACGATGTTCTTCTCGGTCTCCGCGCGGTCCTGCGGCGAGAGGCCTGACTGCGAGAGCAGGAACAGCAGGAGCCAGTGCGAGGGCGTGTACTTCGTGGAGGCGATCTTCTTGCCCTTCAGGTCTTCGACCGACTTGATGGTCTTGAGCGAGACGATGCCGTCGCCGCCGCGGCTCCAGTCTTCCTGAATGATGGCGCGCGCCTTGAGGCCCTTCTCCTTCAACTCCGACGCTTCGCGCGCGAACGAGTCGACGGTGTCCCACATCACGTCGATGTCGCCCTTGATGAACGCGGCGAGCTTGGCGCTGGGGTCCTCGAGGAGCACGAACTCCACGTCGAGGCCGTACTTCTTCTTGTACAGGCTGCTGGCCGAGCCGGGCTTCATGCCGCCGTTGGCCACGATGCCGGGCGCGTGGCCGGCCCAGGTGTTGATGCCCACGCGCAACGGGCGGTTGAGGCCCTTGCTGCCGACCTGACCACCGCCGTTGACGTTGAGGCCGCCTTCGCGCGGCGCGTCGCTGACGCCCTTGTTGATGTTCGCGAAGTCGTCCTTGGTGACGTCGCCACCTTCAGGCTTCTTGTCGCCGTCAGTGCCGGCCGTGCCCGTCGACGCGCCTGACCAGGTCTTGAGCTGGTCGCCGTACTTCTTGAAAGCGACGAAGCCGATGACGCCCAGAGCCACCAGTACGATGAACAGCTTTCCGAACGGAGTCAGTTTCATGGTCTGCCTTTGTACGAACGAGACGAGTTGGGATTACGGCCTGGCCGCCGGCGCTGCGGGAGCACCGAAGAAGCCCAGCACCTGATTGACCTGCTGCTTGCGGTTCTCGGCCGCGGCGCCCACGCCCGCGAGCTGCTCGGTGCGCCTGGTGATGTCGGCCTTGAGCGTGATGACCTGATCTTCGAGCTGCGCGATCTTCGCCTGCGCGTCGGTGATGGCCTTCGCGGTCTGTTGCTCGTTGAGCCGCACGTAGGTGTCGACGGCCTTCAACTGGTTCTGCGCGGCGGTGACGATCTTCGAGATCTCGAAGCCGAAGGCCTTGAGCGACGCTTCGACGATCTGCCGTTTCACGTCGATGGGCGTCGATTCCGGCAGGCTCTTCAAGAGCTCTTCGGCCTTGCGCACGCGATCGAGATCCGCCGCGTCCATGCCGGCGCTCTTGAAGACCACGTCGAAGTCGACCTGCGCGGGCGTCACCGGGCCGCTGTGCGTGGGAACCGACACCTTCGCGGCGGGCGCAGCGGCGACGGGCGCCGGCGGTGACGCAGCCCCCCGCTTCGGCGCGCTCTGACCTGCCAGCTCGGCGACGAGCTCCGCGGCGGTCTTCTCGCCATCAGCCTTCTCGACGGCAGCGGTTCCATCTGCCGGGGTGCCGTCGTCCTTCACTTCCACGAACAGACCCAGCAGCTTCGACCCCAGGCCTTTTTCTTCGGGCATGCGCGGCTCCTTAGCAGACACAAATTCCGCACTCCGGCGAAATATGGGAGTGTTTTGGACATGGCCAAGTTCGAAGTGCACATCCCCGCGACTGACGGAAACGGCTTCAACGTCACGCTGAAAGTCGGCGCGGACAACTGGATGGCGGCGCTCAAGGCCGGCCTTCAGAAGCTGGGCGAGCAGGGCGCGATCAGCCAGAACGTGATGGTCGACATTCAGGACGACAACTCGATCCACGTGACCGAGGCCGCGTCGGGTCGCGTGTTCCGGATTCGCGAGCTGACCGAAGAAGAAGCGGCGCGCGCGCAGGTCAAACGTCCTTCGCAGATCAAGCCCGCGCCCACGCAGCCGGCGCTCGGCAGCGTGCGCGAGCAGGACGTCAAGACCGACGTCGGGTTGCCCGCAGTCAAGGCGGCCGAGCGCCCCGCGCCTGCGAAGACCGCGGCCGAGCTCGAAGACACCGCGCGCGGCGGCCCGCCCATCGACCTCAACAAGACGATGCCCGGTGGTCCGCCGATTCAGCAGGCGCCCATCGCGGCACCGAAGTCGACTCCGGCGAAAGCTGCGCCCGCGCCCGCGCCGCGCCGCGAGCACCGTTCGTCGGCGCGCATCGAGCTCAAAGACGTCGAAGAGCTCGTTCAACCCGTCAAGCCGCACACCGGGAGCATCGGGCGTGTGAAGTCGACGCCGAACGCGGCGAAGACGCAGCGGCAGGAAGCCGAAGACGTGCTCGCCGACATCTTCCTCCGGGTGGTGGAGCTCGGCGGCAAGGCGAGCATCGAAGAGGCGATGGACTTCGTGCTCGACCTCGCCATGGAGAAGGTGCCCTGCGAATCGGCGTCTGTGCTCCGCGCGGATCTCGCCACCGGCGACCTGACCTTCATCGTGGCGCGGGGCCCGAAGGCCAAGGAGATCATGCGTGCCCGGCTCGAGATTCCCGCGGGCTCGGGCATCGCCGGTTTCTGCTCGGCAGAAGGGGTGTCACTCGCCATCAGCGACGTCGAGAAGGACCCCCGCTTCTACGCCGAGATCGGAGAGCGCATCGGCTACGAGACCAAGTCGATGCTGTGCGCTCCGATGATGACGCATGGGCACTCGTTCGGCTGTGTGCAGTTGATCAACCGCAAGGGAGGCCCGCAGTTCCTCGAGCACGAGGTCGGCGTGCTGGCGTACCTCGCGCACCAGGCCGCGCTCTACATGAACTCCAAGTTGCTGGAGTGAGTCAGTCCTTGAGCAGCTCGCGCAGCAGCACCGTCGCGTAGCTACCGGCGGGCAGGGTGAAGCGCAGACGCAGCACGTCGCCGTCTGCGTTCACCTCTTCGAGGGCGAGCGGCACACGCAACGGGCGCCGCACGCCGGAGGTCTCGTTGCCGCCCTTGTCGAACAGCGTGCGTTCGATGCCTTCGTCCTCGAGCACCGCGTTTTCCAGCGCATCGACCTCGGCTTCCGGTCGCCGCATCTCGGGCCCGAAGAGGGGACCGGTCGGGCTCACTTCGAACGCATCGACGCGCGGTTGGTCGACCTCAGGTTCGGCGCAGATGAACTCGCCGCCGGTCGGCACCTTCTTGAGCACGTCGCCCCTCAGCGCCTTCGCGTAGGTGCCGTCGGTGAGGCGCCGCGCGAGCACCCGGTTGAAGAGCTCGGACTGATACGCCGACAAGAACAACTTCCGCTCGAAGCGATCGCGATGGCGACCGCCGGCGAGGAGAATCTGTTTCCCCTTCGCGGCGTTGTCGCCGCCCAGCCCGAAGCGCTGTTCACCGAAGTAGTTGGGTATGCCGAGCTTGACCAACAGCTCGAGTGAGCGCTTCGCGGCGTCGACGTCTTTCACCGCGCGCAGGGTGATGATGAAGCGATTGCCGTGAAGGTGGCCGCCCTTGAGCTTGTTGCGGTGTCGCGCGTGACGAAGCACGGTGACGCCGGGCATCACGAACGTCTCGAGCTTCGGCTCGACGAAGCGCGCAGGTGCGCACAGGTACTGCCGCGTGACCGCGTGACGGTCCTTGAGGCCGGCCCAGCTGACGTCCTTCTCGGGAAAGCCGCAGTGCCGCGCGAGCGCCCTCGCCACGTCCTGCGTGGAATGGCCGCGCTTCTCGACCCACAGAAAGAGGTGTTCGCAGTCTTTCTCGGCGCTCGGCTCGTAGGCCGGCAGCTCTTCGACTTCGAAGTCTTCGGGCGTCGCCTTGAAGAGGCCACCGCAGCCCGGCGAGGCAGCGGTGAGGAACGGCAGCGTGCTCACTTCAGTTCGAGCGTGGCGAGGTGTTCTTTGACGCGGCCCGCCAGCTGTTCGTCGGCGGCTGACTCGAGCAGCTCGCCGGCCTGGAACAGCAGGAAGAACATCACGTCAGAAAGCGCCTGCTTGAGCGAAGCGAGCGGCTCCGAGCCGAGCTGCCCTTCGTTGCTCAGCTGGTGATAGCGCGCGGTGAGCTCGGCTTCGGGCAACACACCTTCGTCGTCGAACATGAGCCCGGTGAGCACCGGAGAGGTCGACACCCCGTTGCCCTTGAGCGCGGCGTTCGCCGAGATGAGGAACGGCTCGAGCGTTCCGCGCGCGGCCACTTCGTCACGCACTTCCCGGAAGATGGTGTTGAACACGCCGACGATCTGTTCGACCGACAAGCCGCCCGGGCGCGTCGGCGGTTGTGGCGCCGTGCGGCGGGGCGCTGGCGCAGGCACGGCGACGACCGACGAAGACGACGACACGTGCGTGCCCGCGCTGTCGGCGACCTTCACGAGGCCCAGCTCCATCAAGCGGTGAACGATGCGGGTGGCGTCGAATTCGGAGAAGCGCGCGAGCTGACCGACCTCGATGACGGTTCGTTGCCCGTCGACCTGCGTGAGTACGGCCTGCTCTTCGGGCTCGAGTTCGCCGGTCGGAATGTTCTTGGGCAACACGAACATGCGCCCGTGGGGAATGCGCTTCCGGAACTGAGCGAGCTCGTCGATCTTGCGGATGCTGTCCATCAGCAGGCCGTTCATCGAGAGCGAGAGGTTGTGCGTCAGCGCCTTCTCGTCGATCTCCTGGTCGATGAGCGCGAACGCGCCTTCCTTGGCCAGCATGATGCCGTGGAAGATCTCGGCGATCTGCTCATTGAGGCATTTGTAGAGGTCGTGCGACTTGATGAGGCCCCGCTCGACCAGCGCCTTGCCGATGCGTGAGGGCGGCGCTTCGGCGATCACCCGCTCGAGCGCCGCGCGCGTGACGTACCCCAGGCGCACCATCACCTCGCCGATGCGATCGCCCGACGAATCACTCGCCGCCGACCGCACGTCGCCGTCTTTGAGCAGCAGGCTGCGTTCGCCCGACGGGGTGGTCACCCGGAGAACGCCCGACCAGCGCGATTGCCCGAGGAACGCGATGAGATCGGCCAGCGAGAACGCGCCACAGTCACCCGCGAGCACGATGCGCGGCCGATTCTCGAGCAGCCCGCCCTGCGCCGGGCTGCGCAACATCAGAATCCAGTCGGGAGACGTGCTCTGCAGCCGGTAGTAGCCGGTGCGGCCGACGAGCGGAGACCCTTGCCCTTCGGCAGGCGCCAACGAGCCACGACCATCGACGAGGAATCGAGCGTCCAAGGTCAGTTCGAAGGCCAGGCGCTGTTGCCGCTGAGCCAGTCCTGCTCGTCGTCGACCGCGAGGTTGAGCGACTCGGTCGAGAGGTTGAGCGTGTACTTGCGCCCATTCACGTAGATGGAGGGCGTCGAGTCCACACCGGCCTTGCGGCCTGCTTCCTTCGAGGCCTCGAGCTCGTCGACGTACTTCTTGGCGTCGACGGCCTTGAGGAACGCCTTCACGTCGAGGCCGTTCTTCGTCAGCAGATTCTTGATGAAGTCTTCCGACAACGAGAGCTGGTTGTCGAACAGCGCGTCGTGCACCTGCCAGAACTTGCCCGCATCGCGCGCGAACAAGGCAGCCTGACCGGCGAACATGGCGTTGGGGTGCTGCTGGAGCGGGAAGGGCATCATGCACAGGCGCACGTTGCTCTTCTGCTTCACGTACTCCTCGAGAATCGGGCGGGCCGCCGCGCAGTACGGGCACTCGAAGTCGCTGAACTCGACGATGGTGACCTTCGCGTCTTTGTTGCCCATGCACTGACGGTCATCGGGCTTGAGCGAGGCGCGCGGCTTGTTGAAGCCCTGGTTGTACTTGCTGAGCGAGACGATGATCTCGGTGGCGGCGACACCTTCGGCGGCGAGCGACCCCGCGTGACCGACGAGGCGCCGGGTGTGCTTGCACGCGTCGCCTTTCTTGAGCGAGCCCAACAGCGTCATCGGGCGACCGCAGTAGTCGAACTCGTCGGTGAGCACCGACGCGAGCTCCTTCTTGGCGGGGGCCGTCAACCGGCTGAAATCGAAGCCGGGCACGCCCGACAAGACCTGAGCAGGGTCGTTCTGCGCCAGCGCTGCGGTTGAGACGAGCACCGACGCGACCATCAAGGATTTCGCCAGGAGGTGCGCCACGGTGCGAGTCGTTGTAGCCACCGGGTACTGCCTTGTAAAGGAACGCCGACGGCGCATTCGAGACATGAAAAAGCTTCTCCTGGTTCACACCGGCGGCACGCTCGGAATGAGCGGACGACGGCCCGATGCGCTGAAACCCGGTTCGTTCTTCCGAACCGTGCGCGAGCGCGTGCCGGAGCTGACGCAGCTGGCGAACATCGAATTCGAGCTCTTCAGCAACATCGACTCCTGCGAAATGCAGCCCGAGTTGTGGGTGCGCCTGGCCCAGCGCGTCGCGCAACGGCAGGCCGATTTCGACGGCGTGGTCATCACCCATGGCACCGACACGCTCGCGGAGACCGCCTGTGCGCTCTCGTTCATGTTGCAGGGCCTTCGGAAGCCGGTCGTTCTCACGGGAGCGCAGCGACCGCTCAAAGAGATCCGCACCGACGCGCGTTTGAACCTCATCGACGCGGTGACTTCGGCGCTCAATGGGCCCCGGGAGGTCACCGTGTGCTTCGACTCGCACCTGCTGCGCGGCAATCGCGTGCGAAAGGTGTCCATCGCCGAGTACGACGCTTTCCAGAGCCCGAATCATCCCGGCCTCGGCGTGCTGGGTGTCGATGCGCGCTTCGAGAAGGGCCTGACGCCCAGCGGCCGCTTCCGGCTGCTCGACAAGATCGATCCACGGGTGTTCCTGCTCCGCGTCTTTCCGGGGCTCGATCCGCAGATCGTGCTCTCGCTTCTCCCGCGCGTTCACGGGCTGGTGCTCGAGGCCTATGGCGCCGGTAATTTTCCCTCGCGGGAAGATCTGGGCCGTTCCCTGTCGCCGGTCTTCAGGGAAGCGAAGCGGCTGGGCGTGCCCATTCTGGTTGTGAGTCAGGCTGAGCGGAACGGAGTGGATCTCTCACTCTACGAGTCGGGAAATGCGGCGCGGCTCACCGGCGCCGTTGGCGGTGGAGACATGACGGTGTCTGCTGCGGTGGTGAAACTGATGCACGGGCTGGCGTGGTACCGCGGTGCAGCACTCACCCGGTACCTTGAGCGATCTGTGGCGGGTGAACGAACCTGAGTGCTAGCTTCAACGCGCGCCGATGGCTGAGGACAAGACCGCAGTACACAAGATCAGTGACTTGTTGGGTGAGGCGAAGGCCACCAACAACGCGTACCTGATCATGATCAGTGCGAAGACCCCTGCCACCATCGGCAAGATGACGAAGCTCGACAAGAACGAGTTCGTCATGGGCCGCTCTCCCGACACCCAGCTCCAGGTCGAAGACGACGGCATCAGCCGCAAGCACTGCAAGATCACGATGGCGCCCAACGGGCACTTCCAGCTCGTCGATCTCGGCTCGACCAACGGCACGTTCTTGAACGGCATCAAGGTCAACGTCGCCACGCTGCAGGACGGCGACAAGATTCAGATCGGCGCCAACACCGTCGTGAAGTTCTCGATTCAGGACCAGCTGGAAGAGCAGTACCAGCGGTCGATCTACGAGAGCGCGACGCGTGATGGTCTGACGCGCATCTTCAACAAGAAGTACTTCCTCGACACGCTCCGCAAGGAGTTCGCGTACTGCCTGCGGCACCGGGTGCCCCTGTCGCTGGTGATGTTCGACATCGACCACTTCAAGAAGATCAACGACACCTACGGTCACCCCGCGGGCGACTACGTGTTGCAGCGCGTGGCCGCCAAGGTGAGCGAGACGGTTCGCCAGGAAGATCTCTTCGCGCGCTATGGCGGTGAAGAGTTCGCGCTGATGCTCCGCGAGTCGGCCTCCGAGAAGTCGATTCGTTGCGCCGAGCGGTGCCGCCGCGCGGTCGACGGTTCGGAGTTCGTGTTCAACGGCACGCCGATTCGCGTGTCGATCAGCCTCGGCGTGGCCACGGTGCTCGACTCTGATTTCGCGCAGCCCGAAGACCTCATCAGCGCGGCCGACAAGTACCTGTACCGCGCCAAGAAGGGCGGCCGGAACCGCGTCGACGCCAAGGAAATCAGCGGCGACTGAGCCTCACGGCAGCCGCTGAAGCCCGCTCGCCAACGCCTTGAGTTCAGCGTGCGCGTCGATGTGCTCGAGCGCGTCGCTCCAGGCCGCGTCGTCGAGCTTTTTGCGCGCGATGACGTCGAGGCCCGCCGGCGTGGCGAGCGTCTTCGAGAAGGTGATGATGGCGAAACGATCTCGCGCGTCGACGTAGACCACGTCCCACTCGCTCTTGAAGAGGCTCAGCAGCCCGCGGCCGCGCCACGTGAAGTGGGTCGCGATCGTCGAATGCTGGGTGTCGACGCCTTCGATGGTCTCGGTGACACCGTTCTTCTCGTAGCTGACGGTGTCGTCCATGCGCGGGCCGTCGAAGTTCGCGTACGTGAACCGCGGCGACTGCTTCGTGCCATCGAGCCACATGGGGAAGGTCGTGCCTTCCACCCGCCAGGTGCCTTCGAGCGACCTCGCGTCGAGCAGCGTGGGCGTGTCGACGGTGCGCAGCGGAGCCACCGCGCAACCCGACAGCACCAACGCCAACACGATCTTCTTCACGGCGCGGGCAGCGGAAACTCCGGGCGGCTCGCCGGCGGCGCTTCGGCCAGGGTGACGAACTCCACGCGATTGCCGCCGCGCGCCTGCGCGGCCGACAGCCCGTCCTGCGCCTGTCGCGCGAGGTCCGAGAAGCCATATTCGCGACCTGGCTCACCCGCGGCGACGCCGACTGAGATAGTCGGGTGCAGCACCGTGTCTCCGGCCTGAAGGGTCGCGCGGGCCACGCGTTCACAGATGCGGCGCGCGACGATGAGCGAACCGGCGAGGTCGGTGTGCGGCATCAGCAGCAACACCCGGTCGTTGGTCTGCTGCACCGGGTAATCCGTGTCGCGCAGCGAGCGACGAATGGCGAGCGCCAGGCCGCCCATCAACTGTGTCTGCAACTCGGCGTCGATGTTGCCTTCGATGGTGTCGAAGCCCACGAGCGCCAACGCGAGCGGAAAGCCATAGCGGCGGGCGCGCTTCACCTCGACGAACAGCACCTCTTTGAAATGCGAGAACGTGTAGAAATTCGTCGTCGGGTCGAGGATGCCGTCACCGGGTCGCGGTGAGACGGGCACCGATGGCGCACGTGACGCGCGTTCGGCCAACCGAACCTTCAGGTCGTTCGCCGAGACGGGTAACGGCAACACGGCGTCGGCCCACGGGGCCTTGAACCCGCTCGACTGTCCGGCGAACACCAGCGCGTCAGGCACGGCCTTCTTCACTTCGCGCGCGGTGCGGCTGGGGCTCTTGAGCGAGCTGCCGACCACGACGAGTTGTTCCTTCTTCAACGCTTCCGGTTCACGCGCGGCCGACACCTTGAGGCCGGCTTTCTTCAACGCGGCCGTGATGGCCTTGTAGCGCGTGGCGTTCGGCTCGATGACTGCGGCCAGCTTGATGGTCATGGTCTCGTGACTCCCTCAGCGGATTCTACGCAACGCGCGCTCGACGACCATTTTCACGCTCTCATCTTTTTCCTTTTTTGCCGCCGCCTCGAGCGTCGCGCGGGCCATGGGCGAAGGCGAGAGGGCCAGGAGCTCGGCAGCGGTGCGGCGGACCTCGGGGGCGGGGTCATTTTCGAGGCTTCGCGCCAGCTTCGCTTCGATGCCCGGCGCATCGACGGCGCGTGCCGCCTTCACCGCCTCCACGCGAACGCTGGGCGCTGCGTCGTTCATCAGCGCTTCGAGCTTCTGGGTGCCTCCCCGCCACCGACGTGCCCCGATGGCCTTCGCCGCGGCCCGACGAATTTCCGGCTCTTTCGCCGCCGTCGCGAACTGAAGCCGTTCCAGCAATTGCTGCGAGGTGGGAGCGAAGCCCAGCGCCTCCACCCCCGCGGCACGTGTGTGCACGTCGTCATCACGGAGCGCGAGTTCCACGTCTGCCGCCGCCTCGGGCCACGCACAGAACGCGGCCACCTTCAGCGCGCCGAGCCGCAGCGGCCCGGGAACCCTCCACACCCGCAGCGCGACGGCCGCGCAGTCCTTGTCGTGAACGTCACCGAGCAGACTCAACAGCGCCGCTTGCTGGTCGTCGGTCGCCGGTTTCTCTCCGAAGAAGCGCGCTTCGGCCATGCGACTGACGCTGCGGTTTTCAGCCGCCGCGATGGCGCGAACTGCGGCGTCGCGGGCCGTCAAATCGTCTATGGACAACACCGACATCAGCTCCGGCTCAGACGTCGGCAGCAACCGGCGCAGCGTGCGAATGGCTTCCATCCTCGTGGGGTGATCGCCTGCGAGCGACGGGCGCGCGGCGTTGGTTCGTGCATTCACCACCGCCAGGAGTCGGTTCATCGCGGCCACGTCATTCTCGCGCGCGACCGCGAGCAGCTGGGTCACTGCCGGCGCTTCGCCGTCGGGCGTCGCCTCGGTCAGCGCATCGAAGAGCAACGCGTCGAACTCCGCTGCGCGTGTCGTCACCACATCGAGCACCACGCGGCTGCGGGTAATGGTGAAGGCCTTCGAGAGCGCGGTCAACGCATCGACCCGTCGCGCGAGCGCCTCGTCGTAGAGCTCCACCTCGAGCGCGCGACGGACTTCAGGGGCAATCGAACGACACGTCGGAGGCAGCGGCGAGCCGGCGTGCGCCGCGGTCGAACAGCCTCGAAGAAGCTCGACGCCCTGCGCCTTCGAGAGCCAGGTCTTCAACTGCACGTCTGGAGCGACCTTCGCGCGCCGCGCGAGCTCGACGACGGCAGCCCAGCGAAGTTTCCAATCATCATCGCGCAGCATCGCCACCGGAACTTCCGGCAGCGCCTGCAGCCACGCGTGACCGTCGTCCTTCGCGCGAAGACAGCTCGCACAGGAAGTGGCCCGCAGCCGGGCGTCGCTCACGTAGGCGTTGCACGCCTCGTAGCAGCGGGTGACGCGTGTCTGTGCGTCAGCGGCGCCACACAGCAACACGAGCAGGAGCACAAAGCGGCGCACGGGACACCCCGATGCTACCGTCGCCGGTCATGCGGTGGAGCCTTCTCTTCTTGTTGCTGGCGTCGGTGGCGGTCGCGAAGCCGAAGGACAAGTCGGCTGAAGCCCTCGGCGTGATGGAGCAGTTCTTCGGCGGCCAGCTCTCGGTGAACGCCGCGGTCAATCGCATTCGCTACCTCGGCGCCGAGAACTTTGCGTCGCACGAGCTGGTGCTCGCCACGCGTCGAAACGGTGATGCACGAACGCGCGAGCGCTACCTCGAGATGCTCTCGGCGCTCGAGGTTCGTCATCAAGACGTGGAGAACACCTTTCTCGATGCGCTCAAGCGCGACAGCATCGGTGAGGTGATGGTGGCGTCGACCGGGCTCGGACGCCTGAAATCCCCCGGCGCCGTCAAGCCGCTCGTCGGTCTGCTCGGCCACAAGATGGTCGGTGTGCGTCGCGAAGCTGCGCGCGCGCTCGGGCTCATCGGCAAGCCCGAGGCCTCGGCGCCGCTGATGAAAGCCGCGAGCACCGAGCAGGAACTGGAGCTCAAGGTGCTGATGCTGCAGAGCGCAGGGCGCGCCGGCGACAGGAAGCAGGCGCCCGCTCTCGAGGCCCTGCTCAAGGACGACTCGGAGACCACGCGAATGGCCGCCGCGCAGGGCCTGTGCGCGATGGGAACGCCGTCGTGCGCGAAGTTCGCCGGCAGGTTGCTCGCCTCGGCCGACAAGAACGAACGCATGCAGGGCGTGATGCTGTTCGAAGGTGCGCCCGCCAAAGCCGCGAGTGGGGCGCTCGCGCCGATGCTCAAAGACACCGACGACAAGGTGCGGTCGCGCGCGGCGCGGATTCTCGCGCAGGGTGGTGACGCGTCGAAGATCGACTGGCTCATCATCGAGAGCTCGAAGGCGAGCGGCGAGAAGCGGCTCACCTACGAAGACGAAATCGAGAAGTTGCGTGTCACCGACGAGCAGCGCCAGGCGGTGTCGAAGAAGGCAGGGTTGCAGTGACGTCATTGTTGTTGCTGGTGCTGACCGCCGCACCGTGGTCGTCGATGGGCGACGCGCAGCGCGCCGAGGCGATGGTCGAGCTGCAGAAGCTCCCGACGTTGCGCGAGCGGCTGCTCTCCGCCACCGACCGCTTCCTCGGCACGCAGTACGTCCTCTCGCCGCTCGGCGAAGGCTCCGGTCGCGACGCCGACCCGCTCGTGCGCTGGGACGCAGTGGATTGCGTGACGATGGTCGAGCAGTCGTTCGCGCTGGCGACGTCGAAGCCCGAGACGCTGGTCGAGGTGCTCACGCGGCTCCGCTACGACGGCGCGCCCGGCTGGGAGACTCGGCTGCACATCATGGAGTCGCAGTGGCTGCCGAAGAACGTCGAACGCGGGCTGCTCAAGGACGTCACCCGGGCGTACGGCGGTGACGCCACGCGCTCGGTGAAGAAGACGCTGACGGCTGCGACCTGGAAAGAGAAGGGGGCGGTCGGGCTCGCGTTGCCGGAAGACAAGCAGACGCGCGGCACGTGGACGTTCGATCTCATTCCCGCCGAAGTCGCCGCCCAGAAATTGAAGAACGCGCCCGCGGGCCTGCTGGTGGTGGTGGTGCGCGCTGACCGACCGTGGCTGGTGACGCGCGTTTCACACGTGGGCGTGCTGGTGCAGACGCCGAAGGGGCCGATGCTTCGGCACGCGTCGCGCAGCTTCAAGAAGGTCGTCGACGAGCCGCTCGCGCGCTACCTGTCGCGCAATCTCGACTTTGGCTCGTGGACCATCGAAGGGTTGTCGATCTACGAGCCCACGTTGCCGGCGAACTGACCTCAGCTGCCCGCGGGTTTCTCGCCGGAGAGGGCTTCTTCCTCGGCCGCGCGCCCGTTGGCTTCGGCATCACGTTCGATGGCTTCGAGCTCGGTGCGCGCCAGCGCTTCGGCCTGTGCGTGGCTCTCGGTCGGCACGAAGATGTCGAAGAACGCGGCAGTCGCAGCGCCGAACGCGTCGGTCGAGGCAGCGCCACCAGCGCGGCTGAACGCGTCGACCTTCGCCTCCTGAAGAACCTCCACCAACCGCTCGGCAGTGAGCGGGTCCTGCACCGAAGTCACGACGGAAAAAGTGCGAGGTGTCATGCCTCGAACCTAACCGAGAAATTGCGGCGAGCGCTTGGCCCTGCGTGCTAAGGCGTGCTGCTGATGGCTCGCCTCAAGTTTCTTCTCTTTGCGCTCGTGGCCCTGGGCCTCTGGGCGTACCACCTGCTGCTGATTTCGCCTCTGGTCGTGTCTGGCTCGGTGGAGCAGGCGCAGGCCGCGATCGCGGGCGCGGCGGGCCCGGTGGCGGTGGCGCTCGAGTCGCAGCGTTCGCTCACCCAGGCGGTGGCGCTGAAGGTCGCGACCAGCAACGCGGCGTGGAACGCCGGGCCGAAGAATGGCGGCAAGCCCGAGGCGCCGACGGTCGACCGCTTCGCGATGGTGCGTACGTCGGCGAACGAACTGGTGCCTGCCGACCAGAAGGCCGCGTTGTTCGTAGCGCTGACCAACGAAGTGGGCGCGTTGTGGGTCAAGGGCGAAGGCGAGCCCTCTGCTGAAGTTCCCGCCGGTCTCGATCTGGCGACGGTGATGCAGGCCGGTGCCGCGGGGGCCGTTCAATCGGTCGACGGCGCGAGCTTCCTCCTGCTGTCGGCGCCGATGCTGATCAGCGACAAGAACGAAGTGCGCGTCGGTGGGTCGGTCATCGTCGGTCTGCCGCTGATTCCGCAGGTCGGTGCCCTGGCTCAGGCGCAGAAGGCGCTCGGTCTCGAGGCGCTCGCGCTGGTGAGCGAGAACACGCCGGTGCTGGTGGCCGGTGACAAGACCGTCGCCGAAGAAGCGCTCAAGGTGCTCAAGACCGGAACGATGGGCGCACTGACGAGCGGGCCGGTGCGCGAGCTGGGCCCGCTGCAGCTGCCGTTGCTGACCGACTCGCTGGTTCAGACCACCGGCGGCCGTCAGTCGATCGGCGGCACGTCCTTCGAGGTCGTGGCCGTCGCGTCGTCGAAAGCGGCGCTCGAAGGGCTGGCCACGTATCAGGTGTTCGGGCTCGGCGGCCTCGCCGGGCTGCTGCTGCTGACGCTGGTGTTCCTGATCATCATGGGGGGTGGCGAAGAGAAGGGTGCGGCGATGGTCGTTCCGCCGATGCCGGTGCCTCCGTCCATCACCAAGCGCGAAGAGCCGCTGCCGGCGCTCACCATGTCCGAGCCGCAGCCCGCGCCGGAAGCGAGCCCTGACGACTTCGATTTCCCCCCGAGCAACCCGGTTCAGCCTGCGATGGCTCCGCCGCCGGCTCCGGTGGCGATCACCGGTCAGGCGCCGGTCTTCGAACCCGAGTCGGACCCCTTCGCCTCCGCGGCGCCGCCGTCTGCGCCGCGCGCCAACCCGCCGCCTCCGCCCGTGGCCACGATGGAAGCGCCGGCGTTGCAGCGCCCCGGCGGTTTGATGGACGAAGAAGAAGACGGCGCTCAGCGCACCGTCGCGTACCCCGCGTTCAAGCCGCCGATGGGCGCGCCGCCGCCGGCCCCTGCTGCACCGCCTCCCCCGCCGGTGGCTGATCCGTTCGCGCTCGCCGCAGCTCAGGAACCCGCCTTCGGAGCGCCGAGCCACGAAGACAACCCCGATGCCACCCGCGTCGCGGCGATTCCTGCCGAGCTGATCAAGGCCGCGCGCTCCGCTTCAGGTGTGACCGGTGAACGCCCGGCGCTCAAGCCGCCGACGAGCGCGATGCCGAAGGTCGCGTCGATCGCGCCCGCTGCTGCGGCCAACGACGAAGAGCGCCACTTCCAGGAAGTGTTCCGCGACTTCGTGGCCACGCGCGAGAAATGCCGCGAGCCTGCCGATGGTCTCACGTTCGAGAAGTTCAAGGCCAAGCTGCTCAAGAACAAGGAGCAGCTGGTCGCCAAGTACCAGTGCAAGACCGTGCGTTTTCAGGTCTACGTGAAGGACGGCAAGGCCGCGTTGAAGGCCACGCCCGTCAAGGACTGACCTGTTTTGAGTCACCCTCGGGCCGAGCGCACGGCGAGCATGTCGCGTGCGTTCGGCTCTCGTGTTTCGAGAACAGAATTCCGCTGCGCGATCAACGAGTTGGCGAACTCCGCCACGCGGGTCAAATGGCACATCGGTTGCTCACCACGTCGCGCCCGAAAGGGCAGTGGCGGGAGGGGCCGGGGTTCTTCGAACGGTTAGGGTCTGAGAGAGTGCAGACCCTTCAGGAGCCGGAATGAGCCAGGACGTGTTGAGGTATTTGCGACCGCCTGTCACCGAGGTGACGGGTCGCGAAGCCGAGCTGACGATGTTGCTGCGTGAGCATCACGAGGCGAAAGCCTCGGGGAGCGCGCGCTTCGTCTTCATTCGGGGACCCAGAGGCGTTGGAAAGTCGCACCTGGTCGCGCAGCTCGCGCAGGCCCTGGGCGGTCAGGGCACCCCGGTGTTCGAGGGTGGTTCGGGTCGTGACGCGCGGCAGACGTGGGGCGTGTTCGCGCCGATGCTGGGTGAACTGCTCACGCTGGTGAAACGCTCCGGCGTTCCCGAGACGACCGTGGCCCGCCTCGCCCGCGCGGTCGAACCGGTGCGCAGCGGCGGTCAGTCGCTGCCGGCTGAAGAGCGGCGCCTGGCGCTCTACGACGGCGCCGGTGAGCTGTTCTCGCTGGCCGGCAGGTCGGCGCCGCTGGTCGTCTGGCCAGACCTCGACGTCGCCGATCGCGCGTCGCTCGAGCTCATCCGCTACCTCGCCGCGATGGCGTCGACGCCGCAGTCGAAGGTGGGTGGCCTGTTCGTGCTCACCTTCCGCGAAGACGAAGCGCTCCCCGAGCCGCTCGCCGAGGTGGTGAGCCACGTGTCGGGTCGCACGCTCTCGCTGGCGGGCCTCGACGTCGACGGTATTCGCGCGTTCCTCTCGCGCAACGACGTCGCGCAGAAGCTGCTCGACGCCACCGGTGGCAACCCCGAAGCGCTCGGTGAGTTGCTCGAGCGCCCGGTCGCTGCGGTCGACTTCTTCGTGCGGCGCGTGGAGCGGCTGACCGAAGTGCAGCGCGCGACCTTGTCGACGCTGGCCATCGCGCCCGAGGCGCTGCCGGTCGAATGGCTCGCCTCTGCGATGGGCGCCGAAGCGCCGCGCTGTGCCGAGACGCTCGACGGGCTGCTCCGCGAGCGGCTGGTGACGGTGAAGGTCATCGACGGCCGGCCGTCCTGGCGCTTCACGCGTGAGAGCGAGAAGCAGGCGTTCCTCGCGCTGGTTCCCGACGAGTCTCGCCGCGTGGCGACCCTGGCGCTGGGCCGTGTGTTCGCCTCTCAGGGCCAGCTCCTGGCCGCCGCGGAGTTGTTGCTGCCCGTCGCGCCGGCCGACGGTGCGGCGCTGGCAGTTCGTGCAGCGCAGGCGCTCGTCGAACGCGGCGCCCTGGAGGACGCCGACGCGCTGTACGCCCGAGCGCTCGCGCAGCTCCCGGGCGAGGCGCGCGCCGACGTGCTCGCTTCGTGGGGCCGCGTGCTCGGGCTGCTCGGTGACTATCGCGGCGCCGTGCGCCGCCTGCTCTCGTCGGTCGCTCACGCCGACGAAGCGACGCGCGCTGCCGTGGCGCTCGAAGCCGCGCGCCACCTCACCAAGCTGGGCCGGGCGCGGCACGCGAAGGCGCTGCTCGAGGTCGCGCGTCGCGAAGCGAAGCTCTCGCGCGACGCCGACGCGACGCTCGCCGAGTTGTTCGTGAACACCGGCCGCGCCGCCGACGCGCTTTCGCTGGGCCGCCAGGCGCTCGAAGGCGTCGAGCTCGACGGCACCGCGCTGGCCATGCGCCAGACGGTCGGCAAGGCGCTGCTCATCACAGGTCAGCTGCAAGACGCGCAGCAGCTCTTCGCCGAGAACGCGATGGAGGCCGAGAAGCGGGGCGATACACGGTTGCTGGCGCTGGCGCGGCTCAACGAAGGCGTCGCGGCGTACAAGCGCGGTGAGCGCGACCGCGCCATCTCGTGCTGGGAAAGCACGCCGACGGAGAGCCGGCCGCTGCACGCCCACGCCGAAGCCAACCTCGGCTCGCTCTACGCCGAGTCGGGTGACTTCGAGCTGGCGCTGGGTCACCTCAGCCGCGCGCTGACGTCTTTCTCGCGCTTCGGAAGTCTGCGTGAAGTGGCGATGGCGTCGAGCAACCTCTCGCGCCTGCATCACCTGCTCGGCGACACCGAGCGTTCCGCGGAGCTCTCGGAGCACGCGCTGCGGCTCGCCCGTCGCCTCGGTGACGGCTACCTCGAGGCCTCGGCGTTGCTGAACCTGGGCGCGCTGGCGGTCGACACGCGGGAGTACCCGGCGGCCAAGCGCGACCTCGAGTTCGCGCGCGTCGGCTTCGAGAAGCAGGGGAACGACGCCTGGGCGGCGCTCGCTGCTGCCTGGAAGGCGCGGGCGCACCTGTATTCGGGAGAACGCGCGCAGGCCGAGCAGGAGCTGGCGCGCCGGTGCGTCGAGAAGGGCGCCGCGTCGCTGCAGTCCACCTCGCTCGAGGTGGAGCTGACCCGCGGGGAGCTGCTGCTGTCGATGGGAGATCTGCTCGGCGCCGGTCGCGCCGCGTCGCGTGCGCGTGAAGCGCTGCTCGACAAGCCCGAGCTCGAAGGGCCCATTCGCACCTACTTCCTCATGGGCAAGCTGCGTCAGGCCGCCAATGACGCCAGCGGCGCGCAGGCCGAATTCCAGCGGGCAGGCCGGTTGCTCGACGAATTGGTGCAGCGCGTGCCGCCGGTTCGGCGCACCGCGTTCCTGTCGTTGCCGCGGCGCGCAGAAGTGGTCGCGGCGGTCGAGCCGGAGCTCCGGCTGCCGCGCGCGATGGCGTCACTCGCGCAGCGCCACGTGGTCGACAACTTCAACGGCATCGTCGGCCGCTCGGCGGCGCTGCAGCGCATCACCCGCCAGCTCGAGCCCATTGGCCGCAGCAACGCCACCGTGCTCGTGCGCGGTGAGAGCGGCACCGGCAAGGAAGTGCTGGCCGATGCACTGCACGCGCTGTCTCCGCGCCGGCACATGCCGCTGGTGAAGGTGAACTGCGCAGCGATGGTCGAAGAGCTGCTGCTCTCGGAGCTCTTCGGTCACGAGAAGGGCGCGTTCACCGGGGCCATTCGCGAGCGCAAGGGCCGCTTCGAGATGGCTGACGGCGGAACCATCTTCCTCGACGAAATCGGCGACATCTCACCCAAGGCGCAGGTCGCGCTCCTGCGCGTGCTGCAGGAACGCGAGTTCGAACGCGTCGGTGGCAGCAAGACCATCAAGGTCGACGTGCGCATCATCTGTGCGACCAACCGCGACCTCGAGCAGGCCATCGCGCAGGGCCGGTTCCGCAGTGACCTGTACTACCGCTTGAAGGGCGTGATGCTCGAGCTGCCGTCGCTCCGCGAGCGCCCTGAAGATCTGCAGCTGCTCGCGCAGCACTTCCTCGAGCGGGTCGCCAGAGACCGCAACGAGCCCGTGCGTCGCTTGTCGGCGGGTGCGTTGGCGTTGCTGGCGCGGCACTCGTGGCCGGGCAACATTCGTGAGCTCGAGAACGTCATCTCGTCTGCGTCCATCTTCGCGGAAGGCGACGAGATCGACGTCGAAGCCTTCAGCCACGTGGGCGAGCTGGCGGCGCTGATCGACGCGCCTCAGCCTGCGGCGAACGCGCCGCCGGCGGTCTCGACGGTGGTTGCCCCGGTCGCGCCCGTGGCCGCTCCGGTCGTGCCGGTCAGCGCCGACGGTCCGCTCGACTTCTACGCAATGGCCCGCAAGCGCGACATTTCGCTCAAGGACCTGCGCCACGAGATGGAGATGCAGTGCATTCGCCGCGCGCTCGAAGATGCGGGTGGCAACATCAGCGAGGCTGCTCGCTTGCTGAAGATGAAGCGTTCGCGCCTGTCACAGATCGTCAACGGCGAGGTGGAGTTGAAGGAGGTGGCGCATGGTGACGAGTGATTCGCAGTCGGCATCGGGGTTGCAAATGGTTCGGGGCATGAAGGCAGTGGCTGTCGTGATTGTGGCAATGCTGGCGCTGACGGGCTGTGGCGTCGGTCAAGGCGAGTATTGGGACGGCGAGAAGCTCGTCGACGCCAACGGCGCTGCGCTCGAGTTCGACTCGGAGACGGCAGATTCTGCGTCGAACACGGTCGCCGACACCAAGGGCGCGCAACCGTCGCTTTCGACGGTGGTCGGAGACTGCTCTGGCCTCCGTGACCCGGGCACCGTTGCCCTGCCGCAGGACCCGATTCCCGTTCAGCCGTACCCGTTGGACGCCTTCGGAATGCCGATTCTCCCGGCGCTGCCCCCGGGCGGGATGCCCCCGATGTCGAACGGGGTCCCGCCGCCGAAGTACTGAAGTGGCAGCCCTCTAACGGGCTGACAGCGATGGCAGTGAGACGCGAAAAAGGGCGCCTCCAGAGGTTCCGTCAGTGACCTCGAGGCGCCCTCCGTGTTCCTGAATGATGCGTTGGGCGATGGCCAGCCCCAGGCCGGTGCCCTGTGGCTTGGTGGTGACGTACGGCTCGAACAGACGCGCTTTGAGCTCCGCGGGGATACCCGGGCCCTCGTCTTCGATTTCCACCACTGCCTCGGCGCCGCCCTTCACGCGAACGTGAATCGCCCCGGTGCGGCCAGCCATGGCCTCCTCGGCGTTCTTGAGCAGGTTGACCAGCACCTGCGTGAGCTGGTCGCGGTCGATGCGGGCGTGGGCGCCGCGCTCCAGCTGAACGTCGAAGGTGATGCCGTCGTGTGGGCCGTAGAGCGCCATGATGGGCTGCACCACGTCGGCGAGGTCCTGCGCTTTGAGCTCCGGCTTCGGGAGACGCGCGAACTGGCTGAACTCGTCGACGATGCGCTTGAGCCGGTCGACTTCTTCCAGCACCGCGCGTGCGCTTTCGGAGAAGAGGCGGTGGAAGCGTTCGTCGAGCGGACCGCGCTGACTGGCGGCCAGCAGCGTCTCGAGGGACATGCGAATGGGCGTGAGCGGGTTCTTGATCTCGTGGGCGAGGCGGCGCGCGACCTCCTGCCAGGCAGCGATGCGCTCGCTGGCCACCAGCTTGTCGGTGGCGTCCTTGAGGTCGCCCGTCATGCCGTTGAAGGTTTCGATGAGGGCCTTCAATTCGCCCGACGCGTGACGCCCGTCGACGGTCACGCCTGGAGTCCCCGAGGCGATCTTCTCGGCTGCGTCGGTGAGCGCTTCGACCGGGCGGGTGATGCGGCGGCTCACCAGGAAGCCCGCGATGATCGACAGCAGCAGCCCGACGCCTGCGAAGCCGATGAACGAGCGCAGCACTTCGGACCGCGTGGCCACGAGGTCGGCCTGCGAGAAGGTCAGCTTCACGGTCGCCACGTCGCCGACCGGCAGTGAGCGGCTGAGCGTCGGTGCCGGCGCGTCACCCGCGTGCGCGACCTGATTGCCGTCGCTGATGATGTCGACGCGCGCGCCGGTCAGCTTCGAGAGGTCGCGCGCGCGCGCTTCCGACAACAGCACGCCGCCGATGGCCCACACGCGACGCTCGCCGTAATCGACCGGTCGCGCGGTCACGAGCGCGGGCGCGGTGACGAGCCCCTGCGGGCCTGAGAGCTCGACGCGCGTGGCGACCACCGAGCCCTGCTGCTTCTTCGTCACCGCGAACAGGGGGTCGTCGGGCTCGCCGATGCGCGCGGGGAGGTGACCCGACGACAGCGTGCGCCCGGTGTCGTCGACGAGCGCGAGCACGTCGAGCCCTCGAGGCGTCATCAACGCGTTGGCGGCGTTCGTCACGTGCGCCGGCGGAGGGACGCGCGCCGCATCACGCGCCACGTCTTCGAGCGCCTGACTCTGGGCCAGCTCGTCCATCGAGCGCTTCACGTCGCCCTGCACGCGCTGCGCTTCGGCCTCGACCGCGACCATCAGTTGATCGACGCGCGCGCTCTGCTGCTGCCCGAGCAGCGCGGAGAGGTTTCGCAGCGCGAGCGGCACCACGACGGCGACCTGCAGCGCAGCGAGCGCGATGAAGGCGAGGGCGAGCGTCCAACGAAGGCGCATGAGCGGTTACTCGGCCGAAAAGAAGGCGTCGTCGACGCGCGGCAGACCCATCGCGTCGCGGGTGAGGTGCTGCACGTCTCGCGTCGCGCTCACGCCGAGGCCGCGCGTGACGAGTGGAATCACGTTCAGCTCATTGGCGAGTTGAAGTGAGAGGTCGCGTGCGCGCGCGTCGGCGTCAGGCGCGGACGAGATGCTCTGCAGCACGGCCGCGGCGCGGGCCTGCTGACCGGCCACTGACAGCCACATCAACAGGGCGCCGGTGGGCGAGGGCGGCAGCGCGAAGCTCCGGAGCACCAGCTCGTTGGCGCCCGGCGCTCTGGCCTTCACCTCGGCGCGCGGCACCGGCTTCAAGGCGACGCGATAGCCGAACGGCTGCAGCTTCACCTGGAGCCGCTGCGCGATGCCGCGTTCGTGTTCAGCGGTCTGGTCGAAGCTGAGCGTCAGCTCCTGTGCTGGCGTGACGGGTGAAGGCCTGGCTGGCGTCGGCGTGGTCGGGGTGGCGCCGGGTTGCAGCGACGGCAGCGCGGCCGACGGCGCGGGCACGAAGAACCGCGCGAGGTCTGCCCGGTCGATGCTGCTCTCGATGGCGGTGCGCACGTTCGCCAGCCCGGGCCCGAGCGCGAGCGCGGTGACGAAGAGCTGCGGCGCATCGGTCGGCGTGGAGGCGCCTACCACCAGCTGGGCGCGGCGTTGCGCGAAGAGGCGTTCGGCGGTGCGCGCGTCGGTGGCCTGCAGCGCGAGCCCGTCGAGATAGGGCCTGCCCATGGGTTGCTCGTCGAAGGCCTCGAGCCTGGTGCCCTTCACCTTGAACGGGCCTACCGGCAGCGAGAAGAGCGGATGGCAGAGTGTCCGTTCGAGGTCGGTACGCGCGCCGCGGATCGGCAGCTCGACTTCGCGGCCGTTCACGTTCGGCGCGCCTACGTTGGTGAGCAGCGGCGCGCCACGCGTGAGGGCTTCGGTGACGAACTTCACGTCGACCGAAGCGGGCACGGTGAGCTTCAGCACGCCCGGCGAGCGCGTCATGTCGACGAGACGACAGATGGGTTGATGCGTGAGCGAGAGCCGGAACGCGTCGATGGGCGCGTCGGCGGACGAGGGGTCGACCGTCATCGACGGCGAGACGAGCACGAGCTGAAGCGTGCCGCCGGGGCGCGGTCGTGAACCGGCGAACGCGCTCAGGGACACCGCGGCGAGCAGCACCGCGCAACGCGCCGTCATGGGACTCTCCGCAGCACCACGAGCTCTCCACTTCCGTCTTCGCGCCACACGCCGAGCACGGCCTCTTCCGCTCCGTCGCCGTCGAGATCGCCGCTCGTCGCCACCACCGCGCGGCCTTCGAGTTTCCGTTGCCATAGCGCCGGCGCTTCATTCCCGAGGCCACCGCGCGCCTGCGCCGACTCGAACGCGCCCAGCGACACCACGCGCACCTCGTCGACCTCGCCGCTCGTGCGTGCAGAGGTGAGCGCGAGCTCCACGGTTCCATCACCGTCGAGATCGACCAGCGTGCTCCCCGAGCCGACCCCGTTGACCTGCGCCGTCGGGGCCTGACCGCGCGCGAGGCTCGCTGCGCCACCGGGTGAAACGCCGAGCATCAAGGTGCCGCTCAACGACACCTGCGCGAGCGCGTCAGGCCACTTCACGGTCTTTCCCGCCCACGAGAACTCGCTCTGAAAGCTGGCGACGCCGGGCCGCGGCACCAGCGTCACCGCGCCGTCGACGAGCGCCTCCGATGGCCCCGCGCTGCGCCAGCCTTCCCGGAGCCAATGGAAGTTCTCCGGCTTCTCGCGACGTGAAGACCACGCCGTGAGCCGGCCAGCGTTGACCGCCAGAAAGCCGAAGGCATCGCGCGTGGGGCGAGCTGAAGGTGCGCCGCTCAGCTCGGTCTTGCTGCGCAGCTTTCCGTCGCTCGACCACGTGAAGAGCGTCTCGCCGATGAGCGCGATGACCTCGTGGCGATGGTCTCCGTCGACGTCGGCGGTGGTGAGCGCCGCGGGCACCTGCGGCGTTCTGGCGAGCACGCCGGGGAGAATCTCGAGTGGCTTCGTCGGTTGCGGTGTGGGCGCGCTGCCAGCCATCGTCAGCGCTTCGAGGTCTGCGTCGACCGAAGCCAGCACCGCCACCGCCGGGCCGGAGCGCGTCGGCGTCACGCCCGACCAGAAGTTCACGTGCGTGCTCAGCGCATCACCGCGCACCACGAGCCTGGGGGCCTCGAGCGACACCGTGAGCCGCACCAGCGCGCCCAGGCCCTGTTCACGTGCGAGCTTCTCGGCCTCGGTCGCGTCACGGGCGACCACCGGCACGGGCGCCTGGCGTTGCTCTGCCAGGCGCGCCATCACCAGTGAGCCGACGGCCCGGCTCACGGGGGCTGGAGTTCCTTCGACGTACACCCCGATCGGCGCGTCGAACCCGGCGTCGACCACCGTGCGTGACACTTCGAGAGCCGCACGTTCGAGAGAAGTGGACGAAGCAGCAGCCAGCACCAGCGCGAGGATCACGGTCGGCCTTGTTGGTCGAGCAGCAGAAAGTCGTTGGGATCGACGGCGCGCGTCTCCTCGGTGGGCTCGGTGCCTTCGAGGAACCACTCGGCGCGGCCGGGCACGGAACCTCCTGCCAGCTTGCCGGTGCGCGGATCGATGCGGATCTGCTTCACGCCGGTCGGCACTTCGAACTCACGCGGCGGGAGATTCTTGTGCGCCTCGCGCATGAAGCCGAGCCACAGCGGGAGCGCGGCCTTGCCACCGGTCTCGCCGCTGCCGAGCGACTCGTGATCATCGAAGCCCACCCACGCGGTGGCCACGTAGTCGGCCGTGTAGCCACTGAACCAGGCGTCGCGGAATTCCTGCGCCGTTCCCGTCTTGCCGGCCGCGGGCCGGTTGAGTTCGAGCACGGCAACGGCGGTGCCTTCTTCGACCACGCTGCGCATGAGCGAGGTGCCGAGAAAGGCGACCGCCGGGGTGATGGCCTGCTCGGGCGCCGCGTGGCGCTCTTCGAGCACCTTGCCCTTCGCATCGGCGACGCGAATCACCATCAGCGGGTCGGCGTACAGGCCGTTGGTCTGCAGCGTGGTGTACGCGTTGGCGATCTCGAGCGGCGTGACCTCGCCGGTGCCGAGCGCGAGCGTCAGATTGGTGGGCATCTCGCTGCGAATGCCGGCCTTCTTCGCGAACTCGATGACCGTCTCGGGCGTGAGCGCTTCGATCAACCGCACCGACACGGTGTTCTTCGACTTCGTCAGCGCTGCGCGCACGGTGATGGGCCCTTCGAAGCCGCCCTTCTCGTAGTTCTGCGGCTTCCACATCTTGCCAGTGTAGGGATCGCGGATCGCCTCCGGCGCGTCGTTGACGACCGAGATGGGCGTGAACTTCGTCGACTCCATGGCGGCGGCGTAGAGGAACGGCTTGAACGACGAGCCCGGCTGGCGGTGCGCCTGCGTGGCGCGATTGAACGCCGACAGCGAGAAGTCGTAGCCACCGACCAGCGCGACGACGGTGCGGTCCTTCGGGTCGATGACCGCGAGCGCGCCCTGCACGAGCGGAATCTGCGCGAGCTGCGCCGAGAACACCTGCGAGGCCGGCAGCGCGACGCCGACCCGAATGCGCACCAGCTCACCGGGCTTCACCACGTCTGACATGCGAGCGGGGTTCGCGCCGACCTTCGTGCCTTCACGACGGCGCGCCCACTTGTGCGACGCGAAATCGAGCTGGGCCGTCGCGCCGATGAGCTCGACCTGCGCGGTGCCCGCCTTGTCGTCGACGGTGGAGACCCAGCCCACGGTCTCGACGCCGTCGACCAGCGACTTCACGCCGATCGCCTGGGCGAGCTTCTGGTCGTCAGTCAGCGGGGCTTCTTCCTGTTCGACTTCGCCTTCGTCAGACACCGTCTTCTGGCTGTCTTCTTCTTCTGGCGGCCTGGCGTCTTTGAGCGCGGTGAGGTCGGCGACGAAGCGTTCGTCGGGGCGGCGCTTACCGGCTTCCGTCAGTCGCACCTCGAGCAGCGGCTTCAGCGTCGCGAAGCGCTGCGCGTCGATGCTGCCGGCCGGCCCGCGGTAGCCCTGGCGACGGTCCAACGCTTCGAGGCCCGATCGCACCGACTTCTCGGCGGCGGCCTGCAGCACCGGGTCCATCGCGATCTGCACGCGGAGCCCACCTTCGAGCGTGACCTTGTCGCCGTAGCGCGCGACCAGTTGCTTGCGCACCTCTTCGGCGTAGCCGGCACCGACCTGCGTCGGCGGGCGAGGGCCGAGCACGATGGGCTTGTCGAGCTCCTTGTCGACGATGTCCTGCTTCACGAAGCCGTGGCGCGCCAACTGGCCGAGCACGTAGCGCTGGCGCTTCTTGGCCTTCACGATGTTGGTGACGGGGTTGATGCGGTGGGGCAACTGCACGGTTCCCGCGACGACGGCGGCTTCACCGACGGTGAGGTCCTTCGCGTGCTTGCCGAAATAGAACAGCGCGGCTTCCTCGACGCCGTAGCGGTTGTGCCCGAAGTAGATGGTGTTGACGTACAGGTTGAGGATCTCGTCCTTGCTGAGCGCGGCTTCCATGCGCGGCGTGAGGATCCACTCGCGGATCTTTCGCGACAGCGTGCGCTCCTGCGTCAGCAACAACGAGCGGCAGGTCTGCTGCGAGATGGTCGATGCGCCCGACTTCATGCCGCCGGGGCGCAGGTTCTTCACCGCGCTGCGAAGGATGCCGAGGTAGTCGAGGCCCTGGTGCGAATAGAAGTCGGCGTCTTCGGCGGCGAGGAAGGCGTCACGCACGTGCGGGGGCAGGGTGCGCACGTCGACCCAGGTGCGGCGCTCGACGTAGAACTCGGCGCACACGCTGTTGTCGCGGCAGGTGACCTTGGAGACCTGTGGCGGGCGCCAGGTGCGCAGCTCTTCGACCTTCGGGAGATCGCGCGAGTAGTAGAGGTACAGGCCGACGCCGCCAGCGAGCGCCAGCAACGCGCCGACCACTGCCAGCTTCAACAACCGTTTGAACCAACGCCAGAGGGCACTCATCAGCGGGGCCCGACTGTACCCGCGGGGCCACGGTTTGCGGCTGAACAACCACGATGCAGTGCTCATACGGCTGGGTAGAGCAAGGGGCGTTCCGCGGAGCGCCCCTCGCCCTTTGTCACTCGCTGATGGGGTGTGCCTCGACGTTCAGCTCTTCGAGCTCACCGTCGATGACCTCGCCCTGTTGCGGAGCCCGCGCCACGCGCGCCGAGTTGATGCGCGCCTTGACGTACTTCGGCGAGAGATCCATCGCGTGCTGATACGCCGACTTGGCTTCGTCGCCACGGCCGACACGCTCGAGCGCTATGCCGAGGTTGTTCTGCACGTAGGCGACGGTCGGCAGCTGCTCCGCCGCGCGCTCGAGCACTTCGACGGCGCGGTCATTCAGGTTGGCGCGCAGGCACGCGAAGCCGAGGTTGTTGAGGGCCCAACCATGATTGGGCTCGAGCTCGATGGCCTTCTCGAAGCTGGCGATGGCGCCAGCCAGGTCGTTCTGTGCGAGCTGCGCGATGCCGGTGACCTGGAAGGCCTCGGCGTTGCCACCGTCACGCGCGATGGCTTCGCGACCTGAAGTGACGGCGCCGACGTAGTCCTTCATCGCGAGGCGCGCGCGGGCCTGCTGAATCACCGGCGTCGAATCATCGGGCGTGAGCGCGGCGACACGGCCCCAGGCATCAGCGGCGAGCTGCGCCTGACCGGTGCGGCGCGAGAGTTTGGCGACGGTCATCAGCGTCTCGACGTCGGACGGAGTCGAGAACAGCGCGCGGCGGGCTTCGATGAGCGCGCCCTTCGCGTCACCTTCGCTGGCGAGTTGCCTGGCGCGGCCGAGGTGATCGACGCCGTTGGTGTCGTGCGCGAGCACGAGCGGGTCGACGACGGGTTCTTCCTTCTCGATGAGGGTGACCGGCGCGCCGGCGTCGCGCACGTCGGGGCGAACGACGACGGGTTCGTACTTCGCGACCTTCGTCGGAATGACCGGGGCGGGTGACGGCTTCGTCTCGGTGCAGGCGGTGATGGAGAGAGCGGCGAGGGCGGCGATGATCTTGTGCTTCGGCGACATGGCTGGAAGGGCCTTTCTGGGATGCGGTTCCCGGAAGGCTCCCAAAGCGAGCGCCGTGCCAGCCGCGAAGTGCTCGTATTCGCTCTCGTGTGTGGCCGTCGTGCCGCGTGTAACGTGCGGTCGCATGAGCGACGACCGCGTGAACGCGCTGAAGACGATCCCGTTGTTGGCCGGCCTCCCGCACAGCGATCTCGAGCAACTCGCGAAGAAGGTGACCGAGGCGCACCACGCGCAGGGCAGCGAGATCATCAAGGAGGGCACCAGCGGCTCGTCGGTCTTCCTCATCATCAGCGGCGTGTGCGAGGTGCGTCGCAACAACAACCGCATTCGCGAGCTGGGGGCCGGTGAGTTCTTCGGCGAGATCTCGATTCTCGACCCCGCGCCGCGCACGGCCACGGTACGAGCGGTCGAGAACTCGGTGCTGCTGGTGCTCGAAGGCTACGACTTCCGCACGGCGCTCAAGTCGAGCCGCGAGATGTCGGCGCGGCTCATCGTCACGCTCGCTGAACGGCTGCGTCACATGACCGATGAGTTCGCGCCGCGGGCGAGGGTGTGATGCTCGGCGCGCTCCTCGCGGTGTCGTTGGCGCAGGCGGCTCCGACGATGAGCGCCGCGCTGCTCAGTCCGTCGGGTGACTCGGTGCTGATGCAGGACGACGGGTACGACGCCAGACCCGACCGCTTCGTGAAGGCCTTCTGCGGTGCCCACGCGACGACGGTGAAGTTCAAGAGCAAGCGCCCCGACAGCGACGACGCGCCCTCGAATTGGACGCAGCGCAACTTCGACAAGCTGCCCGGGTCGGTCTTCACGCTGGGGACCAGAGTCCCTGTCGACGAAGACGCGCCGTACTGCGTGCTGATGACCGAAGCGGCCGCCAAAGACGTGACTGCCGTCGCGGTGAAGAACGAAACGAAAGACTGCGACGCCGACACGAAGACCAGGCTGGCGAAGGTCTCGAAGGTCAAGCTCGCGCGCTGCAAGCAGGTCGCGACGTTCGACGGTGGCGCGCTCTACTTCCTCGACTCCGCGCGGAAGAAGAAGGTGAAGCCGGTGGTGCGGTTCGTGGCGCTCGTCGGTGAAGACGCGATCGTCAAAGAGATCAAAGCCTCGTCATCGGAACAACCGAGCTGCTGGCGCGTCGACGACGGCTGCGAGTTCGAACCCGACTTCTACCGGCCGCTCGTGGTGCTGAAGCAGGGCAGCGAGCTCGGCGTGGTGATTCTCTGGGCAGGCGCCGAAGGCAACAACCTGCTCATCGACCAGACGAGCAACAGGCGCTTCAAGGAAGTGAACCTCGGCTCGTTCTACAACTCGCCCTGAGCTCAGCGGCGCCGCGCGAGCGTGTACGTGGCGACGAGCGGTTCGTTTCCCCACTCCAGAATCGCGCCCATGGTGAGCGCCTTCTCGGAGTCGTCGGCGTCGAACGCGAGCACCTCGAAGCCGGCGGCTTCCAGCGCCTCGCGCGTGAACGGTGAGTTGCCGTCGGCCATCGGGAGGTACTGCTTCTTCTGCAGCGGCGCGAGGTTGTAGACGAGGAAGTAGCCGCCCTTCTTGAGCTCGCTGGCGATGACGTTCAAGGCCGTGGGGCCGAGGTCGATGACCGCCTCGCCTTCGAGCGGTTTGACGTACCCGCGCTTGAGCGTGTTCTTCGAGATCCACAGATCGAAGCCGGTGCCGATCTCCTTCACCAGCTGCGCGTCGGTGGGGAAGTAGCCGTGGTGCAGCACCAACGGCTTCGAGACCGCCTTCGTCCCGTCGATCAGCAGGCGATCGACCTCGACGCCGTGCACCTTCGCGCCGAGCGACGAGAGCATCAGCAGCTGGCCGAGATTGCCGTAGCCGAAGTCGAGCACCTTCTTGCCCTTCGGCTGCCAACCCACCGACGACAGAATCTCGTACGGCCGCGTGTAGCCGAGCGGGTCGGTGATGCGCGCGTAGACGAACTCGTCGTTCACCTCGCGGGCGACCAGCCCTTCGTCAGGCTTCGGTGAGCAGCGCTGCTTGTCGTCGGTGCAGTGCCAGGTCGACGGCTTGACCGGCTTCAAGGTCTTCACCGACTTGAGCCATTCCTTGACCCACGGCTCGCTGACCTTCGGTTCCAGCTGCAAAGACAGTCGGCGCAGCTCGCCGAGCACCGGAGGCGAACCTCCGTCAGGCGCTGCCACGAGCACGGCGAGGACGATGGAGAGCATGGCCCCACGCTAACGGCGCCGGACTTTGGTGAGGAGCGGGTAGCCACTCGGTGCCGGCTGCCGTCGGGACAGCCCGATTTCCGGGCGTGAAAGCCACGCGGACGGGGCTCTTTTTCGCTAAGGCGCGCGCATGTCTTCGGAGTTGGAAAGAGAAATCGGCCGTCGCCGCACGTTCGCGATCATTTCGCACCCTGACGCGGGCAAGACGACGCTCACCGAGAAGCTGCTGCTGTACGGCGGCGCCATTCACCTCGCCGGCAGCGTGAAGGCCCGGCGCGCCAAGCGCTACGCCACGTCGGACTGGATGGCGATCGAGAAGGAGCGCGGCATCTCGGTCACCTCGTCGGTGCTGCAGTTCAACTACCGCGACCACGCCGTCAACCTGCTCGACACGCCCGGCCACCAGGACTTCTCCGAAGACACCTACCGCACGCTGTCGGCCGCCGACGCCGCGGTGATGCTCATCGACGCAGCCAAGGGTGTCGAGCCGCAGACCATCAAGCTCTTCAAGGTCTGCAAGCTGCGCGGCATCCCCATCTTCACCTTCGCCAACAAGCTCGACCGCTACGGCCGCACGCCGCTCGAGTTGATGGACGAGCTCGAGAAGGTGCTCGGTATGCGCGCATACCCGATGAACTGGCCCATCGGCTCGGGGCCCGAGTTCCGCGGCGTGTACGACCGTCGCAGCAAGCACGTGCACGTGTTCGCCGCCGAAGGCCGTCACGGTGAAGCGGAGGTCGCCGAGAAGATCGTCCCGCTCGAGGGCGAGGAGATCAAAAGCATCTTGAGCGAGTCGGAGCTGGCCAAGCTGCAGGAGGACATCGAGCTGCTCGACATCGGCGGTGACGAGTTCAGCGTGCAGAAGGTGCTCGACGGTGAGCTCTCGCCGATGTTCTTCGGCTCGGCGATGACCAACTTCGGCGTGCGCCCGTTTCTCGACGCGTTCCTCGAGCTGGCGCCGCCGCCGTCGGGCCGCCCGTCGAGCGCGGGCTTCATCGAGCCCTCGGGCGAGAAGTTCACCGGCTTCGTGTTCAAGATTCAGGCGAACATGGACCCGGCGCACCGCGACCGCATCGCGTTCCTGCGCGTGGTCTCGGGTCACTACACGAAGGGCATGACCGCGCATCACGTGCGCCTCGACAAAGACATTCGCCTCGCCAAGCCCACGCAGTTCATGGCCCAGGAGCGCACCACCATCGAAGACGCGTGGCCCGGTGACGTCATCGGTTTGTTCGACCCCGGCGTGTTCCGCATCGGCGACACGTTGCTGGAAGGCGGCAAGCCGTTCGACTTCGAGTGCGTGCCGCGCTTCTCGCCGGAGTTCTTCGCGGTGCTGCGCTCGAAGGATCCCATGAAGCGCAAGCAGATGGAGAAGGGGCTCGAGCAGCTGTCGGAAGAAGGCACCATTCAGCTCTTCCAACAGCTGCAGATGGGCATGAAGGACCCCATCGTCGGCGTGGTCGGTCAGCTGCAGTTCGAAGTGCTGCAGTTCCGCATGGAGGCCGAGTACGGCGCCAACATCATCGTGGACAAGCTGCCCTTCAGCCATGCGCGCTGGGTGGTGGCCGACAAGTTCGATCCGAAGAGCTTCGACTGGGAAGGCAATCGTCAGACGGTGCAGGATCGTGACGGCTTGCCGCTCGTGCTGTTCCGCGACGAGTGGGCCATGCATCACGCGCTGGAGAAACACCCGGAGCTCAAGTTCCAGGCCCATGCCCCGCAGCTCAAGGCGAGCTCGGTCATCGTCAGCCACTGAGCATTCGACGTCTTTTGATGTGAGGGAGAGATGGAGAAGCTGCAGGCCCTGCTCGACGACGGAATCATCGACGAGATCTACAGCCAGCTGAAGACGGGCAAAGAAGCCGAGGTCTGGCTGGTGAGTCACCGCGGTGAAGCCGTTGCCGCGAAGCTCTACAAAGAGCGCGAGTTCCGTAATTTCAAGAACGACGCCGGCTACCGTGAAGGTCGCCAGGTGCGGAACTCGCGCACGCAGCGAGCGATGGACAAAGGCTCGAAGTTCGGCCGCCAGGCTTCGGAAGAGGCGTGGAAGTCAGCGGAAGCCGACGCCATGGAGACGCTCCACAAGCTCGGCGTGCACGTGCCGAAGCCGGTGCTGTTCTACGACGGCGTGTTGTTGATGGAGGTCATCGGCGATGCAGAGGGCCGCGTGGCGCCACGGCTCGTCGAGGCGAACGTGACGAAGGCGCAGGCTGGCCCGTTCTACGAGCGGCTGCGCGGCGACGTGGTGAAGATGCTCGCCGCGGACCTCATTCACGGCGACCTGTCGGAGTTCAACATCCTGCTCGGCGCGAACGGGCCGGTGATCATCGACTTCCCGCAGGTGGTGACCGCCGCGAAGAACTCGCAGTCGGAGCAGTACTTCCGCCGCGACATCGGGAACCTGCTGCGGTTCTTCTCGGGCATCGACGGTGCGTTGACGCAGAGGTACGCGAACGATGCCGACGAGATCTGGCGCGCGTACGTGCGTCGGTACATCTCGCCGCACTTCGTGCCGGGCCGCGGGCAGCAACGCCGTGATGGCGCCGCGCCGCAGGGTCAGCCGCCGCGCCGTGACGGTGCGCCGCAGCAGCGTCGGGAGTTTTCGCCGCAGGGGCAGCCGCCGCGCCGTGACGGTGCGCCGCAGCAGCGTCGGGAGTTTTCGCCGCAGGGTCAGCCGCCGCGTCGTGACGGCGCGCCGCAGCAGCGTCGGGAGTTTTCGCCGCAGGGTCAGCCGCCGCGTCGTGACGGCGCACCGCAGCAGCGTCGGGAGTTTTCGCCGCAGGGTCAGCCGCCGCGTCGTGATGGCGCACCGCAGCAGCGTCGGGAGTTTTCGCCGCAGGGTCAGCCGCCGCGTCGCGACGGCGCGCCACCGCAACGTCGTGACGGCCCGCCACCGCGACGTGAAGGTGCGCCTCCAGGTGGAGGAGCGCCGCGCCCTCCCGACGCGCGGCCGAATGCGGGTGGTGGCCACCGTCGGCGCCCGAAACGGCACTTCTGAGGGCCGGGAGCGCGTAGGTAATACGGTACAGACAGGTGTTCAGTGGTTGAGTGTGCGCGCTCGACTACATCAGCCCCAGACAGATCGTTCCGAGCCGTGGTCCGTTCACCGGTCCCCATGCGCGCGCCCGTCACTGCAACGCTCCTCGGTCTTCTGAGCTGTGCCCATTCACCAGCGCAGCTCGACGTTCGCGCGTTGCGCGCCGAAGGCCCCGAGGGGCTCGCTGGGCTGCTCACGAAGTACGACGCGGCATCTCCCGAGCAGCAGCTCGCGCTCGTCGACGCCATCTCGAAGGTCGCGGGGCAGCGCGACGCGCACGTCTCGCGGCTCTATTGGTACGAAGACCTCGACGCGGCGCTCGCGCGCTCGAAGGCCACGGGAAAACCGGTGCTGTCGCTGCGAATGCTCGGGCGGCTCGACGAAGAGCTGTCGTGCGCCAACTCGCGCTTCTTCCGCACCACGCTGTACGCGAACGCCAGCGTGTCGAAGTACCTGCGCGACAACTACGTGTTGCACTGGAGCTCCGAACGCCCGGTGCCCGTCGCGACCATCGACTTCGGAGACGGTCGCAAGGTCACGCGCACCGTCACCGGCAACTCGATTCACTACGTGCTCGACGCCGACGGCTTCGTGGTCGACGCGTTGCCCGGGCTGTACGGCGCTGTCGACTTCGTGACGCGCCTCGAGCGTGCGAGGCCGCAGGCGACGAAGTCACCCGCGCAGCGCAAGCGCTGGCACGAGTCGGAGGTGCAGCTCGCGCTCGCGTCGTTCAACGCCGCGATGCAGAAGGCCGGTCAGCCGCGCGCGTTCACGCTGCCGTCGCTGCCCGGCGTCGACGCCGACGTGGTGTGGCCGTCGAGTCGCGCTGCAGTGCCGATCGCCATGGGCAAGGCGATGGTCGAAGCGCCGATGATCGAACGGCTCGTTCCCGGCGACGCAGGCACCGGGCTCGTCGACCCCACGCCGTGGGCTCAGCTGGCGTCCATCTCTGGCGCGCGGCTCGACGAGAGCGCGCGTGCCACGGTGCTCTCCAAGAACCCCGTCGACGTCACTTCGACGAAGGTGCCCACGTTGAGCCCGTCGCTCGCACGGCAGCTCGTCGCCAACCTCGAGACCGCGATCGCCATCGACACCGCTCGCAACGAGTACGCGCTGCACCCGGTGATTCATCGGTGGCTCATCGAGAAGCCCGACGTGTCGATGAAGGCGCTCAATCGCGAGGTCTACGCGCGGCTCTTCCTCACGCCGGCCAGCGACCCCTGGTTGGGGCTCGTGCCGCAGCTCACGTGGACGGGGCTGCCGAACGACGGCATCGAGGTCACGGCGCGCTGAACGGCCACACGAACGGCCTGTTGGCTTCACCCGCGAGGTTCTGGCCGGGCCTGAGAATTCGCACCCGCGGCTCTCCACGCCTGGCGACGACGCGCTCGGGGTACGGATCGGCCGCGTCATTCTCTTCGTAGGGAGACGCACCGACGACCGGCGCTCCGGGATAGCCCGGGTACCTGGGGCCCATGCCTTCACGCCAGTACCAGGGCGCGCCGCCGTCAGCGCAGGGCACGAGCTCCCGGGCTTGCAGCAGCTTCGCGTAACGCAGCGCTTCGGGGCCGTCGGCCATCAACTGCTGCGGCGCGGTGAGCGCATCGACGGGAACGTTCACCAGGAACGCGTCGAGCGTGGTGAAGCCGAAGAAGATGGGTCGCAGCTTGAACCCGCGCACGCCGCAGAACAGCCGCTTCACGGGCCCGGCCTTCTTGCTGACCTCACTCATGTCACCGAGCGCGTCGCGGCCGGCGTCGGCGAAGAAGGCGTTCGAGTCGGTCCTGGTCTTCACCAGCCAGGTGCTGCCGATGTTGCGGAGCCCTTCGTACACACCGTCGCCGTCGGTCGGTTGCTCGCCGTAGAACGGCAACGCCTGCACGGTGACGTCGCCAACCTGCCGCGACTCCCACCAGCTCAACGCTTCGACGTGCTCGAACCCGAGCTGCCGCAGACGCAACGCGCAGTCGGTCGAGAAGAGGCTCTCGCGCTCGACCGGCGGCACGAAGAAGCGCGTCTCCCGCGGCAACTGCAACAACGAGCCGAGGTGAAAATGATCTCCGTGGGAGTGGGTGATCAACACCGCGTCGACGCGGCCGAGATCACGCGGCTGCATCGGCTGGAAGTCCGGGAGATCGAACTGGCTGGCGGGTCGAAAGTACGGGTCGACCAGCACGCTGCCGGTCTTCCCGCGAATGAGCGTCGTGTTGTGCCCGACGTACACCACCGACGCCGACGCATCGGGCGGCGTGAACCTCTCGAGCCAGCCGGCACTGCCGAGGTCGTCGAGCAGGGTCGCCGCGAGCTCGACCCGGGCCAGCGCGCGCAACTCGTCGCGTGTCGCGCCACGCGCGAGCGTCGAGAACAACTCGTTCACCAGCGGCCACTCACGCGCTGCCACCGGCACGTCGAGGCCCAGCTCGTCGCGCCGCAGATGCAGCACCGTCGGCTTGAACTTCTCGGCGCGCGGATACAGCACGTCTTCACGCAGCACGCGGCGGCCTCCGACGCGCTTTCTCCCGACGCACAGCGCGGCGTAGCGGGGTGAATCTTCCATCGCGCGCACCAGCTGCGCGGCGTTGGCTTTCACCACCTCGGTGCCGAGGCGTTGCACCTGGCTCTTGAGCCACGCGTGCGCGCGACGCACCGGCCGCGATGGCGGGCCCAGAATGCTGCAGCCGAGATCTTCATGGTGGTCGGCCTCGGTCTTCGCCGAAGCCAGCACCGCGAGGCTGACGCCACGTGACAGCGTGAACCGCATCAGCCGAACAGGGGCCCGAGCTTCATCGCGAGGTCGAGGTTCATCGGCTCCAACTCGAGCTCACCGTTCATCACCGCGAGCTGCGCGTTCTTGTCGCCCTTCACCAGCGCCGTGAAGTTCTTCGCGCTGGCGCGAATGATGAGCTTCGGCTTGCCCTCGTGACCCTTGCTGATCCACTCCGATGGCCTGGTGAGGTCCGCCGTCCACCGGCCGCCGCCAGCGCCGGTGATGTCGAGGTGAATGACCCCGTCGAACGCGTCGCGTACGTCCTTGTGTCTCGACAGCCGCTTCGTGAAGTCGCCTTCGATCAACTTTTCGATCGCGGTCTTCGGCTTCTTCTTCGCCGCAGCGGTCTTCTTCTTCGGCGCGGACTTCGCAGGCGGCTTCGGTTCGACCGGCGCCTGCGCCGACTTGCGGAACATGTTGAAGCGTTCCATCGAGAACAGCGAGGCGCCTTCTTCCTTCGCCGACTCGTAGACCTTCTTCAGGCTGTCCGAGGTCATGTTCGGGTTGCGGAAGTACTCCATGGCCACGCGCCCGATGCCCCAGTTCATGGCGAAGGCGGCGGGTACGGTGAGCAGCGCACCGAACACCGGGAGAATCGCCTTGATGCCCTGACGCGCGAGCATGCCGAGCCCGGCTGTCGTGGCGAGCTCGACGATGAGGCTCTTCGCGTCAGCCTCGGTGACCTTGCGGCCGTAGACGTGACCGACGGTGACCACCATCGCCGACTGCACCGGCAGCATCAGCACCGCGTCGGAGAACGGCACCGGCGACACGGAGATCACGGCGCACGCGTAGCTGGCCATGTTCACCACGTCGCGAGCCGCGTCATCACGCTTCGCCGCAGGGACCTTCGAGAAATCCTTCTTCCGGATGTCTTCGAGCGTATCGAGCCAGGACATGTGACGACGCTAACGCCGGAAGCCCGGCGCGAGTTCCCTTTCAACCGCCGTGAACGGTGATGAGTCGACCGAAGTGCTTGTTCTCGCGCAGCGGAACCTTCTCGTTCTGCTTGATGCGTCGCGCCAGGTGCGGCCCCACCATGAAGCCCTTGGGGTGCGTCTTGCGGAAGGTCTTCTTCATCCAGCTTTCGATCTCCATGAAGCGCTCGCGGAACTTCTGCGGTGCGGGATCTCGACGACCGGTCTGCTGGGTGATCTCGAGCTCGCCCCACAACTGACCGCTCACCAGTTCGCCGTCGTCGTTGGTCTGGCTGCGCTCCCAGAAGATGACCGGTGAACGCACCTCGTCGATGCGCCACATGCCCTTGTCTTTGCCGCGCTTGAACTTGTCGACGAGCGCAGGGCCGATGTCGCTGGCCACCAGGTACGCCTCGTCGGAGGGGAAGCGGTCGAAGTTCGCCTCGGTGGCCTTGAAGGTCTCCCAGTCTTCCGGCACGCGGCGCGGGTAGACCTCGAAAGTGTAGCGTTCGAGGAACCGGACGAAGGTGAGCTCGTCTTCACGGTCCATGAACATCTGCAGCTGTGTTGCCATGAGGCGGCCTCCTAGCAATCGGTGCGATAGACGAAAGACATGTTTCTCGCGCTCGTCATCGCCCTGTCCGCCGCACCGGCCCCGATGGATGCCGTCACTGCGACCCGCTTCGTTCATGGCTCACCGCCGCACGGAGTTCCCGGGCCGTGGGCGCTGTCTGGCTACCGCATCGGCGCCAATGCGCTCAAGCGCCTGGGCCTCACGCGCGAGCAGTCGTTCGAGCTCGACGTCGTGCATCGCTCGGAGCCGTCGATTCGCTACACGTGCATGGCCGACGGCTTGATGGCCTCGACCGGCGCGTCGCCTGGCAAGTTGAACGTGAAGCTCGAGAACGTCGGCAGCGAAGATGAGCTCGTCACCATCGTCACGCACGCCCGCTCGAAGCGCGTGTTGACGTACCGGCTCACCAGGGCCTTTCGAGACCGCATTCGTGAGGTTCCGTACGCCGACTTTCCGAAGGCCGCGAAGGCGCTGGAAAAGCTGAGCGACGCAGAAGTCTTCACCGTCGAAGAGACGACGCTCGAGGCACCGACCGAAGGGCTGCGGCTCGAAGGTGCGCTCATCACGCCGGCGACGCTCACCGTCGACGCGCTGAAGGCGCTGGGGCCCGTCACCGTCGAGTGGTCCGACAAGTCGGGCGCGCACACCTTCACCGGCGTTCGCCTCGACAAGGTGCTGATGGCCAACGGTTTTGCCGAAGGTCACGGCGGGGGAAAGCCGAAGGACAAGCACGCAGGCCTGCGCGCGGTGGTGGTCGCCACTTCAGCGGACGGCTTCGTGGCGGTGTTCAGCGTCGGCGAGCTGCTCGACGGCATGGGCGCGACCACCGCACTTCTCGCCTGGGAGATGGACGGCAAGCCGCTCCCGAAGGAGCACGGCGCGTTCCGGTTGGTCGTTCCGTCGGACAAGCGTGGCTCTCGCTCGAGTTACCAACTGACGGAGTTGCGCGTACTCGACCTGAAATGATCGTCGAGCAGCTCAAAGCGCTGGGGCTCCGCAAGGCCGATGTCGTGCTGGTGCACACGTCTTTCCGGGCCATCCGCCCGGTCGAAGGCGGCGTGCTCGGGCTCATTGCCGCGCTCCGCGAGGTGGCCGGTACCGTGGTGATGCCGACCATGAGCGCGGGCGACGCGGTGTTCGACCCGAAGACGACGCCATCGGTCGACATGGGCATCGTGGCCGAGACGTTCTGGCGCCAGCCCGGCGTGCTTCGCAGCACGCACCCGGGTGGCTCGTTCGCGGCGATCGGTCCCCACGCGGAACGCGTCTGCGCACCACAACCGCTCAGCCCGCCGCACGGTCTGGTGAGCCCGGTGGGCGTCGTCTACGCGCTCGGCGGCAAGGTGCTGTTGCTGGGCGTCGGCCATGACGCGAACACCACCGTGCACCTCGCCGAGTCGCTCGCGAACGTCCCGTATTCCACGTCGTACCCGACCGTCGTCGCCGACGGCGTCACCGAGCTGATCGCCGAGACGGATCATTGCTGTCGCGGCTTCACGAAGTTGGACGGGTGGCTCGGCGAGAGACAACGCGAAGGGCAGGTGGGTCGCGGTCACGCGCGCCTGATGAACTCGCGTGACGTGGTCGAGGTCGCGGTCGAACACCTTCGCCGCGACCCGCTGGTGTTCCTGTGCACGTCGGCCTGCGACGAGTGCGCCGCCGCCCGCGCGAGCGCTCAGTAGAACTGCACGCCCACGCCGAGGTGCACGTTCGACGAGCTGTACGACGTCGCGTACAGCAGCGGGTACGTCTGCCACACCAGCTCGATGCGCAGCCGCTCCAGCAGCCCCAGCGCGATGACCACGTCGAGCTCCGGTTGCGTGCAGGCCCGCGGGTCGCCGGTCTCACACCTCTTCGTGGCGAAGGCGTCGATGACGCCCAACTGCACGCCGCCGCGCACCGCGAGCCTGGGCTGGAACACCGTGTTCGACATGAACGAGAGGTGCACCTCGGGCCCGACGGTGAAGTTCAACGAGAAGCGCGGCTGCGGGTTGGTGATGAGCGAGAAGACCTCGTTGAACATCAACGCGCCGTGCAGTTGCAGCCACCGTGCGGCGTTGTTGAACGGCGCCCAGCTGGTGCCGCCTTCGAGCATCGTGCCCAGCACCGCGTAGGTCGAGAAGACGGGCGGGCTGAACTCGACGGCGTTGAGGGCAGAGCGCGCGGCGGTGCGCGACAACACGCGATCGGCCAGCGTCGGCTGCGCGCTCGACCAGGCGTCGACGAGATCGTCCATCGCCCAGCGCAGCGCGACCGCCCCCTTCTTCGACTCTCCACGCGTCAGGCCCAGGTCTTCGAAGCGGAACCCGTACTCACCGAGCAGCCGCATGGTGAACGCGAACGTGTCTTCATCGCCGCGGCGCTGACGCAGCTGTGGCGCGAGCTGGGCGACGTGCGGCACTGCCGGCGGCTCACCGCCGCGACGCGCTTCAGAGCACAGGTAGTTGTAGCGCTTGGCGGCGGTGCTCAGCTTTCGGTCGGTCGCGCGACACGACGAGTACAGCCGGTCGATGCTCACCTGCAGGAGAATGCGGAAGTCGGTGAGGCCCGGGTCGTCACAGCTCGAGCGGTAGTGCGCGTACTGCGGCTCCATCATCGACGCGATGCAGAGGAACGGCGCCCACTCCGCGCGCTCCTCGGCGCCGATCTCGAAGATCTGCTCGAAGTCGGCCTTGTCCTTCCACGTCTCGGTGGCGCTGAGCTCCGAGTACGCGTCGTACATGCCCAGGTAGAAATCGAAGCGGCGGAACTCCGTCTCGAAGAAGCCGAGGAACGCCGAGAGCGGCTCGCTGGCCTTGGGCAGGTTGCTCATCGCGAGATCCATGCGGTCGGCGACGTCGTGTTGTTCTCGCGCCAGCGACGACAGTTCACGAGCCCGCGCCGAGTCGATGAGCCCGCCGCTCAACGAGAACAACTTCGCGAGGAAACCGTTCTCTTCGGGCTCGGTCGACGCCGTGGTCTCGGGCGTGAAATTGCTCGAGTCCGGGTCGAGGTAGACGAAGTGCATGTCGCGGCGCAGGTTCTCGTGCGGCGCGAACAGATCGGTCCAGCCGCAGCCGCCCGTCTCCGACCTCTGCAGATGGCGATCGGCCATCGACCACGCGAGCCGCAGCGGGTTGTTGTCGAACACCCCACCGTCGACGAAGAGATCGACGAACTCCGGCACCGTGCATTCCGTTACCTTCGACGAAGGCTTCTCGCCCTTCGGCGCCGGCTTCGAAAGACAGTACTCGATGGGCGTCGGCGCGAACGCGACGGGAAACGCGCTCGACGCGTAGATGACCGAACGCAGCTGGCTGAAGTTGCGGTCCGAGGCGATGGGGTCCTTCTCGTCGTCGACGAAGGGCAGCAGCGGCATCGGCATCGGCGCGTCGGGCTCGACGTAGTTGGTGAGCTTCGGCGGCTTGCCCAGCCCGCGGCCCTGAATGCGCACCGTGAAGGTCTCGAGCACGCGAGGTACCGCGAGGCCCTCCTTCAGCTTCACCTCGCGCGGCTTCACGCGGGTCACGGTGGCGCCGAAGACCACGTCGCAGTCTTCGGGCAGGCCCTGCTTCCAGACCTCACGCACGCGATCGAAGCTGAGATCGAGCTCGTCACGCACGAAGAGCGCGTCGGCGTTGGCGCGCTTGCGATCGAAGAGGTCGTTGAAGCCGACCGGGCCCCACACGTTCCAGCCGAGGCTCGACATCGGCAGCGGGTTGGGTGGCTGACACGAGCTGATGGCAGCGACGAGGGCGTTCGCGCTCCCGGCCGACGCGCCGGTGACGATGCGCAGCTGCGCGGTGGGCCGGTGCTTCTCGGCTTCGAGGTAGAAGTAGACGAAGCCGCTCTCCCACGTGCCGAGCGACACGCCGCCCGACACCGTCATGCCGAGCGGCCGCAGCTTCGAATCGTCGCGCTTCTCGGGAGGAGCCGGCGTTTGCCGGAGCGGTGATGGTTTGGCGGCTTCGCCCGCAGGCCGTGGGTCGGTCGGTTCTTCGATGACTGCCGGTGGCGTGGCCAAAGGGTTGGGCACCTGCGGCGTCGATGCAGGTCCCTCATCAGCGGCGAGCACGAGGGCGGCCAGCAGCGCGGTGAACATGGCGCGCTCCATAGTCGGAGCCGCACGCCACGTGTCACTCCTTCGTCGTCACGCGACCGCGTCGATCCACAGCACCGCGCAGCTGGTGGAAGCGGTAACGGTGAGCGCCCCCGGTTCGACGTCGAGCCCGTCGCCGGCGGCGAGCGTCGTGCCCGCGTTCACCTCTCCGTCGAGCGCCAGCAGGTAGCCGTGGCGGCCTGTCGCAATTTCCAACGCCTCCGGCTTGCCGGCTTCGAGATCGATCCACGACACCTTCGCGTCGCAGCGCAGCGGCATCACGTCGTCACCGGCGATGAGCTGGCGACCCTTCGCCGTGAGGTCGCGCTGGAAGTACGCGGGCGCGCCACCGCGCGAGGTCGGTTCGAACCAGATCTGCAGCATGCGGGTCTGCGTGTCGGTGTCGTTGCCTTCGGCGTGGAAGATGCCGTCGCGTGACGAGATGAGCTGCGCGCTGCGAGGCGGTATCGTCGCGCCGTGCGCCTGGTCGCCGTGGTGACTCAAGGTGCCGGTCAACACCACGCTGAGAATCTCCATGTCGCGATGCGGGTGGAGCGGGAAGCGGGAGTGCGGCTCGAAGGTCGCGTCGGCCAGCACCAGCAGAGGGCCACGACGACTCCCCTGGCCCGCCGACGGCCCAACGGTGGCGATGAAGTGGTCCTTCAGCGACAGCCACGAGAGCGTGGTGGTGGGCAGCGACGACAGCGGGCGGTGTTGGGTTCTGGCCATGGGGAGCGTCCTCGAGTTCGACTTGCAGGCCGCCAATGCGGCCAGACCACCGGCGAGCAACGTGCGGCGTTCCATGGCTGAAAGGTACGGCTGTCGCGCTCGTTTGACGACTGCGCGCAGACGCACAGATGATGTGCGTTCATGCACATCGAGTGGAATGACCTCCAGACCGTCGAAGCCCTGGTTCGCGTCGGCACCGTGCAGGGAGCGGCGAACGAGTTGGGGTTGCGGCACTCGTCGGTCTCGCGGCGAGTCGACGCGCTCGAGAAGTCGCTGGGTGAGCCGTTGTTCGTTCGTGGTGCCCGGCTGACCCCCACACCCCTGGCCAGGGAGCTGTCGGAGCGCGCCGCCCAGATGCGCGTCGAGTCACAACGCGTCGACGCGCTGGTGAACGGCTCGCGTCGTGCGCGTGAGGGCAAAGTCGTGGTGACGACCAGTGACGTCCTCGCGCCGTTGTTGTTCGCCGGCCTCGCGCAGGTCGAAGCGCAGTTCGAGGTGCTGATCAGCGACGCCGTGAGCGCACTCACGCCGGGCGCGGTCGACCTCGCGTTGCGGCCGTCGCACGACCCCGGAGGCGGCTTGAAGGGCCGTCGACTCGGGCTGTTGAAGCTCGGCGTCTACCGGACGCGCGGCGGCGCTTCGACGTGGGTCCAGCCGTCGAGCACGCTGCGCGAGAAGACGTCGATGCGCTGGTGGCGCGAAGTGCCGCAGGAGCCTGCGCGGGTGACGTGTGACTCGTTGCTGGCCATGCGTGACGCGTGTCTCTCGGGGTTGGGGCTCGCGGTGTTCCCGACCTTCCTCGCGAAGGACCAGCCGCGCCTCAAGCTCGAACGCGAACTCCCCGGAGGCACGCCGGTGTGGCTGCTCGCGCCAGCGGCCGGTGGCAACGCGACGCTGCGTGAACGCCTCGCCGCTTCGCTGCGTTCACTCCACGACGTGTGGGCGTGATTACGGCGCGTTGGTCTCGAGCACGGTGACGCGCGCGGCCGACGCGAAGAACAGCAGGTACAACTTCGTCTTGCCGCCGTTGCGCTCGAACCGCTGCGCGACGAACGACTGCTGGTAGACGACCTGCTGCGTGGCCGGAATCAGCGCCTGCGCGTTGCCGAACGCCGTGAGCTCGTTCTTCAACGCCGTGGCGGTGATGGAGCCGGTGTTGACGAGATCTCCATACGGCTCGCGGGCCTTCCAGCCGTTGATGACCCTGGGAAGGTCGACGGCGCGCAGGACGTCTTGCGTGCCATAGCCGCGCCACGCGACTGACTTGCCCGCGGGCAACTGCGCGTTGATGGAAGCCGTCGCGTTCACCAGCGCCGTCACGTCGTCGGGCGTGTCGAACAGCTGCACGCCTCGCCACGGGAGCACGCAGCGCGTGACCGGGTACCACGCTCCGCACGCTTCCGAGTCGTTCGACGAGAGCGCGTCGAGGCACGACTGCACGGCGGGGCGCACCGAGAGGCTCGTGGTACCGGTCGGGCGGGTGAACGTCGGTGCGAACGTGAGCGAAGCCGTCGCCGGCTGCACGCTCGCGCTCTGCGGGTGCACCGCCAGGAACATGCGAATGCCCGCGGCGAGGGAGTTCAGCTCCGACTGCGCATCGAACACCACCTCGAAGGTGCGCGCCGAGAGCACGTTGGCGCTGCCGAACGCGTCGTCGAACACGTACGCGTTGATGCCCTCGAGGTTCTGGCTGGTGCGGCCGCGCAGCACGTAGACCTGCCGGCCGTCGCGAACTTCCGGCACGAGCGCGGGCTTCACCCACACCGTGAGCGAGGGCACGTTGGCCTTCACCTCGGTCTCCAGCGCGTCGGCGCCCTCCGACACTTCGAGCTCGCCGTCTTCCGACGCCGCGAGGTTCGGACCGCAGCTCAACAGCGCGAGGCTCAGGGCGAGGACGGTTCGGAACATGCGCCGCACCTACAGGTGCGCACTGTCGGCCATAACGGCACGGCCGTTCAGGTGTCTCGCCGCTGTCACCACCGCGGGTGCGCAGGGTCGTTGAAGGCGATCGGCGCCGCCAGACACGCGTCGGGAATGCCGAAGGCCTCGGTGAGCGCCACCACGTCGGGCAACAGCTCCTCGAAGATCTTCGCGGGCAGCCGACGAATGGCCCGAGCACGCGCCGGCTCGAACACGCCGTTCTCGAAGAACCAGGCGGCGTGACGCTCCATCACCGTGAGGCCGTAGAGCGCGCGCAGGCGCTCGAGCACCACCTTCTCGTTGCCGCCGGCCTTCTCGACGCCGTCGATGAACGCGCGCAGCGTGAAGGTGTCGACGTTCGCCTGGGCCAGCGCGAGCAGGTGCTCCTGCACTTCATTGAACGTCCTGGTCGAGTTGCCTTCCTTCTGACCCAACCGCTTCTGCACGCGCCGCGCGGCCGACTGCAGCAGCGACGCCTCGCGGAACTCGAGAATGCTCAGCTGATGCTTCGCGTCGCGCAGCGTCTCTTCGCTGGTGTCGCGGCTGGTGAAGGGGTTGGTCAGCGCCACCGATTCACGGAGCTGATTGGCGACGAAGCGCACCGGCCCCTGCTCGCTGAAGCGCTTCTTGAAACCGGTGAGCAGGCCCTTCGCCAGCAGCTGCATGAGCACCGTGTTGTCACCTTCGAAGGTGGTGAAGATGTCGGTGTCGGCGCGCGCATCGGCCAGCCGATTCACCGAGAGGTACCCCTGACCGCCGCACGCTTCGCGGCAGGCCTGCAGCGTCTGCGTCACGTGCCACGTGGTCGCGGCCTTGATGCCAGCGACCTCCGCTTCGAGCTCGCGTGAATCGGCGTCGGGCGCGCGTGCGAGGAACTGCTCACGCACCGCATCGACCGCGAAGTGGAACGCGTAGGTGGCCGCGAGGTGCGGCAGCAGCCGACGCTGATGCGACGGGTAGTCGAGCAGCAGCGTCTCCGGCTCTGACGTGGCGCCGAACTGGCGGCGCTGCGTCGCGTAGCGGAGCGCCACCGACAGACCCATCTTCGCGGCGCTCAGACCAGAAGCGGCGACCGCGATGCGCCCACCGACCAGCGTGCCCAACATTGTGAAGAAGCGCTTGGCCGGGCTCTCGATGGGCGAGAGATACGCGCCGTTCTCGGTGACCTCGGCGTAGCGCCCGAGCAGCGCTTCGCGCGGCAGCTCCACGTGGTCGAACCAGATGCGTCCGTTGTCGACGCCATTGAGCCCGAGCTTGTGCCCACAGTCGCCGATGCGAATGCCCGGCATCGGCTCGCCCTTGTCGTCTCGAAGCTGAACGACGAACGCGTGCACGCCGTGCCGCTCGGCGCCGACCTTCAACTGCGCGAACACGGTGGCGAACTTCGCGTGCAGCGCCGCGTTGCCCGCCCAGTCCTTCCGGGCCGATTCGCCGGGCGTGTGGAGCACGAGCTTCTTCTTCTCGTGGTCCCACTCCACGGTCGTCTCGAGGTCGGCCACGTTCGACCCGTGACCGACTTCGCTCATCGCGAAACAGCCGGGGTACTCGAGCGAGGCGACCTTCGGCAGGTACTGCTTTCTCTGCGCGTCGTTGCCGAGGAAGTAGACGCTGCCGCCCCACAGCCCGAACTGAACGCCGTACTTGATGACCAACGAGAGGTCTCCGAGCGCGAGCGTCTCGAACGTCGCCAGAAACGGCCCCAGCCCGTCTTGGTCGTCGGTGGTGACGCCCGGGTAGCCGAGCGCGCCGAAGCCCGCGTCGGCGAGCTGCTTCAACCAATCGAAGACCTGCTTGCGGTGCGTGTCTTTGTCGACGCCGTAGAGCGCCCGGTTTTTCGGGTCAGACAGGAAGTCGCGCACTTTGTTGCGTGAAGCCGCGAAGCGTCCGTCGAGCAGCGCCTGCAACTGCTTTGCGTCGAAGCTGGCCGAGGCCGTGAACTTCGATTCGGGAAGCTCGGCGTGCAGCTGCAGCTCAGCGGTCGTCAGCCCCAGCGACTGCTCGAGCTCGTTGAGGTCGTCACGCGTCTGCGGCGACAGCGCGGCGATCGACTCGGCGAGCGCAGAGAACGAGTGCAGGCCGCGCGGCGACAACGTCTTCACCGACTCGGCGATGGCTGCTCGCAGCTGGGCGAGCGTGCTGGCGTTCGGCGGCTTCCCGTCGAGCCAGGTCTCGAGCTCGACGCGCAGGCGCGGCTTGAGCCACGGTTGCGCTTCGATGCGCTTCTGAATCAGCGAGCGCTCGGCGCTGCCGAGGTTGCCGTCGGCCCACGCCAGGTAGAGCAACGGGAGGTACGGACGAAGCTCCGGCTCCTGCAACAACGTATCGAGCGCCATGCAGGCCAGATCACGACGAGCGCGCTCACTTGCAAACGCCGAACTCACGCTCGATGGCTGCGAAGAGCCCGCGGTGTGCGCGCACGCCGACGCGCGCCGAGAACCACACCACCGGCCTGGCGCCTTCGAAGCGGAGGCGCTCGGTGATGCGGGTGCCGCCCGCGACCGCGTCGAAGCGCCACGCGTTGGTGAGCGTCAGGCCGCTTTGCCTGGTCTGCGACACGTAGCCCAGCCCGTCACCGTCGATTCGTTGCTCGGGGAAGTACGTCAGCGGAAAGCCCAGGATGCGGTCGTCGCAGCGCCACACGCGAAGCGAGCCTTCTTCGCGCTCGAGCACGACCGCGCGCAACAGCGGGTGCAGCCGCTCGACGGTGCGCAGGTCGGACAGCGCCGTGGCGACCGCACGCGCCTCACCCTTCACCGTGGTGGTCAGCGTGACTTCAGACTTCATTTCGTCGGCTTCACCGGCTCCACGTCACCGCCGTGCGCGTGGTGGAGGTGCAGCACGCGCTGCAGCGACAGCAGCCACTTCGGGCCCCACCAGTTGGCGTCGCCGAACAGGCGCATGGTGGCCGGCACGAGCAGCACGCGCACCAGCGTCGCGTCGAGCGCGACGGCGATCGCCATGCCCACGCCGACGGCTTGAATGAGCACGATCTTCGCGAGCGCAAAGGCGACGAACACCGCGACCATGATGGCGGCGGCAGAGGTGACGAGCCCCGCGGTCTTCTCGATGCCTTCACCGACGGCGAGCGTGTTGTTCTTGGTGCGCTCGTAGGCCTCCTTCATGCGCGTGAGGATCAACACCTCGTAGTCCATCGAGAGGCCGAACAAGACGCAGAACAAGATGATGGGGAGCACCGGCTCGAGCGCGTGGGGCTGCGTGTGCAGGAAGCCGCCGTGACCTTCCTGGAAGATGAAGACCAGCGCCCCGAAGGAACCGCCGATGGACAGGAAGTTCATCAGCACCGCCTTGAGCGGCAGCAGCACCGAGCCCAGCAGCAGCAACAGCACGATGAAGGTCATGGTCACCACGAAGATGACCGCACGCGGCGCGCGGTTGAGCAGGTAGTCGGTGGTATCGACGTCGAGCGCGCTCTCACCGCCGACGACCAGCTCGCCGTCGCCCACCTGGCGGTTCTCACGAATGGCCTTCACGATGGCGCGCGCCTCGGCGCTGTCGGGGTCGGCCGCGGAGATCGCCTGCAGGAAGACCACCGAGTCCTTCGAGAACGCGCGCTTCACGCCCTCGATGAGCGGCGCCTGCTCTGGCGGCGGCTGCTGGAAGAGCCCGACCACCATGTCCTTGTTCAACCGTGGGTCGAGCTTCACCGGGCTCTGCACGGTGCGCACGTTCGGCATCTTGCTGACGCGCTCGGTGAGGTCCCACAGCGCGGCCGTACGCTCGGGCGTGAACGCCGACCCGGAAGGAAAGCGAACGGCGATGGCGAAGTGCGTGTCGCCTTCGTCGGGGAATTGCTTTTCGAGCAACGTGAAGCCGCGGCGCGCCTCGAGGTTCTCGGGGAGAATTCTCACGTCGGACGCCGCGAGGCGGATGTTGAGGAACGGCGCGGCGATGAACAGCAGCACGGCGAGCGTCGGCACCAGCACCACCACCGGCCGCTTCATCACGCCTACGGCGAGGCGATGCCAGAAGCCCTCACGCGTCGACAGATCCGGCAGCGGCAGCTTCAGCGAATTGATGCGCGGGCCGAGAATCGCCAGCAGGGCCGGGAGAAACGTGAGCGCGAAGATCGCAGCCAGCGCCACGACGATCGCCCCGCCGATGCCCATGGTCATCAGGAACGAGCCGTCGAAGAACAAGAGCCCCGCCAGCCCCGAGCCGACCGCGAGCCCCGAGAAGGCGACCACGCGACCGGCGTGATCGACCGCGCGAATCAGCGCCTCTCGATAGTCGCGGCCCGCGGCGAGCTCTTCGCGATACCGGCTCACGGTGAACAGCGAGTAGTCGATCGCCACGCCGAGCCCGATGAGCGAGCACACGTTGATGGTGTACTGCGAGACGTCCATCACGTTGCTGAGCAGGAAGACGATGGCGATGCCGCCGACCACCGCCAGCCCGCCGACCGCGACGGGGAGAATCGCGGCGACGACGGTGCGGAACACCAGCAGCAACACGATGAGCGCGAGGGGAATCGAGATGAGCTCGGCGAGCAGCAGGTCGTGTTCGAGCTGCACGTTGAGGTCGCGCATGAACGCGAGCCGGCCGGTGGCGGTGACCTCGAGCGTGTCGCTCTTCACGAGGTCACGAACGTCGGGCCACCTGTGCAGCGCTTCCTTCAGGTCGCCCTTCAACGTGACCAGCGCGTAGGCCGTCTTGCCTGCTTCGTTCATGCGCGTGGCGGCGGTGCGCGGGTCGACGTCGGTCGGCGCTTCGACGAACGCCACGCGCTCGTCCTTGCGCAGCGGCGCCAGCGCTTCGTTCATCGCCTTCTTGAAGGGCTCCGACGACGGGGCTTCGGTCTTCGACTCGAAGAGGAAGACCACGGTGGTGTCGGTGTTGCGGCCGACGACCTCTTCGATCATCCGGTCGGCCTTGCCGGACTCGAGACCGTGAATCACGCCACCCGACAGAACGCCCGCCAGCGTGAGCGAGAACAACGAGCCCACGAGGAGCACGCCCGTGGCGATGAGAATCAGCCAGCGGCGGTTCCACGCGAATTCACCGAGTGCCCTGAACATGCGCACCACATAGCGACCCCCGCGACGCGCGGCTTGAGGGAATCGTGACGTCGCCTGCGGGAGTCGGCGACGAGGTGCCGCTGTTCCTCGCCCTAGAGTTCCGTCGCGCTGACCAGCACGCCGTCGTCGTCGGCGTACACGAAGTGACCTGGCACGAACTCAACGCCGCCGAAGCTCACCGGCACCTCGGCTTCACCAGTGCCCTTCTTGCCGCTCTTCTTCGGTGAACGCCCGAGCGCGCACACCGCGAAGTCGAGCCCGCTGAGTTCGACCGAGTCGCGAATGGCGCCGTTGATGACGAGGCCTCGCCAGCCGTTCGCATGCGCGATCCCGGCGATGAGGTCGCCTGCCACGGCGACACGAAGTGAGGCCCCGGCATCGACGACCAGCACGCGGCCCGCACCGGCTTCGCCCAGCTTCTGCTTGAGCAGCGCGTTGTCCTCGAAGCACTTCACCGTCGCGATGCGGCCATGAAAGCGCCGCCGCTTGCCGAGCAGCTGAAACTGCAACTGGCACAGTTTCACCTGCGCGTCGTGCGTGTCGACGAGGTCCGCGGTCTTCGGGCTGTCGGTCATGCGCCCACTGTAATGACTGGCCGCGACGGGCGACGTCGTTAAGGGCGTGCCTTACCGACCCGCATGGAACCGCGAATTCACACAGCTGTGCATGCGAAGCCGAAGCCGCCCGAATCGGAGCTCGGGTTCGGGCAGGTCTTCACCGATCACATGTTCGCGATGGAGTTCGACGCCGGTGTCGGCTGGCACGATGCGCGGCTGCAACCGTACGCGCCGTTCGCGCTCGACCCCGCGGCGGTGGTGTTGCACTACGGGCAGGCGACGTTCGAAGCCGTTCGTGCGTATCGCGGGGCCGATGGGCGCGTTCGTCTGTTCCGACCGCACGCCCACGCGAAGCGGATGATCGCCGGAGCGCCGCGCCTGTGCATGGAGGTGCCGTCGGAACAACACGTCGTCTCGTCGATGCGCGCGTTGGCCAGGCTCGACGCCGATTGGATTCCGGCTTCCGAAGGCGCGTCGCTGTATCTGCGGCCGACGGTCATCGCGAGTGAGGCGTTTCTCGGTGTGCAGCCTTCCGAGCAATACCGCTACTTCGTCATCGCCACGCCGATGCGCGGTTACTTCGGCGGCAGGGGCCTCGACACGGTGCGTATCTGGATCGAGACGGGTCACGTGCGGGCTCCACGCGGAGGTCTCGGTGCGGCGAAGACGCCTGGCGTGTACGCCGCGTCGCTCGAGGCCACACGCCGTGCGCAGGCGCGCGGCTACGACCAGGTGTTGTGGCTCGACAGCGTCGAACACCAGTTCGTCGAAGAGCTCGGCACGATGAACATCTGCTTCGTCATCGGGCGGACGCTGGTGACCCCGCCGCTCAGCGACTCCATCTTCGCGGGCGTCACGCGCGACGCGGTGCTGACGCTGGCGCGCGAGTTCGGGCTCACGGTGGAAGAGCGCCCCTTCTCACTGAAGGAGCTGAGCGTGGCGCACCGCGGTGGCGTGCTCACCGAGGTCTTCGGTACGGGCACCGCGGTCAGCATCGCCCCGGTGACGGAGTTGGCGAACGACGACCACTCCCTCGTGATTCGTCAGGGGACGCCGGGGCCGATCGCGCGTGCGCTGCACGCCGAGTTGTCGGCGATTCAGCGCGGCGTGAAGGAAGATCGCCATGGCTGGATGGTCGACGTGGACTGAGTGCGCGGACGCAGGGCGACGGTTAGGACTGCCGCATGCCGTTCGTCGTCGCTTCGCAGTTCTCGGAAGCTGAGGTGCAGCGCAGCCGCTACTTCGTGTGCGGCGAGAACACCGTGTTGCTGCGTCGCGACGCCCTTGGGGTCGCGGCGCTCCCCTCGCGTGACGAGCTCGGACCTCTGGTCGATTCCCAGGTGCTGGGTTCGCTCGACGACGTGCCGTTGGGAGCCGTCGCGCTCGGGTCACTGGCGCTCGAGGGTTTCGAAGTGGTCGGGCTCCGTTCGTTGTGGTCGCGCCTCGACGACCAGCTCTTCGCCATCGCGGGGCGAGCCAACCAGCTCGTGCATTTTGCGCAGACCAACCGGTTCTGCGGCCGTTGCGGCGCGAAGACCGGGCGTCATGAACGCGAACGTGCGCTCGCGTGCGCGGCGTGCGGCCTCGTCGTCTATCCGCGCATCTCCCCGGCGATCATCACCCTGGTGCGAGACGGCGAGCGCGCGCTGCTGGCCAACTCGGGTCGGTTCCCGGTGCCGATGTTCTCTACGCTCGCCGGCTTCGCCGAGGTCGGTGAATCGCTCGAGCAGACCCTCACGCGCGAGGTGTTCGAAGAGGTCGGCATTCAGGTGAACAACGTGCGCTACTTCGGAAGTCAGCCGTGGCCGTTTCCGAACTCGCTGATGATCGCCTTCACCGCCGAGTACGCGGGCGGAGCGCTCCGCGTCGACGGGGTGGAGATCAAGGAAGCGCGGTTCTTCGAAGCGACTGCGCTGCCGCGAATTCCTCCGCGCCTGTCGATCGCACGGCAGCTCATCGACGCGTGGGTGACCGAGATCACCGGCTCACCCGCCGGGGAACATGTGTAGGTACGGCGCCGCCTCGTCGAAGGTGCGCTTCACCGAAGGCCGCGAACGAAGCCGCGAGAAGTAATCGCCAAGGTGCTTTCGCCCGCCGAACGGAACGATCTTCGCTGCGAAGAACAACGCGGGAGCTGCGGCGCAGTCGGCGATGGTGAACGCGTCGTGCGTCGTCGCCAGTTCGCGGTCTGCGACGTCGTACGCGAGGGCCAGCGCTTCCTTCAGCTTCGTGACGCCGTACGGGTCCTTCGCGTCGGGTGGTCTCAGCGTGTTCGCCACGAGGCGTTGCATCGGAGTGTGCACGTGAAGATCCCAGAAGCGATCTTGAGCGCGCGCTTCGAGCGACGGGAAGAGCCGTGGCCCGACGTGCTCGAGGATGATCGTCGACTCGACGAACACACGGCCCTCATCGACCAGCGCGGGCATCTGGCCGAGCGGGGCGAGCGCGTAGAACGCCGCACGCGATTCTTCGTCGGCGAGATCCACGAACTGCTTTTCGAAGTCGATCTCCAGCTCGTACAAGCCGATGAGCACCTTCTGGCAGTACGACGCCAGCGGGTGCATGTGCAGCGTCTTCATGGCGCGCAGCTCCCGGTCAGCCACCAGCGGTAGCCGTTCGACCGGAACGGCACGTCGAGCTCGCCGCACACGTCGCGCACGAAGTCAGGGGTTGAAGAAGTAGTTGTGCACCGTGGCGATACGTTCGCCATCGGCTTGCACGCGGGTGATGGCGCGCACGAATTCGCCGTCGGTGTGTCGGTACCAGTTGAGCAACAACCACTCGCCACGGTGTTCGCGTGCCTCGATGCGCGGTGCGACGGGTTGCACGCCAGCGACGAACCTCGCCTCCATGCCTCCCCGCGTCTCTGCAGCAGCCATGCGTGAGGTGCCGAACAGCATGCCGTAGAGCACCGTGCGCTTCGCGGCTTCAGGGCCATACTGTGTGGTGGCGCCGACGACGTGAACCGAGCTGGTGTCGAGCAGCAACGCGGTGAGCCGCTCGAGGTCTCCGGCGTTGAAGGCAGCAACGAACGCGTCGAGGACTGCGGGCGCCGGGGTTCTGGCGCGTTCGACGGTGGGCTCCGCCAGTTTTCCGCGACCTCGGTGCAGCGCTGACTTCACGGTTCGAGGGGTCGTCGACAACGCCGTCGCGACTTCTTCGAGCGAGAAGTCGAACACGTCTTTCAAAACCACCGCGGCGCGCTCGTGCGGTGAGAGTTGCGCGAACAACGACCCGGCGGCTTCGCGTGTGTCGATCACGCCCGGGTTCGCCTGCGCGTCTTCGGGTGCCAACTCACGAGGTGAACGTCGCACCCGATCCAGCCAGAGATTTGATGCCACGCGAAACAACCATGCGCGGGGGTTGTCCGGCGGCGCGCCCATCTGGCCCAACGTCACGAAGGCACGCGCGAGAGCGTCCTGCGAGAGGTCTTCTGCGTCCCACGGGCTGCGCGTGAGGTGGCGGCAGTACCGATAGAGCTCGCTTCGCAGCGGCTCGTAGGTGTCCAGGAACTGGTGCCACCACGAGCGCAGCTGTCCCGCGAACTCAGGCTTCATTTCGTTCATGACGGAGAGACGTGCCCCACGCCCTCTGAGATAGCAGCCCACCGGCTGCGAAGTTCTCGGCGGTGCTGAATGCTTCTGTGGTTGACGCGGAACGAACCCGTTGGTGCGTTGTTTTCTCTCCCACCCACGCCTACGCGCGGCCGATGGCGCAGACTCCAGAAGCGACGAACGTTCCCACGCTCTCGGCGTGGCTCGGTGGGCCGCAGCGGCTGCGACAGGTCGTCGAGGCCTTCTACGCGGCGGCGGCCGACGACGAGCTCCTCGGCCCGTTGTTCAGACGGCTCGGCGCGGAGCACGTCGAGCACGTCACCCGGTTCATCGACGAAGTGTTTGGCGGCGCCGAGACGTACAGCGCCCAGCACGGTGGTCATGCAGAAATGGTTCGTCACCACGTCGGCAAGCGTCTGTCGGAGGCGCAGCGCAAGCGGTGGATCGACCTGTGGCTTCAGAGCGCTGATGCGTGCGGCGTTCCGGCTGATGCCGAGTTCCGCTCCGCGTTGGTGTCGTACCTCGAGTGGGGCAGCCGTCTAGCCGTGCAGAATTCTCAGCTCGAGAACGCCCCCGAGGTCTCGTCGGAGATGCCGAAGTGGGGGTGGGGCGAAGTCAAAGGCCCGTATCTACCGAAGTAGCGTCGGGCCGAAGGTGGAGCCGCTGCGAGCGGCCTCGTCGAGCCCCCACGCGTACAGCGCCTCGAGGGCAGGGCGGAGTTGTTCACCGCGCGGTGACAGCGAGTAGCTCGACGGCGCACCCCGACGGCCGTGTTTGCGCTGAACGACGAGCCCCGCCTCGACGAGCTCTCGCAGTCGCGCCGTGAGCACCTTGTCGCTGAGCGCGGGAATCGCGGTGCGCAGCTCTGCGTAGCGGTGCGGCCGCTCCTTGAGTCTGGCCAGCAGGACGACCTTCCATTTGCCTCCGAGCGTGGTGACGGCGAGCTCGACCGGCAGCTGAATCGCGAAGGCATGGCCTCGGATGATGCGCAGATTTCCGGTGAAAGCCGATCTCCAGGCCAGCGGAACTTCGCGCGGGCCCGCCGCAGTGCTTCGCTCCAGGGGGCGCGCAGGCGTCGCGACCGACGCCGGGTCGCTGGTCGAACAAGCTCCGTCGTTCCATCGCGGCAGCTGGAAGACGAAGTTGATCTGTTTCAGGCGTGCTTACGCCAGCGTCACGAGCAGCGCGTCGAGCTGGTCGTACATCTCGTCCATGCCCATCGTGCTGCCGGAGGCGATGGCGTCGTCGAGCGCCTGTTTCGAGGGGTAGAGATCGTGCACGACGACGCGCGTCTGGCCGTTCTTCTCCTCGAAGGTGACGGTGGTGAGCTGGCCCGCGTCACCCGCTTCTTCGTTGGTACACACGATGCGCTCGTGCGGCTTCACTTCGAGGTACGTGCCGAAAAACGCCATCGGCTGTTCCGCCGAGGGGTGACTGAACACGAAGCGGTATTTCCCTCCGACGCGCACGTCGGCCTCGCACGACACGAACTGGATGCCGATCGACTTCGGCGCCCACCAGCGCTTGATCAGCTCGGGCGTCGTCCACGCCTCGAACACGAGACGCGCAGGCGCATCGATGGTTCGCGTCACCACCAGCTCGCGGTCAGACGTGCGCTCAGACGTGGTCTTGTTCTTCGCGGCTTCACTTCTTGCGGCCATCGGTCTTCTCCCTTTGTTTGAGTTCTGCGACCACGGTGTCGAGTTCGTCGAAGCGCGCGGCCCACATGGCCCGGTGTCGTTCGAGCCACGCGGCCTCTTCCTGCAGCTGACGCGGCCCCAACTTGCAGGTGCGCACGCGGCCGATCTTCTCGGTGGCGACGAGGCCGGCCTGCTCGAGGACACCGACGTGCTTCTTCATGCCGGTGAGGCTCATCTCGAAACGCTCGGCCAGCTCGGTGATCGACGCGTCGGCGCGCCCGAGCTGTTCGAGGATCCCGCGGCGGGTGGTGTCTGAGAGCGCCGCGAAAGAAGCATCGAGGCGGGTGCTGTGATGCTGAACCATACGGTTCAGTATTGGCGCGAAGCGGTCCGTGATGCAAGCGGTGCGTGGTGACGAGCGCTCAGGCCCAGCGCTGCTCGTCGAAGGGCATCGGTGACCGCGGGAAGAGCAGCTGCAATGGCAGCGCGATCCGCGAGGCCCATGACGCGGCGTTGTGCGTGTGACCGGGGAAGACGAGGCGGTGCACCTCGCTGCCCACGTCGAAGCCGGCCCGCGTGAGCGCCCGCAGCATGGAGCGCGTGTGGTGGTAGCCGTCGCGATGACGCTCATCGAGCTCACTGCGCGCCGCGCCCGAGTCGAGATACAGCAACGGTCGTGGTGAAGGCAGTGCGCTGTGGGTGACCTGCTTCACCGCCCAGCGATTGGCCCACCAGAACGAACTCGAGAGGCACGCTGCCTTGCCGAACACGTCGGGGCGCGTCCATGCCGCGAAGAACGCGAACAGCCCACCCATCGAGCTGCCGAGAATGCCGGTCGACTCACGTTCGCGTCGGGTGCGGAACTTCGCGTCGATCTCCGGCATCACCTTCGTCACCACGCGCTCGAGGAACGCGGGGCCTTGACCACCGCCGTATTGCGCGTCGGGCACGGGGCTCAACATCTCGAGGCGGCCTTCAGCCGTGTGGATGCCGACGACGATCAGATCGTCGATCGCGGCGAGGTGCGCGAGCTCGGTGACGGTGGTGTCGAGCTCCCACACGCCAAAGGGGTCCGTGGAGGCTGCCCACAGCGACTGCGCGTCGAGCGCGTAGATCACCGCGTAGCGCTTGTGCGGATGCTCGTCGTAGCCGGGCGGCAGCAACACGTCGCACGTGAGCCCGTCGATGATCACCCCGGCTTCGATGCGCGCCGCGCGTTGGTCGAACGTCGGCTCGAGGTGCAGGTGATCGCCGGCGTGCACCATGTAGTTGTGGCCGGTCGACCAGTCGTCGCCTCGGGCGATCTTCAACTCCAGCAACTCGCCTTCGGGGACCAGGAGGCGGAAGAGATTGGCGTCGCCCTTCACGGCGTCGGGCTGACGCGTTTCCTCCCACGAGAGCGGCGCGCTGTTGCCACGCAGACCAATGGAGCCCTTCCCTGCGGGATAGATGACTTCGATGAGCGTCTCGAGCACGACGCGCTTCTAAGTACGTCCGGGGCGTTGGGGGATGCCGTTCAGTCTCGTGCGCGCCGACGCCTGAGCAGGCCGCAGGGCGACCCACCAAAGGCCACGGTGGTCCCGCGCGCGGGACGACGCTGGTGCGCAGAGTCTCGGGAAGGGACACTGGACCGATGGAATACGTGGCGGAACTCGAGGTCGAGGGCTTCGGTCAACTTCAAGTCGTTGCCTGTGTGTGCCGCCTCGAAGTCCACTCGAAGGGTGGCGTCTATTGGCCCCGCGGAGGGGACCGACTCGGTTCGAATCTGGCTCGAAGCACCCGAGGCAGAGACGTCGGGCGAGGCGGTACTCGCTGCGGCGCACGCTGCTGTTCGCTCTCGGGAGCTTCGCATCGACGGCGTGACTCCCGACAGGGCGTGGGTCTCGAGCGCGACCTTCGGCTTCTCGTCGAACTCGAAGCTCAGCTACGGGGAAATCTGGGTCGACGTGAGAATGCCGTGCGCGATCCCGTTTCCTTTCAGTCCGGGGGGGCTCGCACCATCGAAGCCCGGTGACCCTCCGTTCGAAGAGGCGCTTGTCAGCGCGTTCGCAGCGACGCAGCTCCCCTGTGTCGCCGCAGAGATCGTCGAGACTGATCGGTACTGGATGTTCCCCGTCCGCCGGATTGGCCTGCTCGGATCAATCGTGGACCGACGCTCGGCAAGAGTGACGCTCATGGGCTCTGGAGCACCTCGCGAGGTCTGGATCTGGGCGTGGGAGCAGGGAGTCTCCGAGGAAGGCACGTCCGTCGTGCTCGAGCGGTGCGACAACCCGACACTGCTTCACCAACGCCTCCGGCACGTCTACCGCTTCGAGGCGGCGGACTACGAGCGAATGCCGCTCACTTTGCCGTACGACTGGCGATCCTTCGGTCCGCTCTACGATTCGCGCGACTTTGTTCGTGTGAGGGCACACAAACCCAGCTGAGTGTACGTCACGGCTCGCTCGTTCCCGACTCGCAGTCCTCGGCTCCGATGATGCTGTCTCCGCGACGGAACTCCACGCGGCGCCGCCGCGCTCCGGGTCGACCAACTCGATGAATTCTCCGAGCGTCGGCGGCGGCACGGTGTCGGAGTTCGCGTTCTCGCACTGATTATGTATCCTGACTCCGATGCGTGTCGCCGTTGTTAGCCCGTGCTGCATGTCGAGATGGTTGTTGAGTTGGTGACGAAAATTGGGGGTGTTTAGACGCGGCGACTACAGCGTCGAATGTCGCAAGCTCGCGAACGACGCCTGCGAAATGTGAGCGCGGTGAGCAGCGCGAGAACCGGCGACGCTCCGAGGCCCTGACTGCAGCCGTACTCGGGGGCCGCGATACCTCCGCCCTGTGCGCCGTTCGGGTCGGTGCCGGCGGCGAGCTCCTGCACGTCGGCCACGCCGTCTAAATCACTGTCGACGCCAGTCATCGCCGACCACGCGGTGTCGAACGATGCGTCGTCATTGGCGAGCAGCCCGCGTTGTCGCATCGCCGCGCCGAAGGGTGTGGTGACGGTGCCTCGACCCGTGACTCCGCCAGCGTGACAGAGCGCACAGGCGGGAGCTGCGCCGCCCGAAGCAGTCGCGACCTTCGCAGGGAAATTCGGCGTGGAGAGCACCAACGCCAGCGTGATGGTGAGCGTCATAAGAAGACGTGCACCTGACCCAGCAGTGACACGTTGAGCGTTCCGTCCGTCTCTCGGCGCGTGATGACGTCGAGCCGAACGTCACTGTGCGGCGCGAAGAACCACCACACGCCGCCCCAGCCACCGAACCCAACGCCGTCGGGCTTCGAGAAGTCGGTCACCAGCACTTCACCCATGGCGACCAGATGGAAACCCTGCGTCGGCTCGATGTCGGCCTGCACCACGCCGACGAAGCCCGTTGGGCCTCCGAGCGTTCTGCGCGTTTGATTCGTGAGGTCTGCTTCGACGGAGATGACGAGCGGCTTCCACGGGCTCGCGCGCAGGAACGCGCCATGGGCGTGGCGGAACGTCGAGAACTGAGGCGTCGAGAGGTCACTGTCGGCGTGGGTCACCAGGCTCGACACGCCCACGGTCATCCAATGGTTGGGAATGAACTCCAGAAAGCCGGAGTACCCGCGCTCGCGGTACGCGGCGGGAGAGAGCTGCAGATTGCCGACGATGCCCATCAGCTCACCGCGCACACGCTCCCCGGAATACGCGAGTGAAACACCGTGCTGTTGCGAGACGTTGGTGTCGGTCTTCGTCACCGCGCGCGCCCAGATGGTGTGCTCCGGAAGTCGCAACCCGAAGGGCAGGGGAATGCGGCCGACGCGCAGCAGGAACGCCTGGTCTTCATCGGGCGCGTAACCCACCCAGTGATGCCGAGAGATGAGCTGCACCTGCTCGCCGACGATCTTCGCCGCGCTCGTCACCGCGCTGCCCAGGCCGAGGCTCACGCTGGCGCTCATCTTTCCCGTCTTGAGCGCGCCCACCACGTCGATCTGCATCGGGAATACGCGAACGCCCTTCATGCCCGGGCTCAACACCGCGAGCCGCACGTCACCTCCCAGCATCAGCTCTTCGGGCGCAGCGGCGAGCAGCCCGAGCAGAAACTCGGCCTTCTTGCCCGGGTCTTCATCGGCCGGCGCGCCGTAGCGGGAACGCAGCAACAGCTCGCCCTGTGCGCGACCGTACGGCGTCACCACCGAGCCACCAGACGGGTCCACGTGGCACGACGCGCACGACGTGTAGTCGTGACGAAGCATGAAGCCGTACGCGTGAGCACTGCCGCTCGACACGAGCGTCAGCAAGACGACGAATTGAAGTCGATTCATGGCGCGAGAATTCGGCCGGGCGCACCGTTGGTGCCCGCCTGGGTGTGGCAGCTGTTGCAGTCACCAGACATCTGCGGCGTCGACATGCGGCGCGTGCGGCCTGCGAATTCGACGCGCGCGGTGTACGGCCGCAGCAGCGCGTTGTTCCGGTACATGTGGAAGTTGCCCACGTCGTTGACGCTCAAACGAAATTCACGACCGTCACTGCCGGTGAGCACCACCGTCGCTGCGCCGGGCAAGCCGTTGCAGAGATCGGGTTCATGCGCAGTCGGGTACAGCGTGCCGCCGATGCCTTCGGGCGCTTCTTCGTCCCCGGGGTCGTTTTCCTGTGCGTGGCAGCTCAAGCACGCGCGCCCCGGGTTCATGCGCGACGAACCTGAATTCCCACGCGTCCACGTGGTGTTGCTCGTGCACTGCGGAGGCACTTCGAACGGGTCGACGCCCGCATCACCCGTGCCGCACGTGCCTTCGGGCATGCCTGCGGTGACCCACGCGTCGAGCACCTGAATCTGCGCGGCGCTCAACTGCCCCGATGGAGGCATGGGTGCCGTCGCGCTCTTCATTCGAGTGACGCTCTGACTTCCCACCGAGGTCGATGCGTTCGAGGGCGTTGCTGCGGTGAAGTGCACACGTGAAACCAGCGGCATCGGCGCCGAGCCGTTCACGCGGTGACACGAACGACAGTTGTCGGCGACGAGCTGGTCGACGTCACACGGCAACCCGTCGCCCGTCAGCCCACCGCCGTCGGCCATGGGAGCGCCGCCGTCGACGACACCACTGTCGGCCGTTTCTTCCGGCACGTAGCAGCCAGCCACCAACACCACGATGCAGAGCCACGCGCGCATGACGTCGTTCAGGGCTTGAGGGTGAACGCCGCGGAGACCTGCACGTCGGGCTTCACCGTCACGCCGAGGTAGTTGGGAATGTCGATGTCGTGGTTCTTCAGGTTGATGTCGAACACACCGCTGACGTCGAGTGCATCGCCGTTCTTGATGACGCTGGTGAGCACGTCGACCTCCTTCGACTTGTCGCGCAAGGTGAACGTGCCCTTCACCGCCTGGTTCTTTCCTTCCTTGAGCGCTGCGAGCGGGACCTTGAGTTCGGCGTTCGGGTGCGTCTTCGTGTCGAGGTACTTCTGCGTCATGTGCTCGTTTCGCAGCGCGATGCCGGTGTCGACCGAATCGAGCGGCACCACCAGCACCAGCGACTCTCCGTCAGCTCGCGCTTCGAGCTTCGTGGTCTGGCCGACGATCTTCAGACCCGCGAGGCCCTTCGCCAGGAAGTGAAGGTCTTTGACCTGCGTCACGGTGGGGCCGGCGAAGGCAGCGAGTGACGTCAGCGCGACGGCGATGGGAGCAAATCGGAACATGGTTTCCTCTGTCGAAGGACGTCTTCGTCCGGGTTCGAAGAGGTCTGTTCCTTCACGAAAAAAAAGCAGGCACGGGCTAAAGAAAGACCGGTGCAGGCGGTGTCACTCGTCGTGGTTCTGCTGCTTTCGGACGGGACGACCGCGGGTCGCGCGACGTTGCTCGATACCTTGTCGCGCTCGCTCGACCCGTCCCTGGTGAACCTGCAGCCGCGCGTGTTGGGTGACTCGCCGCCGGAACTTCTGACCGAGCTCTCGCGAACGCACCCGGTCGTCGAGATTCGTTGGGAAACGCCGCGACGCGCGGTGATTCGTGCCGCGCTCAAGCCCGAATCGTGGACCTCACGCACCGTGGAGTTCGGCGCGAAGGACCCGCTCAACGAACGGGCGAAGACGCTCGGTTTCGCGGTGGCGGCGATGATGCCGCAGTGGCGCGCCGAAACTGCCGTCGCCGACCCGCCGATGCTCGAAGTCGTGCCGCTGTCTGAAAGCGACTTCGTGGCGTGGGTCGCGCCAGTCGACGCCGGCGTGATCGTCGAGCCCGAGCCAGTCGATGCCGGCGTGGTGGTCGAACCGCCGACGCCAAACGTTGAACGAGCTCCGGTGGAGACGGTGGTTCGCACGCCTGAGCCGATTCCGTCGACGAGCGTGACGCGCGGCTTTCTGGCCGTGCACACCGTTGGTCGGTTGCCGCAGTTGCTCGGCGGTGGCGGCGTCGACGGTGCGTACTGCGTGCTCGAGTGGCTGTGTCTCGGCGCGCAGGCGACCTTCGGGGCAGGCCCGGTTTCGACGACCTCGGCGTCGCACCTCGAGCTGCGCGTGCTGGCTATCGCCGACGTGCGCATCTTTCCGTGGGCGATTCCGCTGGGCTTCACGCTGCGTGCTGGCGGCGGCACGGTGTTGATCGCCGCGGCGCGCGGCACGCAGACCGTGTCGAGGTGGACAGGCACGGGCGGCGTCGAAGCGGGGCTGGCATTGCGTGCGGGTCGGTTCGATTTCACGCTCACCGGTGGCCCGACGTTTTCGGGGCCCACGCAGCTGTTCATCGACGACGTCGAAGTCGCCGGAATCGCGGCGGTTCAAGGCGCGCTCCGGCTCGGTGCGGGCTGGCGCTTCTGAAGTGCTGCCTGATTCTTTTCGCTCGCGGTACAGCACCCGGGACTCATGGATTCAGGCCGGTCGCACCTCCAGCTCGTGCCGCACGATGACGACGGCGCGTTGGTGGCGGCCGTGCGCGGTGGAGATCGCCGCAGCGCCGATGCACTGGTGCGTCGTGCCGGCCCGCGCGCCAAGGCGGCCATTCGTCGGTTGCTGCGCCGCGCGACGCCCGACGATGCAGATCTTCTTCAGCTGGTGCTCATCGAGCTGGTCACCAGCATCGACTCGTTTCGTGGTGACTGCAGTCTCAACACCTGGGTCGACCGCATCGCCGCGCACGTCGTCTACAAACGGTTGCGTCGGCGCAGCCTCGAAGCGCGGTTGTTCGAAGGCCTCGGCGAAGAAGGTCACGACGTCGCAGGCGCACAGTCTGCGGAACGTGCGTCGGTGACCTCGAACCTGGTGGCGCGTGTGCGCAGCCGCCTCGCAGAACTCGACCAGGACAAGGTGACGGCCTGGTTGATGTTCGACGTACACGGGTTGTCGTTGGAAGAACTCGCGCATGCGCTGGAGATCACCCCGGTGGCCGCGCAGAGCCGGGTGTCGCGGGCGAGGAAAGAAGTACGCGCGTGTCTCGAGCGGGACCCCGAGCTCGCGCAGGCCATGTCCCAGTGGGAGGTGCCGTCGTGAACCGACCGACCGATGGATCGTTCGCTCGACGACTCGCGCCGCCGCGTGGCGCCGAAGAAGCGCCGCTGACGACCGAAGAGTTCGATGCGTCTTTCGATGCCGTGGAGCAAGCCCTGGCAGCGCGAGGTCAGTTGCAGTCGACGCGGCGCCACGCGCGTGTGGCGGTGGTGTTCGCCGCGGCCGCTGCGTTTGTGCTGGTGGCAGTGTTGTGGCGCTCGTCGTCGTCAGCACCAGAGGCGCTCGCAGTCGTCGAAGCGTCTGGTGCGGTGTCTGACGTCACGTCGACGCGTGCGCAGGGTGTGGCGAGCGGCGCGGTGCTCGAAGCCGGGCAGCGGGTGAAGACCGATGAAGGTGGCTCGCTCACGCTTCGCTTTCCGGAAGGCTCCATCGTCGCCATTGGTGCTCGCAGTGAGTTCGGCATTCACGGGCTCGGTCGACACCGCAATTTCGAGCTGGCGCGAGGGCACTTCGACGCGAAGGTCGCGAAGCTGAACGCCGACGAGACGTTCGTGGTGGAGACGCGGCGCGCGCGCGTGGAGGTTCGTGGCACGCAGTTCACCGTCGATGTCGAACCACCGTCGGTCACGTGTCTCGATGGCTCGGTGGCGGTGAAGGTGGTCGAAGGCGTGGTGCTGGTGACGTCGGGTGACTCGGCGACCGAAGTGAAGGCCGGCGAAGTGAAGAGTTTGCCGTGTGCTGCGCCGCCGGTTGTGCCGGAACCGAAGAAGCCGCCTGAGGTGCCGGCGCCGAAGCGCGACGAGGTCTCTCCGCTCAGCCGCATGAACGCGTTGTACGGCTCGGCGATGGAGCTGAAGCAGAGCGGCAAGTCTGAAGAAGCCGCGCGCGCGTTCCGTGAACTTCGCCGCGCGTTCCCGAAGAGCGCGCTCGATGAAGCGGCCGCGGTCGAGGAGCTGCGCCTGCTCGAGAAGCTCGGCAGTGAGCGTGGTGCTGCCGCGGCGCGCGAGTACCTCGGCGAGTACCCCGACGGGTATGGTCGCGACGTCGCCGAACGTCTCATCACGCCATGAGTTCACGTCTCTTCACGTTGCTGTTGTTGCTCACGTCGTGCGCGGGCGAGCTGCGGCTCGGTTCGCGTGACGGTGGATCGACTGGCGCGTGCGGTTGCGAGGCGACGCAACGATGCCTCGAAGGTCGCTGCGTCGACTGCACTGCGAACTCGGAGTGTGCGGGTGGGCTGTGCGACGTCGAACGTGGCCGTTGCATGGTCGCGTGCACCGAAGACAGTCAGTGTGATTCGCAGTTGTACCCGCGTGAGTGCCGCGACGAATTCGGGCCCGACCGATGCGTCGCGTGTCGCGACCCAGACGATTGTTCCGGTGCCCGGTCGATCTGCGCGGGTGGGCTCTGCGTGGCGTGCGACGCCGATGCACACTGTGCCTCTGGTCGCTGCGATCGCTCCCGCGGTTCGTGCACGTCCGGATGAGGAGTTGTTCACGTTCGTTAAGGCAACGCGACGCGGACACGCCGCAGGGAAGCGAAGTGCTGGCCAGACGTGTCGCGTCGATGGAGACGCTTCGAGGCCGCTTCGAGCTTGCGCGACGGCGGGCGTTCGCTGTATTCTGAAAACTACTTCGACGATCGGCGTCGCATAGCGAAGATTATGTCAACTATGTGGCCCATTTCTCGGTGACGCGTGTGCTCGTTCGCTGTTGAGGATCGACGAACGAGAAACGCCGCTCAGAGTGCTCTGCCCGCCTCGGCGCGAAGCGCTTCGAGTCGTCGAATCAGCAGTCGCGCGTGACGTTCTGTTCGTCCGACGCGGAGTTCCTTCGCGAGCCAGCGAATGACGTCCTGAAGAAGCTCAAGCGGATCGCTGATGGCATCTGCGGCGCCACCGATGCTCACGTAGCGCTCGGACACCTGCTTCCGTCGACGTCGAAGCCGACAGGGCTTGCCGCACGTCATTTGGGTGAGCGCCGTCGATGCCGAAGGTCGATACCAGCGCCGGCATTCACAGCAACGTCGCCGCGTCGGTCTGCGCCCGCGAGGATTCATTTCTCTACGGTGTTCTCAACTCAGTTGAGTTTCGACTGGCCTTGCTCGTTCGGCGCGACTCGTGCTGTCGTTTACCTCGGCTGCACATACTGAAGGAATGAGAGACGGCTCGGTGCGATGCACTCGGGACATCATCGTCGGCGCTCATCCATGAGCTCATGCTGCTCGCGGGGCGCGTGCCTGAGGACATCGAGGACAGCCTCGTCGCGGATCCGGCGCTCACCACCTTTCTGCGCACGGTGAGCGCGCAGGGCTTCAGCGGCAGCGACCTGATGGCGCTCCTCGCGAGCAGGGGAGGGAAGTCGTGAGACCCGTCCAGGTGCCGTTCCTTCCGCTGAAAGAGATCGAGCGCTCTGCCGACGAGCTGCTGGCTCAGTATTCGAATGCACACGGCGGGCTCAGTGGGGCCGTCGATGTCGACTTCGTCATCGAGCGTGTGCTCGGGCTCGACCTCGCGGTGATCGATCTGAAAGGGCTCCTCGGGAACCCAGACGTGCTGGGGGCGACCGTCGTCGACCAGCGGCGCGTCTACGTCGACCAGTCTCTCGAGCCGAACCCTGGGCGCTTTGCCTTCACGCTCGCCCATGAGGTTGGCCACTGGGTGCTTCACCGGCCTCACCTCGCCGCGCATCCCGAAGACAGCGCGCTGTTCGACCTCTCTGAGTTCGTGGAGCCACAGCTGGCCAGTTCGCGGCTTGCCTCTTGATGCCGTCGAAGCTCGTACGCACGGCGGTTCAAGACGCGTTCAGCGGGCGTCTCCCGACCTGGGAGGGCATTCAGGAGCGCCTTCGCTCCGGCGTGCCAGACCCGACCTTCATCGACGTCGCGGCCCAGGTCATCGCGACGGGCAGCTTCGACAACGTCTCGAACACCGCGATGCGCATTCGGCTGCTCGACCTGAAGCTCGTCGTCGACGCCTCCGACCCTCAGCGCTCCCTCTTCCGAGACGCCGGGTCGCCCGCGGTCATCGCCTCACCACGTCCTCATTGTCTGCCGTTCACTAAACACTCAACGCCGAGAGCCCCATGAGTCATCGCGAATGGAGTCCAAAGCCGTTCTTCCGCCACCTCACTCCCGCTGCGCTCGCCGACCTGTGTTCGTGGGCCGCGGCGGATCCCGCCTCGACGGTATTGGCAAGCCGTGGGAGCAGATGTACCGCGCCTGGCTCAGCCTCTCGGCGGCCGACCGCTTGCGGCTCGAGACGGCGTTGCTTCCCGTGAACGACCTCTCGGTGTCGGACGCGCGCGATCGCCTCGGCGAACTCGCGGAGCAGACGTGGGCGCGTTCGCCCTTGCTCGCGGAGAGCCGCACCTGGTCTTCGTCGGACCTCGCGCTGAGGCTCTTCGTCGCGGCGCCGGCTGCGTTCCTCCAACTCCACCAGGGTTGGCTCGTCGACTCGCTCGAGCACCTGAAGGAGTACGCCGGCCGCTACCCGGTGGTACCGAAACCGAGCGCGAAGGCCAAGGCCGCGCTCCGCGACGCGATGCGAGCCTCTCTGCGGAACACCGAGTTCGGCCCGCGCTGCAAAGTGGAGGACTTCGCAAACGACGAGAAGTTCGCGCTCTTCGTCTTCCACGAGGATGAGCTGACGCCGACGGTTTGGTTCACCGACGACGATGACCTCGAGCCGATGTGGGAGCGCGACGTCGTTCGGCTCTCGGCGGTGTTCCACTACGAGACGAACGTGCTGATGGTGAAGGCTCGTCGCAAGGCGGAGCGCGAGAAGCTGCGGGACCTCTTCGCGGAGCACATCCTTCAGGACGAACTCTACTTCTTCGACGCGCGCTCCTCCCCGCGGTTCTCGTTCCGCCCGCTCGGGGATGAGGCGTTCCGCTTCCCGCCGGTCCTTGGCTCCGGCCTGGTTGGCGTGACGGTCAAGAAGCTCTTCATTCGGCCGGCCGAGGGCGAGGTGAAGCACGTCACGCTCGACTTCAAGACCGAGGTCGCGCTGCCCTCCGTGCACGAGGCGATTCGTCGCTTCGGCATCGATCTCGACCACGACACCGTCGTGGGGGCGCAGCTGCGGTTCGCCTTCGAAGGGCGCGGGCGATCGAGGACGCGGACGGTGAGCCTCTTCAACCCGAACTCGTCCAACCTGAACGACACGCCGCGCGATCGGATCATCCGGCGGCACCTGCGCCTGTGGGGCTTCGATGCAAACCTCCGACGAACGGTTGTGGCAGGCGGTGCTGTCCAAGCTGCAGCGCACTGAGCGACCGCGGCTGAGCTGGGCGGAGGCGCGCGGGCTCGGGGCGAGTCCAGAGGACCTGATCGCCACCGGGTGGTTCACGTACGCGGGCGTCGACTGCGAGGCTCCGGGTTGCGAGTGCGGCGTCGAGCCCAACATCGAGGCGGGGCTGCGAGACGGAGAGCTCGCCGTTTCGTGCGTGGCGGAGCCAGCCTGCTTCCGTGGGCGCGCGTGGGTTGCGCGTGAGGAAGCGGAGTGGATCGAGACGACCGCCGGCGCCGTGTTCCGCGCGCTCGGGCCGGCGAACGGCCTCGTGCCGCTGGACGCCGCGGTGCCACGCCCCTTCGTGCCTGTGGGGTTGCTCCGTCGTCGCGGGCTCGAGGTCGCGGTCGTGTGGTTGTGCCGTCGTGTGGCCGGTGCGGAGCTGTTGTGCCGAGGGCTCAAGTCGCAGCTCTTGGCGTCCGCGCTCGTAGTGCTCGTCGCCGACGCTCCTCCGGTGTTCACGCCGGACGAGCGAATCGTCGCACTGCAGTTGGGCGAAGCGACGGGCGCTCAACTTGGGTTGGTCCGAGCCCTCGACGGGCTCGACCCTGGGTACCGCGCGAGAGCGAGTTCTCGCGAGCACCCAGAACTCGACCTCGACTTCGTGCACATCGGCTTCTCGACGCGCCCCGAGCGGCACGTCGTGACCATCAACGGTCACGAGTTCGACGGCTTCAAGCAGAGCGACGTGCTGTTCACCCAGTTGCTCATGCTCGCTGCCAGCCGGAAGGCAGGTCGGCGCGACGGCTGGCGTAGCAAGGCGGCGCTCGTCGCTGACTTCGCTGCTCGACCTGGCGAGACGAGCTTGGCGAAGGGCACGAGGGCGCTCGAGAACCTCCGCGTGGAGTTGTCGTCGGCCAATGTGCCAACCCTCATGAACTCGACGCGATCATCAAGGTCGAGCGCGGCACTGGCAAACTGCGGATGGCCATTCCTCCCGAGAACATGATGTTTGAGAGATCGCTCGCATCAATCGAGTGGAAGGTGCCGCGGTTGGCAGGAAAACGGGGAGCAACCACTCACGCTCAGGCCGAGGGCGTCGGCCGCGCCATCGCACTTCATTCGGAGGCGCAGCGCATGCTTGCTGATTCGACTCAACCACTGCCTGACAGCGCGCAAGGTTGCGTGAGACAATGCGGTCCCATCGATGGAGACCGCGAATGACCGAAGACGACTCTGCCAAGCTCCGAGGGTTCGGCGTCACTCTGGTCCTCTGCGCGATCGGCTCCTGCTTCGGGACCCAGTGCTGGCCAGAGATTCACAAAGTCGTCTACAGGTCTGACTACGCTGAAATTGCCGCGCTGGACCAACAGCTCAGCGCGAAGCAGCAGAATTACAACAACGCCTTGGCGAAGGCTCAGGAGACGAAGAAGATCATTGAGGCGACTGACGCCCAACTCGACAAGTGCGACATCGAGTTGAAGGAGCTTGTTTCTCACGCGAAAGGCAACCGATTGCCCGAGCCTCAGTTCTCTCGTTGGTCGGCACTGCGGGAGCAGTGTCTAAAACTGGTCGAGACACGAGAGGGCTGGGTCGGTTCCTATGAGGCGCAGGCGAAGACCATTGAGGGGCTACGCCTTGAGTTCAATAGCCTGGTCACGAACCGCAACGCCAAGGCCGGTGCTTCGCGTTTGCCAAGCAGCTTCCTGATCGTGCCGAGCCACTGACGAGTTCAGTTGCTGTTAGCGGGCGAAATTTTCATCTGCGCACTGCGGAGGCGGATTCTCCTTGGCGCACGCCTTCACCATGAGTTCCATCCCCTGTTTCTTGTCGACCGGGACTCCATCTCCCCGCACCAGTGCTCGGCCTAGGTAGAAGCAGCCGAAGGTGTCACCGAGATCACAGCCACGTCGAAGGAGGCGTGCAGCAGCCGCGTCATCGCGCTTCACGCCCTCGCCTGCAACGTGAAGTGTCGCAAGGGCGTAGCATCCGGATCCGCTTCCGGCATCGCAGGCCCGCTGAAGAAATACAGCGGCCTTCTTCTTGTCTTTCGCGAGCCCGACCCCGTTCGAGAGTGCCGCCGCGTAAAGAGAGCACCCGTCGGCGAGCCCCTTGTCGCACGCGCTCAAGAATGACCGCGCAGCGGCCGGGAGATCCTGGGCGATCCCGTCGCCATCCTGCAGCAGCACACCCCAGAGCATGCACCCGTAAGCGTCTCCCGCGTCGCAGGCCTTTCTGCACAAGGGGGCCGCTTCCTTGGTTCCTCGGTCCGGCGAATAGCGAGCTTCGGCGCAAGCTCGACCTGCGGGGGTGAGCTTTGAGCTAGCAACGCCGGGGCCTTGCGTCAGGAACACAGACGCGACAGCTACGAGTATCTGCATTGGCTAGCCTCCTCTGGCTGACAGGCGCGCTCAAGGTAGCACGGCGCAACCCTACTCGGCCTCTGGCCTCATGCCGTGGCCGACGGTCCCGCCGACCCTGAAGTCGTCAGGTGAGACACTCTGGGCCCGATTGAGCGCGATAACGACCGCACGCCGCCGCCCTCCGCGGTTCCCGAAGCAGACACGCTGGCTCTCAGCGAGCACATAGCCATTTTGCTTCCGGTTCTCAGAGATCAGCCGACGCAGCGGCCGACGCTCATCGAGCAGCTCGACTCGCTCCCGCTCGACGACTTCCAGCAGGAGTTTGAGGGGCGCTTCGTCGACGAGACGTACAGCTTCTTCCCATACGAGCTCATCCTGCCGTGCACGACCGATGACATGGTGATGGTCGACGACCCGACTTCCATGCGCGCTCCGGAAGGTCGGCTGGTCGCCGGCTTCGACGTGGGCCGCACGCGCGACCGGTCCGAACTCGCGGTGTTTGAGGAGAACCATCGCTAGCGAGAACGAACGAATCACGTTAGTTTCTGAGCGCAACGAACCATCATGAAGGCCTCGGATTACATCACCAGCCTCACTGCAAGTGGCCGGTTTCACTTCACTTTGACCGATGCCGTTGCCGCGCTCGGCGGGTCGGTTGTTGCCGTCCGTGCGGCGCTCCTTCGCCTTCAGAAGAAGGGGCACGTCGCGCTTCCACACCGCGGTTTCTACGTCGTCGTGCCGCCCGAGTTCCGTCGCCTAGGGTGCCTCCCGGCCGAGCAGTTCATCCCCCAGTTGATGAACCACCTGGGCGAGCCGTACTACGTGGCGCTCCTCAGCGCGGCCGAGCTGCACGGCGCCGCTCACCAGCGGCCGCAGGCCTTCCAGGTCATGCTCAGCGCCAACCGGCGCGCCATCGAGTGCGGCGCGGTACGGGTGCAGTTCGTCGCGAGAAAGGACGCATCGCAGACCCCGGTCATTGAGAAGAACACTCCTCGCGGCCCACTTCGCGTCGCGTCCCCCGAGGCAACGGCGCTCGAGTTGGTCGGCTACGCGGACCAGTGCGGCGGCCTCGACAACGTCGCGGGCGTTCTCGATGAACTCGCCGAGGGGCTCGACCCGGCGAAGCTCGTTGCCGCGGCGCAGGCGAGTCCAGTCGTGTGGGCTCAACGGCTCGGGTATCTGCTCGACCGCACCGCGCACGGTGCGCTCGCCGACGTCCTGCTCCCGTTCGTGAAGGAGCACGCGCACAGCGCGCGGCTCGCGAGGTCCAGCACTGCAACGGGCGCCCCCCGTGCCCAACGATGGAAGCTGTCGGCCAACGTCGACGTGGAGGCTGACGCGTGATCCCCAAAGACTTCATCACCGAGTGGCGCGCGCACGCTCCCTGGGTGGCCGACCGACAGGTGGAGCAGGACCTCGTCATCTCCAGAGCGTTGGTGGAGCTGTTCTCTCGGCCGACCATCGCGAACGCCCTCGCGTTCCGCGGAGGGACCGCGCTCTACAAGCTCCACCTGCGCCCCGCCGCCCGATACTCCGAGGACATCGACCTGGTGCAGACCCATGAGGGCGGGATCGGCGCAGTGCTCGACGCGATCCACGAGGCGCTCGACGGTTGGCTGGGGCAGCCGAAGTGGAAGCAGTCCGAAGGCCGCGTCACGCTGAGCTACCGCTTTGAGTCAGAGGACCTTCCTCCGGTTCGGCTGAAGCTGAAGGTGGAGATCAACACTCGCGAGCACTTCACGGTGTTCGGGCTCAAGGAGCATCGCTTCGAGGTGACGTCGCGTTGGTTCTCGGGCGTCGCGGGCCTGCGCACGTATGAGCTCGATGAGCTGCTCGGCACGAAGTTGCGCGCCCTGTACCAGCGCAAGAAGGGCCGCGACCTCTTCGACCTCGCGCTTGCCTTGAAGCGAGAGGGCGTCTCGCCGGCTCGGGTGGTCGAGGCCTTCTCGAAATACATGGCCGCGGAAGAGGCCAGCATCAGCCGAGCCCTCTTCGAGCAGAACCTGCACGCCAAGAAGTCCGACCCGGTCTTCACCGCCGACATGACCCCGTTGCTTGCCACGGGCCAGACGTGGACCTTCGACGACGCCTACGAGCTCGTCCTCCGCGAGTTGATTGAGCGGCTCCCCGGTGCGCCGTGGCAGGGGAGATGAGTCACTGAAGTCGTCGGCTGCTCGGCTTCAGCGGTTCCTCAAACCGCCGCGCCGTGAAGGCCGAGTCGTCTCCGCAGTGGATGAAGATGCGACCAACGAGGGAGCCGTCTGCCTCAAGGCTTGCGACGCCGCGTCCGCAGGCATCATCGCGATCGTCGACCCCCGACCACGAGAACTCGACAGATGGGCGGCCTTCCGCCTCGGCGTACCGGCAGTCGAGGCCTCCTTCGATCGCGATGAACCGGACCGAGCCGCCGTGCTTCGCGAACTCGATGTATCCCGGGCCCATCAGGTCGATGGCGTCCTTGCCCCAGACCTCCATCTCCTCGATGCGCCATCGGCCCGCCAGCGATGAAGAAACTCGGTTGCGCGGCAGCTCAGGTGCCACGACCTCGACGTTCTGCACCGGGGTCTGTTCGGTGAAGTCGGCCGACGACCCCTCCCAATGCGTGATGACGCCGTTGAACTCGCAGTCGGAACACTGCCACTCCACCTCGGAGTGACCGACGTGGCGAGCGATCAGGATCGCGCCAGTGCATGCGCGTCGCTTTGGACGACATCGACAACGAATCGGGCTGCGGACCCGCGCCTCTGAACCCTCCATGGAGGCGATCATGACGATGGATGCGAGGAACGCCGGCAGCGAGCGGCCCCGCTCGAGTTCGTCGGAGTCGACCTCGGGGAGGTGGCGGAAGTCGGTGATCAGAGTCTTGGGGCGAGACGACATTCCGCGGAACCTACCGCGGGCGGTTGAGGAGGTCCCCCGGAGCTGAGTCCAGCGCCTTTGACCCCATCATGGGGAGTGCTGCGTGACGCCGACCGAGATGCTTCCGCTCGGCGAAGAGCGCGTGCAGACCCTCCTCAAGGCGGTCGTCGTAGGCGCGCGCGTTGATGACCCAGCGAGCCGCGGTGGCGGAGAACAGTCGTCTGCCTTCGCGGACGCAGGAGCGCTCGCGCCTCCCTACGACCCGGAAGCGATGTGTCTGCTCGTCGAACACTCGAACTCGCTCCGCCAGAACGTCGACGCGTACGCGACCAACATCGACGGCTTCGGCTTCCGCTTCGACCCGGTCATCGACTTCGAGGCAGAGGAAGCCCGCGAGAAGGTCCGCGACACACTGATGCTCGAGCGCCTGGCCGCGCATGATGCCGGCACCCTCGACGCGACGACCAGCGTCACGCCCACGGTTGACGAGGCGAACGCACGCTTCGACGAACTCCGCCAGCACTCGCGCGTCGAGCGAGCGCGCCTCGAGGCCTTCTTCGACTTTGCCTGCTTCGACCACTCCTTCGTCGACCTGCGCCGTCGGACTCGCCAGGACCTCGAGGTCACCGGCAACGCGTTCTGGGAGGTGCTCCGCGACGGAAAGGGCGACCTCGCCCGCTTCGTCTACGTCCCCTCGTACACCGTGCGACTCCTCCCGCTCGACCGCGACCCAGTCGAGGTCAAGGAGCGCGTCCGCGTTTCGCCAGTCACCTTCGACACGGTCTCCGCTCGCCGACGCCTGCGCCGGTATGTGCAGATCCAGGGAGCCGAGCGCGCCTTCTTCAAGTCCTTCGGCGACCCGCGCGTCATTTCGCGCAACACTGGCGCCGTCTTCCCTGACGTCGCATCGCTCAAGATCGCCGACGCGACCGATGGCCCGGCCACCGAGCTGCTCCACTTCGCGATCCACTCTCCGCGGTCGCCCTACGGAGTGCCGCGTTGGGTCGGCACTCTCCTCTCGGTCCTCGGCTCGCGCCAGATGGAGGAGGTCAACTACCTCTACTTCGAGAACAAGAGCGTCCCGCCGATGGCACTCCTGGTCTCCGGCGGCCGGCTCTCCGACGCGTCGGTGCCGCGCATAGAGCGGTTCATCGAGGAGAACCTCAAGGGCAAGGCGAACTTCCACAAGATCCTCATCCTCGAGGCAGACGGCTCGGGCACCGGCGACGGCGGCCGCGCGAAGATCGAGCTCCGCCCGCTCACCGACGCGCAGCAACAGGACGCGCTCTTTCAGGTCTACGACGAGCGGAACATCGACAAAGTCGGCGGCGCCTTCCGGCTCCCGCGAATGCTCCGCGGCGAGAGCAAGGACTTCAACCGCGCCACCGCCGAGAGCGCGC